>NZ_JANIIC010000075.1 GCF_024519315.1 Streptomyces malaysiensis subsp. samsunensis | reverse complement strand
GGGGGGGGGGCCTCCTCCCCCCCCCCCCCCGCCGGACCGCCCCCCCCCGCCGAGACGGCCACCCCCGCCGAAGACCTCGACCCCCACGACCTCCCCGACGCCGCCCGCATCCTCATCCTCCATGCCGCCGACGCGGACGCGCGGACGGCCGCGAGGCTGTACGCGCACGGCACCGGCGCCGAGCGCCGGGCCGTGCTGCGCGCGCTCCCGCACCTCGCCCTCTTCACCGGCCCCGACGCCGTCCCGCTCGTCGAGGACGCCCTGCGGACCAATGACACCCGGCTGGTGGCCGCCGCCGTCGGCCCGTACGCCGCCCGCCACCTCCCGCCGCACAGCTGGCGGCAGGCCGTGCTCAAGTGCCTGTTCACCGGGGTGCCCCTCAGCGCCGTCGCGCAGTGGGAGCGCAGGGCGCGCGGGGACGGCGAGCTGGCCCGCATGCTCACCGACTACGCCCGCGAGCGCACCGCCGCCGGCCGCCCCGTCCCCGGCGATCTGGACCGCGTACTGGCCCTGGCCCGCGACCTGACCCGTGAGGAGTCCTGATGCGCATCTTCGACCCCCACATCCATATGACCTCCCGCACCACCGACGACTACGAGGCCATGTACGCGGCGGGGGTGCGCGCCGTGGTCGAGCCGTCCTTCTGGCTCGGGCAGCCCCGCACCTCGCCCGCCAGCTTCTACGACTACTTCGACGCCCTCCTCGGCTGGGAGCCCTTCCGGGCCGCCCAGCACGGCATCGCCCACCACTGCACCCTCGCGCTCAACCCCAAGGAGGCCAACGACCCGCGCTGCGTCCCCGTCCTGGAGGAGCTGGAGCGCTATCTCGTCAAGGACGGCGTCGTGGCCGTGGGCGAGATCGGCTACGACTCGATGACCCCGGCCGAGGACACCGCCCTGGCCACCCAGCTCCAACTGGCCGCCGACCACGGTCTGCCCGCGCTCGTCCACACCCCGCACCGGGACAAGCTGGCCGGGCTGCGCCGCACCCTCGACGTGGTGAAGGAGTCCGCGCTGCCCCTGGACCGCGTCCTGGTGGACCACCTCAACGAGACCACCGTCGAGGAGGCCAGGGACAGCGGCTGCTGGCTGGGCTTCTCGGTCTACCCGGACACCAAGATGGACGAGCGGCGGATGGTCGCGATCCTCCGCGCGTACGGGACCGAGCGGGTCCTGGTCAACTCGGCCGCCGACTGGGGCAGGAGCGATCCGCTCAAGACCCGCAAGGTCGGCGACCTGATGCGCGCCGAGGGCTTCACCGAGGACGACGTCGACCAGGTGCTGTGGCGCAACCCGGTCGCGTTCTACGGGCTCAGCGGCCGCCTCGAACTGGACCTCGACGTCGAGGACACCGCCACCACCGCCACCCACGAGGGCAACTCCATCCTGCGCGGCGCCCCCGCCGCGCCGACCGGACGGTGAGGAGACCCCATGCGCTTCCGCCACCCCGACGGCTCCACCGTCCACCTCGCCTACTGCACCAACGTCCACCCCGCCGAGAACCTCGACGGCGTCGTGGACCAGCTCCGGCTGCACTGTGAACCGGTCCGCCGCCGCCTGGGCCGCGACCGGCTCGGCATCGGCCTGTGGCTGGCCCGTGACGCCGCCCGCACCCTGAGCGCCGACCCCGCCGAACTGCGCAGGCTGCGCACCGCGCTGGACACCCGCGGCCTGGAGGTGGTGACCCTCAACGGCTTCCCGTACGAGGGGTTCGGCGCCCAGGAGGTCAAGTACCGCGTCTACAAGCCCGACTGGACCGATCCGGAGCGGCTGGAGCACACCACCCATCTGGCCCGGCTGCTGGCCGCGCTGCTCCCCGACGACATCACCGACGGCACCGTCTCCACCCTGCCGCTGGCCTGGCGCACCCCCTTCGACGACGACCGGGCCCGCGCCGCCCGCCGCCACCTCACCACCCTCGCCCAGCGGCTCGACGCCATCCAGGAGCTCACCGGCCGTTCGATCCGCATCGGCCTGGAGCCCGAGCCCGGCTGCACCGTCGAGACCACCGCACAGGCCATCGAGGCGCTCACCGCCCCCGGCGGCCCGCCGCTGGACCGCATCGGCGTCTGTCTGGACACCTGCCATCTGGCGACACAGTTCGAGGATCCGCACACGGCTGTCGACGCGCTCACCGCCGCCGGGGTCCCGGTCGTCAAGGCACAGCTGTCCGCCGCGCTGCACGCCGAGGACCCGGGGCGGCCGGCGGTGCGGGAGGCCCTCGCGGCCTTCGCCGAGCCCCGCTTCCTCCACCAGACCCGCACCCGGGACCCCGAGGGCGGCGTCCACGGCACCGACGACCTCGACCAGGCGCTCGCCGGCGGGCTCGGCGACACCGCGCCCTGGCGGTCCCACTTCCATGTGCCGCTGCACGCCCCGCCCGAGCCCCCGCTCACCTCCACCCTCCCGGTGCTGGCCGACGCCCTCGCCCGGCTCGTCGGCGGGCCCGCCCCGCTGACCCGCCATCTCGAGGTGGAGACCTACACCTGGCAGGCGCTCCCGGCCGAGCTGCGCCCCCGTACCCGCGACCGGCTCGCCGATGGCATCGCCGCCGAACTCGCCCTCGCCCGCGACCTGTTGACCGACCTCGGCCTCAAGGAGCTGCCATGAGCGACCCGAGCCACCGGAGCGATACGAGCGCCGGGACCGGCCCGACCCCGCTCCTCGTCCTCGACGTCGTCGGGCTCACCCCACGGCTGCTGGACCATATGCCGCGCCTCAAGGCGCTCGGCAGCTCCGGCTCCCGCGCCTCGCTGGGCACCGTGCTGCCCGCCGTCACCTGCGCCGCCCAGTCGACGTTCCTCACTGGCACCACCCCCGCCGAACACGGCATCGTGGGCAACGGCTGGTACTTCCGCGAGATGGGCGAGGTGCTGCTGTGGCGGCAGCACAACGGCCTGGTAGGCGGCGACAAGCTGTGGGACGCCGCCCGCCGGGTCCACCCGGGCTACACCGTGGCCAATGTCTGCTGGTGGTACGCGATGGGCTCGGACACCGACATCACCGTCACCCCGCGCCCCGTCTACTACGCCGACGGCCGCAAGGAGCCGGACTGCTACACCCGGCCCCCCGCGCTGCACGACGAACTCACCGCGAAACTCGGCACCTTCCCGCTCTTCCACTTCTGGGGGCCGGGCGCCGATCTGGTCTCCTCGCAGTGGATCATCGACGCCACCCGCCACCTGCTGCGCACCCGCCCCACCGATCTGGTGCTGACCTACATTCCGCATCTGGACTACGACCTCCAGCGCTACGGCCCCGACGACCCCCGCGCCCACGCGGCCGCCGCCGAGCTCGACACCGCCCTCGGCCCGCTGCTGGACGACGCCACCGCCCGCGGCCGCACCGTGGTGGCGCTGTCCGAGTACGGCATCACCCCGGTCTCCCGGCCGGTGGACATCAACCGGGCGCTGCGCCGCGCCGGACTGCTGGAGGTGCACACCCAGGACGGCATGGAATACCTGGACCCCGGCGCCTCCCGGGCCTTCGCGGTCGCCGACCACCAGCTCGCCCATGTCTATGTGCGCCGCGAGGAGGACCTGGAGGCCACCCGCACCGCCCTGGCCGGTCTGACCGGGATCGCCGAACTCCTCGACGACGAGGGCAAGAAGGCGCACGGCCTGGACCACCCCCGCTCCGGGGAGCTGGTGGCGGTCGCCGAGCCGGACGCCTGGTTCACGTACTACTACTGGCTCGACGACGCCCGCGCCCCCGACTTCGCCCAGCTGGTGGAGATCCACCGCAAGCCCGGCTATGACCCGGCCGAGCTGTTCATGGACCCCAAGGACCCCTATGTGCGACTGCGGGCCGCCACCGCGCTGGCCCGCAAGAAGACCGGGATGCGCTACCGCATGGCCGTCGTCCCGCTCGATCCGGCCCCGGTGCGCGGCAGCCACGGCCGTCTGCCGGACCGCGAGGAGGACGGCCCCGTCCTCCTCTGCTCCCAGCCCGGCGCGGTGCGCGGCCGGGTGGCCGCCACCGACGTCAAGACCCTGCTCCTCCACCTCGCCGGCTTGACGAACGCATCAGAAGGAGACACCCCGTGAAGAGGGCCCAGGACAACCCCGAACTCGCCGATACCCTCCGCCGCCGCAGATTCCTCGGCGTCGCCGCGGGCGCCACCGCCGCCGGTCTGCTCGGCACGGCCACCGCCACGGCGGCCGAGACCGGCACGGCCGCCCGGACCGGCACCGCGGCCCAGCACGGCCGGGGCGGCCCGCTGGTGCCCCGCGGCCACCTCGGCATCCAGCTCTACA
Organism: Streptomyces malaysiensis subsp. samsunensis; assembly: GCF_024519315.1. GTDB lineage: Bacteria > Actinomycetota > Actinomycetes > Streptomycetales > Streptomycetaceae > Streptomyces > Streptomyces malaysiensis. The sequence continues at coordinate 38,133 of NZ_JANIIC010000075.1, read as the reverse complement.
CCCTCCGCGACCAGGTGCAGTCCATCGGCTTCGCCCGTGTCTTCGAGGAACTGGCCCGATACGGCTACGACCAGGTGGAGTTCGCCGGATACACCCAGGGCACCGGCGACATCACCCTCAAGCAGCTGGGGCGGCTGATGCGGGACAACGGGCTGCGCGGCATCGGCAGCCACGTCGGCTACTACTCCGACGACCCCAAGGCGTACACCTTCGCCACCAACCTCACCCAGGTGCTCGACGACGCCGAGGCGCTCGGCCTGCCGCATGTGGGCACCGCCTCCGGGCCCTGGCGCTACGGCTCCACGGTGGAGGGCTGGAAGCGCTGTGCAGAGGAGTTCAACACCTATGGTGCGGCGGCCAAGGCGCGCGGGATGAAGTTCTACCAGCACAACCACGCCGAGGAGTTCTCCTTCGCCACCGACCGGCCGGACGTCCGCCTCTACGACGTACTGCTCGCCGAGACCGACCCCGACCTGGTCCATCTGGAGATGGACATCTACTGGGCGTATGCGGGCCAGTTCCGCTTCGGCAAGAAGGCCGACGGCTCCCCGGCGCCCTTCGAGCCGCTGGACTACGTACTGCGGGCCCCGCACCGCTACCCGCTCTTCCACGTCAAGGACGGCGAGCACGACGAAACCGCCCCCGACGGCTACCGGATGGTGGACGTCGGGGACGGTGACATCGACTACCGCCGCTTCCTGACCGAGGTCGGCAGGACCCATGGCGGCCGCCGTGACCACCAATGGCTGGTGGAGCACGACCAGCCGGCCGATTCGCTCACCACCGCCCGCCGCTCCGCCCGCTATCTGCGGTCCCTGCGGTGCGGCGGACGGGGCTGAGCGAGGGCCCCGCGCGGCGGGGCTAAGCGCTCCGCTGGAAGGGCCGCGATGTGTCGTTGGCCGTCCGCGGCGCCGTCGTGGCTGGTCGCGCCCACGTGGCGGAGCCACACATCGGCACAGCACCGCGCCCCTTCGGGGCGCTGCCGAACCGTAGCGGACTTCGCCCGACCCGCTTAGACGACCTCGCGGCTGATCGGCTGCGGGTTCGGGGCGATCCCCCGGACCCGCGGCCGGCCGGGCTGCCGCAGCAGCAGGGCCACCGCGGCCGCCACCATGGAGATGCCTCCGGCGAGCGCGTACGCGCCGTCGTAGCCCCAGGAGTCGACCACCATCGAGCCGAGGCCGCCGCCGAACAGCCCGCTGATCAGCTTTCCGCTGTACACCAGGCCGTAGTTGGTGGCGTTGTAGTTCTCACCGAAGTAGTCCGGGGTCAGCGCCGCGAACATCGGGTAGAAGGCTCCGCCGCCGAATCCGGAGAGGAAGGCGAAGAAGAGGAACAGCACCTCGTTGTGGATGTTGCCGGCCCAGATCACCCCGAACTGGGCGAGGCCCAGCACCACGATGACGAACACCAGGGTCGACTTCCGGCCCCACAGGTCCGAGAGCCAGCCCACCACACCGCGTCCGACACCGTTGATGACGGACATGATGCCCATGGACGAGGCCGCGACCAGCGGGCCGAAGCCCACCTCCTTGGCGTAGTCGACCTGGAAGGAGATCCCGAAGATCGACACCCCGGCGGTGAGCACCAGGGAGAACCACATCAGTGGCAGCATGCCGGTCCTGATGGCCTCCTTGGGGGTGTACTGCCGCACCGCCGGCGGGTTCTTGGTCAGGCTCGTGGCGCTCTTGGCGTTACCTGAGTAGCTCAGCGGGTCGATATCGGCGGGCCACCAGTTCTTCGGCGGGTCCTTGAAGAACCAGGCGCAGATCGCCACGATGATCAGCACATAGACACCGATGAGGTCGAGGATCTCGTCGAAGTTGCCGGTGTCGAACCAGTAGTTGAAGATGAAGATGAACGGCAGCGCGCCGTAGGCGAACCCTCCGTTGACAAACCCCGTCTTCGCCCCGCGCCGCTCCGGGAACCATTTGCCCACCATATTGATGCAGGTGGCGTAGACGAACCCGGAGCCGAGCCCGCCGATGACGCCGAAGCCGACGATCGCCATGAAGACGTTGTCGACGTGGGAGAGGGCCAGGAAGCCGATCAGACACAGCCCGGCTCCCAGGAACATCGCCTTACGGGCGGTCAGGATGCCCTTCTCCCGCAGCCATCCGGCCGGGAAGGCGATGCCCGCCTGGAAGAACACCCAGACGCTCAGGATCCAGAAGGTGTTGCTCTGGGTCCAGCCGTGCGCTTCCGAGAGCGTGTCCTCGGCCGAGCCGTACGCGTACTCGGACACGCTGATGGCCATCATCGCGACCCACGGCAGATAGACCATCAGCTTCCGGCTGTGGCCCAGGATGTCGCGGTCGGTCTCGCCGATGCGGTACGTGCGTCCCTTGCTGTCCTGCACTTCACGGAAGGGGAGTACCCCTTCCGGTTGTTCTCCTGTGCTCATGTCGTCCCCTTGGCTTCGAAGGAACCCGGCCAGCGCCCCCTGTCCAAACTCTTCGTGCTCCGGGAAACGTGGGTGGCTGAGCGGATCGGCGGAAGTCGGCCGCGGTTCGGCGGCGCCCCGAAGGGGCGCGGTGCTGTGCCGTTGTGTGGCTCCGCCACGCGGGCGCGACCAGCCACGACGGTGCCGCAGACGATCGACGGCAGGTCGGGGCACTTCCGGTGAAACGCTCAGGTCAGCAGCCCCGCGGACCGGGCCCAGCGGTACTTGGCCCCCAGGACGGCCACCGGCTTCTCGGTGGTGTACGGATACGCCACGACCCCGTGCTCGAAGAGGTATGCGCACGCCTCCTCGACCTCGGTGTCGCCCGCGAGCGAGGCCACCACCGGTTTGGCGATGCCCTGCGCGCGGAACTCCTCGACGACCCGCGCGGTCAGCTCGGCGAACACCATCGGCGGGGTGACGATGGTGTGCCAGTAGCCCAGCACCAGGGAGTGGATCCGCGGATCCTCCAGCCCCAGCCGGATGGTCGCCTCGTAGGTGGACGGCGGTTCGCCGCCGGTGATGTCCACCGGGTTCCCGGCCGCGCCGAACGGCGGGATGAAGCGGCGGAAGGCGGCGTCCAGGTCCTCGGGGATCTCCATCAGGGACAGCCCGTTGTCGACGATCGCGTCCGACAACAGCACCCCCGAACCCCCGGCGCCGGTGATGATGACGACGTTGTCACCCTGTGGTGTGGGCAGCACCGGCAGCGCCCGCGCGTACTCCAGCATCTCGCCCAGACCCGGCGCCCGGATCACCCCGGCCTGCCGCAGGATGTCGTCGTAGACCGCGTCATCCCCGGCCAGCGCGCCGGTGTGGGAGCCGGCCGCCTTGGCGCCCGCCGCCGTACGGCCCGCCTTGAGGACCACCACCGGCTTCCTGGGCACCGTGGCCCGCGCCGCCTCCACGAAGGCCCGGCCGTCCTTGAGGTCCTCCAGGTGCATCGCGATGCACTGGGTGTGGTCGTCCTCGCCGAACCAGGTCAGCAGATCGTCCTCGTCCACATCCGACTTGTTGCCCAGTCCGACGATGGCCGAGACACCGGTCTTGGTCGTCCGGGCGAAGCCCAGGATGGCCATCCCGATGCCACCGGACTGCGAGGTGAGCGCCACCGGCCCCTTGACGTCGTACGGGGTGCAGAAGGTGGCGCACAGATCCTGCCAGGTGGAGTAGTAGCCGTAGATGTTCGGCCCCAGCAGCCGCACCCCGTGCTCCTCGCCGATCTCCACGATCCGCCGCTGGAGCTCGTGTTCACCGGTCTCGGCGAAGCCGGACGGGATCAGCACGGCGTTCGGGATGCCCTTGCGGCCGACCTCCTCCAGCGCGGCGGGCACGAACTTCGCGGGGATCGCGAAGACCGCCACATCCACCTCGCCGGGGACGTCCGTGACGCTCTTGTACGCCTTGCGGCCCAGGATGTCGTCGGCCTTGGGGTTCACCGGGTGGATCTCCCCGGGGAAGCCGCCGTCGATGAGGTTGCGCATCACCGAATTGCCGATCTTGCCGTGCTCGTTGGAGGCGCCGACCACCGCCACCGAACGCGGCTGCATCAGCCGGCGCATCGCGCCCAGGATCTCCTCGCGCGTATAGCGGCGGCGCTCCTGCGGGGCGGGGTCCCCGATCAGCAGCCGCACATCGGCGGCCAGCACCCCGCTCGCGGTGGCGAACACCGGGTTGAGATCGACCTCCGTGATCTCGGGGAAGTCCGCCACCAGCCGGGAGACCCGCACGATCAGATCGGCGAGCGCCGCCCGGTCCACCGCCTCCCCGCCGCGCACCCCGCGCAGCACCTCGGCGGCGCGGATCCCGTCCAGCATCGACAGCGCCTCGTCCTCGCTGGCCGGGGCCAGCCGGAAGGTGATGTCCTTCAGCACCTCCACCAGCACCCCGCCGAGCCCGAACGCCACCACCTTGCCGAAGGTGGGATCGGTGACCGCGCCGACGATGACCTCCTGGCCGCCGTCCGGGACCATCTGCTGCACCTGGACGCCCTGGATCCGGGCCTCGGCGTCGTACGCACGGGCGTTGTCGACGATCGAGGTGAACGCGCTCCGCACCTCGGCGCAGGACGTCAGCCCCACCCGGACCCCGCCCGCGTCGGTCTTGTGCAGGATGTCCGGGGACACGATCTTGAGGACGACGGGGAAGCCGATCCGGTCGGCGAGCGCCACCGCCTCGTCGGCGGTCTCCGCCAGCCCCTCGGCCGGGGTCGGGATGGAGTACGCGTCGGTGATCCGCTTCCCCTCGGGAGCGGTCAGTGCCGTGCGCCCCTCGGCACGGGCGGCGTCCAGCACCGCCCGCACGGCATCGTTGTCATACGTCACCGTCAGATCACTCCGTTCGTCTTGAGCAGCCGCACTTCCTCGTCGCCGAGCCCCAGCTCTCCGACGTACACCTCTTCGTTGTGCTCACCCAGCAGCGGGGAGCGCTCGACCTGAACCGGGGAGTCGGAGAGCTTCAGCGGGGAGCCGACCGTGGTGAAGGAGCCGCGCTCGGGGTGGTCGACCTCGACGATCATCTCGTTGGCCGCGAGCGACGCGTCCTCGACGATCTCCTTGGTGGACAGGATCGGCCCGCACGGGATGTTCTCGGCCGTGAGCTGCTCCAGCACCTGCCACTTCGGCAGCGTGCTGCTCCACTCCTCGATCAGCTGGAACATCTTGGCCAGCTTCGGCAGCCGTGCCTCGGGCGCGGCCCACTCCGGGTCCTCGGCCAGTTCGGGGCGGCCGATGAGCCGGGTGATGGGCTCCCAGCCGACCGGCTGCACAATGACGTAGACGTAGTCGTTGGGCCCGCCGGGCGCGCATTTGACCGCCCAGCCGGGCTGGCCGCCACCGCTGGCGTTGCCGCTGCGCGGCACCTCGTCGCCGAAGTCCTCATTCGGATACTCGGCGAGCGGTCCATGCGCCAGCCGCTGCTGGTCGCGCAGCTTGACCCGGCACAGATTGAGCACCGCGTGCTGCATCGCCACATTCACCCGCTGGCCGCGGCCGGTGTGGGTGCGCTGGTAGAGCGCGGCGAGGATGCCCGCCACGCAGTGCACCCCGGTGCCGGAGTCGCCGATCTGGGCGCCGGTGGCCAGCGGCGGTCCGTCCTCGAAACCGGTCGTGGACATCGACCCGCCCATGGCCTGCGCGACCACCTCGTACGCCTTGAACTTGGTGTACGGGCCGTCGCCGAACCCCTTGATCGAGGCGTAGACCAGCCGCGGGTTGATCTCCTGGATGCGCTCCCAGGTGAATCCCATGCGGTCCACGGCGCCCGGACCGAAGTTCTCCACCAGGACGTCGCTGCGGCGGATGAGCTCGGTCAGGATCTCCTTGCCGCGTTCGCTCTTGGTGTTGAGGGTGATGCTCCGCTTGTTGCAGTTGAGCATCGTGAAGTAGAGCGAGTCCACATCCGGGAGATCGCGCAGCTGTTTGCGGGTGATGTCGCCGGTGATGTTCTCCAGCTTGATCACATCGGCGCCGAGCCAGGCGAGCAGCTGGGTGGCGGAGGGACCGGACTGCACATGCGTCATATCGAGGACGCGGATGCCCGTCAGAGCTTGATTGGCCTGGGCAGCCTGGGACATGGTGGCGCCTCCCTACTTGTACATGGTCTGGTTCATGGTTCCGGGGGCGTACGCGTCCGGGTCCACCCAGACGTTGATCAGCGACGGCTTGCCGGACTCGCGGGCGCGGCGCAGCGCCGGGCCGATATCCGCCGGGTCGCGGACCTCCTCGCCGTGGCCGCCGAGCATCCGGGCGAACTGGTCGTAGGGCACATCGCCCAGGGTGTTGCCGACCCGCTCGCGCTGCTCGCCGTACTTGGCCTTCTGGCCGTAACGGATCTGGTTCATCGAGGAGTTGTTGCCGACGATGCCGACGAACGGCAGGTCGAAGCGGACCAGTGTCTCGAAGTCCCAGCCGGTCAGGGAGAAGGCGCCGTCGCCGAAGAGCGCCACCACCTCCTTGTCGGGGCGGGCCTTCTTGGCGGCCATCACGAACGGCACCCCGACGCCGAGCGTCCCCAGCGGGCCCGGGTCCATCCAGTGGCCGGGCGACTTGGGCTGGATCACCTGGCCGGAGAAGGTGACGATGTCGCCGCCGTCGCCGATGTAGATCGAGTCCTCGGTGAGGAAGTCGTTGATCTCGCTGACCAGGCGGTACGGATGGATGGGGGAGGCGTCGGAGCGGAGGCTGGGCAGCCGCTTCTCGATCGCCTTCTGCTCGGCGGCCCGCAGCTCGTCCAGCCACTCCTTGCGCTTGCCCGCGCCGCCGTTGATGCGGCCGGAGGCGGCCTGGGTGACGGCGGAGAGGATCAGCCCCGCGTCGCCCACGATGCCCAGGTCGATGTCCCGGTTCTTGCCGACCGTGCGGTAGTCGAGGTCGATCTGGACCACGGTGGCGTCGGGGGAGAGCCGCTTGCCGTAGCCCATCCGGAAGTCGAAGGGCGTGCCGACGATGATGATGAGGTCGGCGTTGGAGAAGGCGTAGCGGCGGGAGAGCTGGAAGTGGTGCGGATCGCCGGGCGGCAGTGTGCCGCGCCCCGCGCCGTTCATGTACGCGGGCACATTGAGGGTGCGCACCAGCTCGATGGCCGAGCCGGTGGCGCGGGTGGTCCACACCTGGCTGCCCAGCAGGATCGCCGGCTTCTCGGCCTGGACCAGCAGATCGGCCAGCTTCTGGACGGACTCGGGGTCGCCGGCGGCGCGGGTGGAGGCGCGGTAGTGCCCCGCCAGGGGGACGCGCGCCTTGTCCACCGGCACCTTGGCGTCCAGCACATCGCGCGGGATCTCCAGGAAGGAGGGGCCGGGGGCGCCGTGGAAGCACTCGCGGAAGGCCATGGAGACCATGTCGGCGGCGCGGGCGGTGTCCGGGACGGTGGCGGCGAACTTGGTGATCGGCGCCATCATGTCCACATGGGGGAGGTCCTGGAGGGACCCCATCTTGTGCTGGGTGTGGGCTCCCTGGCCGCCGATGAGCAGCATGGGTGACTCGGCGCGGAAGGCGTTGGCGACGCCGGTGACCGCGTCGGTGGTACCGGGGCCGGCGGTGACGACCGCGCAGCCGGGCTTGCCGGTGATCCGGGCGTAGCCGTCGGCGGCGTGGGCGGCGACCTGTTCGTGGCGTACATCGATGACGTCGATGCCCTCGTCGACACAGCCGTCGTAGATATCGATGATGTGGCCGCCGCAGAGGGTGTAGATGACCTCGACGCCTTCTGCTTTGAGTGCTTTGGCGACCAAGTGCCCGCCGGAAATGAGGTCCTGGCTGTCGTCGGGCATGGCGAATCGCGTCCCTTCGTAGGGGTCGGTACGGCCTCGCAAGTGGATTGCATACAGTCGACGTTATCCTGTATGAACTTTGTTATCCCACCATCGGTCGAGCGATGTCCAGGGGGCGTGCGCCACTCGTTCGAACCAGCGCCGGACCAAGCGCTGTTGACGGGCCATCAGGGAGCTGACACATGGACCTGTACGAACATCAGGCACGGGAACTCCTTCACCACAACGGCGTGCGGGTGCCGAGAGCCGAAGTCGTGGACTCGGCCGAGGCCGCCCGCGCGGCCGCCGAACGGCTGGGCGGACGCGTCGTCATCAAGGCCCAGGTGAAAACCGGCGGCCGGGGCAAGGCGGGCGGGGTGAGGCTCGCCGACGACCCGGTGGCCGCCGAGGAGACCGCACGGCGGATCCTCGGCATGGACATCAAGGGCCACACCGTGCACCGGGTGATGGTCGCCGAACCGGTCGAGGTGGAACGGGAGCTGTACCTCGGCTTCGCCCTGGACCGGGCCGCGGGCCGCTTCCTGGCCATCGCCTCCGCCGAGGGCGGCATGGAGATCGAGGAGGTCGCCGCGCGCCGTCCCGAGGCGGTGGCCCGGATCCCCGTCGACCCGGCCGAGGGGGTGACCGAGGCGAAGGCCGCCGAGATCGCCATCGCCGGGGGACTGCCGCGGGAGGCGGCCGGGACCATCCGCCGGCTGTGGACCGTCCTGACCGCCCAGGACGCCCTTCTGGTCGAGGTCAACCCACTGGTGGTGACCCGCGACGGCGCGATCGTGGCCCTGGACGGCAAGGTCACCCTGGACGACAACGCGAGCTACCGGCAGCCGTCATGGGACGACGCCGACGACCGAGCCCGGGACCCGCTGGAGGCGAGGGCCGCGGCCGTGGGGCTCGGCTACGTCAAACTCGACGGCCAGGTGGGCGTCATCGGCAACGGCGCGGGCCTGGTGATGTCCACCCTGGACGTCGTCGCGGGCTGCGGCGCCCGCCCGGCCGACTTCCTCGACATCGGCGGCGGCGCCTCGGCCCAGGTGATGGCCGACGGGCTCTCCCTCGTCCTCGACGACCCCGATGTGCGCTCCGTCCTGGTCAATGTCTTCGGTGGCATCACCGCCTGCGACGCGGTGGCCGACGGCATCGTGCGCGCCCTGGACACCGTCCCCCTCACCAAACCGCTCGTCGTCCGGCTCGACGGCAACAACGCCGCACGTGGCCGAGCCATTCTTGGCCAATTGGCTCATCCACTCGTCCACCAGGCCGACACCATGGACGGCGCCGCCGCGCGCGCCGCCGAACTCGCCGCGACCGCCGCATAAGGGGGCTCCTCGCATGGCCATCTTCCTCACCAAGGGCAGCAAGGTCATCGTCCAGGGCATGACCGGCGCCGAAGGCATGAAGCACACCCGGCGCATGCTCGCCGCCGGCACCGATGTCGTCGGCGGTGTCAATCCGCGCAAGGCCGGGGCCCGGGTCGACTTCGACGGCCGTACGGTGCCCGTCTTCGGCTCCGTATCCGAGGCCATGGACACCACCGGCGCCGATGTGAGCGTGCTCTTCGTCCCGCCGCCGCACGCCAAGGCCGCCGTCATCGAGGCCGCCGACGCGCGGATCCCGCTCGCCGTCGTCATCACCGAGGGCATCCCGGTCCATGACGCGGTCGCCTTCCAGGCGTATGCGCGGGCCCGCGCCACCAGGGTCATCGGCCCGAACTGCCCCGGTCTGATCTCCCCGGGCCGGTCCAACGCGGGCATCATCCCCGCCGACATCACCAAACCCGGCCGGATCGGGCTGGTCTCCAAGTCCGGCACCCTCACCTACCAGCTGATGTACGAACTGCGCGACATCGGCTTCTCCACCTGCGTGGGCATCGGCGGCGACCCCGTCATCGGCACCACCCACATCGACGCGCTGGCCGCCTTCGAGGCCGACCCCGAAACCGACCTGATCGTGATGATCGGCGAGATCGGCGGCGACGCCGAGGAGCGCGCCGCGCGGTACCTCGCCGACCACGTCACCAAGCCGGTCGTCGGCTACATCGCGGGCTTCACCGCCCCCGAGGGCAAGACGATGGGCCACGCGGGCGCCATCGTCTCCGGCTCCTCGGGCACCGCCGCGGCCAAGAAGGCGGCGCTGGAGGCGGCCGGAGTGAGAGTGGGAGCGACCCCCACGGAGACCGCCGGGCTGGTATTGGCCCTTCTGGCCGAAACAACCGGCAACCGCGCGTGATGTGAGCCATACCCGATCCGCGATCGGCTCACCGTCACGCCCGGTGCCACTACGTTCCTCCCCGTACGGGGACGCATGCCGTGCGCGGACGCATGCCGTACGGGCGCTCCCGCCGTACGGGCGCTCCCGCCGTGCGGGCGTCCCCGCCGTGCGGGCGTCCCCGCCGTGCGGGCGTCCCCGCCGTGCGGGCGTCCCCGCCGTGCGGGCGTCCCCGCCGTACGGACCGCCACATCCCGCCCCGCCTGTGCAACGAGAGCGGAGATCACCGATGGCACCCACCCTCACCCTCAAGCCCGGAACCGCCTGGGGCGACGCCTGGCAGCGCTGCCTCGCCGTCGCCCCGGAGGCGTTCCAGGACGACCGAGTCCTCAATCTCTGGGACGGCACCTGGCACCGCGACGGCCGGGCCCTCCCCGCCACCACCCCCGTGGACGGCACCCCGATCGCGGGTCCGCCGCGGCTCGACGCCACCACCGCCCACCAGGCCGTACGCGCATCCCTCGACCAGCACCGCCGCTGGCGCCACATCGCACTCGCCGAGCGCCGGGCGCGGGTGTCCGCCACCCTCGACGCGCTCTGCGAGCACCGGCAGCTGCTCGCCCTCCTGCTGGTCTGGGAGATCGGCAAGCCCTGGCGGCTGGCCCAGGCCGATGTGGACCGGGCCACCGACGGCGTCCGCTGGTACGTCGACGAGATCGACCGCATGGCCGAGGGCCGCACCCCGCTGCCCGGCCCGGTCTCGAACATCGCCAGCTGGAACTACCCGATGAGCGTCCTCGCCCACGCCATGCTCGTCCAGGCGCTGGCCGGCAACGCCGTCATCGCCAAGACCCCCACCGACGGCGGGCTGGCCTGCCTCACCCTCGCCTGCGCGCTCGCCGCCCGCGAGGGCATCCCGGTCACCCTCCTCAGCGGCAGCGGCGGTGAGCTCTCCGAGGCCCTGGTCCGCTCGCCCGAGATCGGCTGCGTCTCCTTCGTCGGCGGCCGCGACACCGGCGCCCGGGTCGCCACCGCCGTCGCCGACCTCGGGAAACGCCACATCCTCGAGCAGGAGGGGCTCAACGCCTGGGGCATCTGGAACTTCACCGACTGGGACGCCCTCGCCCCACTGATCCGCAAGACCTTCGACTACGGCAAGCAGCGCTGCACCGCCTATCCGCGCTTCGTCGTCCAGCGCTCGTCCTTCGACGCCTTCCTCTCCGTCTACCTCCCGGCGGTCCGCTCCATCCGCGTGGGCCACCCCCTCGCGGTGGAGCACCCCTCCGACGACCTCCCCGACCTGGACTTCGGCCCCCTGATCAACGCGGCCAAGGCCAAGGAGCTCACCGACCAGGTGAGCGAGGCCATCGACCGCGGCGCCGTCCCCCTCCACCGCGGCGACCTCGCCGACGGCCACTTCCTCCCCGGCCAGGACCTCTCCGCCTACACCGCCCCCGTCACCCTCCTCAATCCGTCCTCGACCTCCCCGCTGCACCACGCCGAGCCCTTCGGCCCGGTCGACACCCTCGTACTGGTCGACACCGAGGCCGAACTGCTCGCCGCCATGAACGCCAGCAACGGCGCCCTCGTCGCCACCCTCTCCTGCGACGACCCCGCCACCTACGACCGTCTGGCCCCCCAGATCCGCGCCTTCAAGACCGGCCACGGCAAGCCCCGCTCCCGCGGCGACCGCGATGAGCTCTTTGGCGGCTTCGGCGCCTCCTGGCGCGGAGCCTTCGTCGGCGGCGACCTGCTGATCCGAGCCGTCACCGAGGGCCCCGCCCCCGAACGCCTCCCCGGCAACTTCCCCGACTACCACCTGATGCCCACCTGATCACCCAGCGTGCCCACCCCCGCGTCCCCCCAGGTCGGCGCGGGGGCGGGCGCCCGGCATACGCGGGTGAAACGCACTCCGAAACCTTGGTATCGTGGTCGATGTCGCCGCGGCCAGCCGCGGGACACACCTGGTCCGGGTGGCGGAATGGCAGACGCGCTAGCTTGAGGTGCTAGTGCCCTTTATCGGGCGTGGGGGTTCAAGTCCCCCCTCGGACACGTTCTTACGTACACGGATGAAGCGGGTTGTGACTTAACGGTCACAACCCGCTTCTTCATGTCGTAGGTGAGCGCGAGGCCGAAAGCCTGGTAGAGAGGGGCTTTGCGGTCGGCGGGGGCGGCGAGGAGCCGGTCGGTGAGATCACCGAGGTCTTTGATCATGCCGTGGATCTGTTCGTCGGTGAGGACGGTGCGCCGGGCTGCGCTGGCGGTGATGAGTTGTTGCTGTGCGGCGGTTTTGTCGGCCTCGGCTTTGCTGATCCATGCGGCGACGGTTGCGGGGCTGGCTCCGGCGTCGAGTGCTGCGCGGTATTGGCTCAGTCACCGGTCGCAGTCGGCAATGGTGCGGCGGGCGGCCTCGAGGCCGGGCAAGGCGGTGGTTGTTGCCCGTTGGGATCGCTGCATGGTCTGTAGCGTGGTCTTGAGCTGTCCGGGGGCGAAGGCCTGTGCGATCCACCGGTCGAGTTCCGGGAGGATGACCGCTTCCCGGATGTAGACGGTGAGCGGGTGGTCGAGGGGGCTGCTCTTGGCGTATTCGTAGGGGTAGCGGCAGCGGTAGTGGGGGTGGCCGTGGTTGAAGGTGCCCTGCATCTTGCGGTCGCACAGGGAGCAGCGGATGAGTCCGCGTAGGGCGTAGGTGCGTGGTGTGGTGCGGGGGCTGCGTTCTGCGGGGTGGTGCTGGCGGCGGTCGTGTCTCCTGGCTTGGGCGTGGGTGAAGGTGGTCTTGCTGATCAGGGGTTCGTGGACGGGCTTGGCGGACCAGATCCACTGTTCGGGGGTGTTCCAGGTCTGTTGGGTGCGGTGGCCCAGGGTGACATCGTCGATGTCGAGGAGGATTTCCTGCTTGCGTTGTTTGTTCCATACTTCGTGGCCGGTGTAGCGGGGGTTGGTGAGGATGGCGCGGACGGTGTTCTTGGACCAGGCGCGGCCGTCGCGGTGCGGATTGCGGGCACGGTCGTGGGCTGAGGGGCAGGGGATGTTGTCGCGGGTCAGGCCTTCGGCGATGGCGTATAGGCCGGTTCCGCGAAGGTACTCGGTGAAGATGCGGACCACGATGGGCGCGGCTTGGGGGTCGGGTTCGAGACGGTGGAGGCGTTTGCCGTCGGCGGCCTTGGCCGGGTTGGGGTGTGGGCCGGCGTCGGCGAGCCGGTAGCCGTATGGGGGTCTGCCGCCGAGGAAGCGGCCTTCGATCTTGGCTTGAGAGCCCATGGCGGTGCGTACGCGGATCTTGACGCGATTGCGTTCGCCTTTGCTCATGCCGCCGAAGACGGACATGACGAGATCGTGGGCCTCGTTGTCGGGATCGATCGGCCCGCCGATTTCCGGAACCCAAAGGGGGACGTTGAAGTGGGTGAACAGGGGGAAGGTGTTGCCGAACTGGTTGCCGTAGAAGGTGCGCTGGGGTTCGCCGATCACGACCGCGTCGAAGCCGCGGTGGGGGTCACGCAGGGCTGTGAGGAGGGCGGCGGCCTGGGGGCGGCGTTTCCACGGCAGTGCGCGGGAGTGTCCGGCGTCGAAGTATTCGGCGACGATTTCGCCTCCGGCGGGTTCGATGAGAGCGCGGGCGCGGGTGAGCTGCCAGTTGCGGGAGGTCTCCGGGTCCTGGAGGTCCTCGGTGGAGCAGCGTCCGGCGAAGGCGAAACGGGGCATGGGCCGTCTTCCTTGGGATCGCTTGGTGTGCACGGTGGACGGTGGTCGTCCGTCGTACCTCTGGCTCGGCCCGGAGGGCCAGCCGTCCACCGTGTTTCCGCCCGGTCGTGGGTGGTCAGCCGCTGTGATGAACGGTGCGGCGGTGTTGGTACTCGTCCTGGATGAAGGCCAGTAGCGCTTTGGCGGCATGCGGGGTGAGCGGCACAGGACCGTCCGGGAGGATCACGGTCACCTCGGGTGGCTCATCCGCTTCCTGGGCCTGGCGCATTGCTGCTGGGGAGCTTGGGGTGGTAGCGGCTGGTGTCATGGCTTCCCCGCTTCGTGTGTGCGCGTTCACAGCCTTGTCTTCCGATGGGATCGGGGGTAGCGGCAGCGTTCGGTCCCGGCTTGCCGCTCGCGGCGGGCGCACAGCGGCCAGGAGGCGGCTGAGGGCTTCTCGGGGCGGGTGAAGATGAGGACGTCCTCGTGCTGTACGAGGTGGAGGGGGATTCCTTGGCGGCGGGCGTCGCGGACGTTCTTCAGCTGGAAGAACGAGGGACGGGCAATCAGTCGGCCGTCGCGGATGCCGGCGAGGAGAGCGACACAGCGCTCCGCCGGGACGAGACCGGCGGCTTGGCCTGTGGCCAGGACGGCGGAGGGTAGATCAATGAGTTCGCCGTGCGTACGCCAGGGCCGGGTAGTGACGACGACGGTGCCGCCCGGGCGCAGCACCGCCCGGCACTGGGTGAGGATTTTGGAGAAGCCGTCCAGGAGCTGGTCAGTGGAGACGTGGGCGAGGTTGTGCGGGTCGCGCCCGTATCGGTAGTCCGTTTTGACCACGCCGCGCTCGCCCGTTTCGCTCGTGCAGTGGACCCGGCCATGGGCCGATCGTCCGTATGGCGGTGAGGTGACCACCAGCGCGACCTTTCCGTGAAGGTCGGCATTGATGAGCTGGGTGAGTTGTCGGGCGTCGCCGCACACCACCCGGCCGCTGCCTTGCTCAACGTGCCGGATGCTGTGGGCGATGTTGGCCCGGGCGATCCGGGCCCAGCGGGTTTCGTACTCGACCCCGAGGGCCTGGCGGTGGTGGCGGATGGCCTCGACCAGGGTGGTGCCGATGCCGCACATCGGGTCCAGGACCAGCTCACCCGGTTTGGTGTAGGTGCGGATGGCGTGGGCGGCGATCGCGGGCAGCATCTTGGCGGGGTGCGCGTTCGAGCCGGATACGTAGCGGTTGGCGCGCTGGGCGGGGGCGGATGTGGGTGCGGTGTTCCACACCGATTCGCGGTCGGACATGGTGTCGTGCTCCTTCGGTCAGGCGCTGTTGATCGCGGACAGCACGAGCAGGTCGGAGTGGATGAGTCCGGGCGGCGCGCTCTCGGGCGGGGTGGGCGTGATGTGGTCGCCGTCGGGGTGTCCGTGGATGATGACGATGTGCTGGAGGTAGCGGAAGCCGGCGGTGCGGGCGGAGGCGATGAGGGATCCGAGCGGGTCGGTCAGGCGTCCGGCGTCGCGGCGCTGTCTGGTGGCGAGCAGCAAGACGCCGTCATGGGGCAGAAGGCGATGAGTTCGGTGGAAGAATCCGGACCAGCCGTTCTCCATTGCGCCCGGCATCTGGTCACAGGCGGGTGCCGGTTCGTCGTCGGGGGCGGGGAGGGTGTCGGGGTGCAGTTCCGCGAGCAGTACCGGGGCCGTGCGGGTGCTTCTGCTGTCCTCGTGGGCGGCGAGGTAGGTGACGCGGGTCCGGGTGTCCATGCCGGGTTCGGTGTCGCGAATGTGGATCTTGATCAGGCGCGCGGGCGGGTGGCCGGGTCGGTGCGTGAACTCGGCGCGGATCTTGTCCAACGCCCAGCCGGGCAGCACCCCGCCGGGGGCGGCGTCCTCGCTCGGTTCATTCAAGGCGGGGGCCCACACGGTGGTCGGCAGAGGGCGGGATGAGCCGGGGCGGCTGGCGGTGCTGCGGTGCTGGTCGGACTTCGTCATCGGCTGGTGGCGCCCGGGAACGGGGATCCGGCCGTCTGGTGCTGACGTGATCAATAGAGATTCAGGCTGCTGGCCTTTGCCACCGCCTACGCGTTCAACTTCTGCCGTCCTTGCCAGTCGTTCCGAACGGATCGAACGCGACATGGCCGAATGGTCCGTCTGAATCCGCAGGTGAACGCGGGTGCGAGCCGGTCGCGAGCCATGAGCTAGCCACCATGGGCGGCCCTGTGTATGGAGGGTCGCTGCTGAAGTTCGAGCGCATGCCGGCGACGGCCAACCACCCGTCGTGCACCTCTGTGGCCAGGACTCGCGCCACTCCCGCGCATGAGGTGTGACGCACAACACAGCGATCCTGTGGTGAACCCGCGTAATGGCTCCGATCCCGCGGCCTCTCTCTCATCACCAAGCGCCGTCGGAAGCGCAGGCGTGCCGTCACCTCGGGAGGGGCCCTCTACTCATGCACGGTCAGATGGATCAGCGCATGGCGCTGTTGCTGCTGACGGGCAGCGTCACTGTGTACGTCGCCTTTGAGCATCCTTCGTTCGGTACGGCCCTCTTGGTCGGAGTGGGCGTGGTGACGCTGCTGCACCTTCTCCTCAAAGATCGCTGATCCACGCAAGCGGTCATGTGCCTGCAGATCCCGAGCACGGACGCCAATTCAAGTTTCTTCATGTTCGATTCCTGCTCGCTCTGTACGGGCCTTGGTCCTGCTCACTGCTGCCGAGCCGGAGGTGGGCCATCGCACATGGCGGTCCATGGGGCGGTGTGTTGTCCGGTGGTGGTGGGCGGGTGGGTCAGTGGTGGCGCGGTGGGGTGAAAGGGCTGGCGGCGGAAGTTGTCCGAACCCCTTCTCGCAGGAGTCGCGCCATGCATCACCGCCCCGTACCTCGCCGTCCGCACACTGCCCGGCTCTCGCCGCTGGAGGAGCTGGAGCAGTCCTTCCTCGCGCTCGCCCGTACCGCCACGCCACTGACCATGCCCGCGCACCTGGTCTGTGACGACCCGTCGGAGGAGGCGTGGCCGGTCGATCAGATCCGTGTCCGGCTGGCTCACCCCAGCACTCGGCCCGAGCTGCGGGCACGCACATGGAGCGAGGTCGTGCGCCGTGCGCACGACCTCGGTGAGCCGTGGCCGGTGGTGGCCGTGGCGATGACGGTTCCGGTGTTGCGCCGGATGCTGTCCCGCCTGGCCCGCCCAGCTCATCTGGAGCGTCAGGAAGTCGAGCAGGAAGCTCTCGCCGCGGTAGCTGTCGCCCTTGCGGGGGTGGGGGCGGGTGATCCGGGGGTGGACCGGGAACTGTTCGCGGCTGCGGACCGTGCGGTTCACCGCCTGGTCTACGCGGCTCGTCGCCGCGGGGAGCGGGAGGCGGGTGAGCCGATGGTCCATCTGGGGCGCCTGCGTGCCCGCGCAACCGTCGAGGACCTGGAGGGCTTGACGGTGTCGGATGAGTACCAGGTGCTGGCCCGTGCGGTGCGGGCCCGGGTGGTGGACGTGGCCGAGGCGCAGCTGATCGCCCGCACCAGACTGCAGGGCGAGCCGATGGGAGCGCTTGCCGGTGAGCGTGGGGTGAGCATGCGTCAGCTGTACCGGCATCGCACCGCCGCCGAACAGCGCCTGGCTTCTCACCTGCGTCATCGGGCCCGGTAGGGAGCCATGCGGGGGACGTCCGGGGCCGGGGCGTCAACGCTCCGGCCCCGGATTCTCTATCGATGGGCAGACGAGGGCTTCTTCTGATTCTCCTGGATCGGCAGGAGCCCCCGGGCCTGGCAGGAGCTCTTTGTGTATCGCTCCCGTGCTGTCGGGCCGTGTGCTGGGTGGGGTGTGCGCTCCGTCTCGTGCTGACACCCCGAGAGCCATCCGGTAGCCGCCGAAGGAGGCCGGCCCCGGGCGAAGGATCCGGCTCACCCCACCCGCTCCCTGTCGTCCGTGCGTTTTCTGTCTGCCTGTTCTCGTGCCTGATGGAGGTGCCCTGCCATGCTCAGCCGCTTCCGTCCGCGACCGGCCACCGCACGTCAGTTGATGCGCTGCGGGATCCGGCTGGTGTTCACCACCCCTGTCACCGCCGTTCTGCTGTTGGCGGATCCACCCGCGGCCTGGGCAGTAGCCACGATCCCGGAGGTCATCTCCAATCTGCGGGATCAGGTTGTCGGCCTGCTCGCCGGACTTGCCACGCTCTTCCTCACCTTCGGCGGCCTGCGCTACCTCATGGCCGGGGGCGACCCGGGAGAGGTCGAAGCTTCCAAGCGAGCGCTGAAGGCCGCGGCGATCGGCTACGGGCTGGCGATCCTCGCCCCGGTACTGGTGGCCTTGTTGAAGCAGATCGTGGGCGTGGACGACGGCGGCGGGCAATGACCAGCCGCCGCCGTCTTCTCTCTGTCCTGCTCCTGGCACCCGCTGCCCTCCTCGTCGGCGCCGGGCCGCCCGCGCAGGCTGTCGCCCTCCCCGCAGCAGCCCTCCCGGCACTCGCCGTACCGGACGATCCAGAACCGCGTCCCCAGCCCGGGCCCGCGACAAGCGCTCCCGAACCCCGAGCGGGTCCCACTCGGCCCAAGGCCACGCCCGGGCCGAGTCCGGCTCCTGGCCGTCCGTCTCATGAGCCCTCACAGCGGCCGAGGCTGGAGCCGGCTCCCGGGCTGACACCTCCTGCCTGCAAGGTCACCAGCGGTGACTGCTCCCCGGCGGGCTGGGGCCTGGACGGTTTCCTCGACATCCCAGGCATGATCGTGAACGCGATCACCTCGTTCCTGGGGATGATCGTCGAGCAGATCATGAAGCCACTGCGGGAACTGCTCGCCGACACCCTCCTCGCCACGCCCGACGTCACCCGGCACGCGGACCTGAAACGGCTGTGGGCCGGGTCGATGGGCATCACAGCCGGGATCTACGCGCTGTTCGTGACCGCGGGCGGGATCACGGTGATGGGATACGAGACCGTCCAGACCCGGTATGCGCTCAAACAGATCGCCCCGCGCCTGCTGATCGGGATGATCGCCTCGGCGACCTCGCTGACCGTGATGGGCAAGGCCATCGACCTGGGCAACGCGCTCTCCCACGCGATCCTGGGCATCGACATGGCCGACGCCGGGCAGGGCCTGGTCGAGCGAGCCCTTCCCTTCTCCCTGTTCGGCGCTCCCGGGCTCAAGATCTACCTGCTGATCGCGTCGATCGTCATGATCGTGCTGATCCTGGCTGTGCTGATCGGCTTCGTCGTACGGGTCGCCGTCATGGCCCTGCTCGCCGTCTCCGGTCCGTTGGCGCTGGCCTGCCATGCCCACCCGCTCACCGACCCGATGGCGCGGCTGTGGTGGCGCGGCCTTGCCGGGTGCCTGGTCATTCAGGTCGCGCAGTCGATGACGTTCATCGTCGCGCTCAAGCTATTCTTCGCTCCCGGCGCCACCGCGCTGGGGATTCCCTACTCGGATCAGCTGGGCACGATGCTGGCCGGGCTCGCCCTGTTCTGGGTGCTGTTCAAGATCCCCGGCTGGACGATGCAGGTCGTCTTCCGGGCCACTCCAATCCACAACCCGCATGCGCCCACCGCGGTGAGGATCCTGCGGACCCTGGCCCTGTACCGGCTCATGGACCGTTACCTCCCCGGCACGTCCCTGCTGCGCCGCGGCCCTGGCGGAGGTGGCCGGCCCGGTGGCGGGGGTGGACGTCCCGGCCGTGGCGGCGGAGGTCCACCACGGCCGGGACCACAGCCAGGCTCACCACTGGGCCGCAGGTGGCTCGGCACTGGCTCGGCTGAAACGGCGAGCAGAGTGCCCGGTTCGGGGCCCGGAACAGCCACTGGCTCTCCTGCGCCCGGTAGCCCTTCGGGCCCGGTGGGCACGGGGACGCCCCGAGCCGGAGCCCCGGCGGCCGGCTTGACAACGGCGCCGACGCTCCCAAGGGGGCCGGCGGGCCGCCTGAGCACTGGCTCGCGAGTGGCCTCACCTGGTACTTCTCAGCAGAAGGGTCCCCACAGCGTGGTCCATCCCGCACAGGCACGCCGCAAGCGGCAGCTGACGTTGCCCGTGGCCGCGCAGCGCGTCTCCTCCCGTACGCCGCGGCCGGTCCAGACCTGGTTGCCGATCCGGGCCGAGCGCGTCCCGCGACCGCACCCCACCACCAGCAGCTCGGCCTCCCCCTCGTCCCCGCGGCCTCCCGTCGACCGGTCCGTTCCGCGGGTGGCCTCGCGGCAGATAGTGCTGCGGATTCCGGCCGAGCGGGTGCGTGTCCGGCCCGTACGCCCGGCGCAGTTGCGCCTTCCTCTTGAACCGCCCCGGAGGTGAGTGTTCATGACAGATGGATACGACGACGGTGTCGCTACGACCCGGATTCCCGCGGATATCACGCGCCCGGACCGCGTGCTGGGCCCGCTCACCGCGCGGCAGACCGCCATCCTGGCCGGGTGCGTACTGGTGCTGTACGGCGGGTACTGGCTCGCGCAGCCGTTCATGCCGCCGCTGACGTATCTGGTCATGGTGGTGCCCGTGGCCGGAGCTGTCACCGCGGTCGCGGTGGGCGCCCGGGAGGGCATCGGCCTGGACCGGTTTCTCCTCGCCGCCCTCGCTCACGCCCGCGCCCCCAAACGGCGAGTGCATGCTCCGGAAGGCGTGCCCGCACTGCCTGAGATCGTGAACAAGGAAATGGGCAAGGCAACCGGACCGATGCCGGTGCCGGTGCGGATGCCGCATCGCGGTGTCGGCCCGGTGGGCACGGTGGATCTGGCCGAGCAGGGACAGGCGGCGCTGGGGATCTGCTCGCCGGTCAACTTCGACCTGCACAGCGGTGCCGAGCAGCAGGGCCTGGTCGCAGCGTACGGACGCTGGCTCAACTCGCTAACCGGTCCTACCCAGCTCCTGCTCCGCTGTCACCGTACCGATCTCGCGCCTCTGGTGGACCAGCTCCACCACCGTGCCCCGGCCCTGCCGCACCCGGCGCTGGAGCGGGCGGCCCGCGCGCACGCCGATTACCTTGCCCATCTCGCCGGGACCGGGGACCTGCTGACCCGCCAGATCGTCCTTGTCGCACGGGAAGAGACACCGCCGCGCCGAGCCCGGCCTTCTGCCTGCAGCGCACGGGCCATCCAGCGCATCCAGGAAGCGACTCGCGGGCTCGCTCCCGCCGGCATCAGCGTCACCCCACTCGACCAAGAGCAGAGCACCGCGCTGATCACCACCGCCTGCAACCCCGATCCCCCCACAACGCCGCTCGATACGGAAGCGCAAGGAGTCGAGGCATGATCCGACGTCCCCGAAACCGGCACCGCGCGGACCATGAGGCCGTCCGGGCCGGAGAGCTGCTGCAGCCCGCGGGCCCGGAGGCGCTTGAGGTGCATGCCCGCACCCTCGCGATCGGGGGCCACCTGGCCTCCACCATGGTCGTGACCGGCTACCCGGCCGAGGTCAGCCCCGGCTGGCTGGCGCCCCTCCTCGCCTTCCCCGGGCACCTGGACATCGCTCTCCACATCGAACCGGTCCCCAACCTCGTGGCGGCGGCCGGTCTGAAGAAGCAGCGTGCCCGGCTGGAATCCGGACGCCGGGGCGCATTCGACAAGGGGCACTTGGACAATCCGGAGGTCGAGGCCGCCGCCGCGGACGCGGCCGATCTCGCCTACCAGATCGCCCGCGGCGAGGGAAAGCTCTTCCACGTCGGCCTGTACATGACCGTCCACGCCGCGGACGAGGAGACCTTGGCCGAGCAGGTCGCCGCCGTCAAAGCGGTCGCGGAGTCACTGCTGATGACGGTCGCACCAACGACCTACCGGGCGTTGCCCGGCTGGCTGACCACCCTGCCCTTGGGCATCGATACGCTGAAGATCCGCCGCACCTTCGACACCGCGGCGCTCGCCGCCTGCTACCCCTTCGCCAGCCCCGAGCTACCCGCTCCCGCCGATGCTGCTGGAGCCGGGGCCGGAGCGGGGTCGCAGGTGCTGTACGGGCTGAACGCCGTCTCTGGCGCGCCGGTGTTGTGGGACCGCTTCGGATGCGACAACTACAACTCGGTCACCCTCGCCCGTTCCGGGGCCGGCAAGTCCTACCTGGCCAAGCTGGAGCTGTTGCGGCTGCTGTTCACCGGGGTCACCGCCTCCGTGGTCGACCCGGAAAACGAGTACGTACGCCTGGCCGAGAGTGTCGGCGGCACCGTCGTGGCGCTCGGTGCCGACGGCGTGCGCCTCAACCCCTTCGACCTCCCCTGTCATGGCGAGGCCGGCGGTGAGGATGTCCTGACGCGACGGGTGCTGTTCCTGCACCGCTTCCTGGCTGTGCTCTTCGGCGCCGAGGTGAAGGGCGCGGAGGAAGCCGTGCTCGACCGGGCGCTCCTGGCCACCTATGCCCGGGCGGGGATCACGGCGGATGCCCGGACCTGGACGCGGACCCCGCCAGTCCTTGCGGACCTCGCGGAGGTTCTTGGCGAGGACGGGAGTGAGGTGGCTGCGGGGCTGGTGGAGCGGCTGGCGCCGTATGTCACCGGTTCGCATGCTGGCGTCTTCAACGGCCACAGCACGGCGAGTACCGCTGGCCATTTGGTGGTCTTCGCGCTGCGGGAGTTGCCGGAGGAGGTGAAGGCTCCGGCGATGCTGCTGGCGCTGGAAGCGATCTGGCGCCAGGTCACCGATGCGGGCAGGGGCGGCAAGCATCTGGTGATCGTGGACGAGGCGTGGCTGCTGATGCGTGACGAGGCCGGGGCACGCTTTCTGTTCCGGATGGCCAAGGCCGCCCGTAAAAACTGGACCGGGCTGGCCGTCATCACCCAGGACGCAGATGACGTCCTCGCTTCGCCGCTGGGGAGAGCGGTGGTCGCGAACGCGGCGACCCAGATTCTGCTCCGGCAGGCCCCACAAGCGATCGACACCATCAGCGCCTCGTTCCGGCTCTCCCACGGTGAGCGGGAGTTCCTGCTGTCCGCCGGGAGGGGCGAGGCGTTGCTGCTGGCCGGGGAACGCCGCAAGGTCGCGCTGATCTCCGTGGCCGCCCCGGGGGAGCACGAGATCATCACCACCGACCCCGGAGAACTCGCCGCCCAGCAGTGGGCCGAGGACACCGCCCCCGACGACTCCTGCTTCGGCCACGTTCTCGGCGAAGAGACGTGGAACCAGTGACCGTCGCCGCGCTCGTCACCGGCCCGGTACCCCGTGGTCCGGTGGTGGACTTCCTCACCGACCCCGCTGCCTTCTGGGCCTCCACCACCCGAACAGTTCTCGGCTGGGCCGTCCCGCACATGCCTGTGCTCGTGCCGGTTGCGACGGCGGCAGCCGTGTGCGTCACCACCGGCTGCGGCCGGATGCGGCGCAGTCGCCAGCAGCGCTTCGCCGACGACGCACACTGCGTCGAGATCCTCGCTCCGCCCCAGATCCCCGCCAAGGGGGGTGACGTGTTGTGGGCGCAGCTGGCGGGTCTGCTGCGGCCGTGGTGGCGACGCCTTACCGATGGCCAGCCGCATCTGGGGTTCGAGTACGCGTGGTCGCCGACCGGGCTGGGGATCCGGCTGTGGGTGCCAGGGACCGTGCCGCTGGGGCTGGTGCGGCGGGCGGTGGAGGCGGCCTGGCCCGGCGCCCACACCCGCGTCCAACAACCACCGGAACTCATCCCGCCCGGCCATGTGGTGACGGCGGGGCGGCTGCGCCCGGCCCGGCCACAGGTGCTGCCGCTGCGCACCGAGCACGCGGCCGACCCACTCCGAGCGCTGCTGCAGGCAGCCACCGGCATGAGCGAGGGCGAGACCGCGCTCGTACAGATCCTCGTCCGCCCGGCAACCGGCGCCGCTGTGCGGCGGGCCCGCCGCACAGCGCGGCGGTTGAAGGCCGGAGGCCCGGCCCCGCGACTGCCCGCGCTCGGCGCGCTCCTGCTGCACCGGCCACAGCCAGCACTGGCCCGGCGGCAGGATGTCGAGCACGGTGCCGCGGTCCGCCAGTCCGCCGCCAAACTCACCGGCCCCCAATGGCACACGACCATCACCTACGCCGCCACCTGCACACCTGAGGAGGAGCGTGCGCGGGATGTGGTGCGGGGGCGTGCGCACGCGCTGGCCTCCGCGTTCGGCCTGTACGCGGAACTCAACTGGCTCGCCCGCACCCGACTCGCCCACCCCGAACGATGGCTGGAAGGACGCGTCTTCCCGCAGCGTGCGGCGCTGCTGTCGGTCCCGGAACTGGCGGCCCTGGCCCATCTGCCCCTCGACGCAGACGCCCCCGGCCTGCGGCGCGCGGGAGCCCGCTCAGTCCTCCCACCACCCACAATCCCCGAACCAACCCCCGGCGCCGGGGTCAAGCCGCTGGGTCACTCCGACACCGGCGCCCGCCGCCCGGTCGGTCTCGCGGTCGCCGACGCCCGACATCACATCCATCTGATGGGCGCCACCGGCTCCGGCAAATCCACCCTGGTCGCAAACCTCGTCCTCGACGATGTCCGACATCACCGGGGCGCGATCGTCATCGATCCCAAGGGCGACCTCGTCACCGGCCTCCTGCACCGCCTGCCCGACACCTGCGCCGACCGCCTGGTCCTTATCGACCCGGATGACTCCCACGCCCCGCCGTGCCTGAACGTCCTGGACGGGGCCGACATCGACGTGGTCGTCGACAACCTCACCGGCATCTTCCGCCGCATCTTCACCGCCTTCTGGGGCCCCAGGACCGACGACGTCATGCGAGCGGCCTGCCTCACCCTGCTCAAACACCGCGCCCACACAGGTCAGCTCGTCACCCTCGCCGACGTCCCCCGGCTCCTGGGCGAACCCGCCTACCGCCTGCGCCTGATCCCCACCATCAAAGACCCCGTACTCCGCGGCTTCTGGGCCTGGTACGAGTCCATGTCCGAACCCTCCCGCGCCGCCGTGGTCGGCCCGGTGATGAACAAGCTGCGCGCCTTCCTGCTGCGCGACTTCGCCCGCCGCGCCATCTCCGCCGGCCCCTCCACCTTCGACCTCACCCGCGTCCTCGACGGCGGCATCCTCCTCGCACGCCTCCCCAAAGGCGCTCTCGGTGAGGAGACCGCACGGCTGCTGGGCTCCTTCATCGTCGCCGGAACCTGGCAAGCAGCCTCAGCCCGCGCCCGCACCCCCGAACACCAACGCATCGACGCATCCCTGTACGTGGACGAGGCGCACAACTTCCTCACCCTGCCCTACCCCCTGGAGGACATGCTCGCCGAAGCCCGCGGCTACCGGCTGTCCATGGCACTGGCCCACCAGCACCTCGCCCAGCTCCCCCGCGACCTGCGCGAAGGCATCTCCGCCAACGCCCGCAACAAAATCTTCTTCAACACCTCCCCCGAAGACGCCACCGCCCTGGAACGCCACACCCTCCCCACCCTCACCGCCCACGACCTCGCCCACCTCGGCCCCTACCAAGCCGCAGCCCACCTGCTCACCGCCGGCGCCGAATCCCCGGCCTTCACCCTCACCACCCGGCCCCTCCCACCCCCCGTCCCCGGCCGCGCAGCCGATCTCCGCACCGCCGCAGCGGCCCGCACCCACACCCGGACCACCCGCCCCTGACCACCCAATCCGCCACGCGCCCGCTCCTCCGCTCACCCGGCCTTTCCGACCGATGCCCTGGTGGTGAACCGCCATGCCCGCTCTGCCCCGCCCAGCCTCCGGCCCCGGCTCGCGTTACACCGCGCGCGCCGCACTCACCCGGCCCAGGCCCACACCCCCACGGCACCGCACGGACCCCGCTGCCCTCGCCCGCAGCCTCACCGCCCGCGACCTGTGGATCACCGCCATGGTCCACGAACACCGCGTCCTGACCACCCCACAGATCGCCCGCATCGCCTTCACCAGCCAACGCTCCGCCCAACGGCGCCTGCGCGTCCTCCACCACCACGCCGTCCTGGACTCCTTCCGCCCCCTGACTCAGCACGGCTCCGCACCCGAGCACTACACCCTCGGCCCCACCGGCGTCAGCGTCATCGCCGCCCACGCAGGATGCGAACCAGCCGCCCTCGGCTGGCGCCCCACCACCACCGGCCGCATCGCCTACTCCCCATCCCTCGGCCACGACATCGGCGTCAACGAACTCCTCACCCACCTCGCCGCCCCCACCCCAAACGCCACCCACGGCCGCCTCACACTGTGGCTGTCCGAACGGTCCTGCGCACGGCGCTGGGACGACATGATCCGCCCCGACGCCTACGCCCACTGGCACACCCTCAGCACGACCGACGCGAATAGCCCGGTCCTGTTGTCGTTCTTCCTCGAATACGACACCGGCTCCCAGTCCCTGCCCCGCGTCGAAGCCAAACTCGTCGGCTACGCCGCCTTCACCACCTCCACCAACACCCGCCCCGCCCTCCTCATCCACACCCACACCGCTTCCCGCGACCGCGCCCTCCGCCACCGCCTCACCCAACCCGCCCGCGACCTCGGCCTGTACGTCGCGACCTCCTCCGCCGACTTCACCACCCACACCCCCTGGGGCCCCTGGTGGGCACCCCTCCACCCCCCAGCCCCACGCACCACCCTCACCGGCCTCACCACCCACTGGCCCCACCTCACCCCGGCCACCATCGACCCCACCGACGCCGACACCGCCCTCACCCTCCCCATCCCACCCCGGCCACCCACGACGCCGGACGGCCGATGAGCCTGCTCGCCAAGACCACCACCGGGATCGGCTGCGCGCTCATCGCCCTTCCCCTGCTCGCCGCCCTCGCGATCGCCGCACTCCTCAGCTCCCTCATCCCCGGCTCCAGCGGCACCACCGCCGCCCCGGGCAGGAACGCGCTGCGGGACATCCCTCCGAGCATGCTGGCGCTGTATCAGCGGGCCGCCCCCGAGTGCCCGGGACTGTCCTGGACAATCCTCGCCGCGATCGGCAAGGCCGAGACCAACCACGGACGCCACCCCACCATGCGATCCTCCGCAGGAGCCGTGGGCCCCATGCAATTCCTGCCGTCCACCTTCAAGCTCTACGCACATCCCGTACCGGCAGATGGACGCAGACCCCCGACGCCGTGGGACCCGGTCGACGCGGTGTTCGCCGCAGCCCGCCTGCTATGCACACACGGCGCCCGACACAACAAGAACATCGAGCGGGCGATCTACGCCTACAACCCCTCCCACACCTACGTCGCAGACGTCCTACGGATCGCACGACGCTACGCCGCCCTCCCCACAACCTCCACTGCCGGCCGGGAGGTGGTGGCCTTCGCCCGCCGTCAGCTCGGCACCCCCTACGTCTGGGGCGGCGACGGCCCCGCCGAAGGCGGCTTCGACTGCTCCGGCCTCACCAAAGCCGCCTACGCCACCATCAACATCAACCTCCCCCGCGTGGCACAGGCCCAGTACGACACCGGCCCGCACCTCCCCGCCGGAACACCCCTCCTACCAGGCGACCTGCTGTTCTTCGGCACCAGTCCGCGGGCCGTCACGCACGTCGGCATCTACAGCGGCCACCACCACATGATCGACGCACCCCACCCCGGCGCCGTGGTCAGAGAAACCCGCATCCAGCTGACCGGCCCCACCTACCAAGGCGCGACCCGCCCGAGCCCGCGCGGTACGCGGTGAGCACGCACCCCACCCCCGCCGAGATCGACACCTTGATGCGCACGCTCGTCCGCATCCTGGCCGGAGTCGCCGCCCTCGCCCTCATCTTCACCGCCGTCAACGTCACCCTCTTCGCCGTCGACCACCACATCCCCTGGCCGATCGCCGTCCTCCTCGACCCGATGGTCGCCCTCACCCTCACCAGCGTCCTCTACGCCGACGCACGACTCGCCGCCTGGAACATCCCCCCACCACGCTGGTCCACCGCCCTGCGCTGGTCCGCCGGCCTGGCCGCCACCATCATGAACACCTGGACCTCCCTCTGGCCCGACGACCACATCGACTGGCCCCGCCACGCCGACCCCGCCGGAGTGCTCCTCCACGCAGTGCCACCCCTGCTCCTCATCGGCCTGACCGAAACCGTCGCCGCCTACCGCCGGTGCACCTCCCAGACACACCCGCACCCCACCACCGCACCCCACGACGACCACCCTGAGGAGCACCCCAGGAACACGCCGGGAGCACCCGCACCCCCCGCTCCACCACCGTCCGAGCGCACCCACGTGGAAGACGGGCGCCCGACAGCGGCCACCACACGCCACGACAGCCACGAAGCCACCCCCGATGGGCCCGTGGACCAGCCCGATGGACACAGCCGCGCAGACGCCGATGTGTACGCACGGGCTCTCGCACTGGATCTGGCGACCCGCCAGCGCACCGGTCAGCCGATCAGCATCCGCCAACTCCGCCGCCACCTGCACCTGGGCCAACGCCGCGCCCGAGAGCTCCGCACCCGCCTCGACACCGAGCGCACCCCGGGAGCACCCGCACCTCACCCCGCACCCGGCGGGCCACCCCAAGAAGCACCCGCCCGGGGGACGGGAGCGGCTTGACTAGTCGGCCGCCACAGAGCGTTCATAGTCGTCGCCGCGGACCACCGCGTAGGCCACGCGCCGCGAGCACCCCGGCCGGGGCTCTCTCCACAACCACCCACCACCCCACGCGGGAGACCCCACCATGCCAACCACCACCAACACCGACAACACCACAACCACCCCCAACCAACCCGACCCCCCTCAGCTAACCGGCACCACCGCCGCCGTATGGGCCGCACTGAACAACCAGCCCGGCACCACCAGCACCACCCTCGCCCAAGCCGCCGGCACCGGCCGCTCCACCACGACCAAGGCCCTCCGCCACTTCGAACAGACCGGCCTCGCCCACCGAGAGAGCGCCGCTCCCGACGGCAGCGGCCGCCCCGCCAACTACTGGTACCCCACACCCACACCCACGCCCACACCCGACCCTGACACCAGCACCTCACCGGATCCGACGGACGAGCCACCGACCCCTGACAACGACAGCCACGAGCAACCCACCGAGCACCACGCCCACCCCGCGCCCACTGCAGAGGCGCCCGCATCCGAGGACGACGCATCAGAACACGGCGACGCTGATGAAGACGGAGAGCAGGATTCTGCGAGCGAACCCTCGCAGGAAGTAGAAAACGACGATGCGCCGACGCCGACGCCCGCGTCCGAACCTCCGACAAGCGAGGCAGCCTCGGAGGACACAAAAACGGAACAGCCCCAGCCGACCGCCAGCCAGAGCGGCCACCGGAGCCGCCTCGCCCCTGGCGCCCTGCGCCAGATGGTCATCGGCCACCTCACCGCTCACCCCGACGAAGCGTTCACCGCCACACGCATCAGCCGGATCATTGAGAAAAGTTCCGGCGCCATCGCCAACGCCCTGGTCACCCTGACCCAGCAGGGCATCGCCGAACAGGTCACCGAACGCCCACGCACCTACCGGCTCACCACCGCCCCCAGCAGCGACCGCAAGTAGACCGGCACAGATCAGCCACATGGCCGGGTGCCACCCAGCAAGCTGGGTGGCACCCGGCCATGCTGTCGCTCCACTCGTTCCTCGGTTCCGAGCTGCCCCGGACGAATAGCCACCCTTGGCGGTGGCCCGGCGCTCGGCGCAGTCGTGAGTCCTGCCGGGGCCGAAGGCTCACCGGCCGATTGAAGAGAGAGCAGCAAGGCACAGGGTGAGGCTTGCGGCGAACGTAACGCCGCTGCGAGCGAAAGCCGCTGGAATGGTGGCACCGTCCCAGCACGCCAGAGCGAAGGAGATCGCCGCGGCAACGATGGAGAACAAGATGGCCATGGCCAGGGCGAGGAATAAGAAGGCCGCAGATGTGTGGTCCATGAAGGCACCGCCTGAATCGTGTTGTACCGGTGGAGGAAAACAACGATCCCTGGGCAGACAGGGCTGGCGGACCGGTTGGATATATCTCCAGGGACAACAGGGGGTTGTCCGTCGAACAACTGAGGGGGAAGGCAAGTGGGAGGCGCGAGGAATCGACCAGGTCGACCGTGGGCACCACCCCGGGGGGCGTGCACCGAGATCAATCAGCTTGTCGAACTGGTGCGATCCTGGATCGACGAGTCAGCGGTTCCGGTGAGCCGACTACACCAGCGGCTCACACCGGACCATTTCGTGACCCGGGCCGTGCCCGAGCTGCGCCGACTGCGTGACCTGCTGGCCGGTGACGGGCTGGAATGGGACGTGGTCGAGGCCATGGCCGACGTGTGCTTTCCGAACGAACCGAGCGACCGATGCGGGCCACGTCTTGAGACAGCAAGAGCGTTATGGGACCAGGCACAGACCAGCCCCACACCGCTCGCGGGGGCACAGGAACTTGCGCTCGCCAAGGAGCTGCTGGCGGCCAAGGACCGCACGATCGAGATCTACCAGGAGATGCAGCGGCTCCAGACGGCCTACGAAGCGAGCGAACGCGGCCGGTACCAGGCATTGCAAATCGCCACACTGCTGTTTGCCATGCAGGGGCAGGCCCAGGCGAAGGTCACAGAACTGATGCGCCGGGCCGATGACCTGCAGCCGCTGTCGGCCCGGCATCCGGACGAGCACACGGGGCTGGAACGACAACTTTCCCGGGCAGAACGGCAGCAGGCGGAGCTGAGCGAACAGCTGTCCCGCGCCGAACGGGAACGCGACATCGCCCAGCAGGTTGCCGACCATGCGGCCCGCCGCATCGATGTACTGGAATGCGAGCTTGCCGAGCTGCGCTTCCGGACAGGACATGACGACCCGGCTCTGCTGCCAGGAAACTCGACCTCACCGGTGCTCCAGCCCGATCTAAGTGCCACCAGCCATGACGAGGCGGCCCTCGATGATGTGGACCGTGCGCTGGAAAAGGTGCGGGCTGTCCTCGATGAGGAGCACGCCGCCGTTCAGCAAGCGGCCGACGATGTCGGCTTCCACACCGCTTCAGGCCATCATCTGCCAACCGTTAGTAGTGCCAGGACAACGACCATTCCTGGACGCATGCAGCGCTCGCCCGTGGTACGCGCTTCCTCCCAAGCGAAGCAGTCCCAGAGCCGCACGTGGTTGTCCCGGACAACTCCGGACAACTGGCGGCAGTTGCGTCACCGCATCAGCCGACCCTGGCGCCGACGTGGGGGCATGATGCAGGTCGACCTGCGTGAACGCCTCCGGGTGCAGAGCAAGTTGCCCCTCCTTCCGCATGGCTGGCACCGCGAGATGGCGCTCCGCCCGGCGCGCGGCAAGTCTTTCTCCGGCGACTTCGTCGTCGCGGCCCGCACGAACAGCGGCCGTAGACTGGAGGTAGCCCTAACCGACGTTTCCGGCAAGGGCGTGGACGCGGTCTCTCGCGCTGTTCTCCTGTCCGGCGCCTTCAGCGGGCTGCTGGGCTCGCTCCCACCTCGCGCGTTCCTTCCCGCAGCGAACAGTTACCTCCTGAGGCAGGACTGGGACGAGGGCTTTGCCACTTCGATCTACCTCGCCCTGGACTTGGACTCGGGTGACTACGAACTGTTCTCAGCCGGCCATCTGCCGGGCCTCCAACTCAGCATGTCGCGTAACCGCTGGGAAGAGAAGTTCCCCGACGGCCCGCTCCTCGGGCTGTACGACGGAGCCCAGTACCACCCGATTCAGGGCTCCCTCCGCCCCGGTGATGTCCTGATGCTCTATACAGACGGCCTGGTCGAGACCTCAGGGCGCGACATCACCGAGGGCATCGACCGTCTCGTCGGTGAGGCAGACCACTACATGACCGACGGATTTCACGGCGCAGCCTGGCACCTCATCGAGGCCGCAGCAGAGGACGTCCACGACGACCGAGCTCTCTTCCTCATCGGCCCCAAACAAGAGTGAACGGCTGCTACCGCTACCCCCGGCGCAGCTGACGCCGGGCGGCGTCGCCCCGCTGACGGGGCGAGCGCCCGGTGACCGCTTGAACCCGGCTGAGAGTTGGAGAGTTCCGGCGCATCGGTCGTGAAACCGCCCGGAATCGAAGGCGGACGACATCCGCATGGAGGACGCGGTTTCCTCGGAGACGAGCCCCTGCGCAGCGTCCCACTGCGGTGGCCGCTGCGCAGGGGCTCATTCCACCTGACTTACCGGCTCCTGCCGCATCCTGCGTGTCCGCAGCCGCCGCAGGAGCCGCCGCTGTTGCACACGCACGGGCAGGGGCTCACCCGTCTACGGCTTGCCGTGGGGGCGCCGGTGCGCTGCTGGGGCAGGGAGACGGCGGGCGGTGTGGTGGGGCGGTCAGGGTTGGCGCGGTGGGCTGCGGTGTCCAGCAGGCGCAGCCGTGCCGGGTAGGGGCGTTGGTCGAGGCGAGTCAGGTAGTGCGGGAGGGTGGGGTCGGTCAGTCCGGTGAGCTGCCATCCGGCGGCGTTGATCAGGTGGGATGCGGCTTCTGCTTCGAGCCATGCGGCGTGGTGGGGTGAGACGCGGGTGGCGTGCTTGTTGCAGACGTGTTCGGTCGCGGTGTTCAGCACGCTCGCGAGTGCGGATCGTGCGCTGACGGCGTCGCGCATGAGGAGGCGTTGGCTTTGGGTGAGGATCTTGTGGACCAGGGCGCGGTGGTGGTGGAGGTCAGGCGTCGTCATGGGGGCGGTTCCTTTCATCTGGTGTCCGGTTCCGTCCAGCACGCGCGCAGTAGCGCATGGCGGTGGTGCGGGGAATGCGCGCGACGGGTTGGCGCTGCGGCCCCGGCAGTCAGTTCGGGCCGCGGGCGCTCGGCGGACTGCTCATAGGCCGTGGGGGCTCGGAATACAGCAGTGCCCTGCCGGAGGCGGCGAGTGCTGGGCAGCTGCCGGTTATGCAGCGAGGAGGGCGAGTTTGTAGGCCTCGATGGCCAGGTTGAGCTGGTTCATCTGTTGTACGTAGCGGGTGGCGTTCACGTCGATGGCGCGACTGGTGTGTTGCAGGAAGCCGAGCGGGACGGCCTCGGTCTGGTTCGCGTGGGCTGGGACGTGGCGTAGGTGGTCGCAGGTGTTCCTGGCGTAGTAGCGCAGTTCGGCGTGGAGGCGGTCGGCTTCTTGTGCGGTGGTCCAAAGCAGTTCGGCCAGGGGCCCCAGCGCGGTGTCGGTGAGGCGGCAGTGGCGGCGCAGCGTTGCGTAGCCGTCGTTGCCCAGGGCGGTGCGCAGGGCGGTCTCGCCAGGACCGGTGCAGGTGGATGGGCTGGTGTGGGACCGTGGGTTGCTGAGGGGACTGTCCATGGGGACGCCCTTTCGCTTGGGGGCTTATGCCGCGCCGTAGCGGCAGGTCGGGGCGTGTCCTTCGTCGGTGTCGAAGGTGTCGGGGTAGGTGGCGGGGGTTGGGCCGTTGCTGAGTGGGGCTGGTCCGGTGGCCAGGTGGGTGCCGAGGTCGGCGAGGTGGCGGACGGCGGCCAGCGGTACGGGTGCGGCGCACACGGGACAGGGGCCGAGGAGTTCGAAGGGCTCGTCCTCGTAGAGGGGGTAGCGGGCGAGGAAGGTGTATTGGGTACGGGTGGTCGAGCAGGTGGCGATGGCCAGGAGGGGTTCGCCGGGTGTGGTGCGGCGCTTGCTGTCCGGGGTGATGGTGATGTGCTGGAGGCTGAGGCCGAGGGTGCTGGCGAGGCGTACGGCGGTGCGGGCGTGGTCGAGGCCGCGGTGGGGTCCGTATTCGCTGGCGGCGGCGGTCTGCTGGATGAAGGTGGAGGCTGCATGGGCTTGTTCGGCGATGGAGGTCATGGGCGGTGTTCTCCTTGTGGCCGGTGCTGTCGGTGGCGGCTTGGTGAGTTGCCGGAAGGCGGCTCAGGTGGATGGCGGTCAGGCTGGGCGGATGCGGGTGCGTTCCCTGGCGCAGGCCTTTTGGTGGTGGCCTGGGCACCGATCGCTCCTCGTGCGTATGGGGAACAGGGCTTGAGCAGGGTGGTGTTCAGGGGTACCGGGTGATGGTCAGTGCGCCGATCTCGGGATCGGGGAGGGTGTGGCGCGGGACCGGGGCGGGGTCGGTGAGGGCGCGGCATAGGGCGGCCATCAGGTGGGTTGGGGTGGCCGGGGAGGCTAGGACGACCCACAGCACCATTTCGTCGGCGGCGCGGCGGGCGGCGCACAGCCAGTTCGCTCCGCACTTCCCGGTGGTGCCGGGGACGGTGGTGGTGACGACGACGGCCTGCTCGTTGGGGGCGTACCAGGAGTCGTCTTGGTGGCCGATGTCGCGGATCCATCCAGCTGTGGCGAGTGCCTCGGTGGCCTTGTGGGGGGATTGGGGCGGCAGGAGGTAGCGCGGACCGTCTTCGGGGACGAGCCCGGGGGTGTCGTCGGCCAGGGCGGCGGCGAATGCGGCGGTGATTTCGGGTGGGGTGTCGTGGGAGAACCACGCAGTCCAGGTCACACGTGTTGCGGAGTAGGCACTGGCCGTGAACTCCCAGGCCATCAAAGGCCTTCCGGGGTGCACGGCCCGGCTGTGGAGATGGCACGCGTGGCGCTGGCCGCTGGGGTCGCGGTAATCGGTGTGGCACGGCTCTCGGGTGGCCTTCCATCCGGCTGCCAGGAGCACGTCGTCAGCTGTGGTCACAGCGGCGGGGTCAGGCCCTGCGAGGTAACGGGGCGAGATCAGATAGCGCGGTGCGCTGGGGCGATTCCGGTCCTGCATCATGAACTCCTGCCGGGGTATCGGGTGGGGGATCCGTGCTGTCGGCGTCGTTTCGGGCTGTGAGGTATTCGGGGTCCCGCCGCTCCAGCCACCGGAATGGCACGGTTCTGTGCCGATCGCAGGTGGTGTCGACTTGTGAATGCGTCGCGGCATGTGGCGTGCTGGTGATGTGACATGAGCTGTCGCTCCTTGTGGAATGGAATAGGGGAATCGGGGGCGGCGTGTTGTCATCCGGTCGTCGGGGCGGAGCAGCATGCCTTCGGCTGGGACCTCTGCCAGGGCTGCTGGGCACGTCAGGTGGCACTTGGCTTGCGGCTTCCTCTGATGCGGCCTCTGAATCCGCATTCGGCCGCCCCTCCCACCACCCAGCCTCATGGGCACACGTCTCCCGCAGCGGCTTCTTCGAGTTAATTCTCTGCAGATTTCCGATTTCGGGCATTGCTGGGAATGCGACCAATGTAGCTCGATATTGGGGATCGGTCGACATTGGTGGCGGCTGCGAATTGCTGGAATTATCGCGAATTCGCGACCGTATCGGAGGGGTATTCCATGGCTGGGTGACGCATCGTGTCGTCGGGTGCGCGGTGTCCGGCGGGTGCCGGGTTCGACCGGTCAGGCAACGGGCCCGGGGCCTGGGTAGGGTCGGCTCCCCGGCCCGGTTGGGCCGGGGGCGTGTGGGGCTCGGGTGCGCGGGCAGTGCGGTGGGGCGGCTATCGGGTGGTGGTGAGGGCGGTGGTCGCGGCTTTGGCGATCGCGGTGATGGCCTGGGCCGGGTCGGTCAGTTCCAGCGGCGTGGCGCCCGGCAGCGGGCACGGGTCGGGGGCGAAGGCGAGCCATAGCACCGCGCACCCGGCGTTCTTCAGGGTGGTGATGCGTTGGGCTGCGCGGGTGGCTTCGTCGGGGTGGTAGTAGCCGTCGGAGGCGATGACCAGCAGGCGGCCCGTTCCGGGCTGGGTGAGGGCGAGCCCGGCGCACAGGGCATCGATGGCCTCGGCGAGGCTGTGTCCCAGCCCTCTGGCCTCGAAGCGGGTGACCCTGGTGGGGGCGTGGCCGGGTGCGGTGATGGCGGTCAGGGCCCGGTCGTAGGCCACGGTGGCGGTGCGTGAGTCGGGGTCGGTCAGTGCGGTGGCTTTGGTCAGGATCCAGGCGGCCGAGGCGATCGGGTCTGCTGCGCTGTTCATGGATCCGGACACGTCGACCGCGATCCCCACGCGCAGTGGCGGTGTGGGGTTGGGGCGGCGCAGGGTCCGGGTCCAGGGTGTGGCCGTGGGGGTGGCTCCGGCCGCCTTTTGCGCTTCCCGGGCGAGTGCTTGGCGCATGTTGAGGCGACCGGGCGGGGCGGCTGAGGCGGTGTGGGTGGTGGTGCGTTCGCGGTAGGCGGCGGCGCGCAGGGCCCTGGCGAGCTGTCCGGCGGCGGCCTTCTCACCTGCGGTCGGCAGCCGGGTGCCGGTCACGGGGGACGGGGTGTTGCCCTTGCGGGGTTTGCCGGGTGTGAACGGTCGCGCTCCGGGCGCGAAGACCCGTTCCGCCGTTTTGGCCGCTTGCCGTTCGTGGGCGGCCTGGGCGGCTTTCGCCTTGGCCCGGGCAGTTCGGGCGGCGGTGACCCGTGCCTGTGCGGCGGCCTGCGCGGCTTCGTTCGCCTGCACCCGTACCGTCACCTTCCCGATAGCTTCGGCGAGTTCGCCCATAGGTCCGCCGCCGGTGGGTTCGGGTTCGGTGGCTGGTGTGCCGAGGGCTTGGCACCAGGCATGCGCGTGATCCAGCATGCTGGGCGCGTCGTCGTCGGCGGTGGTGTGGGCCGCCGTCCAGATCTGGGTGAGGGCCTCCAGCAGGTCGGGGCCGAGGATGCTGGTGACGGCCTGTTCGAGGGGTTCGGTTTCGTCCGGGTCGAGGATTCCGGCATCCCTGCGGGCGAGGATCAGACCGGCGGCCCGGGCGGCCTGCCAGCGGTTGCTGGGGGTCTGCGCGGTGATGTCGGCGAGGATGAGGGTGTGGGCGGCGGACCGCAGGAACGGGCGGTCGGCGGGGCGGCGGGTGAGATGAGCGTGTTCGGCGCGGGACTCCTCCAACAGCTGTGCCGCCCTGTCCAGCGCGGTCCCGCGCAGGTTGGGTGGGGTGGTCCAGATGCTGTGCGCGGCGTGCGCGGCCTCGTGGACCAGGACTCCCCAGGCGGCCGGGTAGCGTTCCTCATCACCGCGTCGTTCGGGGTTGATGGTGGCCGGTGGCAGCGGGGCGAAGAGGACGGCATCGATCTCCAGCTCGGCCGTGGCGGGGTAGAAGGCGCCCGGGGCCCCGGAGCGGGTGCCGTGCTGGCAGGTGACGATCACGTCCTTGCGGTCCGCGAGTTCGGGGAGCCGTTCGGTCAGGGCTGCGGCGATCCGGAGCCATTGCCCGGCCTGCGCGGCCGGACTGGGTTCGAAGGGCGGGCCGCCGTCGTCCTCCCACCTCGCCTGGGCCCATTCGGCCTCAGATAGTGCGGGCGGCTGGTGCTGTACGTGGGCTGTGGTGTGCGCGGGCATGGCGGATCGGTGCCTTTCTGCGGGCGTCGGGGGCGGGTAGGGTGGTGGCCTGTGGGCCGGAGGTGCGGGTCAGAGTTGGCGGCCCAGGGACAGGGCGGTCACCGGCTTCCCCAGGGCTTTGGTGACGATTTCGGCGACGGTGTCGCGGTCTTCGAGCGGGGCGATGCCGACCAGGTTGGCGAAGGCCGCCTCGGTGCCCAGGACATCGGCGATCTTCTGAAACGCGATCAACTCGCGTAGTTGTGGCGCCCAGCCGACCTCACCGGCCTGCTGGCAGGTGGCGAGGTTCCTCGCGATCCGTACCGCTGTCCTGTTGATCTTCAAGGCGGTTGCCAGGTCGTAGTCCGACCCCACCTGGATCTGTACTGAGAACCGGCTGGCGAGGGCCTCGGTGAGCACGGCTCCGTGAACCCCGGGGTTGTGGCCCGCGATGACGTAGAAGCCCTCGGCGGCGGTGATCGTCTCGCCCTTGTGCGCCTTGACCTGGATCTGGCGCCGCCCGTCCATCGCCGGATACAGCGCTGCCAGTACCTTCGGGGAGATCAGGGTCGCATCGTCCAGCAGCAGGGCCCGTCCCTCCTGCATGGCCGTCACCAACGGGCCGTAGATGAACTCATAACCACCGTGCTGATCCTGGGTGTACTCCCCGATCAGGTCACCGACCGTTGTGTCACCGTCCCCGGCAACCGTGATCAGGTCCGGAAAGGCGGCCTCGATCAGCGAAGTTTTGCCCGTCCCCGGCGGTCCGTAGAGCAACACCGGCACACCCGCCTCGCGCAGCCGCCGCAACGCCTCGACATCGGGGAGGTTGGCCAGCGCCCGGGGGTGATACTGCTGCCCGTTCGGGCGGGTCACCGGCCCGGGCCGCCCACCCGGCGGGCCAACGGCAGGCGTCCGCTGAGCGATGGACGGCGGGGCCGAGGGCGTAGAGGCCGGGGCGGATGGCCCGGGTGCCGTGGCCTGTGCGGCGGCTGCGGCGGTGGTCGCTGTCGCCCGGTACATACGGGGGTTGAAACCGACTCGTACCGCTTCACCCCGGCGCACGAGGGTTTCACACGCGTTACCGATCGCACCGCCGGAATGCCCCAGCATGTTGACCAGCTCCGTGACACTGAACTGCGCCCCCGGCGGGCCTCCTACCAGGGCCTTCGCGATACGGGCCCGCAACTCGCCCGGTCGGGTCTTCCCGTTCACGGGGGTTGTGGAGGTCGACGGGCCTGTCGGAGGGTTCGGCGTGGCCGAGTTGGGCGTCGGAGACAACTGAGCGGCACTGGTCATCGCAGTCTTTCCTTTTCGCAGCCCCGGAGCCTTTCGGGCATACTCCACCTGTAACCCGTATTCAGGCGGACCCTGTTGGCCTGGATTTCTTTCCCGGAATTCCCGGGAACACGACCAATATAGCTCGAGTCGCGGGTCACTTCGACGTGAATTCGGACTTGGAATTGCTGGAATTCTCGCGAATTCACGACGGGAATTCATGGCAATTCGCAGGCGCACGACGCTTTGCGTCGTGCACGGCGGCGTGGACGACGCTTCCCCAGGCCACCCGGCGCGGCCACCCGGCGCGGCCACCCGGCGCGGCCACCCGGCGCGGCCACCCGGCG
>NZ_JANIIC010000074.1 GCF_024519315.1 Streptomyces malaysiensis subsp. samsunensis | reverse complement strand
GCGAGTCGACAGCCTCCCCCACGACCAGCTCATGCGCTCCATCGAACTCTTCGGCAAGTACGTCATCCCCCGCTTCAAGAACCCCCGCAACGTGGTCCGCTCAGCCGACGACGTCCTCGCCGACATCCGCGCCGCACGCCCCGCCCACGAAGAAGCACTCCGCCAATACCACGCCAACCACACCAAGGAGACCGCACGATGAGTGACCTCTACAAGCACGGCACTGGCGACGTCCTCGTCGAACGCCGCGACGACGGTGTCCTCCTCATCACGATCAATCGGCCCGAGCGGTACAACTCGCTCACCATGCCCATGTTCGAGGAGATGAACCAGATCTGGGCCGACGTCGAGCGCGACGATCAGACCCGGGTCGTGGTTGTCACCGGAGCCGGCAAGGCCTTCTGTACCGGGATGGACGTGGCGCAGCCCGATCCCACGCCCGAGCAGACGCTCGCGATGCTGGAGACGGAGCGTAAGCGGGTTGCCACCGTCCTGCGCATCGAGAAGCCGATCATCTCCGCGATCAACGGTCCCGCAGTTGGCTACGGCCTGTCGACAGCGCTCCTTGCCGACATCAGCATCGCCGCGGACGACGCGGTGCTGATTGAGGGCCACACCAAGGTCGGCGTGACGGCCGGCGACCACGCTGCACTCATCTGGCCACTGCTCGTCGGCATGGCCAAGACCAAGTACTACGTGCTTACCTCCGAGAAGCTGACCGGTGCCGAAGCTGAGCGGATCGGGCTTGTGAGTCTGTCCGTTCCCCGTGAGCAGGTACTGCCCCGTGCTCTCGAGGTCGCATCCCAGCTGGCGCGTGGTTCCCAGCAGGCTCTCCGTTTCACCAAGCGCGCACTCAACACCTGGCTCACCAACGCGGTGCCCCAGCACGAACTGTCCTCGGCGCTCGAGATCATCGACTTCGCCAGCGCCGACTACGCCGAAGCGCGCCAGGCATTCCGGGAAAAGCGCCCTGTGGACTTCCCCTCCGCTCGCATCGCTAGCGCCCCGGCGAACTAACCGGAGACGAGCATGACCGCAGGTTCGAACAACATAGCGCTCAGCGCTGTCCACGCGTCCGACGAAGCGGACGGCGTGGTTGTCATCACTCTGAACCACCCGCCCGCAAACGCGCTCAGCGACTCGCTCGTCAGCGACCTGACGGCGAAGCTGGAGACCCTCGCCAAGGGTCCTGATGCCCCCGCGCTGGTTCTGACGGGCGCCGGCGAGCGCTTCTTCTGCGCGGGTGGCGACATGAAGGAAGCCGTCGACTTCAACGCCGATGCGATGGCCGGGCGGATGAAGTCGTTCCACGCGCTGCTCTGCGCACTGGAAAACTATCCCCGGCCGCTGGTGTGTGCGGTTAACGGCTGGTGCGTGGGTGGCGGTATCGAAATGGCGCTGTTCGCTGACGTGGTGTACTCGTCGACTACAGCGCGTTTCGTCTTCCCCGAGATCAAGCACGGAATGCTGCCGGCCGTAAAGGGAATCGCTCAAGTGCGCGGGGTCCTGGGCGACCGCGCAGCCCGGCGACTCTTGCTGGGCGGAGAGCCCATCGACGCGTTCGATGCGAAGGCGATAGGCATCGTCGACCAGGTGGTCAACCAGGACGACCTGCTCTCGACTGCGCTGGCGGATGCGCGCAAGGCAGCAGCGAAGCCGTCGGCCGTGTTCGCAGCGCTCAAGCGGGCTCTTCGCTCAGGGACTGCCGGTTGGCCAGACGAAGAACAGCTCCGCGTCACGGTGGCCGACGCGCGCACGGTCTTCCTTGACCCTGCCGCCCGAGCTGCCCGCGAGGGGTACAATGGTTGATCAATTTCAAGGACTGGACCCGGCTGCCTTTCGTTCGGCATTGGCCCAGTTCCCTTCAGGCGTGACGATCGTAACGACGCGAAGCGATGAAGGAACACTGCACGGGTTCACTGCGAGTTCCTTCGCTTCCTTGTCTCTCGATCCGCCGCTCGTTTTGGTGTGCCTGGACCGGAGGGCGGACTGCTTTCCTGTTTTCATGGCGGCCAAGCACTTCGTCGTGAACATCGTGACGGACGCACACGCGGAATTGGCGATAAAATTCGCGACAAAGGGTGAGAATAAATTCGCTTACGGCAGCTTCGAATTCGATGAGGCAGGTCATCCGCTGCTGTCCGATGCAGCGGCGGTCATCCGGTGCGAACTGGAGCAGGCCGTGCCCGGCGGAGATCACGTGATCCTCATCGGTCGGGTGCACGACGCGCGGACAGGTAGCAGCAAGCCGGTGACCTGGTACAGAGGCGGCTTCCTCCCTCTTGGGGAGAGTGCAGCATGAATCTCATCGGGCCCGGGCTTGTCAGCTCTGTAAGAGAGGCCGTCTCATGGATCTGACCAGTTTCCAACCGACCCGGACGCTACCGGGGCTGCTGCTCGATCGCGCGAGCCGAGAACCTGACACCGTTGCGCTGCGCTACTGGCGTGATGGTGCTGCACAGGCGGTCACGTGGCGGTCGTACGCGGACCAGGTGCGCGATCTGGCACTCGGTCTCTCCGCGCAAGGTGTGAAGCACGGTGATCGCGTCGCGGTGTTGAGCAGCGCCCGCCCAGAGTGGGTGTTCGCCGCTCTGGCCGTGCAGAGTGTCGGTGGCGTCGTGATCGGCGTGTATCCGACCAACCCGCCCGCCGAGATCGAGCAACTCCTCGTGCACAGCGAGGCGGTCGCCTTCGTCGGCGAGACGACGACAGACCTCACCAAAGTAGCGGGGATCGCCGCGCGCACACGGAGGCTGCGGCTCGTGGTCGGAATCGACGACGCCCCGCCGGCGCTGCCCCAGACGATCAAGGGGACAAGGTGGGAGACGCTGCGGGAAGAAGGAGCACGGTACGCCGACGGCCCGGATCGCCTGTCCAAACTGGTTTCTGCGGGCTCTCTCGACGATGCCGCCGTGCTCTTCTATACGTCGGGGTCCACGGGAGCACCGAAAGGCGTCACACACTCGCACCGCACGCTTCAGCACTCGATTCAGACCGTCATCGGACTCTACCCACAGCTGATCAGCCGCGATCACGATGTGGTGGGCTTCCTGCCACTGGCCCACGTGGCGCCAGCGGTGGTTTCGGTTTTCACGCCGCTGCTCTCACGGCTGGTGGTCACCTACTGCAGCATCCCTGAGTATGAGGATGTCCTGCGCGCGGTACGGCCGACAGTGGTGCTCTGGCCGCCGCGCTTCTACGAGAAGATTGCCGGCGAACTGATCGCACGGCCGGAAACCTGGCCGCGACTCCGCCGATACGCCTATGACGCCGCGATGTGGGTGGGCCGCAGGGTGGCCGAGCTCCGCTGGTCTCGTCGCCGGCCCTCGCTATTGCTGCGGATCGCGTACGCTGCCGCCCTTCGCGGAGTGTTCCTGCCGCTACGGGCAGCCGTCGGAATGGATCGTGTCCGGATCGCCTACACCGCATCTGCCGCGATGCCCGAGAGCGTCCTCGCGATTTGGCAGATCTGGGGGCTCGACCTTCGCGAGTGTTACGGCCTCACCGAGACCGCCGGCACTCCCATCGCACACTTCAGTCAGCAGTTCCCTCGGCCTGGCTTCATCGGCAAGGAGTTTTCGGACCCGCGCTTCCAGGTGAAGGTCGCGGACGATGGTGAAATGCTGCTCCGCGCGCCGCTGCTCTTCGACGGATACTGGCGCAACCCTGCGGAGACCGAGGCTGTTTTCCAGGATGACTGGTTCTGCACCGGTGACCTGATGGAGCGCACCCCCCAGGGCGACATCCGGCTCATCGGCCGCAAGAAGGATGTGATCATCACTCGCGGCGGCAAGACGATCAATCCTCAGCCCATTGAAACCCGGCTGAGGGAAAGCTCGCTGATCAACGAAGCCATCGTCGTCGGTGACGCCCGCAAGTACCTCACCGTTCTGTTCGAGCCGAGCTCGACTGTGGACGCGCAGTCGGCAGAGGCGCTGGCCGAGCGCCTGCGAGCGGAGGTGGATCGGGTCAACGCAGACCTCGCCCGCGTAGAGCAGTTGAAGGACTTTCGCATCCTGCCGCGGCCCCTGCAGGTCGAGCACGGAGAGCGGACTGCGAACGGCAAGATGAAGCGCAATGCCGTCGTGCGCTCGTTCGCAGCGCTGATCGACGAGATGTACGGCGCGAACGATGACGCGGCGATCGCGAACCACGTGCGCTCTAAGCCGAACTAGATGGCTGGTTCCACGAAGATCGCGTGAAGTGAAGTCGGCCCGCAGGCGTGGGAGGAGGGCGTTCAAGATCTATGTACGAGCAAAGGATTGGACACCCTTCTGATGGCACGCTCCGTGTTGAACGACGACCAGGCGGTCGTTCCCCACGCCTGACGGTGCCGTCATCTGTGGCTGATGACGCTGGCGGTGGCCCAGGTGCTGCTGCACCTTCGGCGAGCTGCACTGGATCCAGCGAAAGTTCTCCATCGCCGAACGATGAGCCACATTCCCCAACCCGCCGGCTCAGGCCCGCCGCCGCGAGGGGCTGTCTCTGTACTGCGGAGAGCCCAAGCCGAGGAGTACGCAGAAGGTCGATTCCGGGTCCAGATCGCAGGTTCAGTCGTGATTGCCCATCCACGCGTGGGTGAAGCACTAGCTAGGTGGTGCCATGCCGATTCCTGACTTGACGCTCCAGCAGCTTCGCGCAGTCCGGACCCTCGCCGCATCCGGCAGCTTCACGAAAGCAGCCGCGGCGGAGCACATCTCTCAGTCGGTCCTCAGCAGAAGAATCAAGGAAGTCGAACGTCTCCTGAGGGTGCGGCTATTCGACCGCACCACCCGGCAGATCGACACCACGGCAGCGGGGCAGGCCTTCCTGCTCATGACGGGTGCCGTCCTCGACGACATGGATCTGCGGCTGAGCCGCTTCATGTCCTACGTGGCAGCGCAGTCCGGAACCATCGCCGTAGCCGCACTGCCGTCACTCGCGGCGGCTGTGCTGCCGGAGATGATCCGCGGCTTCATGCTGGATCACCCCGAGGTGGAGTTCGAGATCGTAGACGGAGCCGCGGATGACGTTGTCGAACGCCTCGCTGGTGGAACTGTCGAACTCGGGCTGACCGCCCATGGTGACCTGCAGGACAGCTTCTGCTTCGAGCCCCTGCTGCAGGAGCAGTTCTACGGCGTCGCGCACCGCAGCCACCCTTGGTCGACGCAGGAGTCCATCTCATGGTCGGACTTCAAGGGCGAGACCGTACTCGCAACGCGACCCGGATCCAGCATCCGAGCAATCACCGACGCTGCGTTCAGCGAGTACTCAATCTCAGTGAGCGAGCGCTTCAATGCATGCAGCGCAGCGACGATCCGTGGCCTGCTACGGGCTGGGGTGGGCGTGGCGGCTCTGCCGGCTCTGGAAGTGCAGGGCTTCGGTCTGGATGATCTCGTCGCAGTACCCGTGGATTCACCGGATGCAACCAGAGTCATCGGCGTGGCGTACCACTGTTCTCAGGACCTCTCTCCTGTCGCGGCTCGCTTCTTGGATTTCATGCACGCGACCGAGATTGACTCTCCGCGAGGAGTCTCCCGCGTTCAGGTCGATGACACCAGCGAAGACACACTCAGCAGTTCAGGGTGCCGTTCGAAACATGAGGTCTGTCTCGAGCCGTGAAGCAGATCGAGAGCCAGCTCCAGCAGCGCAATTACGAAGGGTTCCTCCGCTGATGCGTATCGTCCTCGTCGGGCCGCCGGGTGCCGGCAAGGGAACGCAGGCCGCGTTCCTCGCCAAGAACCTGTCGATCCCGCACATCTCCACGGGCGACCTGTTCCGCACCAACATCAGCCAGCAGACGGAGCTCGGGAAGCTCGCGAAGTCCTACATGGACGCGGGCAACCTGGTGCCGGACGAGGTCACCATCGGGATGGCCAAGGACCGCATGGAGAAGCCGGACGCCGAGAACGGCTTCCTG
The DNA here is from genome assembly GCF_024519315.1 of Streptomyces malaysiensis subsp. samsunensis. Classification (GTDB taxonomy): domain Bacteria; phylum Actinomycetota; class Actinomycetes; order Streptomycetales; family Streptomycetaceae; genus Streptomyces; species Streptomyces malaysiensis. Next base: position 38,641 of record NZ_JANIIC010000074.1, on the reverse strand, counting down.
CTGGACGGTTTTCCGCGCAACGTGTCCCAGGCTGAGGCTCTGGACGAGATGCTCCAGTCCGAGAGCATGAAGCTGGACGCGGTACTGGACCTCGAAGTCCCCGAGGAAGAGGTCGTCAAGCGGATCGCCGGGCGGCGGATCTGCCGCAAGGACTCCAGCCACGTCTTCCACGTGACATACAGCAAGCCGAAGGCGGAGGGCGTCTGCGACGTCTGCGGCGGCGAGCTGTACCAGCGTGACGACGACTCGGAGGAGACGGTCCGCAAGCGCCTCGAGGTCTACCACACGCAGACCGAGCCGATCATCGACTACTACAAGGCCCACGGCCTGGTCGTCACGGTCTCGGCGGTCGGCACGGTGGAGGACGTCACGACGTGCGTCATGGAGGCGCTGAAGCCTGACGAAGACGGCAAGTAGGCGTTCATCCGCACGCTATGCCGCAACTCTCTCCCCGGAAGGGGCTTCTGCTCGTGTGTGCAATGAGCGCGCCGACGCCGGTCACGTCCTCCACAACGCTGGCGTCGTCTCACAGGAGGCCCATGAATTACTTACGCTCATCCGGCCAGTGCCATCGAAGAACACACGGCGTGGTCTTCGAACCAGCCGCGAGGACGCGCTCGGCCCTTGAACCGCGATCAGGTCAGACGCCTCAACACGAGACGCTACGTCAACGGACGGCATTTCTGTACTTCTTGTCGGCCCCACACTGGAGGCGCGGGCCGCCTGCGTCCGCCAGCCACTTAGCACTCGCCGTTCGGCATGCTCACCCATAGATCGTGAGCGGTCACGGTGGCGGTCTGCCGTTAGGGGCGGCGACAAGACCGTCAATGAGCAGGTCCAGCGCGTGACCGAAGCCCTCGGCTGGGTCACTGGGGCACGTTCGTCGTCGCCGACGGCACCCGCGCGATGCCCCTCCCCTGTGGAGAGCTAGTAGGACTCCGTTAGGTCTGTGTGTCGCCTGTGTTCAGGGGCATGAGGGGTGTGTGGATGCACATGAAGTGAATCGTGTTCGGGCGTCGTTGGCGTTATTCGTGGCGGATGTGTTCGCCTCGGTACCGCGGAAGGACCAGCGGGCCAAGGGTGACTGCTATCTGCGGGGGCTGATGATGGACGGTCGCCGCAAGTCGGTCCAGGCCATGGCCGCTCGGCTGCCGGACGGCAACGAGCAGAACCTGCAGCAGTTCGTGAACCAGTCCACCTGGGATCCGGTGCCGGTGCGTCGGCGGATCGCGCAGCGGATGGTGCCGCGGATCGGGCCGGATGCCTGGGCGGTCGATGACGTGTCGTTCCCCAAGGACGGCAGGATGTCGGTCGGCGTCGCCCACCAGTACTGCGGCGCTTTGGGCAAGCAGGCCAACTGCCAGGTCGCCGTCAGCGTGCACGCGGTCTCCGATACGGCCTCGTGCCCGCTGAACTGGCGGCTGTTCCTGCCCCGGGAGTGGGCGGATGACACCGTCCGGCGCCGGCGGACCGGCGTGCCCGAGGACATCGGGCACCGCCAGAAGTGGCGCCTGGCACTGGACGCCCTGGACGAACTGGCCGGATGGGGACTGGTGCCGCCGGTCGTGGTGGCGGATGCCGGCTACGGACAGAACGCCGACTTCCGCGCCGGTCTGGCCGAGCGGGGACACGCGTACGTGGTCGGCATCCGCGGCGATATCACCGTCCAGCCGCACGACGCGCACCCCACGGCCCCCGCCTGGTGCGGCACCGGCCGCAGGCCCCAGCCCCGCTACCGGCAGCCACCGGTGACGGTGGCGGAACTGGCAGCGGCCGCCGGACGGGACGCCTTCAGCGAGGTGACCTGGCGGGAAGGGTCCCGGGGCCCGATGACCTCCCGCTTCCTCACGATGCGGGTCCGGCCGGCCGGGGTGCGCTCACGTCGGCTGGCCCAGGCAGCCGCAGTGGCCCGGCACGGCCGGTGGGACGGTGTCCTGCCCGAAGTGCGGCTGCTGGCCGAATGGCCCGACGGCGAGGACAAACCGACCCGCTTCTGGCTGTCCGACCTGCCCGACGACACCCCGGTCCCCGAGCTGGTCCGCCTGGCGAAGATCCGCTGGCGCATCGAGCACGACTACCGCGAACTCAAACACGGCCTGGGCCTGGACCACTTCGAAGGCCGCTCCTGGACCGGCTGGCACCACCACGCCACCCTGGTCACCGCCGCCCACGCCTTCCTCACCGAACAGCGACTGGCCCCAAAAGCCGACACACCGGCCTCACCCTCTACCAGACCCTCGACGCCCTCCAGGACCTGCTGAACTGCTGGACCGGCATCTGCACCACCTGCCACCAACCCCTGCCCGGCAGGGCCACACCAAGATCAAGACAGACCTAACGGAGTCCTACTAGTAGATTGTCGCTGCTTAGTTGTGGCATGCCTGGTTGGGAGGTTAGTGTCTGGCAGATTCCTTCCCCTCTGCCAGACGGGACTGTTGTCATGGGTTCGCAGAAGAAGTGGCCGGTGAGGTTGACCGCGCAGGATCGCGAGGAGTTGGTGCGGGTGACCACGACGGGTGTTCGCCCAGCATCGATGATCATGCGAGCCCGGGTGCTGCTTGCGCTGGACACCTCGGTGGGGGAGGTGGATTCCAAGGAGGTGATCGCGGCCCGGCTCGGTGTCTCCGGCGAGACGTTGCGGCTGGTCGCCAAGCGTTTTGCCGAGACCGGCGGCGATGCCCGCGCCACGATCACGCGGAAGAAGCGCGACCTCCCGCCGGTGCCCTCACCGGTGACCGGTGAGGTCGAAGCCCTGCTGATCGCGATGGCGTGCTCACAGCCACCCCAGGGCTATGCACGGTGGTCGCTGCGGCTGCTGGAGAAGCACGTCGCGCTGGTCGAGGACCTCCCCGATCTGGACCACTCCACCATCGGGCGGGTCCTAAAAAAACGGAACTGCGTCCTCACCTGAAGAAGTGCTGGACCATCCCACCACGGGCGAACGCGCAGTTCGCGGCCGGAATGGAAGACGTGCTGGCCGTCTATGCCCGGCCCTATGACCCGGCACGTCCGGTGGTGTGCATGGACGAGAAGCCCTACCAGCTCCTCGGCGACGCCCGCGCCACGCTCCCGGCACGCCCCGGTCGCGACGCCTGCCAGGACAGCGAGTACATCCGCCGCGGCACCTGCTCCATCTTCGTGTGGGCTGAGCCCTTACGCGAGTGGCGTCGGGTTCAGGCGCTGTCCCGGCGGACCCGGACCGACTGGGCCGGCCAGGTAAAACAGCTGCTGAGCGTCGACTATCCCGACGCCGACGCCGTGGTACTGATGATGGACAACCTCAACACCCACACCATCGCCGCCCTTCGGTCATTGATAGCCAGGATTGGGCAGGCCTACGAGCCATCCTCGACACTGTCATCCACGCCTTCGAATAGACGCCGCTGAGATTCAGCCTCCCCAGTACACCGAGGTGCGGCATCCGCTGACAAGCGGCTGGCCCGCTGAGGTTCCCCCGCTGCGCGGGTGTGCGCGTGGTGGCACCGGTGTGCCGGGCGAGGGCGGCATACAGGGTCCGGCCGAGTGTCTGTCCGGCTCCGCCCAGGCCGAGGGCCCAGGCGGCTTGGGTGGTGGTGTAGCCGCGTTCGAGCAGGAGCGGGACCAGGCGATGATCTGGGAGCCCATGGCGAGGGCGGAGAGGGTCAGGACAGTGCAGCATCCAGAAAGGCCGACTGCGGACCACCGCCTCAGGACTGCTGTGCACATGGGCGGGGATTGGCGGCGGCGTGGGCCAGGGCGCCTTCAGGGCGAGGGCATGTGCCGGGATGGTGACCAGGGCCAGGACAGCGGCCAGGACCAGGTAGGTCGCGCGCCACGACAGCCGGTCGGCGAGTGCTGCGGTGATGATGGCGAAGACGGTGGAGGCCAGGCCGCCGGCCAGGGTGACCACCGTCAGGGCACGGACATGGTTGGGGGCCCACCAGCGGGTGAGGGCGGCGAAGGCCGACTGGTAGAACGTGGAGGCCATCGCGAGCCCGGCCAGCAGCCAGCCGACGGTGAAGACGGCCAGGTTGGGCGCAGCGGCTACGACGGCCAGGCTGATGGTGCCGATGACCGAGCCGTGGGTCATGACGGTGCGCGGGCCGTGTTGGTCGAGGATGCGGCCGACGCGGATGCCGACGACGGCGGAGATGAGCAGGGCGGCGGAGAAAGCGCCTATGGTCGCGCCCGGAGGCCAGCCGGTGGCGGCGGTGATCTGCGGATTCAGGACCGGGAAGGCGTAGTAGACGATGCCCCAGCTGGTGATCTGCGTGGCGCACAGGGCGGGCAGGGCGGTGCGGGGCCGCGACCGGTCCCCGGTTCCAGTCACGGCCCCGCCTACGCGGGTGCTCAGCTCGGTCACGCGCCGCAGCAGCCCTGCACCGGCGCCTCCTCGGCCGTGGCCGCGGCCCGGGCCGGTGCGGCGAGCTGCACGAGCTGGGACTCGGGAGCGGCACAGCAGCCACCACCGGCCTGCTGGGCCTCGGTGGCGTCGAACAGTCCGGCACCGCCGCACACCCCGGTCTCCGGCAGCGTGAGTTCGACGCGGTCGGCCGCTTCCCCGTCACCGGCGAGGGCCGCGACGACGGAGCGGACCTGCTCGTAGCCGGTCATCGCCAGGAACGTGGGGGCGCGGCCGTAGGACTTCATGCCGACCAGGTGGATCCCCTGCTCGGGGTGGGCCAGTTCGCGGTGGCCGTGGGGATAGACGGTGCCGCAGGAGTGGACGTTGGGGTCGATCAGCGGCGCCAGCTCGACGGGGGCCTGGGGGCGCTCGTCCAGGTTCAGGCGCACCTCGGACAGGAAGGACAGCTCCGGGCGGAAACCGGTCAGGACGATCACCTCGTCCACGACATCGAGGCGGCGGCCGTCCTCCCCCACCAGCACCAGACGCCCGTCACTGTCGCGTTCGACCGCCTCGGTGCGAAAGCCGGTGACCGCGTCGGTGTGCCCGTCGCCGACGGCGGCCTTCGCCGCCAGGCCCAGGGCGCCGCGGGCGGGCAGCTGATCGGCTTCCCCGCCACCGAAGGTGGCCCCGGAGATGCCGCGCCGCAGGATCCACACTGCCTTCGTCCCGGCGCCGTCGTCGGCCTTGGCGAGCTCAGCCAGGGAGGCGAGCGCGGTGAACGCGGAGGCACCGGACCCGATCACGGCGGTACGCCGCCCCGCGTACCGGGCGCGGACAGTTGGGTCCTTCAGATCGGGGACGCGGTAGGTGATGCGGCCGGTCGCCGCCTTCTCGCCGAGCGCGGGCAGGCCGCTGGCGCCCGCCGGGGAGGGGGTGGTCCAGGTGCCGGAGGCGTCGATGACCGCGCGGGCGAAGATGCGCTCCTCGCGACCGTCGGCGTAGGCGACGTGTACGACGAAGGGCTGGGCCTCGCGGTCGGCGTCGACGATCCGGTCGCGGCCGGACCGGGAGACACCGGTGACCGTGGCACCGAAGCGGACCTTGTCGCCGAGAACGTCGGCGAGCGGCTCCAGGTACTGCTCAGCCCAGTCGCCACCGGAGGGGTAGGCCGCCGGATCGGGGCGCATCCAGCCGGTGGGAGCCAGGAGCTTCTCGGCGGCCGGGTCGACCACTTCACCCCAGGGCGAGAACAGCCGTCATGTGCCCATTCGCGCACCGCCGCTCCTGCGGCCTGCCCGGCCTCCAGGACCAGCGGCGTGATGCCGCGGCCGGTCAGGTGGGCGGCGGCGGCCAGACCAACGGGTCCGGCTCCGATCACGACAACGGGCAGCTCGGCGGTGGCCTCGGTGATGGCGGGCGCGTTCACGGTGACTCCTTGCGTGTTTCGACATCTGCCGATGTGTTGCGCGACCAGCATGGCCCCTGATTCGATGAACATCAACATAGACGTTTATCAAATCAAGGAGGTTGTTGATGTTGATGGAGCGCGTTGACGTCGCAGTGATCGGCGGCGGGCAGTCCGGGCTGGCCACAGCGCATGCCCTGCGGCAGCGCGGGATCAGGCCGGTGGTGCTAGGCATCCGACCGGGCGGCCGGGTCGTGGCCGCGGTACTACGACAGCCTCACCCTGTTCTCCCCAGCCCGGTACAGCTCCCTTCCCGGCCTTCCCTTCGGCGGCGACCCGCAGCGGGACGAGGTGGTCGACTACCTCCTGCGCTACGCCGACCGACCGGACGCGGAGGTCCGCACCGGTCACCGCGTGGACGAAGTCCGCGGCGACGGGGACGGGGAGGGGTTTGAGATGACCCTGGCGGACGGATCGCAGCTGGCTGCCCGTGCGGTGGTGGCAGCAACCGGGGGCTTCGCCAGCCCGAACCGGCCCGCCCTGCCTGGTCTGGACTCGTTCACCGGCACGCTCCTGCGCGTCGCGCAATACCATGATCCGAAGCCCTTTACCGGTCGGCGGGTTGTGGTGGTGGGCGCCGGCAACTCCGCCGTGCAGGTCGCAGCCGAACTTGCCGGCCACGCCCGGGTCAGTCTCGCCTCCCGCGCTCCCGTCAAGTGGTTCGAGCAGCGCCCTCCGGGAGGGAGGGACCTGCACTTCTGGCTCAATACCGGCCTGGACATCGCACCGCTGGGGCGCTTCCAGCATGCTCCGGCCACCATGGCGGTCATCGACGACGGCCGCTACCGGGCGGCTGTGGCCGCAGGTGCCCCAGACCGGTGCCCGATGTTCACCACCGTCGAGGGCTCCAAGGTCATCTGGCCGGACGGCCTGTCCGAAAAGATCGACACCATTGTGCTGGCCACGGGCTACCGGCCCGACCTCGGCTACCTCGCCCCCCTGAGGGCTCTGGGCTCACAGGGACGCCCGCGCCATCGCAACGGGCTCGCCCACGCACATCCCGGCCTGGCGTTTGTGGGGCTGGAATGGCAGCGCAGCCTGTCTTCGGCTTCTCTGCGCGGGGTCGGCCGCGACGCGGACCGTGTCGCCCGGCGCCTGGCCGCCCTGGGCCGGCCCTGACCTCGTGGCCATCGGCCACGGGCTCGCTTGGTTCGATGTATGTCAACATAGACGCATGTCGAATACCCAGGTGCAGGTGCTGCCGCTGCTGGAGGACGAGCCGGTGGCGCCGTGCTGCCCGCCGCTGACCGAGCGCCCTTTCACCGCCGAGGAGGCCGAGACGGCCGCACGGATGTTCAAGGCGCTCGGCGACCCGGTCCGGGTGCGGCTGTTCTCCGCGATCGCCTCGCATGAGCGTGGAGAGGCGTGCGTGTGCGACATCTCCGACGTCGGCGTCTCCCAGCCCACGGTCTCCCACCACCTGAAGAAGCTGAAGGAGGCCGGGCTGCTGACCTCCGAGCGGCGCGGCACGTGGGTGTACTACCGGGTGGAGCCGTCCGTGCTCGCGGCCATGGGCAAGCTGATCGCGCTGCCTGCCGCTGCCTGACGGAAACCCGAATCACAGGGGGGGCGATGACGGGCAGGGCTTCGAGCATGCTGATCGTGCCGCTGGCGGCGGAGCACGCCGAGCAGGTGCTGGCGATCTACCAGGCAGGCATCGACGAAGGCAACGCCACCTTCGAGACCACCGCCCCGAGTTGGGAGGCGTTCGACGCCGCCAAACTGCCCGAGCATCGGTTCGCCGCCCTGGACGAAAACGGGACGGTGCTCGGCTGGGTCGCAGTTACCCAGGTCTCCAGCCGCTGTGCATACGCCGGTGTGGTCGAGCACTCGGTGTACGTCCGCCCCGCCGCCCGCGGCCGGGGCGTCGCCTCGGCGCTGCTCAAGGCGCTCATCGATTCCACCGAGGCGGCCGGGATCTGGACCATCCAGTCCGGCATCTTCCCCGAGAACACCGCCAGCCTCGCCGTGCACCAGCGGGCCAGGTTCCGGGTCATCGGGACCCGGGAGCGCGTCGGCCGGCACTACTGCACGTGGCGCGACGTGCTGCTCATCGAGCGGCGCAGCCCGGCCATCGGCTGATGCCGATCCGTGCATTCGGTGACAAGGGGATGCGCGGCTGTGGGGCGATGTGGTGTCGGTGGCTGGGTGGATGATGCCCGGATGAGCATCGACATCGCCTGGGCTCGCGAGCAGTTCGCGCGTTTCCTGCAACTGACGGAGCTGTATAGGCCGCCCGATCCTCCCGGGACCACCATCTTGAGCAGCGGCCGTGCGAATCGCGGTCCGCAGGACGAGATCATCGCCAGTGCGCAGGTCGTAGAGCAGATTCTGGACCGCGTGCTGCCGCGATGGCGGACCGAAGTCCCCAGCGAGCGCAACAAGCGTGTCAACCGCTGGTGCCAGCATCGCGAGGCGGTTCAGCGGGCCGATGTCGTCCTTGTACGTGATGCGGAGATCAAAGAACACCTCGGTGATGATGCCCCGCAGATCAGCGCCGCCACAATGCATCCGTGGGTGTGGGACGGAGCCCGGTCGCTGTGGCAGAGTGGCCACTTCCGCGAGGCGGTCACCGCGGCCGCCAAGAAGGTCAACGCCGAGACCCAGAACAAGGTCGGACGCCGCGATGTGAGTGAGACCAACCTCTTCAAGAGCGTGTTCTCCCAGGATCCGCCCAAGCCTGGCCAGCCCCGACTGCGGCTCATGGCCAATGACGGCAGCGATACCTTCCGCAGCCTTCACCGCGGCGCCATGTCCTTCGCCGAGGGGTGTTACGCGGGCATCCGCAATCCCAGCAGCCACGAGGACGGCCTTGCCCGAGCTGCCGGAACACCAGGCGCTGGAGCGGTTGGCGGCCTTCAGCGTCCTGGCCCGCTGGGTGGCCTCGGCCACGGTGGAGATGTGAGCCAGGGCATCGCACGAGAACAGCGGCAGGCGCGTTGCCGCCCGAGGCGGCAACGCGCCTGCTGTGTCCTGGTGCGCCTGTGATCAGGGGGTGGCAGGCGCGCTGAACTTCCGTCGCCAGGCAAGGGATACGTACACCAGCGCCACCAGCACCGGGACCTCGATGAGGGGGCCGACGACTCCGGACAGGGCCTGGCCGGAGGTGACGCCGAAGGTGGCGATGGCGACCGCGATGGCCAGTTCGAAGTTGTTGCCCGCGGCGGTGAAGGCGAGGGTGGCGGTGCGGTCGTAGGCCAGGCCGATGGCTTTGCCGAGGGCGAAGGTGCCGAACCACATCAGGGCGAAGTACACCAGCAGCGGGAGGGCGATCCGGGCGACGTCCAGCGGTTGGGAGGTGATCGTCTTCCCTTGCAGGGCGAAGAGGATCACGATGGTGAACAGCAGCCCGTAGAGGGCGAACGGGCCGATCTTCGGCAGGAAGCCGGCCTCGTACCGCTCACGGCCGAGTCTGGTCTCGCCGATGCGGCGGGTGAGGAACCCGGCCAGCAGCGGGATGCCGAGGAAGATGACGACGTTCAGCGCGATCTTCCACATCGAGATGTCCAGGTGCTCGCCGTCGCCCAGGCCGAGCCAGCCGGGCAGCAGGTCCAGGTAGAACCAGCCCAGCAGGCCGAACGCGAGGACCTGGAAGACCGAGTTCAGGGCGACCAGGACGGCGGCGGCTTCGCGGTCGCCGCAGGCCAGGTCGTTCCAGATGATGACCATGGCGATGCAGCGGGCCAGCCCCACGATGATCAGCCCGGTGCGGTACTCGGGCAGGTCCGCGAGAAAGATCCATGCGAGGGCGAACATCACGGCCGGGCCGAGGATCCAGTTGATGACCAGCGAGGAGGCCATCAGCCTGCGGTCGCCGGTGACGGCGTCGAGCTTGTCGTAGCGGACCTTGGCCAGTACTGGGTACATCATGATCAGCAGGCCGAGGGCGATCGGCAGGGAGATGCCGCCGATCTCGACCTTGGACAGGGCGTCGTTCAGGCCGGGGATCGCCCGGCCCAGGCCCAGACCGAGGGCCATGGCGGCCAGGATCCATACGGCCAGGAAGCGGTCGAGGGTGGAGAGTTTGCCGACGACACCGGCGGCGGTGCCCTCCGCGGGGCGGCTGGTGGTCTCTTCGGCGGTGCTCACGGGCAGGCCCTCTTGATGTCGGCGGCGGCGGTGGTCCGGGCGGTCTCGGCCAGTTCGGTGAACTGCCCGGCCAGGGTGGCGATGACGTCGGGCCGCAGGCGGTAGTAGGTGAACCGGCCGCACGGCTCGGTCTCCACCACCCCGGCCTCGCGCAGCACCCGCAGATGGTTGGACAGGTTGGTCTGCTTGGCGCCGATCTCCTCCACCAGGTGGGTGGTGCACAGCGTCTCGCGGGCGAGCAGATTCACGATCTTCATCCTGATCGGGTCGGCCAGCACCCGGATCAGATCAGTGTCGACTGACGTCAGCATGGGCTGATACTGTCACATCATTCGAAGCTGATGCCAGCCCGGCCCCTGGCCGCCACCCGGGACGGCCGGCGTCCACCCGCAGCTCCGAAAGCCCGTGGAGGGTTCTCATGACCGCATCCCCATCCCCTGCCCTGCCCGACCAGCGCCTGGCGACCGGCGCGGTCCGCCTGGCCGCCCGGCACGCCGGTCACTTCTCGCCGGAGACGGTGCAGCGCCTGCTCGCCGACTCCTACCTGCGGCTGGCCGAGACCGCGCACGTCAACACGCACCTGGTGGTGCTCGCCGAGCGCCTGGCCACCGAGCGCCTGAACGCGCTCGCCCACACCCAGGCGGCGGGCACCGGGATACCGCGCGTACTGTTCGTGTGCAGCCACAACGCGGGCCGCTCCCAGATGGCCGCTGCCCTGCTGGGGCTCCGTGCGGGCGGGCGCGTCGTCGTGTCCTCCGCGGGCACCGATCCGGCCGCCGAGGTCGAGCCGGAAGTCGCCCAGGTACTGACCGAGGCAGGCGTCGCACTCCAGGACGTCTACCCCAAGCCGCTGACCGACGAGGTCATCCAGGCCGCCGACATCGTGGTCACCTTGGGCTGCGGCGACGCCTGCCCGGTCGTGCCCGGCCGCCGCTACCTGGACTGGCCCGTCGCCGACCCGGACGGCGTTTCGGTCACCGCTGTCCGGGCCATCCGCGACGAGATCGACGCCCACATCACCGAGCTGCTCGCCACTCTCCCGGGCACCTGAGCCTTCCTGTGTCCGTATCACCCGCTTGAACCGATCCGCGAAGGATGAACCGATGTCCTCCACCCCTGCCGCGTCCGTGCTGTTCGTCTGCGTCCACAACGCCGGACGCTCGCAGATGGCCGCCGGCTTCCTCACCCACCTCGCGGGCGACCGCGTCGAGGTCCGCTCCGCCGGTTCGATCCCGGCCGAGCAGGTCAACCCGGCCGCCGTCGAGGCCATGAAGGAAGCCGGCATCGACATCTCCGAACAGCGGCCGAAGATCCTGACCACCGAGGCCGTCCAGGCATCCGACTACGTCATCACCATGGGCTGCGGTGATGCCTGCCCGATCTTCCCCGGCAAGAAGTATCTCGACTGGGCCCTGGAAGACCCCGCGGGCAAGGGCGTGGAATCCGTCCGCCCCATCCGCGACGAGATCAGGACCCGCATCGAGGCGCTGATCGCCGAGATCGACACCAAGCCGGAGGTCTGAACGCCGTCCCCGAGAGCACCGACGCACGCGAGGTCATCGTCATCGGCTCCGGACCCGCCGGATACACCGCCGCCCTCTACACCGCCCGCGCCAGCCTCAAACCACTCGTCTTCGAAGGAGCGGTCACCGCAGGCGGCGCCCTGATGACCACCACCGAGGTCGAGAACTTCCCCGGCTTCGCCAACGGCATCCAGGGCCCCGACCTCATGGACGCCATGCGCGCCCAGGCCGAACGCTTCGGCGCCGAGCTGATCGCCGACGACATCGTCTCCGTCGACCTGACCGGCCCCATCAAGACCGTCACCGACACCACCGCCACCGTCCACCGCGCCAGGGCCGTGATCGTCGCGACCGGATCCGGCTACCGCAAACTCGGCCTCCCGGACGAGGAAGAACTCTCCGGCCGCGGCGTCCCCTGGTGCGCCACCTGCGACGGCTTCTTCTTCCGCGACCACGACATCATCGTGGTCGGCGGCGGCGACACCGCCCTGGAAGAAGCCACCTTCCTCACCCGCTTCGCCCGCTCCGTCACCGTCGTCCACCGCCGCTCCACCCTGCGTGCCTCCAAGGCCGTGCAGGACCGCGCCTTCGCCGACGACGAGATCTCCTTCGCCTTCGACAGCGAAATCGCCCAGATCAAACAAGCAGACGGCAAGCTCGCCGGTGTCGTCCTGCGCGACACCTTCACCGGCGCCACCCGCGAACTGGCCGCCACCGGACTGGTCATCGCCATCGGCCACGACCCGCGCACCGAACTGTTCAAGGGACAGCTGGAACTGGACGCCCAGGGCTACCTCAAAGTCGACGCACCCTCCACCCGCACCAACCTCCCCGGCGTCTTCACCGCCGGCGACGTCGTCGACCACACCTACCGCCAGGCCATCACCGCCGCCGGCACCGGCTGCGCCGCAGCACTGGACGCCGAACGCTACCTCGCCGCCCTGAACCACCAAGACACAACCTCCGCGCAACCGCAGGCGGTCCCCGTCGCCTGAACACCAAGCAAGCAAACGGATCCCGGGCGGTGCGACCACGTGTGGCGCGGCCACACCGCCCTCGCATCCTGGGCTTTCCGCCCCGGGATCCGTTCCCGATCCGAGGGAGAGGTTCTTGACAGGCGTGGTGGGAGGGCCTGGAAGCCAGTGGTGGCGAAACTGCCACTCCGGCCAGCCCCGGGTGTCCCGTGACAGTGAAGGCTGATCGGCCAGGTCAGCGCAGTGCGCTGATCGCGTAAACGGCGCCGAGTGCGGCGGCCAGGGTGCCGAGGAGGAGGCGGAGAAAGGTCTCGGGCATGCACGGTTGGATGCGGGCTCCGACGTAGCCGCCGATGAGACCGCCGAAGCCACAGGCCAGACCGAGGAACCAATCGGGGGCGATGCTGCCGCTGCGGGCCAGGGACAGCACGGCGTAGGTGGAGGCACCGACCACCGAGGTGGCGAAGGTGGAGGCGAGCGCGGCCGGGGCGACCTTGGAAACGGGAACACCATGCCCGACAAGGACGGGGCCGAGGATCGAGCCACCGCCGACGCCATAGATACCGCCCACGACCCCGACCGCCAGCGCCAGGGCGGTGACCGCCCGGGGCGCGGGCCCGGGACGTCGGACCTCCGGGGGCGCAGGACGCAGGGTCCGGACGATGAGCCAGGTGCCCAGCGGCAGCATCAGCATGGCAACCAGGAGGCGGAAGACGCGCGGGCCCGGAAGGGCGAACACGCGGATGACCGCTCCGAGGACCACGCCGGGCAGGGTGCCCAACACCATTCGGCGCACGAGCGGTCCCGTCAGGGCGCCGTCACGTCGGTATCGCAGCAAGGCCCCGGGCCCCGACACCACGTTGTAGAGCAGGTTCGTGGGCGTTACGGCCGGGTTGGGCACGGTGAAGAGGCTGAGCTGCACCGGGAGCAGGAACACCGCCCCGGACACTCCCACCGGCGCGGTCACCACGGCTATCAGCATCCCGACCGCGAGGCCGGCCACCCCCAGCTCCCACTCCACCCGATGCCCCCGCCCTGCCGCCTGTCCCCTTCCGCAACAGCGTAGATCGCCTCCATCTCAGTCCCCAGCGTGCTCCCCACCTGCGCGATCCCGGCGCTACCTTGCCCGCCGACCATGACGCTCAGACTCGCCAACTACGGCGCTCAGTCACCTCGGGGTTACGGCCGTGCGGAGGCAGCCCCCTCCGGGGAGCGATCATCGTGAGCCGGGACCCGGCCCCGGCGCCTGCTCAGGTCAGCAGCGGTCTGAGCAGGGCACCGTGCCGCAGACGTGTCTACGCTGGAAGGCCCCAGGGGGCGGAGGAGGTGCCCCATGCCGCGCCCTGTCTGGTCCGGAGCCGTGTCGTTCGGTCTCGTCACTTCTCTGAACTGCTGAGGTTTCGATGTCGGCGCCCGGGTTGAGTAGTTGACGTACAGGGCGTACTGGCCAAGCCATCCGTGCGGGCCCCCGGCCCGTCCCCGGCAAGGGGCTCGCACGGAGCCGGAATCAGCTCGGCTGGTCGCCGGTGTAACGGTAGATGTCGCCGGCGCTGTTGACGTGCCACACGGTGCCGTCGGCGCCCGCGCCGATGTCGGTGGCGACGCCGGGGATCTTGATCCACGGGTTGGTGCCGCTGGTGTCGTTGTTGGTGTAGCGATAGATGCTTCCGGCGGGGTCGATGCCCCACACGTTCGTCCGGGAGCCCACCGCGATGCGCTTGAGGCTGCCGGGGACGCTCTTCCACGTGGTCGAGCTGTCCTGGTCCCCGATGTATCGGTAGATCTGGTTGCCGCTGTTGACGCTCCACACGGTGCCGTCGGCGCCCGCGCCGATGTCGGTGGCGACGCCAGAGATCTTGATCCACGGGTTGGCGTCGTAGTTGGTGTAGCGGTAGATGGCCCCGGCGGAGTCCACCCCCCACACGTTCGTCCGGGAGCCCGCGTCGATGCGGACCAGGCTCCCGTTGATGCCCACCCAGTTTGTGGTCCCCTGGTCTCCGGTGTACCGGTAGATCTGGTTGCCGCTGTTGACTCCCCACACGGTGCCGTCTGCCGCGGCACCGATGTCGCTCAGTCCCCCGGGGATGTTGATCCACGGGTTCGCGTCGTAGTTGGTGTACCGGTAGATGCCGCTTGCCGCGTTCGCACCCCACACCGTCGTCCTGGACCCCACCGAGATGGCACTGAGACCGCCCGCGACCTTCACCCAGTCCGCCATGTCGAGCACGCCCTTTCTCGAATCCGGTAGTAGCCGTCATCCTTCGCAATGAGATGAGCTGATAAGCCAGGAGAACGCCTGTCCTGATCTCAAATAAGTCAGTACGTAAGTGTTTCAATTCCTATCTCCTTGTGGGGCGGAGACAGGAGCGCCTCGGGAGGCGGTACTTTGGCGCGAAGCATTGTCCCACCCTGGAGGGATCGACACGAGCGCCGGTTCATGCCTCCCACCAGGTCGGCCCTGCCGACCGGGGTGGACGGGGCCGGCGCGGGAGACCGAGAGACGGCAGGAGCGAGCGTTCAGCGGATACAGCGCTCACACAGGTTCCCGGGCTGGCATGCCGAGCATCACCGGCCCTGTCCGAGGGGCCCTGTCGATCTGGCTGATCTTGGACTGGGCTCCGGCCAGGCTGACCTGGAGTCCTTCGATTTCGCCGAGCCAGCCTTCCCGCTCGGCCTCGGCGATGCGGCCGAGGAGGTTGTCGCGGATCTCCACCAGGCGGCCGCGCTGTGCTGGGTCCGGTCGAAGCAGTGAGCAGCGCACGCAGGCGTGTTCGTGGATGCAGGCGGTTCCGTAGGCGCGGGCGCAGGTGCCGACGGAGAGCTTGCGGCGTTCGAAGTGGCCGAGGAAGTCTTCCTACTCGGCGTCGGTGGGAGTGCGGTACTCCTCGGCGGGCAGCAGGGCGCGGCGGCGGGTGATGAACGCGCGGTGGGCTTCGATGGTCTCGGTGGGGTAGATGGCGTGGTAGCCCATGGTGGTGTTGATGTTGGTGTGGCCTGCGATGACCTGGGCGATGTGGGGTGGCAGGCCGGAGCGGATGGCGTCGGTGATGAACAGGCGCCGGAAGTCGTGGGGTGCGAAGTCCAGTGGCTGGCCGGTGGAGTCGGTCAGGCCGATGTAGGCGAGGACCTCGGCCAGGGCGTTGCGGATGAACTCGCCGCTCATGCGGGAGTTCTCGCCGCCGCGGTCCCACTGGAGCAGCAGGGGCGCCGGGGGATTCCAGGTGCGTTCTTCGTAGTCGTAGGCGGCCAGGAGGGGGATGGCTCCCCCGGTCGCCCCGGAGGGCAGCCGTCACCCGATTTGACCGGCACCCAGGAACGGGGGTGCGATCTTCTGTCTGGTCCTGTGAAGAAGCGCACGCTAGGTGCATCGTTGGCGGCTGAGCCCCGGACGCGCGAGGGCGGCTGCAGGATGGCGGTCGAACTGGCATCACCATGTCGTGTTCTCAATGCCGAGGACGTCGTAGAGGTGCTGGCCGTGGGCCCATTTCTTCAGTTCCGGGCGGCCCATGAGGATGAGCTGGTGGTGCCGGGCGAAGTCGACTGCCGGCTGGGTGAAGCTGTTGAGTGCGATCATGATGGGGAAGTCGGCTCCGTGGTGCAGGCGGGCTGTCCCGTTGAACTTCTGCACATGCCCTGATCCGACTGGGTTCTGGTACTGCTTGCACTGCAGAATCAGGAGACGGTCCTCGTCATCACGGGCGGTGACATCCACGCCAAGGTCCCCGGCACCGCCGATCCGGCGCGGACTCCGGAATCCGTCACGGACCAGAAGATCGGCGCACGCCTGTTCAAAGCCCGTCGCACTCATCGCGGAGAGCTGCTTCATCTTGAACGTCAGCACATCAGGGTCGGCCGAATCGACAGACGGATCGGCGAGCGTGTCCTCCGGGCTGACGTAGGTGTCGGCACCGAGCAGGAAGGACAGGAGCCTGCCGAGCAGGAGAAGCACGGGCAGTCCGCTGGCGACGACCAGTCCGGTCCACCACGGGTGGTCGGCTATCAGGCCCCACAGGTCAACGGTGATCCACCGGCTGAGGTCCTCGGTGAGCCACTCCCAGAGCATCTTGCCCGCGGTCAGCGTGAGGACTGTGTACAGCAGGAACTTCAGGAGCGGGTCGAGGGACCCGTCTTCTTCGAACACCACACTCCCAGACGTGATGGATGATGAGCAGGGACTCTGCCGGTCAGGCTGCGCGTTTGAACCGGTTCGGGCGGGAGCGCGCGGAGACTTTGAGCAGTTCGTCCAGGGCGGCGCCGCTCTCGGCCCAGCGTTGCAGCTTCTTCCGGTCGGCCCAGTGGACGCCGTGCCGGTCGCCCCACGCCATGGCATCCCGGGTGAGGGCGCCGTTGGTGACGACGACAGCGTGATCGGCCCTATGGACCGGCCCGGCCGTCCCTTTCACCGCGTACAACACCGATGACCCCACCTTCCCGCCGACGCGGGTGTGCTTGGCCTGCACGACGATCCGACCGCGCTGTGGGTGATCACCGATGACGTCGGCGGCCTGATCACCCTTTCCACCGACCCTGCGGGCCGACCACCCGTCGCGGATGAGCAGGTCCCGCAGTGCGATCTCGAACTCCTTGTCGTTCATGGCGTCGATATCGGCCAGCGTGATCCGCAAACGTGCCAGCATGTCGGACCGGGCCCGCCGTGCTCGGGCTGAGCGGAGCAGCCGCCAGAGCCCGTAGATGAGGCCACCGGCGGCCACGACGAGGAGGAACGGCCACCCTCGGACCACCGCGCTCTGTGCCGCGAGAGCCATCCGGAACAACAGGGTCACCGCGGCCAGAGCGACGACTGCGGCCGCGATGTTCTCGCCGGTGCCGCGGGGCTTGCGCAGCCGTAGTCGGCGCCGGGCCATCAGGGTGCCGCCGGGGCGGACACCGACGGCTTGGGCGAAGGCGGCTCATCGGACTTGGCTTCGCCGAAGCCGAAGACCTGGCCCCACAGCCAGACTCCCGCGATCAGCGCGGCGATCATCCAGCCGCTCATCTTCTTCGTACCAGGGCGCGGGTTGCGCCGTATGTGGCTGCGGACGACGTGGTATCCCTGCGGTGGCATGCTGCTTTCCCTCCCCTTGGCGGCCGCCGGGTGCGGCACAGCTCCTTGGGAATTGGTGTAGCAACGGGCACTGACAAAGACCGCTGGATGATCAAGAAATGCGACGCGCGTAAAGCACGAACAGGCCATCGCTTGCTGGACAAGCAGTGTCCCGTTCGATTCTTCCCGGCTAGGCACCCTGACCATTGGTCGAGAAACGCGTGGTCGGCACCTCGACCTCACATGAAGATCGGAAACCGCACGCCCTTGTGTCCCTGTCGTTTGCTCCTAGCTGCAAGAACAGCGTCACCAGCCGTCATCGAGCATGAGTCGCAAATGGCGAAAACAGGGCCGTGTTCGATTCGCGTGCATGGGCCATCGCTGCTCTACATGCGGTCAGCCGCCACTGCCTGGTCTCGCAGGGTGCGCAGGCTGAGTCGCGCACCCGTTTCATCCTCGATGTGCCATTCCTTCATGCCCTGGCAGGTCTTGGTGCCCCGGACGACGGCGCCGGCCTCGTCCACTCGTCCGTAGGGGGTTCCTCCCGTGGCGTCGAGCACAACGCCACCGTCTTTGTTGATCGTTGCCCAGTGGTCGATGGAACGGTGGGTGAGGACAATGCGGGTTCCGGCTGTGAGAATGCGGGCGTCGAGCATCTTCGCCACGTCTGTGCGACGGCGTGCCGTCTTGCGTCGGGTTGGGGTGGCACGCGGCTGCGGGACGGTATTCTGGTCGGGTTGCGGAGCGTCTTGGGGTATCGGGGTGGGGAAACCGAGTTGTTCGGGATTCCAGATGAGGTCGAAGAGGTGAAGGTAGAGCTTCTGTCGGGTCTGGATGACGGGTGTCATTGTCTCTTTCGACCCGAACGACCTGAGGAGTTTGTCCAGCTGGTGTGTCTTGATGAAGTCGCGCAGGAGTGGGTTACGGCGGTTGTATCCCGGCGAGATGATGCCGAGCAGGATGTTGCTCCGCGCGTATAAGGGGGCTTTGTCGTGCAGCGGCATGTCGTTGATGCTTGAGTTCTCTCGCCCCTCGAGCAATCCCAGGCCGCCGAGTTGGTTGCGGAGGCTTCGGAAGACGACCGGGTCCGGGATTTCCTTTTCGACCCGGCGCGGATGGTTGGCCCACAGGTGTTCGATGTGGAATTGAGTCCTGTCGAGGTAGGCGAGGAGATCGTGTGGCCGCTCGCAGCTTTCCTCCACGTAGGCGGTGGCGCGGGCCAGCAGGTACCTGATCTGGTGCGAGTTGTTGCCCCGCAACCCGAGGGTCGATGCCTCGGGGATCGCGTTGCCATCGCTCAGGGCGAGTCGGCCCAGTGCGGCTGCTACGTCGGCGGGGGTGCGGCATTCCCTCAGCATGGGAACGAGCCTGCTGTGGACAAGCTCGGCGATTTCGGGTGCCTGCACGGGCAGGTCCTGTAGTACCTGCAGCACGTACCAGCGGTCGATGTAGGCGGCCACCAGACGGCCTTTGTCCTTGGCTTGGGATGGGGGGTCGGTGGGGCGGATGGCGGCGAGGATCGCCACCGTCTGTTCGCCGAGCCCGTTGCGCTCATTGAACAGCACCGCCTCCAGCCTGTCGCCGTCCTTTTTCAGCGCGCGGCTCGCGGCGAGGAAAGGCCTGAAGAGCCGTGCCGTCTCCAGCAGGCTCTGCACGAAGTCCAGGAAGTTCTCGGGGCGATCGGGAACCAGCCCCAGGTACTTTGCGTTGTGCCGCACCCACACGTTGAGGTTGGCGTCGATCTGCCGGCGGTCCTCGGCATGGTCGGGGCGGGCGTAGCGGGCCAGCAGTGTGGCTTTGATGAAGCGTGCGGCCGCGCCTGGGTCTTCACGGTCTGTGGCCAGCTCTCGCAGCATCTCCTGCCAACGGGTGTTCAGCTGGTCCTCTCCGGTCCCGACGTTGGCCAGCAGATGGCTTTTGAGCAGATCGACGGCGGTGAGCCGCGCACCGCGGTCGTTCATCGTCTCGAACATGCGGTAGCCGTGGTCCTGATTGGCCGCCCGGATCCCGACCAGCACCACCCGGTCCAGGAGCCAGTCGGTGAACCTGTCGAGCTTGTCGGCGTCGAGTTCCTCCGCCAGCTGGGTCTCGATCTGCTGACCGCGGGCCCACAGGTTCCGGCGGGACAGGGAGTCCCCGAGCCCGGTCTCGTACACACGGCCCTCATCGATGGCGCGCAGCACCGGCTCGTGATCACTGATCCCGATGGAGAAGTGGGCGCCGTCGGTGGTGATCGCCCTGTTCAGCCTGTCGACACGCCGTGCGTCTCCGTGATCCCTGACGCGAGCCCGTAGCTGGAGGAAGAGCAGGTGGAGCGTCACGAACCGTTGCTGGCCGTCTACCAGGCAGCGCCGGTTCTTGGACTTCTCGTAGTAGACGAACGGGCCGAGGAAGTACTGCGGCGCGTTGCCCGGCCGGCGGATGAGCGCCGGGTCGTTCGACCAGTGTGAGAAGGACGTGCACAAGTCCCGCAGCAGGGTGCGTACTTCTTCCTCGCCCCAGGTGTAGTCACGCTGGTAGTAGTCGACCTGGTAAGCGACGTCGCGGAACAGCTCCTTCAGGCTGAAGCCCTGGGACTTGATCTCGTCGACGCCCATACCGACGCTCCCCTCCGCCACATGTCCGCTCGCGCCCCGTGCATGTCCATGCTGCCAACCCGTTACAGCCAGGCATAGACAGCGCCCGTAGCGAGCACAAGTCGGGCGCTGCCAGGACACCGGTGATGGAGAGCAGGGAAGCCGTTTGCCTCAAGGCAACGGCTGTTCCGGATGAGTGGGGCTCCTACGGGGTCGAGGGGGTGCCGTCAGGGTCGAGGAACCGTGAGAGCCGCCAGCAGCATGGCGCGTATGACCGTCTGGTCTGGATGGACACGGGTCTGTGGAAGCAGCGCGCCGAGGACGACAGCCTGGCCCGCGCCCGCTCGCGGGTCCTCGAAGCTCTTCTGGCGGCACGCGCAGAGAGACCGCTCGACGCGTCCGTTCCGGCCGGCAGCACATCCGGCACGGCGGAGTGGGGCGAATGCCGCGTCCACCTCAAGAGGGTGCGCGAGAGAGCCGAGACCGGCGGAAGCGGCAGGAGCCGGACCGTCGGGGAGGCG
This sequence comes from Streptomyces malaysiensis subsp. samsunensis, assembly GCF_024519315.1. GTDB lineage: Bacteria > Actinomycetota > Actinomycetes > Streptomycetales > Streptomycetaceae > Streptomyces > Streptomyces malaysiensis. The sequence continues at coordinate 18,122 of NZ_JANIIC010000074.1, read as the reverse complement.
GTGAGCTCGGCGGCATCACGGCCGAGGCGCTTCATCTCGTACACGGTGAAGATGACCCGGCAGTGCGGGGCGTGCGCCTTGACCTCCCGCGCCGTCCTCAACGCCTCCTCGAGGGCGGGCCGGACCCGGACACGAGTGCTGATCTTCTCGCTGAAGATCTTGTCCCTCGGGATGCCGTGCTTGCTGAGCGCGTCGAGCTGGGAGCGTCGAGCTGGGAGTGGAGTTCCTGCCCGAGGGTCGAGCAGCGGGCGTAGCCGATGCGGATGTCCGCGCTCGGCAGGTCCGGGGCAATCGACACCGGCGGCGGGCTGCCTGGGCCCACGGCCGGCCCGGCCCACGGCCGGCCGGGGGTTGGCACCCTCAGCTCCTTCTTCAGCCGGGGCACCATGGTGAAGCGGCGGGTGTGGCAGGCGGAGGCAACCGCGCCGCCGCGTGAGCAGCACGGCGAGCCGGGCTGGGCGCCGCGCTTCGGACAGGTGTGCTGTTCGACGTCGTCGGCGTCTGGCCGGTCGGCAGAGGAGGGGGATGAAGGTCCGCCATGGGCCCGGATTTCCGCACAATGCAAGTCTCAGAAGGGGGGTCGGTTCCGCTTTTGAGTAAGAACGGGTTCTGCGAGCCGATCGGGGGGCGGCGGGGTTCGGCGGGCGGTTGTTGATCTTGCTCGGGCAAGGACCCCGTTGGTGAGAGTTGAGTGCGAGGACCGCGAGGCGCAGGCGTACGCCGAGGGCCTCGCCAGTCATCTTCCTCGGGGTATCAGCGCAGCGAGGATCAGTGGGGTTGTACAGCATGGCGCCGGCGGTCAGGTGCCGGTGCGGTGACGGGCGGTGCGTCCGCGCGGGGATCTCGTCAGGCGGTTTTGACGACGGTGCCGCCGTTTTCGAGCGCGGCCACCTCGTCGGTAGATGCCGTGGTGTCGGTGACGAGGGTGTGCAGTTGTGTGGAGGGGCCGACGTGGGCGTAGGCGGTGCGGCCGAGTTTGCTGCCGTCCGCGGCGACGATGACGCGGCGCGCGGAGGCGATGCTCGCCTTCTTCACCGCCGCGTCGTCGAGGTCGTAGGCGGTCAGGCCCTCCGCCGCGCTCAGGCCGCAGCAGCCGATGACCGCGGTGTCGAAGCGCAGTGCCGACAGGGAGGCGAGGGTGAGGGGGCCGGTCAGGGCTCCCTCGGCAGCGCGGGGGTGTCCGCCGGGCACCATCAGCGTGGTCGGACCCGGGGCGTCGCCGAGTAGGTGGATGGCCTGCAGCGACAGGGGCATCACGGTGACCGGTCGTTGACGCAGCAGGCGGGCGACCTCCAGGCAGGTGGTGCCGCTGTCCAGCAGGACAGTCTCGCCGTCGGCGATGAGCGAGGACACCTCGGCCGCGATCCGGAGCTTGGCGTCGACGGCCTCACGGGCGCGCAGCGCGAAGGGCGGCTCCTCCCCCCGGAGCAGCAGGGTGCGTGCCCCGCCGCGGACGCGTTCGAGGACACCTTGCGCGGCCAGGGTGTCGAGGTCGCGCCGGATGGTCATCTCCGAGGCGCCGGTCAGCTCGGCGAGCGCCTGGACCGTGACACTGCCCGCCTCCCTGACGGTCTGCGCGATCAGCCCGTGACGGTCTGCGTTGCTCATACCGCGATTGAACACCACCCCAAAACGAACAAGCAAACCGTTCACTTACGGGGGTTTCCAAACACAAAATATGTTCGTTACGGTGGTCGGCATGGACCGCTCGCTTCGATCCGCCCGTGTGGCGACCTTCGCCTACTTCGTCCTGTGCGGCACCCTGATGGGCACCTGGGTGGTGCACATCCCCGACGTCGAGGAGCGCGTGGGCATCAGCCACGCGACGCCGGGGAGCCTGCTGGTGCTGCTGGGTCTCGGGGCCTTCACCGGTATGCAGGTCACCGGCCGTCTGGCCGACCCTCTCGGGGCGCGCGTCGTACTCCCTGTCGCCGGCGTGCCGTCCAGCACGGCTGTGGTGCCGCCCGGCCTGCCCCGGAACCCGCGGATACCGGCGGGTGCCCTGCCGGCCTCCGGCTTCTGCAACGGCCTGCTCGAGGTGAGCATGAACGCCCACGCCGTGCATGTGGAGAAGGCATACAACCGGCCCGTCATGTCGGCCTTCCACGCCATGTTCTCCGCCGGCGGTGTCATCGCCTCACTCGTCGGAGCGGGCGCCGCGAACGCCGGCCCGAGCCGGCCACGGGCATGGGCGCCGTGGGACTGGCGGGCGTCGTGACGGCACCGGTGTCGGCACGCCGCCTGCCGCCGACCGCGATGACGCCTGCCACCACCACCGCCGAGGGCGAAGGGGCACAGTCCGGGAAGCGACGCAGCGCCCCCGGACATATCCGGGTCCTCGCCGCCCTGGCCGCCATGGTCATGCTGAGCGAGGGAGCCGCCAACGACTGGAGCGCTCTGCACCTGAAGGACATCCTCGGCGCACCCGCCAGCACCGCCGCCGTCGGATACGGCACCTACGCGGCGGCGACGACCACCGGACGGCTGCTCGCCGACCGCGTCTCCGACCGGTCCAGGCCCATGGCCGTCCTGCCCTACGGCGCGGCCACGGCCGCCGTCGGGATCACGATCGTGGCCGTCTCGCCGTGGATATGGGCCGCGTTCGCGGGCCGGGCGCTGTCCGGCCCGCGACTGTCCGGCCGCGTTTCCCAGCTGTTCAGCGCGGCCGGACGCGCCGGCCCCTCCGCCGCCGGCGCCAGCGTCGCCGGGCTCGGCCGCCTCGGCATGTTCTCCGGCCCCGCCGTCATCGGCTGGCCGACCCATCTCGTGGCACTGAACCACGCCTTGCTGCTGCTGACCCTGCTGTGCGCCATCGCCGCCGCGACCGCCGGACTCCTGCGTACCGGATCCGGCCGCACGCGCGAGGTGGCACGCAGCAGCCGCTGACCGCCTGTGCGGCGCGCCCCTGACGCCCGTGCCGCACAGGCCCCCTCCACACCCCCCGCCGGTCGCCGGACCAGCAGGGGAGAACCCACCGCCACCAGAAGGAGCCGTCGATGCCCGAGACAGACGCCACCCCCGCCCGCGGCCGTGTCGGTGTCCTGCTCCCCCGCGACCTGCCCGTCCCGGATGTGCTGCCCTACGCACGGCGAGCCGAAGAGCTGGGGTTCGACCAGGTGTGGGTGGTGGAGGACCTTGGCTGGCGCGGCGGACTGGCCCAGGCCGGCCCCGTCCTCGCCAGCACGGCAAGCATCACCGTCGGAATCGGCATCATGCCCGCCGGCGCCCGCAACGTGTGCTTCGCCGCGATGGAACTGGCCACCCTCGCCCAGCTCTACCCCGGCCGGCTGATCACCGGCATCGGCCACGGCATGCCCGACTGGATGCGTCAGGCCGGAGCCTGGCCCGCCAGCCCCCTGACGCTGATCAAGGAGTACACGACCGCGCTGCGCCTGCTCATGCGCGGCGAGCCCGGCCCGGCAGGCGGCCGCTACGTGCGCTGCGAAGGCGTCGTCCTCACCGAGACCCCCGACATCGTCCCCCCGGTCATCCTCGGCGTACGCGGCCCGAAATCACAGGCAGCCGCAGGCGAGGTGGCCGACGGGCTCCTCCTGGCCGAGCCCGCGGCCCCCGCCTACATCGCCGCCTCACAACGACACCTGGGCAGCGCTCGTGACCCCAGCGGCCTCGAAGTCGTCACCTACGACGCCGCCGCCGTCGACGACGACGCGGACGCCGCTCTCGCACGCGTCCGCGACGGCCTGGGTACCGTCGGGGAGCCGGACTGGGCCGTCCACATCGACCCCCTGCCGTTCGCCACGCAGCTGCGCGAACACCGCGCCGCCTGCGCCGACGCCCGGCAATTCGCCCGGACCATGCCCGCCGCCTGGGTCCGCCAACTGAGCATCGCCGGCACCCCCAGCCAGGCACACGAAGCGATCACAGCCCGCCACGCAGCAGGCGCGACCAGCGTCGTCCTCGCTCCCACCGGCCCCGACGCCCTGACATCCCTCGCCTCGCTCGCCCGCGCCCTGGCCCCCCGCCCCTGAACCGAAACCACTGGGAACCGGAGAAACCCACCACCATGTCGCCCCACCGACGCATCGTCCTGTTCGACCTCTTCGGGGTCATCGCCCGCCACCAACGCCCGGGCGCCCTGGCGCAGATGGCCGCCCGGTGCAACACACCCGCAGACGCCTTCGCCGAGGCGTACTGGGCCTGCCGTCCGCCCTACGACGCCGGGCAGTGGTCCGGGCCCGAGTACTGGACGGCCGTACTGCGGTGGCTGTCACGCTCCGCCGACGCCGACACGATCGAGGAACTGCGGCTCGCCGACATCCGCAGTTGGTCACGCGTCGACAAGCGCATGGTCGCCTACGTGCGGTCCCTGCGCGAGGTCACCGAGGTCGCCCTGCTGTCCAACATTCCCGCAGACCACGCGGACGCCTTCCTCGCCACACAACCCTGGCTGGGAAAGCTGGACCACGCCGCCTTCTCCGGAAAGATCCACGCAGCAAAACCGGACCCAGCAGCGTTCCACCACTGCATCGTCGCCATGCAGGCCGCACCCGCCGACTTCCTCTTCGTCGACGACCGCGAAGAGAACGTATGCGCAGCACAGGCCACCGGTATGAACGGACACATCTTCACCCGACCCGACGAACTAACACCAGTCATCGACACCTGGCTACCGACCCGACGACCAACACCGCCCGGGTAGGGCCTCGGACAGCCATGCGGGGAGCCCGGGGCAGCAACGCCCCCGGCCCGGCATCTTGACGCCGACGTGGACCAGGTCGCCGCCCCGGTCGTGCTCGAAGCGGATGACCTCGCGCAGCTGCTCGCCAGCCGGGTGGGCCGAGGTCCCGGAGCCGGTTGAGTCCTCGCCTCACCAGGATGCGGTGGACGGTCGCGGGCGCGAGTGTGACGCCGTGCAGCCGCTGTAGGCCGGCGGCGAGCCGCGCTGGCCCGTGTGTGGTCTGCCGCCGCAGCGCCTCCACCAGGTCGGCGATGTCCTCGGGGGTGCGGGCGGGGCCGGCGGCGGGGCGGGAGGAGTGGCCAAGTAGTCCGTTCTCGCCGTGCGCGCGCCAGCGGGCGTACCACTTGGTCAGACAGCGGCGGGAGACCTCGGCTTCCGCAGCGACGTGTTCGATCGGATGTCCGGCGTCGCTCCGCAGACGCAAGCGCAGACCTCCCTTCGGGGGTCGGCGGTGGTTCCGGTGTTCCCTGCTGGTGGCGTTCCTGGACTCGGTGGCCGGGTTCACCGGGAGCCCTGGGATCTCAGGGCTCCCGGGTGAGCTGCTGTGCGGGGTGTCAGCGTGCGAACTTTTCGATGGCCGCCGGGGTGACGGGGGTGAAGAAGTTGACGAGGTTGCCGTCGGGGTCGCGGAACAGCAGCGACCGGTTGCCCCAGGGCATCGTGGTGGGCTCGGTGACGAAGTCGGTGACGACGCCGGTCAGGTTCTGGTGCACGCGGTCCACATCGTCGACGAGGAACTCGGTGATCACGCTGTGGTTGTCCGCCGGGCGGGCCGAGCCCGGGGCGAACAGCGGGACGGTGCGGGTGCCGGCGATCGCGAGGGTGGCGCCCGCGGTCCTGAGTTCGGCGAAGTCCTCGGTGGCCCACGTCGCCCGCGCCCCCGTGGCCAGCTCGTAGAACTCGACGAGGCGCGCTACGTCGCTGGTGATAATGCGGATCGAGACGAACTCCATGGGAATCTCCTTGGCTGTGCTGGAGGCGTGCACTGAGCAGGCTAGGAGAAATAGTGGACAGAATCGGCCCTGTATTCGCGTCAGGCTGCGGACATGCCCCGACCCACCGGCCACGTGCTGACACTCTTGGAACTGATCCAGTCGGGCGGCACCCGAACGGTGACCGAGCTCGCCGACCGGCTCGGCGTCGAAGGGCGCACCGCGCGGCGCTATGTGGACCAGCTCATCGACCCGGACGTGCCCGTGGAATCGGTGCGCGGCCGCTACAGCGGGTACCGGCTCGCCCCCGGGTACCGTTTGCCTCCGCTGATGCTCAGCGACGACGAGGCGCTGGCCGTGCTGCCCCCAGCCTGGTCGCCAACCGCGCAGCCGCCTGGCGCCAGGCAGGGTTGACGACGGCGGAGCACACGGCAAGCGAGACGGCACCGGCGAAGATCCGGCGGATGCTGCCCAAGCACATCGCCCGCCGGCTCGACACACTCCTGTGGAACGTAATCCGTGACGTAGCCCGACTCGCCAACTCCGGCAACTTGCCACCGCTGAGACGACTGGACCGAGACCCGGCTACCACCGGAGGCCGGGCACGCCTGCTCCTGCACGACATCCTGACAAGCCCACTCGACACCAACGACACATGGACAGCCCTCACCGACCGGCTACTGCGAGTGCTGCCCGACCTCACCCAGAGCCCCTTGAAAGGAGTCGCACGCCTCGCAGATCCCCTTGCCCACGCCCCATACGTGTCCCTGCCGACTCCCGCGCTTGAGCCGCTATCCGATGAGGAGCACGGGGTAGTGCCGTCCGTTGCGGGATCGATCCAGAGCGCCAAGGGGCGAAACACACGCGGCCACGCTCATCCTCGAATGCCTGGAACGCAGCGGCAAGAAATACGACGTACACGAGGTCCTCGGACTCCTGAGCCGGCAGCAGGACGCCTCCAAGGCCCTGGTCACGATCCAGCGCGCGGCGCAGCTCGTCTTCGTGGGCGCCACCCGCCCCACACACCTGCTCGCCTTCGCCGCGCACCGCACACGGGCCGAACGGTACGTCGAGGCGATGACGGCCCGCGGCTGGTCCATCCACGACATCCACCTCCGCTGAGCGACAACTTGCCGTACCACGGCCGGGCGGGTGGCCAGGGCGTTGAGTCCTCGCAGGCTCGTATGGCGATCCTGACGTGCCCCCGGACGGCCCTGCTCAGCGATGGGCCGAGCGAGTCCCCGGCAATCGGCCTGCGCTGCTGTCCGAACTCCCAGTGCAGGCCGGTATACGTCCTTCGGCCCCGTCGGAGAATCGATCAGACCTTCGGTTTGGGTACGACGTTTGGGGGACTGCCAGTCCGCTCAGAAGGAACTGGAGGGTAGAAGGCACAAGGGGAAAGGAGATTGCTCGCCAATATTGCGATGTCTGATTCGCGATGCGGGCACGTCTTGAGTGGGCCTTCCGGTGAGAGGGCCAGGCGGAGCCGCTCGTGCCTGGTTCTGCGCCGCTTGGTCTCGAGGAACCCTGCGATACGTTCGATGGCGTAGCGGAGGCCGTCGACCCTGGGCAGGGTGACGATGCGGATGTGGTCGGGTTCGGGCCGGTTGAAGCCGGTGCCGTTGGCAAGCCCCGTCGCCATGCTGCACGAGGTGGGGCCAGGAAGCGGGCCGCGGGAGCCGGCGCCCGCCACCAGCTGGTCCTCGTCGACCGGCTGGTGGCCACGCTGATCCATCTGCGGCACGACCTGCCGCACTCGGTACTGGGGCTGCTGTTCGGCGTCGACCGCTCCACCATCACCCGTGCGATCGCAGAGATACGTACGCTCCTGGCCGAGCGGGGGTGCGCGGTCCCCGGCGGCCCCGGCCTGCGATTACGGACTCTGGCCGACGTGTTCGCCTACGCCCGGGCCGAAGGCATCGAGCTGCGGCTGGATGCCACTCGCCAGCCTCGTCTCCGACCGCACCACCACCTGAAAACAGGCCACATCCAGGCCAAACACGCCCCACCCGCTATCAGACACCAACTCGTTAACGCTCCGGGCGTGATCGTGGAACGGATCGGCCCTCTCTCATGCGCAGGATCAAGGTGACCGCGTCCTCCGAGCGGGTTCCGGGAGTCAGGACTTCCTGCAAGAGGAGGCCGCGAATCGCGGCAATGGTGACGGTGGCCACATCCCGCGCTTCCTTCGTGTCGAGCCCTTCGCGTTCCGCGAGTGAGGACAGCATCACGGTCAGGTCACCGATCGACTCTACGAACTCACGGAAGTCCTCGGGGCCGTACGCGGCCAGTCCGACGACGTAGAAGAAGCCGCGGGCACGCGACAGCTGCTCCGGCCGGGTGTAAGTACGCCAGATCGCCACAACGAAATCGTCGAAGGTGCCCTGCTGGGCGGCCTCCAAAAGTGCCTCGTTGTCACGGGATCGCTGCGCCTTGAGCATGGCGGCCAAGACGCCCGAGAGTGACCCGAAGTGGTATCGCAACAGGGCGTGGCTGGTCTCGATCCGGGCGGCGATCTCACGGAGCGACATCTCCGGCGGGGGAAGGGCCTCGCCGAAGGCGTCGAGAAGCCGTGCCAGGAGTCGCTCGCGCGCGCTGCCCTTGCGTTCCGAGGTTGACAGGATCACTCCCACAGTTTATCCATTGGAAAAGAAGGATTGGCGGTTCCGTGTTGCTTCGCACATGGTCGCAGTCAGCTCGCAACGGCGGAGGATCGACTATGGGACCTGCTCATGTAGTCGGCGCGGCGGTCATCGACGGATCGGGGCGCGATCCCAGCAACCTCGACATCACTATCGAGAACGGCCGCATCACCCAACTCGGTGCCTCCAGCGCCCACGGCGAGCGTCTCGATGCCGAGGGATTGACGATGACGCCCGGCCTGATCGACGCTCACGTCCACCTGGGCCTGTCGAGCCCGATCCAGCCGCACTTCTCGTTTCAGATAAGCGCCGCCGAGATCGCGGCGGACATCTTCGCCACGGCCGGCGCGACGCTCGACGCCGGCTTCACCACCGTTCGCGACACCGGCGGGATCGACGGCGGTGTCGTCACCGCGATCGCGAAGGGCAAGGTCAGAGGGCCGCGCGTCCTGTCGTGCGGACCTGTTCAGTGCCAGATCGGCGGGCACGGCTACTACGGAGCCGAATGGGAACCCACCGAGCTGTGGAGCAGCCACCACATCGCGGGCCTGTGCGCCCTCTCCATGATGGCGGGCAACGCGGACGAGCTGCGGCACAACGTCCGCGAAGCCTTCCGTCGCGGAGCCTCCTTCCTGAAGCTCTGCGTGACCGGCGGAGTGGTGGGCGCACATGATCGACTGACCGACACCCAGTTCACCGTCGAAGAGATCGCTGTTGCAGTTCAAGAAGCTGCGGCACGGAACACCTATGTGACAGTTCACGCCCACAACAACGAGGGCATACGAAATGCGGTCGAGGCCGGGGTGCGCTGTGTCGAGCACGGCACTAGCCTCGACGAATCCACAGCGACCCTGATGGCCGCTCGCGAGGTTGCCCTCGTGCCCACGTTCGCTGTCGTCGAGCAACTGCTGCACGACACCGCCGGAGCCGGTCTCGCCGAGTCGACCCGCGACCGAGCCAAGGGCGCACGCGAGCAGATGACGAAGGCGCTCGCTGTCGCCAAGCACGCAGGAGTACGGATCGGGCTGGGTTCCGATCTCATCGGTCCGGCCCAGGACCGTCGCGGCAGAGAACTCAGCCTGCGCGCAGCCCTCGAGACGCCGATGGAAGCGCTCGTGGCCGCGACCCAGACCAACGCCGAGATCCTCGGTCTGTCCGGCCAGGTGGGTGTCATCACTCCCGGCGCACAGGCAGACCTCGTTCTTTGGAACGGCAACCCGCTCGAAGACCCAGAACTGTTCTCCGACCCCACCAACGCCGTCCTCGTAATCCAGGCCGGCCGAATCGTGAAGGACCTCAGATGAGCACCATGTGGCAGGGCTGCCTCGCCCACACCGACTACTTCGAGATGCGCTCCAGCGGTGGGCACGACTACGGCGTCTGGGTCACCACGCCACCGCGCTACGACCCTGCCGCGGTGCAAGCGCCTGTCGTGTACGTGCTCGACGGCAATTGGGCCGTGGGCATGACCGCCCCACTCATCGTCACGCAACTGGACCCCATGCAGTCGATTCAGCCCTACGTCCAGGTCAGCGTGGGTTACGCAGGCGAGGAAGCAGAGCACTGGGAGAGGTTGCGCAACCGCGACCTCGTGCCCCCCGGCGAACCCATCGCGAAGGAGTACATCGATGCGGTGGAGATGGGGGTCGAAGCGGGCACGATGACTCGCGAGCAAGCCGACGCCTACCTCGCTGAATTGAGCGACAGCCGCGGGGATATGTTCCTGGACTTCCTTACCGAGGACCTACACCCGCGGATCGAACGCGACTACGGCACAGCCCCGAGCGGTCACGGCCTCTTCGGCTATTCCTACGGCGGACTCTTCAGTCTCTACGCCTGGCTCACCAATAGCACCTTCTTCGAGAGCATCGGCGCGGGCAGCCCCGGCATTGTCCATGCAGACAGTCAGGTCTTCGCTCGCCTTCAAGCAATGGGTGACACCCTGCCTGCTACCAAGCTTCACGTGACCTTCAACGACCGAGAGATCCTCGGAGACGTGGCGGTCTACCAGAATCTCGCGAAGAACGCGGCCACGTTCCTTCACCGCCTCACCTCACGCAGCGGATCCGTCACCAGCGCACTCATGCACGAAACGCACGTGACCGGGCTGCAGGCATCGTTCCTCAGCTACCTCAGGACCTGCCGTGCCCAGTAAGCCTGGACGCCGAGGCTCTGCCTGACCGCCGCGCTGGGCGGCGGTGTGGTGCCATCTGTGTTGCATTCATATCTGAGTCAACTTCTCTGGATTCGACAGCGTTGATGGGGCTCCTTGAAAATCCCCAACCCCTGCTCGGGGTGCCATCAGACCTGCTCGACGGATCTCCCCACCAGTTCCGGGCCTGTCCTGGGACGGGACACCAATAGCGAGGGACCGCCCGATAGCCCGTCAGGATCTGGGTGGTGTGTAGTTGCATATGCCGTAGCGGCATGTGGTGTCGTCGAGGGCACCACAGTACGAAAGGGCCTGTCTGCGATGTACCCCTCCGTCACGCCTCCCCGCGAGGTCAAGATCGGTGATGCCGCCGCCTTCGCCGGGACCACCCCGCGCGCCATTCGCCACTACCACCAGATCGGTCTGCTGCCGGAGCCTGAGCGAGGTGGAGACGGACGCCGCCGCTACGGCTACGACGACATGATCCGCCTGCTGTGGATCCGCAAGATGTCCGAGGCCGGCATCAGCCTGGACGACATGCGGGCCGCCTTCGACGAAGCCCGGGACATTGAGGACGTCCTGGGCCGGCTGGAGGAGACCCTGGCCGCCCAGGAGGCCGACATCAAGCGTCAGCGCGCGGCAGTCCAGCGCCTGCGGGTCGTGGGCAGCCCACTGGGCTTGCTCTCCCCATTGGTCACGGACCGGCTCAGCCACCTGCCTTCTGGCGCACTGCGCCCCTCCGACCTGGACGCCCTGCTGGTCACGGAACGGATCTTCGGGCCGCTGGGAGCCGCAATTCAGGCCAGCGTGTTCATCACCCTGGCCACCCACCCCGACCTACGGGCCGAGGCAGACCGCCTCGACGCGGCCGACGCCGCCCTCGATGACACCGTCGACCCCCACGACCCGCAGGTCGAGGAACTCGCCGCGCAGCACTGCGCTCACCACAAGGCCCTGGAACAGGCCATGGAAGCGGCCGGAATGGACGAGGCCGAGGAGAAGCTCTTCGAGATCGACGACGCCGAGGCGAGCGACAAGGAGGACACCCAGATGAGCGCCTTCGAAGCGGTCACCAAGATGCCCTACGGCTTCTCCGCGGCCCGGACGCGGTGCATTGAACTCACGGCACAGCTCCTTGACGGGGGCCTCTCCGCAGGCAGCTGATCGCTGGTGTGGCCGTGCGTGAGGATCCCGGATTGGCCACCGACACGAAGCCAGCGTCTCGACGTCTCGACACGGCCCGCACACTCCACGAGCGGGAGACCCAAGCCGACGACCCGGGCCACGCTCCTTTGAAACTCCCCACTTCGTTGAACACCAGAGCGAGTGATGCGAGGAGCATCCCTGGCCGTTTTCAAGGCTCTGTCCGCAGTTCCGTGAAGGTCATGGCTGGGTGAGGATGCGAGTCTGTCCGCGTACTCTCCGATGCGGCCGGGCCGGTACGTTTGAACGTGGCCAGTGGTCAGGCCACGTTGGTGTCCCGTTCGATGGCCTTGAGGCGGTTCTTGAGTCGGTAGCTGGGGCCGTTGATCGCGACGACGTCGCAGTGGTGCAGGAGTCGGTCGAGGATCGCGGTGGCGAGGACCTCGTCGCCGAACACCTGTCCCCATTCGCTGAAGGTCTTGTTCGAGGTCAGGATGATCGAGCCCTTCTCGTAGCGTTTCGAGATGACCTGGAAGACCAGGTTCGCCTCGACGCGTTCGAGGGGCTGGTAGCCGACCTCATCGACCACGAGAACGCCGGGCCGCAGGTAGGAGCCGAGTTTGCTGGTCAGCCGGCCCGCTGTCTCGGCAGCCCTGAGATGGCGGACCATGTCGTCGAGAGTGGTGAAGTAGACCGAGAACCCGACCCGGCAGGCCGCGACTGCCAGGGCGACCGCGATGTGTGTCTTGCCCACCCCGGGCGGACCCAGCAGGGCCGCGTTGGCCTTGGCCTCGACGAAGGAGAGGGTGGCCAGGTCCTTGACCTTGCTGGGTCGAGATCGGGCTGGAACGAGAAGTCGTAGTCGTCAAGCGTCTTGTGGTGCGGCAGCTTCGAGAACAGCAGAGACCGGCGGAAGCGGCGGTCGTCGCGGACCGCGAGTTCCTCGGACAGCACCAGGTCGAGGAAGTCGAGGTAGCCGAGCTTGCCCTCCTCAGCCCGGCGGGCCAATTGGTCCAGCCCGTCGGCGAGATGGGGCAGGCCGAGCTTGGTGGCCGTGGTGCGGATGCGGTTGCCGGTCAGCTCGCTCAAGACGATTCCCTGCTCTGGGGGCGGGAGTTGATGGGCCGGGTGCCGGTGAGTTCGTCATAGACCGACAGCGGCCGGCGGCCGACCTCGATCCGGCCGACCTCGATCCGGGTGACCGCGGCCCGGTTGAGCAGGGCCTGGAGTGGTCCGGTGTCCTGCCCGTCGCTGAGAGCCTCGGTGAGTAGTGCACGCGGCTGGCCGGTGAGGGCGTCGCACAGTCCTTCGGTTCGTGTCTGCACCAGCCCTGTACGGAATCCTGCCGGGAGCTTGTTCCACGCGTCGGCCATGTCGGCGGCGCCTTGAGGATCGCGATCGGAGGCACCGTGCAGTGTCCAGCACCAGCAGGGCCCGCGTTATGACGGACGGACCGCAGGGGTGTGCCTTCCTGCGGCCGTCGGCTGCGGTGATGCCGGTCAGTGCCCTGCGGTGAGTTCGCCGCTGAGCTTTTCGTGGAGGTGGGCGCTGGGCTGGTTCAGGCCGATGATCTCGACCTGCTTGCGGCGCTGGGCGTACTTGGTCTCGATCGCGTCCAGGGCGGCGACGGAGGAGGCGTCCCAGATGTGGGTGCCGGATAGGTCGATGACGACCTTGTCCGGGTCGGTGGCGTAGTTGAACTGGGTGACCAGGTCGTTGGAAGATGCGAAGAAGAGTTCGCCGGTGACGGCGTACACGACCTGGCTGCCGTCGGGGTCGGTGACCGAAGTGACGTTGGCCAGGTGTGCGACACGCTTGGCGAAGATCACCATGGCGGTGATCGAGCCGACGACGACGCCGATGGCGAGGTTCGAGGTGGCGACCACGACCGCGACCGTGATGACCATGACGGTGATCTCGCCTGCGGGCATCCGCTTGAGCGTCTTCAGCGCGATGGAGTGCCAGTCGAACGTCGCGAAGGACACCATCACCATCACCGCGACGAGCGCGGCCATCGGGATGTCGGAGACGACTGGCCCGAAGACAATGCACAGCACCATCAGGAACGAGCCGGCCAGGAAGGTGGACAGGCGGGTGCGGGCGCCGGAGACCTTCACGTTGATCATTGTCTGGCCGATCATGGCGCAGCCGCCCATGCCGCCGAAGAAGCCGGTGACGATGTTGGCGATGCCCTGGCCGATGGACTCGCGGGTCTTGTTGGAGCGGGTGTCGGTGATGTCGTCGACCAGCTTGGCCGTCATCAGCGACTCCATAAGGCCGACCAGGGCCATCGCGAGTGCGTAGGGGGCGATGGTGGTCAGGGTGTCGAGGGTGAAGGGCACGTCGGGCAGGCCGGGCACCGGCAGGGCGGAGGGCAGTTCGCCCTTGTCGCCGACGGTGGGCACGGCGATGCCGGCGGCGATGGTGACCACGGTCAGGATGGTGATGGAGACCAGCGGGGCCGGGACCGCCTTGGTGACCTTCGGGAAGAGCACCATCAGGACCAGGCCGGCCGCGATGAGCGGGTAGACGGGCCACGGCACATCGGTCATCTCCGGCACCTGCGCCATGAAGATGAGGATGGCGAGCGCGTTGACGAAGCCGACCATCACGCTGCGCGGCACGAACCGCATGAGTTTGGCGATGCCGAGCGCGCCGAGGGTGACCTGGAAGACGCCGGCGAGGATGACGCAGGCGACGAGGTAGCCCAGGCCGTGCTCGCGGTTGAGGGGAGCGATGACCAGGGCGACGGCGCCGGTCGCGGCGGAGATCATGGCGCGGCGGCCACCGACGATCGAGATCGTCACTGCCATGGTGCAGGCGGCGAAGAGGCCGATCTGCGGGTCGACCCCGGCGATGATCGAGAAGGAGATCGCCTCGGGGATCAGGGCGAGCGCGACGACGAGGCCGGCGAGGACCTCGGTACGCCACACCTTGGGGTCGTGGATCCAGTCGGGCTTGAGGCCGCGCAGTCGTGCGGCCGGGGAGAGTGCAGGAGCAGACAAGAGGGCGGTACCTGTCGTGGTCGGGCACGCCCGGTCAGCTGTGGGGCATGCGGGAGGAGTGCGAGGACCGGGCCGGTCCATCGCGAAGCCCGCGTGCAGGCGGGCCGAGGTCGAAAGGGAGGCAGCGCCCCGCGGGCAGGCGGCTGCTCAGGGGCGAAGGGTCATGGCGGGCAGGTGGCGGCGCGGGGCAGCATGGGCATCCGCTCGCTCTCTCCTGCAGGCATCGGTCTTCGCCGGGGGCGTCGTCGGCCCCGACAGGGCGGCACGGGAGAGGATCCCGCACCATGGAGTGCGACGGAACAGCCGTCCGCACCCCGGCAACTCTACCCTAACGTTACGGTAGAGATCGAAGCGGTTCCTGCGCCAGCAGGATGGACGAGGTGGAAGGCAGGCGCGTGAGCGGCGAGCACATGCAGATCGGCGAGGTCGCCGCGCGGACCGAGCTGTCGCTGCGCACCATCCGGCACTACGAGGAGACCGGCCTGGTCATCCCCTCCGCCCGCTCCCAGGGCGGATTCCGCCTCTACACCGAGGCGGATGTGGCGCGCCTGATGGTCATCCGCCGGATGAAGCCGCTCGGCTTCACGCTGGACGAGATGCGCGACCTGCTCGCCGCCACCGACCGTCTCGATTCCGGCGACGAGGTGCCCGCCGAGGAGCGGGCGCGGCTCCTGGACCGTGTACGGCACTTCGAGCAGGCCGCGCAGCAGCGGGTCGCCGACCTGCGCACGCAGCTGGCGCGGGCGGAGGAGTTCGCCGCCACCCTGGCCGGCCGCCTCACGAGCGGGACCGCTTCGTAGCGGCCTCCAGGCCGAGGCGGTCGCGTGACGGGTCGGTGAAGAGCCGGTCCAGGTGGTCGTGCAGGATGTTCAGGGCCGCCGGTGCGGTGCGCTGGCCGACCAGGACGCTGGTGCCCAGGCCGTGACTGAGGGAGAGCAGGTGGGCGGCCTCGCGAGGGGCGTCCCGTTCTGTGTCCATGGCGCCGTCGCGTTGCGCCTGCTCCAGGACTTCGGCCAGCTGGGCCTCCAGGCGGTCGGGGCCTGCGACGAAGGGCTGAACGGCGAGTTCGGGGTCGGTCATGGCCAGCACCGCGTACGAGGTCCACACCAGGTGGAAGGCGCGGCTGGCGGTGTCGGTGGGCAGCGCCTCGGCGAGGAACGTGTCGATGAACGCGCGTGCCGTCACTGGACGCGGCAGCCGGTCGAGGCGGTGTGCCCATCGCTCGTGGCTCTGCTGTTCCAGCCGTTCCAGGACGGCGTGCATCAGCTGGGCCTTGGTCTCGAAGTAGTACTGCACCAGGTTCAGTGACATCCCGGCTTCGCCGGCGACCGCCCGCATCGTCACCGCATGCAGCCCCTGGGCGGCGGCGACGCGGACCAGGGCGTCGGTGATGTGCGCCCGGCGCTGGGCGTGGTCGACCCGTTTCGGCACTGATCAGTCCTTGGTCTCGCGCGGCAACCCGGTTTTATAGTACCGCTGTACGATGAAAACGGATCGGTGGTCGACGGGTGGGAGGGACATGGGATTCCGCGAGGCGCACGACACCGGCAGCGGCGGCCCGGACACGGTCGCGACGGTGAGGGACAGCCGGGCTCGGTCGTCGGTGCTGTGGCTTGCGTGCGCGGCGCAGTTCATGGTGGTGCTCGACGTGTCGGTGGTGAACGTCGCCCTGCCCTCGATCCAGCGCGCGCTCGGCTTCACCGGTTCCGGCCTGCAGTGGGTGGTGGGCGGCTACGCCCTGGTCTTCGCAGGGTTCCTGCTGCTGGGCGGGCGCCTGGCGGACCTGTACGGCAGGCGCCGGGCCTTTCTGTGGGGGCTGGTGCTGTTCTGCGCGGCCAGCCTGGTCGGCGGCCTCGCCACCACCCCTGGGATCCTGATCGGTATGCGCGCCGTGCAGGGGCTGGGCGCCGCGGTGCTGGCCCCGGCAACCCTCACCCTGCTCACCACCACCTATGCCGAAGGCCCGTCCCGTACACGGGCGTTGGCGATCTGGACCGCGGTCAGCTCTGCGGGCGGGGCGGCCGGGAACCTGATCGGCGGAGTCCTCACGGAGTCGCTGTCGTGGCGGTCGATCCTCCTGGTCAACGTCCCCATCGGCGCGGTGGCCGTGCTCGCCGCAGTACGGGTGCTGCCCGCCGACCGGCCGCGCGGTGGAGGCGGCGGCCTCGATGTCCCGGGGGCGGTGCTGGCCACGCTCGGCGTGAGCACCCTCGTCTACGGCGTCTCCCGGGCCGAGGAGCACGGCTGGACCGGGCCCGAAACGCTCGCCGGACTGGCGCTCGGCGTGCTCGCGCTGGCCGCGTTCGTCCTGGTGGAAGCCCGGTTCGCCAGTGCGCCGCTGGTGCCGCCGTGCTTGGTGCGGCTGCGGCCGGTCTGGGCGGGTAATACGGTGATGCTGCTGGCCGGAGCCTGCTTCATCCCCATGTGGTACTTCCTGAGCCTGTACATGCAGGACGCCCTGCACTACGGGGCGCTCGCCACCGGGCTCGGCTTTCTCCCTCACACGCTGGTCGGCATCGCCACCGCCCGCCTCGCCCCGGCCGCGATGCGCCGCACGGGATCGCGCGGCCTGATCATCGCGAGCGCGCTGCTGTCCGCCACCGGGTTTGTGTGGCAAAGCCGGATCGCTGAGGGCAGCGGCTATGTGGACGGGCTGCTCGGGCCGGCGATCGTCATGTCGGCCGGAATGGGCCTGCTGATCACCCCCATCACCACCACGGTCACCTCAGGCATCCAGCCCCGGGACGCTGGCGCCGCCTCCGGCCTCATGAACGCCACCCGGCAGATCGGCGGCACCATCGGCCTGGCCGCCCTCGTCACGCTCGCCGCCACCGCCACCGGCGCGCCGGCCTCTTACCGAGTGGTGTTCACCGCGCTCGCCGTCGTCTGCACGGCGGTCGCGGCGCTCGCCTTCACCCTTCCGCCCCTGCCACGCACTGCAGCCAACCAGTGAGCCCGACATCCGGCGCAGCGGTTACCCGCCGACGCATCACGTCGGATCACCCAGCGGCGCATCCTGCGATTTCTGCACACCCAACTCCGCTTCCTCGTCCGGTGATTCAGGTTCACGCAGCCGCAGCAGCGCGGCGAGGATGCCCGCGCATCCAGCCGCGGCGACCAGCGCGCCCGTGGTGGTCGAGGTGGCATCGATCAGCGGGCCGGACAGCAGCGGGGAGCGAACTGCCCACCGAACAGCGCGGTCGCCGGCAGCGAAGTGGCTGTACCGCGCTGTCCGGCCGGTGCAGCTCGATCCACCAGAACGGTCAGGGTGGGCATGGTGACGCCGCTGCCCACGCCGGTCAGCACCGGGACCGCCAGCAGCGGCGCCCAGTGCCCGGCCACGGCGAACAACAGCAGTGCCGCCGTCCACGCTGCGGCGGCGACCCGCCGCAGCATCACATGCCCGAACCGGGCGGTGAGCCGCGAGTAGCAAAGGCCGATCAGGCTGGCCGCCGCGGAGGCGAGCACCGTGCCGTACAGCGCCACGAGGAGCGTGTCGTGGATGCCGAGTTCGTCCAGACGGCGGGGCAGGGAGACGGCGGGCCTTGA
>NZ_JANIIC010000073.1 GCF_024519315.1 Streptomyces malaysiensis subsp. samsunensis | reverse complement strand
ATTTCGCCTGTTCAAGCAGACACTCGGCTGGACCAAGCCCCGGCTTCGCAGCCCGGAGGCGGCCGACCGGAGGGCAGCGAGCAGGGGTGATGTGATCGCAGACGACTTCGAGGGGGTTCTGTGGATCTTGGTTCTGTGATCATCGCGGTGGCAGGTGTGGCTGGAACACTGGGGGGATCGCTCCTCACTCAGCGCGCCTCCGAACGGGCAAAACGTCGGGAGATAGAACTGCTTCGGGATCACGAGGAGGCCCGCGAGAACCTGCTCCTCCGACGCACCTGTTACGTGGAGCTCAATCGGGATGCACGTCAGTTCACTACGGCGCTCAACCACCATTTGCATGTCATGCGAGAACGCAGCGTCGAGGAGACCGACAGGGAGGCACTCGATGACGCCAAGAGAGCCCACCGCGACAGATACTCCGAAGCGCAGATGATCGCCCCTGACGAGGTACTCGTACGCGCGAGTGAGGTCAACCAAGCCCTCAACAAGGCCTATGGCCAGGTCAAACGCCTTGAGCGCGAAGAGCCCGAACCTGGGGAGACGATGGCCACTGCGGTCCAAACCCAAGCAGAGATCTGGAACATGCTTCGGGCCATGAGGACCGTGATGCGGCATAACCTTGGGGTGGCCCCCAAGAGTGACGACGAGCAGATAGGTCTCCCCACCCAGATGGCCGAGCATCGAAGCAGACGTTAGATCACAAGCTAAAGCGTTCGGGGTGAGACGCCTCACAGCTGATACGCGTGGCGACCGGCGCCGCGTCAACACAGCGATGCATACTCGCGTCGAGCCCCATTCTCCCGGGAGGCGTCATGCCGCAGTCGGAGCCAGTTGATGCACGGATGCGGGCCTGCGGGGTCGCCGAGAAGTCCGGTGCGGTCCAGTCGTTATGGCTGCCCAGGCCCCGGTCACCCGGGCCGGGCGAGATCTTGCTCGACGTCATGGCCGCCGGCGTCGGGGCCTGGGACCAACTGGTCGCCTCCGGTAAATGGGACGTGGATCTGCGCCTTCCGGCGGCCCTCGGGGTGGAGGGCGCAGGTCGTGTCGTCGCCGTGGGGCCGGATGTCACGGCCCCTGCCGTGGGTGACCTGGTGCTGGCCCACAGTGCTCCGCTGCCCGGCCACAGCGGTTTGTGGGCCGAGCAGGTGCTGCTGCGAGCCGCGGACGCGGCACCTCTGCCCGAGGGCCTGGACCCGGCGCGGGCGGCGGCCCTTCCCGTCAACGGTCTGACCGCCTGTCAGGCTTTGGACTGGTTGAACCTGTCCAGCGGCATGCACCTGCTGGTGACGAACGGAGCGGGAGTGACCGGAGCCCTCGTCCTGCAACTCGCGGTCGCGGGCGGAGTCCAGGTGACGGCGACAGCGTCTCCCCGCTCCTTTGACCGGCTGCGTCGCCTGGGCGCGACAGACGTCATCGACTACCACCGCCCCGCCTGGCCGCGCGAGGTCGGGCGCGTCTTCGACGCGGCGCTCACCGCAGCCCCCGGAACGGCCGCCACCGCCGCGGAAATCGTCCGCCCGGGTGGCCGACTGTGCTCCATCACCTCGGACGCCCCGGCCGCGAGCGCCGAACTCGCTTCGACCGATCTCTACGTCCGTCCGGACGCAGAGACTCTCGCTGTCCTCGCCGACCAGCTCCGCGACGGCGTACTCGACCTGCCCACAGAGGTGCTTCCCCTTGATGAAGGCCCCGGCGCCTTCGACCGGTCCTCAAGGGGCCTCACCGGCGGAACCAAACTCGTGCTCCGCGTCACCGGCCCGGCCTCCTCGGACACCATGCCAGCGTAGCCCAGCGACTCCGTTGCGCGGACGAACCTGACTCTGCGCCAGCTGACTCCTTTGCCCAGGGTCTCGAAGTCCGCAGCCGACCGGATCATCATCCACCTCGGGCCGCTGCTGACGCTGCGGCCCCGCAAACGGTTCGGGTAGAAGTACGGCAAGCTCAACCTTTTCAGCTCCGCTCGCCAGATAATACTTCTCCTCAGCAAATACGGAAAAGGCCCCGGGGTCGGCGTGCCATGAAGTAGGACCTGGCGTACGCTGAGCAGACGCAGGGAGTTCCGCGGTGCACATGTGGAGGGACACCCGTATGAGAATGCGTTCCATGGTCGGCCAGGGTCTTCAGAACACAGGATTCTCAACAATCCGCTATGGACTGGCGCTGAATCTCCTGTCGATTGGGCGGCTCAAGTTCGAAAGTTATGAGGTCGAGAACATTCGACCCTTGGTCACCGCGAGCCCTCTATTCTCACGGCTCCTCACCGAACTCGGCGAACAAAAACTGGCCAGGGTCATCGGTGCAACAGAGATGATTACGGGATCATTGATTGCGGCGAGACCGTTCGCGCCGAGAGCCTCGGCGCTAGGAAGCCTGGGGGCTGCTGGGATATTCGCCACAACTCTCAGTTTCCTGGCCACAACACCCGAGGCATGGCAGGAGAGGCGCAGAGAACCAAAGCTCTCCCTCGCCGGCCAATTCCTGGTGAAGGACATCGTGTTGCTCGGGGCTTCCCTGCTCACGGCGGCCGAATCTCTACAGGCCAGCCGACGCACGCAGTCCACAACGCGATAGCGAAGAATCCCAGGACGTGCAACTCGTCGCAGGAGATCGCCCTCTCCGGGTACTACGGGGCCCCACCGTGCGGGCCGCCTACGGTCCTCCACCAGCCGGAAGCACCAGCCGTCACCCCACGCCCCGACCCGCAGGACCTCAGCGGCGACGAGATCGGGAACGGCTGGAGCGAGCAGGCGCCCGTTCGGACGATCGCCCCGCTGATGCCCGGGGCCCGCGCGGTACAGGTCACCAGGCTGTCCGCAAGCGTATGTGGAGTGGTTCCCGACGGCCGCGGAGCTGTGCCATGGTGCCCATACCCCTCCGGAACCGGCGTTCTGCAATGAGCGTCTGAGTCCGGGAGGAGAGCGCGTTCACCGGTGGGACTCCCGGCCTTCCACGGGGCCGGCTCCGAGGAGGAGGGCAACGGAGGACATGGCGCACAAGTGGAAAGTCACGCTCATCGCGGTCGGGGCCGTCCTGGCCGCCTCCACCCCCTTCGTCTGGTGGATGAACGGCCCGGACACCGCTCAGATGGTCGGCGGTTCGGTTCAGGGCGTCACCGGAGTGGCCTCCCTGATCTGGGCCCTGGTGTCCTCCCCCACCAGGACGGGCCCCGAGGCGGACGATGTGGCGGTCGACACCGGAGCTGCCAGAGCCACCGCGGGAGGGCACGCCTCCACGGGCGTCCGGGGTCCGCGTGAGGCAGGAGGTCGGCGGCTGCGGGCCGAGCGCACCGGAGACGCCACCGCGGACGGCCCGGGCAGCCGAGCGAACACCGGGGTGGAGCGCCGCTGACTGCTCCGAGACCGCCCTTCCATACACGGACCCGCATGGGGGAAAGGACGAGCACGATGCACCCTTGGCGCAAGCGCGACAGCGGGCACGATGGTGACGGCACACCAGTGCGGGACTCGGAGCGGGGAGCCGCGTCGGCGTCCGAGGGGGCGGAGGTGAGCGTCACCGGGACCGGCGACGCCTCGGCCGTCGACGGTGGCACCGCGGTCTCCGGCCATCTGGTCCATGGCCCGGGCCCGGCCGGTCCCGTGTGTGTGAGCCGGACCGGGGACGCGGTGGCTTCAAAGGGCGGTGTGGCAAACACCGGCGTCATCTACGCGAGCATGGAGCCCCCCACGCCGGTCAGGACCGCCGCACGCCTCGCCCGAGCGGTCAAGGAGCGCGAGGGGCGGCAGCACGACCTGCTGCTGGGTGCCGGCAGACAGGCCCCGGCGGGATTCATCGATCTGCCGTTCACCGCGGTCACCCGCCTTCAGGAACCGCCCGTCAGCGGATCGATGGGCGAGGTCGCCGCGTGGTACCGGTGGCAGCGGCCCGACTGCTTGGTGATCACCGGAACCCCCGCCGCGGCGGGCCGCGCCGACGCCGGGGCGGGGAAAACGGTCTTCCAACTCCGCCTCGTTCTCGGGCTCCTGGAGCGCCGCGGCCCGGAGGATCCGGTTCCGGTGCGGTTGTCCGCAGCGTCATGGAACCACGACGAGATCAGGGGGTGGCTGCGCAGGCACCTCGCCTCGGTCTACCGGCTCAAGCCGCGGGACGCATCGGCGGTCGTCGACCACGACCTGGTCCTCCCCCTGATCGACGGTCTGGACGAAATCTCCGCACCTCGGTCCCTCATGGGGGCCATCGCCCGGTACAAGCGCGGAGGGCGGGCGTGCCCCGTGGTGCTCACGTGCAGGCGGGCCGAGTACGAGGACCTTCTCGACACGGACGACCTGCCCCCCAACGTCACGCATCTCCGTATCGCGCGCGTCGACGCGGAACGTGCGCGCGCGTTCCTCCTGGAACGGGTTGCCACGAGCCGCGTGGGGCTGGACCGTTGGCGCCGCGTCCTGGACACGCTGGAGGACGCGGAAAGGCCCGGCGGGTCACGGGAGGCCGCCGCGCTGGCCGCCGAACTGGACAGCCCCTGGCACCTGACGCTGTCCGCCATCGTCTTCGACGAGCGCAACAGAGCAGGTGAGTACGTCCGCAGCCCGGACGAGTTGCTGCGCCTCGCGGCCGACGGCGAGCTGCACGAGTATCTGCTCGACCGCTACGTCGCGGCGGCGGTGCGGCTCCCGTACCGGGGCGCGTCGGGCGATGAGCCCGATCTGGCGCGTCGCCTCCGCCTGCACGCGGGCAGCACCTGGGAGAAGCTCGCCGTCCTCGCGCGCTACCTCCAGGACAACAACCGGGCCCCGCGGATCGTCTCGGGGACGCGCCTGAGCGGCACCGACATGGTCCCGAACGAGCTGTGGCCGCTGGCCGGGGTCCGCCGGGTGCGGAGGACCGAGGCCGTCCTGGCTGCCCTGTGCCTGGGGCTGTGGTCAACGGTGCTGGTCCTGGTCAGCCATGTCGCCCTGGCCATCACGCTGGCCGGCGTCGTGACCGTGGCGGTGTGGTACTTCGCCCCGGCTCTCCGGCGCCTGGAGAACCGCTCCCATCCGGCTGGTGCCGCCTGCGACGGCCTCGCGTTCGGAACGATGACCGGGGCGGTGGCGGTCGCGTTCGGCGCGGGGACGCTGCGAGGTGCCGTCGCCGCGGCGGCCGGTGCGGTCCTGTCCGGTGCCGTCAGCTGGGCCGAGCGCACCGCGTTGGCGCGGATCCGCACGGTGCGCACACCGCTGAGGCGACCGTGGCCGACGGCGCTGCTGAAGGGGACAGCGGTCGGCCTGACGGCCCTGATCGTCGTGGGTGTCGGGGTCTCGGCGGCGGATGGACCGGCTGCGGCAACCGGCACCGCAGCGGTGTTCTCCCTCGGGCTGGGGGTGGTGGCCGGGCTGGAAGCCAGGGCAGTGGCAGTCCTGGACACAGCCTCCCTGCCCCGCCCTGGAGTGCGGGGTCTGCTGACCGGGCTCCGCTGGTTCGCCGGGCTGCTGGTTCCTCTGGTAGCGCTGGTCATACCGCTGACGGGCGGGGTGGGGAGGTGGGCGCTGTTCCTCTGCATCCTCAGTGCCTCGGCAGGTCTCGGGGTGGGCATCGGCGCGGGGTTCGCCACGAGTACCGAGGCCATGGAGGAGCCTCCCGTCTTCTGGCTCCTGGCGACAGCGATCACGCATGGGATCGTGTGGATGCCGGTCTTCGCGATCTGGCACATCACCCAGCTGGGCAGCGACGGTTGGCTCCTCACCGGCGCCACGGGGTTGTTCATGGGCGTGGTGGGCGTCATATTCGCCGCGGGCTGGACGCGACTCCGGCCCGCCCACGCGCGCCCTCCACTCCGCGATGCGTTCTGCGCCGGAGCCGTGTACGGAGCTCCCGCGGCCGTCACCGCGGCACTCGTGACCCACGGGATCCTCGGCTTGGAACGGCCTCTCCTTCTGGGCCTGTCGGTCGGAGGCGCGTGCGCGGCTGTCCGGGCGCTGGGGGAATTGGCCCGTGAGAGGCCCGAGGACATCGGAGAGCGCGAAGCGCGGGAAGCGCAGAGGGAGTGGTTGGAGGAGCTGGGCAGACCGGTGCCGGGGCGGCCTGGTCCGCGTCCGCTGCTCGACGATGCGGCCAACACCATGCTTGCGCTGTGCGTCAGCGGGATCCCGGTCCTGGCGCTCTGCTGCTGGGCGTTGAACGGCTTCGCGGCAGAGCCCCCCGACAGCTTCGCCGCCTTCATCGCTCCCTTCGCGAGGCTCGCCGTGGTGCTGGTCGCCGTGGCGCTGGCGTCCATTCTCAATGCCGTACGGCTGCGCTATGGCGTGTTCCTGGCGCTCACCCCCAGCCTGAGCCAGCTGCGGCCGTTCCTCGAGGAGTGCACGGCACTGGGCCTCCTCCGCATGTCCGGCGACGCGTACCAGTTCCGGCACCGCGAGCTCCAGGAGCACCTCGCGGACCGGCCCCGACCTCCGGACGTGCGGTGACCCCGCTTCGGCAGCCCAGCGGACCGGTCGCGGCTCCCCGAGGCTGCTATGTCTTGTCAAGCCGCTTGTCCGAGGTGCCGCCGAACACGCAGGCAGCCTGACACGCTCATGGAGATTCCCCTGGGCTGACGGTCCACCGCGAGAACTCGATGGACAGGGCGGACCGCCATCCCAGGTTTCCTACCCACCCTGCATGTCGAGGTCAGCGGGGATGAGTCCCTGCCCGGCGGACAGAATGTCAGCCAGTACGCCGGGTTCCTGTTCCATCACTTTGGCTCGGGACCAGAAGAGCAGGGCGACACCGACCGCTCCGGGGTCGGGCGCTCCCAGGACGCGTTCTCCGACGTAGGAGGCTCGTCCTCGGCGTGCGCGCAGTGAAGCCGTGGCTTTCGCACCGTTGAGGGCTGCCAGGGCAGATGCGTGCGCGTCTCCGCCGGCGGCCAGGGCATCGGAGGCGGGCAGGAGCGCATCGACCATGGTGCGGTCCCCCGCTTGGGCTTCACCGACTCGCTGGATTGCTGCCAGGCCTTCGCGGACACCGGCGGCCCATCCCGCCTCGCTGTTGTGATCGGCGAGGGCGTGGGCGATTTCCTGGAACAGAAGCCCGATGAGGGGACCGCTTGTTCCTCCGACCTCGTCGAGGAAGACCCGTGCGGCGATGGTGAAGGCCGGCTCGGTGGGGGCCGCGTCCAGGGCTGTGGTGACCTGGTCGAGGCCTTCGCAGAGGTTGTCGCCGAAGTCTCCGTCTCCGGATAGCTGGTCGAGAGCAGTGAGGGTGTTATGCGCCATATGCACGCTGTGCGCATACGTCCGCATGAGTCGCCGCTGGTCGATGCTCATCGTGGGAACTCCGTCACGGGGAAGGCGGGTGTGCGGGTGGGGCTGTTCCAGAGGTCGATCCACGTGTCGTGCATTGCGGTGAGAGAGAGGGAGAAGCCACTCATGTCGAGCGCCGGGGCGAAGGTTCCGACGAGTCGGCCGGCCACGTCCACGCCATCCTCGGCCAGCCGTGCGCATACCTGTGTGTACACCGCGTACAGCTCCAGGAGGGTTGTCGCGCCCAGCCCACCCACCAGTACCAGGACGCGCGCCGTGTCGGGGGGCAGGGCCGCCAGCACCTGTTGGGTCATGCGGTCGACGAGCGGCTCGAAGCCGGTGTCGGCCTCGGTGGAGGCGGCACGTTCCCCGTGTATGCCGACCCCGTATTCAAGTGTTCCGTCGGTGAGCTGGAATGCTTCGCCGCCACGGAAGGGGGCGGTCTGGGCGCGTGCTGCTACAGCGATGCTGCGTGAGGCGGAGGCGATGTGGGTGCCGAGCGCGGCGAGATCGTCCAGTCGGGTTCCCTGATCGGCCGCGGCCCCGAGGAGCTTCTCCACCGTGACGGTGGCGGCGGTGCCGCGGCGTCCAGTGGCGGTCTCTGCGCTGTCGGTGGCGATGTCGTCGTCCACGAGGACGCGGCGCACGGCTATCCCGTCGGCTCGCAGCCGTTCGGCTGCTATGCGGAAGTTGATGCGGTCCCCGGTGTAGTTTTTGACGATATGCAGGACGCCGTCGGGGCCGGCAGCGGCCCGGGACGCTTCGTAGACCTGCCGGTTGTGGGGAGAGGCGAAGACGCGGCCGGGGACGGCGGCATCGAGCATGCCTTGTCCGACGAATCCGCAGTGCAGGGGTTCGTGGCCGGAGCCGCCCCCCGAGACGAGGCCGACGCGCCGGGCTGCGTGCCGGTGGCGGGCTGTGATGTAGAGCGGTTGTTGGTGGAGGCGGATCAGGTGAGGGTGGGCCAGGGCCAGGCCCCGCAGAGACTGTTCCACTGCGGCGTGTTCGGGCAGGAACAGGCGGTTCACGGAGCTCAGGTCCTTTCGAGGGCGGCCGGCGCGGCGGGCCCGGGGCTGTAGACGTTGGCTTCGCCCGCACCCAGGCGGGTGGTAGCGAGGCTGGAGAGGACGGCGACGCCGACGCAGTAGGCGATAAGCCAGGACCAGTGGCCGCCGCCGACGGACAGCAGTGCGGTCCCGATGAGCGGGGAGAGTCCGCCGCCGAAGGTGGCGCCGAACTGCTGGGTGACGGACAGTCCGGTGTAGCGGACGTTGACGGGGTAGAGGTTGGAGAACAGAGCGCCCTGGGCGCCGTACATGGCGCCGTGGCCGACGCCGAGTCCGAGGGTCATACCCACGGCGTAGCCCCAGAACTGGCCCGTTTCCATGAGGAGGAAGAACGGGACCGCGAGGGCGGCCTGGAAGAGGGCTCCGGCGATGTAGACCTTGCGCCGGCCGATGCGGTCGGAGAGGGCTCCGAAGAAGGGCAGGGTGCAGCACTCGACGGCGCAGGCAATGAGGACGGCCAGGAGGACGGGGCCCTTGGCGAGGTCGAGTTCGGTGGTGACGTAGGTGATGGCCACCACGTAGTAGATGTTGAACAGGCCGCTTTCCGCGATCTTGGCGAGGATGGAGAAGAGGACCGTTGCGGGGCGCCGGGTCAGGACCTCCTTCACCGGCAGGCTCTGCACTTCCCGGTCCTCGCGCATCTTGACGAACTGGGGACTTTCGGTGACGTGCAGGCGCATCCAGATGCCGACTCCGATGAGGAGGATGCTGGCCAGGAACGGCAGGCGCCAGGCCCAGGAGTCATAGGTACCGGCCGGCAGCGTCGCATCGAGGGCGGCGACGAGGCCGACGGGGATCAGGACGCCGGCCGGGGTTCCGATGTGGACCAGTGAGGTGAAGAAGCCCTGACGCGAGGAGGGGCTGTACTCCAGTGCCATGAGTACTCCGCCGCCGTATTCGCCGCCCATTCCCAGGCCCTGCACGAGACGGATGAGCACGAGCAGGAGCGGGGCGGCGATGCCGATGCTGTCGTAAGAGGGGATGAGGCCGATGGCGAAGGTGCCGAGTCCCATCATGAGCATGGTGATGATCAGAACGTTCTTGCGGCCGAGGCGGTCACCGAAGTGCCCGAACAGGACGCCGCCGAGCGGACGGGCCGCGTAGCCGACGAAGTACGTGGCGAAGGCGGCAAGGGTGCCGATCAGGGGTGAGGCATCGGGGAAGAAGATCTTGTCGAAGACGAGCGCGGCGGTGGTGGCGTACAACGTGAAGTCGTAGTACTCGACCGTGGTGCCCAGGGCGCTGGCGGTGACGACCTTGCGCAGGGCCCCGGAGTCGGGGGACACGGCTGGTGCGGGCATGCTCGCTCCATTGCGATTGCGGCTCGGACGACACGGTGAGCCTTGCCCCGGCTTCAGGCTACGAGGCGGTGACCGTGTCCGGAAAGTGAAGTTCTCCACCATGGGAACCCGTGCTAACATCTGATGCATCAGACATTACATCCGCAGAGTTGGTGCGGCAATACCCCAGGAGGCAACGTGAAGGACATCCGGCTCGAAGGGATGATCTCCACCGTCGTCACCCCCTTCGACGCACAGGACGAAGTCGACCTCGACCTCCTGCGCGGCGAGGTCAAGTACCTCCTCGACCAGGGCGTAACGGCCATCTGCGCCTGCGGCAGCACCGGCGAAGGCCAGACCCTGTCACTGGAGGAGAGTGCCGCGATCTGCGCGACGGTCGTTGACGAGGTCGCCGGCCGTGTCCCCGTGATCGGTGGTGTCATCCAGAACTCCACCGCCCAGGCCAAGCGCTACTCTCTCGCGCTCAAGAACGCGGGCGTCGATGCCCTCCAGGTCACGCCTGTCCACTACGTCTTCGCCCCCTCCCCCGAGGAGACCGTCGTTCACTACCGCGAGATCGGCGAGGCCACCGATCTGCCGATCATCCTCTACAACGTCGTCCCCTGGGCGCTGGTCCCCGTCGACACCATCGAGCTCCTGCGCGACGTCCCCCAGGTCGTCGCCGTCAAGCAGTCCGGCGGAGACATCCACCTGCTGGCCGACCTGTTGCACCGGATGCGGGACCGGTTCACCGTGCTCGCCGCACTCGACGACCTGCACTACCCGGCCTTCGCCATGGGCGCACACGGCGCCCTGGCCGCCATCCCGACCGTGACGCCGCGCCTCAGCGTCGAACTGTGGGAAGCCGTCCAGGCGGGCGACCACACGAAGGCGCTCGAGCTGCACGAGCGGATTCTCACCGTGTGGCGGGCCATCGACGCCCCCAACCTGCCGGCCACTCTCAAAGCGGCTCTCGAGCTCCAGGGCCGCCGCCCCGGTCTGCCGCGCCGCCCCTTCCACCCCGCCACTACTGACGAGAAGGAGCGCATCAGGACGGCACTCAAGAGGGCTAATCTGATCGATTAGATGCTGCATCCAACGTGCCGGTCGGCGCGGGCCGCAGCTTTCAGCGTCTGTTGGACAGAAGGGCACACTTTCCATGACCACACCGTCCGTCCATCACCGTCGCGGCAGGACCACGCTGGTCGTGGAGCGGATCTCCGAGCAGCTCTACTCGATCCTGTGCGAGCGGATCACCTCAGGCGAGTACGCTCCCGGATCCCGGCTGGACCCCCAGGCCATCGCGAGTGAGTTCGGCGTGTCACGTACGCCCGTGCGTGACACGCTGGCACGGCTGGAACACGACCGACTGGTCGAGACCCGGCCCCGCTCGGGGACGTTCGTCACACGCCCCACGCGTCAGGACGTCCATGAGGTGTGCCAGCTACGCAAGGGACTGGAGTGGCTCGCCACCGGAGTCGCGGCCGAGACCATGCCGCTCGAGCAGATCGCCAATCTGCGCAACGAAGCGGTCAACGCACTACGCGCCGCGGAGCAGGGCGACTACGAGCCCTTCTTCGCATCCGACACGCGCATTCACCACGACATCGTGGCCACCACCGGCAATAGTCGGCTCATCACCGCCCGGGAATCCGTCGAGCCGTTCGTCTACTGGCTCCGAGTCCTGGGGGCCACCGGTCCCCATCGCCTGGCCGGCTCCACCCACCGCCACCTCGAAATCCTGGACGCGATGGCCGCCCGGAACTCCGCCGCCGCGCAAGAGGCAGCGGCGATCCACCTCACCGAAGTCGAGGAATGGACCTTGGCCGACATGGCCTCCCACGACATCGTCACCTGACCCCTCCGAGGCCCCAGTTGAACACGGCAGCATCACCCCACAGCAACCCGAGCACCCTCGGTACCGTGCTGCACCACGCAGCCAAGGCCGCCGCCACCTCACCGAGGACCGTCTGAACAGCGAACTCGCCCGTACCACGTTCCAGTGCCGCCTGTTCGCCCAGCGGCTGCCTCCGGCGCCTTCGCCGACATACAGATCGATCCCGCGGACGACAACTGGCCCACGGGCCCCGACCCGACATCCGGCGCACCACTGTTCCCCTGGGACCGGTCCTGGTCTTCGCCGGCGGCAACTCCCCCTCGCCTTCAGCGTCATGGGCGGTGACAGCGTCAGCGCGTTGGCCGCAGGCTGCCCCGTGGTCGTCTTCGCCCTCGATGATCTGGAGTACGCGGGCGCCGCTCCCGCCGCCATCAGGGCATGTGTGGCAGCGATTGCGGTCAGCCGCGAGAGTTCCGGGTGTCCGGGGTGGGCCTTGACCGGCGCCGATGCCCTGCGCGACCCCCGCGTCAAGGCCGCGGCTTTCACCGGCTCCACGCAGCGCGGACGACACCTGCGACTGCACTAGTCCTACCAAACAGCTGTCACCCTCGCATCGCTCCTGATATGGACGTGGCACTCGAAGACACCCCCTACGGCCATAGCCGGCATCGGCCACGATCACCGGCACTGAGCGAGCCGGGCATCTCCGCGGCCAACGCCTCCGGACGCGGGCGGACCTCGTCCATCCCCTCAGGTGTCACACCTGACAGGGCATCAGGCCATTCCCGGCGACGCGATGTGCTTCATCTCATACACATAGAAACTCGCCCGAGTTGCGTAGATCACAGGAGAAATATCCGTTTAAGTGCATTCTCGATGCGGATGGTGACGCCCTAAGCGGGGTGGCGAAGGCACCGACTTGAGGGCGAACCGCCGAGGTGACCTACGTCATAGCGCCCATGGCATTTCGTAGTTCTGTGTAGAGAGGTGTGAATTTTGACCGCTTACCTGTGCCCTCCTGCGGTGATACATGGTGAGAACGCCGTCGAGACCAGCCAGATCCTGGCGGAAGTGCGTGTCCGACACCCCGATGCGCCGTGGCTGCCGCGGATCGACAGCATCGCCGCCAGCACAGGCATCACCTCCCGCAGGTGGATGGTGCCGTTGGAGACCGCTGTCGCGCCCACCAGCGGGAGCGGTCTGCGCACCCCCGGCCCCGTATTGGCCCGGGAGGCCCTGGCCCTCGACGGATTCACCGAGCGGGACGTGGAACGCGTGATCGCCGCGCTGGAAGCGATACCTGCGCCTCAGACCATCGAAGAGCGCACCGCGCCGGCCTGGGCGGCCGTGCGGGCGTACGGCGAGCGAGCCGCACGCGGAGCCTTGCAGATCGCCGGACTGGACCCCGCCGACGTCGACTGTCTGATCACCAGCAACTCCACCACACCAGCATTGCCGGGCCTGGACGTGGCACTGGCCAACCGACTCCCGCTGCACAGTGACACGCTGCTCCTCCCGGCCACGCAGTGGGCCTGCATCGCCGGGACCCGGGGCCTGGCACTGGCAGCCGATCTGGTGGCCGACGATCCGGACCGAGTCGTCCTGGTCGTTATATCCGAGGCGCTGAGCACCACCTACCAGCCCGCGGACGACAGCCTGGAGTCCTTGATCGTCCGCCTGCTGTTCGCCGACACCGCGGTCGCAGCCGTGGTCACCGGCCGCCGTCGTCCGGAGTCCGTACTGCGACTGGACGCGGCCTGGCACCACACCCTGCCCGGCACCCAGGACCTGCACCGGCTGGAGACGCGCGCCGACGGCACGCACTTCGTGATGGACCGGCGCGGGCCGCGCGCTGTGCAGGACACGGTCACCGCGATGTGGGAGTGGCTGCGCCTGCGCCACCAGGACGATGACCACCCCTGGCATCCCGATCTGCTGCTCGCGCACCCTGGCGGGACCCGGGTGCTGGAGTACATGGAGCAGACCATGCCCGACGCATGGCCGGCTGGGCTCCTGGCTCACAGCCGGGACAGCTACACCAGCGGAAACCGCGGCGGAGCCGCCGTCTTCGATATCCTGCGGCGCGCGCACGACGCCGGCCAGAAGGCAGGAAGCCGCACGGTGCTGTACGCGGCGGCGCCGGGGCTCACGGCCACGGCCGTGGATGGGGAGTGGCTGTAGCCCGCGCGGGAAGCGGCTGCGGTGAGCGCCTCGTGCGCGCGCCGTAGCGTTGCGTGACCCGGCCCCGGCCGGGCGCGCCGGTCACCGGGCCGAGTCTGGCGCCACGGCAACGCCCGTGCCGCTACCGCGCCAGTTCCGCCCAGACGACCTTGCCGGCGTCGGTCCACCGCACCCCCCAACGCACGGTGAGCTTGTGGACGACGCGCAAGCCGCGCCCCCTGTCGTCGAACGGGCCACCGCGCCGCAGCCGCGGCCGGCCGTTGCCGGTGTCGCCCACTTCGCACAGCAGGCCCTGACCGGTCCTGATCAGCCGCACGCTGACGGGCCCGGTGGCGAACCGCACGGCATTGGTGACCAGCTCGCTGATCAGCAGCAGGGCGCTGCCACGGGTGTCCTCCCTGACGCTCCACTTCCGTAGGAGCGCCGACGCCGACGAGCGGGCGCGGGCGGGTGCGTCGTCGCGGGCGGGCAGGAACCAGGCCGCGGTGTCCCGCTCGCGGCGGCCTGTCATACGGGCGAGCAGCATCGTCACATCGTCGCGCTGGCGGCCCGGCGGAGCCAGCTCGGTGACCACCCGCCGCGCGGCCCGTTGCAGGTCGTCCCACGGATGCACCTGGCTCACCGCCCGCCGCAGCATGGCGACGCGCTCGTCGATGGCGACCGCGGGATCCTCCACCAGGCCGTCAGTGTAGAGGGCGAGCAGCGAGCCCGGGGGCGCATCGAATGTGTGCACATCGAACGGTTCCCGCAGGGCGAATTCGGCACCCAGACCGGGGTGGGGGTTCACCGTCAGCGTCTCGGCGGTCGCGTCGGGCAGGACGAGGACCGGCGGGAGGTGGCCCGCGCTGGACACCACCACCTGGTGGTTGACCGGATCGTATACCGCGATGCAGCACGTCGAGCCCAGCGCGCTGTAGCCGGTCGCCAGGCCGGCCTCCGCGTCGTCCAGCATCGTGACGGTCTCGTCCAGGAGCCCCAGCACCTCGTCGGGCGCCAGCCCCGCCGAGAGCAGTGCACGGGCCTCCATGCTGACCTGGCCCATCGCCGCGGCCGCGCCCAAGCCGTGCCCGACGACGTCGCCGACCACGAGTGCGGTGCGGCCACCGGGCAGCGGAAAGCTGTTCACCCAGTCCCCGCCAACGCCCGCGCTGTCAGGTGTGGTGGGCTGGTAGACGGTGGCGACCTCAATGGTGTCATCCCGGCCCCGCGGCAGCAGTCGACGCTGCAACGCCAGCACCTGGGCGTGCTCGCGCTGATGCTGACGGGCCAGATCGACGTGGTGGGCCGTCCTGGCCACCAATTCCTGAAGGTCGAGCAGCTCGCTGTCGTGGAAGGGGCGGTCCGGCCGCCGCCATACCTCCGCCACGCCCAGTACGACGGGCGGCTTGTCCTCGGAACTGTCCAGGAGCAGCGGTACGCACGCCACACTCACCGGCCGGTCGGTCGGGACCAGAGCGCTCACCAGCCGTGGACCGTCGAGCGCGCGCTCGATCGTCTCGCGGTCGGGAATGACGATGGCCTGCGCGACGTCGTCGCGCCTGACCGCGGTGGACATCAGACGGGCGGCCCCACGGGGAAGGTCGTCGCCGGGCGTCACGTAGCCCGCGGGCCACACCCGGTCCGGTACCAGGGCAGCGCGCCTCAGCCGAATACGCCCCTGGGCCTGCTCGATGACGGCCTCGCCGGACCATACGGCGTAGTCGAGGTCGACGGCGACCACGTCTCCCCAGGCCAACAGGGACTGCGCCAGGGACTGCGCGGTCTCGCCGATGTCCAGCGACGTCCCGATCGCGGTCTCGGACGCGTACAGGTGCAGCCTCTTGGCCATCGCGATCAGGGAGACGGTGAGGCCGTCCTGAGGTGTTGCGGCCGGCAGGATGCTCATGGAAACGACGAGCTCCGAGCCGTCGTCCCGACGCAGGCGCTGGACGCGGGCGACATGCGCCTCACCCGTCTCGATGACTTGCCGCAGCCGGCGCGTCACCGTCGGTACGTCCCCGGGAGGCAACAGATCAACGAAGGCGGTCCCGGGCTCCACAGGCAGTCCCTCGAATGCCGGGACGTCCAGGTTGCCGCGAGTGATGCGCAGATCCCGGTCCAGATTGACAGCGCCGAGAATCTGCTCCTGGGCGTCGCTGGGGCGTCCGGGGCGGTGGGCCGTGATGTCGCTCGGGTCGTTCTCCGATCGCGCGGACCTGTCGGCAGCGTTCGATCCGCGCTGCCGGATGTAGTCCCGCAAGGCGCGACCGACCAGGTCGAACGACGACGAGGACGAGGGGTATGACGGTGAGTCCATTCGGTTCTTCCAGCTCACTGGCCGACCCGGCACACGTTCGCAGACATGCCCGAATCCATGCGATGAAGCTCCGAGATCCGACCACGCACTTTCATTGCATAACACCCTCCCTCATTTCTGCAAAGCCGACCGCACAGCGAACGCGAGCGGTAGCCGCGCGTGCCGGCAGGACACACCCTCCGATCAAGACCGGGCAGCCGCGCACAACCACGCGCGCCGGCCAGGCCGAGCTAGGCAGTTTCGTCTGGATCAGTGGCTCGTTGGTGCTGGTGTGCCGTTGGCTGACGCGCAGTGGACGCGGATCGAACCACTGGCGTCGGGCTGTCAGTCTGACGGCTTTGGCCGGCGTCCGGGCGGCGGCCAGGATGGTGCGGGCCTCCCGTGAGCACAAGCCGTGCTTGTGCTGGGCGACTGCCTCCAGGATCGCCGGGTGGAACTCCCGCAGCTGCGAGCGGAGCCTGTTGTGGGCCTGGCCTCAGCCCCAGACGGCTTCCTGCTGGGCCCGGGCGAGCGCGGCGATGGCCGGTACGAGCTCGGAGTCCGCGGGCAGGGGCCGGTGGGCGGCCATGTCGGTTCGCGGAATGTTCGCCAGTACCGCGGCATCGACGGCGTCGGACTTCTGCCGAGCGACAGAGTGACGGTCGCGATGGCGTGCGACCGCCAGCGGGTTGATCGCGAAGACGGTGCTCGACACTTCGACCCTTGTTCGATATCACGAACCCAGCACAGCTGCTCCACTCGCACAGCAGGACACCTCCGGACCACGCTCACCGGAACGGCCGAGCCGCAAGGAGCACGCCCCTTCGCATGCCCTCCTCCCGTCGTCACGCGACGGCGACCGCCACCGGCCGCGTCCTAGGGCCACCTCTACCGCCACGGTCCAGCTCGACCACTCCGCGATGCGGGACGGCGACCGGGCCGGACGCGCACTATCCGTGGACCCTCCGCCTGGATCGGTGTCGAGCGGGAGCGACGAACCCGTCCGGACGGCCGACCACGACAGTTCCACCGGGTTGGGTTCGGGCGCGTAGGCGGGTAGCCGCTCCAGTGTCGGCCGGTCCTGCTCGGTCATCCAGGCGCGCATGCCCCGGCTCCGGTGCGCGGCCGGTCCGTCCCACACCAGTACCACCGGCTCGCCGACCTAGAACGTTCGGACCTGCTCCAGGACCTCGATCAGCGTGGCGGTGTCGTAGGTGCCCGGCTTGAGGTGGAAGCACCGTCGCGGACCGCGCTCGGCGTCGGCGGCGTGGTATCCCGGCGCGGCGGCCATCGAGGCGCGTTTCCAGCTCAGCCGGTGCCGGAGCGTGCGGGTACGGCCGCGGGGCGCGTAGGTGTGACGCACGTGTGGGAGCAGCGACAGGCCCGACTCGTCGAAGAACACGATCCCGCCCGGCCAGCGGCCGCCACACCGACGCCCGTGCCGACTTCACCCCGGTCACGCGCTCAACCACCAGCCCGACCCGCTCCAAGGTCCATAAGTCGGCCTAGAACCCGTGCGTCTGGGCGCCCTGCTCCAACGCGGCCCGCACCTCCTCGACCTGGGCGTCATCAAGCACGGGCGGCCGTCCCCTGGCCGGAGACCGCCGCGGCGCTGGGACCTCGCCGCGTTCCCACTGGCGCTTCCATCGCCGCACACTCCAGGGACGGGCCCCGGCATTCCCGCGATCCGTGCGTGGAGGCGTCCCTGCTCGAACAACTCGACCGCCCGCATGCGTCGGGCCTCGGCCAACTGCGGTCGCGTCAGCGGCGGAGCCGAGACTTCGGAAACAAACGACAGAGAACGCCCAGCTCAGCAACCTGATTGGGAAAAGGACATCCTTCATGCCTCCCCGTCGGCGGGCATCTCGGCGAAGGACTGAACGGCGCGCTCCCGCACCCCCGCGGTGAGCCTGAGACATCGACACCAGGATCGACGACGTCACATACTGACCCTCGTCGAAATCTGACAGCGGGGCCTTTCGCGTCCGGGCCTTCCAGGACGGCGACTTCTGCCGCACTCACGATGAGGAATCGCAGTGAACGCATCTACGTCGCCGACCGTTTGGATGACCGGCGAGACCGTCGACGGCCGGTACCGGGTGATCGGCGAGCTTGGCCGGGGCGGGATGGGCATCGTGCACCGGGTACGGCATCTCGCCTGGGGCATCGACATGGCGGTGAAGAGTTCGCGGCCCGAGCTGTTCCGGAGCCCCGGCGATCAGGAGCTGTTCGTCGGGGAGGCCGAGGCGTGGGTGTCCCTCGGGCTCCATCCGAACGTCTGCGCCTGCCATTACGTGCGGGTGATCGACGGTGTCCCCCGCGTGTTCGCCGAGTACGTCGACGGCGGCAGCCTGGCCGAGTGGATCGGCGACGGGCGGCTCCACGCCGGGGACGCGCGGCAGGCCCTCGCCCGTGTTCTCGACACGGCGATCCAAACGGCCCGTGGGCTCGAGCACGCCCATCGCAGAGACCTGGTGCACCTGGACGTGAAGCCGGCAAACATTCTGCTCGACGGCACGGGCGCCGCGAAGATCACCGACTTCGGTCTCGCCCGGTCCAAGGCCACCACGGCCCCGGGTGACCTCCAAGTGGTGCCGGGTGTCAGCGTGTTGGTGGCGGCCGGGGGCATGACGGTCGGCTACGCGTCCCCGGAGCAGCTCGCGGGCGAGCGCGTCGGGCGGCGCAGCGATGTCTACAGTTTCGCGGTCTCGGTCCTGGAGATGTTCACCGGCGGTGTGCATTGGGCGGCTGGTTCGGTCGCGGGTCTCGCGCTGGAGGACTACCTGGCCGATCCCTCGAATCCGCTCGCGGCGCCACCGGAAGTCGCCCACCTGCTCCGGCGCTGCCTGCGGCAGCACCCGGCCCACCGGCCGCCCTCGATGGCGGACATCGCGGATGTACTGACCGGGATCTACGAGCAGGCGACCGGCTCGGCGTATCCGCGTCCCACCTCGCAGGCCGCCGATCTGCGTGCCGACGAGTTCAACAACCGTGGCCTCTCGCTCCTCGACCTGGACCGGGCCGCCGACGCCGAGCATGCCTTCGACCAGGCGCTCGCGGTCGACCCGCACCACGTCGGGGCCGTGTACAACGGTGGCCTGTTCCGGTGGCGTAGGGGGGCGATCACCGATGGGGAACTCGTCGCCCGGTTGGAGGCGATCCCGCGCGGCTCCGGCGCGTCCTCCTGGCAGGTGCAACTGCTTCTGGCCCGAGTCCACCTCGAACGCGGCGACCTCGCGGCGGCACGCGACCTGCTCGACGCACTCGCCCGCGAACGGCCCGACGACACCGACGTGCGGGCGGCGCTGCGGGTGGCGGCCTCCGGAACCGTGGCCGATGCCCGCCACACCGGCACCCGCGAATTCCGCGAGCCTTTCGCGCTGCCGTTCGCGCCGGTGAAACTGCTCGCCCGGCACGAGGTGATGGGCTACCTGCCGATCCGGTTCGCTCCCGACGGACGCCTCGCGCTGAGCGGCCACTGGGACGGCGTGCTCCGGCTGTGGGACACGGCGACCCGCGCACAGCGGTTGGCGGTCAAGGGCCACCACACGCAGGTGCTCGGGGTCGACCTCACCCCTGACGGCTCGTACGCACTGTCCACGAGCCGCGACGGCACGGTGCAGTTCTGGGATCTCAGGGCGGGCAGGTGTACCCGCGTCATCCGCTCCGCCGCACGCGCCACGGGGTGCCCGGTCAGGTTGAGCGCCGACGGTCGCATCGGTGTGTGGCAGGGTGCGGACGGGCGCGTCCAGGTCTGGGAACCGCGGACCGGGACCCGCCGGTGGTTGCTCGGGGAAGCGTTCAAGGGCAACCACCTGGACGGCTCGCAGTACGAGGTGAGCGCCGACGGGCGCCATGTGCTCACCGCCGAGGAGGACGGGGCGCGGCTGTGGAGCGTGGCCGATGGCCGGAGCCGGGTGCTGGCCGCCGGCTCGGCGGCGCATGCGCTGTGCTTCAGTCCCGACGGACGGATGGTCGCGGTGGCCTGCGAGGACCGGGTGATCCGGTTGTGGGATGTGGGGGACGGCCGGCAGGTCCGTACGATGCGTGCGTTGACGGGACTGACCGCCGCGGCCAGTCACCTGGCCTTCGGCGACAGTGGGCGGCTGCTGCTGTCGGGAACGACCGGCGACCACACCGTTCAGATCTGGGAGCTGAGCAGCGGCCGGTGTCTGCGGACCTTCACCGCCCACGCGTACGGAATGCACCACGTCGGATTCGAGGACGGCGACGACCGGTTCGGCTGCTCCGTCGGCGGACATCCCGAACTGCCCATGCATCGCTGGCGGTTGCCCCATACCGAATACACCGCCGAGCCGCACGTGTTCAAGCCGCGCGAGTACGCGGAGGTCAGCCGGCTTGGCGGACTGGCCGAGGAACTGCTCGCCGACGCACGCCAGGCGATGTCGAACGGCCGACACCGGTCAGCCCTCGCCCTGCTGACCCGCGCACGGGAGATACCGGGATACGAGCGCGCGCCCCAGGTCCTGGCCGCCTGGCACGAACTGGGCCGCTCGGCGCGCCACGTACGGCTGCGCTCCGCCTGGTCGCGGCCGCTGGACGCCGGCCATCTCTCCTACGGAGCCATCACGGCGATCGGTGTCGCCGCGGGTGTCCGGCTCGCCGCCAGCGGGCAGAGCGGCGGCACGGTACGGATCTGGGATCTGGACAGCGGCGCGTGCACGCGTGTCCTCGACGATCACCCGGGCAGGGTGGGCGGGGTGGCGTTGAGCGACGACGGCCGGCACGTCCTGTGCGAGGGCACCAAGCCACTCGCGATCATTCGGCGGCGACTGGCAGACGGCGAGTGCCGTCGGCTGACTCCGGACTGGGACATGAGGCGGACCATCATGTTCACCGGCGACGGAAGGTACGCCTGGCTCGGCGGCGGCGACGGTGTCCTGCGCCGATGGGACCTGGACGACGACCGCTGCGTCACGACGATCACCCGGAACGGCCCGGTCAACGTGATCTCCACGTCCGCGGACGGACGGCTCGCGGCGGTCGGCGACAGCAACGGCGTGGTCCGGCTGCGGGATCTCGACACCGGAGCCTGCCTGCGGACCTGGACCGGCCCCCGGGAACCGATCCTGTCGGCGTGCCTGAGCGCCGACGGCCGCCTGGCCATGTCCACACACCAGGTCATGTCTTCGGGCGCCAAGGACGAACCGATCCGGCTGTGGGACGCCGCAGCCGGGCGGTCCGTACGCGAGTTCGCGGGGCACGAGGGCTGGGTCTCCGCCGTGCGATTCACACCCGACGCCCGGTTCGCCTTCTCGGCCGGCCATGACAGATCCGTACGGATGTGGGAGGTCGCCACCGGCCGATGCCTGCACGTGCTCGAAGGGCACCAACAACGCATCCGGCACCTCGAACTCACCCCCGACCTGCGCAACTTGGTCTCGGCGGGAGACGACGGCATCCGGCTCTGGGAGCTCGACTGGGAGCTGGTGGCCGACTGAGCGGAGCGGGATGCGTACTGTCCGACGCCGCGGACGGCACGCTCACGTTCACCGTCTCGTCCCCCGAAGCCCTCCCCTCGCGCACAAGGAGACGATCCTGCGTGACGCCCTCGGCCACCATCACGCTCACCCGCGTCGAGGGCCGGGTCAAGCCCGGCGCGTACGTCTTCGAGGAACGCACCACCCGCGTCCTCGGCCGCTCCACCGACTGTTCGCCACAACTACCCGACGACCCCGACCACAAGACCGTCTCCCGCCACCACTGCCTGCCCGACATCAACCCGCCGGACATCCGCATCCGCGACTTCGGCAGCCTCAACGGCACGTACGTCAACGGCGAGAAGACCGGCCAGCGGCGCCGGGGCCTCACCCCCGAGGAGGCCGTCGCGGATTCCTACCCCGAGCACGACCTCGAGGACGGCGACCGGATCCGCCTCGGTGACACTGTGTTCCGCGTCGACACCACGCGGCCGCAGGTCGCCACGCCGAGGCTCGCGCGCTGCGCCAAGTGCGAGCGCGAGCTGGGCGACGAGGCGGGCCGCCGCCCCGGCGAGTTGTTGTGCGCCGCCTGACAGGCCCGGCCCGACGCCCTGCTCAAGCTGCTGCTCGAGCCGGCGCCCGGCGGCCGCGCCGACCTCAGGGCCATCCGCGGCTACACGGTGATCCGGGAGCTCGGCCCTGGCAGCATGGGCGCGGTGTACCTGGCCCGGCACGAGGCCACCGGCATCGAGGTGGCGCTGAAGGTGACGCTGCCGAAGGTGACGGCGAACGAGACGGCGCGCGCCCGGTTCCTGCGCGAGGTGGCGCTCACCCGGGCAATGAAGCATCCGCACGTCGTCGCACCGCACGACACGGGCTTCGCAAACGGAACCTTCTATCTGACCCCGCCGCGGACGTCTGGGCATTTACCGCCTGCATCTACCACACGCTGACGGGAAGGACCCCGCGCGAGTTCCCACGCGCCAAGCATCCCTGGCAGATCGTCCTACAGGAGCCGGCGATCCCGATCCGCCGCCGCCACCCGGCCATCCCACGACGCCTCGCGGAGATCATCGACACGGCGCTGCGGGAGCACCCCGAGATCGGCTGCGCGAGCGCGGCGGAACTGCGCGGGGCGCTGGAGCGGGCGCGGCGGTAAGCCCTGGCTACGGCAGTTACCCGGGAGATACCGGGCGGTGACCGGTGTACGACTTCGTCACACGGTACGTTCCCCTGTTCCAGCCGCCTGTTCCAGGACGTCGGCGTCTCCGCTGGTATTCCCGCCTGTCCCCCGCTCGGTGAGCCAGTCGGTGATGTGGCCGGCCGTGGTGGCGGCGTGCTGGTTGACGAGGGTGAAGTGGTTGCCCACGACGGTCACGGTGGTGGTGATGTGGGGGAGGTCCGTCTGCCAGCCGTGCGGCACCGGGTCCGTCCCGTCCGGTGCGGGGAGGGGGTCCGAGGCGCGGAGGAGCAGGGTCGGGAACGGGGTGGGTGCGGGGGTCCAGGTGTGCAGGAGCCGTTCCATCCAGGCGTAGGCGGACAGGTCGGTGGCGGTGTAGCCGTCGGCGAGGTGTTCGCGCTCGTACAGGGCGTGCCACAGGTGGGGTTGGAGCCCCTGGGCGGCGGGGGTTTCCAGGATGTAGGTGTCCACGAGGACGACGGCCCGCACGGGCGTGCCGCGCTCGGCGAGGCGCCGGGCGGTCTCGTGGGCGAGGATGCCGCCGGACGAGGTGCCCAGGAGGACCACCGGGTCGGCGGGGTCGCCGTCGGTGCTCGTCTCGACGGCGTGGACGAGCCCTTCGACGAGTGTTTCCCGGGTGGCGGGCAGGCTCGCCTCGGTGCCGAAACCGGGAGGCGTCAGACAGGTGATGGCCCAGTCGCCGGGGAGCGCCCCGGCGAGTGTGAAGTAGGTGTGGGGTCCGGTCAGCGGCACGATGGGGGCCACGCAGATCAGGCGGGTGCCCGAGGTGTCGGCGGTGAGCCGGTCCACCGTGGGCGGAAGGGGCTCGGTGTTCTTGGGCCGGAGCGCGGCGAGGTCGAGGAGCAGGGTTCCGGCCTCGTTCATCCGGCCCGTCCGCACGGCGTGGCGGTGCAGGCGGACCACCAGGTCGGTCGTTGCGACGCCATCAGTGCCGCCGGTGCCGCTGTCCTCCTTCGCCGACGGCGAGGCGAGCTGGTCGACGAGGTGGTCGGCCAGTTCGGCCGGGGTGGGGTGGGTCAGGACGACGGTGCTGGGCAGTGCCGTACCCATCGCCGTGGCAAGCCGGTTGCGCAGGTCGATGGCGGCGAGCGAGTCCATGCCGTGGTCGCGGAAGGCCGAGTGCTCGTCGACCGCCTGCCCGGACGCGTGGCCGAGGGCCGCCGCGGCCTCGGCGCGCACCAGCTCGACGAGGACGTGCCGCCGCTCCTCGGCCGGAAGGCCCCGCAGCCGTGCGGTGAACTCGCCGTCGTCGCCCGTGGTGACGGACTCGTCGAGGCTCCGTGCCTCCGGCAGCTCACTGAAGAACGGGATGGGAGCGGCCGGGGTGACGAAGGGGAGGTAGCGTTCCCAGTCGATGTCGGCGACCGTCAGCGCGGTCTCGTCCTCGTGCAGCGCCTGGGCGAGCCCGGTCAGGGCCAGGTCGCTGTCGAGGAAGGACACCCCGGTGCGCGCGAGGTACTCGCGGTCCTGCTCGCTCATCCGGTCGCGCGCCTCCTCCCACGGAACGAAGGAGATCGCCGTCGCGCGGGCGCCCCGTCCGCGGCGCCGTGACGCCAGCGCTTCCAGATACGCGTCGGCCGCCGCCTGTGCCGCGTGGTGGCCGATGCCCCAGACTCCGGCCACCGAGGTGAACAGCACGAAGGCGTTCAGGCCGGTGTCGTCGAGCAGTTCGTCGAGGTGCGCGGCGCCTGCCACCTTCGCGTGCACCGCCTGGGCGAGGGAGGTG
The DNA here is from genome assembly GCF_024519315.1 of Streptomyces malaysiensis subsp. samsunensis. Lineage (GTDB taxonomy): Bacteria > Actinomycetota > Actinomycetes > Streptomycetales > Streptomycetaceae > Streptomyces > Streptomyces malaysiensis. The sequence goes on along the minus strand of NZ_JANIIC010000073.1, from coordinate 21,611 downwards.
AGGCTCACCGTGTCGAGCGGCTCCAGGTCCCTCGTCCCCACGGTGTGTACCACGGCGCGCACGGGACGGCCGTCCGCCGAGAGCCGGTCGAGCACCGCGGCCACGGCGTCCCGGTCGGTCAGATCGCAGGGCACCACCTCGGCGGTCGTCCCGTGGGCGGTCAGCTCCGCCACCAGTTCGGCCGCACCAGGTGCCGCGGGGCCATACCGGCTCGTCAACACCAGGTGTTCGGCGCCCTGTTGGGCCAGCCATCGGGCGGCACGGCTGCCCAGCGTCCCGGTGCCGCCCGTCACCAGGGTCGTGCCGCCGGGGCTCCAGGCGCCGGGCGAGTCGGCTCGTGCCGGTGCCCTCACCAGCCGCCGGACGAGGACACCGGAGGTGCGCACCGCGGCCTGCTCCTCCCCCGGGCCCGCCGAGAGCAGTGCGGTGAACCGCCTGGCCGCCTCGGGGTCGAGCCGCTCCGGGAGGTCGATCAGCCCGCCTCGTAGCGAGGGTGCCTCCAGCGCCGCGGTCCGTCCGAGTCCGAGGACCATCGCCTGCCGGGGGTTACGGACCGGGTCGGCGGGGCCGGTCGAGACCGCGCCGCGGGTCACCGTCCACAGCGGCACCTCGGCCCCGGCCGCCATCAGCGCCTGGAGGAGCGAGACGGTCAGCGCCACGCCGGTGGGCAGCGCGGGTTCGCCACCGGCCGCCTCCTCGGCCGTCGCGAGCAGCGACAGCACTCCGGCCGCGCGGTCGAGGCCGGCGTCGCGGAGCCGTGCCGCCAACACCACGGGGTCGGTGCAGCTCTCGTCGAGGACCACACGGCGCGCTCGGGCGCCGTATGCGGTCAGCGCGGTCGGCACCTCCGCGTCGCCGTCCCCGTCCGTGGTGAGGACCAGCCAGGTTCCGGTGAGCGCGGGGTCGGCGGGGACACGCAGCGGTGTCCACACCGTCCGGTAGCGCCGCGCACTGGTCAGCGCGTACTCGTCCTGCCGCCTGTGCCACGCCGACAGCGCCGGGAGCACCGAGTCGAGCGCGCCCTTGCTCTCCGCTTCGAGGCCGATCAGCGTGGCGACCGCGGCGGCGTCCCCCTGGTCCACGGCGTCCCACAGCGGCTCGTCGGCCACCGCGGCCGTGCCGGGCCCCGAGGCGGGCGGGGCGAACCAGTACGACTCGTGCTGGAACGCGTAGGTGGGCAGGTCCACCGTGTGGCCGCCGGGGAGGACCGTGCTCCAGTCGACGGGCACGCCATGGGCGTACGCCTCCCCCAGCGAGCGCAGGACACGGTCCCATCCGCCGTCGTCCCGGCGCAGAGTGCCCAGGGTGACCGCCGGGCTGTTCGCGTTCTCGATGATCTCGCTGGTGCCGACCGCGAGCACCGGATGCGGGCCGACCTCGATCATGAAGCCGTGTCCCTCGCGTACGAGACCCGTCATCGTCTCGGCGAAGGACACGGTCTGCCGCAGGTTCCGGCACCAGTAGCGGGCGTCCAACTCCTCGGTGTCCAGACGGCCCCCGGTGACCGTGGAGTGGAACGGCACCGTCGACGGGCGGGGCCGCACCGGCGCCAGCAACTCCATCAGTTCGGCCTCGATCTCGTCGATGTGCGCCGAGTGGGCGGCGAAGTCCACCCCGGCCAACCGCCAGCGCATGATCCCGGCGGCGGACAGGGCGCGCTCGACCTCGTCAAGAGCGGCCGGATCGCCGGAAAGGGTCACCGTCTTGGGCCCGTTGACCGCCGCGATGGACACCGCGTCGGACGTCCCGTCCAGCAGTTCCCGCACCCGCTCCGGCGGTGCCATCACCGACATCATCGCGCCGCGCCCGGACAGGCGCTCGTGGATGAGCCGACTGCGCAGCGCCACCACGCGGGCGCCGTCGTCCAGCGACAGACCGCCACTGACACAGGCGGCGGCCACCTCGCCCTGCGAGTGGCCGACCACGGCGGCCGGCTCGACACCCAATGAGCGCCAGAGAGCGGCGAGGGAGACCATGACCGTCCACAGCACGGGCTGTAGCACATCAGGCCGCCGCTCGATCGGCGGAGCGTCGGGCGCACCGCGCAGCACACCGGACGGCGACCAGTCGAGATACGGGGCCAGGGCCGCCTCGCAGTCGGCGACGCGGGCGGCGAAGACGGGCGAGACATCGAGCAGTTCGGCCGCCATTCCCGGCCAGGCCCCGTCCTGTCCGGGGAAGACGAAGACCACCGTGCCGCGTTCGGCCGCCGTCCCCCGTACCGCACCGGCGGTCGAGGTGCCCTCGGCCAGGGCCGCCAGGCTCCCGCGCAGCGCCGCCCGGTCGCCGCCGACCAGCACCGCCCGGTGCTCGAACGCGGCGCGGGTCATGGCCAGCGAATGCCCGATGTCCACGGGCCGCGGCCCGGGATGGCCGTCCAGGTGTGCGAGCAGTTTCGCGGCCTGGGCGCGCAGCGCACCGGCCGACTTGGCCGCCAGCGGCCACGCCACCGGCCCGTCCGGCGCGGCATCCGCGAGCGGGGGCCGGCCGGCGGCCGGTGGGGCCTGTTCCAGCACGGCGTGGGCGTTGGTCCCGCTCATGCCGAACGCCGACACCGCGGCCCGTCGCGGACGGCCCAGTTCGGGCCAGGGGGCAGCCTCGGTCAGCAGCCTGACCGCGCCCGAGTCCCAGTCGATCCGGGAGGACGGTTCGGCGGCGTGCAGCGTCTTCGGCAGCCGGCCGTGCCGCAGCGCCATCACCATCTTGATGACACCCGCGACACCGGCGGCCACCTGGGTGTGTCCGATGTTGGACTTGACGGAGCCGAGCAGCAGCGGCGGATTGCCGCCCCGGTCCTGGCCGTAGGTGGCCAGCAGCGCGTGTGCTTCGATCGGATCGCCCAGCGCGGTGCCGGTTCCATGGGCCTCGACCGCGTCGATGTCGGACGCCGAAAGCCCGCTGTTGGCGAGGGCCTGCCGGATGACCCGCTGCTGCGCCGGCCCGCTCGGCGCGGTCAGCCCGTTGGAGGCGCCGTCGGAGTTCACCGCCGACCCACGGACGACCGCGAGCACCCGGTGGCCGTGCCGGACCGCGTCCGACAGCCGCTCCAGCACCAGGAGACCGGCGCCTTCGGCGATGCCCATCCCGTCCGCCGACTCGGCGAACGCCTTGCACCGCCCGTCCGCTGCCATGACCCGGTGCCTGCTCAGCGAGACGAGGGCGTCCGGGCCGGACAGCACCGTCGCGCCGCCCGCGAGGGCCAGGGTGCTCTCCCCCGAGCGCAGCGACTGGCACGCCAGGTGCAGCGCGACCAGGGAGGCCGAGCAGGCCGTGTCCACCGTCACGGCCGGACCGCTGAAGTCGAACAGATAGGAGAGACGGCCGGACAGCACGCTGGGGAGGGTGCCGGTGAGCTGATACCCATCGGAGTCCGCCGACGCCCCCGCGCCGTACTGCTGGGCCGTAGCCGAGACGAAGGTGCCCGTCGTACTGCCCCGCAGGGATGTGGGGTCGAGCCCGGCGCGTTCGAACGCCTCCCAGGCGAGTTCCAGCAGCATCCGCTGCTGCGGGTCCATCGAGACCGCCTCACGCGGGGAGATGCCGAAGAACGCCGCGTCGAACTCGGCCACGCCGTCCAGAAAGCCCCCCGCCGCCGAGTAGGTCGTGCCCGTGCGCTCCGGGTCGGGGTGGTACACACCCGGGCCCCAGCCGCGGTCGGCGGGCAGTGGGCGGATGGCGTCCGTGCCCTCGGCCAGCAGCTCCCACAGCTCCTCGGGCGAGCGGACCCCGCCGGGGAAACGGCAGCTCATGCCGATGATCGCGATCGGCTCGGCAGCGGTCGCCCCGGCCGCCGGGCCACCCGCCGTGATCGGGGCCGGCCCGGCGCTCTCCTGCCGCTCGTCCGCCGCGCCGCCCAGCTCGGTCCACAGATGGGCGGCCAGGGTTTCCGGGGTCGGATGGTCGTAGATCAGCGTCGAGGGCAGGCTCAGGCCCGTCCGGGTCCGCAGGCCGTTCCGCAACTGACCGGCGGTCAGGGAGTCGAAGCCCATGTCCTTGAAGGTCCGCCCGGCCTCGACCGCCGCCGGGTTGGTGTGTCCGAGCACCGCCATCACCTGCTCGCGCACCCACCGCAGCAGGGTGACACGGGCCTGGTCGGCCGTCAGCCCGGCCAGCGGGTCGAGGCTGCCGCCGGTGGCGATGGCGGCAGCGGCGGTGGCGGTGCGACGGGTGGGTTGGGCGGGGACCAGGCCGTGGAGGACGGCGGGCACGGTGTCACCCGCCCGCAGGGCGGCCCGGTCGATGTGTGCGGCGACAACGAAGGACTCGTCCTGCGCGCCCGCGGTGTCGAACCAGGACAGCCCCTGGTCGACGGCGAGTTCCGGCAGCCCGCCCCCGGTGATCCGCCGCATCTCCACGGCGCTCAGCGAAGCGGTCATGCCCCCGGTGTCCTGCCGCCACGGCCCCCAGCCGATGGACAGTCCCGCCAGCCCCTCCGCGGTCCGCCGCCGCGCCAGCGCGTCCAGGAACGCGTTCGCCGCGGTGTAACTGGCCTGCCCCGCGTTGCCAAGCACACCGAACACCGACGAGAACACCACGAACGCGGTCAGTCCGCGGTCCCGCGTCAGTTCGTGCAGATGCCACGCCCCGTCCAGCTTCGGGCGGAACACCGTGTCCAGCCGGTCCGGGGTGAGCGCCCCGACCAGTCCGTCGTCGAGCACACCGGCGGTGTGCACCACACCGGTCAGCGGATCCTCGGCCGGGAACGTCGCCAGTAGGGCCGCCACGGCCGCACGGTCGGAGACGTCGCAGGCGGCGACGGTCACCCGCGCGCCCTGTCCGGTCAGCTCGGCCACCAGTTCATCGGCGCCCTCGGTGTCGGCGCCCCGACGCCCGGCCAGCACCAGATGACGCACCCCGTGCGCGGTCACCAGGTGCCGGGCGACCAGCGCGCCGAGACCGCCGAGACCACCGGTGACCAGCACGGTGCCCGCGCCGCCCCACACGGTGCCCGACGCCGCCGGGTCCGGGGCGTCGGCCGGGATCAGACGGGGCATCAGCAGCTCACCGGCGCGCAACGCCAACTCCGGCTCACCACAGTCCAGCGCCGCGCGGAGCGTCGCCGGGTCAGGCGACACCAGCTGCCCGCCGTCCGCGTCTTCCACGGCCTCCAGGTCGAGCAGCACGAACCGGCCGGGGATCTCCCGCTGAGCCGAACGCACCAGTCCCCACACCGACGCCGCCACCACATCGGGGGCCGTGCCGGGGGTGGTGGCCACCGCTCCACGGGTCATGAACACCAGCCGTGAGGGCCGACCGTCGCCGTCCCCGCCATACGCGCCGTCCGCCTCGTCGAGGTGTCGCCTCAACGTGTCGAGCACCGACGCGGTGACGGCACGGACCGCCTCCGGCACCGGTACGCCCACCGGTGCGAGGACCGGCACCAGCACCGCGTCCTCGGTCGCGACACGGTCGTGACCAGCGGTGTCCGGCACCGGGGCGGGCCGCCAGTCCAGGCGCAGCAGCGGCCGATCGGCCGTGGCCGCCGTGGTGGGCACGGCCCGCGGGCGCAGCGTCAGCGTGCGCACCGACACCACCGGATCGCCCGCCACGTCCGTCGCGGTCAGTGTGACCGTGTCACCTCCCGTCCTGCGCAGCCGCACTCGCAGCACCGACGCGCCCACGGCGCGCAGCAGCACCCCCGACCAGGACGACGCCTCGGACCGGGAAAACGCCTCGGCCCAGATCGGGTCCGGCCATCCGCCGTCCGGGCCATCGGGACCGGCCAGCGGCACGATGTGCAGCGCCGCGTCCAGCAGCGCGGGATGCAGACGGTACGCGTCGGCGTCGTCGGCCGCGTGCTCGGGAAGGACGACCTCGGCCAGCACCTCGTCACCGGCCGTCCAGACCGCCCGGACACCTCGGAACGCCGGCCCGTGGGCGAGTCCGGCATCGCGCCATTGCTCGTAGAAGCCGTCCAGGTCGACCGGTACGGCGTCCGCGGGCGGCCACACCCGCCCGGTGTCGGTGTCGGCCGTGGACGTGTCCGGCGCGAGGACGCCGGTGGCGTGCCGTGTCCACGGCGCGTCCGGCGGGCCGGCGGCCGGCCGTGCGTGGATGCCCAGGGTGCGTCGGCCGCCGTCGTCGGGGGCGCCGAGCGCGACCTGGACGTGCACACCGCCGTCGCCCGGCCCGGACAGCACCAGCGGTGCGGCCAGGGTGAGTTCCTCGACCAGACCGCAGCCGACCTCGTCACCCGCCCGTACGGCCAGTTCCACGAAGCCGGCCCCGGGGAAGGTCGTATGTCCGGCCACCACATGGTCGGCCAGCCATGGCTGCGCCGTCACCGACAGCACTCCGGTGCAGAGCTGACCACCGTTCTCGGGCAGTTCCACGGCCGCGCCGAGCAGCGGGTGCGCCATACGGTCGAGCCCGGCCGAGACCGCGCCAACCGCAGAGGACACGGCGGACGCGGTCCAGTACCGGTCCCGCTGGAACGCGTAGGTCGGCAGCGCGATACGGCGGGCGCCGGTCCCGGCGAACAGTTCGGCCCACCGGACCGGTACGCCCCGCACATACAGCCGGGCCGCCGCCGTCAGCGCCGTGGACTCCTCGCCACGCTCCCTGTCCAGCAGTGGCACCGCCGCCACCTGCGCCATGTCGGTGAGGGCGTCCTCGGCGAGCACGGACAGCGTCGCGTCGGGGCCCAGTTCGAGGAAGGTGCGGGCGCCGGCCGCGGCCGCGGCGCCGACCGCGTCGGCGAACCGCACGGTCCGGCTGACGTGCTCCACCCAGTAGTCGTGACTGCGGATGTGTTCCGCCTCGATCCGTTCACCGGTGACGGTCGAGACGATCGGAATGCGCGGCTCGCCGAAGGACAGGCCCTCGACGACCGCGCGAAAGTCGTCCAGCATCGGCGCCATCAACGGGGAGTGGAACGCGTGGCCGACACGCAGCCGGGTGGTCTTGCGGCCGTCCGCCGCGAACCGGTCCGCTATCGCCTCGACCGCGTCGGCCTCCCCGGACACCACCACCGACTGAGGGCCGTTGACCGCGGCGAGTCCCCACCGGTCCCCGGCGTCGGCGAGCAGTGGCGCCACCTCGTCCTCGGTGGCCCGCAGGGCGACCATGGCGCCGCCCTCCGGCAGCGCCTGCATCAGCCGTCCGCGTGCCGCGACGAGCCGGCACGCGTCGGGCAGCGACAGCACCCCGGCCACATGTGCCGCGGCGATCTCCCCGACGGAATGGCCGACCAGCAGACCGGGCGTCACGCCCCACGACTCCACCAGCCGGTAAAGGGCCACTTCCAGGGCGAACAGCGCGGGTTGGGCGTACTCGGTGCGGTCCAGCAATCCCGTCTCGTCGCCGAATACCGCTTCGCGCAACGGCCGCTCCAGCTCGGCGTCCAGCAGGGCGCAGACCTCGTTCCATGCCGCTGCGAACACCGGGAAACGGGCGTGCAGTGCACGGCCCATGCCCAGTCGCTGCGCGCCCTGTCCGGCGAACAGCAGCGCCACCGGGCCGGGGTCGCCCACCGCCGTGCCCCGCGCCACCGTCACGGGACGCCGGTCGCCGTCCGCCATGGTGTCCGGCGCGGCCAGGAGGACCGCTCGGTGCTCCAGCTCGGAGCGTGTCGTCGCCAGCGAGTAGCCGATGTCCGGCGCCGTCGCGCCGGTGTCGGCCACGAACGCGGCCAGCCGGTCCAGTTGGGCGTCCAGCGCCGCCTCGGTACGGGCCGACACCGGCCACGGCGCCACCTCGGGCCCGGTCTGCGCTTGCGGCGCGGCCGGTGCCCGCCCGGCGGACTCATCGGGCCCGTTCGCCGGTGGCTGTTCGACGATCACATGCGCGTTGGTGCCGCTGATCCCGAACGACGACACACCCGCACGGCGGGGCCGTTCGGCCGGTGGCCACGGCAAGGACCCGGTGAGCAGTTCCACCGCCCCGGCCGACCAGTCCACCTGTGACGACGGCGCGTCCACGTGCAAGGTGCGCGGCAGCACACCGTGGTGCATGGCCAGGACCATCTTGATGACGCCCGCGACACCGGCGGCGGCCTGCGCATGCCCGATGTTGGACTTGAGCGACCCCAGCAGCAGCGGACGGTCCGAGTCGCGGCCCTGCCCGTAGGTGGCCAGCAGCGCCTGGGCCTCGATGGGGTCGCCCAGCCGGGTGCCGGTGCCGTGTCCCTCCACGGCGTCCACGTCCGAGGAGAGCAGGCCCGCACCGGCCAGGGCCTGGCCGATCACCTGCCGTTGCGCGATTCCGCTGGGCGCGGTCAGGCCGTTCGACGCCCCGTCCGAGTTGACCGCGGAACCGCGCAGTACCGCCAGCACCCGGTGGCCGCCGCGGAGCGCGTCCGAGAGCCGTTCCAGGACCAGTACGCCCACGCCCTCGGACCAGCCGGTGCCGTCCGCTCCCTCCGCGTACGCCTTGCAGCGGCCGTCGGGCGACAGACCGCCCTGCCGGGCGAACTCCACGAAGATGCCCGGTTCCGACATGACGGTGACCCCGCCGGCCAGCGCCAGGGAGCACTCGCCACCGCGCAGCGCCTGCGCCGCCAGGTGGAGCGCCACCAGCGACGACGAGCACGCCGTGTCCACGGTCAGCGTGGGCCCGTGCAGCCCCAGGGCGTAGGCGATCCGGCCGGAGAGGACGCTCGGCGAGGTGCCGGTGAGCAGATATCCCTCCGCGGCGCCGGCGCTGTCCTGCAGCCTGGGGCCGTAGTCCTGGGCCATCGCCCCCATGAACACCCCGGTCCGGCTGCCCTGCAGGGACGACGGGGCGATCTCGGCCCGTTCCACCGCCTCCCAACTGACCTCCAGCGCCAGCCGCTGCTGCGGGTCCATGGCCTCGGCCTCGCGCGGCGAGATCCCGAACAGCGCCGCGTCGAACCGGTCCGCGTCGTACAGAAACCCGCCCGGTCTGCCGGTCGCCGTGATCTCGGGCGCCCACCCCCGGCCGGTGGGCATGTCGGAGACCGCATCGACTTCACCTGACACCAAGTCCCACAGTTCCGCGGGCGAGTTCACCCCGCCCGGGTAGCGGCAGGCCATGCCCACGATGACCACCGGGTCGTCCGCCGGGGCGGCGGGCGCCGCCGCCGGGGTGCCGGCGGTGACCGGGCCGGTGAGCTCGGCGGCCAGATGGTCGGCGCACCGGTCGGGGGTGGGATGGTCGAACAGCACGGTGTTGGGTATCCGCAGGCCGGTGGCCGCCTTCAGCCGGGTCACCAGCTCCACGGTCATCGCCGAGTCGAAGCCCAACTCCCGGAAGGACACCGCCGGGTTCACCTGCTCCGCGGAGGTGAAGCCCAGCACCACCGCCGCCTCCGCCCGGACCAGCCGTCCCAGGTCGGCGCGGGTCCACGACGCGTCGGACCCCGCACGCTCCACGGCCCGTTCCGAAACCGCCTCCGACGTCGGCTCCAGGCCGGCGGCGGGTCCGCGTACGGCCATCGGAGCGGCCGCGACGGCGTCCCCCGCCGTGGCATCACCGACGGGCTCCGGGAGCCAGTACCGCTCCCGCTGGAACCCATACGTCGGCAGGGCCACCCGCCGGGCGCCGGTCCCGGCGAACGCCTGCGACCAGTCGACCGGCACCCCGCGGACGTACACCTCCGCCAGACAGCTCAGGAACCGGTCCGCCCCGCCCAGGTCCCGGCGCAGCGTGCCGACGGCGACCGCCCGGACATCGGCCTCGTCGATGACATCCTGCACCCCGGCGGTCAGCACCGGATGGGTGCTGACCTCGACGAAGACCCGGTGGTCCTGCCCGAGCAGCGCCCGGACGGCCGGTTCGAAGCGGACGGTCTGCCGCAGATTGCGGTACCAATACCCGGCATCCATACCGGTGGTGTCCAGCCACTCGCCGGTGACCGTGGAGAAGAACGGCACCTCGGCCCGGCGCGGGCTGATGCCCTCCAGCGCGGCCGACATCTCCTCGCGCACCTGCTCCACCTGCGCCGAGTGCGAGGCGTAGTCGATCGCGACCCGCCGCACCCGCACATCCGTGCCGGTCAGCTCCTCGAGCAGCTCGTCCAGCGCGTCCAGTTCACCGGAGACCACCACCGAGCCGGGCCCGTTCAGCGCCGCGACCGACACCCGGCCGTCCCAGCGACGCAGCCACGCCTCGACCTCGGCCAAGGGCAGCGACACCGACAGCATGCCGCCCGACCCCGCCAGACGGCGTGCGATGGTCTGGCCGCGCAGCGCCACCACGCGGGCCGCGTCCTCCAGGGACAGCGCACCGGACACGCACGCCGCCGCGATCTCCCCCTGGGAATGCCCCAGCACCGCGTCCGGGACCACCCCGTGCGCCTGCCATACCGCCGCGAGGGAGACCATCACCGCCCAGGAGGCGGGCTGGACCACATCCACCCGTTCCAGCGAGGGCGCGCCCGGGGCCTGTCGCAACACCTCCGGCAGCGACCAGTCCACATGGGGCGCGAGCGCGGCGGCGCACTCGGCCAGCCGCTCGGCGAACACCGGGGACTCCGCCATCAGCCGGACACCCATGCCCGCCCACTGCGAACCCTGCCCGGGGAAGACGAACACCGTCCTGCCCTCGACATCGGCGACTCCTCGCACCACGCCCGGCGCGGACTCACCGTCGGCCAGCGCCGCCAGCGCGTCCGGGGCACCCGGCCGGTCCGGCGCGAGGACGACGGCGCGGTGGCGGAACGCGGTCCGGGTGGTGGCCAGGGAGAAGCCCACGTCCACCGGGTCGAGCCGGTGGTTCTCCGCCAGTTGGGAGGCGAGGCGGACGGCCTGCGTGCGCAGCGCGTCCCGAGTGCGGCCCGACAGCGGCCACGGCACGGCGCCACCCGCCATGAGGGCGCTGTCCGCCATGCCGGCGCGCCCGTCCGTGTCCGCGCCTGCGGGTGCGTCCGTGCCCGCGGGTACGCCTGTGGGGGCCGGTTCGGCGGCGGACACGATCACGTGGCAGTTGGTGCCGCCCATGCCGAAGGACGACACTCCGGCCAGGGCCCGGCCGTCGCGGTAGGGCCAGGGGCGGGTCGAGGTGGCCACTTCCAGGCGCCACTCGTCGAAGCGGATGGCGGGGTTGGGGAGTTCATGGTTCAGGCTCGCCGGCAACTCGCCGTTCCGCAGCGACAGCACGACCTTGAGAAGGCCGACGATGCCCGCGGCACCCTCCAGATGCCCCACGTTCGTCTTCGCCGAACCGACCAGCAGCGGGTGGTCGGTGGCACGACCCGCCCCGTACACCGCGCCGAGCGCCGCCGCCTCCACCGGATCGCCCACCCGGGTACCGGTGCCGTGCAGTTCCACGTACTGGACCGCGGTTGGATCGACCCCGGCGCGTCGGCACGCCGCCCGCAGAACCGTTTCCTGCCCCGCCGGATCGGGGGTGGTCAGGCCCTCGCTGGGGCCGTCGTTGCCCACCGCGCTGCCCTCGATGACGCAGTAGATCTCATCCCCGTCGGCCAACGCCTTCGCCAGGGGCTTGAGCAGCACCATTCCCGCGCCCTCGCCACGCACATAGCCGCCTGCGCGCTCGTCGAAGGTGAAGCAGCGGCCGTCCGGTGACAGGGCGCCGAGCCGGGAGGCCGCCACCGCGCTGTCCGGCGCCAGGTTGAGCTGCACACCGCCGGCCAGCGCCATGGCCGACTCCCCGCGCCGCAGGCTCTCGCACGCCAGGTGCACCGCCACCAGCGCGGACGACTGCCCGGTGTCCACCACCAGACTCGGTCCCCGGAGCCCGAGGAAGTAGGAGACCCGGTTCGCGATGACGCTCCGGTTCAGACCGGTCAGCGTGTGATGTCCGATCGCGGCCGGTCCCCTGCGCCGGTCCAGTACGCCGTAGTCGTCCGCGGTCACACCGATGAACACGCCGGTGCCACCGCCGCGTACCGCGTCCGGGAGTATGCCCGCGTCCTCCAGGACCTCCCAGCCAAGCTCCAGCGCGAGACGCTGCTGTGGGTCCATCGCCCGCGCCTCGCGCGGCGAGATCCCGAAGAACTCCGCGTCGAAACGGTCGACTTCGTCCACGAAGGCGCCCCAGCCGACCCCATCGGAGCCCGCTGCCACGTCCTCGTCGCTCCACCGGCTCGGTGGTACCGATGACACCGCGCTCACCGCGCCGGTCAGCAGCCGCCAGAACCGCGCGGGGTCCGCCGCGGACGGCAACCGGCAGGACACTCCCACCACCGCGATCGCGGTGTCCGTCTCGTGGAGTCCCTGGACGGACATGGACTCGGCTCCGCTCACGGCACCGCTCCCCAACTCATCGTCTTCGCAGGCTTGGCAGGAGAGCAGGTGCTGACGCACGCCCGATCTCCAATTAATCCGTCGACACCGGACTGTCGTTCGAGTCGCGATCAACAATGCGCAGATGATACATGGGAGGTCAACTGACATTCCTCATATATCAAGGTGCGTGTCGCCGCTCTCCATTCGGGGCCGTTCGCCGCACATTTCCACCGTCATCGGCGCATGACATGCCAGTGCCGTCGCCAAACACGAAGGAAGGCCACCAAAACGGTTGCTAGGAACTCCCCTAGACCCCCGGTGTTCGAGAACTCCGACGATCGCTTATGGTAGAGCCCGGTCGGCCGAAAAGAGCCGCCCGGGGGGAATCCTACGGCGCGTCGACGAGACACTGTCGTGACAACACATAGCTTGAGGGTGAAGGAAATGCGGCCCAGGATCGATCCGCAGGACGCGGACGACTTCGCCGTCACACCGGCCGGCCAGGTCTACGCACAGGAGATCAAGGAGTCACTGAACGGGATCCTCGCGGACCGGCCTCCACCAAACGTCCACCGGACCATCGCGAACCATCCGACACTGCTGCCCGCGATGCAGCCGCTGCTGACGCATGTCGCCGGTGACATCCTCCCGCCGCGCGAACGCGAAATGGTGATCCTGCGGACGGCATGGCGCTCGCAGGCCCCGTACATCTGGGCGCACCACCACGCCGCGGGACTGTTCGTCGGGCTGAGCGAGACGGAGATCGCCCGGGTCGCCTCGGAAGACGTCACCGACTGGTCGCTCTTCGAAGCCGCCCTCCTCCAGGCGGTCGACGAGCTCCACACCCAGTCGGCCGTCTCGGACGACACATGGAAGCAACTCGCCGATCGCTACAGCGAGAAGCAGATCCTCGAACTGCTGGCCCTCACCGGAACCTACAAGACGCTGGCGTTCATACTGAATTCCTGCCTTGTTTCGGTCGACAGCTGGATGGAGCGCCCCGCACTGCTGCCGGCGGATCCGGGGCGGACGACCTCAGGCCGGCATGCGCGCCGACGCGATGCACTCGCGGGGCCGGGCGCCGAGACATGGAACCGACGCATCGTGTTGCAGACCGACACCGGGCTCTCCCAGCTCACACCGACGGCGGCCCACCAGGACCCGCCGCTTCACGAGATCCTCGTGCGCTATCCGGACCTGCTGTCCACGGCGGCAAACGGCCACGAGGCCAACTCGCCGCTCCTGCTCATCCGCAGGAACTCCACGGACATCATGCCGGACACGGACGGCTACTCCTTCAGCGCCACCCATCTGTTCGCCGATCCCAGGGGCATTCCGATTATCGTCGAAGTGGTGGAACCACACGACACCTGGAACGCGCACAGCGCCCTGGCGAAAATACTCGACTACGCGGGCAGCGGGGCACGGCACTGGCCGCTCCATATCCTCCAGCGATCACTGGAGTACACCGCGCAATTGCAGAACAGCACCGGGGAGAGTTTGCTGGCGGAGATGGGCTATACGGTCGACGAGGGCTCGTTCCTGCGCACCCTCGAATCGAATCTGGCCCTGGGCAGGCTCCGGATGGTCATTGTGGCCAGCCATTTCCCGCCCGAATTCAACCTGGTCCTCAGATTTCTCGGCCAACAACTCCGCTCCGCCGAGGTGTACGGCGTCGAACTGCGCCGCTACTCCGACGGGGCCCACGCGGCGTTCATACCGAGGGTGGTCACCTGAGCGTCGCCACCATGGTCCCCGTGCCCCCCGCGTGCGGCGGGGGCCACGGGGACCATGGTGGCGACTCGGGGCCGCCGTGATGCGGGTGCCGCCGTCCCGGTGAACCGCTCACTCCCCCACCGGCTGCGGCTTCTTACGGATCAGGGTGATGCCGTCCGCCATGGGGACCAGGGACATCTCCACCCGCGGATCGTCCCGGACCAGCGTGTTGAACGCGCGGATCGCGGCAGTGTCGGCGTCCTGCGCGTCGGGGTCCACGACCTTGCCGAAGAACAGCGTGTTGTCGACCACGATCAGCCCGCGCTCACCGAGGAGAGCCAGCGCTGTCTCGTAGTAGTCCGGGTAGCCCTGCTTGTCGGCGTCGATGAACACGAAGTCGAAGGCTCCCGGGCCCTCTTCCGCGAGGAGGGTCTTGAGGGTTTGGGTCGCGTCACCGATCCGAAGGTCGATCTTGTCTTCGACGCCCGCCCTGGCCCAGTAGTCCGCGCCGATCCCCGGCCACCGGTGGGTGATGTCGCAGGTGACCAGCCGTCCGCCGGGCGCGAGCGCACGGGCCAGGCACAGGGTGCTGTACCCGGTGAACGTGCCGACCTCCAGGATCCTGCGAGCCGGGGTGAGACCGGCCAGCAGCGTCAGCAGCTGGCCCTCCTCGGGCATGACCTGCATCGCGCTGCCCGCGGGAAGCTCCGCCGTCGTCTCCCGTAGCTGCCGCAGGATCCCGTCCTCGCGCAGGGAAGACTCCCGGATGTACTCCGAGAGCGCGGCCGGGAGACCTACCTGGTTCGCCATGCGTCATCCATTTTCTCTGGTGTTCTCTCGTCGTCGCCTCTGGTCTTCTCTGACCTCGGCTGGTCTTGGCCGGTCTTTCTCTCCGGTCCTCGCTCAAACCCCTCGCAGGCTCACGGCGTGCAGCTCCATCGTGGGTGGCGGGGCGGAGGGCTCCGGAGTCAGATGCAGCCGGTGGATTTCCTCCTGCTCGGGCGCGGGCAGTTCGGCCCGGCAGTCGCACGGCTCGTCGGTGAAACCGGCGAAACGGTAGGCGATGTCCATCATCCGGTTGCGCTCGGTCCGGCGGAAGTCGGCGACCAGATGGACGCCCGCGTGGGCTGCCTGATCGGTGAGCCAGCGCAGGATCGCCGAACCGGCGCCGAACGACACCACCCGGCACGACGTGGCCAGCAGCTTCAGATGCCAGGCGCGCGGGTGCTTCTCCAGCAGCTCCAGGCCGATCGCACCGTGGGGCCCGAACCGGTCGTTGAGCGTGGTGACCAGTACCTCATGGCGTGGATCGGCCAGCAGTCCACGCAAATCGGGGAGGGAGTAGTGCACCCCCGTGGCGTTCATCTGGCTGGTGCGCAGCGTCAGTTCCTCCACCCGGGACAAGTCCTCCTCGGTGGCGCGCTCGATGCGCATCACGAGTTCCAGGGAACGCAGGAAGTCATCACTCGGCCCCTGGAAATCCGCCTCGGCCGCCTTCCGCTGGAATCCGGCCTGGTACATCTCCCGGCGGCGGCGCGCGTCCACTGTCACCCTCGCCGGACTGAACTCCGGCAGGGCGGCGAGCTCGGGCAACCGCTCGGCGGCGTAGCAGCGGACCTCCGGGAGATGGAACTGGACTTCCGCCCGCTCCGCCGGCGTGTCATCGACGAAGGCAATCGTGGAGAGCGCGAAGTTGAGCTCGGCCGCGATCTCCCGCACCGAATCGGACTTCGGTCCCCAGCCGATGCGCGGAAGAATGAAGTACTCGGCGACGCCCAGCTCCTCCAATTGCTTCCACGCCTGGTCGTGGTCGTTCTTGCTGGCAACCGACTGTAGGATGCCGCGGCTGTCCAGTTCGGCGATCAAGTCGCGGATCGGGGCGGGGAGCGTCACCACGCCGTCCTCCAGCAACGTGCCCTGCCACAGGGTGTTGTCGAGGTCCCACACCAGACACTTGATCGAGGTCTGTTCAGCCACGGCTCTTCCTTGTCTCATGTCGCCGTCTTGTGGCGGCACTTCATACTTCATTGCGCGATCTCGTGGCGCTGTCTCAGAGCGCCGTCTCAACGCCCCGGCATCGACACCGCGTGGTCGGCGAGGATCAGCTGGCAGATCTCCGTACTGCCCTCGATGAGTTCCATGAGCTTCGCGTCGCGGTAGGCACGCTCGACCACATGGCCCTCGTGCGCGGCCGCCGAGCCCAGGACCTGCACCGCCGCCGCGGCACCCTGCGCGGCGTGGACAGCGCTCACCTGCTTGGCGAGAACGGTGGCGACGACCATCTCGGGTGAGCCGTCGTCCCAGCACCGGCTGGCGTGTTCACACACCCGGGTGGCGATCTGCTCGGCGGTCAGCAGGTTCGCCAGGTGGCGGCCCACGAGCTGGTGGCCGGCGAGCGGTTTGCCGAACTGCTGTCGGCTGCGGGCGTGTCCGCGAGCGGCGTCCAGACAGGCCCGGAGGATGCCCACGCAGCCCCAGGCGACCGAGATCCGCCCGTATGCCAGCGCGGTGGTCACCAGGAGCATCAAGGGCTGTCCGCCGCCGAGTACCGCACTGGCGGGCAGCCGCACATCGTCGAGTCGTACATCCGCGTGGCCCGCCGCCCGGCAGCCGGACGGCTGCGGGACCCTG
Organism: Streptomyces malaysiensis subsp. samsunensis; assembly: GCF_024519315.1. Lineage (GTDB taxonomy): Bacteria > Actinomycetota > Actinomycetes > Streptomycetales > Streptomycetaceae > Streptomyces > Streptomyces malaysiensis. The sequence continues at coordinate 5,115 of NZ_JANIIC010000073.1, read as the reverse complement.
CTGACGGTGACACCCGGAGCCGACGCGGGCACCACGACGGCAGCCGCCCCGGAACCGTATCGTCCCACGACGACGATCATGTCGGCGTAGTGAGCCGCGGTGGTCCACACCTTCTGCCCACGGACCGTGACGGTGTCACCGTCCGGTTCGATGGTCGTGGTCATCGCCGACAGATCGCTGCCCGCCTCCGGCTCGCTGAACGCGACGGCGGCGAGCTTGCCACCGGCCAGTTTCGGCAGGTATTCGGCGTGCTGCTGCGGGCTGCCCAGGCGCTGGATGGTCCAGGCGGCCATGCCCTGCGAGGTCATCACGCTCCGCAGCGAGCTGCACCGGCTGCCGACGTACGCGGTGAACTCGCCGTTGGCCGCGCTGCTCGCCCCCGGCCCGCCGAAGGTCTCCGGCACCCCCACGCACAGCAGGCCACGGGTGGCCAGCGTACGCAGCACATCATCGGGGATCAGCCCCGCACGGTCCCATTCCGCGGCCCGGTCCCCGACAAGGTCGTCGATGAGCTTCCGGGCCCCGGTGAGCGTCTCGGTCTCAGGCATCGGCGGGCTGCTCGACCCCACGCAACCGTGCCACCAAAGCGGTCATGGCCTGGACGGTACGGAAGTTGTCCCGCTTGAGGTCGTCTCCCAGGATCTGCACGGAGAATGCCTGTTCCAGATGGACGACGAGCTCCATCGCGAACATCGACGACACCAGTCCGGATGCGAAGAGATCCTCATCGGCAGGCACTTCCGCCTTCACTCGGCCCGATACGAACTCCGTGATCGCCTGCTCGATCCCCTCGGCGGTGACCGCCTGGTCCATACTCACGAAAGCACCTTTCCATAGTCGTAGAACCCGCGCCCCGTTTTACGCCCCAGATCACCGCGGCGCACCTTCTCCATGAGCAGTTCACAGGGCTCGAAGGTGAGATTCCCGGTCCGCTCGGCCAGCAGCCGAAGAGCGTCCGCGAGATTGTCGAGTCCGATCAGATCGGCGGTGCGCAGCGGACCGGTCGGATGGCCGAGGCAGCCGTGCATCAGCCGGTCCACGGCCTCGACGCTCGCCGTGCCCTCGGCCACGACCCTCGCCGCTTCATTGATCATGGGATGCAGCAGCCTGCTGGTGACGAATCCCGGCGCGTCGCGCACGACGACCGTCTTCTTCCCCAGCCTCTCCAGGACGGACAGGATCGCGGCCATGGCATCGTCGCCGGTCTGCGGGCCGCGAATCACCTCCACCATCTCGATGAGATAGGCCGGATTCATGAAGTGCACCCCGGCCAGTTCCGCGGGCCGCTGCACCGACTTCGCCAGTTCGGCGATGGGAATACCCGAAGTGTTGGTGATGAGCGGGACCCCGGCGGGGACCGTGCTCGAGATGTCCGCCATGACCCGCGCCTTGAGCGAGGCGTCCTCGGTGATCGCCTCGATCACCACGGCGGCATCCGCGACTTCGCTGGTGGACTGTGTCGTGGTCAGCGTTCCGGGGGCCGGGGAGCCGGGGAAGGCGCCCATGAACTGCCCGTGCCGCAGCTGCTGGGCGATTTCCGCCCGGGCGTTCCCGAGTACCTCTTCCGAGACGTCGACCAGCACGACGTGCACCCCACGGCCCAGTGCCAGTGCGGTGATACTCCGCCCCATGACTCCCGCACCGACAACCGCGATCGTGTCCGATGGGGTATGCCCCATCACCCGCCTCCAATCGTCATTCAGATGAGCGTGCCCTCCGTGAGGCGCGCAACAGGCGAATGCCATATGTGGATGACAGGCCCTCGTCGCAATGGCTCATTTCGCGGGAAACGGTAGGCCAGAGCTGGGCCGATGTGGAAATCGACGAGGGCTTCCTAGGGGGATCCCTAGTGTTCTTCGCAAGGTGGAGCTCGCGAGGAACGTCCACGGCTGTCTTTCCATCGCCCTTGCAGGTCAGAGCTTGATCAACGATCTTCGCACCCCGCCCCGGGCCACCTGACCGCCCCGGCGCGTCGGGCAGCGCGCCAGCAGCACGGCCGCCACTGAGGACAGCCGTCAGGCGGTGAGACACGGGCCGCCGCCGGCGGCACATCGCGGCGAACCCCCGCTGCCCCGAAGCCGGCTGGCGGTGGCGTTGAGGAGCTCCTCCTGTGAACGTGGCATCAGCGTCTCCTACGAGACGGTCCGGGCCTGGTGCGCCACGTTCGGCCGCGCCTACGCCACACAGTTGCGCCGCCGGCAGCCGCTTCCCGGTGACAAATGGCGTCTAAAACGAAGTGTTCGTCAAGGTCAACGGGAAGACGCGGTACCTGCGGCGAGCGGTCGATCGGGATGGCAACGTCCTCGACATTCTCGTCCAGGACCGCCGCGACACGGCCGCAGCCAGGCGCTTCTTCCGCAAGCTCCTCAAGGGACCGGAGTACGCGCCGCGGATCATCCTGACGGACAAGTTCCGCTCTCGCGGTGCCGCCCATCGCGAGGTCATGCCGTCGGTCGAGCACCGCAGTTCGATACCTGAACAACAGGGCCGAGGACAGTCATCAGCCCACGAGACAGCGCGAGCACGCCATGAGGGGCTTCCGCTCCAGCGGAGGGGCCCAGAGGCTCCTCGCCGCCTTCGGTCGGATCTTCCGCCACTTCCACCCCGACAGAACCTGATCACAGAGAGTGACCATCGCACCAAAATGAACCACCGGTTCCGCATCTGGAAGACTATTGCCGGGACACTCGCACACGCCTGACCGCAGTACCCGGCACAGCACTCAAGCACCCTCAACACGCCCCAACTCACCAGCCACGTCAGTAACTTGACAAGATCCTCGCTACAGCCTCGATGAGGCACCAGGCCGCCGCGTGGAAACCGTTGGTCATGTAGTGGTCGGCCTCACCGGCGAGGCGGCCGATTCCGTCGGCGTCGTCGCGTACCCCGAGGTCGATTGGAAGGGCCCCGCCCAGTCGCGGCAGATGACCCGCACCTCGGGATGGCCGCGCGGCCAGGTGGCGAAGGTTTCGGCGGTCCGGTCGACAAGAACGTCAACGGGGCGACCAGCGGTAGCGCGAGCCTCGTACAAGACCCGGACCCGGGGGTCGATCCGATCGAAGAACTGCGCGGCCGGTCCGGTGAAGCGCCGGGCGTGGTCTGCTTCCGGGGACTGGAACTCCCGGACCAGGGCGAGAGCCGTTCCGTAGTCCTCTTCGAGCAGGGCGCCGCCGATCTGATGGGTGGTCCGGGGGCCGCCGGCCACGCCGAACCGCTGGACATCGTAATAGTTGACGAAGAACAGGTTCTCGGCACGCTCGCCAAGTGCGCCGAGGGTGGTGGCGAACCCGCTGCTCAGACCGCACGGTGATTCTGAAGGGTTCCCCTCCAACTGCCCGGCGTGCAGGTTCAGATGGCCGTATCCGTGAGTGGTGAGTGTCATCGTGCGCTCACCGGAGGCGTGACGGACGTTGAACTCGGTGATGGCATCACGGGGCAGTCTCCCCCGGCACGCTATGTGCTGCTCGGTGACGGCGTCCTCGTCCTTCAGTCCCGCCGTTGACAGGTCGGAGGCGGAAACGCCGCAGAAGGCGGCTATGCGCTCGAGCGCCTCGAAGGTGGTGTATCAGCGCTTTCGTAGCCGCACGTACTGGTAAGGGGCATCTGGATCGTCCTGAACGGGCAGAACCATACTTTCCTGGACCACGAAGTCGGTGTCGTGGGCCTTGAGGACGGGGTACTCCACGTTCACTCCGTTCCTTCCGTTCGGGCGGATTTCCCCGGTCCAGGGCCGTCCGGGGGTGCGGTGCGGGTCGGCGGGGGTTCCGGTGGGAGTGCGGCCCGGTAAGTCCGGCTGGTGCGGGCGGGCCGAGCGCCAGTGCCAGCAGAGCGATGCCCAGTGCGGATGTCGCTGTGCCCGCGCTGGCCGGCATCCGCACCGGAGCGGGTGGATAAGTGCCCCGCCGGCGGAGAGGTGAGCATGGAACCGACGGCCATGAGCATCACCTGGAAACCCGCGGACAGGGCGTCCAGATGCTCAAGCGTCTGCAGGTACAGGGACATCACCAGCACGACCGAGAAGTACAACGTCGCCGTCATGAAGGCTGCCAGCAGCGCCATCGTGCGGCACCGGTCACGGAAGAGCCAGGAGTCCAACAGGGGGTACCGGCGACGGCTCTGGACGAGGGGGAAGACGAGGAGGGCGGCCAGGGACACCGTCGCGCTCAGGACGACGGTGCCACTGGTCCAGCCTCGCGGGCCGCTCTCGGTCAGGGCCAGTGCTCCGCCTCCCAGGAACAGGACCGACAGCAGGGCGCCCGCTAGGTCGAACCTCTCCGAGAGGCCGGAGTTACGGTCCGGACGGAGAATGTGGGCCGCCAAGCCGAGGGCGACCAGCCCGGTCGCTCCGCTGACCCAGAAGATTCCTGACCAGCCCCAGAGGTTCGTCACGGCCCCGCCCAGCAGGGGTCCGGCCGCTTGGGTGGCTGAGATGAGCGTCGCGTTGACACCGAGGGCCCTGGGCAGTCGCTCGGGCGGGAAGGAGTCCGCGAGCAGTGCCGTGGTGTTGGCGACGATGGCCGACGCCCCCACTCCCTGAAGTATCCGGCCGAGAATCAGGAACCGGGTATCCGGGGCGAGGGCGCAACAGACGCTGGCTGCGTCCGCCAGCCGCGCCCTGCGCGGGGTTCTTCCAGGGAGGCCGCCCCGCGCTTTCCCGCATCCGCGCCGCATTGTTGCGCTTGGCTGCCCGGCGGTCACTTGTGCGCGCCCGGCGCCAGACGGCCCGCAGTGGTGTCGGCCGCGGGGTCGACGAAGTGCAGCAGGAGGGTGCGCCGGTCCTGTGAGGCGTCGGCTGCGACCGGGGTGACGCAGTGCCAGGACTCGCCGGAGCGGACCAGCAGGACCGAGGAGCCCTGATGCGGCATGACCTCGGCCCTTACGTCGTCGGGCGCGGGTGACCCGAGGATACGCAGTGTCCCCTGCCAGTTCGCCGGCCACTGGGAGTTGAAGTACCAGAGCTGGGTGACCACCTTGTCGGGCCGGTCGATGTGCGGCGAGATCCAGTAGCCGGGGCCGTAACGGACGGCTCGAGCCTCGATGAGGCAGTCCTCCAGCCGGCAGCCGGTCGCCTCGGCCACCGCCGCGCGGCCTCGCTGAGATCGCCGACATCGTGCT
>NZ_JANIIC010000072.1 GCF_024519315.1 Streptomyces malaysiensis subsp. samsunensis | reverse complement strand
GGCCCCCCCCCCGCGGGGGGGGGGGGCGGGGGGGGGGGGGGGGGGGGCCCGGTTTGGGGGGGGGGGGGGGGGGGGGGGGGGACGGCCCGCCGCAGGCGTCCGCGATCCGGCAGACGCCTCCTAAGCCTCGGCGACCTCCGCGTAGCGCCGGGAGAGTTCGGGGGCGCCGTCGGCGGCCCACTGCTGGCCCGCCTCCACGACGTCGACCTCCCGGCCCGAGGACAGCCTGACGACCGGCCGGCCGTTGGGCCACACCTGCCAGACGGCGCCGGGGACGGTGCGGACGATGACCGTGCCGAGGTAGAGACCGGCGTCGTTGCCGAGCCAGGTCAGCTCGTCCGGGTCGTCGCGCCAGCGCGGCGCCATCTGGTCCAGCGCCTCCAGGGAGGCCGTGGAGTCATCGAGCCCGATGCCGGCGTCCGCGGCCCGCGCACGCAGCAGTTCGCATTCGGAGAGCAGTTGCGCGACGCCCTGGGGGTCCTCCTCCTGGGCGCCCATCAGGGCGGTACCCGAGGCGGGGCCACGTCGCTTGCGCCAGTTGCCCAAGAAGGAGATGTTCATACCGCTCAGCGTGGCATCCAGGCCACCGGCGCACCACAGGGCGCGCGGCGCGAGCCGTGACCCGTTGCTTGTCTTGACGACACCCACCCGCCTTTCTACGTTCTTCCCGCGCCTGTCGAATCACCGGTCAGGTTGGTTGCGAGAGGGGACACTTATGCGCGTCGCGAGACCGTGGGCAGCGGCCGGGACCATCGCGGGAGGTGTCACCCTCGCACTCCTGGCACCCTCCCCCGCCGCACCGGCCGGCGTACCGGCCCACAAGCCGCTCCCTTTGGAGCGGCTTTTCGACAACAGGGCGGTCAGCGATGACACCCGGCCGGGTGACGCGGACTTCGACGGCGCGGGCGCCTCGCTCTCCGCACAGGATCTGGGCGCCGCCGGCTGGACCCCGGGGCGTGATATCGCCCTGGACGCGGCACGGCTGACCTGGCCGAGGAGCGCGGGGGCACGGCCCGACAACGTGATCGCCGACGGGCGGGCGGTGCGGCTGCGCGGACGCGGCGAGGCGCTGACCTTCCTGGTGGCGAGCAGTTCGCCGAATGGGCCCGGCACCGGGGCGAGCGGTGTCGGGGCGGTGCGCTACCGCGACGGTTCGAGCCGTCCGTACACGCTGAGCGCACCGGACTGGCGGGCCGGCCCCGCCGCCACCAAGGCCGTCGGCCTGCCCCATCTCAACACCGCCGCCGGGCAACGGCAGGAGACAGCCCGGCTGTACGCGGTGACGGTACCGCTGGAGCGCGGCCGGGAGGTCGCGTCGGTGGTGCTGCCGAGGGATCCGGGCCCGGCGGCCGACCTCCATGTCTTCGCCGCGGCGCTGCGACGGCCCGCGGACGGCTGGACCGGGAGCTGGGCGGCGAGCACCGCCGGATACACCAAGGTCGGGCCGTGGACCGATCAGACGCTGCGGCTGGTGGTGCACACCAGCGCGGGCGGGCCGGGGGCCCGGATCCGGCTGGAGAACACCTTCGCCGCGTCGCCCGTCCGGATCGGCCGGGCGACGGTCGCGCTCCAGGCGAGCGGTGCGTCGGCGCAGGGCGCACCGGTGCCGCTGACCTTCGGCGGGCGGCCGGGGACCGCGATCCCCGCGGGCGCGCAGGCGTTCAGCGATCCGGTGGACTTCCCGGTTCCGGCGGATGCCAATCTGCTGGTGAGCATCCATCTGCCGGATCCGGTCGAGGCGGTGCCGGTGCACAGCCAGGCCACCCAGCGGTCGTATCTGAGCGCGGCGGGCAGCGGTGACCGGACCGGTGAGGCGGGCGCCGAGTCCTTCACCGGCACCCTCACCACCTGGCCGTTCCTGACCGGGATCGATGTGCGGGGCGGGCCGGGTTCGGTGGTGGCGCTCGGCGACTCGATCACCGACGGCACCAAGTCCACCAATGACGCCAACCGCCGCTGGCCCGATGTGCTCTCGCGCCGGCTGCTCGGCCAGTCCGAGGTTCCGGCGTACGGGGTGCTCAACGCGGGCATCTCCGCCAACCGCGTGGTCGCCGACCGCTATCCGGGCGAGGGCGTCTCCACGGACACCGGCGGGGTCAGCACTCGGCACCGGCTGGAGCGGGATGTGCTCGCCCAGACCGGGGCCCGTACGGTCGTCGTCTTCCAGGGCATCAACGATCTGCGGTGGGGCAGTTCGGCCGAGGAGCTGATCGCGGGTCTGCGGTCGGTCGCGGCGCGGATGCGTGAGCGCGGGCTGCGGGTGGTCGGGGCGACGATCGCGCCGTGCGAGGGCGAGTCGCTGTGCACGGCGGACGCGGATGTGCGGCGCTCGGCCGTCAACGCCTTCATCCGCGACAGCGGCGGGGCGTTCGACGCCGTGCTGGACTTCGACGCGGTGGTCCGGGACCCCGAACACCCGGCGCGCATCCTGCCCGCCTACGACAGCGGGGACCATCTGCATCCGGGGGACGCGGGGCTGCGGGCGCTGGCCGACTCGATCGACCTGCGGAAGCTGTTGGGGTAAGGGGGAGCCGCGGGGGCTCCCCCTGCGAGGCGAGGGCGCTCCGCCGAGGCGGGTCACACCTCCAGGTCGACGACGACCGGGGCGTGGTCGGAGGCGCCCTTGCCCTTGCGCTCCTCGCGGTCCACATACGCGTCGTCGACGGACTTGGCGAACGGCTCGTTGCCGTAGACCAGGTCGATCCGCATTCCGCGGTTCTTGGGGAAGCCCAGCTCCCGGTAGTCCCAGTAGGTGAAGGGGCGGTCGTACTTCAGCGGCCGCGGCATCACGTCCGAGAGCCCCGAGTCGCGCAGCGCGGCCAGGGCCTCGCGCTCCAGGTCCGTCACATGGGTCAGCCCGTCGAAGGCGGCGCGGTCCCAGACGTCCTCGTCGGTGGGCGCCACATTGAAGTCGCCGAGGACGGCGAAGGGGCGCTCACCGGCCGCGTCCTGGGCGACGGTGGTGCGCAGCGCCTCCAGCCAGCGCAGCTTGTAGTCGTAGTGGGGGTGGCCGATCTCCCGGCCGTTGGGCACATAGACCGACCAGAGGCGGACCGGGCCGCAGGTGGCGCCTATCGCCCGCGGCTCCTGGCCGCCGTCGTAGTCCGGGCCGCCGGGGAGGCCGACGGTGATGTCGGTGAGGCCCGCCTTGGAGAGCAGCGCCACTCCGTTCCACCGTCCGGTGGCGTTGACCGCGGCCTCGTAGCCGAGCTCGCGCAGCGGCTCGTACGGAAAGGCGGACTCGGCGCACTTGGTCTCCTGGACGCACAGGACGTCCGTGCCGCTGCTCTCCAGCCAGGCGAGCAGCCGGGGCAGCCGGGCGGTGATCGAATTGACGTTCCAGGTCGCGATGCGCATAGGGCACAACTTACATCCCGCCTCCGACAGCCCGCCCGGCCCTCGTAGGACGGCCCTTTGGAACGGCCCTCGTGGAACGGCCCTCGTGGAACGGCCCTCGTAGGACAGTCCTCGTAGGACGCCCGCCCCCGCCGGGGAGCCGCCCCTCAGAGGGTGAGGGATTCGCCCGGTGTCAGCCGCAGGTGCTCGGAGCCGCCCGTGCCGGGGCCGTCGGGGCCCAGCATCCGGCCGTAGACCGTGTGCGCGAGGTCGGACAGCAGGGCGTCGTGGATGTCGATGGCCCGGCGCGGGTCGACCGCGCGGACGTAGTCGAGGATCTCGGCGAACTTGTTCCAGGGGGCGTGCACCGGCAGCATCAGCGTGTCCACCCGGTGCCCGGCGGGCACGGTGAGCGCGTCGCCGGGGTGGAAGAGCGTGCCGTCCAGCAGATAGCCCACATTGGTGATCCGGGGGATGTCGGGGTGGATGATGGCGTGCAGCTGGCCGTGCACCTCGATGTCGAATCCCGCCGCGCTGAAGGTGTCGCCCTCCCCGATGGTGTGCACCCGCCCGGGAAACGCCGCTGAGATGTGGTGGGCGACGCTGTGGAGCGTCCAGATCTGGGCGCCGGGGTTGTCGTCGAGCGCCGTGCGCAGCCGCTCCTCGTTGAAGTGGTCGAAGTGCTCGTGGGTGACCAGGATCGCGTCCGCGCCGACCGCGGCGTCCTCTTCGCTGAAGGTCCCGGGGTCGATGACGAGCGTCTGCTCGTCCTTCTCGATCCGGACGCAGGAATGGCCCTTCTTGGTGAGCTTCATGGAGATCATTGTGCTACCGGGGCCCCGTGGCCGTACTGAACGGGTCGGAGGAAGTCCGCCATGGTTCGGCAGCGCCCCGAAGGGACGCGGGGCTGTATCGACATGCGGCACTTCCGGCGGGGCGCTCAGCCCTCCGGGCTTGTCTCCTCGCGGATGATCCGCTGGGCCACGGCGAAGGCGGAGTTGGCGGTCGGCACCCCGCAGTAGACCCCCGTGTGCAGCAGCACTTCCTTGATCTCGGTGGGGGTCAGCCCGTTGCGCAGCGCGGCCCGGGTGTGGAAGGCGAGTTCGTCGAGGTGGCCGCGGGCGGCGAGGGCGGTGAGGGTGACCACGCTGCGGGTCCGCCGGTCGATACCGGGCCGGGTCCACACCTCGCCCCACGCGTAGCGGGTGATGAAGTCCTGGAAGTCGCCGGTGAACTCGTCGGCCAGGGACTGCGCCCGGTCCACATGGGCGTCGCCGAGCACCTCGCGGCGCACCTTGATGCCCTGGTCGTACGCGTCGGAGCGGGTGTCGAGCAGCGGCTCGGGCACATGGTGGCCGTATTCGACGACCTCGGCGCCGGGCTGTACGGGCGAGATCACGGGCTTGGGCGGCGGCGCGGGGATCGCGGTCATCCCGGTCGGGTGGTCCGCGCTCTGCCAGGAGCTGGAGAAGTGGCGCACCAGCAGATCGGTGACGGCCATCGGCTGTTCGACGGGGGTGAGATGGGAGGCGCCGGGGACCAGCGCGAGCCGTGCGTCCGCTATTCCGGCGACCAGGACGCGGGCGTCGGCGGCCGGGGTGACCTGGTCGTCGGCACCGGCCACCACGAGGGTGGGGACGCCGATCCGGCTGAGCTCGGCGCGGACGTCGAAGGCGGCGAGGGCCTCGCACGCGGCGATGTAGCAGCCGGGGTCGGTGGTGCGGACCATCTGGACGGCCCAGTCGACGATGGCGGGCTGGGCGGCGGCGAAATCGGGGGTGAACCAGCGCTCCGGGGTGGCGCGGGCGATCGGGTCGAGGCCGTTGGTGCGGACCACGACGCCACGCTGCCGGAAGGAGTCGGCGCTGCCGAAGCGCGGGGAGGCGGAGACGAGGGCCAGTGAGCCCACTCTATGGGGATGTCGCAGGGCGAGTTCCGCGCCGATGGCCCCGCCGATCGAGCAGCCGGCGTAGCCGAAGCGCTCCACGCCGAGCTGGTCCAGGGTGGCCAGCAGCCGGGTGGCGAGCTCGGCCACGGAGGCGGCCGGATGGGCGGGCGCGCCGCCGTGGCCGGGGAGGTCGAAGCGGAGGACGCGCCAGTGGTGGGAGAGTTCGGGTATCTGGCGATCCCACATATGCCATGTAGCACCGAGGGAGGGACCCAAGATCAGGACCGGAGCGTCTTCTGGCCCGTTGACCAGGTATTTCAAGGTGGTCCTGTCTTCTTCACTCACGCTCACACGCTCCCACGTCTCACAGCCATCTCACACACCCCCGTCCTGAGCACTGTGGAGACCGCCCCATGTGGTGGCCGCTCCACGAAGATCCTCAACGTCCGGCTTCACGTACCAACACTTGGTTGTCTTGACGTTGGTGTGCCCCGCCCATCGTGCCAGGAGGTGATCCGGCACGCCATTATTGGCCAGGTAGGTGAAGCACGACGCACGGGCGTCGTAGAGGCGCACACGACGTAGCGCGGACTCCTCCATGAGCTTGTACGCACGGGTGCAGAGTTGCCTGTGGTGTGGACTTGTCCGACGGCATTCACGCACATGTAGCCGGAGTCCACGTAGCCCGTTCCCAGGGTCATTTTCTCAGCCGCCTGGAGAGCCTTGAACTTCTTCAAGGCATCCTTTACCGGGATGGGTAGAGGGAGAACGCGTTCCCCCGCCATGGACTTGGTGTCCTTCTCGATCACTGTCTTGTTGCCCATCATCGTGCGCGTATTGGCCACGGTGAGGGTGTCGTTGGTCAGGTCGATATCCGACCAACGGAGTCCGACCACTTCCGCCGGACGGAGTCCCATGAGGGAAAGAAGCAGCGGAGCGTAGAGCCTATCTCCGCTCATTCCCTGTACGAACGTATGGACTTCCGAGACGTTCCACGGAATGATTTCAGCCTTAACCTTCCGCTCAGCCTTTCGAGCCTTACGGGGAATGCCGAGTTCCGATGCAACGTTCACGTTCACGAGTCGCTTACTCTTGACTCGATTCAGAACGTCTTTGAGCCGCGCAAGGCTCATGTCCACGCTCGTTACTCCGAGACCCTGACCGGCCTCGGGCCCGCGAACACGACCACACCGGAGAGCCCAGAGCATCCACGCTTCTACGTCTTCCCCGGTCAGCTCTTGGAGCTTGATGTTTCCGAGCTTTCCCCGAACCCTGTCCAGAGTGGCTCGGTAGTTGTAGATGGTGGCCTCTTCCAGATCTTCCGCCTTCTTTTCCAACCACTGATCAATCCACTGATTGACCGTAAGCAGATGGGGTGGAACGAAGGCTCCCGTGTTCTTTTCGTTCTCGATACGGGAGATCTCCGCCTTTCGTGACCTATCTGCCGGCGGACGCCAAGGGGCTTTGCCTCGCCTTGACGCAGGTCGCTCGCAACGACCAGGACGCCCGCGTGCGACCTGCCTGCGAAAACCGACTCAGCGACATCACCGACAGCCCCCCATCCCTGTCGCATGGGGAGCGCGACTCCGTGCTCCCACCCTGAAAGGAGGTCGAGAGCCGACAAGGGTCCTTATGCCTCTCGATGCAGAGAGCATCCGAATCGACCGGGTGACCCCAGGGGCCTACGGTTGACGACGGCACACAGGGGTGCGGTACGGCACCGCACGTCTACCGGATCGGGTAACGGACAAACCGGGCGGCGTTGACGCGTCTGCGAGTTGGGAGCACGAGGGCTCCCCATTGCTCCCAGCCCGGAAACAGTTAAGGCCGCTCCCGCTACCCGCGGAAACGGCCTCCGACCTGCGAAAACGCTGGTCGGGACGACAGGATTTGAACCTGCGACCCCTTGCCCCCCAGCCGTGCGGCAACTCTCCGCGACGAGTCGTATCGCACTGTAGTCGCCAGCGCGGCCCAGCACGAAGCGGTATGCCTCCATCCGCGAGGGAATGCCGACGGGACGCGATCCGCCGTCGGCAGCAGTTCCAATAGCTGAGCGCGCGGCAGGGCCGACGCACGACCGTTATCGGCGCCCGGCACTCACGCTGCTTGCCCATTCCATTCCCGCAGAGACCGATGTCGAGTCGGCCGGTGGATTTACTCACGGCATCGGTATATGATTTTTGGTATGGGCGAGCGGTATGACATTGAAGCAGAAGTCCAGCAGTGGCTGGACTTGCTCCCGCCCGCCGACTACCTGCGCGTGATGAAGCTGGCCGACCTCCTCGCCGACCGTGACGAGACACTCGGCGAACCCCAGACCCGCCACCTGGGCGGCAAGCTACGCGAACTGCGATTCTCCCTGCACCGCCGCGAACAGCGCATCACCTACTGGCTCGCCCCCGCCCGGCGCATCGTGATGCTGACCGTCCTCCACAAGACCCGCATGCGCGAAACCGCCGAGGTCGACCGCGCCCACGTCGCCCAGCAACAGTGCGAGACCAAGCACCGTCCCGCCGAGAACCACGAGATCTACGACCAACACGTGAAGGAGGAAGAGCTATGAACCACTCCGCATGGAAGACCCGCCGCGCCAAGGAACTGGCCGATGAAGAGACCGGTCTCACCTCTCAGGCCCAGCAGATCTATGACGAAACCGGGCTGGCCATCGAAATCGGCCGCACCGTCCACCAATGCCGCACCGAGCTTGGCTGGTCCCAGACCGAACTCGCCCGTCGCGCCGGTATGACCCAGCCCGCCATCGCCCGCCTGGAAACCAGCCTCACCCTCCCCTCCACTCGCACCCTGCTACGCGTAGCCACCGCCCTGGGCCAGCCCCTCCACATCACCATCGGCCATGCAGCCTGACCACACCGGTGGCTGGTTGACGCGAACGTGTCAGTGTCTTTGTGTAAGTCCTTGGGGGCCTATGTGGTGTTGAGCCGGTCCTCGAAGAACAGCGAGAACTGGTTCAGCGCCTTTTTCCAGTGTGTCGCGACGTGGTTGATATCGCTGGCCTTGGGGGTGATCAGCTCGCGCACTGCGAGGTAGAGCACCTTCAGCGCGGCCTGCTCGGAGGGGAAATGGCCGCGGTTGCGGGTGGTCTTCGGCAGCCGGGCGTTGATCGACTCGATCAGGTTCGTCGAGTAGACGACCTTCCTTATCTCCGGTGGGAACGCCAGGTAGGGGGTGAACTCGCTCCAGGCGGCCTGCCAGGTCCGCACGACCGCCGGATAGCGCTGCCCCAGCTCCGAGGCGGTGAACTCCTGTGCCGTTGAGGTTCCCCCGAGATGCGGGGAGAGGTGACAGCAGTTACCACACCCCCGCCAGCGTCCACTTCGGCACCGCCGAACTGGTCCGCGAGCAACGGGCGGCCGGCGAGCTGGCCGTGCTGGATGACCAGCCGCGCACCGCGACGGTCATCGCCGCCGAGACGTGCCAGGTGCGCATCGTGCCCGCTGCCGAATTCCTGGACTTCGTCGGCGAGCACGGGCTGCTTGCCCCGCTGCTGCGTCACGCCATCGCTCGGGTCAGGGAGTCCGAGGCAGTCCGGCTCGAGCTCGCCACCTCCTCGGTCCCTGCCATGAACGAGCCGGCCACAACGAATGCCCCAGCCGCCCCGCCCGACGCGGACCCGGCCCCCGCCGGTCAGCCAGCGGCAGGCGTTCCGCCCAGGCCCGAGCAGCCGCCGGCCGTTCCCGCAGACACCGCCCCGGCCCAGCCCTGGCAGGGGCCACCGCTGCCGCCCTTCCCGCCGCCCGGCCCGGGTGAAGACGGACGGCGGGGCGCGCTGCGGCGGTGGCTGAAGCGCGCACGCCGAAGGGCGTGAGCACCGGTGCGCACAAGCTGTGCGGGAAGCGGCTGATCCAAGGCGCAGCGCCTGAGACAATGGTGGGCATGGCGAATGAGGCGGCGACGTACGACGAGCGGCTGCGGGACCTGGAGGCGGAGGCGTTCCGCACCGGGCGGACGCTTGCGGAGCACAGCGAGCAGCTGGCGACGATCGGTGAGCAGCAGCATACGGCGTTCGGGAACATCGATTCCCTCGCCGACGCCGTCGGAGCGCCGGGAGACCGGTCGATCACTCAGCGTCTGGACGGGATCGAGCGTGCCGTTGGCACGATGGGAGATGCCATCGGCACGATGGAGCGTCTTCTGGTCGCCCTCGCTCGTGCGCAGGGCATCGACCCTGACAGCGTCTCCTGACCTGGGAGCTTGAGAGCAGGGCCTTTACGCTGGCTGACGTTTAGAACCTGAGGCTGCGGCCCCCAGGCTCTCTGCGTCACCCCGACGAAATGACCTGAAGGAGCCGATCCTCTCGCGTAGGCCGGTCCGGGACTCGCCGAATCGGACGGAATCGAGCCCTTCGTTCGGGACGATTGTGTAACGCGTCATTCCGTCGCCTCCAGGACGTCGTCAAAGCGGCCGGATCAAGGGAGGGGAGCTGGTCCGGTTACTGCTGATCAGCGGCGACGCGGAGCAGTAGCAGGTCGAAGTCGGGGCCGTCGGTGGTGTTCCGGTAGGTGCCCGCGTGTTGGTAGCCGAGTCGGGTGTACAGGTCCTGGCCGCGTTGGTTGGAGGGGAGAGCGAGGAGGGAGGACCAGCGGGGATTGATGGCTGTGATCAGGGCGGCGTGGAGTCGGGTGCCGATGCCGCGGGCCTGCCACGGTGGGCGGACCGCCAGTTCGCACAGGCCCATCAGGCGCTCGGTGCGGGCGCCTTCGGGGACGTGGTCGACCAGGCCGGGGCCGAACCAGTAGTCGGCGCTGCACGGGAAGCCGTAGCCGAAGCCCACGGCCGTGCCTCGCTCGTAGGCGACGACCAGCACGAGGCCCTGGTGGTGCTTGAGGTGTCCGGTGATCTGGCGGTGCAGAGCGGGTACGGATAGGCCCATCGCCTCGGCGCCGGGGTTGTCGACCAGCTCGGGGTGGGCGTCGGCCCAGATGTCGGCGAGCAGGGACAGCAGCGGCGGGATCTGGCCGGGCCCGTAGGTGCGGATCACCACGTCGGCGCGGGTGCTGGGGGTGGTCACCGTCTCCTCCTCAGATGACGACGTCGGCGGTGGCGCGGTACGCCTCCAGCCAGTCGGCCACCGCAGGGACCGCGGCGTGCCGCTGGAGCGCGCTGGCCATGTTGTGCAGCTGCTGGAGCAGTCGGTCGGAGCGCACCTCGGGAAGGTAGGCCAGGGCACGCCCGGCGGCCTCGGCGGCGGCTTCCGGATCCGGCCGGTCCCTGACCGCATGGTGAATGGCGATGTCGGCGGTGTACAGGGCGCGGTTGCGGGTGAATTGGCAGCCGTGGAGGAGTACGGCCTGCTCGGCTCCTGCTGCGGCCCGTTCGTACTGGTTGAGGTCGGCGCGGGCGAGGGCCTCCAGTCCGGCGAGCCCGCCGGGGGTGAAGAACTCCAGCCATGCCGGGTCGGCGTCACGCGGCCCTTCGGCATACAGCCGGTGGGCTCGCACAATCGCCTCATCAGCCGCGCCGGCGTCGCCGACAGCGCCCAGCCGCCGGCCTCGCGCATGGCGAACAGTGACTGTTGGGTGCCATTCAAAATCGTGACGGGTTTGCCACTCCCGATGGTGATGTTCGGGGATGAAGAGAGCCCGCTGGTGGGGTTCCAGCGGGCTGTTTGATCTTCATCGGGTCACTGGGATGTTGATGGTGCCCAGGGTGGGCGCGGTCGTCATTCGGCGGTAACTTCGGCGACGGCGGCGCGTGCGCTGGTCTCGTCGACGATGGGCTTCTCCTTCGGCGTAGGCGGACAGCAGGGCCTGGACGGCGAGGTTGTTGACGGCGCGGGGATAGCCGCGGGTCGTGGATCAGCGTGATCGCGTCGTCGGTGAAGAGGGTGTCGCTGCGGCCGGCGAGCGCGAGGTGGTGAACCAGGTAGGAGGCCGTCTCCTCGCCGGTCATGGACGGCATGTTGTAGCGGACCTGGATGCGCTGTTCGAGGGCGGCCAGGACACCGAGCTTGATCTTGTGCCGCAGGGTCGGCTGGCCGATCAGCAGGCAGGCCAGGGGGCTGCTGGAATCCATCTCGTCGTTGGTCAGCATCCGGATCGCCTCCAGCTGCTCGTGGTCGAGGAGGTGGGCCTCCTCGATGATCAGGATGGGGACGCGGCCGCGTTCGTTGTTCTCGGTGGCCAGCAGGTCGGTGGCCTGCGGGATCAGCGTGGACTTGTGCGGGCGGGGGACGCCGCCGAGTGAGGTGACGATCGCGTGGTGGATTCCGGCGACGCCGACCGCGGGGTTCGCCATGTAGATGACCTTGTGGCGGGGGTGGTCCAGCTGGGACAGCGACGCGCGGACGGCGACGGTCTTGCCCGCGCCGACCTCCCCGGTGATCACCCCCAGCGCGCGTTCGCCGATGCACCAGGTGATCCGGGCGACGGCCTGGGCGTGGGAGGAGTGCCGGTGCAGCATCGAGGGCGCCAGGTCCTTGCCGAACGGCATCCGTGTGAAGCCCAGTGCGCCGTCAGTTTGTCTATCAACGTCCGTTCTCCCGCTCCAAGTAGGCGATGGTGTCGTCCAGTTCGGCCGCGGCGTGTTCGGCCCGCCGGTGGACGCGGACCGCGAGACGCAAGGCCGACCCGGTGGGCCGCTCGTGGTCGAGCCTGCGGCCGGCCAGCCGCAGCGTCCGCTCCACAGCAGGCGGGCCGACGTCTCCCGGCCGTCGAGCTCGTCGAGCCGGTCCTGGACCGGGTTGTCGCTGGTCACGAGTCCTCGCCGCGCAGGTCGACGGCCAGGGTCGGCTGATCCTGGCCGGGCAGGAACACCTCGTAGTTGATCCGCTGCCCGAGCTCCTTCGTGCGCTCGGTGTCGATCAGGCGCAGGTAGTCGATCCCGGTCGGCGCCGGCGGGGCCGCGGCCGGGGTCTCGGGCTTGGCCTTGGGGTGCGCGTGCCGGGTGATCTGGTGCGGGATCGCCCTGCCGAACGAGCGGCCGCCGAAGCGGACGTCGATGTCGGTCAGGTCGAAGGGGTCGAAGATCAGCTCGACCTGCCGCCCGACCAGCGACGCCTCGACGTTGTAGGTGTTGGACTGGAGCGAGACCGTGGCGGTCCTGGCGACCTTCCGCAGCTCTGACCAGCGGAAAGCCTCCCGCAGCGCGTCCGGTGTGGGGACCGGGAACGGGGCGCCTGCCATCCACCGCTCCAGCGGCTGCTGGCCGGTCTCGGAGTGCGCCCGCCGGTGGTATACCTGTTCGACCCAGGCCGTGAAAGGCCTGTTCAGCATGGCCAGGTCGGTGACCTTCTCCGTGTCGACCTCGACCAGGAACTGTTCCCGGACAGTGCGGAAAAAACGTTCGATTTTGCCCCTGCCCTGCGGGCGCCCCGACGTCGAGTGGATCAGCTTGATCCCCAGCCTCGCGCATGCTCCGAGCAGGGCGGAGTCCACGAACGCGGAGCCATTGTCGACATAGACGCCCTCGGGGACGCCGCGGGCGGCCAGTGCCGGCCGAAGCGCCGCCGCCAGGCGGACGCTGTCCTCGGCCCCGCCCCAGCGGTGCCCGACCACCGCCCGGCTGTGATCGTCGACGAACGCGAAGAGATAAGCCTTGTGACCTGCGATCTTCGGCCCGTGGAGGGCATCCCCGACCCAGAGTTCGTTCGGTCGCGCGGCCTCGAACCGGCCGAACGCCTCCGGCGCCTGCCCGTCGGGACGGGTCAGCAGCTCCAGCCGCTGAAGGTGCCGGTGGACGGTGCGGTAGGACGGGCCCCAGCCCAGATGCTGCTGCAGGATCCGCACCACCTGCGCAGTCGACCTGCTCGGATTCTCCCGCTTCAAGGCCGCTGCCAGGTCCAGCACCTCCTCCGGCGTGCGCGGAGTGACCTGCCTGGTCGGCGGCAGCAGCGCATCGAAGCCGCCCTCGCGCCAGAGTTTGAGCCAGCGGTCCACCGTCCCGCGCGTGATCCTGACCGGCTTCCCGAACGGATCGGTGTGCACCCGGGCGGCGATCGCGCGGACCATCGCCCCGCGCTGGCGCGGACTGAGGGCAGCGTCAGCCGCCTCACGGATCAACTGGTAACGGAACAAGGCGACCTGGTGGGCCCGTTCGGCCCGCCGTCGCTCCTCCTCATCGACCAACGCCATCTGACGGCCTCCCGAAACGGCTGTGGACATGCCAGCCGCCAGGATGAGCCGCCCCGCCGATCTTCGTCAGGGCCAGCTCGTGTTGATCGTTTCGCTGGTCAGGCCGACGGCCGGCCCGGCGCCAGCAGCCGTCCGTGGCAGGCCGCCGACACCAGCAACCAGGTAGGCACCTTCAACATCCCGAGCCTGGCCCGGGCGGCGAACGCGAACCCGGCCACTGCGCAGACCGCGTCCCGGAAAGGCGAACCCGCCGGCGCGGGCAGCACCGCGGCCGGGTCGTCCGCCAGCGCGACCAGCCACGCGGTGAACACCGCCGCCGCCCGCCCGACCCGCTTCGACCAGCACCGCAGCCAGCCCCGCACCGTCGTCACCGGCCTGCCCAGCCGCTCGGCGATCCGCCGGCAGCCCCAGCCAGCCGCGGCGAGTTCCAGCCCAGCCCCGACGACCTCCACCACGTCCGCGCGTCTGACCAGCGACAACACCGGCAGCAAGATGTGCGTCGCCTCGCAGGAGCGACACCTCGCCCGCCGCGGACGCACCTCCACCAGCCCGGCCCGCCCCCGCAGCCGCCTCGCGCGGCCCCAGCCCCAGCGGGCCAGCACCCCGCCGCAGCCCGGACACGACAACTCGCCCTCGACCAGGCGCTGTTCGACAACCGCGGTTGTCGTCTCTACCGTGACCAAAGCGCCCTCCTGTGGCGCTCGCACGGCCCTCCCGGACGCCGCCAAACGAGCGGGAGGGCCGTGATCATGTTCAGGACATGATCACGGTGCCGCCCAGCACCCAGAAGATCAATTACCTTCCTGTGAACTCTTCCCATTCGACATCATCAATGGCACAACACTGCCCGTTCGTCAGCATGTTGAGTGGCTATCTACAGAGATGTTGCTCAGGTTGAATCGGCGGTGTCCGGGCGGTCGTGACGAGTGGTGATCCCTGCGGTACGACCGCCCGGACACCGCCGATTCAACCTGAGCAGCCTATGGCGCATTCCGGAGTAGAATAGCGTTCTAGCGTGTAGGGCGCGCGCAGAAGGCGCTAGAGGTCGGCGATGGCTGGTGAGACGAAGAGGCGGCAGACCGGGAACATTCCGGATGAATGGACGACCTTCATAGGCCGTCGGCGCGAGTCCGCTGAAGTCCTTCAGCTGCTGTCGTGTTCACGACTGGTGACACTCACAGGCCCACCAGGGGTGGGGAAAACCCGTCTGGCACTGCATGTGGCCGAGCGACTAAGCAGCGCTTATGCTGATGGCGCCTGGCTCGTCGAATTGGCTGAGCTCACTGACCCTGACCTGCTGGTTTTGACCATCATACATGCAGCGGGGCTTCACAACCCAGCCGTAGGGACAATGGAGGAACTGACCGATTACTTGCGAGATCGGCAAATGCTGCTTGTTTTGGATAACTGTGAGCATTTGATCTCTCCCTGTGCCACGCTGGTGAACAAGCTTCTGCGCGAGGCCCGACGGCTGCGGGTACTGGCGACGAGCCGGGAGGCGCTGGGAATTGCTGGCGAGTACACCTTTGAGGTGCCGCCACTGTCTACCCCGGCTGCAAGAAACCCGAGCAGGATAGGCTCTCCCTCGCAGTACGAGGCTGTCATGCTGTTCGCAGATCGGGCTTCAGCAATCGCACCTGGTTTTTCCGTCACCGAGCAGAACCAGCAGACGGTCATTGAGCTTTGCCGGCGATTGGACGGACTTCCGTTGGCGGTCGAGTTGGCGGCGGGCCTGATGCGGGCGCTGACGACGGAGCAGATCCTGCGGCGCTTGGACGATCAACACCTTCTGATGACAGAGGACCACCGCGGTTCGAAGCTCAGGCATCAGACACTGCGCGCGGCCATGGACTGGAGTTATCAGCTCTGTTCGAAGCCTGAGCAGATACTGTGGGCACGTCTGGCGATATTCGCTGGTAGCTTCGATCTCTCAGCGGCCGAAAAAATCTGCGGAGACGACAAGTTGCCCCGCGACGCCCTGCTAAAGGCCTTGATAGGACTGGTCGGCAAATCCATTCTAACCAGGGAGAACGACAATTCAGGCGGCAGATACCGGATATTGGAAGCCGTGCGTCAGTACGGCCACGAAAAATTGCTCGAACGCCGAGATGATCAGATGCAGAATCGGCGGCACCGGGATTACTATCTAAATCTGGCTGAACGGTTCGACGCGCAGTTCTTTGGCCCTGATGAGGCAGCCTGGCTCCGACGGATGGAGACTGAGCACGCCAACCAAAGGAAGGCGATGGAGTTTTGCTTCCATGAACCGGGCGAAGCACGGTCAGGCCTGAAGATCGCCGGAACGCTGTGGTATTACTGGCTGACCCGGGGCGCGCTCCAGGAGGGCTGGCACTGGCTGAATCAGGGTTTGGCCATGGACAGCCACCCGAGTCGGGAGCGGGCCAGAGCGCTGTGGGTCGCCGGCAGCCTTGTTATGCATCAGGGCGAGATATCAAGGGCCCTTACGCTCCTGGAAGAGAGCCGCAGCATCGCCCGCGAAATAGGCGATCAATCCGCCGCCGCCCATGCCACGTACTTGTCTGGTGCGGCGGAGGCGTATCGCGATCATTCCCCGCGCGCGCTGGTTCTGCTCGAAGAAGGTGTTGCCCTCGAACAGGACTTGAACGAGCCGAACGCCTGCCATGCTCTTGCCGCGCAGCACACGCTGGCCTGGGCATGCCTTGTGAGCGGAGACGTCGAACGCGCCGACGCACTGCAGAATGACTGCGCGAAGAGATGTGAAGCCCTCGGCGATCGCGCGCTATGGTCATCCGCACTGATATTCTTGGGCCTCGTTGAATGGCTGCGTGGCCACACCCGGCTGGCTGAAACACAGGTACGTGACGTTGTCCGCGCCAAGCAAGATGTCCATGACTTTCTGGGATTTAGATATGCGTTCGAGGTTCTCGCGTGGATCGCGGTGACTGACGGGGATGGCCAGCGTGCTGCACGACTGTTCGGTGCAAGTGAGCAACTGTGGCGACCCATGGGGAAATTTCTCGGAGCGTTCGGCGCCTACGAGCGATGGCATGTTCAGGCGAAAGAACAGGCCCGCCGCATGCTCGGCGACGAAGCATTCCATGCCGCATTGCAGCAGGGCGCCCGGCTCAGCCTTGGCGAAGCAGCACGCTACGCCTGTGGTGAGCAGAGCCGACCGAACGCATGGCGGGACGCCACCGCGGAGGCACAAGTCCTGACCGGGCGAGAAGTTGCCGCAGCCCGCCAGCGTGCCTCGCTCCCTAGCGTCCTGCCCGCTCTGCCAGCGATAGCCGCTGCCGCCCGCTTCCGCTACAGGAGTGAACACGTTGGAGGCGACTGGTACGACGCCATCCGCCTGTCCGCAGGCCGGGTCGCGCTGGTCATCGGTCACGTCCAAAGCCGCGGCCTGGACCGCGCTGTCGTCACGGGACGCTTGCGAACCGCCGTGACCACTCTCAGCAGACTGGAACCCCCACCCGACGAGATGCTCGTACACCTAGCCGATGTCGTCTCCCACATCCTGACCGACATCGACGGCATCGACGGCTGCGAACTACGTGTCACCTGCCTGTACGCCGTCTACGACCCGACCACCGGAACGCTGCTGCTGGCCAGCGCCGGCCACCCGCCGCCGGCGATCCTCCACCCCGCCGCCAGCGACGTGCACTTCGCCGAGGTCCCCACCGGCCCGCCGCTGGGGGGAGGGCAACCCGTCCCCTACAAGAACGTCGAGTTCCGCCTACCCGACGGCAGTCTTCTGCTGCTCTACACCGGCGGACTCATCGGCCCCGAACCCGATCTCCCCCGGCTCGCCGACGCTCTCGCCCGCGCCACCGCGACCACCTCCCCCCCAGTCCGGGATCCAGACAGTTCCCCAGCCGACCACGCCCAGGAAGAAGCGACCTGGCTAGGCGGTGTATGCGAGGGCCTGTTTGAATACCTTGCTTTCAGCGGCGAGCCAGAGCAGGACGAAAAGGACAACGCCGCAGTGCTTGCCATCCGCAACCGGCGCCTCTCGGAACAAGCCGTCGCCGCATGGCACCTGCCATTCGCCCCCGAATCGGCCGGACAGGGCCGCGACCACATCCGAGCTCAGCTCGCCTCCTGGGGACACGACGAAATGATTTCAACCACGGAACTCGTCGTCTCCGAGCTGATCGGCAACTGTATCCGACACGCCCGCAGTATCGGGGCCAATGGGCAGCTAAACCTGAGACTAGTGCTCAGTGACGTTCTCACCTGCGAAGTCTCGGACGGCTCCGAAGCCGTTCCTCACATCCGCCACCCCGCCCTGCTCGACGAGTCCGGCCGCGGCCTTCAGCTCGTCGCCGCGATGACCGAACGCTGGGGCGCCCGGTACACCGCAGACGGCAAGACCATCTGGACCGAACAAGCCTTGTGATTCCCCTCGTAGCGGAGAGCCGACGTGTAAATCTAACCGCGGATCTAACGATCATGGGTGAGACGTCAAGTGACTGATACCGCCGTGGAGTTGGAGACCGTGGAGCCTGTCGAGATTGTCTCCCCGGGCAGCCTGCTCCCGTGTCCGATGAGTAGCTGGTCGCGATGCTGGTGGAGCGGGCCCGCTCGGAAGGGCTGCAGCTGACCGGACAGGGAGGACTGTTGCAGCAGCTGGCCAAGCGGGTCTTGGAGTCCGCCCTGGAGGGCGAGATCACCGATCACCTCAGCGATGAGAAGCATGATCCGGCGGGGGAGAACAACGGCAATAGCCGCAACGGCACCCGTGCCGAGACCGAGCTGACCGACGTCGTCCCGGTGGAGGTGAAGGTGCCTCGCGACACTGCCGACAGCTTCGAGCCGCAGATCGTCAAGAAGCGGCAGCAGCAGCTTGCCGAAGTCGACGAGATGGTGCTGTCGCTGTCCGCGAGAGGCCTGGCCCATGGGGAGATATCGACTCATCTCGCCGAGGCGGGGCAGACGTGTCTAACCTCGCGCATTGACGAGGCGGGCTGTCCGATAGGCGGTCAGGTAAGGGACCCAGCCCGGAGCAGTGGAACCCGGCGCCCACCCGACGCGACACTCGGGCCGCCGGCATGCCCCCCTCAACCACAAAGAGCGAAACGGTTCACCGACTCCGTCGGCGGACCGGCATGCAAGATCGAAGCTAAGCAGACCATCACCACCCTGACGGACGAGGTGATGGATGACACGGCCGAAGGGCAGTCCCGTCCGCTGGATCGCGGGTGGTTTCCAGTGATGGTTGCGATTTAACCGGATTGCAGTGCTATGCCCCAGTCTTGCATGGCCTCGGTCGGGGTGCGGTCACCGAGAACCATTCGGGGTCTGTCGTTGAGTTGGCGGGTGACGTCCCTCAGGTTGCGCACGCCGTGGCGGGAGAGGTCGGAGCCCTTGGGGAAGTATTGCCGCAGCAGGCCGTTGATGTTCTCGTTGGTCCGGCGTTGCCAGGGCGAGTGCGGGTCGCAGAAGTAGATCCGGAAGCCTGTCAGCTGTTCTATCTCCTCATGCAGCACGAGCTCGCGTCCCTGATCCCAGGTGAGGGTCCTGCGTGTCTCAAGGGGCAGGTCTGCCGGTCTGCCCGGTCAGCGCGTCGCGTATCTGGTGGGCTTTCCATCCGTCCGGCAGGTGGATCAGGCGCACGAAGCGGGTGGCCCGGTCGACCAGCGTCCCGATCGCCGATCGCTGACCGCGGCCGATGATGAGATCGCCTTCCCAATCTCCCGGCCTGGTAGGTTCGTTGACGACGAGGGGCCGGTCGTGGATCAATGTCATGTTCTTGATCTTGTTGGGTGACGGCACGCCCCGGCGCTGCTTCTTGCGTCGCGTGCGCCCGGTCCGCAGCCGGCCCTGACGCCGCCCGAGGAGCCCGGCGAACAACCCGCGGTAGATCGCGTCTCCGGACAGGCGCGCATCAACGGATCGTCGGGGTACTGCCGTGTGAGATAGCGGGAGACCTGCTGCGGTGACCACTTCTCGTCGAGCTTCTCGCGGACCGCAAAACGCAGGGGAGCGTGTTCCCGGAGCTTCTCGCTCTTGGAGCGCTGTCTGCGCAGCAGTGCCTGGTTGTGCGCCCGCCAGGGTTCGTAGCTGCCGTCGTCCTTCCTGTCCCGGGAGATCTCCCGGTAGACGGTGGACGTGCTCTTCCCGATTGCGGCGGCGATCGTGGCAGGAGGCTTTCCGGCACGCACGCCGTCGGCGATCGCGATGCGGTCGTCCTGCGTGAGGAATCGCGGTGATACCGGGGCGTCTGGGGTGATCATCCTTCCAGCTTCGATGAACCACTTCGATCCGCAGCTGGTGGATACGCCCACTTGGCGGGCGGCCGCAGCCCCTTCAGTCCCTGGCGCAGCAGCTCGAAGTACCGCTGTTTGGCTGCCGTCGGCTTGCGGTTGGCTCCTCCACGAGGCATGCGAACGATCCCCTTCCTGGGCGTTCGCAACCACCGATGGAAATCAGGGCGTCTACCCGGTCGTCTTCGTGGACGCCATCAACGTGAAGATCCAGGTTCTGTCGACGATCTTGTGATCCGGGCGGCCGAGCAGCTTGTGCCGAGTGTTCGCGACCATGCATCGAGCGCTCTCATGATGTGCTCCTGGAGCTGTTTCCGTACCTGGCCGCGTTGCTGATCGAGGAGGTCGAGTCTCGGCCGGGTGAGGTAGCCGAAAGTCTTGTGCTTACGCAGGCGGCGCCGCTTGTAGAAGGCCTTGGCCGACCGATCGTCGTCAAGGACTACTCAGGTTGAATCGGCGATGTCCGGTTCGTCGATCAGCCCGTCGAGATCCGGACCGGTGGTCGGCAGACAGCCGACGATCAAGTGCGGCCGGTACTGGATCCTCTTCAGCTTCCGCTTGATCGCTCGGGTCAGGTGCGCGAGATCAGCAGCGGACAGTTGCTCCTCATCCAGCCCGGCCGTAACGTTCCAGCCCAACGGACCTGCCCCGGTAGAGATCTGACGTCGTCGCAAACGCCAGGCTACCGAGCAGGTCCGCCTTGCTGATCAAGAAACCGAAACCCGTGAATAACCCTACCGGTTCAAGGCAGATCGTGCCGCATGGCGTCGGCCACTAGTTCGCCGATGAGGACGGCGGTCGCCGCCGGGCCACGCAGCGGGGCCATGGGGAGGATCGAGGTGTCTGCCACGCGCAGTCCGGTGAGGCCGTGGACCCTGCCGTAGTGGTCAACGGCGGAGCGGGGGTCGTCGGCGGGCCCCATCGGGACGGTGCCGCAGGTGTGCTGGGACGTGCCGAGACGACTGGCCGTCCACCGGTCCAGCGCCCGGTCGTCGTCCAGTACGCACGGTGACGGTTCCAGCAGCCTGAGGGAGACCTCTGCGAAGGCGCGGGTGGCGACCAGAGCTGCGGTCGTGCGTACCACATCCCGCAGACGGTGCCTGTCCTTCGGGGTTCGCAGATAGCCGTACTCGATGCGCGGAGGCACCGTCGGGTCGGCGGAGAGCGTGAGCAGCCGGCCGCTGGAACGAGGCGACTGGACCGACGCGAGGAAAGCCAGGGGCGCGCCGGGTACGGCCGGCGTCCCGTTGACGAGGCCTGTCATGGGGACGAGCGATTGAAGGATTTCCAGGTCTCCGGGGTATGCGCCGTCGGACGACGACAGATGCAGCGCGCCGCCGAGCCACGTGCGGGTGGGGGCCTCCAGGGGCTGCCTTGGCATCCACTCCAGAACCACCTGTGGGTGGTCGCCGAAGCGGGCGCCGACGGCTGGGAGGTCCTTGACGACGGGAAGGCCGAGGCGTTCGAGCTCGGCGCGCGGTCCGATTCCGGAGAGGTGCAGCAGATGAGGGGAGGCGAAGGCGCCAGCGCAGAGCACGACTTCGCCGGCGTCCAGGACGGTGCGCTGTCCGCCCTGTTCGACGACGACGCCGGTGGCGCGACCTCGGCTGACGACGACCCGGCGGACCGTGCAGTCGCCCTGCACCGTGAGGTTGGGGCGCTCGAGAGCGGCCAGGAGATGGCTGATGCCGGTGTTGACGCGCAGTCCGTCGATGGAGTTGGACGGCACGGGACCGAACCCGGGCGCGGACTGGGCGTTCTTGTCGGGTTCCGCGGGGAAGCCCAGTTCGCGCGCGGCCGCCTGGAACGCCGCGGCGGCGGGGTGCCTCAGCTCCGTGCGCCGGACCGCCACCGGCCCGGCGTTTCCGTGAACTTCGTCGGCGCCGTGATCGAGGTCGTTCTCCAGGCAGCGCATCATTGGAAGCAGCCGGTCGTACGACCACGCGTCGCCGCCCGCGGCCGACCACCGCTCGAAGTCGCTGCGCCGGGCCCTGACGAAATAGCCGCCGTTGACGGTGGTCGAGCCGCCGAGGAAGCGTCCCCGGGGCACATCGTATGGATGCTCGGGGGTGAGATGCACTGCGTAGGACTCGACGCCTGGGTGGCCGGGCTGCGCGCCGGGAACGAGCCGGGCGTCCAGCAGGGCGGGCGCGAAGGCGGAGATGGTCCGGGGGACCAGCCCGGCTTCGAGTAGCAGCACACTGCGGTTCGGGTCCTCGCTGAGGCGGGCCGCGAGTACGGCACCGGAGGCCCCGGCCCCCACCACCACGACGTCGGGGCGGTTCACCGGAGCGCGCCCGGCCCGGCCGAGCGCGCGGTCACGGCACAGGCCATGCGCGGCTCGGAAGGAGAACCCATGGTCACTGACCCCTTCCTTTTGACACTTGATGCCATTAGTCTCCGAGAATCATACCGGCGGCTCTTGGCCTACGACAGCGCCGTCGCTGGAAGCCATCGAGGAGGTCCCATGAACGAACTCCACCCGACCCAGACCGTCGAGGCCCCCGCCGAGGAGGCCGCCGCCGAGGAGGCCGCCGCTCCTGAGCCGTTGATCGAGGCCGACGACCTGATCGAGGAGGTCTCGATCGACGGCATGTGCGGCGTCTACTGAGCTGCCTGAGAGGACGCCTGCCATGTCGACGATGGATCTCGACCGTGCCTGGGACCTGCACCCGCAGGTCTCGGTACGACCCGAGCCGTTCGGTGCGCTGCTCTACCACTTCGGCACCCGCAAGCTGTCGTTCCTGAAGGACCGCCGTCTGCTGACGGCCGTCCAATCCCTCGCGGACGCGACTTCAGCCCGGGAGGCCTTCCTGGCCGCCGGTATCCGCGAGGCCGAACTTCCCCGCTACGGACGGGCGTTGGCCACACTTGCCCACTCATCGATGGTCGTCGGGAGGACCTCATGAAAACGACCGCGCACGGCAGCCCGCGGCTGGTCGATCTGTTCGAGTACGGCCTGGACGCCCCGATCTGCCTGACCTGGGAACTGACCTACGCCTGCAACCTGTCCTGTAGCCACTGCCTGTCCAGCTCCGGCCGCCGCGACCCGCGCGAGCTGAGCACCGCCGAGGCCAAGGCCGTCATCGCCGAGCTGGAGGCCATGCAGGTCTTCTACGTCAACATCGGTGGCGGCGAGCCCACAGTCCGCCCCGACTTCTTCGAGCTGCTGGACTACGCCACCAGCCATCACGTCGGCGTGAAGTTCTCCACCAACGGCGTCCGCATCACCCCCGAAGTCGCCGAGCGCCTGGCCCGCAACGACTACGTGGACGTCCAGATCTCCCTCGACGGTGCCACCGCCGATGTCAACGACGCGGTGCGCGGGGCGGGTTCGTACGCCACGGCGATCAGGGCCATGGAGAACCTCGCCGAGGCCGGTTTGAAGAACTTCAAGCTCTCCGTGGTGTGCACCCGTCACAACATCCCGCAGTTGGACGCCTTCAAGGCCCTCGCCGACCGCTACGGCGCCCAACTGCGCCTGACTCGCCTGCGCCCCTCCGGACGCGGCGCCGACGTGTGGGACGAGCTGCACCCGCTGCCCGGCCAGCAACGCGAGCTGTACGACTGGCTGGTGGCACACGGCGAGACCGTTTTGACCGGCGACTCCTTCTTCCACCTCTCCGCCTTCGGCGAGGCGCTCCTCGGCCTCAATCTCTGCGGAGCCGGACGCGTGGTCTGCCTCATCGACCCCGTCGGGGACGTCTACGCCTGCCCCTTCGCCATCCACGACGAGTTCCTCGCCGGCAACGTTCGCGAGCCCCTCGGCTTCGCCGGCGTATGGCGCGGCTCGGAGCTCTTCCGGCGGCTGCGTGTCCCGCAGAACGGGGGATCGTGCAGCTCCTGCGCGTTCTACGACACCTGCAAGGGCGGCTGCATGGCCGCGAAGTTCTTCACCGGGCTGCCGCTGGACGGCCCCGACCCCGAGTGCGTGCAAGGCTACGGCGAACAACTGCTCGCCCAGCGCCCGGCCCGCAGCCACCTGCCCAGGTCCGCCGTCGACCACTCCCACCGCACCACCCCGGCCACGCGTTCGAAGCCTGTGGACCTCACGCTCGTACGCCGCCGCGAGGACCTGGACGGGGCCCCGGTGAGCGACTGCGCGGAGCACCCGCTGGCCGGGCTGCGCTTCCCGTAGTCCCTCACGCCCCTCACGAGAAAAGACACATCACATGCGCAGGAATTCCTGGTTCGAGACGGTCGCCGAGGCACAGCGCCGAGCCGAGAAGCACCTTCCCAGCACGGTCTACGGCGCACTGGTCGCTGGATCGGAACGCGGCCTCACCATCGACGACAACCTCGCCGCGTTCGGTGAGCTGGGTTTCGCCCCTCGTGTCGTTGGTCATCATGCTGAGCGCGATCTGTCGACGACCGTGATGGGCGTGGAGACGGCGCTGCCCGTCCTCATCTCCCCGACCGGCGTGCAGGCGGTGCACCCGGACGGTGAGGTGGCCGTGGCGCGCGCTGCAGCCAACCGGGGCGTGATCATGGGTCTGAGTTCCTTCGCCAGCAAGCCGGTCGAGGAGGTCACCGAGACCAACCCCGACACCTTCTTCCAGTTGTACTGGAGCGGCACCCGCGACACCATGGTCCAGCGCATGGACCGGGCCCGCGCGGCCGGCGCCAAGGGGCTCATCGTCACCCTCGACTGGTCCTTCTCCCACGGGCGCGACTGGGGCAGCCCGGCCATCCCGGAGAAGATCGACCTCAAGACAATGGTCCGTCTCACCCCGAACGTCGTCACCCGGCCCCGCTGGCTGTGGAAGTTCGCCAAGTCGGGCCGGATTCCGGACCTCACCGTGCCCAACCTGAAACCCTCCGACGGCGGCCCGGCACCCACATTCTTCGGCGCCTACCACGAGTGGATGCAGACCACGCCCCCGACCTGGAACGACGTCAGATGGCTCCGCGAGGAGTGGGGTGGTCCCTTCCTCCTTAAAGGCGTCAGCCGGGTCGACGACGCCAAGCGGGCCGTCGACGCCGGTGTCACGGCTCTGTCGGTGTCCAACCACGGCGGGAACAACCTCGATACGACTCCGGCCAGCATCCGTTTCCTTCCCTCGATCGTGGAAGCGGTCGGCGCCGACGTCGAAGTCCTCCTCGACGGCGGCATCCGCCGCGGCGGCGACATGGCGAAGGCCCTGGCTCTCGGCGCCCGGGCCGTGATGATCGGACGCGCCTATCTATGGGGCCTTGCCGCGAACGGGCAGGCCGGCGTCGAAAACGTACTGGACATCCTGCGCGGCGGCCTCGACTCCGCCGTTCTTGGGCTGGGTCGCGCATCGGTTCACGAACTCTCGCCCGAAGACCTGGTCATCCCTCCCGGCTTCACCAGAACGCTGGGCGCTGGCAAGGACACCACGCCGCCGGCAGCCTTCCAAAACCGTGCGAGCCACGCCTGGCCTACCGTTCCGCCGAAGCCCCTGGTGCTGGTGCCGATCGGATCGACGGAACAGCACGGCCCGCACCTGCCTCTGGAGACGGACAGCGTGATCGCCCGGGCCGTCGCCGAGCGGGCGGCGAAGGCACTGCCCGGCCCGGCGCTGGTGGCGCCGATCCTGCCCTACAGCGCCAGCGGAGAGCACGCCCACTTTCCGGGGACCGTCTCGATCGGCCATGAGGCACTGCACTCGGTGCTCGTGGAAATGGTGCGCTCGCTGTCCCTGTGGGCGGGATCCGTGGTCTTCGTCAACGGCCACGGCGGCAACGCGGCAAGCCTGCGCACCGCCGTCTCACAGATGCGGGAAGAGGGCCACGACGTGGCCTGGACCGGCTGTGGCGTTCCAGGAAGCGACGCGCACGCCGGCCGTACGGAGACGTCGTTGATGATGCACCTGGCACCCGAGGACGTAAGCATGGACGCGGCCGTCGCCGGGGACACCCGGCCCCTCGCCACCCTCATGCCGGACCTCATTGCTCAAGGAGTCCGTGCGATCTCTCCCTCCGGCGTGCTCGGCGACCCGACCGGGGCCTCAGCCGAAGAGGGCCGCGGACTGCTGGACCTGATGGTGTCGCTCACCGTCCGCCGCATGAGCGCGGGTATCACCGACAGCCGCGGGCACCTCGTCGAGCCCGAGAAGTCACCCTCGGCCGTGGAGAGCAAGGTCGCGAACTGATGTCCATCCCACACGGATTCGTGATCGCCCTCGACCGGCACACCCGTGTCGTCGACGGCGGCCGGGCCCTCCTCGGCGGTTTCCCCACCCGCTTGCTCCGTCTGGCACCGCGGGCCAGGCCGCTGCTGTCCGACAGGACCCTGCGCGTGACGGACAGGGCGAGCGCGGTCCTGGCGGACCGGCTGCTGGAGTTCGGCATAGCCAACCCGGTCATCGAGGCGCTCCCGCCGTGCCCCGACCCCCGCTACACGGTCGTCATCCCGGTCCGCGACCGTGCTCGCCAACTCGACCGCCTCCTTGCCGCCATCGGCACGGAACACCAAGTCATCGTCGTCGACGACGCTTCGCACCGCCCTGAAGAGGTGGCCGCCGTGGCAGCGAAACACGGCGCACGTCTGGTCGCTCTGCTCACCAACCTCGGCCCCGCGGGAGCACGCAACGCGGGACTGGGACAGGTCACCACCCCCTACGTCGTCTTCGCCGACTCCGACGTCGTCCTGACCCCCGACACGATCAGGACTCTGCTCAAGCATTTCGCCGACCCCCGGGTCGCCATGGTCGTACCCCGCATCGTAGGCCTGCCGACCGACGCTCCTGCGAACTGGATCGGACGCTATGAAGAGGTCCGCTCCTCACTCGACCTCGGCCGGAACCCGGCGGCGGTACGCCCCGGTACCCCTGTCTCCTGGGCGAGTACGGCCTGTGTGGTGGCGCGCGTCGACGCCCTGAAGGACGGTTTCGACGAGACGATGAGGGTCGGAGAGGACGTCGACCTGTGCTGGCGGCTGATCGAGAACGGCTGGCGAGTCCGCTACGAGCCTGCTGTCGAGGCGGCTCACGAGCATCGGCTGCGGCTCGACGACTGGTTCCTGCGGAAAGCGGTGTACGGCACGGGGGCCGGTCCGCTTGCCCGGCGCCACCCCGATTTCATCGCCCCGGCGGTGTTCGCCCCGTGGAGCGCCGTCCTGATGGTGGCCCTGCTCGCCCAGCGACGCTGGTCGGTGCCCATCGCCGGCGCGGTCCTCGGCGTCACCGCCGTACGCATCGCCCGCAAGCTCGACGGCACCGAACACCCGTACCGGCTGGCCCTACGCCTCACGTCCAACGGAGCCGCCAGCGCCCTGAGCCAGACCTCCGCCCTGCTGACACGGCACTGGTGGCCCCTCACCGCACTCGGCTGCACGCTGTCGGGCCGTGTCCGCAGGGCCGCCGCAGTCGCCGCCCTCACCGATGTCGCTCTCGAGTACCGCACGGACAAGACGGCACTCGACCCGGTCCGTTACGGCGTCGCCCGACGCCTCGACGACCTGGCCTACGGTGGCGGCGTCTGGCTCTCCGCAGTCAAGGAGCGTTCCACGAAAGCGCTGCGCCCGTGCATCGTCCGGCCCCGCCGGAGGGTCAGTAGCGGCCGAAGCCGGCCGTGAGTTCTCGCAGGACCTCGTCCAGCAGGCGGTCGAGTTCGCTGTCCACCTCCGTCAGCCAGTGCTCGTACGCGGCGATGCAAGATGCGAGCACGGAGTGGCCGACGAGGCGAGGCAGCATGGCGGACGGTGCCAGGCAGGTCCGTGTGGCCGCGAACCTGGTGACGACCTCCCGCCACGATGCGTAGCGCAGCGTCGAGTCGGCCTGCAGGGTGGGCACCCGCAGAATGAGCTCCATGCGCTGCCGGTGCCAGGACACCTCGGCGGGGTCGAAACGGTTGAACTCGACGACGGCGTACCGCAGCGCGTCCATCATCGAAGTGGCCGGATCGGCCGAAGCCAGCAGCACCTCCAGTCTGACGAGCTGTGCTTCGAAGTCACCCCAGACGAGGTCGTTCTTCGACGCGAAGTAGCGGAAGAAGGTCCGGCGGCCTATGCCCGCAGCGGTAGCGATGTCGTCAATGGTCGTGCGGTCGAACCCCTTCCGTGCGAAGAGTTCGAACCCCAACCGCTCAAGTTCGCTTCGTGAACTGACGGGCGGACGACCCGTCCTGGCCGCCGCAGAAACACCCGTCGGCTTGTTCGGAAGCGACTGCACACGCACTCTTTCCTGTGACTACCTATACAGCTCGGCCGGCTCACAAGCGGAACGCGATAGTCGTGCCGCGCCGTCGATTCTACCGTCCATCTCGGTCCGGGCTCTCTGTGCGTAATCCCAACATCGACCTGGCCACCATCCACACCCTCGCCGGCTGCGAATGGATCAAGAAGAGCCACCCCCCTCTGCCTCATCGGCGACTCCGGCACCGGCAAGTCCCACATGCTCATCACCCTGGGCACCGAAGCCGCGATGAAGGGCTACCGCATCCGCTACACCCTCACCACGAAGCTGGTGAACGAGCTGGTCGAGGCCGCAGACGAGAACGAAGGGGCGGTCGGGGTGCTTCTGCCAGCGGGCCGAGCAGAGCCCCAGACCGGCGTGCCGGCGAAGCGCCCCGCATTCTCGGCAGACCCGCGGTGGCTGTTTGCCCTGCCGGGGCCGGGAGCAATGGCCGCACCACCCGGTCGTCTCACGGAGATAGCCCGGCTTGCCGCAGCGGGGACAGGGTTGCTGGACTGCGAGCCGGTCGCCGCGGCGGCGGCATTCCCGGCACATGCGGTTCTGGGGCGAGCGGACGGGATGGCCGCACTGTCCGCAGACGCGCGAGCAGGTGATGCACCGGCCGGTGTCCTGCTGGAGCACGCGGTCTTTGCCGCAGGACGGGCATGTCGCCTTCGCTGCCTGTTCTGTCATGCGAGCGCCGGCACCGGCAGCAGTGCTGCCGGTCGAGATAGCCGACCGGCCCGCCGCAGGTGATGCAGTCCCGTTGTTTCTTGCCCATGGAGATGTCCGCAGGTCACAAGGGCGGCATCGACCGGCCCCGGGGGGAGCCGACGGCCTTCGGGATGTCGGCGATGGGCCGAGGCGGGGTGACGGGCCGCTCGATGGGGGTGGCGTCGACCTCGATGAGGTCGTTGGGGGTGCACTCCAGTGCGGTGCACAACGCCGCCAGCGTGGTCATCTTCACCTGTGAGGGTTCCTTGGTGAACAGCGCGGACACCGACGCCGAGGACAGCTCCAGGCCGGCCCTTTCGGCCAGCAGTCGCCGCAGCTCGGTGCCGGTCCACACCTCGCGCTGGGCGGCAGCCATCCGAAGCCGCCATCGGATCTTCATGCCGAGGTGTCCTTCCCGGTCAGTTCCACCAGAGTGGTGGACACTGCCCGCTGATAGGCGTCCTCGATGAACGTCGCGGAGGGCCGTACCGCATGGTCGAGCTGACGGTCCAGTGTCCGAGCATTTGCTCGATCGCCACGAGGTCGACGCCGCGTTCGTAGTTGTGGGTCGCGCAGGCCCTCCTCAGGGCATGCGGGCTGAACCGATCCGCGGAAGGGCGCCCTTCGAGCTCCATGAGATAGCGGAGCCGGTTGCGGATGGTCCCGCGATGCAGGGCTCCGCCGGACTCGTCGGCGAACAGCACCGAAGAGTCGGGGAACTTGGGCCGGACATCCTCCAGGAACCACCGCAGCACCAGATCCAGCCCGTCGAGCATGGGCACCCAGCGCGGCCGCGGCCCGGAGGTGTGAGCCCCTTTGCCGAAACGGACGTGGAGCTTGCCGAACGGGCCGCGGCTGAAGTGCACATCCGGCCTCTCCAGCAGCGATGCCTCCTCCGAGCGGAGCCCGGCGTGATACAGGGTCCGGAACATCGCATAGTCCCGGGCGGCGGGTCCGTACTTCCTCGCGGTCGCGATCCGCTGCTTCATGAAGTCGAAGAACTCCGCCACCCGCTCCGGTGTCGGCGGCGGCACCAGGGCTGGAGAGTCGTCGCCTACATGCCGGGAAGCATTGAACTCGTCGACCGGGCAGACCAGCCGGACGCCGAACGCCGCCTCGATCTCGGCCGCCTTGCGGGCCTGCAGAAACCGGTGGAACCCCTTGAAGATCTGCACATACTCGCGCCGGGTCGAGGTCGCCCGGCCCTTCACCGCCAGGTCGCCGACCACACGGTCGATGTCCTCCGGCGTCACCTCCCACGCGGGTCGGCCCAGGGCCACCAGGGTCCGCTCCAGCAGGCCGACGTCGTTGTCGATGGTCACCGGGCTGAACCCGCGGGCCCGCCACGAGGCGACGAACGCCTCAACACAAGCGGCCTGGAACTGCCACGGGTCCGTTGCCAGGGGCTCCTCCGGAACAGCCCCGCCCGCGATGACCTGGAATCTCGCCTCGGCCACCGGCACGCCTTCCTCGCACCTGAACCGTCAAGGCAGCACCTGGGAAACAGGGGCGCCACCGCGAGAACCAGAACCTCGGAGAACCGGCCCCCCGCGCCGGGTCTCCGCCACGCCCGAACACCGAAAACGCCGGGTTAAGCCGTCGCCGCCGGATAGCTCCTGCGCCGGCCTTGGGGTCTCGTTTCGGTGACCGTCCAGCTGGGCCACGGCTTCGCCAGCGTCCGCGGGGCGCTGCCCGACACCCCGGAGACGTGTGCCGTGGCCGCCCGGCTCCCCGCGCGCGGGCTCGGCTGGGCCGTGCGTCAGGAGTCGTCCCTCGCCGTACGGCGCTGGTGGTCGGCGATAGCGATCGCGGCGTGTGCCTCCCGCCGTGCGCGACGGGCTCTGCTCAGTGCGATCGTCGTAGACAGCACGATTGCGCTCGCCTAAGCACGCCGCGACGAGACCGACGCCGGACCGACGCTGATCGTCGCTGGTCGCCGGCTCGAAAACCTCGCCTACGGCGCCGGCCTCTGGTGGGGCTGCCTCCGGCGCCGATCTCTCCCGGCGCTCCTGCCACGAATCGTCACCGGCCGTCGGGTTCAGTCTCGCGCCTCGACCACCTCGTACGCGCCCTCGGCGTAACTGGCTCGGATCGCCATCTTGTTGAACTTGCCCACCGAGGTCTTCGGGACCTCTTCGACGAACGCCCAGCGCTCCGGCAGCTGCCACCGTGGCAGGGTGGCCGCGAGGAACGCCCGGTGCTTGCGCGCATCCCGGTCGGCCGGGTCCTTGACCACGGCGAGGACGAACGGGCGCTCGCCCCACTTTTCGTCGGGAACAGCGACCACGGCGGCCTCGATGACCGCAGGGCTGCTCATCACCAAGTTCTCCAACTCGACCGAGGAGATCCACTCGCCTCCGGTTTTGATGAGGTCCTTGGTCCGATCGACGAGCGTTAGGTACCCGTCCGACGTGATATGGGCGACGTCACCGGTGCGCAGCCAGCCGTCGTGGAACTTGCTGTCGTCGGCCACCGCACCGTCCGGGGAGTAGTAGGCGCCGGTGACCCACGGCCCACGGACCTCCAGCTCGCCGACGGAGTCCCCGTCCCATGGCTGCTCGGACCCGTCTTCGCCGATCAGGCGCGCCTCCATCGCGGGCAGGATCCGGCCCTGCGTGACTCGGTAACCGAAGGCGCGCTCGTCGTCGAGCCCGGCCGGCGGGTGCGCGACCGAGCCGAGCGGGGAGGTCTCGGTCATGCCCCACCCGTGCGTGATCGGTGCTCTGTAGCCGTCGAACTTCCGGATCATCGCGTGCGGCACGGCTGAGCCGCCGACGAAGATTGCGCGCAGGTGCGAGATGTCCTGCGGCACGACGTCGAGTTGCGCGCTCACTCCCTGCCAGATGCTCGGCACCGCCGCCGCGAACGTGGGACGGCCCGCGGCCATCATGGCCAGAAGCGGCTCGGGCTGGAGAAAACGGCCGGGCATCACCAGGGCGGCACCGGCCATCATCGCGGCGTAAGGGATCCCCCAGGACATCGCGTGGAACATCGGTACGACCGCGAGCACCGAGTCGCCCTGCGCCAGGCCCATCCCGGACCGCATGCACACCTGCATCGCGTGCAGCCAGCAGCTTCGGTGGGAGTACACGACGCCCTTGGGATCGCCGGTGGTGCCGGAGGTGTAGCACATCGCGGCGGCGGCGCGCTCGGACAGCTCCGGCCACGCGTACGACGTGGGCTCACCGGCGATCAGCTCGTCGAGCTGGTGCACGGTCACTCCCGCAGGTGCATCGAACGCGCTGGCCGGTCCGTTGGCGACGATGACGTGCTCCACATTCGGCGTCGAGGCCATGTAACGCGCGAGCATCGGCGCGACGGTGGCATCGACGACGATCACCTTGTCGTCCGCATGACGGATGACGTAGACGGCCTGCTCGGCCGAGATTCGCAGGTTGATGGTGTGCAGCACTGCGCCCATCGCGGGGACGGCGCCGTAGGCCACCTGGTGGGCGTCGTTGTTCCACAGGAACGTGGCCACCCGGTCACCGGGCGCTACGCCGAGTTTCGCGAGTGCATGGGCGAACTGTGCGGCCCGGTCGCCGATCTGGCCGAACGTGACCGTCTCCAACTCCGCACCGTTCCAGGTCGACACGGTCGTGTCGGCGAACACCCGGCGGCTGTAGTCGACCAGGCGGGACAGAGTGAGCTGCCCCTCCTGCATCGTTGACCGAATCACTTGATCTCTCTCCTTCTAAACACCTGAAGCAATCAAGCAGCTGGCGGGCTGGTCGCCCCGATCAGGGCGGCTCAGGCGATGGTGCCGGTCACCCAAGAGCGTCGGCGCAAGAGCCAGCACCCCCGCGACGATCAGGGCGATGCCGAGGTCGATCAGCAGTAGCGCCGCCCCGGCGACCGCGCCGAGGAAGATGCAGAGCACCGCAGTGAGACGGCGGACCGAGCCGGCACCGGCGCCGCTGCCGAGCAGAGAATCCGCGGCGAGCCCGGTGATCGTCGAGGTGACCACGACGGTGGTGACATCTTTGACCCCGAGGAACCGCGCAGTCGCGGCCTGGA
The DNA here is from genome assembly GCF_024519315.1 of Streptomyces malaysiensis subsp. samsunensis. Taxonomy (GTDB): domain Bacteria; phylum Actinomycetota; class Actinomycetes; order Streptomycetales; family Streptomycetaceae; genus Streptomyces; species Streptomyces malaysiensis. Next base: position 13,980 of record NZ_JANIIC010000072.1, on the reverse strand, counting down.
GGCCCATCACCGCACCAAGGGTGGTCGACACCACCAGGGCCACCAGCCGGTCAGGCTCCCCGCCGCGGGCCAGAAGCAGCACCCCGAGCGCGGCCAGGACGACACTCACGACGGCGAAGAGCGCGGTCATCCGTGTGTTCCACACACCAGGACTGCGCCAAAGCACCCGGCCGGCCACGGCCGCCCCGATCAGGAAGCCGACCAGGGCCAGCGACGGGCCAAGCACCGGCAGGTCGTCGGCGCCGATCAGCCCCATCCCGAGGATCACCACGTTTCCGGTCATGTTGCCGGTGAACACCCGGTCGAGGCCGAGGTAGCCGACCGCGTCGACGATCCCGGTGACGAAGGTCAGGCACAGCATGGCCGCGAGATGCACTCGCTCCGAGGGCAGGGCGAGCAGACGGTCCCGCACAAATCTCTCCTTCATGCGTCACGGGACGTCGAGAACGGCTTTGCCGTGCAGCGCACCGGCGCGCAGCGCGGCGAAGGCAGCCTCGGCGTTCTTCCAGGAGTCGCGCCAGGTGACCTCGGCGTCGAGCTTCCGGGCGGCGATCTGACTGGCGAGCAGGGTGAGGTCCGCCCCGAGCGGTGTGCCCTGGTGGAGGTGGAAGGTCACCAGGGTCCGGTCGTGCCGGCCGTCGTGGGCATGGAACGCGCCCACCGGGAATGTCGTCTCGGTCGCTGTCGCGTGCCCCACGGCGACGAGCTTCCCGCCGGGGGCGAGGCCGACGTATGCCTCGACGAGGTGGTCGCCAGCGACCAGGTCGATGACACCGTCCAGCGGCTCGTCGACGTCGCCGGGACGAGCGACGACGTCGTCGGCACCGAGCTCGCGTAGGCGCTCACCGTGTTTGTCGGGACTCCGCGTTACTGCGATCACGTAGGCACCACCCTGGTGGGCCAGCTGCACCGCGTAGCGACCCACGCCGCCGGTCGCGCCGGTAACCATGATGCGGCGGCCGAGGGTGCCGGTGAGCTGCAGTGCGCGCAGCGCGGTGCCCGCGGCCACAGGGATGGTGGCGAGCGCGCCGGGATCCGTTTCCGGTGGCGCGACCCCTAGCCAGTCGGTGGCGACCGCCCTGTACTCGGCCCAGCCTCCGGTCGCGCCGTGGGTTACCACCAGGCTGCCTGCCGGGGGTCCCGATCCGTCGGCGGCGGCCACCTCGACCACGCCGGCGGAGTCCCACCCCGGCACCAAGCCTTCGTCCATGACATGGATGCCGGTGTTGACCTCGCCGAAGTTGAGGCCGATGGCCCTGATCCGGACGAGTGCCTCATTCGGCGCGGGCACTGGCACTGGCAGGTCGGGCACCAGCGTGACACCGGCGCGACTGGTCCGATCGGTGACGAGTGCCGCCATCCGGTCCGCCATCAGTCGCGCACCGGCCACGGGTTCATGCCCGGCAGGGTCAGATGACCGGCGTCGATCGGCAGCGAGATGCCGGTGATGAACTCGGCTTCGTCAGAGCACAGCCACAGCGCCGCGAGCGCCGCCGCCTTGGGTGGGAGCACGCCGGTGTTCCGCATCGCGGTCCACTGGTGCACGGCGTCAAGGTAGTTCTCCCGAGTGCCGTCGGGCTTGCCGCTCGCGCGCCGCCAGCCGCTGGGGTGGTCGTTGATGAGCGTGTCGGTCGTGGACGGGAGGATCGCGTTCGCGCGGACTCCGTAGTTGCCCAGCTCCAAGGCCGCCACCCGCATCAGCCCGATGACGCCGTGCTTGGCGGCGACGTACGGAGCACTGAACGGGACGCCCTCGACACCGACGTTGGAGGAGGTGAATACAATGGCACCGCTGCGCCGTTGCACCAGGTGCGGCGTAACTGCCTTCGCAGCGCGCCATGCTCCTTCGAGACAGATCCCAACCTGGTCGTTCCAGGCCTCGTCCGAGGTCTCCCAGAAGGGTTTATCGGACCAGTCATAGATGCCGGCGTTCGCGATCAGGAAGTCGATCCGCCCGAACCGCTCGACCGCCGCGGCGGCAGCGGCGTCTAGCGCGTGCTGGTCGCGGACGTCCGCGACCCGGGCCAGGCAGGACCTGCCTTCCGCCTCAACCAGCTGCTGGGTCTCCTTCAGGTCGTCCTCGGTCGCGAGCGAGTACGGCAGGCTGGCGACGTCGGCAGCGATGTCGACGATCACCACGTCAGAGCCGCGGCGGGCGAACTCGACGGCCTCTTCGCGGCCCTGACCGCGGCCTCCTCCGGTGATGAAGGCGACCTTTCCTTCGAACGAACTCATGTCAGTTCTCCTCTCCTTGCGGGGTGGTGGCAGGGATGCTGGCCTGGAGCTGGGCGGCCAGCCAATCGGCGACGTCGGGCAGCCACTTCCAGCGGGCGTTGGCGACGTTGTGATCGCCGCCGGCGATGACCCGGCGCTCGGCGACCTGGGCGTGCTCGGCGATCCAGGCGCCGGTGTAGTCACCGTTGACCAGCGGGTCTGCGTCGCCGTCGACGATGAACACCGGCACAGAGATCGACGGCACCCCTTCGGAGGCGTCGAGTGAGGCGATGAACTCCCGGCCCTGCTCTTCGTCGGTGGTGCGCACCCGGAGCAGCCCCTGGATGTGCGGCGGCAGCCCCTCCCACGACGGGCCGCGGACCAGACCGCTGACGATGACGCCGGCCCGCAGGCGCGGCTCGCGCGCCAGCGTGGCCGCGGTGTAGAAGCCGCCGAGGCTACAGCCGAGGATGCCCACGCTCTCCGGCTTCCAGTCCGGGATGCTCTCAAGGAGATCCAGCGCGGCACCGACGACAGCCGGGTACTCGGACGTCGGCGGTACCGTGCCAACGAGCTCGCCCTGGCCGGGCCCATCCAGCACGAAAGTGGCGCAGCCGCGGGCGAGCAATTCCTCGGTAATGGTGAAGAACTCCTCTTTAGCGCCGTCCAGGCCTGGAACCAGGACGACCAGCGGCCCTCCGTCCGGATGAACGCCGGGAACCCGGAGGACACCCGCGAATTTGTCACCCGTGAGACGCCGGGCGTTCGGCTCGAACAGCTGGATCGCGGTCCACTGCGCCCGAGCGGACTCCTGGTACGTCGAGACCCGCGGCGACGGCCAGGCACCCGCGAAGTAGTACCAGGCCGCGGCGGCGAGGTAGGACTGCCGGGCGGAGGCCAGGCGACCCTCCTCGCACGCCTTGGCACCGGCGCTCTCGTGGCCGGTTCCCGCCCCGCGGAACAGGTCGGACCAGTCGTCGAGGTTCTCGATCCGGGCGGTCACGGCGTCGTATTCGTAGACATCGATCCCGGCAGCCACGGCACGGGAGCGCGTGGCGGCGATCATCTCGACGGCTTCGTTCGATGTCACTGGGGTGCCTTTCGTGTGAGGGGAGGTTTCCTGCTCCGATCAGCCACGTCGTGCAGCCAGTCTGAGCCGTACACGGTCGAGGTACACCGCGACGAGCAGGATCGCGCCGGTCACGACCATCTGCCAGGAGTTGTTGAACCCGCGCAGGGCTAGGGCGTTCGAGAGCACCTGGAGGAACGCGGTACCGATCAGAGCGCCGTACACCGAGCCGGCGCCGCCGGTGATCGTCACGCCCGCCAGGAGCGTCGCCGCTACCACGTAGAGCACGATCGAGGAACTTCCCGCGGTCGGGTCGGCGATCGTCTGCCGACCGATCATCATCACGCTGGCCAGGCCGGCACAGGCACCGCTGACGCCGTAAACGGAGGCGATCACCCGCGCGCCGCCGACGCCGGAGAGCTGCGCCGCCTCCTGGTTGCCACCGATGGCGTACACCGATCGCCCGAAGATCGTGTATCGGAGCACGAGGCCGGCGAGCACGACGGTGACGACCGCGATGATGGCGCCGTACGGCAGGAGGCTGCCGAGCGTGTCGTTACCCAGAGCGCGGGCCAAGCCGTCACCGGACATATCGAACTGGCGGTTACCGGACCACAGCAGGGCAATGCCGCCGAGGACCGAGGCGCTGGCCAGAGTGACAACAAAGAAGGAGAGTCCGAACCGGCCGATCAGCAGACCGTTGACCCCGAATCCCAGTGCGGCACCGAGCAGCACGGTCAGCACCAGCGCAAGCGAGGTGGGCACGCCGGCGATCACCATCTTCGCGTAGGCGATGCCGCACAGGCTCAGGATGCCGCCCATGGAGAGGTCAATGCCGCCGGTGAGGATCACCATTGTCATGCCCACCACGAGCAGTATCGGGACCGCGCTGGTGCGAAGCAGGTTGGCGATGTTCGACGACGAGCCGAAGTTCGGCTCGGTGACGAGCTGGAAGACCACAACGACAAGTAGCAGACCGGCTACTGCGAACATCGGTGCGGACGAGCCGGTCAGGTGACGGATCCAAGGTCTCTGTACGGTGCCGCGTCGTCCGGATGTTTCGGCGGGCACGCTCGGCGTCACGGTCATGGATTCGAAGCTGTTTCCACTCACGTGTTTCTCACTTCCAGTGATCCGGGTTCCGGCGCGCCTTCGGCGCGGAAGGCAAGTCGGGTGATCGATTCCTCAGTGGCACGGGCGCCAGCTTCCTCGCCGACCACCCGGCCGTTTGACATGACAAGGACCCGGTGCGCCAGTCGCATCACCTCGAGCAGTTCCGAGGAGATGACCAGGACACCCAGCCCAGCGCTGGCCAGCTCCTCGACCAGCGCGTAGATCTCGGCTTTGGCACCCACGTCCACGCCGCGCGTCGGCTCGTCGAGGATCAGCACCGAGGGCTCGTGCAGGAGCCACTTGCCGATCGCGACCTTCTGCTGGTTGCCTCCGCTGAGCGTGACGGCGGGAACGTCCAAGCCCGCCGTGCGGATCAACAGGTCGCGGACCACCCGCGTTGTTCCGGCACGCTCGTGTCCAGGTCGGCGCACGCCCAAGGCCGACGTACGGCGCCAGGACGCCATCGCCAGGTTCTCGTGCACCGACATCGAGAGCACCAGTCCCGCGCCTTTGCGGTCTTCGGGTACCAGCGCGATGCCCGCGTCGATGGCGGCACGCGGCGTGGACAGCCGCACTTCACGCCCAGCCACTCGCACCGAGCCGGAGTAGGGCCAGCGACCGAAGAGCGTCTCGGCGAGACTGGTTCGCCCGGAGCCCGCCTGCCCCGCTACCCCGACGATCTCCCCCGCACGGACGTCCAGGTCGATGTCAGCTAGCCGCGCGCTGGTTATCCCGCGAACCTCCAGCCTCAATGCCGCCGACTCGAAGTCACCGTGATCCTTCTGCGCTGGCCGTTGGAAGATCTGGACCTGCTCGCGACCGACCATCAGCCGGACCAGCTCCTGCTCGTCGACGCCGGCGATCTCGCGGGTGGCGACGGTTCGCCCGTCGCGCAGCACCACCACTCGGTCTGCGAGATCAAAGTACTCGCGTAGCCGATGGGTGATATAAACGACGGCCGAGCCAGCAGCCCGCAACGAGTGGATCATCGCGTAGACGTGCTTGACCTCGTCCGCCGTGAGCGAGCTGGTGGGTTCGTCGAAGAGCACCAGGCGCGGGCGCCGGCGGACCACTCGGGCGATGGACAGCATCTGCTGCTGGTGCAGGGGAAGAGCGCCAACCGTCGTATGCGGGCTGAGGTCCAGGTCGAGTTCGCGTAGTTCTGCCTCCGTCTGCCGGTGCATACGCCGCCAGTCGATCAGCCCCGCTCGCCGGGGCAGGCGGCCGTCCAGCAGGTTCTCGGCCACCGTCAGCTGCGGTTGCACTGAGATCTCCTGGGCTATGAGTGCGATCCCGCGGTTGAGCGCGTCGGCCGGTCCTGCCAGGGACACTGGTCGTCCATCGAGCACGATCTCGCCGGCGTCGGCATTCTGGTGGCCGGCCGCGATCTTGAGCAGCGTTGACTTGCCGGAGCCGTTCTCGCCCACCAGGCCAAGGACCTCGCCGCTCCGAACCTCGAGGTCGACACCGTCGAGCGCCTGAACGCCGGGGAACCTCTTGGTGATCCCGCGAAGGTGGAGCAGGGAGTTGGTCTTACGGTTGGTCGCTTTCATGACATCAACTCACCTCGCAAGCAACGGCCTTACGCTGTGCCTCGGAAGCCTCCAGCGTCGGCTTGTCGCTCTCGATCATCGGCTGGATCTTCGTCGGCGCGAGGTCACGGCCGTCTGCTATACCGCGGACCCGGACGGCGATGGACGGCACCGCATCGACCGTCTTGCGACTCACGCAGCGCGGGTACAACGTGACGAAACGCGGCGCGGGCTCCCCCTTGGCCAGCGCGATCATCACCTCGACCATTTTCTGCTGCTGTTCCGGGATGCCCCACGCGAAGCTGTAGTCGATCGAGCCCTGCTGGAGTGCGGCGAGACCGACAGCGTCAGCGTTGTATCCGACGATGGTCAGCTTGCCGCGCATCCCGAGGTCGCTCGCCGCTCTTGAGGCCGCCACCGCGTCCGTGTCGCTGTAGGCGACGACGCCGATCGCGTCGGGGTGCTGCTGCAGCACCGCCTGCGCGGTGCCCCGTCCGCCAGCGATATCGTCGGTTTTGTTCGCGTACGTGCCGGCGATGGTCAGCTTGCCGTCGCTGCAGTCCCGCAGCTCTGACTCGAAACGCTTCTGCATCGCGATGAGGTCCTGCTGCGACCCGCCGTAAGCGCCGTAGATCACCTTGCCGCCGTCGGGGTACTTCTCGCAGAACAGCCGCGCGGAGTTGACCGCGGCGGTGAGCCGGTCCTGGTGGAACGTGGTCGAGGCACCCCGGAAGTTGGTGATCTCGCCGGAGACGACCGGGATGCCTGCCTTGACCGCGCGCCGGCTCGGAGCCGTCATCACGTCCGCGGTGAGCGGGAAGAAGGCGACCGCATCCGCGTGTTGGGAGATGATCTGATCCATCGCGGTGATCATCGTGTTCAGCGGGTCGTCCGCCTTCGCCTCGACCACCAGCGGGGTGGCCTCGCAGGCCTCAGCCGCTGCCGCGAACGAGTCGTTGCCCGCCTTGCCCCCGGCGTTCGAGCTCCAGACCCCGGCGTATCCGAGGGTGAGGCCCTTACCGGAGGTGCACTCCTTCGCCGGACCGGCATGGAGGCCGTCCAGGACCTTGTCGGCTTCCGACGACGACGCAGACCTATTCACCGCATCGCCGGCCGAGCCGTCAGTGCCGCCACAACCGGCAAGGGCTATCGCCGCGCCAGCGGCAGTAGCAACAGCAGCCAGTCGGCAGTTCAGTCGCGACATGCGTTTCCTCGGCTCTCTGTTGGCGTTGCCGTCGAACGCTAATGTTTTGCATCCGATCTGTCTATAGTTGAATCACACGTAGCCAGTTTTCATTCGCTAGGGGGTCCATATGCCACTTGATCGGGACGCTTTCCTCGCCCGGCCCGACCTTGAGGGCTCGTTCGGGATGGCCGCCAGCACACACTGGGTGGCCTCCTCCGTGGCCCAGGCGGTCCTAGAGCGAGGTGGTAACGCCTTCGACGCGGCGGCCGCCGCCGGTCTCGTGCTGCACGTCGTCGAGCCGCATCTGAACGGCCCCGGTGGTGAGCTGGTCGCCCTGCTGGCCCGGGCTGGGGAGACGCCGCAGGTCCTGTCCGGGCAGGGTCCCGCGCCCCGGGCGGCAACCATCGACCATTTCCGCTCGGCGGGCCTGACCTCGGTGCCGGGATCCGGCGCACTTGCCGCCGCCGTCCCCGGGGCCTTCGATGCGTGGCTGCTGATGCTGCGCGACTGGGGGACCTGGGAGCTCGCTGACGTCCTTGAGTTCGCCGTCCATTACGCCACCCACGGGCACCCGCTGCTCGCGTCGGCGGCGCGGGTCATCGGTGAGGTGGAGGGACTCTTCCGCGACAGCTGGCCGACGTCAATGCAGCTGTGGCTCCCCGAGGATCGGGCCCCGGTCGCGGGCGAGGTGCATCGCAACCCTGCGTGGGCGCGGACCCTGTCCCGGCTGCGGGACGAAGCGATCCATGCCGCAGGCGGGACCACGCGGGAAGCGGTCATCGAGGCAGCACGAGCGATCTGGCGCGGCGGGTTCGTGGCCGAGGCGATCGATCGGTTCGTGTCCTCCTCTTACCATCTCCACGCCCACGGGTCCGTGCTCCGGGGCGTGCTGAGCGCCACCGACCTGGCCGCCTACGCAGCCCACGTTGAGGCCCCTGTGTCCCGGGAGTTTCGAGGCCACCGAATCTTCAAGGCTGCGGCCTGGACCCAGGGACCAGTACTTCTCCAGGCGCTGGCCATCCTCGAAGAGTTCTCCGACGCAGACCTGGACCTGAGCTCAGCGACCGGGATCCACCTCGTCGTGGAGACCTTGAAACTCGCGCTCGCCGACCGTGACGCCCACTACGGAGCAGGTATCAGCGACGCCGGTTTGGCTACCTTGCTCTCCGACAGGTACGCCAAAGAGCGTCGGGAGCAGATCACCGACGTGGCTTCGCTCGAATTCCGTCCAGGTCGCGCCAAGTCGCTGTCGTCCTTCCTTCCCCCCCTGCTCCTCGCGCGACCCGATGCCGTCGGCGCGCTCGGCGAGCCGACGGTCCGCTGGGACGGTGAGACCCGTGGCGACACCTGCCATGTCGACGTGATCGACCAGTGGGGCAACGCCATCTCAGTCACCCCGTCCGGTGGTTGGCTGCAGTCCTCCCCCACAATCCCGGAGCTGGGCTTCGCCCTTGGGACCCGGCTGCAGATGACGCACCTGGATCCCGCCAGCCCGTCGGCGCTGCGCCCCGGGCTGCGGCCCCGTACGACGCTGAGCCCGACCATCGTTACCAGACCAGACCGACTGATCGCCCTGGGTACCCCGGGCGGAGACCAACAGGACCAGTGGCAGCTAGTCGCGCTGTTGCGCATGCTCGTCGCCGGACTCAGCCCGCAGACGTCGATCGAATCGCCGATGTTCCACACCACCAGCGCAGCCAGCAGCTTCTGGCCACGAACCTGGACGCCTGGCGGCCTGGTCGCCGAGGACCGGTTCAGCCCGGACCTGGTCAGCGAGCTCCGGGACCGCGGCCACCTGGTCGAGCTGGCGCCGCCGTGGTCGCTGGGCCGACTCTCGCTAGTCCAGCGGGACACGGCCCGGGGGCTGCTCTCTGCGGCGGCGAACCCGCGAGGGGCACAGGGTTACGCAACCGGCCGGTGACAGGGCCGACGCGACAAGCCGATTCCATACCTGATTGGATGCAACTGATGTCTACCAGACCAGTCAAGGAGAATGGCGTGACGCGCGAGCCGCATTCGAGCGACGAGAAGACCTCGTACGACGGATCGATGAGCGAACGCGTCGCCTCGGAACTGCAGCATCGCATCATCCTGAGCAAGATCCCGGTCGGCACCTGGTTGCGGCACGATGCGATCGCCCGCGAGTTCGGGATCAGCCGGACGCCGGTCCGGGAGGCGCTGCGGATCATGGCCGCCCGGGGGCTGGTCACCATCGAGCCCCACCGTGGCGCCCGGGTCAACGGACAATCCGTCCAGGACGTCCTTGAGATCGGCGTGGTACGTGCCGATCTCGAGGGCCTGGCAGCTTCGCTCGCGGCGGTGCATATGGACGACGAGCAGGCCGAACGGATGACCAGCGCTTGGTCGTCCTTCGCTGAGACCCTCGAGCAGACCGGGCCGAGGGAGGAACTGGCCGAGCACTGGATCGAGTCCAACGAGCTCTTCCACTCAACAATCCTGGAGGCTTCTGGCAACAAGTACCTGCAGCAGGCGATCGCAGATCTGCGGCGCAAGCTGCCACATAACATCTCATTCGGCGCCTATGCGGGCAGCTCCCGGCTGATTGCCCGCAACATGGCCGAGCACCAAATGATCGCCGAGGCGATCCTGGCTCAAGATGCCTTGAAGGCCCGCGACCTAATGAACGCCCACATTCGCAAGTCGGTTGAGGCGACCGCTCATTGGATCAACAGGAAGGCGCCGAACACTGTCCGCTAATGGCTTCCCGGGAGACAAGTCGTGGATTCCAGCTGCAGGGATCGCGGTGGCGCCGGGCCTGGGACGATGCCGGCACGGACGGTCTTCGGTCGGTGGGGCCGGTGTCGCTGCCCAAGCTGAGTGAGCAGCTGTTCGCTGTACTGGAGCAGGAGCCGGCCAAGGGCCCGGTAACGCACGGCCGGTCGGACCAGATCTGGACGCCGATCCGGATCAAGGCCCTGATCGGGCGGCGTTCCACACGTCGTTCACGCTCTCGGGGATCGCCCAGATGCTGCGTCGCCACGGCTGGAGCCAAACAGGTCCCGGCCCGGCGAGCCGTCGAGCAGGATGGCGCGGCCGTGGCCGGGTGGGTGAAGGAGACCTACCCGCACGTGGAAGCACCGCAGCGGTGCTCGACACCTACCTTGTCCTCGAGGACGAGGCCGGCTTCTCGAGGACGCCGCCCACTGCCCGCACCTGGTCTCGGCGAGGCGTCACACCGATCATCACGGTGAGGGGACGCTCCCAGCGCCGGATCTCGATCGCGGCCCTGGCCTGCTACAAACCGGCGAGCGATCGCGGCTCGTCCGGGACGCAAGTCACCGTATCGGGAGGAGTTCAGGAAGGACGCCGTCACGCTCTACCGCGCCTCGGCCGGGAAGCGCACGTATGCGGCCGTGGCTGCGGATCTTGGCATCACCGCGGAGTCGCTGCGGACGCGGGTGCGCAAGGACCCCCGCCCACCTGATGCGCTATCTCCGGTGGGGACTACACCAGGTCCAGTACCGGCCTAACCTCATCGACGGATGCCTGGCCGGCACTGGACTCACTCTAACGACACCGTGCCGGCAACGTCAGTAATCGGCGCGGCCCAGGTGGGTCAGTAGCAGCCGGTTCACTAGCACCGGTTCCTGCTGGTGAACCCAGTGGCCGGCACCCTCGATCACCTCAACCCGCAGGTCGGCGAAAGCTTCAGTCGAGGAGTCGACCCGCATGAAGCGGGCGACTGGGTCGGAGCTGCCTGTAATGAACAGTGATGGGCACTCGATGCGGCGTTGCTCGCGGGCCTGGGCGTCCTGCCAGTTCCGGTCGATGTTGCGGTAGTACGCCAGCCCGCTGGTGAACCCGGTCTTCTTGAACGCGGCCACGTAGGTATCGAGCACTTCATTAGGAAGCCAGTCGGGTGTGGCGGCTGGCGCCGTAACGCCCAGGTCCTCGAAGCGATCGCCGAACGCTGCGGTCAGCGTCCGCAGAACATCGCGGTCAAGTTCGGCGGCGGTCTCGGACTCTTGGAAGCGAAGCTGGTAGAAGTCTTCGCCATATCGGGCACGCAGGATCTCGGTGGGCGCCTTCGGCGGCGGCAACACGTAGGGCACGCTCAGCCCGGTCAGGGACAGCAGCCGATCGGGATAATCGAGGCCGAACTGCCAGGTGCACGCCGCGCCCCAGTCGTGGCCAACGACATGCGCCCGCTCAACGCCCTCGTGGTCGAGCAGCCCGATCAGGTCCCGGCCGATCACGCGCGCGGAGTAGGCGGAGGACTCCGCCGGACGCTCACTGCCGCCGTACCCCCGCATGTCCGGCGCGGCCACTCGGTAGCCAGCGGCAACCAGCGTGGCAATCTGGAGTCGCCAGGTGATGGCCAGGTCTGGGAAGCCGTGGACCAGAACGACCAGCGGTCCGTCGCCTGCGACGGTGACCGCGAGATCGGTCCCATCGACCCGCCAGGTTTCGCGCACGGTCACCAGTCGATCGCATGACCGGAGATGACACGGCCATTGTGCACCGGCGGCTGGGAGGTTGCCGAGCGGCTCGGCCCCAGCAGCTCAACGATGTAGTGAGTGCTGTCTTCGTCTCCGACGTTGGTGATCCAGTGGTCGGCTGGTAGCCCGGCTGTGCCGACCTCGCGGTAGAGCACGAACCCCTCGTCCGATGGCTGCCGGATCACACCGGTGCCGCCTTGCTCGCGCGCCTCCATCAGAGACGGGTTGGCATAGACGAGAACGTGGTCATGGGCATGCATGTGCGGGCGGCAGGCCTCTCCCGGGTGCAGGTACATCCGCCAGACCCGAACGACATCATTCTCGAACAATAGTTCCGTGCCGACGCTCTGGTCTCGTTCGCTCATGAGGGCCTCCTGGACGGAATCTGCGATGGCGCGAACGAACTTACCATATTGGATGCAGTAGTATTAGGATTGCATCGCACGAACCGATCTGAACCGAAGGAGTAGGCGTGAGGATGAGCGTCCCCAGCAACGTCAAAGACCAGGAGTTTCGCGTCGCCGACACGCCCATCAGCGTTCATGAACTCACCCTCCACAGAGCCGATGCGACAATGACGTCCCCCGCCAAGCACGCCCGCGGCGCCGACGTCGATATCCACGTAGTTACTGAGGGATACCACCGCGTGCGCGAGAGCGTTACCCTGCTCGCCCACCTGCACCTGGTGGACAGGCGGTTCGCCGACGAGCCGCTTACGCGCACGCGCGATGGAGCGCTCACGAACTCTCAGGTGCACGAGGCAGTCGGCGTCGAAGCCATGTCCCTCAATGTCGCCTGCAGGCTGGCTGAGTCTCAGTGACCGATGCGCAGCACTCCTCGATTCCGGTGTGGGGCATGGTGCTCACCCCGTTCACACCGACTGGTGCCGTCGACCACGTCTCGTTGGCCCGGCACGTCTCGGCGCTCGTCGCCGACGGTGTTCAGGGCCTGATCGCCCTGGGCGTCATCGCCGAGCCGATCGCCCTCACCCGTGCGGAACGCGGTCAAGTGCTCGACACAGTTCTCGAGCACGCTCAGGGCAGACCTGTCGTCGCCACCGTCATGTCGCTCGATCACGACGACAGACGATTGGACCTGCGCGACGTCGTCGCCCCACGCCGCGATCACTTGCAGGCCGTCATGGTGCCCGTGAGCTCATCACACGCTGACGTCCTGGTCCGCGACCTCAAAGACACCTACCAGAACACAACACTCCCGCTGTGGTTGCAGGACTATCCGATGCCGACCGGCATCCATATCGGACTGAGCGACCTGCTCAGAGTGCTCGCGGCTGTCCCCGAAGTGGCCGCCGTCAAGTGTGAAGCGCCACCCACCTTCTGGCGGATCCACAAGCTCGCAGCCGCTCAATCCAACCTGACGCTGCTCAGCGGCATGGGCGGTGCGAACCTGGTCGAGGACCTAGTGGCCGGCGCGCGAGTAGTCGCGTGTGGGATCAGTCGGCCGCGCGTACTCGTCGACGCCGCCGCCGCTTGGGACGTCGGCGACCTCGCCTCGGCCCGCGCACACCTCGGACGGATTGCCGGCCTGATAGGCCTTGAGACCCAGCCCGGCACGAGCGTCGCCGTACGCAAGGAGCACTGGCGTCGGCGAGGCATCATCAGTTCGGCGACTGTCAGGCCTCCACAATTGCCCTATCCCGAATTCCTCTCCGCGCTCAGCACGGAGCTCGGCTACTCGAACGACCACTGAGCTTGGCGTTTAACCTCGCAGGTCACCCGACCTGCTGATCTGCGGTTCTTCCCGGGACAGCGGAGGCGGCCGTTCTCCACGCTTCGAGATGTCGAGTCACGAAGCACGAGAGAACGGCCGCCGTTATGAGTCTCCCGGTCCACGCGCCCGCGGGCGAGGCGTTCGACGTCTTGTCCCGCTTTCGGGTCGAGTTCTACGAGTGCCTTTACGCCCGCGCGGATGCGCTCTTCGAGCTCACGGACGCGGTGCTGTGTGCGGACGGGCCGGTGAAGACGCTGGTCGAACTGTCGCTGGCGGTCGAGCACCGGCGCGGACACGGGGCGTTGTACGCGGCGTTGGACCGGGGCTGGCTGGAGCCGGCGCGGTTGCGGCGTGCGCTGGCGGGCCTGCCGCTGCCGAGGGCGGCCGACGGGCGGATCGTGCTGGCTGTGGACGTGAGCGGACACCACCCGCTACGGCAAGGCCGAGGCGATGGCCTGGGACCGGATGCACCCGCGGCTCACCCACCGCGGCCCCTGGCTGAACCACACGAAAGAGGAACTGCCCATCCTGCACGGCACGTTGATCCGCCTGAAGGTCGAGCGCCTGCCGGGCGACCGTGACCCGAAACCGGTTTGGCTGTGGTGCTCGGCCACCGCCGCCACACCAGCCGACGTGGAGCACTGGTGGCAGTCCTTCCTGCGCAGATTCGATGTC
>NZ_JANIIC010000071.1 GCF_024519315.1 Streptomyces malaysiensis subsp. samsunensis | reverse complement strand
CGCCGGAGTGCTGGCCGAGCACCTCGGAGAGCGCGCCACCCGGGTGCCCACACGGGAGCTGAGCGACGAAGAGACGCGTGCGGTCGCCGGCTCCGACCCGTCGGTGCGGGAAGCGGCGGGGCAGGCGGGGAGCGTACCGATCCTGCGCACCGAGAAGGCGCGTTCCGTGTTCGGCTGGACCCCACGTGACACGGAGACGACCATCCTCGACACCGCGGAGAGCCGGTTCCGCCTGGGCCTGGTGCAGGGCTGACCCGCCCCAGGTCCATACCGCCCCGCCGTCCGTCGGTTCTTCCGCCGCCACCGGCTCCTGTCCCGGGCCACCGGCTCCTGTCCCGGTGGGGGCGGTAAGCTCACCGTCATGGAGTGATGACCCGGCACACCGATCCGCAGCGACGCCGTACGAGCCCGTGCTCCGGCGTCCGCTCGGTGTGCCCGCCGCATCCGTCATCCACTTCACACGATCGGATCCGTATGACCGACGACGTGTTTCCCGACACGACCGACGATGTGTTTCCCCGCATGACCGACGCCACGTTTCTCGACGATGTCGCCGAGCGGCTCGCCGCCCTGCCCGCCGTACACGCCGTCACCCTCGGTGGCTCGCGTGCGCAAGGCACCCACACCCCGGAGAGCGACTGGGACCTCGCCCTGTACTACCGGGGTGGTTTCGACCCGGCCGACCTGCGGGCGGTCGGCTGGGAGGGTGAGGTCTCCGAGATCGGCGAATGGGGCGGTGGTGTCTTCAACGGGGGCGCCTGGCTGACGATCGACGGACGGCGCGTGGATGTCCACTACCGCGACCTCGATGTGGTGGGACACGAACTCGCCGAGTCGCGGCAGGGCCGCTTCCACTGGGAGCCGCTGATGTTCCACCTCGCGGGCATCCCCAGCTATCTGGTGGTGGCCGAGCTCGCGCTCAACCAGGTGCTGCGGGGTGCCCTGCCCCGCCCCGAGTACCCGGAGGCGCTGCGTGAGGCGGCGCCCCCGGTGTGGCGGGGGCGCGCGGCCCTGACATTGGAGTACGCCTCGGCCGCGTACGCGGGACGTGGCCAGGCCACCGAGGTCGCGGGGGCGGTGGCGACGGCCGCCCTGCAATCGGCGCACGCGGTGCTCGCGGCGCGCGGTGAGTGGGTCACCAACGAGAAGCGCCTCCTCCAGCGGGCGGGCCTGCGCGAGATCGACACGATCGTGGCGGGACTGCGGCCGGAGCCCGCCGCCCTGGCCGGGGCGATCGCCGACGCGGAGGCGTTGGTCGAGGGCGCGGGCCGAGCGAGGGGCCCGGGGGGGGGGGGGGCCCCGCCGTATCCGCGCCCGGAGCGCGTCGATGCGGGCGTTGGCCCGTACGGCGGCGAAGGCGGCGTCCCGCCAGCACTCGGCGGCCTGCTTGGCGTTCAACTGCTGCCTGCGCAGCTCGGCCTGGGCCTCGGCGGCGCGGATGGCGGCGGCCGCGAGCACCTGCGCCCCGGCCATGGTGGCGCGGCCCACGAGCAGCGCCCCGCTGAGCGAGCCGAGGCCGATCAGGGCGGGCACCATCAGGTCGTGCAGCTGGTCCATGGCCGCGTTCACAGCGTGGCCGCCGGCGTTGTGCACGGCGTCGGCGATGTGCTGGCCGGTCTGTGTGCCCAGGTGGTCCGACAGTCCGGTGCCCTGGACCGCCTGGTGCGGCGCTCCGGTGTTCTGGACGGTGTCCTGCACCGTGCTCTGAACGGTGTGCTGGATGGTCTCGGTGGTCGGAGGCGGGGGGAAGTACACATCCGGCATCACATCGCCGATGCTGGGAATCGCCTGTCCCGAACTCATACGGCCCTCCCTGACGTCGGCGGGGCGGCCGCCCTCCGGCCGCCGGGGTGGAGTCGTCCGCGCAGCTCCGCCACATAGCGGCGCCAGCACCGCG
The DNA here is from genome assembly GCF_024519315.1 of Streptomyces malaysiensis subsp. samsunensis. Lineage (GTDB taxonomy): Bacteria > Actinomycetota > Actinomycetes > Streptomycetales > Streptomycetaceae > Streptomyces > Streptomyces malaysiensis. Next base: position 45,717 of record NZ_JANIIC010000071.1, on the reverse strand, counting down.
TCCGGTGCCAGGTCCACCAGAGCAGGGCCGCCACCGTGGCCACCGGCCACACCCAGGGCGCGTAGGCCACGGTGGCCCACAACACGGCGATGACCGGGAGGATCAGCAGGCCCTGGACGGGGAAACGGGAGCCGGGGCGGCGGATGAACCGGGCCACGGGGAGCGCACGGTCGATCAGCAGCCCGGCCAGGGAGCGGTCCGGATGGTAGCCGGGGCTGCCGATGCGATACGCGGTCCACAGCTCAAGTGCCAGGACGGCGGCGGCCGCCGGGACGGCCAGCATCCACGCCGTCACCACGGCGCGCTGGGCGGGCCAGCCCACCAGATCGCCCAGGCCGATCACGAAGATCCACGGGAAGACGAGGCCGACGGCTCCGCCGAGGGCCCAGCCGAGGGTGGGCAGCATGTCCTGTCTGCGCACCCACAGCGTGGCCACGTCCAGATCGCGCTCCTGGCGGAGCAGGGCGCGCTCGTCGTCCAGCCGGCCCTGTGTCTCCGAGGACTCCTGCTCGGCGAATCCGGTCAGCCATTCGGCCAGTTGCGTCCGCACCAGGTCATCGGGGTCGCGCACCAGCCTGCCGTACCAGGCCACCTGCTGTGGCAGCGTGTCCTGAACACGGGCGATCCGCTCCTGGAGCCTGCGCCGGTGCGCGGTGGGGGCCGCGGCGAGCGACAGCAGGACGGCGAGCCGGGAGCGGTCGAGCCGGGTGGCGGCGCGCACCTCGGCACGGCGGTCGCGCAGCCAGGGCGAGGCGTGGAGCACCTCGTCGACGGTGTGCTGCCAGCGGGAGCGGGCCGTCAGCCAGCGCTGCTGCACCTCGGCGAGCCCCTCGCCGCCGGGCCGTGCGTCCAGCAGCGGCAGGATGGTGTGGTCCCGCAGGTCCGCCACGACGGAGAGGGCGAACTCGTCCCCGCGCGCGGCCTCCCGCAGCAGGTCCCCCAGCCCCGCGTGGTCCATCGGCACCCCGCGGTAGGACGCGTCGAGGGTGGGGCCGAGCCAGGAGATCAGCCGCACCATCGTGGCCGGCTTCGGCTCACGCGGCGGAGCCGCGGCGTGCTGCGGCTCCAGGAGGGCGAGCAGCGCCGTCAGTTCCTCGCCGTCGCGGTCCGGAGCATTCTCGAACTGCCGTAGCCAGCGGGTGAATTCGCCGCGGCCGCGCCGCCGGGAGAGAAGCTGCCGGGCGGGCCGCCAGTTCTCGCTGAACGCCCTGGCCAGCTGCCTCGGCCGGGTGTAACGCTCATCGAGGAAGGCGAACGGCTCGATGTCCGGGTCGCCCGCCGGGTCCGAGGCACCGGGGGCCGTGCCCGGCTCCCAGGGCGCGGCCGGCGGCGAGCCGCCCACCAGCCACTGCGCCACCTCGTCGGTTCCCCAGCGGTGGTCGGGGTCCCGGGTGAGCAGCCCCCAGCACAGCAGCCGCAGCCGGTGGTCGGTGACCAGGGACAGATCCGGGGCGCGCGAGCTGATCTCCTCCCGGACGAAGTCGTTGTCGGTGAACCGGATGGGGTGACGCCCGCCGGCCATCTCGGCGACGATCATGCCGAGCGACCACCAGTCGGCGGGCGGGTGGATCAGCTGGTGGCGCAGTGACGCCTGCGGGGACATGTAGAGGGCGGTGCCGACCCAGCGCTCGTCCCGGGTGTAGCGCTCGGCGGGCTCATGGGCGGAGACGGCGAAGTCGACGAGGGCCAGGTCCGGGGCGGCCGGGTCGAGGCTGCCGAGCACGATGTTGGCCGGGCTGATGTCCCGGTGGACGATGTCCAGTTCGTGCAGGGTGGTGAGGGCCTCGTGCATCTGCCGTACGACGCTGTGGATGAGCACGGGGTCGGCCGGGCCCGGGTTGTCCCGCAGATATCCGGCGAGGTCGGTCTCGCCGTAGGAGGGCGCCAGGTCGTACGGATGGCCGTCGGCCCCGGTGTCGCTGGTCTCGGTGAAGTGGGTGAGATGGCGGCGCGGCCGGTCCCGCAGCCGCTCCCACACCCGGCGGTCCGGGGCGTGGCCGCGGTGGTACCACTTGAGGATGTGGCTGCCGCTGTCGTCCTCGACGCGGTAGACGGCCGCCTGGTGCGGATGGTCGGGGCGGCGCAGCACGGCCCTCAGCCGGAATCTGCCGCGCAGCGAGACCGGCAGCGTTCCGGTGTCCCCGCGCAGGTCGCGACCCCCGTCCGCGGCCTGCGCGGAGGCCGCCGAGGGGATCTCGTCCTCGGTGGGCCCGGCAGTCGAGGCGCCCGCCGACGGGGGCGGCTCCTCGTGTTCGGTGGGCGGCGGCCCGGTGTCATGGGCGCGCCGCGGCTCTTCGGGCTCCCCGTGGTTGTGGTGGTCCCCGTGGTCCCCGTGGTCCCTGTGGTTCTGGTGGTCCCGGTGTTCCCCTTGGCCTTCGTGAGGCGTGTCGTTCCCGCGGTTCGCCGCGTGGTCGTCGTGGGTCGCGTATTGCCCGTTACCCCCGTAAACCCCGTAGTCCTCGTCGTCCTCGGATTCCGTGGGGGGCGGTTGCTGGTGCGGCTGGGTCACAAAGGTCACCTCGTAGGCGTGCGGGCGGTGTTGGCTTCATCCCGGCGATGACGGCGACCGCGGTCGCCGGGCCGTGGATCAAGAAAGCGGAGCCATGGAAATCGGAAATCTGTTCCAGCATGGGCGAATTACCGGCGGTACAAAGCCCGGCAGGGTGCGGCCGCCGGAGACCGATTTCCTCTTTCCCGGCCGGTCGCTAGCCTGGTGACCATGAGTCAGGAGCCATTTGCGTCAAATTTGCCCACATACGATCAACTCCTGGAAGAACTCAAAAGCATACGCAGACCCGGACTCCCGGATCTGCGCAGAACCGATCGGCCGACGCTGCGCGCCGCGGCCGCGGCGGCCGGCCTCTGCGATGGCTCCGACGACGCCCCGGCCGGTATCGAGGCGCTGCTCAAGGAGGCGGTACGACGGCTCGGCGAGCGGGATCTGCTCGGCCAGGCCGCGGCCCATACCTTCGGGCTGCTCCCCGACCGCCGGGGCGCCCCCGCCCATGACCGCCGTAAGATGGCCGCCGCCGTGTACGGAGTCACCTCCGAGCGGTTCCGCAAACAGCAGGAACCGCAGGTCATCCAGCAGCTCGCCGAGGCCGTACTGACCGTCCTGCGGGAGCCGCCGCCCTTCGCGGGAGGAGGCGGCTCGACGGGGCGGAGCCCCGGACCGGACACCGGAGCACGGAGCTCCGGCGGGCCGAACGCGGCGGGGCCGAGCACGATCGCGCCGAGCGGCCGGATCGGCCAGGAACCTCCGCTGCGGGTCGAGGCCGTACCGGTGGACGCACGGAGCACGTTCACCCTCCATGTCTCGCCCATCGAACTGCTCCGGGACATCGAGGTGCTGGTCTCCTCGGAGAACGTCTACCTGGAGATGTCCAAGACCTTCCGCCCCACCGTCTCCGGCGCGCTGCGCCTGGCCGCCGCCGTACGCGACCCCGCCGGGGAGATCGTCGACGATGTGCTCGCCCGCGAACTGGCCGCGTGGCTGCGCGCCCACGGCCGCCCGGGGCTGCCGATCCGGCCGGGCACGGTGGTGCCCACCTCGCCGGGAGCGCTCGCCGCACGCGGCGTCCGGCGGATCTACCACGCCGCGGTGGCCACACCGCGGGACGATACGTACGAGGTCCGCCCGGAGAGCATCGCCCGCGCGGTCAGCGCGTGCTTCGCGCTCGCCCGCACGGAGCGCGACCGTTACGAGCCCGCCCTGTCCTCGATCTGCTTTCCGCTGCTCGGCGCGGGCCGGGGCGGTCTGGCACCGGCGGTGAGCGCGACCTGGCTGCGCTGGGCGATCCGCGACGAACTCGCCCGGGACTCCCGCTGGCGGGTGCATCTGGTGGTCCGCAACCGGGAGATAGCCGAGGCCGTCGGCGCGCTGTGACCGCGACCGCAGAGGCCACCGCCGCAGGGACCACCGCCGCAGAGACCCCACCCATACAAACCACAACCACCGAGGCCACCGCCGCCGAGCACCCAGCCATAGGCACCACAGCCGCCGCGGCCACCGCCACAGGGTCCTCTGCCACAGGGGCCCCTGCCGCACAGATCGCAGCCGCCGAGGCCACGGCTTCCGGGGCCGCGGCGCGCCCTGCCGCCCGAGCGGGCGCCCCCGCTCAGGGGCGCCAGCTCGCACCGGTGAGGGCGATCCCCGCCCGCCGCAACCGACGCTCCAGCTCGGCCAGTTCGCCGCGCCGCGGCACTCCGTAGAGCCGCACATCGCCCTCCCCCTCGACCACCTGTAGACGCGGCCCGCTCTCCGTCCGGGCCAGATGCTCCTGGTAGCGCGCCCACCCGCGCGCCGTACGCGGCCGTATGCGCTGGTTCGCCGAGCCGCGCCACACCAGCGCGGTGGGCTCGGCCACCCGGAAGCGTCCGGTCACCAGCGCATCGGCGTGGCGGACGGCGGCGGAGCGCGCCGCGTCACGCTCCACTTCGTCCTCCTCGTACCCCGTGTAGAGGAGGATGTCGATCTCGCGGTCCGCCGCCGGGCCGCCCGGTGCCACCGCCTCCGCACGGGCCCGCACCGCCCCGGCCAGCAGGGCCTCCAGAGCGGCGGGCTGGTCGAGCGGCTCCCCACCGCTGACCGTCAGCCCGTCCGCGCCGCGCGCCAACGCCTCGCGCCACAGCCCGAGCAGGGACGACACCGTACGAGAGGCGCCGCCCCGTGGATCCCAGGTGTGCCGGGACATACAGCCGGCGCAGGCCAGTCCGCACCCCTGCGACCAGATGGCCAGGCGCCGCCCCGGACCCAGGGTCTCCACCGGGAAGTGTGTCTGACTGATCCGGAGCGTGGGCTCTGCGCACTCTGGGACGTTCTCCACCGACCCATCTCCTATTCCCCCGAGGTCGTGTTCCGAGATCCATGATCAAAGACACCAGGTCCCCGGAACCGTTCCAGTATGACCCGGCGTCAGGCATCTACGAGGGCGTTCTCCGGTTGACTTCCGGGCGTTTTCAGGAGCGGGCCCTATGGGGAGCATTCCCGGGTACCACCTCACCGATACGGTCTGACAGAGAATCCAATCGACATCCACATCGGCATCGACATCGACATCGACATCGGCTACATCGGCCGCGAACCCTTTGCGGGAGAAAGCGGAATACCACTGTCCGCAATGCGGCTGTCCGGTGCGCGAATTTCCGCACCGGGGAAATCGGGGGATCCATTTCCATGATCACATCTGACAGTGTCAACGGGGTGGTGCGCCGGGGCAGGCTCGGCCGTACCGCCCGCTTCGCGGCCCGCTGGCGGGGCAAGCGCGACGGCGCGCGCGGCGTCCCCCGCATCGTGCTCCCGGAGCCGTCCGGGGAACAGCGGAGCAAAACGCCGCCACCCATCGAGCCACCCGCTCCCGAACTGCTGATCACCCCTTACGTGATGGAGGTGCGGACCGGCGTCCGCCGGACCACCGAGCAGATGCGCTCCGCCCTCATCGGGCGGGAGCACGCCCTGCTCAGCAGGTTGCGCGCCGAGTCGGTGCGCGTGGTCACCCAGTACGACGTCCGCGAGGACCCCCGGCCCGCGGCGCTCGCGCGCTACGGCCACTGGGTGGGTCAGTGGCGCACCAGCGTGGACCGGTGCCGATCGCATGCCCATGCCGTGGTGGACCAGGCCAATCAGCGACTCGCCTGCTACTGGGACGCGGTGCGCGAGACCCACCCCCAGCTCTCCCGCCTCCCCCGGCGCCCGCCCGGGGACTGGCTGCCCGGCCGGGTGGAGCTGGACCGGTCCTGGTACCAGCCCGACGTCTGGCTGCTGGCCGACGACGACAGCACGCGGACGGCCACCTCCCGGGCGCTGCACATACTCGAACGGCAGAACACCGACCGCGTCGACGGGAGGACCGCGTGATGACCGTCCACACTCCCGCTCCGGAGCGCCCGGCCGCCCGGCGGCACGGAAACCGGCGGCGCGCGCTGCCCGCCGCGCTGGTGCTCGCTCTCGCGGCGGCCGCCACGGCCTGCGGCTCCGACGAGCCGTCACGCTACTCGCAGACATGTGGTGTCGTGGTCGACGGCTCCGGTTCGGCCGACGCCTCCCGGACCGGCTTCGACGCGGAGGCCAAGCTCAAGGCCACCCTCCAGACGTTCCTGTCGGACAAGAAGTGCCGCAAGACGTCCTTCGCTCCCATCACCAAGGTTTCCGAGGCGTCGAAGTGCCAGGTCAGCCCGCTCGACCTGGACCCGGACACCTCGAAGACCGCCGACCGCGAGCGGACCCGCACCGCCATGCGTGCCGTCGCCCTCTCCAACGCCCTGAAGCTGCTGCGCTGCGCCCAGAAGGAGGAGCCCGGCTCCGATGTGCTCGGCGGGCTGTCGCGCATCGCGCTGTCCAAGCCGAGCGGTGACGACGCGTCGTTCGACGTCCTGGTGGTCAGCGACTTCGACCAGGGCGACACCGACTTCCGGCTCGGGCGGCAGGACCTGTCCACCGCCAGCAGCCGCCGGAGCGTCATCGACGGCTTTCTCAAGTCGCACGGCAAACCGAAACTGTCCGGCGCCGATGTCTACCCGGTGGGCTACGGCATGAAGTACCACACCGACACCTCCCGGTACGAGCAGTTCAACGCCTTCTGGACGGAGCTTCTGGAAGGGAGGGTCAAGGCACATGTCAACACCACCTATCGCCGGTGACGACCAGACGCCGCGCCGGCTGAGGCTGCGCCGCCGCAGGACCGACGCCGACCGCGGGCGCCGGGGCGGGCGGGCGTCCGCACGGCGGTTCCCCGATGGCGCCCTGCCGCAGCCCGAGCCCGTCGCGTCGGATGTCATCCGGGCCGGTGACAGCACCTGGCTCCGGGATCGGGCACGCAAGCACGGCGCGTCGGCGGCCACCCGGAAGGTCTTCGACCCCTGGGTCCTGGCCGCCCCGGACCGGGTGCCCTACTTCGCCGAACTGGCCAGTCTGCGCAACCGGGTCAAGCACCGGCTCGCCGAGGAGCATGCGCGAGCCGAGGAGGACGGCGCGCTGGAGGCGAGCCGGGTCAAGGCGGCCGCCACCGCGGCCGGAGAGCGGCTGGAGCGGGCCGGGCAGCGGCGGGTCGTCCTGGAGCGGCAGCAGACGGTCACCACCGCCCAGCTGGACCGGCTGGCGCGGCGGGCCGACCGGTGGCAGACCTTCCGCGACACCGTACGGGGCGGTTTCGAGCGCCGGTGGCTGCGCGCCCGTATGCCTGCCGACGGCAGCGACGGGACCGACCCCGGACGGCAGGGCGCCACCCGGCGCGAGGACGAGCCGGAGACCACCGGCCACGCCAGCTGGCAGGCGGTGTCCGAACCCGATCCGGTGGCGGAGGCGGACGCGGCCGACCGCGCCCTGGCCACCAGGGCGGCGTGGGAGGGCGCGGCGGCGCGCCCCGGTATGCCGCGCTGGATGAAGCTCGGTGTGCTGGCCGCGCTGGTCGTGGTGGAACTGCCCGTCTACTACTCGGTGTTCGAGAATCTGCACGGTGTCGGGCGCTTCGCCGATCTGCTCTCCTACAGCCTCATGGTGGCCGTCGCGGTGGCGATGATCCTCGCCCCGCATATCGCGGGCTGGATACTGCGGCGGCGCTCCGCCACCGGTGCGGTCCGGCTGTCGGCCGTGCCCGCCCTCGCCCTGCTGGGCGTCTGGGCGTACGGCGCCTGGGCGCTGGGGGATCTGCGGGCCAAGGTGGCGTTCCGGGAGGAGCCTCCGCTGGATCTGCCGCCCGATGTGGCCGCGGACGTGGGCGACAGCGTGCGCAACCCGCCGAGCCTCCTGGAGTCCCTGCATCTGGACGCGCAGAGCGTGACCTGGATGTTCGTCGCGCTGCTGCTGCTCTCCGGCGGGATCGCCTTCCTGATCGGGCTGGGCGAGGAGCATCCGTATCTCGCGGCGTACCGGACCACGGCCGAGCGGCTGCGGGAGCTGGAGCGGGACATGGAGACGGATCTCGCGGGTTCCGAGCGTGCCAAGGAGGCCGAGGCCACCCTGGGTGCCCGCGCGGAGGCCCGCCGCGCGGCCCATGAGGCGCGGCTCTACGCGGTCGACGATCTGCACGAAGCCGCGGCCCACGCCTATCTGGACGGGGTGGCCATGGAGTCCAGCGATCCGGCGGTCACGGAGGCCGCCATGCGGCTGTCCAAGCAGTGGCCGCTGCTGCCGCGCTGAGCGCGTGCGGCACACCGGAAGCACACGGAAGACCCACGGGGGTGGCGATGGAGCCGGCGGCACCGGCGCAGTACGTACTGATCACTCAGTGCTTGCAGAACGACTTCTTCCTCAACCTGGACTGCCAGTTGTCCCTGCCGGACAGCGCCGTCTCCAAGCTGCTGCTGGACAGCGAGAGCGGTGCGTCCCTCCACACGGAGGGCCACCGCAGGGTCCTGTCCGAGTCGGAGCTGCGCCGTTCGCCGCTGGCCCGTTTCCTCGACGCCACCGTGGGCTCCCGTACGCGCGGACACGGGGACGGGGTTCTGCATCTGATCAACATCCGTGACTGGCATGTCCCGGGAGAGACGTACGACCTGGAGCGCAGGCAGTACGGGGCCCACTGCGAGGCCGACACCTGGGGGGCGGCGTACGTCGACGGGCTCACGGACCTGCTGGCCCCGGATGAGTGCGCGCCCGCGGACGGCGAGGGCGGCTGGGGCGGGAAACTCCATGTCCACCATGTGCGGTCCAACACCCTCTTCGACTTCCAGCACAGCGCCGGCGGACGTCCCGACCTCAGCGAACCGGCGCCGCTGACCACACTGCTGGACGGTCTGCTGGGCGATGGACGTCAGGAGACGACGCATGTCGCGGTGGTCGGCGTCCTCACCGATATCAAGGTCCAGCTGCTGCTGACCGGTATCCGCTCCCGCTACGACGTGCGGCAGCTCGTCGTCTCCGACGCGCTCACCGCCAGCAGGACCCTGGAGCGCCATCTGACGGCGCTGGACTTCTGCCAGCGTGTGCTGCGCACCGAGGTGATGATCGGCCTGGCGGAGCTGGCCCGTTTCCTGGGCTCCCGGCCGGACGACGACCGGCTGTCCCGTGGCGGGGACGAGGAGTTCGTGGGCTACTCCTCATACATCCAGGACAAGCAGGGCATCCTGTCGTACGAGGACGCCAGGATGCGGGACTATCGCATCCAGACCTCGGAACGCCTCCGGCGGACGCAGCACACGGTCGGCTTCGCCAGCAAGTTCCTGCTGGGGCTGGGCACCTGTCTGCTGGTCAGCGCCCTCGTGCTGTCGCTCGTCGGCGTCTTCCTCCCGGGCCGTATCGGCTGGCAGAGCCCCGCCGTGCTCGGGGCGCTCGGGGTGGGGCAGATCGTCACGTTGTTCTTCACCCGGCCGGTCAGATCGGTGCAGGACGCGCTGGCGGAGGAGACCATCTACCGGATGATCCTGGAGAGCCGCAGCCTGAAGGTGGCCCTGGCGCGGTTCCACATCACCACGGCCACCGCGCTCCGACGGCATGACGATGCGAACGGCCAATCCGACGCCCTGGCACGGCAGTTGGAGATCCTGGAGAAGATCGACACGGCCGACTTCGAACGGCTGAAACAGCTGGGGGTGACCCCGCGGGCCGAATCGTCCGGGACGGGGCGGCCCCGCAGAAGAATCCGCTCACAGGTTTCCTGAACACGTCGGCCTGCCGGGCGGGCGCGTGTGAAGCGGGCGCCTTCCGCGCGGGCGTCTCCCGAGCGGGCGCCTTCCGCGCGGGCGTCTCCCGAGCCGACGCCTTCCGAGCGGACTTCTTCCGAGCGGGCGGGCCCGTGTGCGCGGGCCCGCCCGCCCGTCCCTCCGCCGCGGCCCCGCCGTCAGACCTGGACCACCGGTGTCTGGAGTTCCGTGACCCACTCCGCACGGTTCTCCGGGCACTCCAGGGTGATCTCCCGGGGGTAGCCGGTCGACCGGTAGCCGTTGCCGTCGATCCAATGGGCCAGGGCCTGGGCCGTGGGCACCACGGCGTCCATCGGGCCGCGGTGGACGATGGTGGCGGCGTGGTCGATGGGCGGCAGATCGAGGATCCGAAGGTCATCGCCGTCCCGTGGCGGGGCGGACACCTGGACGGCGGCGTGCACACTGATGGCGCCGCCGCCTTCCGGGGCGTCCTCGTAGTACGCGACACCGGGGCCCGTCGGGGTGATGCCCACAGCGTCGAGGCGCCGGAACAGCTCTTCGTAGAGGGGTGTGATGACCGGGCCGATGTCCTGCGGATCGAAGCTGGCGGCGGTCGCGGTGAGCTCCGCCACCCGCACCGCGGGGACCCTCTTGATGACGACGTCGTCGGTGGGCATGTGCCCCTCGCTTTCGATCGACCGGAGCCTCGCCTCGACCTGCACCAGCCGTGCCGCCACGGCTTCCACCGTGGCTTCCAGCTCGGCCCGGCGCAACCGCAGCATGCCGCGCAGCTCCTCGGTGCCGACCTTCTCGTCCACGATGTCCCGCACCTGCTGGAGGGTGAAGCCGAGCTCTTTGAGCGCGATGACCCGGTTCAGGCGGCTGAGCTGGGCGGCCGAGTAGTGGCGGTAGCCGGTGGCGGGGTCGACATGGGCCGGGCGCAGCAGTCCGATGGCGTCGTAGTGGCGCAGCATCCGGACCGAGACACGGCCGTGCCGGGCGAAGTCTCCGATGGTGAACATGATGTCTCCGAGTGCAGCGCCTGACACGGTGTGAGGGTCAAACCCCGTTCGGGTTCTACATTCGACGACGGGGAACTCCCGGTCAAAGCCCCCAGCGGTCGCCACGGGCGCCGACCGGGACGGAGGCGGCCACCTGGTATGCCCCCGCCACCCCACCGGCCGGACCAGCAGCCGCCGATCAGTCCGGCAGTCCCCTGGCCAGCAGCACGGCGCCGTGCAGTGAGGACAGCCCGCCCAGTCGCGCGGGCCGGACCGGTGGCGGTGGATGGCCAGGGCGCCCCAGCTCCGCCGTCCGCTCGGCCACCATCGCCACCAGCTCCGGAATCGCCGCGGCAAACCCTCCGCCGATCAGCACGAGCGAGGGATGGAGCAGTTCGTATACGCCGGTCACGGCCGCGGCCAGGGCCCTGCCGCTCTCCCGCAGCGACGCCACCGCCCACGGCTTTCCGCCGCGCACCGCCTGGCGCAGCTCGGTGAAGGTCACCTCCTCGCCCCGCCTCCGCGCCGCCCTGCGCAGGGTCGCCGGGCCCGAGGCCGCCGCCTGGACGCAGCCGCGCCGGCCGCAGTCGCACAGCGGTCCGTCGCGGTCCACGACCAGGTGGCCGACTTCGCAGGAGCCGCGGCCCACACCGGGCACGGGTTTCCCGTTCAGCACGATGCCACCGCCGATCCCGGTGCCGACGCCGAGATAAAGCAGGTCGGGGCAGCGGGCTTCGTGTGCTTCGGCGAGGGCGGCCAGATCGCCGTCGTCGGCACAGCGCACCTCGGCGTGGCCGAAGAGGGCGGACAGCGCGCCGCGCAGATCCACTCCGGCCCAGCTGGGACGGCCGGGCCAGGTGGTGACCGTGCCGGTGGCGTCGAGGGTGGCGGGCATCGCGACACCGACACCGGTGAGCCGCTCGGGTCGGCCCGCACACAGCTCCCTGATGTGGCGCGCCAGCAGGTCCAGATCGCGGGTGGCGCCACCGGACGTCATGGCGTCCGTACCGTCCGGCTCGGGCCAGCGGAAGGAGGATTCGCTGATGCCGAGGTCGTCGTGTTCGAGGCGCAGCGCCACTTTGGTGCCGCCGACGTCGATTCCCAGATGACCGATGGTCGCCTCCCGGCTCGTCAGCCTTGGCTCGTCAGCCCTCGCGGTGTGGGGTGGCAGTGGCGGGCGCTCAGTCCGGCACCTTGTCGAGCAGGGCGCGGGCGGCGAGCCGGTAGCCCAGGGCGCCGAGCCCGAAGATGACACCCGCGGCCAACGGCCCGGTCACCGACTCATGGCGGAACTGCTCACGGGCCCAGACATTCGACAGATGCACTTCCATCCAGGGTCGCGGATAGTTCGCCAGTGCGTCCCGAAGACCCCATCCGGCCATCATGAGCGCGGCCGGATTGATGATGGCACCGACCGTGTCGTAGTTCCCCTGAATGGTCTGGATGATCTCCGCTTCGCCATCGAACTGGTAGGAATCCACTTTCCAGCCGCGCTCCGCGACCTCTTCTCCGACCCAGCGCTCGATGTCCTGAAGCGTATCCGTGCCGTAGATCTCGGGCTGGCGCTTCCCGAGTATGCCGAGATTCGGTCCGTTCACCAACAACAGCCTGCTCAATGGGCACCTCACCCTGTGGGGTCGGCTGAATTACAGCGGCTCATCACGGAAGTGCATTTATAGCACGGCGCCCTTGGCCTCGACATGATGACTTCGTCAACCGCGTTTTTAAGGGGGATATAGGGGGGCCCTGAGGGGGAATGACGTTTCCCCCACCGTCCGGTTAGCGTGCTAATGCGTCCGCCGCGGACCCGCCTCCATAACGAATTAAGGGAGCAGGGAAATCATGAGCAATGATGTGCGACTGCGATCCGAGCTGCCCGCATGGCCGCAGTACGGCGACGAGGAGCGCGAGGCCCTCATCCGGGCTCTGGATCAGGGGCAATGGTGGCGTATCGGGGGCGGTGAGGTCGACGCCTTCGAGGCGGAGTTCGCCGCGGCCCATGGAAGCGAGCACGCCCTGGCGGTCACCAACGGGACGCACGCGCTGGAGCTCGCCCTCGAAGTGCTCGGGGTCGGCGCCGACTCCGAGGTGATCGTTCCCGCGTTCACCTTCATCTCGTCCTCGCAGGCGGCGCAGCGGCTGGGCGCGGTGGCCGTGCCGGTGGACGTGGACCCGGACACGTACTGCATCGATCCCTCGGCGGTCGAGGCGGCCATCGGCCCGAAAACCCGCGCGATCATGCCGGTGCACATGGCGGGCCAGATGTGCGACATGGACGCGCTGGGCAAGCTGTCCGCCGACTCGGGGGTGCCGCTGATCCAGGACGCGGCCCATGCGCACGGTGCGCGGTGGCGCGGTCAGAAGGTCGGTGAGCTGGGCTCGGTCGCCGCGTTCAGCTTCCAGAACGGAAAGCTGATGACGGCCGGTGAGGGCGGCGCCGTGCTCTTCCCCGATGCCGAGATGTACGAGAGGGGCTTCGTCCGGCACAGCTGTGGACGTCCGCGCACCGACCGCGGCTACTTCCACCGCACCTCGGGCTCCAACTTCCGGCTGAACGAGTTCTCCGCATCCGTACTGCGCGCCCAACTCGCCCGCCTGGACGGCCAGATCACCACGCGTGAGCAGCGCTGGCCGGTGCTGAGCCGGCTGCTCGCCGAGATCCCCGGTGTCGTACCGCAGTCGCGCGACGACCGCGGTGACCGCAATCCGCACTACATGGCGATGTTCCGGGTGCCGGGCATCACCGAGGAGCGCCGCGCGAAGGTCGTCGACACCCTCATCGAGCGCGGAGTGCCCGCGTTCGTCGCCTTCCGCGCGGTCTACCGTACGGACGCCTTCTGGGAGGTCGCGGCGCCGGATCTGACGGTGGACGAACTCGCCCGCCGCTGCCCGCACTCCGAGGCGCTCACCCGCGACTGCCTTTGGCTGCACCACCGGGTGCTGCTGGGCAGCGAGGAGCAGATACACGAAGTGGCCGCCGTCGTCGCCGATGTGCTCGCGGGCGCATGAGCGCCCCGTCCATCGGCGAGCCGCCGATCAGGACCGCCGTGGTGGGGCTGGGATGGGCGGCCCGCTCGATCTGGCTGCCCCGGCTCCGCCACAACCCCGCCTTCACCGTGACCGCCGCGGTGGATCCCGACGAGCGCGGCCGCGCGGCCGTCGCCGAGGCGGAGGGCATGGACCGGCTGCCGGTACTGGCGGCGGTCCATGACCTCGATCCCGCCGAGGTGGACCTGGCGGTGGTCGCGGTGCCCAACCATCTGCACTGTGCGGTCGCCGCCGAGCTGCTGGCCAAGGGCATTCCGGTGTTCCTGGAGAAGCCGGTGTGCCTGACCTCCGAGGAGGCCGAGCGGCTGGCCGAAGCGGAGCGCTCCGGCGGCGCGATGCTGCTGGCCGGCAGCGCGGCGCGGTACCGCGCCGATGTGCGCGGGCTGTACCGGATCGCCGCCCGGCTGGGCCATATCCGCCATGTCGAGCTCGCCTGGGTGCGGTCGCGCGGTGTGCCCGACCGGGGCGGCTGGTTCACCCAGCGGTCGCTCGCGGGCGGCGGGGCGCTGGTCGACCTGGGCTGGCATCTGTTCGACATCGCGGTTCCGCTGCTGGGCACCGCCGCATTCCGGCACGCCATCGGGACCGTGTCCTCCGACTTCATCGTCCAGCGGTCCTCCCGGGCCGCGTGGCGCGGCGACGACGGCGACGGCCCGGCGCTCCTGGGCGCCAACGGGGGTGCCACCGATGTCGAGGACACCGCGCGCGGATTCCTCATCACCGACGACGGCCGTTCGGTCGTGCTGCACGCGAGCTGGGCCTCGCACGAGGAACTGGACACCACCCGGGTGACGATCGACGGCAGCGCGGGCAGCGCCACCCTGCGCTGCACCTTCGGATTCAGCCCGAACCGCCTCGAGAAGTCCACCCTGACCCGCACCGTCGACGGTACGACCCGGCCGGTGGCCGTACCCACCGAACCGGTCGGCACCGAGTACGACCGGCAGCTCGACATGCTTCCCGCGCAACTGCGCGACCCGGCCGGGCGGGGCCGGGTGATCGATGAGGTCCGCCGGACCATCGGCGCCATCGAACGGGTCTACGCCTCGGCGCGGATCCCCCGGAAGGTCCGGGAGTCGGCGTCGGTGTGACCGCACCGGCCGACCGCCCCGCCGCACCGGCTCCGCTCCCATTCGCCCCTTCCCTTCCCTCGCCATCCCTTTCGTCGTCCTCCCCTTCTCCGGACCGCGTTCTTTCGGACCGCGTTCTTCGGACCGCACCCGAGACCCGGACCGGCGGTCCGCCGTACCGGCCCGCACCACGGGAGTGCTCAATGAACACCCATCCGATCAGTCATGGCGGCCCGCTCTCCGGCGCGGGTGTCGCCCCCATCACCTCGGTGGTCTTCGACCTCGACGGTGTCCTCGTCAACAGCTTCGCGGTGATGCGCGAGGCGTTCACCCTCGCCTACGCCGAGGTCGTCGGCGACGGTGAGCCACCCTTCGAGGAGTACAACCGGCATCTGGGCCGCTACTTCCCCGACATCATGCGGATCATGGGTCTTCCGCTGGAGATGGAGGGCCCGTTCGTCCGCGAGAGCTACCGGCTCGCCCACCTGGTGGAGATGTTCGACGGTGTGCCAGAGCTGCTGTCGGAGCTGCGCCACCGCGGGTTACGACTGGCCGTGGCCACCGGGAAGAGCGGACCCCGGGCGCGTTCGCTGCTCGACACCCTCGGCATCCGTGGGCAGTTCCACGTGGTCCTCGGCTCGGACGAGGTGGCCCGGCCCAAGCCCGCGCCGGACATCGTGCTGAAGGCGATGGACATGATGGACGCGGACCCCGACCGGACCGTGATGGTCGGGGACGCGGTGACCGACCTGGCCAGCGCGCGGGGGGCCGGGATCACCGCCGTGGCCGCGATGTGGGGTGAGACCGACGAGAAGACCCTGCTCGCGGCGGAGCCCGATGTGATCCTGCACAAGCCGGCGGAACTGCTGTCGCTGTGCCCCGAGGTGACGGTTCCATAGTCCCGTGCCACGTCCGGATCGATGTCCGTCCCCGCCGTCTCCCGGCGGTGTGGCCGATCGCTGATACGGGGCGTGGCAGGCGACGGCCACCGATGGGCCGCCGCCCGCCACGCCCCGGAACACCGTTGGGCTCAGCCCGCCAACGGCACCGGACCCGCGGCCTTCTCGGCCGCGGCCAGCAGCGCGGAGATGTCCTCACGGGCGCGGGCCACGCGCGAGCGTACGGTGCCGATGGGGCAGCCGGTCGCGGTCGCGGCGTCCGCGTACGGCAGGCCGAGCACCTTGGTGAGGAGAAACATCTCACGGCGTGCCGGGGCGAGCGCCGCCAGCAGGTCCATCAGCGCCACCCCCTCGTCGAACCCGGGGAGCCCGGCGGGCTGCGCCCGTTCGGCCGCCTCCTGCCAGTCGTCCGCGTCCAACGTACGGGGACGGGCGGCGGCCGTGCGGTAGCGGTCGACGACCACACGCCGGGCGATCGACAGCAGCCACGTCCGGGCCGATGAGCGACCGGCGAAGCGCGGCAGCCCGGTCAGCGCCCGCAGATACGTTTCCTGGGCCAGGTCCTCACAACCATGCGGATCGGCGCTGAGGTGGAGCACGAAACGGCGCACATCGCGGTAGGTGGCACGGATGAAGTGGTCGACCGCCTCGCGGTCGCCGTCCCGGGCGGCCAGCGCCCATTCGGTGACCTGGTGGTCGTTCGCCGCGGTGGCAAGGCCGTGCACGGCTCTTATCGGTGCGGCGGGCAGCGTGGCAGAAGGCATCGTCAAAACGTCCTTCGGAAGGCGGTGAGCGGCACACCGGCACGCGCCACCGGCCGCGCGAGTGTGCGGCGGGGCGACGAGGGCCGACGGTGCCGATGGGTGGGGGGCGACGCCGCGCTGGCGCCGGTACTCCGCCCGTCACCGGTGCTCACCCCAGGTCGGGGCGGGGGAAGGACGGGCGGTTCAGCGGATGGCGAACCGCCTCGGTGGCCCTCTGCGCAGGATGACGTGCCGTAGCAGGACTCCGCGCGGCCGGCGGGCGACGGCCGGTGCGGAGGGCCATGCGGGCGGCGGAGTGACACCCGCGCCCAGGATGCGCAGGGCGAGGACGAGCGGGACGAACAGCAGGGCCGCGAGCGCGCGACCGAGCCGGAAGGCGGCCCGTTCGCCGCGCCACAGCCACAGCCCGCAGATCAGGGCGGCGAGCAGGTGGGCCGTGGCCATGCCCGCCCCGCCCGGACCCGCCCAGGGCCACGGCAGATGGCTCATGGACGGCGCGGCGGAGGAGATCGCGTCCGCGCCATGGCGCATATGGCCCATGCCATCGTGCATATGACCCATGGCGGCGCCGCTCATCGGGGCGGCGCCCATGCCGCCCCGCATGCCGGACGTCCCGTCGCCCATGGCGCTTCCCGCCGCTGGGGCGACTGCCGTCTCCGCGAACCGGAAGGCCATATGGAGGCCGAATTGCGCGACCACCGTCGCCCCGGTCACGGCCAGCGCTCCGCGCTCGCGCCCCGCAACCCACCACGCACCGGCCGCCGTTCCGGCGAAGGCGGCGGCCACGGCCCACACCGGCAGCGTGTCACCGGACATCAGCACGTGTCCGAGCGCCGTCACCACGACGCACATCGCCGCGAACACGGCGGCTCGTGCGAGACGGAAGGGCGGCCCGGCGGACATGGCAGCCATGGTGCCAGCCGTTGCCGGTATGCGTGACGATGGCTCAATCTTCATCACGCCGATGACAAGCGCGGCTCGTGGACCGCCACCACATGGCCCCATGTGAGCCAGTTCACAGAAAATGCCCGGAACTCGGCGATGCCCGCATCCGACGACTCAACCGGCGCGCGTCCGCCTGCCGCCGTTGCCCCGAGCCAGGAGTCGTCCATGTCCGCTGAACCCCTCGCCCCGGCCACCCCGTGGCGCATGGCGACGGGTGCCGCTGTACGTCCTCGTCCCGCTGGCCGCGGCCATCGCCGTGATCGGCTACTACCTGCCCCTGCTCGGCATCCCCCTCGCCGCGTTCCTGGCCGTCGACATCGCCGTGAGCGAGATCGCCCGCCGCCGCGCCACCACCCCGGCCGCCTGACCCCGGTTGCCATCTCGGCAATATATTTTGCCCCCGTGCAGGGTGGGCTCGCATGGTTGCCGTGGAGGTGGTCAAGGTGGCCGATGAGCTGAAGAACGCCTATGACGTGGTGGTGATCGGCGGTGGCGCCGCTGGGCTGAGCGGGGCGCTGATGCTGGCCCGGTCGCGGCGTTCGGTGGTGGTGATCGACGCGGGCGCCCCGCGCAACGCCCCGGCCTCGGGGGTGCACGGACTGCTGGCCCGGGACGGGATGCCTCCGGCCGAGTTGGTTGCGCGGGGCCGGGCCGAGGTCCGCGGCTACGGCGGTCAGGTGGTGTCCGGCGAGGTGGGCGCCGTGACCCGGGAGGAGTCCGGCGGCTTCCAGGTGGCCCTGGCCGATGGCCGGACCGTGCGTGCGCGCCGGTTGCTGCTGGCCACCGGGCTGGTCGACGAGTTGCCGGACATCCCGGGGCTGCGGTCCCGGTGGGGCCGGGATGTGCTGCACTGTCCTTACTGCCACGGCTGGGAGGTCCGCGACCAGGCCATCGGCGTACTGGGGAGCGGGCCGCTGTCGGTACACCAGGCGCTGCTGTTCCGTCAGTGGAGCGACGATGTCACCTTCTTCCCCCACACCCTGCCGTCGCCGTCCGGCGAGGAGGCGGAGCAGCTGGCCGCCCGCGGCATCCGTGTGGTGGACGGTGAGGTGGCGTCCCTGGAGATCGTCGAGGACCGCCTCGTCGGCGTGCGGCTGGGCGACGGCGGCGTGGTCGAGCGCGAGGCGCTGGCCGTCGCGCCGCGGATGGTGGCGCACGCCGGTCTCCTGGCGGGGCTCGGGCTGCGGC
Organism: Streptomyces malaysiensis subsp. samsunensis; assembly: GCF_024519315.1. Lineage (GTDB taxonomy): Bacteria > Actinomycetota > Actinomycetes > Streptomycetales > Streptomycetaceae > Streptomyces > Streptomyces malaysiensis. The sequence continues at coordinate 27,223 of NZ_JANIIC010000071.1, read as the reverse complement.
CGGTGGAGCATCCGAGCGGTGGCGGTGAGCACATCCCGTCCGACGCGACCGGGCGCACCGAGGTGTCCGGGGTGTGGGTCGCGGGCAATGTCACCGATCTGGCGGCCCAGGTGGGCAGCGCCGCGGCGGCGGGGGCGACCGCGGCCGCCCATATCAACGCGGACCTGATCGCCGAGGAGACCCGGCAGGCCGTCGCCGCCCGGGCCCGCGGCGAGATGCCGTTCTCCCCGGAGATGGAATCGCGGGTCTGTGAAGCGGTGTTGGGCGGCCGCCGCCACGGCCTGTGACGGCACCCGGCCCGGCGACGCGTCACCCGGCGGCCCGACCCGGCGAGGCGCCACGCGACGGCCCGACCCGGCGACACGCCACGCGGCGGCTCGGTCGGGCAGCGTGCCATGGGGCGGCCCGGCCCGGCGAGGCATCGCACGGCGGCCCGGCCACGCGACGCGCCACGAGACCATCACGGCCGGTAGGCCGTGTCAGTAGACGGTGAGGCCGTAGGCGCTCAGCACCTCCTGGATCGGCTGGTAGAAGGTGGTGCCTCCGGTCGCGCAGTCCCCGGAGCCGCCCGAGAGAATGCCGATGATCTTGTCGCCCGCGTAGAGCGGACCGCCGCTGTCGCCCGGGACACCACCGCGCTGCGGGTGCTGTCCGACCGGGCCGAGCAGGCCGGTGAGCGGCTGAAGCTGCTGTCCGACGCCGGGGTGCGGATCAGCTCCAGCCTGGAGCTGACGGGCACCGCGGAGAAGCTGGTGGACGTGGCCGTCCCCCGGTTCGCCGACATCGTCTCCGTCGAACTGCTGGAGCCCGTGCTGCGCGGCGAGGAGCCCGAGCCGCCGTACGAGCCACTGGCGCCGCACCGGACCGCCGTCGGCGGAGATCCCCCCGACGGCCTCGTCTTCCGCGTGGGCGAGCGAGTCGTCTACGCACCCTCCACACCGCAGAGCCGGGCCGTGAAGGCCGGAGCCGCCGTCCTCCTGGCCGATCTGACGGGCCCCGCCGAGTCGCCGATCGGCCACTCCGCCCCGTACCAGGCCCCCGGGCAATCGGCCACGTACAGTGCCGAGACCCGGCGCCTCCTCGACCACGGGGTCCACTCGCTGATCACCGTCCCGCTGCGGTTCCGCGGGGTCACCCTCGGCCTGGCCACCTTCTGGCGGACCCGGCCCGGTGAGCCGTTCGACGAAGCGGATCTGGCGATCGCCGGGGAGCTGGCCGTGCGCACCGCCGTATGTGTCGACAACGCCCGCCGCTACGCCCGCGAACACACCATGGTCACCACCTTGCAGCGCACCCTCCTCCCCAGCGGCCTGCCCGATCAGGACGCCGTGCGGGTGGCGTCCCGCTATCTGCCCGCACAGGGGGAGGCGGGCGGATCCTGGTTCGATGTGATCCCTCTCCCCGGCGCCCGGGTCGCGCTGGTCGTCGGGAAGGTGGCCGGGCAGGGCCTGCACACCGCGGCCACGATGGGGCGGCTGCGCACCGCGGTGCAGAACTTCTCGGCCCTGGACGTGCCCCCGGATGAGCTCCTCTCCCATCTGGACGAGCTGGTCACCCGTCTCGACCTGGAGCGCGAGGCCGATTCGGACGACGTCCGGATCACGGGCGCCACCTGCCTGTACGCGATCCACGACTCGGTGTCCGGCCATTGCGCCATGGCCCGGGCCGGCGATCCGGGCATCGCCGTGACCCACCCGGACGGCACCGTGGACATCCCCGCGGTGCCCATCGGCCCGGCCCTGGGCATGGGCGGGGAGCCGTTCGAGGCGGTCGGCCTCTCGCTGCCCGCCGCAAGCCGGCTGGTGCTGTACACCAACGGCCTCCTCGAAGGCGAAGGCCAAGCCGCCGACACCGGCCTCGACCTGCTGCGCCGCACCCTCGCGGCCGAGCCGGACCTCGGCCCGGACGAGACCTGCCGGAGCCTTTTCGACACCGTGCTTCCGGCCCACCCGAGCGACGATGTGGCGCTGCTGGTGGCCCGAACCCGCCTGCTCGCCCCGGAGAACGTGGCCGAGTGGGATGTGCCGTTCGACCTGGCGGCGGTCGCCCCGCTGCGCGCCACCTGCACCCGGAAACTGCGGGCGTGGGGCCTGGAGGACGCCGCGTACACCGCCGAGCTGATCATCAGTGAACTGATCACCAACGCCCTGCGGTACGGCTCCCCGCCCGTACGCATACGGCTGCTGCGCGGCCGCAGCCTGATCTTCGAGGTCTCCGACGGCAGCAGCACCGCACCCCATCTGCGGCGGGCCGCGATCACCGACGAGGGCGGACGCGGGTTGTTCCTCGTCGCCCAGTTCGCCCAGCGCTGGGGCACCCGCTACACCCCGCACGGCAAGGTCATCTGGGCCGAGGCGGCCCTGGACGGCGCCCTCTGAGCGGACGTGTGCGGGGCTCGGCGGCAGTGCTGAGCGACGCAACCCCCCACCGGGAGCAAGGAGTTCACCGAACGCGGCGGGCAGGCAGCGGGGCCGGGCCTGGCTTTCCCCGGCCGCGTCATCGAGACTGTGATCATGCACGAGGGACAGGGCCACCAGGAGTACATCGTCACGTCCGACCCCGAGGCGGTGGCCCGTGTCCGGGCCTCCTTGCTGCGCACCCTGCCGGTGGCCGCATGGGCCGGAGTGGCCAGTGCCGTGGTCATCGTCTCGGCCGTGGCCCTCGTCCTCTTCGCCCTCGGCCACAGCGCCTCCCGGCTGTGGGTCCTGGTGTTCGCCTGGCCCGCGGCGTTCCTCGGCTACGACGCCAGGCGCCGATTCGCCGATATACGGCGGCTGAAGCGGACCTGGGCGGCGACAGAGGTGTCCCCGGTGGCGATGCGCCTCTCCGCCGAGGGCCTGCGCTGCGCCATCGACTCCGCCCCGGAGCCCGTTTTCCTCCCCTGGTCCGCGATCACCCAGGTGCGGGTGACGGGCCAGGGCCTCAGCACGGTGCGGGTCGATCTCGCCCCCGGCATGTCCGCCGCCACCCCCGGGGTCAGCGGACTGGAGCAGCCCGAGGCCCGGATGCGCATGCGGCGCACCTGGAACGGCGGGATGCGGCTGTGCTTCACCGTCTACGCCCTCCGCCAGCCGATCAGCGAGATCGACCAGGCTCTCGGCCACTTCTCGAACGGGCGGATCGGTATCCGCTGACGCGGGGCGCCCGAAACGCCATGTCCGAATCCCGCCAGCTTTCCGTGTCCGAAAGACGCATGCTGGGAGCAACGCACCACAGAACGGCGAGAAGAAGAGAGAGACCACAGCCATGACGGTCCACACGACGATCGACAGCCCGCTCGGCGAGCTGCTGCTGGTGGGCGAGGAGTCCGCCACCGCGCCCGGGGGCACCGCACTCGTCTCCCTGTCCGTGCCCGGCCAGAAGGGCGGGGCCGTCGTCCAGGACGGTTGGAGCGAGGATGCCGAGGCGTTCACCGAGATCGTCTCCCAGTTGCACTCCTACTTCGACGGCGAGCGCACCCGCTTCGACATCGAGTGCGTCGAGGGCGGTACGGACTTCCAGCGCAGGGTCTGGCAGGCGCTGGAGGCCATTCCGTACGGCACCACCGTCAGCTACGGCGACATCGCCCGGCAGATCGGCGCCCCGCGCACGGCCGTCCGCTCCGTCGGCACCGCGATCGGCCGCAATCCACTGCTGGTCGTACGGCCCTGCCACCGGGTCATCGGCGCCACCGGCGCACTGACCGGCTATGCGGGCGGACTGGAGCGCAAGCAGCGGCTCCTCGTTCACGAGGGCGCCCTCCAGACCGCCTGAGCGCGGGCCTCGCACCGCCCGGTGCCGGGGCCCGCACCGCAGACTTCCCGGATCCCGGAGAACACCGATGAGCACCACGAACGACACCGCACGCATCCACCAGCGCGTGGCCGCGGCCGACTGGCCACAGCTGGCCGAGGAGCTGGACACCTACGGGTGCGCGCTCACTCCACGGCTGCTGACCCCCGCCCAGTGCGCCCGCATCGCCGGGCTGTACGGGCGGGATGAGCAGTTCAGGAACACGATCGACATGGCCCGCCACCGCTTCGGCTCCGGTCAGTACCGCTACTTCACCCATGACCTGCCCGAACCGGTGGCCGAGCTGCGCGCCGCGCTCTATCCGCGGCTGCTGACCATCGCGCGTGACTGGGCGGAGCGGCTCGGCCGCCCGGCGCCCTGGCCGGACAGCCTCGAGAAGTGGCTGGCCATGTGTCATGAGGCCGGACAGGACCGCTCCGCACAGATCCTGCTGCGCTACGGCCCCGGCGACTGGAACGCCCTGCACCGGGACGTCTTCGGCGACATGCTCTTCCCGCTCCAGGTGGTGATCGGGCTCGACGCGTACGGCACGGACTACACGGGCGGGGAGTTCCTGCTGGTCGAGCAGCGCCCCCGCGCCCAGTCCCGGGGCACCACGACCGTCCTCCAGCAGGGCCACGGCCTGATCTTCACCACCCGTGACCGTCCCGTGGCCACCAAGCGCGGCTGGTCGGCCGGTGTGATGCGGCACGGGGTCAGCACGGTGCGCTCCGGGCGCCGCCACGCATTGGGGCTGGTCTTCCACGACGCCGCCTGACGTCACCGTCCGGCATCCTGGCATGGCAGCCCTCCACCCGCCCGCGGAGAAGGCGGAGAACGCGGAGAACTCCGTATGAACGCCCTGATCCCCCGTCCACGCCTCGAGGTGGCCCCCGGCGCCGTCCATGTGCCGGGCTGGCTCACCCTCGAACAACAGCGGGAGCTGGTCGTCGCCTGCCGGGGCTGGGCCACCGGCCCGGTCCCGATCCGGCACACCAAGCTGCCGCGCGGGGGCGTCATGTCGGTGCGCACGGTGTGCGTCGGATGGCACTGGCGGCCCTATGCGTACACCCGCACCGCCGACGATGTGAACGGCGCCCGGGTCGCCGAATTCCCCGACTGGATGGTCGAGTTGGGCCGTCGCGCCCTGGTCGACGCGTACGACGACGAGACGGCCGGTGAGGGGTACACCCCCGACACCGCGCTCATCAACTTCTACGACGCCCAGGCGAAGCTCGGCATGCACCAGGACAAGGACGAGAGGTCATCCGCTCCGGTGGTCTCGCTCACCATCGGCGACAGCTGTGTCTTCCGCTTCGGCAACACCGAGACCCGTACCAAGCCGTACACCGACCTCGAACTCGCCTCCGGGGATCTGTTCGTCTTCGGAGGCCCCTCCCGCTACGCCTATCACGCCGTCCCCAGGATCCTGCCCGGAACCGGTGACCCGGCCACCGGGCTGAAGTCCGGGCGGCTGAACATCACCTTGCGGGTCACCGGTCTGGCCGATCCCCGGTCGTCAGTTGTCCCGTGATCACCCTGCCACGGGCTGCTGAGCCTCGAACTCGACGGGCAGCGCGGTCAGCGAGCGGATGAACGGGTTCTTGCTGTGGCTGATCTCGGAGGCGGGAACGCTCAGCCGAAGCCCGGGGAACCGCCGCACCAGGCTCTCCAGGGCGATCTGCCCCTCCACCCTGGCCAGTGGCGCGCCGATGCAGTAGTGGATGCCGTGGCCGAACTGGAGGTGTATGGCCGAGTCCCTCGTGAGGTCCAGCCGCTCGCCGTCGGTGAAGTGCGCCGGGTCGGAGTGTGCGGCGTCCATGTCCAGGAGCACCTGGTCGCCGGCGCGGATGGATACGGAGCCGATCTCCACGTCCTCGTTGGCGAAACGCACGATGAGAATGCCCGGCCCGGCGTGCCGGAGCAGCTCCTCCAGACCACGCCCGGCCAGCTCGGGGTCCTTGCGCAGCAGCTCCATCTGGTCCGGGCTGGGACAGCAGCGAGAAAACCGCGTTGCTGATGAAGCTGCCGGTCAGCTCGTACCCGGCGATCAGCATCATCCGGGCGGTGGCGACCACCTCGCGGTGGCTGAGCCGGTCGTCCTCGTGTGCGGACATCAGATCGCTGATCAGGTCGTCCTCCGGGGCCTTCCGCCTGGCCTCGGCGAGGTCCTCCATATACGTCCACAGCTTGGCGGAGGCGTCCTGGGAACGCGCGGCGGTGTCCGGGTCCAGCGGGGGCGTGAGCATCAGATCGGCCCACTGGTGGAATTCGGTGCGGTCGGCGATGGGCACACCGAGGAGTTCGCAGATCACCTGCATGGGCAGCGGAATGGCCAGCGCGCTGACGAGGTCGGCCCGGCCGTCAGCGGCGATCCGGTCCAGCAGTGTGTCGGTGATCTCCTGCACCCGTGGCCGCAGGCTCTCCACTCTGCGCGCCGTGAACGCCTTGGCCAGCAGCCTGCGCAGCCGGGTGTGCTGGGGCGGATTGGTACCGGCCACCGTGTCCTCGAACAGCCCGCTCACCGGATTGGTCTGGCCCTGGGAGGCGGCGTAGGCGGCGGCCGGGCTCATTCCGGAGTGTCCGAGACAATCCCGGACCTCCTCGTACCGGGAGACGAGCCACGCCGTGGTGCCGTGCATCGTGATCTGCCGAGGCGGGCCGTGCGGAGTTCTTCTTCGGGGGTGTCAGCCATGGGGTACCGCGTTCTCCTTGGTCGAAGTGGCACCCGGACGCGCGGGATGTCAGCTCTGGCTCCGGGCGGGGATGATGTAGTCGGGGTCGGCCGTCCGTGGCGGCTCGCGCCGTGCCATGGCGGCGTCGATGGCGGGCTGGAGCCGGGCCGTCTTCAGCCGTACGGCGGCCTCATCGCGCTCCTTGAACTCGGGCATCACCTCGTTGGCGAAGAGCTCCAGAGATTCGCGGATGTGCTCGTGCCGGGTGCCACCGCCCTGGACGAGGAAGATCGCCTGGTCCAGTCCGGCCTCCTCGTGCAGCCGCAGGAAGTCGCGTATCTGGTGCGGAGTACCCACCGCGCCCCGGGCCGGATTGCCCAGCGGCATTCCGGGCTTGCCGAAGGAGGAGCCGCCCATGCCGTGCTTGTCGCGGTCGCGCTGGAACTCCTCCCACAGCCGGGTGCGGGCCGGTGCGGCGGTACCGAAGCCCGCGTAGAAGCCGAGGCCGAAGTTGAAGAACTGGACGCCGTCGACGGCACGTTCCACGGCCGTGGTCTCGTCCCGGTGGCAGAACATCGGGATGGTCGCGGCGATCTGTGCGTTGACGGCGAACGCGGCGGGCACACAGTCCGCCGACTCGATGCCCGAGTAGTAGGCGTCGACCCACTTCTTGGTCTCCGCCGGCCCGAAGAAGGAGAAGTTCAGCGCGCCGAGCCCCTTGGCGGCCGCGGTGCGGATCGCGTCCCGGTTCCCGCAGGCCATCCACATCGGCGGATGTGGCTTCTGCCGCGTCTTGGGCAGCACATTGCGGATCGGGGCGGACACGTACTTGCCCTCGTATCCGGCGAAGGGCTCCTCGACGAACATCCGGGCGACGGCGTCCACCGCCTCTGCCCACTGGTCCCGTTTCACGGAGCGCTCCACGCCGAATCCGCCCAGCTCGGTGGGGGTGGTGGACTCGCCCGTGCCGAAGTCCACCCGGCCGTCGGAGAGCAGATCCAGCGTGGCGATCCGCTCGGCGACCCGTGCCGTCGGATTGAACGCCGGAGGCATCAGGGCCACCGCGTGGCCGATGCGGATGCGGCTGGTGCGCTGGCTGACCGCGCCGAGGAACGCCTCCGGCGCGGACATGTGCGAGTACTCCTCCAGGAAGTGGTGCTCAGGACACCACACATGGTCGAAGCCCAGCCGGTCGGCCAGCTCGATCTCGTCCAACATCTCGTTGAACAGGCGGTGTTCGGAGTCCTGGGTCCAGGGTCGGGGCAGCTGCGCCCCGTACAGCAAACCGAATTTCATGGCGCATCACTCTCATCTGCTGGTCGTCGGCCACGGGCCGGGACGGGGATGGCGGCACCGGCTCGGTCAGTCGCGACCGTCCCAGTACGTGTCGAACACCTGGGCGCGCCGTTCCGGATCGACGAGGAGGGTGACCTTCTCATGGCCGTTCTCCACGATCGTGAACATGTTGTTGGTGAGGAAGACCTGCCCCTTGTCGATGGCGCGCCTGCGCCGGCGCATCGCCGCCAGGATGGCCGGGCCATTGCCCTCGCCGACCCCGGCCCAGGCGTCATAGGTCCTGGGCTGGGTGGTGAAGCGGTAGGTGGTGCGCCAGTCGTGGTCCAGGGTCTTGGCCAGGAGCACGAGATAGCCATCCCGCCGGATCAGCCGGAACGCACAGCCGTACTGCCACTGCACCTCCTCGGACAGGCGCAGCGGCTCGGTGAAACAGAGACCGGCGTGCCCCACATCGGCCAGCCACTCCTGCCCCTCGATACGGACGAGCATCAGCATGTGCTCGGGGTCGGGGGCGAAGATGTCACCGGGCAGATACGTGCCTCCGCTGATGACGTCCAGGTCATAGCCCAGCTCGCGGAGCAACTGGGCGAACAGGGTGTTCAGCTCCAGACACATGCCACCGGCGCCGGTCGGCACGATGGCCTCGAATGCCTTGTCGATATCGATGTCGGCCATGTTCTCCGCGCTGAGGCGGTGGGTGTGGTTGGTGTCGTAAGGGACCGCCATCAGATGGCCGCGGTGCAACTGCCGGAGGTTCGGCAGGGTGGGGGCGGGCGGCTGGGAAAGCCCCAGATGCGCCAGGTACGTGTCCGTGCTGAACATGTGCGATCCCTTTCTTGCCGCTTCGGTCGGTGCCGGTCTGCCGAGTGGAGTTGTGCTGGGCTGGGCAGGGCTCACTCCTGGGCGGCTCCGGAGGGCGGGGTGGGAGCGGGTGGCAGGGTGGCTCCGACCGAGTGGGCCAGTTTCCGCAGCCCGGTGTGGAGGGGGTACGCCATCGCCGCCCAGTTCGTCAGGGGGCGGAGGTCCTCGGTTCCAGGGCCGATGCCCTGGTGGGCGCGGGTGCGCAGGGCGTCGAGCAGGGCGGTCAGCTCATCGAGCGCACCGGCCCGGACCAGGCCGAGCACCAGTTCGGAGACCTCCCGCCGGTCCAGGTGGCCCGCGGTGAAGTCGCCTAACTGGGGGCGGAGATGACGGACGGCGACCTGCGGTTTCAGCTGCCACTCCAGCCGGCTGAGCCGGGCGCGGATCCGTGCCGCGGTGGGGGCGTCGGCCCGGGTGCGCTGAGCGAGGTCCAGACAGCTGAGCGCGGTGCCCACATCGCCGGTCGCCAACGCCTCGTCGGAGGCCGCCACCAGCACCTCGGTGGCGCAGTCGGCATCGGGGTCCCCGGCGGCCATCAGCTGCCCGGCCACCGTCAGCGCGGGCGCTCCGGCCTCGTGCAGCAGCTCGGCGGCGGCGCGGTGCAGTGCGGCCCGGCTGTCGGCGGGCATGTCGTCCAGTACGGCGGTGGCGGCCACCGGATGGCGGAACGCGTGGCCCTGGGTGAGCAGTCCGGCGCTGACCAGGGCGTGCAGGGCCCAGCCGGTCACCGTGGCGTCCACTCCGGCCAGCCGGGCCACGTCCGCCACCGGCGCCGCACCGCCGAGCACGGCGAGGGCGCGTACCACGGCCGGCATCGACGGCCGGGAGTGCGCCACGAGGTCGAGCAGTGCCTGTCCGTAGCCTTCGGGGTAGCATGCGCCACCCGCCTGCTGATCAATGATCAGGGCCTGGACGGCCAGCGGATTGCCGCCACTGACGCGGTGGAGCTCGGCGGTGAGCCGGGGGGAGGCGGTGTGCGGTCCGAGCAGCCGGATGGCCAGGGCGTCGACTCCGCGGCGGCTCAGGGGGCGCACGGCGATCCGGTGTGCGTTGGGGCTCTGCGAGAGCAGCCCGGCCAGCAGGGGTGAACGCGGCCACCGCAGGGTGTGGTCATCGGTGATCAGCAGCAGGATACGGGCGGAGTGCAGCCATGGGACGAGCCCGGCGAGGAAGTGCAGGGAGGGCGGGTCCAGGTAGTGGGCGTTGTCGACACAGATCACCAAGGGGGTGGTCTCGGACAGATGGGCCAGCTCCATGGTGAGCTTCTGGAAGGCGTCGACGACCTGCACCTCCCAGTCGCCGTCGGTTAACTCCCCTTCGATGACGGTTTGTTCGACCGCCGAGGCGAGCAGCTCGCGCACCCGGTCCCGGCCGGGCGGCGGAATCGTCATGCCGTGGAAGAGCTGGGTCACCACACCGAACGGCAGCAGGTGCTCCCGGAGCGAGGCGGTGGCCCTCAGAACGCGGACGCCGCCCGGTTCCAGGGCTTCGAGGAACTCGTGCACCAGCCTGCTCTTGCCAGTGCCCAGCGGCCCGTCCACGACGGCCAGCTGCCCCTTGCCCCTCGACGCGTCGGCGAGCAGCCGGCCCAGACCGGCCAGGATGTTGTCACGCTCGACAAGGTCGGGCGGTGACCCGCCGGGCCCGCGACCCCCCTCGCCTCCCCGGTCCTCCTGGTCCCTCCGGAAACCGATCGCCGGCCGACCGGCGCCGGCCGTGGAATCGTGGCATTCCATCAAGCTCACAGGCACCCCAGCTTTCTGCGATTCCTCCATCCGCGCGGCCGCGCACAGCGGCGTGTCTCCGCGCGAAAGCCCATGACGAACAGGCAGAACTCCTCGGCGGCGCAGGTGCGTTGCCCATCCTCAATGCCCATGACAGAGGCCGGGAGAGAATGGATGGGAGAAAGACGCGAGCCGGGTAGGAGCCTTGTGTATCAACAGCATGTAAACAGCGTGTGGCTGCGGCATGCACCGGATAGGGCACTCTCGGGTCCTACGCGTAGATCCCGGCGCGCCGCACTGTCAAGCGAATGAGTCGTACATCACGAAACGATCACGCCGTGTCCTTCGACCGATATGGCGCGGCCCTCGTGGCCATGGGAACGGACCGTACGGACGACGTGGGCAAGGGCGTGGGGGCCGGTGATTGGGCCGAAAGTCGACGGTCCTCGGTGGACCCCGCACAGGGGGGCTCGGCGCACTGTCGCCGGAGGTGGCCGGCGGCGAGGGTTCGCCGCCCGGCGCGGAGAGGGATCCGGTCACCGCGTATGAAGTGGCCTGATCCCATGAATGTGGACGCCTTACATCACCCCACTGTGGTCAGACCAGCTGTACCGCCTGCTCGTACGAGGGGCGCGGCAGCCGCTCCCGGAAGGCTTCGGCGCCCGGGTAGCCGATGTTGACCAGCAGAATCGACCGCCACCTGCCATCGGGAAAGAACTCCTTGTCCACCGCCTCGGCGTTGAAACCCTTCATCGGTCCTGCGGCCAGCCCCGCCGCGCGGACGGCCAGCACGAAGTAGCCTGCCTGGAGCGTCGAGTTGAAGTCCCCGTGGGACTCGCGCAGCTCCTGGTTGGCCTCCAGCATCGGCCGTAACTGCGGGTTGGACGGGGCGAGGAGCGGCACATATTCCGGGTATCCGGTGTCCAGGGCCAGCACCGCGGTGACCGGGGCCGAGGCGGTCTGCTCCTGATTGGGCTGTGCCACCCCGGTCAGCAGCCGCTGCTTTCCTTCCTCGGTGCGCACATACAAAATCCGCAGCGGATTGATATTCGCCGACGTCGGGGCCCATTTGAACAGTTCGTAGATGGCCCGCAGACGGTCATCGCCCACCGGCTTGTCGCTGAAATCGTACGCCGTCTTGGCCTCGGTGAAGAGAAGTTTCCGCCCTTCGGGAGAGAGCGCGTACAGGGCCTGATCGCTATCGGGGGCCAGGGTGCTGTCCGTCACGGCCGTTCCAACTCCATACTCACGTATGGCGATACGCGCGTATGGCGATCGCGGAACTCAGCGTACGCTTACGAGGTGTGCGGTGGCCGGGGACTCGGTCAGGTGGGCCGGTGGTGTGGTCTACCGCCGCGTGGTCTACCGCCGCGAGGATCATGTGTGGCACGCTCTTGGCATGGTGCTGGCGGCGCTTCCCCCCGCGATGCAGGTGTTCCGTTGAGGGCCGCCGTGCTGACGGAGCCGGGTGCGCTGTCCGTGGTGTCCGTGCCGGAGCCGTCCTGCGGCCCGGAGGACGTGCTGATCCGTATGCGGGGCACGGGGCTGTGCGGCTCGGATCTCGCCGTGCACGCGGGACACCGGCGGCCACCGAACCTGCCCTGGATCCTGGGCCACGAGGGGACGGGGCGGATCGTCGGGCTGGGCAGCCGGGTCAGCGGTCTGCGCACCGGCCAGGACGTGGTCATCGAACCGGACTACTGCTGTCTGACCTGCGCCCCCTGCCGGGCCGGGCGGACCTCGGCCTGCGAAGGCCGGGCCGCCGTGGGACTGACCGTTCCCGGTCTGCTGAGCGAGTACGTCGTGGCACCGGCCGCGTTCGTGTGGCCCGTCGCCCGGCGACTGCCCGTGGCGGATCTGGTCTGTGTGGAGCCCGCCACCGTGGCCCGGGCGGCGATGCGGCGCTCGGGCATCGTGCCCGGGCAGAGCTGCCTGGTGACCGGGGCCGGTTCCCAAGGGCTGCTGCTGTGCCAGGCGCTGGTGGACCACGGTGTGACGGTGTTCGTCCAGGAGCCCAACGAGGCACGGCTGGACCGCGCGTGTGCCCTCGGCGCGACGGCCCTGCCACCGGACGCGGACGGGCTCCCCTGTCTCTTCGAGACCTCCGGAGCCCCCGGCGTCGTCGAGCAGGGGCTGCGACGGCTCGCCAAACACGGCACCGCCGTGCTGATCGGGATGGACACCTCCCCGCTCGGGGTCTCGCCGCGCGATCTGGTGGCGGGGCAGATCACCCTCATCGGCAGCATGATCTACGACCATCCGGTGGACTTCGCACGGACCGTCGGCGCCCTGGAGTCGCGGACGCCACCCCGGCTCGGCGCGGTGGTCAGCGACGGCTACGCCCTGGAGGACGTCCAGGAGGCGTTCACCGCCGCGTACACCGCGTCGGGAAAGGTGTGGGTGGACCTCTCCTGAGCCACCGCTCCGGCCGTGTCTCACCCGGCGGGCGCGGTCAGCCGCAGCACACTCCCCTCCCCGTTGGCCGATACGAGGAGGGCCCCGTCCGGGGCCACGGCGAGCCCGGCGAACTGGCGCGGGCGGCCGGGGACTCCGGGAATCGGCTCGGGTTCGGTGCGCGTGATCCCGGGCGGCAGGCCGACCGCCAGCTGCTCGGCGTCGATCCTGCTCGCCCCCGTGGCCAGGGAGATCGCCCGCAGCCGCCGGTGCTCGACCTCCACCGTGAACAGCTCGTCACCGCGCACGGCCAGCCCCTGCGGTGCGCCCAGCCCGTCCGCGACGACCACCGCCTCGCCGTCCTCCAGCCGGAGCACCGCGCCACGCCGGTCGTCGCTGACGTAGCAGCGCCGCCGGCCGTCGAAGGCGACGTCCAGGGGGTGGTCGAGCCCCTCGGCGAGCACACTGACGGTGTCGGCGTCGTCGATGCGCAGAACGCGGCCGGCCCCGGTCTCGGCGACCACGAGAGCGCCGTCCGGGGCGACGGCGATCCCGGTGGGCTGGTCCAGCCCGGTGGCGCGTACCCGTGTGGTCCGGTGGACGGGGTCGTGGGTGCGCACATCGCCGAGTTGTGAGGTGAGGTGCAGCAGACCGTCGTCGGCGGTGACGTTGTGCACGGCGTACATCAGCTCGTGGGTGACGACACCGGGCTCATGACCGTCCTCTACGGCGCCGGGGCCCGAATCGACGGCGGCACCGGAAGCGGTACCGGAGCCGGGGACAGCCGGGCTCGCCAGGCTGAAGTGGTCGGCGGCGTACACCGTGCCGCCGAGGTCGACCGTGATGCCGAAGGGCCCGTCGAACCCCTGGGGGACCACCACCCGGGTCCTGCCGTCGGTGTCCACCTCCGCGATCCCGCCACTGGCGAAGCTGGAGACGAACATCCGGTTCTCATGGTCGAACGCGGCGTTGTCCAGCCCCACGATGCCGGTGGCGACGACCGACCGGGCCCCGGTGGCCAGATCGATGCGGGTCACCAGCCCGGCCATGCCACGGGACAGGACGACGAGGGCGCCGCCCCGGTCGAACCGCACCGCGACCGGGTCGTCCACCTCCTCGGCGACCAGCTCGGGCACCCCTCCGTCGGGCGGGATCCGCCAGACCTCGTTGCGCATCATCTGCGGGTAGTACAGACATCCGTCGGGGCCGAGTTGCATCGCGTTGCCCAGGGCCAGCCCGTCGGTCAGCACCGCCGGGTCGCCACCGCCCGGGAACAGTTCCATCAGGCGGCCGTTCATCTTCATCTCGTTGACGAAGAGGCGGTCGCCGACGCAGGTGATGCCGTTGGGCACCGACACCTGGTCGGAGACGAGGGTGTACTCACCCCCGGGGCCACGCCGCCACACCCGGCCGGGCGTCAGATCGGCGATGTACATCGAGCCGTCCGCCCCGAAGGCCAGGTCGTCCGGGGCCTCCACCGGGCCGTCGAGCGGCACCACCACCTCGATGTCACGCGAGACGGGGTCCACGGCACTGATCTGCCCGGCGAGGAACTGCGCCACGTACAGCCGCCCGTCCGGGCCGAATGTGACGCCGTTGGAACCCCACAGCCGGTTCGCCCTGGTGAGTCGGCGCACCTCCAGACGGTCGCTCGTGGTCCGTGTGCGGCCGGTGTCGTCGAACCGGCTTGGGTACATCGTCGCTCCTCGGGCATGGGTGGCACATCTGTCGGCACAGCGCACAGCAGCACGGCGGCGGATCGGTCTCAGACGACCAGCACATCGTCCATGCCGCCGTCCGCGCGCCAGCGCCTGAGCAGTTCATGGAAGGCGATCGGCCCGTCGCCGAAGGACTCGCTGCGCTCCCGTGGCATGCCCTCGTTGTTGTAGTAGCCGGGGGTGCACTCGGCCTGGAAGTCGTACAGGTCAGCCGCCTTCTCACGGATGGTGGCGCGCCAGGCCGCCTCGGCCTCGACCGTCGGTTCGACATACCGGGCCCGGCGCCTGCGTGCCTCGGCGAGCACCTCGGCGACATGGATCGCCTGCTCATCGAGGATGTGCACATAGTTGACCGAGCTGGCGTTCTGGAGCGGGCCGAGCTGGAAGAGGTTGGGGAAGCCATGGCTGTAGAAGCCGTGGAGGGTCTTCGGGCCGTCGCGCCAGGCTTCGGTCAGGGTGACACCGCCCCGGCCGTGGACCGGGAGGAACCCTGAGGTGACCCCGGAGACGCCGACCTCGAAGCCGGTGGCGAAGATGACGCAGTCGACCTCGTACTCGACACCGCCGACCACGACGGCGTTCTCGGTGATGCGCTCGACACCCCCGTGGTCGGCCGTGTCCACCAGCGTGACATTGGGCCGGTTGAAGGTGTCCAGATAGGTGTCGCTGAAGGTGGGGCGCTTGCACATGTAGCGGTACCAGGGCTTGAGCGCCTCGGCGGTCGCGGTGTCCCCGACGGTGGAGTCCACTCGGTCGCGGATCCCGTTCATCTTCTGGAAGTCGGCGATCTCGTAGAGGCGTTCGCGCTCCTGGGGCGGGAGGTCCGCGTAGCTGTCGCTCGGGATGAGCTTCTGCTGGAGCCGCGCGGTGCTGGTCCAGCCGTCGTTCACCAGGTCCTCGTCCGCCTGGCCACCGGTGACGATGGTGAGGAAGTTGTCCCTGCGGCGCCGCTGCCAGCCGGGTGCCAGCGAGGCGGCCCACCCGGGGTCGGTGGGGCGGTTGCCGCGCACATCGACCGAGGACGGTGTGCGCTGGAACACATACAGCCGCTCGGCGTCCCGGCCCAGATGTGGCACGACCTGGATGGCGGTGGCGCCGGTGCCGATGAGGGCCACGCGCTTGTCGGCGAGTCGGTGCAGACCGCCGCCGGCGTCGCCGCCGGTGTAGTCGTAGTCCCAGCGGCTGGTGTGGAACGTATGGCCCTTGAAGGTCTCGATCCCGGGGATGCCGGGGAGTTTCGCCCGGCTGAGTGTGCCGCTGGAGATCACCACATGGCGCGCCCGGATCCGGTCGTCCCGGTCGGTGTGTACGGCCCACTCCAACTCGGTGTCGTCCCAGCGGAGTTCGGTCACCTGGGTCTGGAAGCAGACATCGCGGTAGAGGTCGAAGTGGCGCCCGATCGCCCGTGCGTGCTGCCGGATCTCCTCGCCCGGCGCGTAGCGCCACCGCGGCACGTAGCCGATCTCTTCGAGCAGGGGCAGATAGACGTAGGACTCGATATCGCACTGGACACCGGGATAGCGGTTCCAGTACCACGTGCCGCCGAAGTCCCCGCCCTGTTCGATCATGCGGATATCCCGCACACCTGCCTGCCGCAGCCGGGCGCCGGCGAGCAGTCCGCCGAATCCGCCCCCGATGACCAGCACCTCGACCCGGTCGTGCAGCGGCTCCCGGGTGAACTCCGGCTCCACGTACGGGTCCTGGGCGTAGGAGTCGAGGTCCCCGGCGATGCGCCGGTACTGCTTCTTGCCGTCGGGGCGGATCCGGCGGTCACGCTCGGCCCGGTACTTCGCGCGCAGGGCGTCCGGATCGAATCCCAGCTCCTCGGGGTCCATGGACGTGGCGGAGGTGGGCGGGTGGTGGGAAGTGGGCATGGGGGGGTCCTTGTGCCTCTGGCGTCGGAAGGGTCCGGAAAGGGGCGGAAGGTCTATGGGTTCGGATGCCGCCCGGGGTCCGTTGATCGGCGGCGCGGGCTCAGCCTCACAGAAAACGTTCCCAATGCGCAACCTTTCCCAGTGGGCAAGAATCAGCCTTCTCGCGTATGCTCATCCGCGATGACTACCGGCCTGCGTGAGCGCAAGAAGGCGGCGACCCGCCAGTCACTGCACGACGCCGCCGTGCGCCTCGCCGCCGAGCACGGCGTCGAGCACCTCACGGTGGAGGCCATCGCCGATGCCGCCACCGTCTCCCGGCGCACCTTCTCCAACTACTTCACCAGCAAGGAGCAGGCGCTGCTGCACCGCGACAGGGCGCACACGGTCCGGCTGGTCGAGCTCATCCGCGCCCGCCCGGCGCGGGAGTCCCTGATGACGGCGGTCATCGGCGCCGCCGAGCAGCACTCCGCCGAGTTCGCCACCGATCCGGCGCAGGAGGAGGGCTACCGGAGCCTGCGTCTGCATCCGGCGCTGCTGCCCGAACTGGTCGCCACCTACGCCGCCGCCGAACGCGACCTCGCCGAGGCCGTCGAAGAGCGTCTCCCCGCCGGACCGGACACCCCGCTGCGGGCCCAGATCCTCGCCGCGACCCTCCTGGCCACCTTCCGCGTCGTCGGGCAGACGGCTCTCGAGCGGCGTGAACGCGATGCCGTGGACCTCCTCCGCCAGGCCATCACGATCACCCGCGAGGGCTTCCACTGACCGTTTTTCCCTGACCGCTTTCCCTGGCCGCGTGGACGGCGAGGTCAAGCCTGGCCTGATCTGTGCGGTCCTCGATAGCCAGGGCCTATTGAGATGATCAGAATCATATCTTGGCCCTTTTGACCCGCCCGGTTCTAACGTCGTGTCCATGGCATTGACAACGCGGCCGGAGCAGCGTCCGACGCAGGCGGAGCGGCGGCCGTCCATAGCGCTCTCATTCTGGCAATCGACCCTCGGCAAGAAGATCGTCATGGGCGTGACCGGTCTGATCATGATCGGTTACCTCTGCGTCCACATGCTCGGGAACACGAAGATCTTCTTCGGCCCGGAGGAGTTCAACGCCTACGGACACTGGCTGCGCGTCATGGGGGCGCCCGTTCTGCACCATCAGTGGGGCCTGTGGATCGCCCGTGTGGTCCTTCTCGCCTCGGTGATCCTGCACGGTGTGTCCGCCTACCAGCTGAGCAGGCGGGACATCAAGGCCCGCCCGCAGAAGTACGTCCACACCAAGCCACGGATGAGCTATGCGACCCGGACCATGCGCTGGGGCGGGGTGATCCTGGGTCTGTTCATCGTCTGGCACGTCCTGGACCTCACCACCGGCACCACGCACTCCGGCGGATTCCAGGAGGGCCATCCGTACCAGAACGTGGTGGACACCTTCTCCACCTGGTACGGGAACGTCATCTACATCGTGGCGATGCTGGCCATGGGCCTGCACGTCCGGCATGGCTTCTGGAGCGCCGCACAGACCCTCGGCGCGGGCAACCGCACCCGTGACCGTGCCCTCAAGGCCATCGCCAACGCCCTGGCGATCGTTCTGACCGTCGGGTTCATCTCCGTGCCCGTCGGTGTCATGACCGGAGTGGTGAGCTGACCATGCCCTCGTACAGCGAATACACCGAGTACGCCGAATACACTGTCGGCGAGCCGATCAAGGACGAGCGGGCCCCCGCCGGGCCGGTCAACGAGCGCTGGGACACCCGCCGCTTCGAGGCCAAGCTGGTCAACCCCGCCAACCGCCGCAAGCACACCATCATCGTGGTGGGCACCGGTCTGGCCGGTGGCGCCGCCGGCGCCACCCTGGCCGAACAGGGCTACCACGTGGTCCAGTTCTGCTACCAGGACTCGCCGCGCCGGGCCCACTCCATCGCCGCCCAGGGCGGGATCAACGCGGCGAAGAACTACCGCAACGACGGCGACTCCATCCACCGGCTGTTCTACGACACCGTCAAGGGCGGCGACTTCCGCGCCCGCGAGTCCAATGTCCACCGCCTGGCGCAGATCTCGGTGGAGATCATCGACCAGTGTGTGGCCCAGGGTGTGCCCTTCGCCCGGGAGTACGGCGGTCTGCTGGACACCCGCTCCTTCGGCGGTGTGCAGGTCTCGCGCACCTTCTACGCCCGTGGCCAGACGGGCCAGCAGCTGCTGCTCGGCGCCTACCAGGCGCTGTCCCGCCAGATCGCGGCGGGCAATGTGGAGATGCACGCCCGCACCGAGATGCTGGACCTGATCATGGTCGACGGCCGGGCACGTGGCATCGTCGCCCGCGATCTGGTGACGGGCGAGATCTCCACGTACTTCGCCGACGCGGTGGTGCTGGCCAGCGGCGGCTACGGCAACGTCTTCTACCTCTCGACGAACGCCATGAACTCCAATGCCACCGCCATCTGGCGGGCGCACCGGCGCGGCGCGTACTTCGCCAACCCCTGCTTCACCCAGATCCACCCGACCTGCATCCCGCGCTCCGGGGACCACCAGTCCAAGCTGACGCTGATGAGCGAGTCGCTGCGCAACGACGGCCGGATCTGGGTGCCCAAGGCGAAGGGCGATACCCGTCCCGCGGCGGAGATCCCCGAGGAGGAGCGCGACTACTACCTGGAGCGGATCTATCCGTCGTTCGGCAATCTGGTGCCGCGCGATATCGCCTCCCGCGCCGCGAAGAACGTCTGCGACGAGGGCCGCGGGGTCGGACCCGGTGGCCAGGGCGTCTATCTGGACTTCGCCGACGCCATCGCCCGGATGGGCCGCAAGGCGGTCGAGGAGAAGTACGGCAACCTCTTCGACATGTACGAGCGGATCACGGCGGAGAACCCGTACGAGGTCCCGATGCGCATCTACCCCGCGATCCACTACACGATGGGCGGGCTGTGGGTCGACTACGACCTTCAGACCACCGTGCCGGGGCTGTTCGCGATCGGCGAGGCCAACTTCTCCGACCACGGCGCCAACCGGCTCGGCGCCTCCGCGCTGATGCAGGGCCTGGCCGACGGCTACTTCGTCCTGCCGTCGACGATCAACGACTACCTGGCCCGCAACCCGCACAAGGACGAGGTCGACGCCTCGCACCCGGCGGCCGTGGAGGCGGTACGGGAGACCGAGGACCGGCTGACCAGGCTGCTGGCCGTGGACGGCGACCGCACCCCCGACTCCTTCCACCGCGAGATCGGCGAGCTGGTCTGGGAGTTCTGCGGCATGGCCCGCACCGACGAGGGGCTGCGCAAGGCACTGGACCGCCTCCCGCAGATCCGCGAGGAGTTCTGGCGGCGGATCAAGGTGCCGGGCACCGGCGAGGAGTTCAACCAGTCGCTGGAGAAGGCCAACCGGATCGTGGACTATCTGGAGCTGGCCGAGCTGATGTGCCTGGACGCCCTGCACCGGGCCGAGTCCTGCGGCGGCCACTTCCGCGAGGAGTCCCAGACCCCCGACGGCGAGGCCGCCCGCGAGGACGAGGAGTTCTCCTACGCCGCGGCCTGGGAGTTCACCGACACCGGCGCCGCCCCCGTGCTCCACAAGGAGCAGCTGACCTTTGAGTACGTCCATCCCACTCAGCGGAGCTACGCATGAAGCTCACCCTGCGCGTCTGGCGCCAGCAGAACGCCGACTCCCCCGGCGCCATGGCCACCTACCAGGTCGACGACGTCTCCCAGGACATGTCCTTCCTGGAGATGCTCGACGTCCTCAACGAGGAACTCATCCTCAAGGGCGAGGAGCCGGTGGCCTTCGACCACGACTGCCGTGAGGGCATCTGCGGTGCGTGCAGCCTGGTGATCAACGGTGACGCCCACGGTCCGGAGCGCACCACCACCTGCCAGCTCCATATGCGGTCCTTCCAGGACGGCGACACCATCGACATCGAGCCATGGCGCGCCGCCGCCTTCCCGGTCATCAAGGACCTGGTGGTGGACCGCTCCGCGTTCGACCGGGTGATCCAGGCGGGTGGCTACATCACCGCCCCGACCGGCTCCGCGCCGGAAGCACACGCCACTCCGGTGCCCAAGGCGGACGCGGACTACGCCTTCGAGCACGCCGAGTGCATCGGCTGCGGCGCCTGCGTGGCGGCCTGCCCCAACGGTGCGGCGATGCTGTTCACCTCGGCCAAGGTCAACCATCTCAATGTGCTGCCCCAGGGCTCTCCGGAGCGGGAGACCCGGGTGCTGGACATGGTGTCCCAGATGGACGCGGAGGGCTTCGGCGGCTGCACCCTCACCGGTGAGTGCGCCACGGCCTGTCCCAAGGGCATCCCCCTGTTCTCCATCACCGCGATGAACAAGGAGTGGCTGCGGGCGTCCCGCAAGGTCAAGCGCTGATCGCACTCCCCCAGGAACGGCACCCCTCGACAACGCTCCGTGGACGGGTGCCCCGGTGGCGGAGGTCTTACGGACGCAAGACCTCCGCCACCGCTCGGCCGAACCGCGGCGGTGATTCCGGTGCCACCGGCTCATCCGCCCACCGCCCGGCCGCTAGGTTGAGCACATGTATGCCATGCGAGTCTCCCGGCGTGTGAACGCCCCGCGCCCGGCCGTCTACCGGGCGCTCCTCGATGCGAGCGCCATCGCGACCTGGCGGGTGCCCGACGGCATGACCTGCCGGGTGCATGAGTTCGAGCCCCGCGAAGGGGGCGCCTTCCGCATCTCGCTCAGCTACGACGACCCGGCGGGCACCGGCAAGTCGGGCGCCCATACGGACACCTACCACGGCCGTTTCACCCGGCTGGTGCCGGATGAGCAGGTGGTCGAGGTGTCCGAGTTCGAGACCACGGATGCCGCCCTCCGCTCCACGATGACCATCACGACCACGCTCACCGACGCGGAGGGCGGTGGTACGGACGTCCTCATCGTGCACGAGGGGATCCCCGACGTGGTCCCGGTCGCCGACAACGAGCTGGGGACCCGCATGTCCCTGGACAAGCTGGCCGCGCTCGTGGAGACGGGCCTTTAGGCCACACCGGCCGGGGCCTCGAATCCACCGCACGGCGAACGCGCTGCCCGCCGTCGCCGGGCACGACTTCCGCGGGCTCATACGGGCCGATCGTCATCGTCGCCGAAGGAGTCCAGATGGGCGGTGAGGTCGTCGACGAAGCGCGCGAGCAGGCGGCCGAAGACCTCGCGGTCCTGCGGGCTCCAGCCGGCGAGGGCGTCGCTGAACCATCCGAGGACCGTCCGCATATAGCGTTCGGTCGCCGCCGCCCCCTCGGCGGTCGGCTCGATGAGCCGAGCGCGCTGATCGTCCGGATCGGTGACCCGGCGGACCAGGCCGCGCCGCGCCAACTCGTTAACCTGCCGGGTGACATGGGGCCCGACGACCTGCATCCGTGCGGCGATCTCCCCCACGCGCAGCGGGCCGCCCGCCACATGCAGGGAGACGAGGACCGACATCGCGGGCCGGTCCACGGCCACACCGGCGGCCTCCATGGCGCGCTCGGTCAGCCGGCCCCGGTTCACGGCGCCGCTGAGCTGCGTCAGCCGGGGCAGCATGGCCAGCAGATCGTGTTCGCCGTCGCCGCCCTGCCCGGCCTCCGGTCCCTCGGCGGTCATCTCCCGCCCTCCACATCTACCTAAGTTAGGTATATAGTCGTGCTCATCGGCTCTGCACCCAGAGCCTTTCACGCCATCAAAAAGGATACCTGAGTTAGGTATACATCAGGCCCTCCTCAGGGGAGGGCCGGAGAGGAACGCCCATGGGCGGCCTGAACACCGCGTCGAAACGCACGGTCCTGGTCGCCGGCGCCAGCATCGCCGGCCCCGCGCTGGCCTACTGGCTCCGCCGGTACGGCTTCGCGGTCACACTCGTCGAGAAGGCGCCCGCCCTGCGCGGGGGCGGCTACCCCATCGACATCCGCGGCACCGCGGTCGAGGTCGTCCGGCGCATGGGGGTGCTCCCCCGGCTCCGGGAGGCCCATGTCGGCGTCCGTCGGATCTCCTTCCTCGACGAGAAGGGCCACCCGATAGCCGCCATCCGGCCCGAAACCATCTCCGGCGGCGAGGAGGGCCATGACCTCGAAATCCCCCGCGGTGAGCTGGCCGAGATCCTCTACGGTGCGATCGGCGACGACGTCGAGCTCCTCTTCAACGACTCCATCGCCACCCTCCATGACCACGACGGCGGGGTGGACGTGGCCTTCCGCGGCGGCGCCCGGCGCACCTTCGACCTGGTCATCGGCGCCGACGGAATCCACTCGCACACCAGGAGCCTGGCCTTCGGCCCCGAGGAGCGCTACCACCGCTACCTCGACTACTGCTTCGCCGGCTTCACCATGCCCAACCATCTGGGGCTCGCACACGAGGGTCTCACCTGGAACGTCCCGGGCCGGACCGCCGTCCTCTACGCACCCCGCGACGGCGACCGGGTCCACGCCTTCCTCAGCTTCCTGCGCACCGAGCCGCCCTTCGACGCCTTCCGCGACCCCGCCGCCCAACGCGACCTCGTGGCCGGGGTGTTCTCCGGATACGGCTGGGAGGTGCCGCGTATGGTCGCCGCCATGCGGGACAGCGACGACCTCTTCTTCGACGTGGTCAGCCAGATCCATATGCCACGGTGGTCCGCGGGCCGGGTCGCCCTGGTGGGCGACGCCGCCTACGCACCGTCGTTCTTCTCCGGCCAGGGGTCGAGCCTGGCGCTGGTCGGCGCGTACGTCCTCGCCGGTGAACTGGCCGCGGGACTGGCCGCGGGCGCCCACCACGGCGACGCCTTCGAAGGCTATGAGCGCACCGTGCGGTCCTTCGTGGAGATGAACCAGGCGCTCGCCACCGAAGGAAGCGCGGGTCTGTCCCCGCGCACCGCCGAGGACCTGGCCCGGCGCAACGAGGCGCTGCGCGACCCGTCCGCCGTGTTCAGCGGCGCGGGCCGGCATGCGCACTCGGCGCTGACCCTCCCCGGCTACGACGGCCACGACAGGCAAGACGGCCACGAGGCCGGGTGAGGGCGTGGCGCGCCGCCCCGCCTCGTCAGCCGGTGGTGCCGATGGCCGAGGTGGGGCCCGAGCCGGAGCTCACGATGGACGGCACCCGGTCGGCGGGGTCGAGGGAGTAGGAGTAGTACGCCTTCGGGTCGAAGGCGGTGCCACCGCTCTCGTTGCGGCCACTGGTGTTGACGAAGAGGTTGCCGCGCTGGACCAGGGTGGCCGTGCTGTCCTTGATGACGGGGTTCTTGAAGCCCTGGAAGTAGCTGTTCTCCAGCACCATCTTGGTGTCCCCCCGGGCGTAGTTGCCATAGGAGGAGTTGATGTCCGTGCCGGGGTCGTCCTGTAGGTAGTTGTTGTACAGATGCGCATGGGCGATGTTGTCGGCGGACGGGTTGCGGGGTAGGTCGACTCGATGTGGTTCCACACCTCGCCCAGCGGCTGCACCAGGTTCGTGGGCGGGTTCCAGTCGTCCGCGGCGCGCGAGGGGGCGGCCGTCGCGACACCGGGCGCGGCGACCAGCGCGGCCAAGGCGGCCAGCACGGTGGCCAGGCGCGCGAGGAATGAGCGCACTGTGAACTCCCTTGGATAGCTGACAGGTTGTCAGCCTCAGGTCGCCGCCACCGCCGCTCGGGTTGCCGGCCGTGGGTCCACGATCCACCGTGAGCAAGCAGTCCGCCATACGCCCGCGATCCGCCGCGTACCGCGTGGGGCTCACACCGGCCGGGTGGCCACCACCAGCCGGCAGCGGGGGCTGCCGTCCGCCCGTCGGCCGAGTTCCTCCAGTGCCCGCAGCTCGACCTCGAACCCGGTCCGGATCAGCTCCTCCCGTACCTCGGCGAGCCGGAAGGTCCGGTAGTACATCACGAAACGCGGCCACCACAGCGCGTTACGCACCCGCATCGCGGTGTCGAACGCCAGGAGCGACCAGTAGGGCCGGGACCCGGGGCGGGCCGGTGCCACGATCGGGAAGGCGAACCGGCCGCCCGGCCGGAGCGCGGAGTGGACCTGGGCGAAGAGTCCCGGGCGCTCCCGGGGCAGGAAGTGGCCGAACGCCCCGAAGCTCACCGCCAGGTCGAAGACCGGCCCGAACGGGAGGGCGCGCGCGTCGGCGCGTACCCAGTCCGGGTGCGGGGCGCCTGGCACCTCCGGCGTACGGGCCCGGGCGACGGCCAGCATGCCCGCGCTGAAGTCGACGCCGGTGATCCGCTCCCGGCACACCTGCCGCAGCGCCCCCATCCCCGCGCCGGTTCCGCAGCACACGTCGAGGCCGCGGTCGAAGGGGCCGAGCCCGCGCAGGGCACCCGCCACGGAGTCCAGCACCGCCGCCGGGGTCCGGTACGCGGTGTGGTCGAACTTCGGGGCCAGCAGGTCGTAGCCATGCTCGACGGAGGACAGCGCCTGGACGACGAGCTCGCGACAGGTGGGGCCCTGGGGTGCGGACATCGCGCTCAGCATAGAGCCCATGGCGGCAAGGCGGTCTGCCGAACTCCTGGACAGCGCGCCGGTGGCGTGCTGTGATGCGCGACAACGATGTCAGGCACGACCCGTCTTCCTCGGCACTCCACCGACAGGAGCCGCACGATGCCCCTCGACCGACGTCGCTTCCTCCGCACCGGCGCCCTCACCCTCGGCGCCCCCGCGCTCGCCGGACACCTGGCCCCGGCCGCCGTGGCGTCCACGGCCCGGCGGCCGAGGGCCCCGCTCCCCGACTCCTTCGACCGGCTGCCGTCCGGGAGCGTCAGCCCGCGCGGCTGGCTGGCCGAGCAGCTGCGTCTCCAACTCCACGGACTCTGCGGCCGGTACGAGGAGCGCTCGCACTTCCTCGACTTCGACACCACCGGATGGACCCATCCGGACCGGGGCGGCTGGGAGGAGGTGCCCTACTGGCTGCGTGGCTATGTCCCGCTGGCCGTGGCCACCCGTGACCAGGCCGCGCTCGCGAACTCCCGCAAATGGATCGACGCCATCCTCGCCACCCAGCAGAGCGACGGCTTCTTCGGGCCGCGCTCCCTGCGCACACAGCTTAACGGCGGCCCCGACTTCTGGCCGTTCCTCCCCCTGCTCATGGCCCTGCGCACGCATGAGGAATTCACCGGCGACGAGCGTGTGGTCCCCTTCCTCACCCGCTTCCTGAGCTTCATGAACGCGCAGGGGCCGGGCGCCTTCGACTCCAGCTGGGTCTCCTACCGCTGGGGCGACGGGCTCGACACGGCCATATGGCTGTACCGCCGCACCGGCGAGGCGTTCCTCCTCGACCTCGCCCGCAAGATGCATACGTACGGCGCCAATTGGGTCGACAACCTGCCGAGCCCGCACAACGTCAACATCGCCCAGGGCTTCCGCGAGCCGACCCAGTACGCCCAGCTGACCGGCTCCGCCGAGCTCAGACAGGCGACCTATCGCACCTATGCGTCGGTGCTCGGCGCATACGGCCAGTTCCCGGGCGGTGGCTTCGCGGGGGACGAGAACTACCGGCCGGGTTTCGGCGACCCCCGGCAGGGCTTCGAGACCTGCGGCATCGTCGAGTTCATGGCCAGCCATGAACTGCTGACGCGGATCACCGGCGACCCGGTGTGGGCGGACCGCTGCGAGGACCTGGCGTTCAACATGCTGCCCGCCGCCCTCGACCCACAGGGCACCGGCACCCACTACATCACCAGCGCGAACACCATCGATCTGAACAACGCGGTGAAGTCCCAGGGGCAGTTCCAGAACGGCTTCGCGATGCAGTCCTACCAGCCGGGCGTCGACCAGTACCGCTGCTGTCCGCACAACTACGGCATGGGCTGGCCGTACTGCGGGACATGCGCGCCTACCTCGGCCACCTCGACGAGGGCGCGCAGGGCGCCGCCCCACTGCGCGACCTCTTCCGGCGCAACGCGGAGCGCCTGGAGCGGGAGATGGCCCTCATGGAGGTCCGGCTGCGCTATCTGCGGCTCAAGGCGGACATGTGGGACGCGCGCGAGCGCGGCGACCCCGACGCTGAGCGCCGGGCGGTCGAAGAGGTCACGGACGTCATGGACGCACTGTGAGAAGCAACCGGCCAGTTCAAAGAAATCCACAGCGGTCCATGGAAGGCAAGACGATCCCCGTGTCCACTGACGCCGATATCAACAACGACACCAAAATCAACAACAACGATTCCGACGGTGGCGAACTCGTCCTGGTCACCGGAGGCAATGGCTATGTCGGCACCCATGTGATCAGCCGTCTGCTGCGGAGCGGCCATCGGGTCCGCACCACCGTCCGTTCGCACGGCCGGGCCGCGAGCGCCGAAGCGAGCGTACGGTCGGGCCGCGAGCGCCGAAGCGAGCGTACGGTCGGCCATAGCGGCCGCCGGTGTCGATCCCGGCGGGCGGCTCGATGTCGTCAGCGCCGATCTGACCTCGGATGACGGCTGGGACGACGCGGTGGCGGACTGTACCCGCGTCCTTCATGTCGCGTCACCGTTCCCCTCCGTCCAGCCGGAGAACGCGGACGACCTGATCGTCCCCGCACGGGACGGCACCCTTCGTGTGCTGAGGGCCGCACGGGACCACGGTGTGAAGAGGGTCGTGATGACGTCCTCGTTCGCGGCGGTGGGATACAGCGCGAAGGATGGGAACGAGTACGACGAGAGCGACTGGACCGACCCCGCAGACGACAACGCCCCCTACATCCGGTCGAAGACCATCGCGGAACTGGCCGCCTGGGAATTCGCGGAGAAGGAGGGGGACGGCCTCGAATTCACGGTGATCAACCCGACCGGGATCTTCGGCCCGACGCTCGGCCCCCGGCTGTCCGCCTCGACGGAGCTCGTGCGGGCGATGCTGGCGGGAGAGATGTCCGCCGTCCCCCGTACGCACTTCGGCGTGGTGGACGTGCGCGATGTGGCCGACCTCCATCTGCGGGCCATGGCCCATCCCGCGGCGGCGGGACAGCGCTTCCTCGCCAGCGGCGACCGGGCCGTCAGCTTCCTGTGGAT
>NZ_JANIIC010000070.1 GCF_024519315.1 Streptomyces malaysiensis subsp. samsunensis | reverse complement strand
GGGCCGAGGGCCGGTTCCGCCGCAGGACCCCCCCGCCCCCCCCGGACGCGGGGGCCGCCGCCGCCCCCCCCCCCCCAAGCCCCCGCCCCCTGTCCCCCCCCCGCCCCGCCCCCCGCCCCTTCGTCCTGGAGACCTCAGATGACCCACCCCACCACCGCCTCGACCATCCGCTGGGAGCAGGACGACGAAGGCGTCGTCACCCTGGTGCTCGACGACCCCGACCAGTCCGCCAACACCATGAACGCCGCGTTCATCGACTCCCTCGACGCGATCGCCGACCGCGCCGAGGCCGAGCGCGAATCGATCAGCGGCATCATCGTCACCTCCGCCAAGAAGACCTTCTTCGCCGGTGGCGACCTCAACGACCTCATCGAGGTCGGGCCCGACCAGGCCCAGGAGGTCTACGACAAGAACCTCCGCATCAAGCGCGCGCTGCGCCGCATCGAGACACTCGGCAGGCCCGTGGTCGCCGCGATCAACGGCGCGGCGCTCGGCGGCGGGCTGGAGATCGCGCTCACCTGCCACCACCGCATCGCC
This sequence comes from Streptomyces malaysiensis subsp. samsunensis, assembly GCF_024519315.1. Taxonomy (GTDB): domain Bacteria; phylum Actinomycetota; class Actinomycetes; order Streptomycetales; family Streptomycetaceae; genus Streptomyces; species Streptomyces malaysiensis. The sequence continues at coordinate 48,585 of NZ_JANIIC010000070.1, read as the reverse complement.
CTCGACGCCCCCGGATCCCGTATCGGCTTCCCCGAGGTCACCCTGGGCCTGCTCCCGGGCAGCGGGGGCGTCGCCCGTACCGTACGGCTGCTCGGCGTCACCGACGCGCTGCTCAAGTGGCTGCTCCAGGGCATGCGCTACAGCCCCCGGCGCGCCCAGGAGGCGGGGCTGGTGCACGAGGTCGCCGCCACCCGCGAGGAGATGCTGACCCTGGCCCGCGCGTTCATCGCCGCCCACCCCGAGTCGGCACAGCCCTGGGACGACAAGGACTACCGGATTCCGGGCGGCACCCCGGCGCAGCCGAAGTTCGCCGTCAACCTGCCCGCCTTCCCCGCCAATCTGCGCAAGCAGCTGAACGGCGCGCCCTATCCGGCGCAGCGCAATATCCTGGCCGCCGCCGTCGAGGGGGCCCAGGTGGACTTCGAGACCGCGCAGACCATCGAGGCCCGGTACTTCACCGAGCTGGTCGTCGGCCAGACCGCCAAGAACATGATTCAGGCGTTCTTCTTCGATCTCCAGGCGGTCAACTCCGGTGCCAACCGGCCCCGGGGGATCGAGCCCCAGCAGGTCCGTAAGGTCGCGGTGCTGGGCGCCGGGATGATGGGCGCGGGCATCGCGTACGCCTGCGCCAAGGCGGGCATCGAGGTCGTCCTCAAGGACGTGTCCGTGGAGGCCGCCGAAAAGGGCAAGGCGTACTCCGAGGGGCTGCTGGCCAAGGCGCTCGCCAAGGGCCGGACCACCGAGGCGAAGCGGGACGGGCTGCTGGCCCGGATCACCCCGACCGCCGACCTCCGCGACCTCGAGGGCTGTGACGCGGTCATCGAGGCGGTCTTCGAGGATCCGGCGCTCAAGCACAAGGTGTTCCAGGAGATCGAGGGCGTCGTCGCCCCGGACGTCTTGCTGTGCTCCAACACCTCCACCCTCCCCATCACCCTGCTCTCGGAGGGGGTGCAGCGCGCCGAGGACTTCATCGGACTGCACTTCTTCTCGCCCGTGGACAAGATGCCGCTGGTCGAGATCATCAAGGGCGAGCGCACCGGCGACAAGGCGCTGGCCCGCGCCTTCGATCTGGTGCGGCAGATCAGCAAGACCCCGATCGTGGTTAATGACTCCCGCGGCTTCTTCACCTCCCGTGTCATCGGCCACTTCCTCAACGAGGGCGTGGCGATGGTGGGGGAGGGCATCGACCCGGCCTCCGTGGAGCAGGCCGCGGCCCAGGCCGGCTACCCGGCCAAGGTGCTCTCCCTGATGGACGAGCTGACCCTCACCCTGCCGCGCAAGATCCGTGAGGAGACGCGCCGGGCGACCGAGGAGGCGGGCGGCGAGTGGCGGCCGCATCCGGCCGACGCGGTCATCGACCGCATGGTGGAGGAGTTCGGGCGCCCCGGCCGCAGTGGCGGGGCGGGCTTCTACGACTACGACGAGACGACCGGCCGGCGCACCCGGCTGTGGCCGGGGCTGCGTGAGCACTTCGCACCGGGCGGCGCGGGCGGCGCGGGCGGATCCGGTGGCTCCGACGGCTCGGGCGGATCTGGTGGTTCCGGCGGTTCCGGTGTTTCCGGTGGCTCCCGTGGTGAGGGCACCCGGATCCCCATGGAGGACATGAAGGAGCGGATGCTCTTCTGTGAGGCCATCGACACGGTGCGGCTGCTGGAGGAGGGCGTGCTGACCTCCGTCGCCGACGCCAACATCGGTTCCATCCTCGGTATCGGCTTCCCCGGCTGGACGGGCGGGGTGCTTCAGTACATCAATGGATACGAGGGCGGCGTGGCCGGTTTCGTGGCCCGCGCCCGGCAGTTGGAGGCGGCGTACGGGGAGCGGTTCGCCCCGCCCGCGCTGCTGCTGGAGAAGGCGGAGCGGGGGGAGCGCTTCGCGGACTAGGCGGGGGTGTCCGGCGGGCGGTGACGCCTGCGGCGGGCCACGCGGCGGAGCAGCATATCGATGCTTTCCCCTCCCCGCCCCTTCCCTCAACTGGGGCTCCGCCCCAGACCCCGGGGGCCGGGGGTGGAGCCGCTGCCCCGAGGCGGAGCCCCTGTCCGGAGGTGGGGGGCCTGTCCGGAGGCGGGGCCGCTGTCCTGAGGCGGGGGCCGGGGGTGGAGCCGCTGCTCCGAGGCGGAGTCCCTGTCCTGAGGCGGGGGCCGCTGTCCTGAGGCGGGGGCCGCTGTCCCGAGGCGGGGGCCGTGCCCTGAGGAGGAGCCCCTGCCCCGTGGCGGAGTCGCGTATCGATGCTGCGGGAAGGGGCGGGGGACAGTTCCGTCGGGCGACCGGTGGCCGCCCGTACGAACTTCCACGCCGCTTTCCGTACCGCTGACGGGCCCGCCGGTCCGGCCCCTCAGCGCGCGCCGAGACGGCGTTCGAGCCGCTCGCTCACCCCCGGGCACCGCTCCCGGGTGGTGTCCAGGAAGGCCGCCAGTACGGGGGAGCGGTCCTGGGCGCGGAACGACATCACCAGCTCCGGCAGCTCCACCCGCGGACTCACCTCGCACACCCGGATGTCCGGCCGCGCCGCCACCCGCAGACACGCCGGGCCGAGCCCCACCCCGACCCCGCACGAGGCCAGCCCGATGATGGTGTGCACATCCCGCGCCTCCGTGAACCCACCGGCCCGCGCGGGCGCCTCGGAGCCCTCGCCCAGCAGCGTGGTCAGCCACGCGGCGACCACCGGCTCCTCGTCCGCGGGCGCGGTGATCAGATGCTGCCCCCTGAGCTGCTCGACGCTCACCCCGCGCTGCCCGGCGAAGGGATGGGCCGCGCCGACGACCGCCACCAGATGGTCCCGGCCGACCGTGACCGACACCAGCTCCTCGGCACCGGCGCCCCGGGGCGCACCGCGCCCGATGGCGATGTCCAGCTCACCCGCGAGCAGCGCCGCCGTGGACCGCCGGGTCGACATCTCCTGGAGCCCCAGCCGCACCTCGGGGCGGTCGCGGACGAAACCGCCCAGTACGGACGGCAGAAGCTCCAGCAGCGCCGAGCCGATGAAGCCGAGCCGCAGCCGGCCCGTCTCGCCCCGGGCCGCCCGGCCCGCGTCGGAGGCGGCGGCCGACATCTCGGCCAGCGCCCGGCGCGCCCTGGCCAGGAACGCCTCGCCCGCGGCGGTCGGGAACACCCCACGCGCCGTACGGTCGAAGAGCCGCGCGCCCAGCTCCCGCTCCAGCGCCGCGATCTGCTGGGACAGCGGCGGCTGGGCGATCCCGAGGGCGGCCGCCGCCCGTCCGAAGTGCTGATGCTCGGCCAGCGCCAGGGCGTACCGCAGATGTCGTGACTCCATCGGACCGAGGATAACCGAGGCGATATCCAGGGCATATCGATGACGGGGTTGTCAGATATCGCGATGGATAACGCCGTGTCGTCCCGGTGGACTGTCCCCATGAGCGCCAAGAGCCCCATAACCCCCCTGAACGATTCCGGCCCCCAGCCCTCCGGCACCGTCTTCGTGCTGGTCCATGGCGCCTGGCACGCCTCCTGGCAGTGGGCGCCCACCCAGCGCGCCCTGGCCCGGCTCGGCGCGGCCGCCCTCGCCGTCGACCTGCCGGGGCACGGCTTCGACGCACCGCTGCCCTCGGGGACCCACCTCCTCGGCCAGCCGGGTTACGCGACCGAGAGGTCGGCGCTGGCCGGGGTGACCCTGGAGGAGTGCGCCGGGGCCGTGATCGCCGCGCTGCGGTCGGTCCGCCGGTATCCGAAGGTCGCCCTGGTCTCGCACAGCGCCGGTGGCGCCCCCTCCTCCCTGGCCGCGGAGCGGGCGCCCGAACTCGTCGACGAGCTGATCCATCTGTCGTCCTTCGTCCCCGCCGGGCGCCCCCGCTTCGCCGACTATCTGGCCTCCCCGGAACAGACCGCGACCGTGCGGGGGCAGGGGCTGATGCTGGGCGACCCGGAGGCCATCGGCGCGTTCCGGATCAATCCGTTCTCCGCCGATCCGGAGTATGTGGAGAAGCTGCGGCTGACCTACTACCACGACGTCCCCGCCGAGTCCTTCGCCCGCTGGTACCACGCCCTGAGCCCCGATCTGCCCCTCGCGGTGCCGACCACCCCGATCGCCCTGACCCGGGAGCGGTGGGGCCGGATCCCGCGCACCTTCATCCGGTGCGCCGAGGACTGGGCGTGCACCCCCGCACTGCAAGACCTGATGATCGCGGAGGCCGACGCGGCCATGCCGGACCGCCCCTTCACCGTACGGCCGCTGCCGGGCAGCCATTCGCCGTTCGCCGCCCGCCCCGAGGAACTCGCCGCCGCGCTCATCGGCGACCGCTGACCGGGGCCGCCGACCGCGACCGCTGACCCGGGCCGCCGACCACGGCCGGTCCCCCGGGGCGGCCGCCACGCCGCCCCGGGCCGGGCTCAGTCCACGCGCTCGGCGTTCTCCGTGCGCTCGGCGTTCTCCGTGCGCTCCGCGCTCTCCCTGCTCTCCGCGCCTCCGGCGCTTTCCGCACCCTCGGCGTCCTGCCCGTACCAGGCCCGCAGCTCCTGCTTCATCGACCGCTGGAACGCGATCACCAGCGCCTCCACCACCAGCGGCTGCATATGGGCCGACAGCGACTTCTTCGCCTGTATCCGCTCCGGTCCGCTCCCGGACTCATGATCGCGCTCGGGCCCCCACACCTCGTCCCGGAACAGCCGGCCGAGGTCCCGCGCCGCGGAGCGGGTGTACTCCAGGACGACCGTATGGGCCGCGCGTATCGTCTCCAGCTCGATCGGCACGTCCAGCAGCCGCAGCCCCAGGTGGAGCACCTTGGGGTCGATCCGGAAGCGATCCGGGTCGTCGGTGCGCTCCAGAGCGTCCAGAGAGGCCAGCCGCTCGATGTCCTCCTCCGAGAGCTCCCGCCCGGCCCGCCGGTCCAGCTGCTCGCGGGTCGTCTCCTCGGGGGAGTCCGGACCCCAGGAGGCCACCAGCGCGCGGTGGATCGCCAGATCGTCCTCGCTCAGATCCGGTGGCAATTGGCTCAGATAGCGCTCGATGGCGGACAGGGTCATGCCGTGGCGCTGCAACTGTTCGATCAGCGCCAGTCGGGAGAGGTGCTCGGGGCCGTAGTGGCCGACCCGGCGCGGGCCGATCACCGGCGGCGGAAGCAGTCCGCGGGTGCCGTAGAAGCGCACGGTGCGCACGGTCACCCCGGCGCGGGCCGCCAGTTCGTCGACGGTGAGGGTGGGTTCCTCGGTGCCGGGGGTGGTCATCGGCCGTGCCTCGCTCTCCGTGTCGTCCTGCTCCGCCGTACCGCTGCTGTGCTGCTGCCCGGTCGGGTTCATCAGTATTGCTGTCGCATCACCGCTGTGAAACCTCCCGCCGCCAGTCGCTCACCACCGGATCGGTACGGCCTGTTGACGCTCTCTTTACCGATGAATAGCGTGCGTCGCCGTTCCGCTGTGTTGGTTTTCTTCCGAATCTGTGAGGTGGGGTCGGATTGAGCTCAAAACGCGGCAGGCATGGGATACGACGACTGATCGGTGCGGTGCTGGCCATGACCACCGCCGTCGGCCTCGGCCTCACGGCCGCGGACACGGCCGTCGGCAAGGCGTCGGACGCGGGCAAGTTCCCCGCCGATCTGCACACGTACCTCGAGGACCCGGAGCGGACCGGCGAGGGCCAGGAGCCCCCGCACACCCGGCTGCGGCCGGACGGGCCCGACCGTGGCCGATGGGAGCGCAGCCTGGACGGGGCTTGGCGGTTCGCCCTGGCCGACCGGCCGGAGGACGCCCCGAGCGGCTTCTGGAAGGACGGCTACGACGCCTCGGCGTGGCGGCGCGTCCAGGTGCCCCACACCTGGCAGACCGACGACCTCGACCATCCGGTGTTCCGCAACGTCCAGAGCGAGATGGCGCCCGACGACCCGCCCAAGGTGCCCCGCGACACCAATCCGACCGGGGCGTACGTCCGGGATGTCACGGTGCCCCGGAGCTGGGACGGGCGCCGGCAGATGATCCGCTTCGACGGGGTCACCTCCGGCTGGTTCCTGTGGATCAACGGCCACTACGTCGGCTACGACCAGGGCGGCTATGTGCCCGCCGAATTCGATGTGACCGACTATCTGCGTCCCGGCGCCACCAACCGGATCGCCCTCCAGGTGCACCGCTGGAGCGCGGGGTCGTATCTGGAGGACTACGACCAGTGGCGCTACGCGGGCATCTTCCGCTCCGTATCGCTGTACTCCACGCCCACGACCCGCATGGAGGACGCGTACGTCACCACCGATCTCGACGCCTCCTACCGGGACGCCACGCTGCGCACCGAAGTGGACATCGCGCGCACCGGAGGCGACACGAGCGGACCGCATCGGGTCACCGGTGTGCTCTACGACCGCGAGGGGCGTGTGATACGGCGGCTGGCGGCCGAGGAGAAGGCCGGGAAGGCCGAGCTGACCGGGCGGATCACCAACCCGGCGAAGTGGTCGGACGAGGCGCCGAATCTCTATGCGCTGGTGCTCACCCTGCGCGATCCCGAGGGCAAGGCGATCCAGACCGTGCGCCAGAGCGTCGGATTCCGTGAGATCGAGGTCAAGGACAAACAGCTCACGCTCAACGGCAAGCGCATCCTGATCCGTGGCGTCAACCGCGCCGAGACCGACCCGGCCACCGGCCGCCATGCCACCCGCGCCCGGATGGAGCAGGACATCCGGCTGATGAAGCGGCTGAACGTCAACGCCATCCGCACCTCCCACTACCCCTCGGACCCGTACCTCTACGAACTCGCCGACCGCGAGGGCATCCTGATCGACGACGAGATGGAGGTCGAGACCCACAGCCACGAGAACTGCCCGGACGACTGCCTGGCCGAGCGCCCCGAATGGCAGAAGGCGTTCCTCGACCGCCACCAGGGCATGGTGGAGCGCGACAAGAACCACCCCAGCGTCATCATGTGGGACACCGGAAACGAGGCCGGACTGGGCAAGGCGCACTACGCGATGGCCGAGTGGACCCGGGCCAACGAGCCCACCCGCCCGCTCTACCACCAGTCCAACGGCCCCGACGGGGACGCGCCTTACGCGGACATCGCCGGACCCCGCTATCCGACCCCGGCCTCCCTCGAAACCAAGGCCAAGACCTTCACCAAGCCCATCGTGATGGGTGAGTACGCCCACGCCATGGGCAACAGCCTCGGCAACTTCCGTGAGTTCTGGGAGGTCATGCGCGCCTACCCCAGCGCCCAGGGCGGCTTCATCTGGGACTGGGCCGAGCAGAACATCCGCCGTCCGCTGATCACCACCCCCGACTCCTCCGGCAATGACATCGCCGCCTCCCTGTCCGGCAAGCCGAAGCGGGTCGACGGATACGGAGGGAGGGGCAAGGCGCTGTATCTGTCCGGTCTTGACGACTTCGTGGAGATCTACCGCGATCCGAAGCTGGACCTCACCGGCACCGCCGTCACCCTCGACGCCCGCGTCAAACCGGCCGAGCCCTGGACCGGGGACTTCACCATCATCAGCAAGGGCGACCAGTACGTCCTGCGGATGAAGGACGAGAACACCCTCGAATTCACGATCACCAGCGGTGGTGAGCCCCGTACCGTCACCGCCCCCGTGCCCGACGGCTGGACCGGCGCCTGGCACCGGGTGACCGGCACCTACGACGGCACCGCGCTGCGCCTCTATGTCGACCGTAAGGAGCTCGCCGAGACCGCGTGGAGCGGGCGCATCGACTACACCGGCTTCGACCTCGGCGTCGGCCGGAACAACGACACCATGGAGGACGGCTGGACCGGCCGGACCGCCAAGGGCACCATCGACCAGGTCAGGGTCTATGACACCGCGCTCGGCGCCGAGTCGCTCGCCCAGGACCGGGACCCCCGGCGCGACGCCCTGATCGCCCTCGACTTCGACGACTTCACCCGCAAGGGCAGCTACCTCTCCTACGGGCTCTATGAATCCGGTGTGGACGGCCTGGTCACGGCCGACCGCGACCCGGAGCCGGAGACCGTCCAGCTGGCCTGGGTGCAGGCCCCGATCCGTATCACCGACCCGGGCGGCGAGGGCGCCCGCACCGGCAAGGTGAGGGTCACCAATGAGCGCGCCTTCACCGGCACCGGCGATCTCGCGCTGCGCTGGACGGTGACCGAGGGCGCGCGGACCGTCGCGAGCGGCACCCGTGCGCTGGACGTCGCCCCCGGCGAGAGCGCCGTGGTCCAGCTCCCGGCCCCGCCCGCCAACCCCGGCGGCTATGAGCGCCATCTGACCGTACGGGCCGTCACCGCGCACTCCACCGACTGGGCCGGGGCCGGGCATGTGGTGTCCTTCGGCCAGTTCGCGGTCGGCGGCGACAAGGTGCCCGAGCCCGAGCCCGCCCAGGCCGCCGGCCGGTCCGCCGAGGCCGTCGAGAGCGGCGACACCGTGCGGGTCAGCGGCGACGGCTTCCGCTACACCTTCGGCAAGAAGGAGGGCACGCTCACCTCGATGCGCGTCGGGGGCCGTGAACTGCTCCGCTCCGGCCCCGAACTGGACGCCTGGCGCTCCCCGATCAGCAATGAGCGCTCCGACTGGGGCACCGCCGAGGGCAAGCGCTGGCGCTCCCTGGGCCTGGACCGGCTGCGCACCACCGTCGACGGGGTGGAGGTGACCCCCGGCGACGACGGCACGGTCACCGTCACCGTGCGCTCCACCGCCGCCGCGCCCGATGTGACCGGTGCGTCCTTCGGCCAGACCGTGGCCTACCGGGTCGACGGCGCGGGCCAGGTCGGGATCCGGCACCAGGTCGAGGCGCGCGGCGGCTTCCGCACCCTGTCGTACCTCCCCAGGGTCGGCCTCCGGCTGAAGGTGCCCGAGCGCTACGGCACCTTCCGGTGGTACGGGCGCGGACCGGTGGAGAACCTCAACGACCGTAAGGACGGCACGCCCATGGGCGTGTGGTCCTCCTCGGTCCAGGACCAGTACGTCGAGTATCTGAAGCCCCAGGACCACGGCAACCACGACGATGTGCGCTGGGCGTCCCTCACCGACGGCGGCGGTGCCGGACTGCTGGTCTCCGGCGATCTGGAGGCGGGCGCCACCGCGTACGACGAGCTCGACCGCGCCGCCTATCCGCACTTCCTGAAGCGCAACGACGGCTGGAACACCCTGCACGCCGACCACGCGGTCACCGGCGTGGGCGACACCCCCAACCCGGTGCGCGACCAGTACCGGGTGAAGGCCGACAGGGCCTATGACTACACGCTCACCCTGCGCCCGCTCACCGGCGGCGCGGGCGCGCACACTGGAACAGGAGAGAAGTAACCGCACCACCGCAGGTCCCATGAGCACGCAGAGCCCCCGCCGCACCACCGAAGGCCACGATCCGCCCCCTGTCGGCGGCATCCTGTGGACCGTGGCGGGGGAGCTGCGCAGTGTGCTCGCCCTGCCGGCCGCGATGACCATGCAGGTGGCGCATCCGGCCGTCGGGGCGGGCGTGGACCAGTACTCCGTCTTCCGCACCGACCCCTGGGGGCGCGGGGAGCGCTCCCTGCGGTCGGTGCAGCTGTGGGTCTACGGCGGGGCACAGGCCGAGGCGGAGGGGCGCCGGCTGCGCAGGCTCCACGCGTCCATCCAGGGCGTCGACGCGCACGGCCGCCCCTACCGGGCGCTGGACCCGCCCGTCTACGCCTGGGTGCACGCCACCGGCTATCCGGTCTATCTGCGCGCCCAGCGCTATCTGGGCACCCGCCCCTTCACCGCGGCCGAGGAGCGGCGGCTGTACGGGGAATGGCTGCGGGTCGGACGGGTGCTGGGCATCGACGACCGCGAGATGCCGGGATCCGTCGAGGAGTTCTGGCCCTACTACCGCGCGATGGTGCGGGAGCGGCTCGAGCCGACCGCCGTCGTCCGTGAACTGGCCGCGCCCGACGCCCCCGTGCCTCCGCCGGGCCCGCCGCCGCTCCGTCTGCTGTGGCCGCTGCTGCGCCCGCTGTTCACCCGCTTCCGGGCGTTCCTCACCGTCGGGCTGATGCCGCCGGACGCGCGGGAGGCGATCGGGCTGGGGTGGACACGGGCGCAGGAGCGGCGGCTGCGGTGGTTCGGGCGGGCCGTGCGGGTGGTGGTCCCGCTGCTGCCCGAGCGGCTGCGCTATCTCCCCCTGGCACGCGAGGCCCGGCGCCGCGCCCGCGCGGGCGGCCGTGGGCTGGGGCCATGAACGCACGAGGCCCCGGCCGGGGTGGCCGACCCGGCCGGGGCCCGGAGACGGCTCAGCGGCCGTGGGCGCTGTGCGTGTCCTGGATCCGCTGCCACGACTTCGGCCGCACCGGCGCCTCGGCCGGGCTCACCGCCGCCGCCCGCGCCTGCGCCGCGGCCGGCTTGGACGGGGTGAACAGCCAGGTGTCGAAGAGCGCGGCCAGCGGCTTGCCCGACTCCTTCTCCGCATAGGTCACGAAGTCCTCGACCGAGGCGTTCCCGTACCGGTGCTCCGCCGTCCAGCCCTTGAGGATCGCGAAGAAGTCCTTGTCGCCGATGTGGTTCCGCAGCGCCTGGAGGGCCAGCGCGCCCCGGTCGTACACCGCGTCATGGAACTGGTTCTCCGGACCCGGGTCGCCCGGCTCGACCTTCCAGAAGGGGTCGTCGGCCGGGTAGGAGGCGTAGGTGTAGTCCGCCAGCTCCTGCGCGGTGCCCTCGCCCTCCTTCTCCGACCACAGCCACTGCGCGTAGCTGGCGAAGCCCTCGTTGATCCAGATATCCCGCCAGTCCTTCAGCGAGACGCTGTCGCCGAACCACTGATGGGCCAGCTCATGCACGATCAACGAGGTGTTCGCGCCCTTGGCGAACCCCTTCGGGCTGTAGAACGGCCGGGTCTGGGTCTCCAGCGCATAGCCCGTGGGCACATTGGGCACATAGCCGCCCAGCGCGTCGAACGGGTACGGGCCGAAGACCGAGGACTCCCAGTCCACGATCTCCGCCGACCGCTCCACGCTCGCCCGCGCCGCCCCCGCGTTGTCCCCGAGGTCCTTGCTGTAGGCGTTGATCACCGGCAGACCGTTCGCGGTCGTGTCCGTGGTGATGTCGAACTTGCCGACCGCGAGCGTGGTCAGATATGTGGCCTGCGGCTTGCTGGAGCGCCAGTTGTAGCGGGTCCAGCCCAGCTGGGAGCTGGTCGACTGAAGGGTGCCGTTGCTGATCGCCTGCGTTCCGTCCGGCACCGCCACCGATACGTCGAAGGTGGCCTTGTCGAGCGGGTGGTCATTGCTCGGGAACCACCACCACGCCGACTCCGGCTCATTGGCCGCGATCCCGCCGTCCGGGGTGCGCAGCCAGGAGGTGAAACCGCTCGCCACGACCTTCGAGGGCGTCCCGCTGTAGCGCACGACCACGGTGAAGGAGCGGCCGGAGGTCAGCGGCGCGGCCGGGGTGATCTCCAGCTCGTGGTCGCCGGTCGCCGTGAACGCGGCCTTCTTCCCGCCCACCAGCACCTCGCTCACATCGAGCGCGAAGTCCAGGTTGAACCGGGACAGATCCTGCCGGGCCTCGGCCACGATCGTCGCCGTGCCCTCCAGCCGGTCCGTCTTCGGCTGGTACTTCAGCCGCAGGCCGTAGTGGGAGACGTCGTACCCGCCGTTGCCGTACGAGGGGTAGTAGGAGTCCCCGATGCCCGGGGCGCCTGGCGTGGCATCGGCCGCCGACGCCGGGATCGCCAGCAGCAGGCAGGCCGCGGCCGCGCCCGGGACGAGAAGTCTGTGGTGACGCACGAGTCCTCCAACTCGTAGGGGAGAACGATCACTCGTGAGCCTATGTACTCCTCATCCGCACCTCGCGTCCATCACGCCGTCCGACATCCAATCGACATCTGGCCGCAACGCGCACCGACTCGGACCCGTTCACGTCATCTATCGCCCTCTTCTGTACGGGAGTTGACTCGCGCTACCGTCCGGCCGTGCTGCTAGAGACGCGGAGATCCCGCATACCCTGGACCACACTCGTACTGTCGGCGGTCACCGCGCTGGTCGCCGCCGCCATGTCCCTGCTGCCACCGCTCGGCGCCCCGGCCGCCCACGCCGCCTCCGCCGCACCGGGGAGCACAGCGGACAGCAGATCCGAAAGCAGACCCGTCTACTCCTACGAGAACGCCATCCGCGAATCCGTATGGGTGGACACCACGATCGACGGCGACGCGGACGGACGGACCGACCGGGTCGCCGTCGACATCGTGCGGCCGCGCGAACCCGAGGCGCAGGGCCGCCGCGTCCCCGTCATCATGGACGCCAGCCCGTACTACTCCTGCTGCGGGCGCGGCAACGAGAGCCAGACCAAGACCTATGACGCCGCCGGGAATCCGGTCCGCTTCCCGCTCTTCTACGACAACTACTTCGTACCGCGCGGCTACGCCACCGTCCTGGTCGACCTCGCCGGAACCAACCGCTCCGACGGCTGTGTGGACGTCGGCGGCCGCTCCGACATCCTGTCCGCCAAGGCCGTGGTCGACTGGCTGAACGGCCGCGCGACCGGATACACCACCGCCACCGGCGGACGGACCGTCAAGGCCGATTGGACCACTTCCCTGATTTAGGGTAATTTGCACTTTTCCCGCGAGGGATCGGTTCGGGCTGGACCGCAACCTTCGGGTTGGAAGCCCCCTTTCCTTCAGGCGAGGGAGCGGAGTCACCTCCTCCTGGTACGACTTAACCAGCAGGGTGCCCGGCTCTCGACGAGGTCGGCCGCTTGATCGGGGCGGACCTCGTCGAGAGCCGGGCCGCACACACTCGCTGCGCCGCCGTACAGAAACGTCTCGTCGAGGGCGCCCCGCGCAACGGCGACTGGACCGGTCTGTGGAACGACCGCCACTATGTGCCGGACGCCGGCAAGGTGCGGGCCAGCGTCTTCGCCGTCCACGGCGCGCAGGACCTCAACGTGCGCACCAAGCACCTCGGACAGTGGTGGAACGCCCTCGCCGACGCGGGCGTCGAGCGCAAGATCTGGCTCTCCCAGACCGGGCACGTCGACCCGTTCGACTTCCGGCGCGAGGAGTGGGTGCGCACCCTGCACCGCTGGTTCGACCACTATCTGCTCGGGATCGACAACGGCATCGAGCGCGAGCCGATGGCCGATGTCGAGCGCGCCCCCGACCAGTGGTCCACCGACCGGGTCTGGCCCCCGTCCGGCACCCGGCAGACCACTCTGCGCCCGCGCGGCGGCGCCACCGCCGGAGTGGGCGTGCTCGGCACCGAGCGGGCCGAGCCCGGCTCGACGGAGACCTTCACCGACGACCCCGCGCTGAGCGAGGCCGACTGGTCCGCGGCGATCGACACCTCGACGCCCGGCAAGGCGGGCTTCACCACCGGTCCGCTCGAGCGGGACCTGCGGCTGTCAGGCTCCGGCACGGTCACCGTCACCGCCACGCCCTCCACCGCCGACGCCCATCTCTCCGCGGTCCTGGTCGACCTCGGCCCGGCCACCATCCGGAACTACACCGCGGCCGGCGAGGGCATCACCACCTTGGACAATCGCACCTGCTGGGGCAGTTCCACGGCGGGCGACAGCGCCTGCTTCAAGGAGACCGCCGCGGACCGGGCGGACGTGGACCACACGGTCTTCAGCCGGGGCTGGGCCGACCTCGGGCACTACGCGGACGACGGCAAGGCCCGCCCGCTGACCCCGGGCAAGGCGTACACCATCACCCTGGACCTCGCGGCGACCGACCATGTGGTCCCGGCCGGCCACCGCCTCGGCCTGATCGTCGCGGGCACCGACGCGGGCCTTGTCGAGCCGCCGTCCACCACCCCGCGGCTGACCCTCGACCTGCCCCGCACCTCGGCCCGGCTGCCGCTGGTCGGCGGCGCCCCGAAGGCCGCGGCCGCCCCCTCGCGCACGGCGGCCACCCCGCCCCTGAAGGGCGTACGGGCCCCGCACCACCGGACCCCGCTCCCGTCCGTCTCCACCCACGACTGACCGTGTCGGTGGGTCCCCGCCGCCGCGGCCAAGGGGGCGCCTTCGTACCGCTGCGCCAGTCGGCCCGTGCGCTGGTGCCGCTGCTGCTGGACGGGCGGGCCGCGTACCACCTCACCGCCGGGCAGCCGGTGGACACGTGCTGAGCTGACGCCCCGAGGGCGCGAACGCCCCGAGGGCACACGAAAACACCGGCCCTCAGGGTCGGTTGGCATGCATCTCAGAGTCCTGGGTAGCCGAAAGTTCGTCAGATAAACCTCCAGTGAAAGGGCTCTTGCGTGCCGCAGACAGGTACAACTACGGGGGACGTCAGCGGCGATCCGCCGGTGACCGCGGATCTTCCCGGCCCCGACCACGCCGGGACCCATCGGTCCCCCAGCACGGACCGTGTGGTTTTCGGCGTCTCCGCCGCGCTCACGGTCGCCTTCGTCATCTGGGGGGCGGTGGCCAGCGACACCCTGGAGAGCGTCTCGGACAGCATGCTCTCCGGGCTGATCCACAACGGCGGATGGGCCTTCGTCCTGGCCGCGTCGGGATTTGTGATCTTCGCCCTCTGGCTGGCCATGAGCCGCTACGGCAAGATCACCCTTGGAAAGGAGGGTGAGGAACCCGAATTCCGGACCGTCTCATGGGTCGCGATGATGTTCAGCGCGGGCATGGGCATCGGTCTGATGTTCTACGGCGTCAGTGAGCCGCTGGCGCACTTCGTGTCCCCGCCACCCGGGACCGACCCCGCCAGCGCGGCCGAGAAGATGCAGACCGCGATGTCCACCACGCTCTTCCACTGGACGCTGCACCCCTGGGCCATCTACGCGGTCGTCGGCCTGGCCATCGCGTACAGCACCTTCCGCCGCGGCCGCCGGCAGACGATCAGCGCGGTCTTCACCCCGCTCATCGGCTCGAAGAACGCCAACGGCTGGGGCGGCCGGGTCATCGACATCCTGGCCATCTTCGCCACGCTCTTCGGCTCCGCCGCCTCGCTCGGCCTCGGCGCGCTCCAGATCGGCAGCGGTGTGGAGGTGCTGGGCTGGAAGAGCGATGTGGGCACGGGGCTGCTGGTCGCCGTCATCGCGATCCTGACCGCGGCCTTCATCGCGTCCGCCGTCTCGGGTGTCGCCAAGGGCATCCAGTGGCTGTCCAACATCAATATGGTGCTGGCGCTCTTCCTCGCGGTCTTCGTCTTCGTGGCCGGGCCGACCATCATCATCCTCGATCTGCTGCCGACCTCGATCGGCTCCTACATCGGCGATCTGCCGCAGCTGGTGGGCCGCACCGAGGCCACCGGCGGCAAGTCGGTCGCGGACTGGCTGAGCAGCTGGACGGTCTTCTACTGGGCCTGGTGGATCTCCTGGACGCCGTTCGTGGGCATGTTCATCGCCCGGATCAGCCGCGGCCGCACCATCCGGCAGTTCGTGGGCGGTGTGATCCTGGTCCCGAGCACCGTCAGCCTGCTGTGGTTCGCCATCTTCGGCGGCTCGTCGATGAAGCTCCAGGCCGCGGGCCGGCTGGGGAAGGAAACCACCCCCGAGGGGCAGCTGTTCGGGGTGCTGGACCAGTACCCGGTCGCCGGTGTGATGAGCGTGCTGGTGATGGTCCTGGTCGGCATCTTCTTCGTCTCCGGCGCCGACGCGGCGTCCATCGTGATGGGCACGCTCTCGCAGAAGGGCGCGTTCGAGCCGACCCGCTTCGTCGTCATCTTCTGGGGCGTGGTCACGGGCGCGGTGGCGGCCGTGATGCTGCTGATCGGCGGTGGTGGGGGCGACGCCCTCACCGGGCTCCAGAATCTGACGATCCTGGTGGCGGCCCCCTTCACGCTGGTGATGGTCGGGCTGTGCTGGGCGCTGCTGAAGGATCTGCGCCGCGATCCGCTGATCGTCCGGGGCGAGAAGGGCGAGGAGGCCGTCGAGATGGCGGTCATCGCCGGTCATGAGAAGTACGACGGCGAGTTCGAGATCCGCATCGGCCCGGCGAGCCCCTCCGCGTCCGACTCCCCGTCGGGGAACGAGGACGGCGCGGCCGAATCGGGCGACCGGGCCTCCGTCGCCGAGGCCCGTTAGGCCGGTTCCGCCGGTCGCTCTCCGCCCGCCCGTGTGCCGGGCGTGACCGTACCCCGCCGCCCGGACCCCCGTCGGTCCGGGCGGCGCGTCGTGTGTGCCGGGGGAGAGTTGGGCGGCCGTCCTGGCACCCCGAGGAGAGCCGGGCGGCGACCCGGGCCGCCCGGCGCACCGCCGGTTTCCCCCCGAAACCGCCCGAACCGGGAATACTTGGGACATGACCTCCGAGTACGTGACCTTCGGGCTGGTGCCGGCGATGCGCGCGGGCGGTGTGCAGGCCGACGGCGCGTACCGAACCCACCGCGACTTCCTGGACTTTGTGGTGGACGGCAGACCCCTGCTGGCGCGCCTCGCCGACCTCGACGCGGTCTCACCGCTCACCGCCCACACCGGGCCCGCCGCCTTCGCCGACCAGGTCCGGAGGCTGCTGCTGGATGCGGAGCCGCCGCTGGACGGGAGCCGGTTCATCATCTACGGCTGCCCGGAGTGCGAGGGGCCGGAGTGCGGGGCCCTCACCGCCGTCATCGAACGGGACGGTCCGGACGTCGTCTGGCGCGACTTCGGCTGGCAGACCGGCGAGGCCCCGGACGCCGAGCGCGACGGCTACCACGACATCGGCCCCTACCGCTTCCACGGTGAGCGTTACCGAGCCGCGCTGAAGCGGCTGCTGACGGCCGACGGCGCGCCCGCGCCCGGGACCCCCACGGGCCCGAGGGCGCTGCTGATCGGGCCGCGCGCCGCCCTCCTCGCCAAGCTGGCCGCCGCGCTGCGCCGTATCGGCATCGGCGCCGAGATCACCCTGGACGCCGTGGGCGCTCACGCGGATGAGCTGCGCAAATACGGTGTGGTGGTCTTCGGCGGGACGGTGCGCGAGGATGAGCGCGACGCGGTCCGGCGGGCCTTCGCGGCGGCGCGCTCGGAGGCGGTGTGCGTCACGGCGCTCGCCCCGATCGTCCCGCTGCTCGTCGCCCAGGTCGTCCAGGCCCTGGACCGCACCTCCCAGGACCACCGCCGCCTGCTCGGCCTGACGGCGGTGGCGGGCGGCGCCGAGGCGGCGGTCGAGATCGCGTCGGCCTGCCGGGTGCGGCTGGTGGCCCATCGCCTCGACCGGCTGTCCCGCCCCCGTACGCACGCACTCCTCGACGCCGTCCTGCCCCCGGGCACCCACCGCGTCCCCCTGGACCCCCGCGCCATCCGCGGCCGGTCCTTCCTGGTGGCCCGAACGAACGACACGGTGCGGATCACCCCCGTGGAACGCTAGGGGAGGGGCGTCGGTCCCATGCCCTCTCCCCGGCGGCCCAGGTCCGCGGCGACCTCGCCGTCGGCCCGTGCCGCCACGACGCGTGGATCATGCCGGATCAGAACGGGCGGCCAGAAGGCGCCTGCCGCGCCGCGGTCCCAGGCGGGGGCATGGGGGCATGGTCGAACGGCGCCTGAGGAAGGCGCCGCGCGCGACGGTGACGCGCGGCTCCGACCACCTCTCAGCGGTGGCCGGGGCCGCGCACGCCGGGCGTTACGAGGCCGAATCGGCTCGCTTGGTCGTCCCGCCGCCCGCTGCTCGCCCCGCCCGGCCTCGCCGTCATGGCGGGGCCGGGCGGGGTGAGCCGGTTTCGGCGCCGGAGGGCTGAGCGGATCGGCGGAGGTCGGCTGCGGTTCGGTGGCGCCCCGAAGGGGCGCCGGGCTGTGTCGATCTGCGGCTCCGCCGCGCGGGCGCGACCGGCCACGACGGTGCCGCGGACGATCGACGGCAGCTCAGGGCACTCCCAGCGGAGCGCTCAGCGCTTCTTCGGGTCCAGCAGGCCCGCACGCCGCAGGGCGTCGGCCATCGCCCCGTTCACCGGGGCCGCGTCGCGGCCGCCGCCGCGCTGGCCACGGCCGCCGCCCTGGCGCTGCTGGGGCGCGCCGCGGCGGCCCCCGCCCCGCTGGCCGCGGGCGTCCTCGGAGCGGTTGCGGTCACGGCCGCCGCCGGATGGCGCGCCCGCCTCGTCGTCGAGCCGGAGCGTCAGCGAGATCCGCTTGCGCGGGATGTCGACGTCCAGGACCTTGACCCGCACGATGTCACCGGGCTTGACCACATCCCGCGGGTCCTTGACGAACGTCTTGGACATCGCGGAGACGTGCACCAGACCGTCCTGGTGCACACCGACGTCGACGAACGCCCCGAACGCCGCGACATTGGTGACCACGCCCTCCAGGATCATCCCGGCGGACAGGTCGCCGATCTTCTCGACGCCGTCCTTGAAGGTCGCCGTCTTGAAGGCGGGACGCGGGTCGCGGCCCGGCTTCTCCAGCTCCTTGAGGATGTCGGTGACGGTCGGCAGACCGAAGGCGTCGTCCACGAACTCGTCCGGCCGCAGGCCCCGCAGCACCCCCGTGTTGCCGATGAGGGTGGCCACCTCGCCGCCCGCCTTGGTGGCCATCCGCCGCACCACCGGATACGACTCGGGGTGCACGCTCGACGCGTCCAGCGGGTCGTCGCCGCCGCGGATGCGCAGGAAGCCCGCGCACTGCTCATACGCCTTGGGGCCGAGCCGGGCCACGTCCTTGAGCGCCTTGCGGTCGCGGAACGGGCCGTTGGCGTCGCGGTGGGAGACGATGTTCTCCGCGAGGCCGGTGCCGATGCCCGAAACCCGGCTGAGCAGCGGGGCGGACGCCGTGTTGACGTCCACCCCCACGCCGTTCACACAGTCCTCGACGACCGCGTCGAGCGAGCGGGAGAGCTTCACCTCGGACAGGTCGTGCTGGTACTGACCGACGCCGATCGACTTCGGGTCGATCTTGACCAGCTCGGCCAGTGGATCCTGGAGCCGGCGCGCGATGGACACGGCGCCGCGCAGCGAGACATCGAGCTCCGGCAGCTCCTGCGAGGCGAAGGCGGAGGCCGAGTACACCGAGGCGCCCGCCTCCGAGACCATCACCTTGGTGAGCTTGAGCTCGGGGTGCTTGCCGCACAGCTCGCCCGCCAGCTTGTCGGTCTCGCGGGACGCCGTGCCGTTGCCGATCGCGATGAGCTCCACCTTGTGCTCCCGCGCCAGCGCGGCCAGCTTGGCGATGGCCTCGTCCCACTGGTTGCGGGGGACGTGCGGATAGATCGTGTCGGTGGCCGCCACCTTGCCGGTCGCGTCGACCACCGCCACCTTCACGCCCGTACGGAAGCCGGGGTCGAGGCCCATCGTGGCGCGCGTCCCGGCCGGGGCGGCGAGCAGCAGATCGCGGAGGTTGGCGGCGAAGACGCGAACGGCCTCGTCCTCGGCGGCCTGCCGCAGCCGCAGCCGCAGATCGATGCCGAGGTGGACCAGGACGCGGGTGCGCCAGGCCCAGCGCACCGTGTCGGCCAGCCACTTGTCGGCGGGGCGGCCGCGGTCCGCGATGCCGAAGCGGTGGGCGATGGAGCGCTCGTAGGAGGTGGGGCCGGTCTCCTCGGAGGGCTCCTCCGGCTCCAGGGTGAGGTCGAGGACCTCCTCCTTCTCACCGCGGAACATCGCCAGCACCCGGTGCGAGGGCAGCTCGGTGAACGGCTCGGCGAAGTCGAAGTAGTCGGCGAACTTGGCGCCCGCCTCCTCCTTGCCGTCCCGCACCTTGGTGGCCACCCGGCCGTGCTCCCACATGCGCTCACGCAGCTCGCCGATGAGGTCGGCGTCCTCGCTGAACCGCTCGGTGAGGATGGCGCGGGCCCCCTCCAGCGCGGCGGCCGCGTCCGCGACGCCCTTCTCGGCGTCCACGAAGGCCGCCGCGGCGGCCAGGGGCTCCACGGCCGGGTCGCCCAGCAGCCCGTCCGCGAGCGGCTCCAGCCCGGCCTCGCGGGCGATCTGCGCCTTCGTGCGCCGCTTGGGCTTGTAGGGGAGGTAGATGTCCTCCAGCCGGGCCTTGGAGTCCGCGGCGAGGATCTGCGCCTCCAGGGCCTCGTCCAGCTTGCCCTGGGAGCGGATCGACTCGAGGACGGCGGCGCGCCGCTCCTCGAGCTCCCGCAGATAGCGCAGCCGCTCCTCCAGGGAGCGCAGCTGCGCGTCGTCGAGCATCTCCGTCGCTTCCTTGCGGTAGCGCGCGATGAACGGCACGGTGGAGCCGCCGTCGAGCAGCTCGACGGCGGCTTTGACCTGCCGTTCCCGTACGCCGAGTTCCTCGGCGATCCTGCCTTCGATGGACGTCGTCACGATCACGCTCCGCTTTCGGTCTGCACTGCTCCTGCATTGTGGCAGGTGGCACTGACGAAGCGGTCGCGGCCGACGCTTTCGGCGGGCCGGGAGGGTCGGATACGGGCCGGTCGGACACCGGTATCAGCCGGAAACGGTCATCACACCCGCCTGCGGCGCGGTCCGCTCACCGCGTCCGAGGCGCCGCCGAAGAGGCGGGCCAGCGCGCGGAAGGGAAGCGTCACCACGGTCGCGATGGCGGCACCGATGGCACGGAGCACGTCGGCGATGGCGCGGAACACGGGGATACCTCCTGTCGGTCGGTGGCGGGTCGGCGGCGGCCGCCGAGCACCGTTCGCAACGCGGCGCACGGGCTGGTGCCGGCGTACGCGGCGCGCGGTGTGGGCGCCCGGTTGTCAGACGGCCGATCGCGCACAACAAGGCGGGTATCCCGATGTGCCCCTGCCAAACCCGGCCACCCCGCGGCCGTGGCCGTGCCCCCGGGGGAGGCACGGCCACGGGACGGGCGGCTCGGCCGGGCCGTCGGTGTCAGTCCTTGCCGCGGAGGTCCGCCGGGAAGGCGCCGTTCTCACGGGCGGTGGTGCTGAGGGCGGTGGCCAGCTCGGTCAGCCGGGCCACACCCTCGGCGCCCAGGTGCTCGTACGGGGCCGCGTCCAGGCGGTCGGTCTCGGCCTCGAGGTCCTTGCGCAGCCGCTCGCCCGCCTCCGTCAGCTCGTTGTCGGCGGTGAGCACCCCGCGGTCGCGCAGCCGCTGCCGGCCCGCCTCCCACTCCTCGGCGCTGAAGCCGCGGGTCCGCAGGATCCACTTGGTGGACATGCCCTGACCGGTCGCGGTGTGCGAGGCCAGCGCCTCGACCGGGTCGAGCCCGGCGCCGACCAAGGTCATCAGATGGCCGTCGCCGCGGTGTTCGCGCAGCAGCGTGGCGGCGTGCCACAGCGCCAGATGCGGGGCGTCCGGCACGGGCAGATCGGCGTGGGCCGCGTAGAGGGGGCGCGCCTGGCGCGTACACGCCTCGGTGGCGCGCAGCGCCAGCTCCGCGGCCTCGGCCACCTCCTTGGAGGCTATGACCTCCTCGCCCAGCACCCGCCGCAGCACCGAGTCGGCGGCCCGCAGCCGGGCCTCGAGGGCGGCCTCGGGGGAGACCACGTCCCACGCGGCCGGAATATGACGGGCGATCAACTCATGGTTAAAGTTGAAGAAGGTCGCGGTGACGGTGCCCGCGCACACCCGTCCCAGCGGCGCCGCGCGGCCGATGAAGTAGCCGGCCGTGCTGTCCTTCAGGCCCAGCTCGGCGAGTTCCTCGCCGAAGTCGGGGGAGAAGTAGATGGCGGAGTGGATCGGGTTGACGACGCCGTAGCAGCGACGAGCGGCAAGCTCGGGGAGAGTGGTCATGGGCCGCACGCTACCGACAGGTAGTCACACCCGGTAGCCCGGACCTCACCAAGATCCCACCGGCCCGCCGGATCCGGCCACTCCCGGCCGCCGCGATGCCCTGCCGGGCCCCGACGGCCCGCCCGATCCGGCCCTTCACCCCGCGCTCAAACGGTCGGCCGACCCCCGCGCTCAGCCGGTCGGCTCACCCCGCGCTCGGCCTGTGGGCTCATCCCCGCTCAGCCGGTCGGCGGCGTCCAGCGGAAGCGCGGCGTGCGGCGTTCCAGGAAGGCCGCGATGCCCTCCGCGGCCTCCGCGCTGTGCCGTATCTGCTCCTGCCAGTACGCCACCCGGTCCGGCTCCACGGGCCCGGCCGCGAACTCCTTGACCGCCGACTGGGTGAGCTGCGACCGGGAGACCAGCACCCGCGTGAACTCCGCCACCCGCTTGTCGAGTCCGCCCGCCGGCAGCACCTCGTCCACCAGCCCGGTGCGCAGCGCCCGTTCGGCGTCGATCAGTTCGCCCGAGAACAGCAGGAACTTGGCGGTGGCCGGGCCCACCAGCTCGACCAGCCGGCGGGTCGAGCCGGGGGCGTAGACGATGCCCAGCTTGGCCGGGGTGATCCCGAAGCGGGTGCCCTCCTCGGCGAACCGCAGATCGCAGGCGGCCGCGAGCTGGCAGCCGCCGCCCACGCAGTAGCCGCGCAGCGCGGCCAGGGTCGGCTTGGGGAAGGCGGCCAGTGCCTCCTCGGCGGGCAGCGCGACCCCGGTGGTCGCCTCGTACGTGCCGCTCAGGGAGCCGATGTCGGCGCCCGCGCAGAAGGTGTCGCCGTCGCCGGTGAGGACCAGCGCCCGTACGGCGGGGTCGGCGGCGAGCCGGGCCAGCAGCGGCGGCAGCGCCCGCCACATCCCAGGGGTCATCGCGTTGCGCTTGGCGGGATTGTGGATGACGACGGTCGCTATGCCGTCGGCGACCTCGTGCTCCAGACAGGGCTCCATCAGTCTCCTAACGAGGGGACCACCGGCTTCAGCCGGTGGGGGAATCGCTTCCCTGGCCTGTGATATTTTCCTTCTGTCCCGGAAGGGACCGGTTCGGGCTGGACCGCAACCTTCGGGTTGGAAGCCCCCCTCCTTCAGGTGGGGGAGCGGAGTCACGCGGCGGATCGTATCCGGGCCGCTCGGGGCACCTCCGCCGGTGCCCGACCGTCTGTGCCCGGCCCCGGTCGGGGCCGGGCACAGACGGTCAAACCAGAGTCACCATGGTCGGAATCCAGGCGAGCAGGAACAGTCGAGCGCGTGACGCTGGCATACGCCAACGGTCAAAAGCGCTCGATAAGCGCCAAGTTCCGGCTACTCCATCGGTCAGTACCGGGGCTTCCCAACACTCGGTATGAGTGGTCGGGCCGCGGCGAGGGGTGAGTATCGGACATGGAGATCGTCGGGAGAGTCCCCTCCGAACCGGGGCACGCCCCGCCCGCGCCCCCGCCGCCGGCCGCCTACGAGGGGACCTGGCGGTTCACCGCACCCGCCCTGGACTCCTCCGTGCCCCAGGCCCGGCGCGCGGTGCGCGAGCTGCTGGTCCATCAGCGTGCGCCGGTCGACGAGGAACTGGTGGAGAGTCTGCTCCTGATCGCCTCCGAGCTGGTCACCAACGCGGTACGGCACGCCGCGCTGCTCTCCCCCGAGATCGCCGTCGAGGTCTCCCTGAGCCGGGGCTGGGTCAGGATCGCCGTCGAGGACAACCATCCCTACCGGCCCGTCGCGCTGATGGCGGACCAGGGCGGGACCGGCGGGCGTGGACTGCTGCTCGTGACGGCGATCACGGAGGAGGCCGGCGGGGTCTACGACGTCGACCACACGGCGAGCGGCGGCAAGGTGGTCTGGGCCGCCCTTCCGCTGCCCGGCGCCACTACCAGCCGGCCGCCGTCCCGGTGAGCTCACGGACCGTCGGGCGGGCCGTGTCCAGCACGTTCATGAACCACGCCGAGAACGGCCCCGCGTCGCGCAGCAGCTTCTCCAGCTCATCGGGGGTGACGAAGGCGATCTCGCTGATCTCCTCGGGATCCGGGTTGGGAGTGGCCCCCACCAGCCCCGCGAAGACGTGGTTGTACTCCTGCTCCACCAGGCCAGAGGCCGGGTCGGGGTGGTTGTAGCGGACCGTGCCCGCCTCCCGCAGCAGCGCGGGCGCCGCGCCCAGCTCCTCACCGGTGCGCCGGGCGGCGGCCGCGAACGGCGGCTCACCGGGGTAGGGGTGGCCGCAGCAGGTGTTGGACCAGACCCCGGGGGAGTGGTATTTGCTCAGCGCACGGCGCTGAAGCAGCAGCCGCCCCTCGTCGTCGAAGAGGAAGACGGAGAACGCCCGGTGCAGCTTGCCGGGTGCGAGATGCGCGGAGAGCTTCTCCGCGGTACCGATCGTCGTGCCGTCCTCGTCGACCAGCTCGAGCATGATCGGTTCCGCGGAACCGCTGGGTGCGGCGGTCTCGGCGGTCTTGGCGGAGCCGCCGTTGGCAGGTGTGATCGGCATGACCATCCTCATAGTTCCGACTCGTGAACGTCCAAGTCTGCCGCACGTGTGCCCGGTGACCGTGTCAGTGGCACAGCTTGGCTTCGTGATCAGCATGCCCACCCGGTTCCAGCTGGAACGTGCAGTGCGCGACATCGAAGTGCTCCCCCAGACATTCCTGGAGGGCGTGCAGCATCCGCTCGTGACCCATCGTGTCCAGGGCCCCCGGGGCGACCACCACATGCGCCGAGAGCACCGGCATCCCCGAGGTGATGGTCCACACATGGAGGTCGTGCAGCCCCTCGACCCCGGGCAGGCCGAGGATATGGGCGCGTACGGCCGCCATGTCGACATCGCGCGGCGCCGCCTCCAGGAGCACGTTCAGCGTCTCGCGCAGCAGCTTGTACGCCCGCGGGACGATCATGAGCGCGATCACCAGCGAGGCCAGGGGATCGGCCGTCTGCCAGCCGGTCGTGAGGATGATCCCGGCGGACACCAGCACCGCCACCGAGCCCAGCGCGTCCGCCGCGACCTCCAGGAAGGCGCCCCGGACGTTCAGGCTGGTGCGCCGGCCGCCCCTGAGCAGGGCCAGCGACACCAGGTTCGCCGCCAGGCCGACGGCGCCGAAGACGATGGTCAGCCCGCCCTCGGTGGCGGTCGGGGTGAGGAACCGCAGCACCGCCTCGTAGAGGATGTAGCCGCCGACGCCGAACAGCAGCAGACAGTTGCCCAGGGCCGCCAGGATCTCGGCGCGGGCATAGCCGTAGGTGCGGTGCGGGCTCGGGGGACGGCCCGCGAAGTGGATCGCCAGCAGCGCCATCGAGAGCCCGAGCGCGTCCGTCGCCATATGGCCGGCGTCCGCGAGCAGGGCCAGGGAGCCGGCGAGCAGACCACCGATGATCTCCACGGCCATCACGGTGAGGGTGATGCCCAGGGCGATCCGCAACTGCCAGCGGTGGGCGGCGCCCGTGGTGGGGTGGCCGCGCGCGTGGTCATGGCCTGCGCCCATGTGCGTAGGGCCCTCCTCCCGGCGCCGCGGCCCCCTGCTCACCAGTGAACTACGGCGCCGGGACGCGCTCCGGTCAGCCGCGCCGGGCCTCGGGGTGGTGCAGGCACCAGCCCTCCCAGGCCGACTCCACCATCGCGCGGACATCGTGCCGGGCGCTCCAGCCCAGCTCCTTGGCGATCAGTTCGGTGGATCCCACGACCCGCGCCGGATCGCCCGCCCGGCGCGGCTCGACCACGGGGGTGAGCTCGGGGCGGCCGGTGATCTCGCCGATGAGATCGGACATCTCGCGCACCGAGACGCCCTGACCGGTGCCGATGTTCACCGTGAGGTCGCCCGGCCCCGGCTGCGCGGCCAGCCGGCGGGCCACGGCCAGATGGGCGGAGGCCAGATCCTCGACATGGATGTAGTCGCGGATACAGGTGCCGTCGGGGGAGTCGTAGTCGGCACCGAAGATCCGGGGCGGCCGCCCCTCGGTGATCCGCTCGAACATCATCGGGATGATGTTGAACACTCCGGTGTCGGACAGCTCGGGGCGCGTGGCACCCGCCACATTGAAGTAGCGCAGACAGGCCGTGGACAGGGAGTGGGCCGCGCCCGCCGCTCTGACCAGCCATTCTCCGGCCAGCTTGGTCTCCCCGTACGGATTGATCGGCCGGCACGGGGTGTCCTCGGTGACGAGTTCCACATCGGGCATGCCGTAGACGGCGGCGGAGGAGGAGAAGAGGAAGCGGCCGACCCCGGCCGCGACCGCCGCCTCCAGCAGCACCGTGAGCCCGTGCACATTCTCGCGGTAGTAGCGCAGCGGCTGCTCCACGGACTCCCCGACCTGCTTCTTCGCCGCGAGATGCACCACACCGGTCACGTTCAGCTCGGCGAAGGTGCGGTCCAGCAGCTCACGGTCGAGGGCGGAGCCGCGGACCAGCGGCACATCCTCGGGCAGCCGCGCCCGTACGCCGCTGGACAGATCGTCGAGCACGGCCACGGACTCGCCCGCCTCGGCCATGGCCCGCACTACATGCGACCCGATATATCCGGCACCACCTGTGATCAGCCATGTCATGCCCCGCACCCTATCCGTGGCCGGGACGGTCGCCGTTTGTGGAGGGCAGCCGCCATCCACCATGATGATCGACGTCACGCGGAAGTGGTCGTTCCCCCGATCGTGTGGTGAATGCGCGGTGAACGGCGGCTTCCATCGATCCGATAGCCTCTGCCGGACGTGCCGCCCGCCCCAGCGGGGCGAGGGCGTGTGATGCCCATGGCCCGGAGGGCCCCTGCCCGCGCCATCAGCGGCGCGGCCACCATGTCAGCTGCCAAGGAGTGAGTTCGTCTGTCGACCGCGATTCTCACCGGTGCGCCGGTCGCCGGCTCGTCCCTCGAGGACGGCCTGCGGTCGCTGGGCTTCGACGTGCGTACGGCGAACGACGCCGCCGGGGTCACGGCGGAGCTCGCCGCCGTCCCGGCGCATGAGCGGGTGGCCCTCGTGGACCCCCGGTTCGTCGGCCATGTCCATGCCCTGCGGCTGGCCCTCACCGACCCCCGCTTCCCCGCGGCCGCGGTGCGCGGCGCGCTCAGCGTTCAGCCGGAGGCCCGTACGGCGCTGGTCCGCGCGGTGACGGCTACCACTGCCACGGCGCGGACCTCCGGGAGCGGAGGCGGGGCGACCACCGCCGCCCCCGCTCGGGCCCTCGGCCCCGCCGAGAGCCTGGAGCGCGAGACCGCGCCGACAGGGGTGCCCGCCACCGTGCCCGGCCGGGCGGGGCAGGCACGGCCGCCCCTCGGCTCGGCCCCGCGCCCCGGCGTGGACGCCGGGGGCGGCGACGCGGGCGCGCCCGGAGCAGGCGCGGCTTCGAGCGCGGACGCCACGCTTCGCGCGCCCGACGCGGCACACGCATCGGGCGAGTACGCCGAAAGCCGGAGCCGGACGCGACCGTCCGGGACCGCCGCTGCCCCCGGCGCCGCCGACGCGCTCACTGCCGCCGCGCCCGGCGAGGCCACGCACGGAGCTTCGCCGGACCGCGCCGCCGCCGCAGGCGTACACGCGGACGCCGTGGCGTCTCACCGGCCCGCCACGCAGTCCCGCTCCGTGGCCCCCGCCGAGGTGGCGGCCATGCATGGCGCCGGCGCCCACTCCCGCGTGGACGACCTCGCTGCCGCCCTCGACGCCGAAGGCGTCCCCGTGCACCGGCCCGAGCTCGGTGTGCTCGTGGCCGCCGTGCCCGCGGACGCGCTGTCGCGGGCGAAGGCACAGGACGCCGTGGACGCGGTGGACGACGAGCGGGTGCGGCTGCGGTCCGCCGTGAAGTCGCGGGACGGCTTCTTCACGACCTTCTGCATCAGCCCGTACTCCCGCTATATCGCCCGCTGGTGCGCCCGGCGCGGGCTGACCCCCAATCAGGTCACCACCGCTTCCCTGCTCACCGCGCTCATCGCGGCGGCGTGCGCCGCCACCGGCACCCGGCCCGGGTTCGTCTCGGCCGGTGTGCTGCTGATCGCCTCGTTCGTGCTCGACTGCACCGACGGGCAGCTGGCCCGCTACTCGCTCCAGTACTCCACGCTCGGCGCCTGGCTGGACGCCACGTTCGACCGGGCCAAGGAGTACGCCTACTACGCGGGCCTCGCCCTCGGCGCCGCCCGCGCCGACGGCGATGACGTCTGGGCGCTGGCGCTGGGCGCGATGGTGCTCCAGACCTGCCGCCATGTCGTGGACTTCGCCTTCAACGAGGCCAACCACGACGCCACCGGCAACACCAGCCCCACCGCCGCCCTCTCCGGCCGCCTGGACAGCGTCGGCTGGACGGTCTGGGTGCGCCGCATGATCGTGCTGCCGATCGGTGAGCGCTGGGCGATGATCGCCGTGCTGACGGCGTTCACCACCCCCCGTATCACCTTCTATGTGCTGCTCGTCGGCTGTGCGCTGGCCGCCTGCTACACCACCGCCGGCCGGGTGCTGCGCTCGCTGACCCGCCGGGCGGAGCGCACCGACCGGGCCGCCCACGCCCTCGCCCAGCTCGCGGACACCGGTCCGCTGGCCGAGCTGGTGGCCAAGGCCGCCTCCCGCGGGCCGAGTTCGTACCTCGCCCCGCTCTCCGCCGCCCTCGGGGCCGCGGCCGTCCTGGCCGGCACCGCGGCCGCCGGTTTCGGCTCCTGGGTGCCGGTCGGATGCGCGGTGCTCTACGCGGTCCTCGCGGGCGTCGCCGTCGCCGCGCCCCTCAAGGGCCCGCTCGACTGGCTGGTGCCGCCGCTCTTCCGCGTCGCCGAATACGGCGTCATCCTCATCCTTGCGGCTTGCTCGGAGGTGAACGGCGCCTTGCCGGCGGCTTTCGGGCTGATTGCGGCCGTCGCCTACCATCACTACGACACCGTGTACCGCATCCGGGGCGGCACGGGGGCGCCTCCGCACCTGCTGGTGCGGGCGATCGGCGGGCACGAGGGGCGGACGGTGGCGGTCACGGTCGCCGCTGCCCTGCTGCACCACCGGAACCAAGGTTTCACCATCGCGTTGACCGCTTTGGCGGCGGCCCTCGCGCTGGCGGTGCTCACCGAGAGCATCCGCTTCTGGGTGTCCTCAGGAGCACCCGCCGTACACGACGAAACAGGAGAACCCGCATGATCGGCCTCGTGCTCGCGGCCGGCGCCGGACGGCGTCTGCGCCCCTACACCGACACGCTTCCCAAGGCCCTGGTGCCGGTGGGACCCGAGGGAAAGGAAGACGAGACGACCGTCCTCGACCTGACCCTCGGCAACTTCGCGGAGATCGGTCTGACCGAGGTCGCCATCGTCGTCGGCTACCGCAAGGAGGCCGTGTACGAGCGCAAGGAGGCCCTGGAGCGGAAGTACGGCGTGAAGCTCACGCTGATCGACAACGACAAGGCCGAGGAGTGGAACAACGCCTACTCCCTGTGGTGCGCCCGTGACGCGATCCAGCACTCCGTGATCCTCGCCAACGGCGACACCGTGCACCCGGTCTCGGTCGAGAAGACCCTGCTGGCCGCGCGCGGCAACGGGCAGAAGATCATCCTCGCCCTGGACACCGTCAAGCAGCTCGCCGACGAGGAGATGAAGGTCGTCGCCGACCCCGACAAGGGCGTCCAGAAGATCACCAAGCTGATGGACCCGGCCGAGGCCACCGGTGAGTACATCGGCGTCACCCTCATCGAGGGCGAGGCCGCCGCCGACCTCGCGGACGCGCTGAAGACCACCTTCGAGCGCGACCCCGACCTCTACTACGAGGACGGCTACCAGGAGCTGGTCAACCGGGGCTTCAAGGTGGACGTGGCCCCGATCGGCGACGTCAAGTGGGTCGAGATCGACAACCACGACGATCTGGCGAAGGGCCGTGAGATCGCGTGCCTGTACTGACGAGGCTCATCCCCTCGCCGCTCGTCGTCGACATCCGCGCGGGCGCCCTGGACGATCTCGCGGGGGTCCTCGCCGACCAGCGGATCTCCGCCTCCGGCAAGCTGGCGATCGCCATCAGCGGCGGCTCCGGCGCCGTGCTGCGCGAGCGGCTGGCGCCCGCACTGCCGGGCGCGAGCTGGTACGAGGTCGGCGGCGGCACCCTGGACGACGCGATCAAGCTCGCCGACCGCATGAAGTCGGGGCACTACGACGCGGTCGTGGGGCTGGGCGGCGGAAAGATCATCGACTGTGCGAAGTTCGCCGCGGCGCGCATCGGCCTTCCGCTGGTCGCCGTCGCCACCAACCTCTCGCACGACGGTCTGTGCTCCCCGGTCGCGACCCTCGACAACGACGCGGGCCGCGGCTCGTACGGGGTGCCCAACCCGATCGCCGTGGTCATCGACCTCGATGTGATCCGGGAGGCGCCGGTCCGCTTCGTCCGCTCCGGTATCGGCGACGCGCTGTCCAACGTCTCCGCGGTCGCCGACTGGGAGCTGTCCCACCGCGAGACCGGTGAACAGATCGACGGGCTCGCGGCCGCGATGGCGCGCCAGGCCGGCGAGGCCGTGCTGCGCCACCCCGGCGGGGTCGGCGACGACGGCTTCCTCCAGGTGCTGGCCGAGGGACTGGTGCTCACCGGCATCTCCATGTCGGTCGCGGGGGACTCCCGCCCGGCCTCCGGTGCCTGCCACGAGATCAACCACGCCTTCGACCTCCTCTTCCCCAAGCGCGCCGCCAGCCACGGCGAGCAGTGTGGCCTGGCCGCCGCCTTCGCGATGCGTCTGCGCGGGGCGCACGAGGAGTCGCAGCATATGGCCGAGGTGCTGCACCGGCACGGTCTGCCGGTGCTGCCCGAGGAGATCGGCTTCACCGTGGACGAGTTCGTCCAGGTCGTGGAGTTCGCTCCGAAGACGCGCCCCGGCCGCTACACGATCCTCGAGCACCTCGACCTGTCCACCGACGCGATCAGGGACGCATACGCCGACTATGCCAAAGCAGTCAGTCAAACCATCAGTGGCTGAACTCCGCCCGGTCGTCCACCCCGAAGGGGTGAAGGACCGGCGGAGCGGTGAACACTGGGCCGGGCGCCTGTACATGCGGGAGATCTCGCTGCGCTGCGACCGGTACCTGGTGAACACGCGGGTCACACCCAACCAGCTGACGTATCTGATGACCGTCTTCGGCGTCCTCGCCGCCCCGGCCCTGCTGGTGCCGGGGATCGCGGGCGCCGTGCTCGGGGTGCTGATGGTCCAGCTCTACCTGCTGCTGGACTGCGTGGACGGCGAGATAGCCCGGTGGAAGCAGCAGTTCTCGCTGGGCGGTGTGTATCTGGACCGGGTCGGCGCCTACCTGTGCGACGCCGCCGTGCTCGTCGGCTTCGGTCTGCGCGCCGCCGATCTGTGGGGCTCCGGGCGGATCGACTGGCTGTGGGCGTTCCTCGGCACCCTCGCCGCGCTCGGCGCCATCCTGATCAAGGCCGAGACCGACCTCGTCGGGGTCGCCCGGCACCAGGGCGGTCTGCCGCCGGTCAAGGAGGCGGCCTCCGAGCCGCGCTCCTCCGGTGTGGCGCTGGCCCGCAGGGCGGCCGCGGCGCTGAAGTTCCACCGGCTGGTCCTCGGGATCGAGGCATCGCTGCTCATCCTCGTGCTGGCGGTCGTGGACCAGGTGCGCGGCGACCTGTTCTTCACCCGGCTGGGCGTGGCCGTACTGGCCGGTATCGCCCTGCTGCAAACCCTGCTTCACCTCGTGTCCATCCTCGCGTCGAGCAGGCTCAAGTGAGCATGAACACAATGAAGGTCGGAGCGGTCGTCCTGACGATGGGCAACCGTCCCGAGGAGCTGCGCGCACTCCTGGACTCGGTCGCCAAGCAGGACGGCGACCCGGTCGAGGCGGTCGTCGTGGGCAACGGCTCGCCGCTGCCACCGCTCCCCGAGGGCGTCCGGACCGTCGAGCTGCCGGAGAACGTGGGCATTCCCGCGGGGCGCAACGTCGGCATCGAGGCGTTCGGGCCCGGCGGGTCGGACGTCGATGTGCTGCTCTTCCTCGACGACGACGGGCTGCTGCCGGGCACCGACACGGCCGAGCTGTGCCGTGCGGCGTTCGCCGCCGATCCGGGGCTGGGCATCATCTCGTTCCGTATCGCCGACCCCGACACCGGTGTCACCCAGCGTCGCCATGTGCCCCGGCTGCGCGCCTCCGACCCGCTGCGGTCCTCCCGGGTGACCACCTTCCTCGGCGGTGCCAACGCGGTCCGTACCGCGGTGTTCCAGCAGGTCGGGGGGTTGCCGGACGACTTCTTCTACGCCCATGAGGAGACCGACCTGGCCTGGCGGGCGCTGGATGCCGGATGGATGATCGATTACCGGTCGGACATGGTGCTGCACCATCCGACCACCGCGCCGAGCAGGCACGCGGTCTACCACCGGATGGTGGCCCGCAACCGGGTCTGGCTGGCCCGGCGTAACCTTCCTGCGCTGCTCGTACCCGTCTATCTGGGCGTCTGGCTGCTGCTCACACTGGCCAGGCGTCCCTCGAAAACCGCACTTCGGGCCTGGTTCGGAGGGTTCAGAGAAGGCTGGAAGACACCGTGTGGTCCACGTCGGCCCATGAAGTGGCGTACGGTATGGCGCCTGACCCGACTGGGCCGACCTCCTGTCATCTGACAAGCTCGTAACGAAGAGCATCGGGCGCGACCCGGGGCGCGGCCCCGCTCAGCGCACCCTGAAGACGAAAGTGTCAACTGTGAGCGAGACTACGCACGACGGTGCGGTAGCCGTGAGTGGCCCGCCATCAGCCGACGACGGCCTGTCCCCGGCCGAGCTGGCGCAGAAGTACGGGCTGTCGGTCAGTGGCGCCCGGGTGGGCCTTCGCGAGTACATCAATCAGATGTGGGGCCGGCGGCACTTCATCGTGGCCTTCTCGTCGGCCAAGCTCACTGCCCAGTACAGCCAGGCCAAGCTGGGGCAGGTGTGGCAGGTGGCGACCCCGCTGCTCAACGCGGCGGTGTACTTCTTCATCTTCGGCCTGCTGCTGAAGAGCAGCCGCGGTATGCCGAACGACATGTACATTCCGTTCCTGGTGACGGGGGTGTTCGTCTTCACCTTCACCCAGGCGTCCGCCATGGCGGGTGTACGGGCGATCTCCGGGAACCTCGGGCTGGTGCGGGCCCTGCACTTCCCCCGCGCCTCGCTCCCCATCTCGTTCTCGCTCCAGCAGCTCCAGCAGCTGCTGTTCTCGATGATCGTGCTGGTCGTCGTGTTGCTGGGATTCGGTCACTACCCGGCCTTCTCCTGGCTGCTGATCATTCCCACGCTGGCGCTCCAGTTCGTCTTCAACACCGGGCTTTCGCTGATCATGGCTCGGCTGGGGGCCAAGACCCCGGACCTCGCCCAGCTGCTGCCCTTCATCCTCCGTACCTGGATGTACGCGTCCGGTGTGATGTTTCCGCTGGCCCGTACGCTGGAGCACGCCGGGGCGAGCAAGTGGATCTCGGACGCCATGCTGGGGAACCCGGCCGCCGTGTACATGGACCTGATGCGGTACGCGCTGATCGACGACTACACCGCGGCCAACCTGCCGCCGCATGTCTGGGCGCTGGCCCTGGGCTGGGCGGTTCTCTTCGGCGCCGGTGGCTTTGTGTACTTCTGGAAGGCAGAGGAGCAGTACGGCCGTGGCTGAGCAGACTCTCGACAAGGGTGCCAAGGCCGCTCAGGCGGAGCAGGCCGGCAAGGCCGAGCAGGCGGCTTCCGCACGGTCGCGGGTGCCCACCGTCGTCGCGGACGACGTCCACATCGTCTACCGCGTCAACGGCGGCCCCAAGGGGAAGGGCAGCGCCACCGCCGCCCTCAGCCGCATCCTGCGCCGCAAGGGCGCCCCGGGGATGCGCGAGGTGCACGCCGTGCGCGGGGTCACCTTCGTGGCGTACAAGGGCGAGTCGATCGGTCTGATCGGGTCCAACGGCTCCGGTAAGTCCACGCTGCTCAAGGCCGTCGCGGGGCTGCTGCCCACCGAGCGCGGCAAGGTCTACACCGACGGCCAGCCGTCGCTGCTCGGGGTGAACGCGGCGCTGATGAACGACCTCACCGGTGAGCGGAACGTGATTCTCGGCGGTCTGGCCAT
Organism: Streptomyces malaysiensis subsp. samsunensis; assembly: GCF_024519315.1. Lineage (GTDB taxonomy): Bacteria > Actinomycetota > Actinomycetes > Streptomycetales > Streptomycetaceae > Streptomyces > Streptomyces malaysiensis. Next base: position 15,143 of record NZ_JANIIC010000070.1, on the reverse strand, counting down.
GGGGATGTCGCGTGAGCAGATCCGGGATCGCTACCAGGACATCGTGGACTTCTCGGGCATCAATGAGAAGGGTGACTTCATCACCCTGCCGATGCGGACCTACTCCTCCGGTATGGCGGCCCGGCTGCGCTTCTCCATCGCCGCGGCCAAGGACCACGATGTGCTGATGATCGACGAGGCGCTGGCCACCGGTGACAGGAAGTTCCAGAAGCGCTCCGAGGCCCGTATCCGCGAGCTCCGCCAGGAGGCCGGCACGGTCTTCCTCGTCAGCCACAACAACAAGTCCATCCGGGACACTTGCGACCGGGTGCTGTGGCTGGAGAAGGGCGAGCTGCTGATGGACGGCCCGACCGACGAGGTCATCAAGGCGTACGAGAAGGAGACCGGCAAATAGCCGTTTCGCGAACACCGGTCTCATCCCCGTTCTGACCGAACTGCCCGCGCGTACCGTGCGCGAGCGCACTCCGTTCCTGCCCCCCGGTGCGGTGGTGCTCACCGACGCCCCCGAGTTGCTCGCCGCCGCCGTACCGCCGGACGCGGATCTCACCGTCCTGTCCACGGCGCCGCTCGCGGCCCCGCGCCCCGGCTGGCACCACCTGCCCGAGGTCACCGAGGAGTCGGTCCGCCGGGCCCTGGCCGGTGCGGGCCCCGGGACCATCCACCTCCGGGTGGTCGGCGACCTCGGCCGGGCCGCCACGGACGGCCCCGCGCCCACCCTCACCGCCCTGCACGACGCCGCCTATCTGACCCTCCAGCACCTCTACGACGACCTGGGCGACCCCGGCTCCTCGGCCGTGGCGCTGCTGCTGGGCGCCGCGCCGGGCGGCATCCCGCATCCGTACACCGGGCTGTTCACCGGGCTGTTACGAGAAGGAGGTCTGGGCGGGCCGTGCCGAGGGCGGGTCGCCCGCGCTGATCCGCGGCCGGCTGGCCCGCACCCGCCGGCTGTGGGAGCTGGCCACCCATGTGGCCGGTGCCCGGCGGGAGGGGCTGCGCATCGAGTACGCGCGCTGCGACGTCACCGACCGCGCCCAGGTGCGCGAGCTCATCCGGCGCGAGGACGCGCTGGCGGGCGGCCGGCTCGCCGGAGTGGTGCACAACGCGGGGGTGGACACCGCCGCCCGGCTGCCGAAGAAGACCGACGAGGAGATCCTGCGCACCGTCGAGGTCAAGATCGAGGGCTTCCGCAACCTCTTCGAGGAGGTGCGCGACCGCGATCTGAAGTTCTGGTGCGGCGTCGGCTCCCTCACCGGACGCCTCGGCGGCATGGTCGGCCAGCTCGAATACGCGGCGGCCAACGACGGTCTCGCGCGGCTGGGCCGATGGGCTGCCCGCCGGGCCGCGTTCCCCGTGATGACCCTCGCCTGGCCCACCTGGGACCGCATCGGGCTGATCTCCAACTTCGCCGCCACCCTGCGCTACATGGCCGCGATCGACGTGGCCGACGGGCTGGAGCGCTGGCGGGCCGAACTCCTGGCGGGCTCCGAGGGCGAGATCACCTTCGTCGGGCCGCTGGGCAGGGCCATCGACCCGGGACAGGCGGTCGGCTATCCGGTGGTGCCCGCGCTGCCCGGCTTCGCCACCGCCCATCCGAAGATCTTCCACCTCGGCGAGGTGACCGCCTACCAGCCGCACGCCCGGCTGACCGCACGTGTCGTCTTCGACCCCCCGACACACCCCCGCGCTGGGCGACTTCCGTATCGACGGCGCCCCCGCGCTGCCGCCCTCCCTCCTGCTGGAGAACGCCCTGCGGGCCGCCGAATGGATCGTCCCGGAGGACTTCCCCGCGCTGCGGGCCGGTCTGCTGGAGAAGATCGGGGTGTCGCTGCTGCGCCCGGACGGCCCCGCGATCCGGCTGGTCCGCGAGGCCCGCGGCTTCCACGAGGGACACGACTGGATCGTGGAGGTCCGCTACCGCCACGAGGGGGCCGCGGACGGCCCCGAGGCGAGCCTGCGCATCGTCCACCAGACCGGTGCGCCCCGGCCGCCCGCCCCGCCGCGCCCCGCCGTCCAGACACCACGCTGCGCTCCGGGCCGCCCTTCCTGCACTGGCGCGGCGCCGTGGTGCCGCTCTCCCCATGGACGGCGGGGCCGGAGGGCCGGGTGGTGGCCGAGGTCCCGCGCTGTCCGCCCGCCGACCTGTGGGCGACCCCCCTGGTGCCCGGGACGGCCCTGCCGATCGCCGCCCTGGAGAACGTGGTGCGGCGCTGCGCCACCCAGGGCGACGGGCTCTCGGTCACCGCCGATCCACTGATCCTCGGCCGTATCGCACCGCACTCCGCCGAGCGCGGACCCACCCGTGTCGAGGGCGATCCCTCGCTCGGCGTCTGGCGGATCACCGACGCGGACTCCGGGGACCCCGTGGCGACCGTCTCGGGACTCCCCGGCCCACTGGCAACCCCGACCGAATAGAAAGGCAGTCCATGTCAACTCCCGAACAGAACAAGGCAGTCCTGGAGCGCTACTACGAGCAGTGCCTCAACAAGGGCAATCTCGACGTCATCTACGAGGGCGCCACCGAGGACCACATCAGCCACGGCACCGCCGCCAACGGCAAGGACGGCGTGGAGCACCTCAAGGAGTGGGTGCGGCTCCAGCGCGCCTCCTTCCCCGATCTCCAGGTCACCGTGGACGACTGGATCCTGGAGGGGAACAAGGTCGTCAGCCGGTTCACCGCACGCGGCACCCACACGGGGGACGACTACGCGGGCCTGATCCCGGCGCGGGGCCGCAAGCTGGAGATCCCCGGCATCGTCATCGACGAGCCGCCGGGAGAGCGCCGAGTACTTCGAGGCGATCTACACCGGCAGCCGCCGCACCCTGGCGGGCAGCTTCGCCATCCAGTCCGACGATGTGGCCCGGAGGGTGGCGAAGGTGGTGGCCAAGGGCGTCCGCGGCGCCCGGCCGCGGGCCCGCTACCCCGTCGGATTCCTCGCCCACAGCACGATCGCCCTGCGGCGCCTCGCGCCCGACGCCCTTTTCGACCATCTCTTCGTGCGCCGCCTCTTCCCGGTGCCCCGCGGGCCGCGGCCGCGAAAGCAAGGAGACCACCGATGACCACAGCGACCTCCGCGCCGCGCCTGGCGCCCGGCCCCAAGGGCGTCCCGCTGATGGGCAGTCTGGGCCCCTGGAAGTGGAACACCGCCGAATTCCTGCTCGGACTCCAGCGCGACCACGGCGGGATCGTCCGGATGCGGCTCGGCCCCTTCCTGGTGCACCAGGTGACCGAGCCCGAGGCGGTGCGCCGGGTGCTGCTGGAGAACAACGGCAACTACGTCCGCGGCCCGCTCTACGAGCAGTTCGGCGTCGTCATGGGCAAGGGACTGCTCACCACCGACGGCGAGTTCTGGCGCGCCCACCGGCGGGCGGTGCAGCCGGTCTTCCTCAGGAACGCCATCACCGACATCATCCCCAACATCATCCGGGCCACCGAGGAGATGCTGGAGACCTGGGAGCGCAAGGCCGCCGCCGGTGAGCCGGTCGACCTGATGACCGACATGCTGCGGCTGACCCTGGTCACCCTCAGCCGCTCGCTGTTCGCCTACGACATCAAGCCGGACTCGGCCCTGCTGAAGACGATCGTGGACGATGTGGTGGAGGTGATGTTCCGGCGCGGCACCGCCACCGAGATGCTGCCGTCCTGGGTGCCGACGGACCGTCAGCGCAAGATCCTCCGGATCCACCGGGTCTTCGACCGCATCGTGGCCGATGTGCGCCGGGCTCATGCGGAGACCGGGGAGGGGCCGCTGATCGCGCTGATGGAGCGGGCCACCGACCCGGCCACCGGTGCGCCCTGAACCGATCAGTAGATCAAGGACGAGCTGCTCACCGTCTATCTGGCCGGCCATGAGACCACCGCGGTCGCCCTGTGCTGGACGCTGCTGTCGATCGCCGCCCACCCCGCCGTCCAGGAGGAGCTGGACGCCGAGATCGCCACGGTGCTCGGGGGCGGGCCGCCGGACGCGGAGAGCGCCGACTCGCTCACGTACACCACGATGGTGGTGGACGAGAGCCTGCGGATGCACCCGCCGATCTGGATCTTCCCCAGGGCGGCGGTCGAGGCGGACACCCTCGGCGGCTACGACATCGGGCCGGGCTCCTCGGTGCTGCTGTCCCCGCTGGTCTCCCACCACAACCCGCGCCACTGCGACAACCCGCTGGCCTTCGACCCGTACCGGTTCACCCCGCGGGCCATCAAGGAGCGGCCGCGGATGGCGTATCTCCCGTTCGGCTCCGGGCCCCGGCAGTGCGTCGGCAACTTTATGGCGCTGCTGGAACTGCGCATCATCGTGGCGATGGTGAACCAGCGCTTCCGGGTCAGCCGGATCCCGGGGACCGAGCTGAGGCACGGCTCACCGGTGATCTCGCTGCGGCCACTCCAGGACGTGATGGTGACGGTGACCGCGCGTGAGCGCGGCACCGCCGCGCCCCGGCCGTCCCGGCACACCGCCCCCGCCGAATCCGCCGCCTGCCCCCACCGCCCTTGAGGCCCCGCCGTCACCCGTCGGCGAGCGCCGCGCGTCCGTAGTCTGTCGCGCGGGCGGTACGGCTGGTAAAAATACCGTAAACGCCGTTCGGGGAGGGCGGGTTGGCGGATGCGCACAAGGTGATGATCATGGACGTGGGCGCACTCTTCCGCCGCGCTCCGACGGCGGAAGCGGAATCGGAGTTCCCAGCCGAGTGAGATGCCGCCGGCTTCCTTGATTTCGTGCGTTCGCTCCGGCCCGGGATAGCGCGGCGGGAACGGTTGCGGATTGAACTGCTGACCGAATAGAAACCGAACAGGTGTGGTAATGGGCGCGGCCGTCGCCGGGGTTGGGGAGCCGCGGCGGGCAGGTGTTGTCGACGGGCCCTGACGCTTTTCGGGAAAGCGTTCCTCGCCGTGATCCGGACGGGAATGCGGACGGTGTACGGGAGCTCCCGAAGGGCGGGGCCCGTGGGAACCGCCCGGCCCGGTCTTCTCGTGGGCGCACTGCCGGTCCACCGCGAAAGTCCGCAGGCCGGGTGCCGGATATGGGAGACAAGGGCGATATCGCTCATCGGTGTCCGCCCTTGCTTCCGCCGCTTCCTATTCGGATGGGCCGGGCGGTGTGAGCGGAGATCGCCCCGGGCGAACCGCGCGGAAGTGCTCCCGCGGCACGGCGGCATCCTCCGGCTGAGCCGCGGAAACCTCCGGTGGCCGAACGCCGCGGCGCCGCCGGCCGCAATGCCATGACCCGTTTTCTCCGGGCGCTCGAGGCCCCCGCCGGCGGGTCGAAGTGGAAAACCAGTGTCCCGACCGGTCGGTTTCCTTTCCGCCCCGCCCAAGTGGCGGGAACGGGACCTTTCCGCACGTCCGACGAGGCGCACAAGAAGTCGATCTCACCTCCGCTACGCCTGTTTACCGCCGAGCGGTACCGCGTATGGCGGTCGGCGATTCCCCGGCCGCTTACCGGACCACTCGCGCGCATTCCTCCCGAATGAATGTCCGACGTATGCAGGCGCGCTCCCGCGCGCCCTCCGGTGACCCGGACGGTGGTCGCTGAGCCATCCGGCGGGGCATCCCGACGGATCTGTGGCAGGGTCGGGGAGCTAGCAGTTGAACCAGAGGCTCTGTCACCGCCGCTGTTCACTAAACGGAGGCGCTGTATCGTGTGCGTGTACGCCGGGTTGTCGAGCGGCGCAGCATCAGGGAGGGGGACGCGTGTCGCCAGGGGAAGCGCACGTCGCACCGTACTCACGGCGCGAGCGGCTGCGCATCGCGACCATCCGTGAAATCAAGGACGTCGCCCGGACGCTCCTGGTTCAGGAGGGCCCGGAAAATGTGACCATCCGGGCCATCGCGCGTGAGATGGGCATGACCGCGCCCGCCGTCTACCGCTACTTCAGCAGCCGGGACGCGCTGATCCTCCAGCTGCGTGTGGACATCTTCGAGGAGATGGCCCGCTTCATGCAGGGGGTCCTCGGCCAGCATCCCGAGGAGGAGCCGGGCCGCCGGTGGATCAGCGGCGCCCGGGCGCTGCGCGTCTGGGCGATCAAGCACCCCCATGAGTTCGGGCTCATCCTCGGCCCCTGGGCCCCGGGGCTCGGCCGCGAGGAGACCAAGCCCGAGCGCCATATGAGCTGGGTCTTCGGCTCCGTCTACTCCGATCTGGTCGCCGATCTGTGGCGGGTGCGGGGCTTCCCCGCCCCCGAGGTCGAGGAGCTCGACCCCGGGCTCGCGCGCACGCTCACCGTGCTCAGCGAGGACCAGGACGTCGACATGCCCCCGGGAGCCATCGCCGTGATGCTCCGCTGCTGGGTGCGGCTGTACGGGGTGATCTCCATGGAGGCGCTCGGCCATATGTCCTTCGCGCTCTCCGAGGGCCAGCGCTTCTTCGAGTTCGAGCTGCGCGATCTGTGCCGGGTGCTGGATATCTCCGAGTTCTACGAAGAGGTCGTCTGAGGTCACCCGAAAGCCCCCGGAGACCGGTCCGGGGGTGTTCGCCGGTCACCCGCCCGGCGCCACTTCGGAGGTCACATCGGGGTATCGCCCCGTACACCTGTACACCGAGAGGCGTAAGCTGTGCCAATGCCTGTCCGGATCATGCCGGAGCCGGGCCCTTGTCCCCTGTTCGGGGGCTCGGGGCCGGAGTCCGTTGACAAGACGGAGCGGCGTGTCCGGATCGTGCCGACCCTGGTAACCGGTGTAGAACGGGGGATGTGACGGCATTGGCCACACGGCCCATCTCCAGCGCTCCCGCGGGGCCCGGTCGCCGGGACCCAGGTGGCGTCCTGGGTCTCGCCCGTACGCCTGGCTGTCCACGGTGAGCGTGGAGGACGAGCGCAGCGGGTCCTATACCACGTCGAGCAGCCGGAGCGGCGGGCAGGAAGCCGCCCGTGCCGTGCTCGACAAGGCCGCCCACGAGAACTTTCCCGTGGCTCCCTTCTTCCTCCCCCGCGCCTGGCGCACCGATCTGATGGCCGTTTACGGCTATGCCCGGCTGGTCGACGACATCGGCGACGGCGATCTGGCCCCCGGCGGCGCCGACGCCGAACTGCTCGGTCTCGACCGCGACCGGGCGGACGACGCGCTCGCGATGCTGGACGCGTTCGAGGCCGACCTCCACCGGGTCTTCCGGCCCGCCGGGGAGCCGCGCCATCCGCTGCTGCGGGCGCTGCGCCCCACCGTCCGCCGCCATGGGCTCACCCCCGAGCCCTTCCTCGGCCTGATCGAGGCCAACCGCCAGGACCAGAGCGTCCGGCGGTACGCCACCTACCAGGATCTCCTCGGCTACTGCGAGCTGTCCGCCAACCCGGTCGGGCGGCTCGTCCTCGGCATCACCGGTACCACCAGCCCCGAGCGGATCCGCCACTCGGACGCCATCTGCACCGCCCTTCAGATCATCGAGCATGTGCAGGACGTGGCCGAGGACCTCCGCAGGGACCGCGTCTACCTGCCCGCCGAGGACATGAAACGCTTCGGCGTGACCGAGGCCGACCTCGCCGCCCCCAGGGGCGGCGTACGGTTGCGCGCCCTGGTCGCGAAGGAGGCGGAACGCGCCGCGGCCCTGCTGAATGAAGGCACCCCCCTGGTGGGTAGCGTCCACGGCAGGCTCAAGGTGCTGCTCGCCGGATTCGTGGCCGGGGGGCGGGCCGCCTTGCGGGCGGTCGCGGCCGCGGGACATGACGTACTCCCTGGACCGCCCAGGCCCACCAAGCTCAGCCTGCTGCGCGAGGTGGGGGCGACACTGCGAAGAGAGGGGTGAGCCGGACCGTGAAGGGATCTCCGCACGCGTCCGCGCCAGTACTCGCGGCGTACCGCTACTGCGAGGCCGTGACCGGCCACCAGGCCCGCAACTTCGCCTACGGCATCAGGCTGTTGCCGACGGAGAAGCGCCATGCGATGTCGGCTCTGTACGCCTTCTCCCGCCGGGTCGACGACATCGGGGACGGCCCCCTCGACCCGGAGGAAAAGCGCACCCGGCTGGCGGACACCCGTGCCCTGCTGGACCGGATGCGGAGCGGCGGGATCGAGGAGGACGACACCGACCCGGTCGCCGTCGCCCTCTCCCATGCCGCGCACCGCTTCCCGATCCCGCTGGACGCGCTGGACGAGCTGATCGACGGCGTGCTGATGGACGTGGCCGGGCAGACCTACGAGACCTGGGACGACCTCAAGGTCTACTGCCGCTGTGTGGCGGGCGCCATCGGACGGCTGTCGCTCGGCGTCTTCGGCACCGCCCCCGGCACCGGCCACAGCGAGGACGAGCTCGAGCGCGCCCCGTACTACGCCGACACCCTCGGGCTCGCCCTTCAGCTGACCAACATCCTCCGGGACGTCCGCGAGGACGCCGCCACCGGACGCACCTATCTGCCCGCCGACGACCTGGCCAAATTCGGCTGCGCCACCGCGTTCCGCAGCTCCACCGCACCGCCCGACGCCGATTTCACCGGTCTGGTCCACTTCGAGGTGCGCCGGGCCAGGGCCCTGTTCGCCGAGGGCTTCCGGCTGCTGCCGCTGCTGGACCGGCGCAGCGGTGCGTGTGTGTCCGCCATGGCGGGCATCTACCGCAGACTCCTGGACCGGATCGCCAAGGACCCCGCGGCCGTCCTGCGCGGCCGCGTCTCGCTGCCCGGACATGAGAAGGCGTATGTGGCGGTGCGCGGGCTGGCCGGTCTCGACGCCCGCGCCGTCGAGCGGCGCGGTACCGGGAGGGCGGTGTGACCCACTCGGCCCTGGACCCCGCCCCGCCCGCCGGGCCACGCCCCGGAGGGCGCGCCGCGCTGGTGGTCGGGGGCGGGCTCGCCGGTACGGCGGCGGCGCTCGCGCTGGCCGACGCCGGGCTCCGGGTCACCCTGATCGAGGGGCGTCCCCGGCTGGGGGGCCTCGCCTTCTCCTTCCACCGCTCCTCCCCGGCGGGCGTGCTGAGCGTCGACAACGGCCAGCATGTATACCTGCGCTGCTGCGACGCCTACCAGTGGTTCCTGGAGCGGGTCGGCGCCGCCCGACTCGCCCCGCTCCAGGGCCGGTTGGACGTCCCCGTCCTCGACGCCCGGGGGCGGAGCGGGCGGCGGCTCGGCCGGCTGCGCCGCACCGCCCTGCCGGTGCCGCTCCATCTGTCCGCGAGCCTGGCCACCTACCCCCATCTCTCCCTCGCCGAGCGCGCCCAGGTGGGCCGCGCCGCGCTCGCCCTGGGGCGGCTCGACCCCCGGGACCCGGAGCTGGACGGGGTGGACTTCGCCGGCTGGCTGCGCCGCCACGGCCAGTCGCCGCGCGCCGTCGAGGCGCTGTGGGACCTGGTCGGCGTGGCCACGCTCAACGCCACCGCTTCCAACGCCTCGCTCGGCCTGGCCGCGATGGTCTTCAAGACCGGGCTGCTCTCCCGGCCCGGCGCCGCCGACATCGGCTGGGCCCGCGCCCCGCTGGGCGAGCTGCACCACACCTACGCCCGCCGCGCCCTGGACGCGGCGGGTGTGACGACCGAGCTGCGCACCCGGGTGACCGGCGTCACCCGCACCCCCGAGGGCTGCTGGAGCGCCGCCACCGCCGGGCGGCCGGCGGACGGCTCGCCGGCCGAGGCGGACGTTCTCGTGCTGGCCGTACCGCAGCGCGAGGCGCACGCCCTGCTGCCCGACGGCGCCCTGAAGGACCCCGGCCGGCTGCTGCGCATCGGCTCCGCGCCCATCCTCAATCTGCATGTGATCTACGACCGCACGGTGCTGCGCCGTCCGTTCTTCGCCGCGATCGGCTCCCCCGTCCAGTGGGTCTTCGACCGTACGGACGCCTCGGGGCTGAGGGACGCGCCCGGGGCCGGGGACAGCCAGTACCTGGCGGTGTCGCAGTCCGCCGCGTACGACGACATCGACCGCCCGGTGGCCGAGCTGCGCGCCCGCTATCTGCCCGAGCTGGAGCGGCTGCTTCCGGTCGCCCGCGGTGCCCGGGTGCGGGACTTCTTCGTCACCCGGGAGCGCACCGCCACCTTCGCACCCGTCCCCGGCGTCGGCCTCCTGCGGCCCTCCGCCCCGACCGACGCGCCCGGCCTCTACCTGGCCGGTGCGTGGACCGCCACCGGCTGGCCCGCGACCATGGAGGGCGCCGTGCGCAGTGGTCTTTCCGCAGCCCGCACCGCCCTCACCGACCTCGGCCGCCCACATGTGAACCCTCTCCCCGCCCTCGGCGGGGGGACGCCCAAGGAGGTGGCATGAGCACCACCACCAAAAACAGAGGAGAGACCGTGACCTCGGCGACCCCAGCTGCCGACACCGCAGGCGTCATGCCGCTGCTGGAGCGCGGCCGCACGCTCGCCACGCCGGTGCTGCGCGCCGCCGTGCACCGGTTGGCTCCGCCCATGAACACCGTCGCCGCGTACCACTTCGGCTGGATCGACGCCGAGGGCAACCCGGCGGAGGGCGACGGCGGCAAGGCCGTGCGCCCCGCGCTCGCCCTGCTGTCCGCCGAGGCGGCGGGCGCCGCCCCCGAGGCCGGGGTGCCCGGCGCGGTCGCGGTCGAGCTGGTGCACAACTTCTCGCTGCTCCACGACGACCTGATGGACGGGGACGAGCAGCGCCGCCACCGCAACACGGTGTGGAAGGAGCACGGCCCGGCCCAGGCCATCCTGGTCGGTGACGCCCTGTTCGCCCTGGCCAACGAGATACTGCTGGAGATCGGCACCGTGGAGGCCGGGCGGGCCACCCGCCGGCTCACCGCGGCGACCCGGAAACTGATCGACGGCCAGGCCCAGGACATCTCCTTCGAGCACCGCGAGCGGGTCACCGTCGAGGAGTGCCTGGAGATGGAGGGCAACAAGACCGGCGCCCTGCTCGCCTGCGCGGCCTCCATCGGCGCCGTGCTCGGCGGCGCCGACGACCGCACCGCCGACATCCTGGAGCGCTACGGCCACCACCTGGGCCTCGCCTTCCAGGCCGTCGACGACCTGCTCGGCATCTGGGGCAACCCGGAGGCCACCGGCAAGCGGACCTGGAGCGATCTGCGCCAGCGCAAGAAGTCCCTGCCGGTGGTCGCCGCGCTCGCCGCCGGCGGCCCCGACTCCGAGCGCCTGGCCCAGATCCTCGCGGCCGACGCGCGCAAGCCGGAGGAGGAGTTCGCGGACTTCTCGGAGGAAGAATTCGCCGTCCGCGCCGCGTTGATCGAACAAGCGGGTGGCCGGGACTGGACCTCGCAGGAGGCCCGCAGACAGCATGCGACCGCCATGGAGGCGCTGGGCTCGGTGGACATGCCCGCCGAGATCCGGGCCCGGTTCGTGGCGCTCGCCGACTTCGTCGTCGTACGAAAGAGATGATCGCCATGGACCGCTAGTTCGCGTTCGCAGTCGCCGGCCGGCACCCAGCCGGGGTGTCGGCCGACGGAAGCCCCAAAGACGGCAGATGAACACACTGCGAGGGGAAGCCATGACAGCGACACCGACCGTCCAACCCTCCGAGTCATCCGAGTCCAAGACCTTGAGCGCCGCCCGCGAGGCGACGGCCCGCGCGGTGGAGCACCTGCTGTCCCGCCAGGACGAGCGCGGCTGGTGGAAGGGCGACCTGGAGACCAACGTCACCATGGACGCCGAGGATCTGATGCTCCGGCAGTTCCTCGGCATCCAGGACCCCGACACCCTCGACGCCGCCGCCCGCTATCTGCGCTCCCAGCAGGCCCCCGACGGCACCTGGGCCACCTTCCACGGCGGCCCGCCCGAGCTCTCCACCACCATCGAGGCGTATGTCGCCCTGCGGCTGGCCGGCGACGAGCCCGACGCGCCCCATATGACCGCCGCCTCCGCCTGGGTGCGCTCCCGGGGCGGCGTCGCGGCCAGCAGGGTGTTCACCCGGATCTGGCTGGCCCTCTTCGGCTGGTGGCGCTGGGAGGACCTGCCCGAGCTGCCACCGGAGATCATCTACTTCCCGAAGTGGTTTCCGCTCAACATCTACGACTTCGGCTGCTGGGCCCGGCAGACCATCGTGCCCCTCACCGTCGTCTCGGCCAAACGCCCCGTGCGCCCGGCCCCCTTCCCCCTCGACGAGCTCCACACCGACCCCCGCAAGCCCAATCCGCCGCTTCCGCAGGCCCCCATCGCCACCTGGGACGGCGTCTTCCAGCGGCTGGACCGGGCGCTGCACGCCTACCACAAGGTCGCCCTCCGCCCGCTGCGCCGGTCCGCGCTGCGCTCCTGCGCCCGCTGGATCGTGGAGCGGCAGGAGAACGACGGCTGCTGGGGCGGTATCCAGCCACCCGCCGTCTACTCCGTCATCGCCCTCCATCTGCTCGGCTACGACCTCGACCACCCCGTGATGCGCGCCGGTCTGGAGTCGCTCGACCGGTTCGCGGTGTGGCGCGAGGACGGCAGCCGGATGATCGAAGCCTGTCAGTCCCCGGTCTGGGACACCTGTCTGGCCGCCATCGCGCTCGCCGACGCCGGACTCGCCCCGGACCATCCGGCGCTGGTCAAGGCCGCCGACTGGATGATGGCCGAGCAGATCGACCGGCCCGGCGACTGGTCGGTCCGGCGGCCGGGGCTGCCCTCCGGCGGCTGGGCGTTCGAATTCCACAACGACAACTACCCCGATATCGACGACACCGCCGAGGTCATCCTGGCGCTGCGCCGGGTCGACCACCCCGAGCCCGCGCGGATCGAGGCGGCCGTGCGGCGCGCCATGCGCTGGACCCTGGGCATGCAGTCCAAGAACGGGGCGTGGGGCGCGTTCGACGTCGACAACACCAGCCCGCTGCCCAACAAGCTGCCGTTCTGCGACTTCGGCGAGGTCGTGGACCCGCCGTCGGCCGATGTCACCGCGCATGTCGTGGAGATGCTCGCGCACGAGGGCAGGACGTACGACGCCCGCACCCGGCGCGGTATCTCCTGGCTGCTGTCCGAGCAGGAGCCGAGCGGCGCCTGGTTCGGCCGCTGGGGCACCAACTACGTCTACGGCACCGGCTCGGTCGTCCCCGCGCTGATCTCCGCGGGCGTCCCCGCCTCCCATCCGGCGGTCCGCCGGGCCGTCCGCTGGCTGGAGAGCGTCCAGAACGAGGACGGCGGCTGGGGCGAGGACCAGCGCTCCTACCTCGACGCCGAGTGGATGGGCCGGGGCGCCTCCACCGCCTCCCAGACCGCGTGGGCGCTGCTCGCGCTGCTCGCGGCGGGGGAGCGGGGCGGCGCGGCCGTCGAGCGCGGGGTCACCTGGCTCGCCGAGACCCAGCGGGAGGACGGCTCCTGGGACGAGCCGTACTTCACCGGTACCGGTTTCCCCTGGGACTTCTCCATCAACTACCACCTGTACCGTCAGGTCTTCCCGGTCACGGCACTCGGCCGGTTTGTCCACGGCGAGCCCACCGGGGCGCGACCGCGGAGCAGTTGATGTCCGCCGATCCGGCCCCGGAGGCCGGTGGTGCGCCGCTGCTGATCGCCTGCGCGCTCGGCATCGAGCGGTTCGCCCTGCGCGGCGCCGGCCCCGGCGCCGCCGGGGAGGTGACCGTGCTGCGCACCGGTATGGGGCCGCAGTCGGCCGAGCGCGCCGTGACCCGGGCGCTGACCGGCGGGTCCGGCGGGTCCGGGGAGTGGCGCACCGCCGTCATCGCCACCGGCTTCTGCGCCGGGCTGGCCCCCGGGATGCACCCGGGGGACCTCGTCGTCGCCGCCGAGACCCGCGATCCGGCGGGCCGCACCGTGTGCACCGGCACCCGGATCCTCGCCGACGCCCTGTCACGGCCGCTCCCGGGCGGCCCCCGCCGCGCCGTGCACATCGGCCCGGTCGTGGGCTCCGACCATGTGGTGCGCGGTGCGGAGCGGACCGCGCTGCACCGCACCGGAGCCATCGCGGTGGACATGGAGTCCGCCGCGACCCTGCGCACCGCCGTCGGCCACGGCGTCCGTCCGGTTGCGGCCGTCCGGGTGGTCGTGGACGCTCCTGAACATGAACTCGTCCGAATTGGCACCCTGCGCGGTGGAATATCGGCTTTCCGGGTTCTACGAACCGTTCTTCCCGCTTTCTTTCACTGGCACCGTTCTTCGCTGCTCCCAGGAGGTGAGCTAGATGGCCATGCCTCTCCGCCAGACCATCCGGGTCGCGACGTATCTCTTTGAACAGAAGATGATCAAACGGCGGGACAAGTTCCCGCTGATCGTCGAGCTCGAGCCGCTCTTCGCGTGCAATCTCAAATGCGAGGGCTGCGGAAAGATCCAGCATCCGGCCGGGGTCCTCAAGCAGCGCATGCCGGTCGCCCAGGCGGTGGGCGCGGTGCTGGAGTCGGGTGCCCCGATGGTGTCCATCGCGGGCGGCGAACCCCTGATGCATCCACAGATCGACGAGATCGCACGGCAGCTGGTGGAGCGGAAGAAGTATGTCTTCCTGTGCACCAACGCGATGCTGTTGCGGAAGAAGATGCATCTGTTCACCCCCTCCCCGTACTTCGCCTTCGCGGTGCACATCGACGGGCTGCGGGAGCGGCATGACGAATCGGTCGCGAAGGAGGGGGTGTTCGACGAGGCGGTGGAGGCCATCAAGGAGGCCAAGCGGCGCGGCTTCCGGGTCACCACCAATTCCACCTTCTTCAATACCGACACCCCCCAGACCATCGTGGACGTCCTCGACTTCCTCAATGACGAGCTCGAGGTGGACGAGATGATGATCTCGCCCGCCTACGCCTATGAGAAGGCGCCCGACCAGGAGCACTTCCTGGGCGTGGAGCAGACCCGCGAGCTGTTCCGGAAGGCGTTCGCCGGAGGCAACCGCCGCCGATGGCGGCTCAACCACAGCCCGCTCTTCCTCGACTTCCTCGAAGGCAAGACGGACTTCCCGTGCACCGCCTGGGGCATCCCCAACTACTCCCTCTTCGGCTGGCAGCGACCCTGCTACCTGATGAGCGACGGCTATGTCCCGACCTACCGCCAGCTGGTCGAGGAGACCGACTGGGACAAGTACGGCCGCGGCAAGGACCCGCGCTGCGACAACTGCATGGCCCACTGCGGCTATGAGCCCACCGCGGTCCTGGCGACCATGGGCTCTCTCAAGGAGTCGCTGCGCGCCGCCCGTGAAACCGCCGCCGGAAGCCAAAGGTGACTCGATGAGTTCAGCGGAACCAATCGCACTCGGCCTGCCCGCCATGCCGGACAGGCCACTCGCGCCGCGCCGGGTCTCGCGCCGGATCCAGGTGGGGTCGGTGGCCGTGGGTGGCGATGCGCCGG
>NZ_JANIIC010000007.1 GCF_024519315.1 Streptomyces malaysiensis subsp. samsunensis | reverse complement strand
GGGGCGGGGGCGGGGCGGCCGGGGACCAGGGGGGGGGGGGGGGCGCCCGCCTCCAGGACCTGATCCAGGTTGGAGGCGTCGATTCCGCCGATGGCGAACCAGGGCCGATCCATGCCCAGCGCTGCCGCGTAGCGCACCAGGGGCAGCCCCGGGGCGGGGCGGCCGGGCTTGGTGGGGGTGGGCCAGCAGGGGCCGGTGCAGAAATAGTCCACACCGGGCTGGACGGCCGCCGCGTCCACCTCCGCCTCCGCATGCGTGGAGCGCCCGATCAGCACGTCCTCGCCGAGGATCGCGCGCGCCGCGGGCACCGGCAGATCGCCCTGGCCCAGATGGAGCACATCCGAGCCGATGGCGTACGCGACATCGGCCCGGTCGTTGACGGCGAGCAGCTTGCCGTGCCGGCGGCAGGCGTCCGCGAAGACCCGGAGGTGCTCCAGCTCCTCGGCCGCCTCCATCCCCTTGTCCCGGAGCTGAACGATGTCCACCCCCGCCCCCAGAACGGCGTCCAGGAACTCCGGCAGGTCGCCCTGGCGCTTCCGGGCGTCGGTGCACAGGTAGAGGCGGGCGTCGGCCAGCTGCTCATGAGCGGTGGCGGTGGTGGACATGGATCGGCTCCCCGGGAGGGTCTGGCGGCGTACGGGCCGTGAGCGGAGCCCGGCCCGTACGCCGGATGCGACAGCGAATTACGAGTACGCGAAAACGACCAGCCCTGTCCTAGCCCCGTACGAGTGCTGTACGAGCCCCGTACGGAACGCCGCGGAAGGCTGGGCGCCGGCGGCGTCGGACAGCGAGGGTCGGCCGGCGAGCGCCGGACGGAAAGCGTCGGACGGCGGGCGTCAGACGGCGAGCGCCTGGGCGCGCCGCTTCACTTCCGTACCGCGATTCTCGCTGAGTGCCTGTGCCGGGGTGCCGGGCAGGCTCGGATCGGGGGTGAAGAGCCACTCCAGCATCTCTTCGTCACTGAAGCCGTCGTCCTTCAAAAGCGTCAAGGTGCCCACGAGGCCCTTGACGACCCTTCCTTCACCGATGAACTCCTCGGGCACCTGAAGCACCCTGTTCTCGCCACGGCGCACCGCGATCAGCTGGCCCTCCTTGACCAGCTGCCGAACGCGTGTCACCTCGACCCCTAGCCGCTCGGCGACATCGGGGAGGGTGAGCCAGGCGGGGACGAGAGCATCGATCTTTGCGTCAATCTCGGTCACGGAACAAGCCTGCCATCTGGGACTGACAGTGGGTAGCCGGGCGCCCGGCGCGCGGGCCGCCCGCCCCGCCCCGGACGCCCCGTCCAGGGCCGACCGGCGGCCGCCCGGCCGGTCAGCGGACGGCCGACTTCAGCGGCACCGACGGGTCCTCCGCCCGCGTCCGGTCCAGCCGGGCGCCGCGCTCGATCAGCTTGCGCCCCTGGGCCAGATCGCGCGGACGGCCGACGGCCAGCAGGGCGACCAGGGCGCCCTCGCGCAGCCAGCACACCGACCAGGCGGCACCCGCCGGATCGCCGCGCCAGACCAGTTCGTCGGCGCCCGCATGGTGTCCGGCGTACTGCACGAACCGCCCGAACTGCTCGGACCAGAAGTACGGCACCGGATCGTAGACCACACCGGGGAAGTGGGCGGCCGTCCGGCTCCCCACCACATTGGCGGCGACGGTGCGCGGGCCCTGGAGCGCGTTGTCCCAGTGGTGCACCAGCAGCCGCGACCCGTAGCGGGCGGACGGGAAGGAGGCGCAGTCGCCGACCGCGTAGACGTCCGGCGCCGAGGCGCGCAGCCGCTCGTCGGCGGCGACGGAGCGGTCCCCGGACAGCTCCACGCCCGAGCCCGCCAGCCAGTCCGTGGCCGGCCGGGCCCCGATCCCCACGACCACCGCGCCCGCCCGCAACCGGGTGCCGTCGCCGAGCACCAGCCCGGCCTCGTCCACGGAGGCCACCCGGGCTCCGGTCACCAGCCGGGCGCCGTAGTCCTCGTACCAGGCCGCCATGGGGGCCGCGACCTCGGCCGGGAGGGCGCCCGCCAGCGGCCGGTCCGCGGCCTCGACCACGGTCACGGCGCAGCCCGCCTCGCGCGCCGCCGTGGCGAACTCCGCGCCGATCCAGCCCGCCCCGACGACCGCGATCTCGCGCTGCCGGGCGAGCACCGGGCGCAGCCGCGTGGCGTCGTCCAGGGTGCGCAGCAGATGGACGCCGGGCACGCCCTCGCTGCCCGGCAGCGGGATCGGCTCGGCGCCGGTGGCGAGCACCAGGACGTCATACGGGAGCTGCCCGGTCGCGGTCTCCACGAGGCGCTTGTCCGTGCGCAGGCCGGTGACCTCGACGCCGAGCCGCAGCCCGATGCCGAGCCCGGCGAAGTCCACGTCGAGCGTCGATCCCTCGGCCTTGCCGAGCAGTACGGCCTTGGACAGCGGCGGCCGGTCGTAGGGCTGGTGGACCTCCGCGCCCAGCAGGACGATCTCGTCGGTCCAGCCCTGTTCGCGCAGCGCGACGGCGGTCTGCACCCCCGCCATTCCCGCTCCGACGATCACCACCCGCTGTTCGCCGCCGTTCGAAGACGGCTTCGTCGTCGTCTCATCGCTCACACGATCACTGTATTGCGGCTGGTGGGGTGGGCCGGAGAGGGCGGGGCGAGATCTCGGGCACAGAAGGGGAGCGGGCGGGTGGGGGCGGATGGTGGGTGGGTGGGGTTCCGCCCCGGGGCTGGGTGCGGGGCGTGGGCGCCTTCGGCGGTGAGTCCCCCACCCCGCCCCTTCCCGAAAGACGGGGCTCCGCCCCGTCACCCCCGCTGGGGCTCCGCCCCCGGCCCCGCTCCTCAAACGCCGGAGAGGCTGGAACACAGGGCTCCGCCCCCGGCCCCGCTCCTCAAACGCCGGAGGGGCTGGAGGCGAGGGGTTGGGTCCGGCCGCTCTTCCGGACGATTCGGGCCTCGTACTAGGGTGGCGGGACAGAGCACTCGCGGGAGCCCGGACGCACCGGGCTGAGAGGGAGGCTGGAACGGCCTCCGACCGTACGAACCTGATCCGGGTCATGCCGGCGAAGGGAGGGGCAGCGTGTCCACGCACGCACCAGGTCACGACGACGAGCCACACACATCAGGCCACAACGGGCGCTACGACGCCCTCGTCATCGGGGGCGGCATTGTCGGGCTGGTCACCGCCTGGCGGGCGGCTCAGCGGGGGGTGCGGACCGCGCTCGCCGATCCGGAGCCCGGCGGTGGGGCCGCCTGGGTCGCGGCCGGGATGCTGGCGGCCGTCACCGAGCTCCACTACGGCGAGCAGACCCTGCTCGGTCTCAACATGGCCTCGGCGCGCCGCTATCCCGACTTCGTGGCCGAGTTGGAAGAGGCGAGCGGCCAGGACGTGGGCTACCGCGCGTGCGGCACGCTCGCCGTGGCGTTCGACGCCGACGACCGCGCCCATCTGCGTGAGCTCCACACGTTCCAGCAGGGGCTCGGGCTGGAGTCCGAGTGGCTGACGGGGCGTGAATGCCGCCGTCTGGAGCCGATGCTGGCGCCGGGTGTGCACGGCGGGTTGCGGGTCGCGGGCGACCACCAGGTGGACCCGCGGCGGCTGACGGCGGCGCTGCTCACGGCGTGTGAGCGGGCCGGGGTCGCCTTCCACCGCGCCCGTGTGGAGCGGCTGCTGGTGGACGGCGACCGTGCCATCGGGGTCGAGCTGACCGGGGGCGTACGGCTGGCCGCCGAGCGGACCGTGCTGGCCGCCGGCAGCCTCAGCGGACGGCTCGCGGGCGTCCCCGATGACGTTCTGCCGCCCGTACGGCCCGTCAAGGGGCAGGTGGTGCGGCTGTCGGTGCCCGAGCGGTACGCGCCGTTCCTCTCCCGGACCGTACGGGCCGTGGTGCGCGGCGGGCCGGTCTACCTGGTGCCGCGCGAGAACGGCGAGTTGGTCATCGGCGCGACCAGCGAGGAGCTGGGCTGGGACACGACGGTCACCGCGGGCGGGGTGTACGAACTGCTCCGCGACGCCCATGAGGTGGTTCCCGGCATCACCGAACTGCCGCTGGTGGAGACGTGTGCCGGGCTGCGCCCCGGCTCCCCCGACAACGCCCCGATGCTCGGCCCGACCGCGCTGCCGGGTCTGCTGCTGGCCACCGGCCACTTCCGCAACGGCGTCCTGCTCACCCCGATCACAGGCGATGTCATGGCCGAGGCGCTGACCAGCGGAGAACTCCCGCCGGAGGCCCGGCCGTTCACCCCGCGGCGCTTCACGGCCCCCTCGGGCACCGGAGCGGCCCCGACCGTCCCCGCCGCCCCCGCCGCCGCGCCCTCCCCAGCACAGGAGCAGCAGACATGACCGTCTCCGTCAACGGCGAACCCCGCGAGATCCCCGACGGCACCACCCTCGACCGGCTTGTCGCGACCCTCACCCAGGCGCCCTCGGGCGTCGCCGCCGCCGTCAACGAGACGGTCGTCCCGCGCACCCAGTGGTCCGCGACCCCGCTCGGCGACGGTGATCGCGTCGAGGTCCTCACCGCGGTCCAAGGAGGCTGATCCCACTCATGGCTCCCACCACGACCAGCACGACCAGCACAGACGCCACGACCGTCACCAGCGCCCCGGCCGTCACAGACACCCCGGCTGTCACCGGCGCCCCGCACCTCGCGTCCCTCACCGCGCCCGACCCGCTCACCATCGCCGGGACCGACTTCGGCTCCCGTCTGATCATGGGCACGGGCGGCGCGCCCAGCCTGGAGATCCTGGAGCGCTCGCTGCTGGCCTCCGGCACCGAGCTGACGACGGTCGCGATGCGGCGGCTCGACCCGACCGTGCAGGGGTCGGTGCTCTCCGTGCTCGGCCGCCACGGCATCCGCCCGCTGCCCAATACCGCCGGGTGTTTCACCGCGGGTGAGGCCGTGCTCACCGCCCGGCTCGCCCGGGAGGCCCTGGGCACGGACTGGATCAAGCTGGAGGTGGTCGCCGACGAGCGCACCCTGCTCCCCGATCCGATCGAGCTGCTGGACGCGGCCGAGATCCTGGTCGACGACGGGTTCACGGTTCTGCCGTACACCAATGACGATCCGATCCTCGCCCGTAAGCTGGAGGACGTCGGCTGCGCCGCGATCATGCCGCTCGGCTCCCCGATCGGCTCCGGGCTCGGCATCCGCAATCCGCACAACTTCCAGCTGATCGTCGAGCGCGCCACCGTGCCGGTGATCCTGGACGCGGGCGCGGGCACGGCGTCGGACGCCGCGCTGGCCATGGAGCTGGGGTGCGCGGCGGTGATGCTCGCCTCGGCCGTCACCCGGGCCCAGGAGCCGGAGCTGATGGCGGGGGCGATGCGGTACGCGGTGGAGGCGGGCCGGCTGGCCCACCGGGCGGGCCGGATCCCGCGCCGCCACTTCGCCGAGGCGTCGAGCCCGGCCGAGGGCCTGGCGGCCCTGGACCCCGAGCGCCCTGCGTTCGGCTAGGTCTCCTTGGGGATCCTGTCCGGCCTCGTCCGGGAAAGGCCCTCTGCCCCCTGCCCGGCCTCAGCCGGAGAGACCTCCTGCTCCCTGCCGGGGCCCGGCGCGGCCCTCTACCGTGGATGGCAGGGAGCAGCGCGACAGCGCGGAGGTGGTCGCCGTGACCGTGGACGACCGGATCGAGCGCGAGGTGTTCGTACCGGCGCCGATCGACCGGGTGTGGCGGGTGCTCACGACGCCCGAGCACATCCGCGCCTGGTACGCGCCCGGCGGCTGCGAGATCGATCCGCATCCGGGCGGGAGGCTCCGGTTCCGCTGGGATGAACACGGGGAGTTCCACGGTCAGGTCGAGCGGGCGGTCCCGGACACCCTGTTCCGTTTCCGGCTGGCCCTGGAACCCGATCACGCCCCCTCGGACCCCGGCGAGGCGACCCTGGTGGAGTTCGCGCTCTCCCCCGAGGGGCGGGGCACCCGGCTGCGGTTCGTGGAGAGCGGCATCCGCGCCCTGGCCGTCCCCGACGACGCCAAGGCCAAGCACGCCCAGTACGCCACGCTGTCCTGGACCTCGGCGCTCGAGGAGCTGGCCGCGATCGCCGCCGCGTCGCACAACTGACCCGCCGCTGTCACCGTTCCGCTGCAAGTACCCACCCCACCTGGGGCGGCCGGTCCTGGCCCGGATCGGCGCCTCGTAGACTTCCCCCGTGGATACGACCCTCCAGGACCCCCTCGTCGGGCAGGAGCTCGACGGCCGCTACCGCGTCGAGGCGCGGATCGCCGTGGGCGGGATGGCGACGGTCTACCGGGCCGTCGACACCCGGCTCGACCGTGTGATCGCGCTGAAGGTGATGCATCCGAGCCTCGCCTCCGACACCGCCTTCGTAGACCGATTCATCCGGGAAGCGAAGTCCGTCGCGAGACTCGCGCACGCCAATGTGGTCGCCGTCTATGACCAGGGAACGGACGGCGGCCATGTCTATCTGGCCATGGAGTACGTGGCGGGCTGCACCCTGCGCGATGTGCTCCGGGGGCGCGGGGCCCTGCATCCGCGCGCCGCGCTGGACATCCTGGAGCCGGTGCTGGCCGCGCTCGGGGCGGCCCACCGCGCCGGTTTCGTCCACCGGGACATGAAGCCCGAGAATGTGCTGATCGGGGACGACGGCCGGGTCAAGGTGGCCGACTTCGGGCTGGTCCGGGCGGTGGACACCAACACCAGCGCCTCCACCGGCACCCTTCTCGGCACCGTGTCGTATCTCGCGCCCGAACAGATCGAGCACGGCACGGCCGACCCCCGCGCCGATGTCTACGCCTGCGGTGTGGTGCTCTACGAAATGCTGACCGGCGCCAAGCCGCACGGCGGCACCACCCCTGCGCAGGTGCTCTACCAGCATCTGAACGAGGACGTTCCGCCGCCCTCCGCCCTCGCGCCCGAGGTCGCCCCGGAGCTGGACGCGCTGGTGGCCTCGGCCACCGCGCGCC
This sequence comes from Streptomyces malaysiensis subsp. samsunensis, assembly GCF_024519315.1. Taxonomy (GTDB): domain Bacteria; phylum Actinomycetota; class Actinomycetes; order Streptomycetales; family Streptomycetaceae; genus Streptomyces; species Streptomyces malaysiensis. The sequence continues at coordinate 231,628 of NZ_JANIIC010000007.1, read as the reverse complement.
GTCTGGAGGCCCGCCCCGCCGACGCCGTCGCGCTGCTGGGCGCGACCCGAGCGGCGCGGGCGGCGCTGACCGACGAGCAGCTGGACGCGGCGCCCCCGCAGGCCAGGGAGGAGGACCCCCTGGCCGGTTCCGAGAACCGTACGTCGGTGATTCCGCGCCCGGCGGCGGCCCTCGACGACCAGGAGGGGTTCAACCACACCAGCCGGCTGGAGCTGCCCCCGGAACCGCCCCGGCAGGACGGGCACCGCGGGGGCGGCCGGGGCCGGCTGCCGCGCCGCGGGACCGTGACGATCGTCGCCGCGGTGCTGCTGGCGCTCGGCCTCGGCGCCGGGATCTGGTACATCAGCGTCGGCCAGTTCACCGAGGTGCCGCCGGTGCTGCGGAAGACCCAGGCGGAGGCCGAGAAGAAGCTGCACGGCGCCGGTCTCGGTGTGAAGGTCGTCAACGAGTTCAGCGATGTCGTCCCCAAGGGCAAGGTCATCGGCACCAAGCCGGGGCCGGGCGAACGGGTCCGCGACACCGGCACCGTGACCATCCGGATCTCCCAGGGGCGGCCGCGGGCCGAGGTGCCCAATGTGGTGGGCATGCCGCTCGCCGAGGCCAAGCGGAAGATCGCGGACCAGGGGCTGACGGTCGGCCGGATCACCCGCAGCTTCAGCAGTGAGACGGCCCAGGGCTCGGTCCTCTCCACCAGCCCGGCCCCCGACTCGGTACGCCGCCCCGAGACGCCGGTGTCGATCGTGGTCAGCAAGGGCCGGCCGGTCGACATCCCGGACGTGGTGGGCGATTCGGTCGACGAGGCCCGGTCCACGCTGGAGGACCAGGGCTTCAAGGTGAAGATCGCCGACCGGCAGGTGTTCTCGGAGGAGGACGAGGGCTCGGTCGCCGAGCAGTCCCCCTCGGGGGACGGCGAGGGGGCCGAGGGCGACACGGTCACGCTGACCGTCTCCAAGGGCGTGCAGATGGTCGAGGTGCCGGATGTCACGGGCATGAAGGTCGACGAGGCCAAGGACAAGCTGGAGGAGGCCGGGTTCGAGGTGGACGTCGAGAAGGCGCTGCTCTTCCCCGGGGACGCGGTGCAGGACCAGTCGGTGGAGGGCGGCGACGAGGCGCCCAAGGGGAGCACGATCACCATCAAGGTCAAGGGCGGCGTGTTCTGAGGGACCCCGCCGGACGGCCGGTGCCGGACGGATGGCGCTCGCCGTCCGTCCGGCGGCTCATCCGAAGCTGACCCGCTCCAGCCAGAAGTCCAGCAGCTTCTCATCGCCCAGGATCTCGACGCCCGCGCCCCGGGCCGGGCGCCGCTTGTAGATGATCAGCAGCAGATCGGTCAGCGGCCCGCGCACCGCGACCGCGGCCTTCTCATGCGCCCGCCGCCAGGTGATCGCGTCGCCGGTGAGGTCGACCACCCACTCCGCCGCCACCTCCGGCGCGGTGTCGGTCGCGTGGAAGTGCAGGGTGCGGCCGGGGCCGAGCAGCTCGCGCATCCAGGGGTGGATCTCGAAGTGCATGGGCAGCGAGCCGAGTGCCAGCCACTCGTCGAACGCGTCCAGGGCGACCTCCTGGTCGAGGGTGTACTCCGCGCCGAGGGCCAGGGTCGCGTCGGCCCGGTGGATCGCCGTCTCATGGGTGAAGCGGCGGGCGTAGAAGTCCGCGCGCCCGCCCGCGATCTGTCCGAAGTCCGGCACCGGGGTCCACAGCTCCGCGTCGGGCCCCGCCGCGTGCAGCGTCCCCGCCAGCAGCTCGGCGCCCTCGACCAGCCAGGGGGCCAGCTCGGCGGGGTCCTCGTCCACATAGCGCGACAGATCGCGGAAGTGCTGGTCGGGCAGTGCTTCAGGGGCCCGGGTCCGCACGATCTCCTCGGCCCACCGATGGGTCCCGCCGAGATGCCGCAGCAGCTGCCCGACGCTCCAGCCGGGGCAGCTGGGCACCGGGCGGGTCAGATCCGCGCCCTCGATCGAGCCCCGCAGCAGCCGGGTCTGCGCGACGATCTCGGAGCAGCGACGGTCAAAGCTCAGCAGAGTCATGTACGTCACAGTAGAGGCGCCCACCGACAGCCGGGCCCGGGCCGGGGCCCGGCAACTCGGGCCCGGCTCACCTGGGACCCTTGATGACGTGAGTACGCATCGCATCCGCAACCCCATCGGGGGCCATATCCGTGTGGCCGGTGGCCTCGCCACCGTCGGTCTGGCGCACGCCGCCGACATCGGCGCCGAGACCGTCCAGGTCTTCGTCGCCAATCCGCGCGGCTGGGCCACCCCGACCGGCACGCCCGCCCAGGACGAGGCGTTCCGCGCCGGCTGCGCCGAGCGGTCCATGCCGGTGTACGTCCACGCCCCCTACTTGATCAACTTCGGCTCGCACACCGAGGCCACGGCCGACCGCTCGGTCGACTCCCTGCGCCATTCGCTCCGGCGCGGCCGGGAGATCGGCGCGCTCGGCGTGGTCGTCCACACCGGTTCGGCGACCGGGGGACGCGCGCGGGCCACCGCGATCGCGCAGATGCGGGAGCGGATGCTGCCGCTGCTTGACGAGCTGACCCGGGACGACGATCCCTGGCTGCTGCTGGAGCCGACCGCCGGGCAGGGCACCTCGCTGTGCGCGCTGGTGGAGGACCTGGGCCCGTACACCGAGGCGCTCGACCGGCACCCCCGGCTCGGTGTCTGCCTGGACACCTGCCATGTGTTCGCGGCGGGCCATGACCTCGCCGCGCCGGGCGGTATGAAGCAGACCCTGGACGAGCTGGTGGCCGTCATGGGCGAGGGACGGCTCAGGCTGATCCACGCCAATGACTCCAAGGACGTGGTCGGCGCCCACAAGGACCGGCACGCGAACATCGGCGCCGGGCACATCGGGGCGGAGCCGTTCCGCGAGCTGTTCACCCACTCCGCGACGGACGGGGTGCCGCTGGTGATCGAGACGCCGGGCGGTACGGAGGGGCATGCGGCGGATGTGGCCCGGCTGAAGGAGCTGCGCGCCGGGGCGGCCTGAGAACGCGTCCGACACATGGAGGAATACCCCCAGGGGGTATAGCGTTGAGCCAGTCGACGGCACGCGACCACCGCTGGGGGTATGGATATGCGACAGCATGAGCACACACAGAGCGGACCTCATGGGCACCACGGGCATCAGCCCCATGGTGCTCATGAGCACCATGGGTCCTCGACCAGCTGGACGATGGCCGCCCAGGCCACATTGCACTGCCTCACCGGCTGCGCCATCGGCGAAATCGCGGGCATGGCCATCGGCACGGCCCTGGCCTGGCACAACGTCCCGACCATGATCCTGGCGATCGTGCTCGCCTTCGTCTTCGGCTACTCCCTGACCATGCGGGGCGTACTGCGGGCGGGGCTGGACATGCGCGGCGCGCTACGGGTGGCCCTGGCGGCCGACACCGTATCGATCGCGATCATGGAGCTGGCCGACAACGCGACGATCGTCGCCTTCCCCGGCGCGATGGACGCCACGCTGTCCGACGCGCTCTTCTGGCTCAGCCTGGCCCTGTCGTTCGTGGTGGCCTTCCTCATCACCACACCGGTCAACAGGTGGATGATCGGGCGGGGCAAGGGACATGCGGTGGTCCACCAGTACCACTGACCGCCGTACGGCGGCGCCGTGAGCACACCGGCCCGGCCTGGAGCCGCGACGGCCCGGTCTAGAGCTCCGGGCCGTCGCCCGGCTCCTCCTGGTAGGAGTAGCGCTGCTCCGCCCAGGGGTCGCCGATGTTGTGGTAGCCGCGCTCCTCCCAGAAGCCACGGCGGTCGGCGGTCATGTACTCCACCCCGCGCACCCATTTCGGGCCCTTCCAGGCGTAGAGATGGGGCACCACCAGCCGCACCGGAAAGCCGTGCTCGGCGGTGAGCGGCTCGCCGTCCTTGTGGGTGGCGAAAATCGCGGTCTCCGTCATGAAGTCGGTCAGCCGGAGATTCGAGCTGAAGCCGTATTCCGCCCACACCATCACATGGGTGACATCGGGCGCCGGCGGTGCGAGCTCCACGATCGCCAGCGCGGAAACCCCGCCCCATTCGGCGTCGAGCATGCTGAATTTGGTGACGCAGTGCAGATCGGCGACAACGGTCGAGTAGGGCAGGGCCGAGAACTCCTCATGCGTCCAGCAGCGTTTATCGCCATCCGCCGTGGCGCCGAAGACCCGGAACTCCCATCGGTCCGGCTTGAACTTCGGGACCGGCCCATAGTGCGTAACCGGCCAACCGCGCTGGAGTCGCTGCCCCGGAGGCAGCTTCGCGAGCTCCCCCTCGCGGCTTTCCGACTGACCCATGGGCTCCATGGTCTCAGACCACCAGGGGTGGTCGTGACCAGGGCATCAGGGACAGGCACAACTCGTACTAAGCGTGCACTTACTGGACGCCCCAACAGGCGCGATGCGACGATGCGCGGAACCTGCCGTTCCCGATCGGATTGGAAGGAGCCCCTCCGATGCAGGGTGACCCCGAGGTCCTCGAGTTCCTCAACGAGCAGCTGACCGGCGAGCTGACCGCGATCAATCAGTACTTTCTGCACTCAAAGATGCAGGATCACTTTGGCTGGACTCGGCTTGCCAAATACACCCGGTCGGAGTCTTTCGATGAGATGAAGCATGCGGAGATGCTCACCGACCGGATCCTTCTCCTGGATGGGCTGCCCAATTACCAGCGGCTCTTCCATGTGCGGGTGGGTCAGACGGTGACCGAGATGTTCCAGGCCGACCGGCAGGTGGAGATCGAGGCGATCGACCGCCTCCGGCGCGGCATCGAGCTGATGCGGTCCAAGGGGGACATCACCTCGGCGAATGTCTTCGAGTACATCCTCGCCGACGAGGAACTCCACATCGACTATCTCGACACCCAGCTCGAACTGGTCGAGAAGCTGGGCGAGCCGCTCTACATCGCCCAGCAGATCGAGCAGCCCAGCGACAACGGCGACAACTACTCCGGGAGCGGAAAGGGCCACTGAGCCCGCGGCGGCAGCACCGATCCGCCGGTCAGGCCGCTTCGGCCGCCGCCTGTGCCGGGGCGGCAGCGGCTGCGATAGCCGCCGTTGTCGCGGCCGTCGTCAGGACCACCGGGTCCAGCGCCTCGCGCCGGGGGCAGGCACCGCGGCCCAGCAATGCCTGGATCTTCCGCACGCACGATCCGCAGTCCGTGCCCGCCTTGCAGGCACCGGCGATCTGGCGCGGGGTGCACGCGCCCGTCTCCGCGTGCTCACGCACCTGCCGCTCGGTGATGCCGAAGCATGAGCAGACGTACACGGGCTCTCCAGCGGTGACGATGGCGGATGGCGACAGCGTTGATCAGTGAGGTAACCCTTACCTTACCTGCCGCATCGGGCCCCCACAACGCACAGCGGGCGCGGATCCATGTGATCCGCGCCCCACCTGCGTCTTTGTGATCTCCACCGACCCCGGACGATGCCTACTGGTCCCGGTACATCTCCGCCACCAGGAACGCCAGGTCCAGCGACTGGCTGCGGTTGAGCCGCGGGTCGCACGCCGTCTCGTAGCGCTGGTGCAGATCGTCGACGAAGATCTCGTCGCCGCCGCCCACGCACTCGGTGACATCGTCGCCGGTCAGCTCCACATGGATACCGCCGGGATGGGTGCCGAGCTCCTTGTGGACCTCGAAGAAGCCCTTGACCTCGTCCAGCACATCGTCGAAGCGGCGAGTCTTGTGCCCGGACGCCGCCTCGAAGGTGTTGCCGTGCATCGGGTCGCAGACCCAGACGACCTGCGCACCGGAGGCGGTCACCTTCTCCACCAGGTCGGGCAGCTTGTCGCGGACCTTGTCCGCGCCCATCCGGGTGATGAAGGTCAGCCGGCCCGGCTCGCGGTCCGGGTCGATCCGCTCGATCAGCGACAGCGCCTCTTCCGGCGTGGTCGTCGGGCCCAGCTTCACGCCCACCGGGTTGCGGACCTTGGAAGCGAACTCGATATGCGCCCCGTCCAGCTGCCGGGTGCGCTCACCGATCCAGACCATGTGCCCCGAGACGTCGTACAGCTCACCGGTGCGCGAGTCGGTGCGGGTCAGCGCCGTCTCGTAGTCCAGGATCAGCGCCTCGTGCGAGGAGAAGAACTCGACGGTCTTGAACTCCTCCGGGTCCACCCCGCAGGCGTTCATGAAGGCCAGCGCCCGGTCGATCTCGCGCGCCAGCACCTCGTAGCGCTGCCCCGAGGGAGAGGACTTCACGAAGTCCTGGTTCCAGGCGTGCACCTGGCGCAGGTCCGCGTAGCCACCGGTGGTGAAGGCGCGCACCAGGTTCAGCGTCGAGGCCGACGCCTGGTACATCCGCTTCAGCCGCTGCGGATCGGGGATCCGCGCCTCGGGGGTGAACTCGAATCCGTTGACGGAGTCGCCACGGTAGGTGGGCAGGGTCACCCCGTCGCGGGTCTCGGTCGGCTTGGAGCGCGGCTTGCTGTACTGCCCGGCGATCCGGCCCACCTTCACCACCGGGACGGACCCGGCGTAGGTCAGCACGGCGCCCATCTGGAGGAGCGTCTTCAGCTTGTTCCGGATCTGGTCGGCGCCCACGCCGTCGAACGCCTCGGCGCAGTCACCGCCCTGGAGCAGAAACGCCTCGCCCCGCGCCACGGCCCCCAGGCGGTGCCGCAGCGCGTCGCACTCGCCGGCGAAGACGAGCGGCGGATAGGACTCGAGCTCAGCGATCACATCGCGCAGAGCCGCTCGGTCCGGCCAGTCGGGCTGCTGCGCCGCGGGAAGAGACTGCCAGGTGTTGCCACCAGCGTGGGTTTCAGCGTTCACGGTCACCCGCACAAGGTTACGGGGTCTTTACCGCCGTCCAGTCCGCCGCCCAGAAGATGAGACACCGGCCTTCCCATCACCTTCGAGAACTCCGGGCTCCACCTCATGCCCCGCCGCTGAGGTAGAGTCCACCGCATGTTCGCGCGACTGACCATGACCTGGTGGTGGACCGCTCATCCGGCGGCCCGCTGAATCGCGCACTCCCAAGATCTCGCGAAGGCCGCCCGAGGGGCGGCCTTCGGCGTTTCCGCGGGTCGTTCCTCATTCCGGAAGGAACCACCCGCCATGCAGAACAACGCTGAGGCCGTCGTCGCACGGCTGCTCTCCGACGACGCGCCGCCCTTCGCCCTGCTGCACCGCCGCACCCCCGGCCGGGCGCCCGACACCGTCGAGGTGCTGCTCGGCCCGGTCGGCGAGGTGGCGCGGCTGGCCGACATCCCGCTGCCCACCGGGGCGCCGGAGGACGGCGCGCCGGTCGCGGACGCCCTCGCGCTGGTGCCGTTCCGGCAGATCCGCGAGCGGGGGTTCGAGGTGCGCGACGACGGCACGCCGCTGGCCGTGCTGCGCCCGCGCGAGACCCACGAGCTGCCGCTCGCCGAGGCGCTGGCGGCGCTGCCCGCGCATCCGGTGCGGGTCGAGGGCGGGGCGTTCGACGTGCCCGACGACGCGTACGCCGACATCGTGAGCCGGGTCATCGAGGACGAGATCGGCACCGGCGAGGGCGCCAACTTCGTCATCCGGCGGACGTTCCGGGGCGAGATCCCGGGGTTCGGCAGAAGCGACGCGCTCGCGCTCTTCCGGCGGCTGCTGGCCGGTGAGCGGGGCGCCTACTGGACGTATGTGGTGCGGCTGGCGGACGGGCGGACGCTGGTGGGCGCCAGCCCGGAGGTGCATGTACGGATGACGGGAGGGAGGGGCGAGCGCGAAGCGCCCTCGTTCGAGGGTGGTGGCGGGCGAGGGGCGGGCACGGTCGTGATGAACCCGATCAGCGGGACGTACCGCTACCCCGAGGGCGGGCCGAGCGCGGAGGGGCTGCTGGAGTTCCTGCACGACCGCAAGGAGGTGGAGGAGCTGTCCATGGTCGTGGACGAGGAGCTGAAGATGATGTGCACCGTCGGCGACATGGGCGGGACGGTGATCGGGCCCCGGCTGAAGGAGATGGCGCATCTCGCGCACACCGAGTACGAGTTGCGCGGCCGCTCCTCGCTCGATGTCCGGGAGGTGCTCCGCGAGACGATGTTCGCCGCGACGGTCACCGGTTCGCCGGTGCAGAACGCCTGCCGGGTGATCGAGCGCTACGAGCCCATCGGACCGGACGGGGCCGGCCGCGGCTACTACGCCGGGGCGCTCGCGCTGATCGGACGGGACGGCGGCGGTGCGCAGACCCTGGACTCGCCGATCCTGATCCGGACCGCCGACATCGACGCCGGGGGATCGCTGAAGGTGGCGGTCGGCGCGACGCTCGTGCGCCACTCGGACCCGCGCGGCGAAGTGGCCGAGACCCATGCGAAGGCGGCCGGGGTGCTGACCGCGCTGGGCGTGCGGCCCGCGCCCGTACGGTCCGGGGCGGAGGGCCCGCGGCCGCGGCTCGCGGACGATCCGCGGGTGCGGGCGGCGCTGGACGCGCGGCGGGCGGACCTCGCGCCGTTCTGGCTGCGGATGCAGGAGCCGCCGCGGCGAGGGCGGGGGTCGGCGGATGGGCCCGTGGCCGGCGGGCTGTCCGGGCACGCCCTGGTGATCGACGCCGAGGACACCTTCACCGCGATGCTGGCGCATCTGCTGCGCACCTCGGGGCTGACCGTGACCGTGCGGCGGTACGACGAGCCGGGGGTGCGGGAGGCCGCGCCGGCGCATCAGGGGCCCGTGGTGCTCGGCCCGGGCCCCGGCGACCCGGGCGACACGGCCGACCCGAAGATGCGGTTCCTGCGGGCGCTGACCGCCGAGCTGGTGGCCGGGCACCGGCACGGGCTGCTGGGCGTGTGCCTGGGGAACGAGCTGATCGCGGCCGAGCTGGGGCTGGAGGTCGTACGCAAGGACGTGCCGTTCCAGGGCGCGCAGGAGCGGATCGACTTCTTCGGGCGCGAGGAGACCGTCGGCTTCTACAACACCTTCACGGCGCGCTGTGACGAGGCGGCGGAGGCGGAGCTGGCGACGCACCGCGTGGAGCTGAGCCGGGACCCGGTGACCGGCGATGTGCACGCGCTGCGCGGACCGGGTTTCGCCGGGGTGCAGTTCCACCCGGAGTCGGTGCTGTCACGGGACGGTGCGGCGCTGGTGGCGGAGCTGCTGGCGGCCGTGCTGGTCTGAGGGGCGCACCGGCCCGGAGTGCGGCCGGTGCCAAGGGCCCGGCGGTGGGCGCCGCGCTGCGGGGCGCGGTGGGCCCGAACGGCCCCGAGGAGCCCGCCCGGCGGGCGGCGTGACGATGGGCCGGGTGCGGGGTACGCACCCGGCCCATCGCCGTACTGCACCCAGACGGCCTCAGCCGAAGAAGACCTCGGCCTCGGCGTAGAGCGAGGGATCGACCGTCTTGAGCCGTGCGGTCGCCTCGGCGAGCGGAACCCGGACGATGTCGGTGCCGCGCAGCGCGACCATCTTCCCGAAGTCCTCGTCCCGCACCGCGTCGATGGCGTGCAGCCCGAAGCGGGTGGCGAGCCAGCGGTCGAAGGCGCTGGGCGTGCCCCCGCGCTGGACATGGCCGAGGACGGTGGTGCGGGCCTCCTTACCGGTGCGCTTCTCGATCTGCTTGGCCAGCCACTCGCCGACCCCGGAGAGCCGGACATGGCCGAAGGAGTCCAGGGTGTCGTCCTTCAGGACCGCGTCGCCGTCCTTGGGCATGGCGCCCTCGGCGACGACGACGATCGGGGCGTAGCGGATCTTGAAGCGGGATTCGACCCAGGCACAGATCTGGTCGACGTCGAAGCGCTGCTCGGGGATGAGGATGACGTTGGCCCCGCCGGCGAGCCCCGAGTGCAGGGCGATCCATCCGGCGTGACGGCCCATCACCTCCACCACGAGGACGCGCATATGGGATTCGGCGGTGGTGTGGAGCCGGTCGATGGCCTCGGTGGCGATGTTGACGGCGGTGTCGAAGCCGAAGGTGTAGTCGGTGGCGGAGAGGTCGTTGTCGATGGTCTTGGGGACGCCGACGCAGCGGATTCCGTAGTCGCCGGAGAGCCGGGCGGCGACGCCGAGGGTGTCCTCGCCGCCGATCGCGATCAGCGCGTCGACCTCCTCCTTGACCAGGGTCTCCTTGACCCTGCGGATGCCGTCCTCACTTTTGAGGGGGTTGGTGCGGGAGGAACCGAGAATGGTGCCGCCGCGCGGCAGGATGCCGCGCACCGCGCGGATGTCGAGGGGAACGGTGTCGTTCTCGAGAGGGCCTCGCCAGCCGTCTCGGAAGCCGATGAAGTCATAGCCGTATTCCTGTACGCCCTTGCGCACGACGGCGCGGATGACCGCGTTGAGCCCGGGGCAGTCACCGCCGCCGGTCAGCACTCCGACCCGCATCGTTTCTTCCCTTCTCCCGTGGAATCCCGTGATTGGGCCCGGTACGGAAAGCCACGCTAACGGTGATCCAGGTCACACGGGATGGGGCGTCACTCGATTCCCGTGCGCACCAAGGGAGTTGGTTTTGAACTTCACCCGTACGAGGGGTGACTGGGCGTCACCGGCCTCGGCCGGACGGCGTCAGGCGTCGTCCAGGCCGCGCTCGATCGCATAGCGGACCAGCTCCACCCTGTTGTGCAGCTGGAGCTTGCCGAGGGTGTTCTGGACGTGGTTCTGCACCGTGCGGTGCGAGATGACCAGCCGCTCGGCGATCTGCTTGTACGAAAGGCCCTTGGCCACCAGCCGCAGCACCTCCGTCTCACGCTCCGTGAGCTGCGGGGCGGCAGGCTGGTCGGCTGCGGTGGGGGTGGGCTCGCCCGCGAGCCGCCGGTACTCGCCGAGCACCAGGCCCGCGAGGCCGGGGGTGAACACCGGGTCGCCGGCCGCCGTGCGGCGCACCGCGTCCAGGAGTTCCTCGGTGCTGGCCGACTTCAGCAGATAGCCGGTGGCCCCGGACTTGACCGCCTCCAGGACGTCCGCGTGCTCACCGCTCGCGGAGAGCACCAGCACCCGCAGCTCGGGGCGGTCGGCCAGGACCTCCTTGCACACCTCGACCCCCGCCAGCCCGGGCAGGTTGAGGTCGAGCACCAGGACATCGGGCCCGGCGGCCTTGGCCCGGCGGACCGCCTGCGGTCCGTCCCCGGCCGTGGCCACCACGTCGAACCCGGCCTCGGCCAGGTCCCGGGCCACCGCGTCACGCCACATCGGATGGTCGTCGACCACCATCACCGTCACCGGGCGGCCGTCGTGCTGAGTGGTCATCGTGCCGCTCCCCCCTTCGCCTTCATCGTGCCGCTTCCCCCTTCGCCTTCGCCTTCCTCGCCGACGCCTTGGGGACCGTCAGCTCCACCTCGGTGCCCTGCCCCGGCGCCGAGATCCACGCGGCGGTGCCGCCGAGGTCGCGCAGCCGCCCCCGGATCGACAGGGCCACCCCCAGGCGGCCCTCCGCCTCCGCGTCCGCCAGCCGCCCCTCGGGGATGCCGGGGCCGTCGTCCCGTACGGTCACCATCACCGCGTCCGGCTCGTCCTCCAGCAGGATCCAGGCGTGCGCGTCCTGCCCGGCGTGGACCCGTACGTTGTCCAGGGCGGCGCCGACGGCGGCGGCCAACTCCCCGGCGACGCCCGCCGGGAGGACCACCGGGGCGCCCGGCTCGGAGAAGGTGACCCGGGAACCGGCGTGCGGCGCCAGCAGGGCCCGCAGATCGCAGGGACCGCCGTCGGAGCGCTCGGGGCCCGGCGCGCAGGGCTCGGCCGACGGTCCCACCGCGTCCGGGAGGCCGTCCGGATCGGGTGCGGCGTCCACCCCGTCCGCCCCGCGCGACGGGGTCACCAGACCGGTGGAGACCAGCGTGCGCAGCGCGATCTCCTGCTCCCCCGCCATCCGGCCCAGTTCGGCCGCCTCGCCGCCGATCGCGGCGCCGCGCCGCTGCACCATGGCGAGCACCTGGAGCACGCTGTCGTGGATGTCGCGGGCCAGCCGCTCCCGCTCCCGGGTCGCCGCCTCGATGCGCAGCGCCCGCGCGAGGGTGCGCTCACTGGCGCGGGCCACCTCGACCACATAGCCGATGCCCACGCTCGCCACCCACACCAGCGACAGCATATGGATGGTGTCCTGGGCGAATTCGCCGCGTTCGATCACATTGGCGGCGCAGACCACGGTGGAGGCCGAAGCGCCCCAGCGCCAGCCGCCCTTGATCGCGAAGCCGAGGACCGCGCCCATCGTCCATATGGAAGGCAGGGTGGGTGTGCCCTCGGCGATCCGGTCGTGGTTGTCCACGAGCGGGGTGAGCAGAATGCCGGTCACCGCGATGCCGAGGTCGCCGACGAGGAACCGCCGGGTGCAGCGCTCGGCCGAGGAGACCATCCGGAAGGTGAGGGCCGTCCACAGCGTCAGCACCGCCATGTAGACGACGGCGCCGACCGGATGGTCGTAGTCGTCGAAGGAGTAGACGCACAGGCCGAGCGCGTAGAGCAGGGTGAGCACCCGGTAGGCGGTCAGCGCCTGCCACAGCGGCTGCTCGACGGACATCCGCACCACGCGCTCGCCCCCGGCGCGCTCACCTCTGGACCGCTCCGCCAATGTCCCCCACCCCCGGTGCCGGCGCGGCTAGGCGCCGGACTTGTGCTTGTCCTTCTCCTTCTCGGCCTGCTTCCGGGCCGCCTCCGCGTCCGCGATCTGCCGCTTGGCGGCGGTCGCGTAGATGTCCACGTACTCCTGGCCGGAGAGCTTCATGATCTCGTACATGACCTCGTCGGTCACCGAGCGCAGGATGAAGCGGTCGCCGTCCATGCCGTGGTAGCGGCTGAAGTCCAGCGGCTTGCCGATCCGGATGCCGGGCCGCATCAGCTTCGGCATGACCTGGCCGGGGGGCTGGATCTTCTCGGTGTCGATCATCGCCACGGGGATCACCGGCGCACCGGTGGCGAGCGCGACCCTCGCCAGACCGCCCGGCTTGCCCCGGTAGAGCCGTCCGTCGGGCGAGCGGGTGCCCTCGGGGTAGATGCCGAAGAGCTCACCCCGCTTGATCACCTCGATACCCGCCTTGATGGCGGCCTCACCGGCGCCGCGCGAGCCCGAGCGGTCCACCGGGAGCTGTCCGACGCCCTTGAAGAAGGCCGCCGTGAGCCGCCCCTTGAGCCCGGGGGTGGTGAAGTACTCCTGCTTGGCGATGAAGGTGACCTTGCGGTCGAGCACCGCGGGCAGGAAGAAGGAGTCGGAGAAGGAGAGGTGGTTGCTCGCGAGGATCGCCGGACCCTCGGCGGGGACATGTTCCAAGCCCTCGACCCAGGGCCGGAAGGTGAGCTTCAACGCGCCACCCACCGACAGCTTCATTGCGCCGTAGAACAACCGGGACCTCCTGTATCCGACGAGGAGACCTTAACCTGCCTACCCCGTACGCGGCGCGCCGCGTACGCTGAGGACCTCGATGCCCGCTTCCCCAGTGAACGGAGATCCGTGGTGCCGCTCCTGCCCGGAGCCGAGCCGTTCCGCCACGACGGCGGAGAGATCGGCGTCCTCGTCTGTCACGGCTTCACCGGCTCCCCGCAGTCCGTGCGGCCCTGGGCCGACCATCTCGCGGCCCGTGGTCTGACCGTCTCACTGCCGCTGCTTCCCGGCCATGGCACGCGCTGGCAGGATCTCGCCGTCACCGGCTGGCAGGACTGGTACGCCGAGGTGGACCGCGAGTTGCGCAGGCTGTCCCGGGAGTGCGCGCGGGTGTTCGTCTGCGGTCTGTCGATGGGCGGGGCGCTCGCGCTGCGGCTGGCCGCCCAGCACTCCGCGGCCATCAGCGGCGTCGCCGTCGTGAATCCGGCCAACCGGATCCACGATCCGCTCGCCGTGGCCCTTCCGGTGCTGCGTCATCTGGTGCCGTCGGTGAAGGGCATCGTGAGCGATATCGCCAAGCCGGGGGCGCGGGAGTCCGGCTACGACCGGATGCCGCTGCACGCCGTGCACTCGATGCGCCGCTTCTACCGGGTGGTCGACGCCGAACTGCCGCAGGTGACCCAGCCGCTGCTGGTGATGCACAGCCCCCAGGACCATGTGGTGCCGCCGGCCGACTCCGAGCGCATCCTGAGTCAGGTGTCCTCGCGGGACGTCACCGAGCGGCTGCTGGAGCGCAGCTACCACGTGGCGACCCTGGACCACGACGCCGACTTCATCTTCGAGGAGACGGACGCGTTCATCACCCGGCTGACGGCGGGTATGGGTGAAGACACCCGGACCGGCCTCGGGAAGGGCAGCGGAAAGGAGGGGGCGGCGGCCAGTGGCTGAGCGCGATTCGAATGAGAACGAGGCGGACGCGCGGCGGGACGACGACGCCGCCTTCGCCGCGATCGTCGCCGCGTACGGTGAGGAGCCGCAGGACCCGCCGGGCGCCGAGCGGTGGCCCGCCGTCGAGAACCTCGACGAGGAGCGGGACCGCCGGTCCGCGGCCGACGACGACACCACCGACGCCGAGGGATCCGGTGACGGCGACGCCGCCGGCGACGCGGCCACGGGCGGGCTGACCAAGACCGACAAGACCGACAAGCCGGTGGGCGGCTTCATCGTCTACGCCCCCGGGGTGGGCCCCCGCGACTGGGAGCCCGACGAGCCGTCCGAGGACGACTTCGACGAGACCGGCGAGGGCCATTTCGTCCCGCCCGAGCCGCCTCCGCTCCCCGAGTCCGACGCCACCTCCCGCTTCGCCTGGCTGGGCGTGCTGGGCGGGCCGCTGCTGCTGCTCGGTGTGGTGCTGTTCCAGGTGGAGATGGTCTGGTGGATCGCGACGCTGGGCGTCGGGGGTTTCCTGGGCGGCTTCGTCACGCTGGTGCTGCGGATGAAGGACGACGACGAGGACGAGGACGAGGACCCGGGGCGCGGCGCCGTCGTCTGAGCCTCGCCGTCGTTCGACCACGGCGCTCCGGAACCGGGCACCCCGGCTCCGGGTCCGGGTCCAGCCCGGACGGGCGTCCGGCCCCTGCCCTGGGCGGGCGTCCGAATCCCGCCCGGAGCGGGTTCGGACCGCGGGCTCAGACCGGGGATACGCGGGGCAGCCTGAGCGCGGCCAGGACCGGAAGGTGGTCCGTGGCCGCCCGGAGGTCGGCGTCGGTGACGCCCGGCAGCCCGGCCGGGACCCCACAGCCGATGATCTCGACGCCTTCGGAGGCGAAGAGGGCGTCGATGCGCCGGCGCGGATCCTCGGGGGTCGAGGTGGCCTCGCTCCCCCAGGGCTCGGTGGCCCAGCCGTCCCGCAGCTTCCCCGCGATCCGGCGGAAGGCGCGGCCGTCGGGCCGGTCGTTGATGTCACCGGCCGCGATGGCGTACGGGACGTCCAGCGCGGTCAGGTGGTCCAGCAGCATCCCGGCCTGTTCGTAGCGCTCGGCCTCCGCGAGGCTCAGATGGCAGCTGACCACTCCGAGCCGGACGCCGTCGCCGCCCACCGGACCGCCGGTGTCGCGGTGGCCGCCGCCGAAGCGCAGCACGGCGGTGGCGAAGCCGCGCCGGTGCAGCCCGGGGACGCGGGGCAGCAGGGTGTCCTCGGCGTGCTCCACATGGGCGCGCAGCGAGGTGAGGATCATCGGGCCGGCGGCGGTGGCCCCGCCCGTGGTGTAGACGAGGCCGGTCTCCCGGGCCAGCCAGGCGGCGGCCTTGCGCCAGCGGAAGAAGCGCGGTGCCTCCTGGACGCAGACGACGTCGGGGGCGCAGGCCCGGATCACCCGGGCCAGCGCTTCGCGGTCGTCGCGCAGGGAACGGATGTTGTAGCTGAGCACCCGCACCACCGCCGCGTCCGGGCCGGTGGTGGATCCGGGCAGGTCCGCGAGCGGCACGATGACGTTCCCCCCTCGCGTCTCAGCCCTGGCGGGCCAGGTCGGCGGCGCCGACGAGCCCGGCCTTGCCACCGAGCTGGGCGGCGAGCACCTGGGCGTGCGGACGCCACTGATTGCCCACCAGCCAGCGACGGAAGGACTTGCGGATCGGCTCCAGGACGAGATCGCCCTCGTCGGAGACCCCGCCGCCGACGATGAACGCCGAGGGGTCGAAGAGCGAGGCGAGGTCGGCGAGCCCGGCCCCGGCCCAGCGGGCCAGCTCACGGAAGGAGTCGATGGCGACGGGGTCGCCCTGGCGGGCGGCGTCGCTGATGTGCTTGCCTTCGATGCCCTCGGCGGTGCCGTCACCGAGGCCGAGGAGCAGCGTGGCGTTCTCCGGGGTGGCGGCGGCGCGCTGCTGTGCGTAGCGGACCAGCGCACGGCCGGAGGCGTACTGCTCCCAGCAGCCCTGGCTGCCGCAGCCGCACAGCAGACCGTCCGGGACGACCCTTATGTGGCCGAACTCGGCCGCGACGCCGAAGCGGCCGCGGTGCAGCCTGCCGCCGATGATGATGCCGCCGCCGAGGCCGGTGCCCAGCGTGATGCACACGACGTCGTCATGGCCGACTCCGGCGCCGAAGCGGTACTCGCCCCAGGCGGCGGCGTTGGCGTCGTTCTCCACCACGACGGGCAGGCCGACGCGCTGTTCGACCTTGTCCTTGAGCGCCTCGTGCCGCCAGTTGATGTTGGGCGCGAAGAGCACCGTGGCGCGCTTGTCGTCCACGTACCCGGCCGCGCCGATGCCGACGGCCTCGATGTCGTGCCCCTCGCTGACGATGCGCACCGCGTCCGCGATGGCGTCGACGACTCCCTCGGGAGTCTGCGGGGTCGATACCTGGCTCGTCTCGAGAATCGAGCCCTCTTCGTCGACCACGCCGGCCGCGATCTTCGTGCCGCCGATGTCGACGCCGATGGTGAGTCCCATGAGTCCCTCAGTTATTTGGTCGAACCCCGCCGAGGCTAACGGTACCGGAGGTGGCGCTCAGTCGAGGTCGATGTGTTCACTACTCGAACTCTCGGATTCTTCGCCTCCGCCCTTCGTACCGCTCTCGGAGCCTTGGGTCCAGCGCCGCTCCTGGCCGGTCACGGCGGCACGATAGGCGGCGAGCAGTTCGGTTCCGGCACTTGCGAGGTGTTCGAAAACATCTGGATTGCGCTCTATGACCGGTTCTACGGCGGCCTTCGCCTGTTCGATCAATTGTTGTACGGCCCCCTGAACAGCCGCCCCGGCGATGGGCGCCTGGGCCACCTTGTCGGCGAGCGCGTCGGCCAGCTTGAGGAACTCGTCGGCCACGCTCCCCGGCTCCTCGGCGGTCTGCCTGGCCCGCTCGGCGGCGAGGTCCTCGGCACAGGCACGCTCCCAGGCATCGGGGTCTATCTCGGTGACCGGCACTTCGGTGACCGGGGGCTCCGGGGGGCGCTCGGTGGCATCGCTCATGGCGAACTCCTGCGGCGGGGATGCTGGCTGCCCGGTGACGTTCATCCGGGCTTGTGACCGACGTTACCGGAAGGAGGAGGCCGGGTCAGAGCCGGAGACCGGCCGGAGTCCGAGCGGAGACCGGCCGGAGTCGGGGCCCGGGACGGGCCGAACTCCGGCCCGTGTCGGGGCCTGGGACCGGCCGGGGTCGCGGCCGAGGACCGGCCCGGGTCGCGGCCCGGTTCAGAGCCTCTTCGGCCACAGGTCGGGGTCGGGGGTGAAGCGGACCTGGAGCCATCCGTCGCGCAGCCCGGCGCCGGAGACCGTACAGCGGCGCAGCGCGGACGGCAGCGGCAGCACCCGGTGGAACGGGCCGACGGCGACGATCAGTTCGTCGCCCCGGCGCACCAGCCCGAGCCCGTCGCGGTCGGCGCCGGGCAGCGGCAGCCGCCACAGCAGCACCCCGTCCTCGGCCAGCCGGTCCTCGACGGTCCAGGGGTCGGGGGCGGGCCGGTCGGGCCGCGCCCCGGGGGCCCCGACGGCCCCGGCGAGCGCGGCCAGCCCGGCCGGGGCGCGCTGGGCGCCGTCGCCGGGCGGCGCGTCCACGGGCCGCGGGTCGCCGAGGCCGTGCGGATCGCGGCCCAGATGCGGCAGCTCACGGACCGGAACGGTGGGTGCCCACTGTTCGTACAGCTCCTTGAGCGCGTCCTGCTGCTGGCCGGAGAGCGCGGCGAGCCACGGGTCGGAGGTGCCGGTGGGCAGCAGCCGGTTGGCGATCACCGCCTCCACCCGGCAGCCGTGCAGGGCGAGACCGGCACGGGCGGTGCGCAGCGCCCGGTCGGCGAGCGGTCCTGGCTCCACGACCAGCCGTACCGTCGTGGCCTCGGACTCGATCACGCCCTGGACGGCGGCCAGCTCCCGCTCCCAGCGCTCGGCCGTCTCGTACAGCTTCTGCGCGGGCATCGGCACCCCCGCCAGCTGGGCGAGCATCGGCCGCAGCGCACGGGCCGCCTGCCGCTCGGCGGGCAGCAGCCGCCGCAGATAGCGCCGCAGTTGCTCGGGCAGCGCGAGCAGCGCCACGGTGTCCGGCGCGGGCGGCAGATCGACGACGAGGACGTCCCAGCCGGTGCCGGGCGGGGCGGTCTGGGCGGCGCGCAGGGCGCGCAGCAGCGCGATGGCCTCCACCCCGGGGAGCGCGGTCAGCTCCTCGCCGTCCAGCGGGGTGGCGCCGAGCATGTCGATCAGACCATGGCCGCGATCTTGAAGGGCGGTCAGCTCACCGCGGAACCACTCGTCCGCGACGACCCGCGCGGCCCACAGCCCCGGGGCGAGCTCGACCGGTACGGACCACGGCAGCCGGTCCGCCGACCGCCCGGGGGCGGACCGCAGCGCGCCGATGCCGAGCAGCGCCTCGGGGGTGCCGTCCGGGTCGGCGGTGAGCAGCAGCGTCCGCTGCCCCTCACGGGCGGCGGCGAGGGCGGTCGCGGCGGCCACGGTGGTGCGGCCCGCGCCGCCGGTACCGGTGACGAGGACCGTACGCATGAAAGGAGCCTCCGGCAGGGTGATGCGTCAGATGCGTGGCATGGGCCGGACGATCCGCCCTGGCCGGAGCGTACCCCGCGCCACCTACCGCCCCGGGCACCGTCGGGGCCCGGGGGTGGCCCGCGCGGGTCAGGCGCCCTCGACGCGCTTCTTCAGGCCCGCGAGCGCGCGGTCGATGATGACCTTTTCGGCCTTGCGCTTGATCATGCCCAGCATGGGGATCTTGACGTCGACCGTGAGCTGGTACGTCACCTCGGTGCTCTTGCCGCCGTCGCGCACCGACAGCCGGTAGGAGCCGTCGAGGGTGCGCAGCATCTGGGACTTGACCAGGGACCAGTTGACCTGGTCGGCTCCGGTCCAGCTGTACTGGAGGGTGTAGTCGTCCTTGATCGCTCCGGCGTCGAGCAGCATCCGCACCTGCTCGGCCCGCCCCTGGGCGTCCTTGGTGAGGATGTCGGCCTCCTTCACCTCACCGGACCACTCCGGGTAACGGTCGAAGTCGGCGATCACCTCCATCACGTCGGCCGGGGCCGCCTCGATCGTGATGCTCGAGCTGGTGTGTTCCGCCATCGCCGTGGCTCCTCCGTACCGGTCCGCCGCATGGGATCCCTGCCGGTGCAGGCTACCGCGCGCCGGTCACCACTCCAGCGTCCAGGGGGTGCCGGAGGACGCGAAGTGTCCGACATTGACGCACTCGGTGGCGCCGATCCGCATACGGCGGGCGAGCGGCTGATGGACATGGCCGAAGAGGGCGTACTTGGGACGGACGGTGTGGATCGCCTCCAGCAGGGCCGCGCTGCCGCGCTCGAAACGGCGGGCGACGGTGTCGTAGCAGAGGTCGGGCACCTCAGGGGGGATGTGGGTGCAGATCACGTCCACCGCGCCGAGGGCCGCGATCTTCGCCGCATAGGTCTCGTCGTCGATCTCGTAGGGGGTGCGCATCGGGGTGCGCAGCCCACCGCCCACGAAACCGAAGACCAGCCCGCCGATCTCGACGCGCTCACCGTCGAGGACGGTGGTGCCGGACTGGGCGTATTCCGGCCACAGCGACGGCATGTCGACATTCCCGTAGGTGGCGTACGTCGGGGTGGGGAACGCGGCGAAGAGCTCGGCGTACTGGCGGCGGACCGCGGACTCTATGGCCGCGTTGCGGTCGAGCCCCGCCCACAGCCGGTTGCCGAGCTCCCGGGCCTCCTCGAAGCGGCGGGCGGTGCGCAGCTCGACCAGCCGGTCGGCGTTCTCCTCCCCGAAGAGGTCGGGGAAGATGCCACGTGAGTGATCGGCGTAGTCGAGGAAGAGGACGAGGTCACCGAGGCAGATCAGGGCGTCGGCGCCGTCACCGGCCTTCTCGAGGTCCTCACTGTTGCCGTGCACGTCACTCACCACGTGGACTCGCATGCGTGTCACCCTAAGACGTAAGGGCCCGCGCCCGTAAGGTGTTCTGCCTGCACCGCCCCGCGTCCACCTGCGGTTCCTCAGCGGACGCGGCTTCCGTCGACTAGTCTGCGGGCAGCGTGAAGGCGGTGTGTGACGCATCAAACATCTGGGCTGGAACCCCTATCCCGGAAGCGTACCGATGGGTAACGTCCGGGCCGTCCATCACCCCCATGCCCTGTAGCGGCGCCGGCGCCCCATGAGGAGCAGCAGTCTTGCGCGAGTTCAGCCTTCCGGCCCTGTACGAGGTTCCGGCCGACGGCAATCTGACGGATCTCATCCGCCGCAATGCCGCACAGCATCCCGATGTCGCCGTGGTCGGCCGCAAGGTCGACGACCGTTGGGAGGACGTGACCGCGACCGCGTTCCTGGCCGAGGTCCGCGCCGCCGCGAAGGGTCTGATCGCGGCCGGGGTGGAGCCGGGCGACCGGGTCGGCCTGATGTCCCGGACCCGCTACGAGTGGACCCTGCTGGACTTCGCCATCTGGAGCGCGGGCGGGGTCACCGTGCCGGTGTACGAGACGAGTTCACCGGAGCAGATCCAGTGGATCCTCAGCGATTCCGGCGCGGTGGCGGCCCTGGTCGAGACCGGCACCCATGAGGCCGCCGTCGAGGCGGTCCGGGACACCCTGCCCGCCCTGAAGCACGTCTGGCGGATCGAGGGCGACGCCATCGACACGCTGCGGAAGCTGGGCGCGGACGTGGCCGACGAGAAGGTGGACGAGCGCTCCTCGATCGCCACCGCCGACTCCCCCGCCACCATCGTCTACACCTCGGGCACCACCGGCCGTCCCAAGGGCTGTGTGCTCTCGCACCGCAGCTTCTTCGCCGAATGCGGCAACGCGGTGGCGCGGCTCAAACCGATCTTCAACACCGGTGAGTCGTCGGTGCTGCTCTTCCTCCCCGAGGCGCATGTCTTCGGACGCCTGGTGGAGATCGCGGCGGTGCTGGCGCCCATCAAGCTCGGCCATGTGCCGGATGTGAAGTCCCTGACCGACGAACTCGCCGCCTTCCGGCCCACCTTGGTGCTGGGCGTGCCGCGCGTCTTCGAGAAGGTCTACAACTCGGCGCGGGCGAAGGCCCGCTCCGAGGGCAAGGGCAAGATCTTCGACAAGGCGGCCGAGACCGCCATCGAGTACAGCAAGGCGCTGGACGCCCCGGGCGGGCCGTCCCTCGGGCTCCGGTTCAAGCACAAGGTCTTCGACCGGCTGGTCTACAGCAAGCTGCGGGCCGTGCTGGGCGGCCGGGCCACCCACGCCATCTCCGGCGGGGCGCCGCTGGGCGAGCGGCTGGGCCACTTCTACCGGGGCATCGGCTTCACGGTGCTCGAGGGGTACGGCCTGACCGAGTCCTGCGCGGCGACCGCCTTCAACCCCTGGGACCGGCAGAAGATCGGCTCGGTCGGGCAGCCGATGCCGGGCACGGTGGTGCGCATCGCCGACGACGGCGAGGTGCTGCTCCACGGTGAGCACCTCTTCACCGAGTACTGGAACAACGAGGCGGCCACGGCGGAGGCGCTGTCGGACGGCTGGTTCCACACCGGGGACGTGGGCACGCTCGACGAGGACGGCTATCTCACCATCACCGGCCGGAAGAAGGAGATCATCATCACCGCGGGCGGCAAGAACGTCGCCCCGGCGGTGATCGAGGACCGGATCCGCGCCCATGCCCTGGTCGCCGAGTGCATGGTCGTCGGCGACGGCCGTCCCTTCGTGGGCGCGCTGGTCACCGTGGACGAGGAGTTCCTGCCGCGCTGGGCGGCCGAGCACGGCAAGCCCGAGGGCGTGACGGTGGACGAGCTGCTGGAGGACCCGGAGCTGCTGGCCGAGATCCAGCGGGCGGTGGACGACGGCAACGCGGCGGTGTCCAAGGCGGAGTCGGTGCGCAAGTTCCGGGTGCTGGCGGCGCAGTTCACCGAGGACTCCGGGCATGTGACGCCCTCGCTGAAGCTGAAGCGGAACGTGGTGGCGAAGGACTTCGCGGCGGAGATCGAGGCCCTCTACCGCGGCTGACGGCGGCGGGACCGTCCATCAAGGCTCACGACGGCCCGAGACTCGCCCCGGGCCGTCGTCACAGCAGCGACTTCAGCCGGTCGGCCAGCAGATCCCAGCGCCAGCGCTCCTCCACCCAGGCGCGCCCCCGCTCGCCCATGCGGTGGCGCAGCTCGGCGTCCTCCAGCAGGGTCACGACGCGCTCGGCGCTCTGCTCGGCGGAGCCGCCCCGTACGACCCAGCCGGTCTCCCCGTCCAGCACCGCGTCCGGCGCCCCGCCCGAGTCCCCGGCGACGACCGGCAGACCGGTGGCGGACGCCTCCAGATAGACGATGCCGAGGCCCTCGACGTCCAGCCCGCCGCGGCGGGTGCGGCAGGGCATGGCGAAGACGTCACCCGCGCCGTAGTGGGCGGGCAGCTCCTCCCAGGGGACGGGGCCGGTGAACCGCACCGACTCGGCCACGCCCGTGGTCTCCGCGAGCCGCCGCAGATCCTTGGCGTACGGCCCGCCGCCGACGATCAGCAGCACCGCGTCCGGGACCCGCTTCAGGATCCGTGGCATGGCCTGGATCAGCGTGTCCTGCCCCTTGCGCGGCACCAGCCGGGAGACGCAGACCACGACGGGCCGCCCGGCGAGGCCCAGCCGGGCCCGGATCTCGTCGCCGCCGGAGCCGGGGTGGAAGGTCTTCTCGTCCACGCCGGGCGGGAGTTGGACCATCCGGGCGGCGTCCTCGGGGTCGAGCGCGGCGGCGATCCGGGAGCGGGTGTACTCACCGAGATAGGTGAGGGTGTCCGTGGCCCCGCCGATCCGCCGCAGCAGCCCCCTGGAGGCGGGCAGCTGCGCCCAGGCGGCCTCGTGGCCATGCGTCGTGGCCACCAGCCGCCGCGCCCCCGCCGCGCGCAGCGCGGGGGCCATCAGCCCGAGCGGCGCGGCGGCTCCGAACCACACCGCGGTGCAGCGGTGCTCGCGCAGCAGCGCGGCCGCGCGGCGGGTGACGCGCGGGGTGGGCAGGAGCATCGTCGTCCGGTCCCGGACGACCTGGAACGGCTGCTCGGCGTCGAAGCGGGCGGTGGCCTCGGCACCCTCCCGGCCGCGCTTCCAGGTGGAGGCGTAGACGACGATCCGGTCCGGGTCCAGGCGCAGCGCGATGTTGTGCAAAAACGCCTGGATGCCGCCGGGGCGGGGCGGAAAGTCGTTGGTCACGAGCAGGGTCTTGTCCATCGTGGCCGACAGTACCGGGTGCGGTGGCGCACCCGCTCCGCCGCGCCCGGCCCCGCGCCCCGGGCGGCGCTCAGGCCAGCTCGGCCGCCACGTACTTCCGCCACAGCGCCGTGAACTCCGTCAGGCTCACGCCCAGCACCTTGCGCAGCGCGGACTCCACCGCCCCCGAGCGCTCGGGCGCCCGGCCCACCGCGCGGTAGAAGTCGACCAGCTTCCGCTCGCCCCACCGGTCCGCGATCAGACGGCAGGCGAGCCAGCCCTGCTCATAGGCGCGGGAGAGCCGGTCGGGGTCGCTGCCGAAGCGGAAGTCGTCGTCGCGCGGGAGCGCGGCGGGCAGCTGCCCGGCGGCGACGGCGTCGGTGAGTTCGGGGGCGATATGGCGGGGGGTGCGGCCGGGGGTGCGATAGCCCACCCAGTCGGCGAAGCCCTCGGAGAGCCAGAGCGGGGTGGAGGCGCTGGTGGCGGTGCGGGTGGCGACATGGGCCGTCTCATGGGTGATCACGACGCGCCGGCCGAAGTCGCCCAGGACCTGGTACGCCTCGGGGTTGACGATCACACGGTCGGCGGGCGCCTCGTCACCGGCGCCACCGACCTCGCCCGTGGTGACGGCGGCGATCCCGCGGTAGCCGTCCGCCGAGGCGCCGAGCAGGGCCGCCATCCGGCCCAGGGAGACGGGCACCTCGACCACGACGCGTCCGGCCCACTCATGGGGCCAGACCTGGCCCAGGACGG
The DNA here is from genome assembly GCF_024519315.1 of Streptomyces malaysiensis subsp. samsunensis. Taxonomy (GTDB): domain Bacteria; phylum Actinomycetota; class Actinomycetes; order Streptomycetales; family Streptomycetaceae; genus Streptomyces; species Streptomyces malaysiensis. The sequence goes on along the minus strand of NZ_JANIIC010000007.1, from coordinate 207,577 downwards.
GCACCGCCCGGTCCGCGATGCCGGCGAGCGCGCGCAGCACCCGCCGGTCCTGGCCGACGCCGAGGACGAGGCTGTGGGCGCCGCGGACGACGTCGACCGTGCCCTGGTCCCAGAGCTGCTCCATGCCGCGCTTGCCGTTCACCACCCCGTCGTCGGAGGCGACGTACCACCGCCCGTCGCGCCGGGCGAGGGTCAGGTACTGGGCGGAGACGACCGGCGCGGTGTCGTATCCCTTGAGCCGGTACCGGAGTTCGACCTGCGCGGCGAGGCTGCGGCCGCCGACCGGCGCGGTCCGGAAGCCGCCGGTGCGCACCAGGCGGTAGGTCCAGGAGCGCAGCGGTACGGCGGCCATCTGCCGGAACACCCGGCGCTGCTCGGCCAGGTAGCGGGTGGCGCCGCGGTCCACGGTGGCCAGGAAGGCGTCCGTGTCCCGCTCCCGGACCGCCGCGGCCCGCTGGTCCAGCATGCGCTGCACGGCCCGGCCGTCGCGCTCCTCGGGGTCGTCGGGGGCGGGAGCCGGGCCGCAGCCGCTCAGCGCGGTCAGCGAGAACGCGCCCACCAGCGGCAGGCACAACAACGCCCGCCATCCGCCCGACCTCCAACGACCCGCCACGTCTTAGATCGTACGAGCCCGCGCGCCGGCTTCAGCTCCGTCTTGCGAGGAACCCCGGGCGTTCACGCCCGGAAGGAATCGCACCCCTCGGCCCCGGACCGCCCAGTGGTCCGGTAATCTCCTCGCATCCGCCTGCCAGCCTGCAAGGCACGAACCGGCTTGCCGGGGATACGGCTCAGATGGCGCTGACCGGGCGGATGTCGCCGGGCCTGCCCCGGCGTGGGGCCCCGTCAACGGTCCCGCACCGCAGACCCGCGATGGATGTGACCCCGGGTGCAGAAACCAGCTGCGCAGGAGCGCATGAATCGGTGTGACCGGCTGAGTCGACAGCTTGGTCCGTTCACAGCCGAGAAGTTGACACGCGTGTGATGGAAGAGATCGGCAACATGCCGACGGGGTCGTAGCGGACCCGCGCCCCGGGGTAGGGGGCGTGGATCACTTGTCCGTTGCCCGCGTACATGGCCACATGGCTGGCGTCGGAGCGGTAGACCACCAGATCGCCGGGGCGGGCCTGGGACAGCGGCACCGGCTGCCCGGCGTGCGCCTGGGCCTGTGAGGTGCGCGGAATGGCCACCCCGGCGCGGGCGTAGGCCCATTGCATCAGCCCGGAGCAGTCGAAGGCGGTGGGACCGGCCTGACCCCATGCGTACGGCTGCCCCACGGCCGCCCGTGCCGCGCCGAACGCCGCGGAGGCCCACCCCGAGGAGGGCGCGGCGTCCGGCCCGCCGTTCAGGCCGCCCGGGAGCTCGCCGGAGCCGCTCCCGGACCCGCCACCGGTCCCGGAACCGCGGCCGGGGAGGGCGCCGGGCGGCAGCCCCGCGAGGGCATCGGCCTCCCGTCCGCCCACCCGCGAGGCGCGCCGCGCATAGGTCTCCCACTCCCCCGGCGGCAGCGCGTTCACCAGCCGCCGCGCCGTGGCCAACCGGCGCTGGACCGCCCGCTTGTGGCGGGCCACGGCCCGACGGCTGTGCTCCAGCCTCAGCAGCTTGGCCGCGGCCTCCGCGCGCTCCTGCCGCAGGGTGCGCTGTGCGCTCCGGAGCACCCGCAGCTGGGCCGCCTGGCGGTTGCTGATCCGCTCCAGCGTGGCGGCCCGGTCGAGGTAGTGGTCCGGGTCCCCGGAGAGCAGCAGGGCGAGGGCCGGGTCGATCCCGCCGGTGCGGTACTGCCCGCCCGCGAGCGCGCCGAGCGCCGCCCGCATCCGGTTGACCCGCCCCTGGCCGCGGGCGACCCGGTCCTGGACCCGGTCGACCTGGCGGCGCAGGGCCCGGGAGCTCGTCTCGGCCGCGTTGTAGCGCTCGGTGGCCCGCTCCGCCTGGGTGTAGAGCGTGGTGATGCGGTCGCCGACGGACCGGGCGGACGGATGGCCCGCCGGGTCATGCGGTTCGGCACCGGCGGGCACGGCGGACAGCGCGGCGACGGAGGCCACCGCGGCCGCCGAGGCGGCGGTCCATACGGTGACCCGGCCGGACCCGGGTTTCGCGACGCGGCGACAGGACGCCATGGGAAGCCGCACTCCCTTCCGCAGTGTCGGGCGAGAACTGCGGGCAGACAGTAGCCGTGGGGCTACCCGCGATCCAACGGCCGCGGGTGCGGACATGACTGACGCCCCGCCGACTGACGCAGGTCACCGGCGGGGCGGGGGATCAGCGAGTGCGCTGGAGATTCGCCCGAAAGGATGGACCTTGGGGCGGTTTGAGACCTGTTTTCCGGCTCCGGATCAGACCCGGACACCGAACTGGAAGGGCATGTTGTCCATCGACTCGTAGCGCACACCGGCACCGGGCTTGGGCGCGTGCAGCACCTGGCCGTTGCCCGCGTAGAGACCTATGTGGTGCAGGTCGCCGTAGAAGAGCACCAGGTCGCCCGGCTTGAGCTCACCGCGGCCTATGCGGCTGCCGGCGTTCGCCTGGTCCTGGGAGATGCGCGGCAGCTGCACCCCGGCCTGCTGGTAGGCCCAGCCGGTGAGTCCGGAGCAGTCGAAGGAGGACGGACCGGTCGCGCCCCAGACGTACGGGAGGCCGATCTTCGTCTTGGCGGCGGCGAGCGCGGCGGCGGCACGGCCCGACTCGGGCACCTCGTTGCCCAGGTCGACGCGCTGGTTGGAGCGGTTGGCGCGCTCCGCGTCCTGGGCCGCCAGCTTGGCGCGCTCCTTGGCGGTCAGGGTGTTGAGGAGGTTCCGGGCCTTGGACAGCTTGCCCTGGATCTCGTCCTTCTTCTTGCCGAGCGCCTTACGGGTGTCGGCGAGGTCCTGGAGCTTGGTGGACGCCTCTTCGCGCTGCTGCTTGAGGGTGCGCTGCTTGTCGGCGATCTTCCGCAGGGACTCGGCCTGCTTGCCGCTCAACTGGCTGAGGGTGGACGCCTTCTCGAGGTAGGTGTCCGGGTCGGAGGAGAGGAGCAGCTGTACCGAGGGGTCGATCCCACCGGAGCGGTACTGGGCGGTGGCCATCGCGCCCAGGCCGTCGCGCAGCTTGTTCAGGTCCTCCTGACCGCGCGCCACCTTGTCCTGGAGGTCGCCGACCTGCTTCTCCAGCTTCTCCTGCTTCTCCTTGGCGCCGTTGTACTTCTCGGTCGCCTGCTCCGCCTCTTCGTAAAGCTTGTCGACCTGCTCCTTGACGTCCTTCTTGTCCTGCTTCGGAGCGGCCTGGGCGGCCTGGGAGGTGAGCGCGACGGCGGCGGCCGCGGTCGCGGTGAGAACGGTTACCCGAGTGCGGCTCGGCTGCTTGGGTCGACGGTGGGACGCCACGAAGGCGAGCTCCTTCTTCCTCCAGCCGCCTACCGGGAGTTGTGGGGTTGCGAAACCCCGGCTCCGCGACAGGGCGCGGACTCGGCGGTACCTCCGCTGTCACCCCGGATGGGTGATCAACCGCGCGAAGGTTCGAGCTGACCATAGTGACCTCGCCGTGATCCGTTCAAATCCCGACGGCAAAAAAGTCGCTCCGCAAGCGCATCTTTTACAAACATCACACAGGCAGTGATGACCGATCGACGCTCCGCTGATGCCGGAAGTGGTTCGGGTCAGACTTCTGAAGTGATTCGGGCACGGAAGCCCGGAACCGGGATACAGGGGATACACGGGATACGCGGGATACGCGGGATACGCGGGATACGCGGGATGCACGCACAACCCGGATACGGCGCCACCCGTGGTTCAGGTGCGGGCAAGTCGCTTCAGCAGCAACGCGGATGCCACGGGACGCGCTCCGGCGCGTGCCACCCCGTCGGCCACCTCGCGGTCGGTGGACACCACCACCACCGGCCGGCCCGGCGGCTCGGCCCGCACCAGCTGCCGGATCAACTCGTCCGCCGTCACCCCCGGCTTGCTGAACAGCACCCGCACCCCGCGCGGCGGCGCGAGCAGCACCGGCGCGGCCAGCTCCGCCCCGTCGAAGACACATGTCATCTCCGCGCCCGTCTGGGCCGCGAGCACCGCGAGACCGCCCAGCAGCCGCAGCCGCTGCTTCTCCAACGGCATCGTGGGGTAGCCGGTCTTGGTGACGTTGTAGCCGTCCACCACCAGATGGGCCTGCGGCAGCGCGAGCAGCTGGTCCAGCAGCGCCGGGTCCATCTCCGACAGCGCCCTGGTCGCTATGTCCTTCGGCGTCATCTTCCCCGGCTCCACGGCGTCCACCGTGTCCGCCGGGCGCATCGACGCGGGCGGCAGGGCCAGTTCGCGCCGCAGCCCCTGCGCCGCGTCCAGCACCGTGTCCAGCAGCAACCGCAGCCGCATGTCCTCCACGCTGCGCCCCTCGCGCACCGCCCGCCGGCTGGCCTCCAGCGCCGACTCCGCCTCCCCGAGCCGGGCTCGCAGCCGCCGCGCCTCGGTGTCGGCGGTGGCCTGGCTCGCGGCCGCCTCCGACCGTACGGACTCCAGCTCCGCCTCGATCTTGCGCAGCGCGGCCGCGCCCCGCTTCACATCGCTCTGCGCGCTGCGCAGTTTGCGCTGGAGCACGTCGTTCTCCTTGCGGGCCGTCTCCAGCTCGGCGCGCGTCCGCTCCGTCTCGTGCCGGATCGCCGCCTTGGCCTCGGCGAGTTCGTCGCGCAGCCGCTGGAGTTCGCGCGCCGCCTCCTCGCCGGCCCGCTCGGCGGAGGCCCGCTGGGCCTCCTCGCCCGCCGCCTCGACCAGCTTGACCCAGCCCGCCGGGCGCAGCACATACGCCACCGCCGCGACATCCACCGGATCGGCCGCCGCGGGCGGCGACCCGCCCTCGATCGCCTCGGCCAGCTCCCGCTGGGCCTCCCGCAGCCGTCCCGCGATCCGCTGCCGGAAGACGGGGTCGCTCTCCACCGCGGCGGCCATCGCGTTGCCCGCGAACTTGGCGCGCCGGGTCGGGGTGAAACGGGCGTACTGCCGCAGCTGGGTGGGCAGCTCGGTGACCGTCAGACCGCCGAAGGCGTCCGCGACCAGCGCCACCACACGCCGTCGCACCCCTTCCGGCAGGGGGCGGTCCAGCGCCTCGGTGACGCCCTCGGCGTCACCGGCCACCCCGGGGTCACCGGTCCGCTCCACCACCTGTCACCGCTCCGTTCTCAGGCGCTCTGGCCGGCGCTCGGGCGATCCACGAGCTCGATCTGGTCGACCGCGTTGCACCAGCGGCAGCGCACTGACTCAATGCTCTCACCGAGCACCTCGCGTTCCTCGACTCTGGGTTCCCCGGCCAGGTCGAGATGCACATACTCCACGGCTCTGGTCGCGCGGGTCACATCGAACCGGGTGAGATTGCCGCAGAGCGTGCAACGCCAGCGGGTCTGGGCGGTCGGCAGGGGCACGGCCATGGTGCGGTCCTCGCTTCTCGGCTCGTCGGCGGCGTCCTGTAACCCTACGGCCTGAGCCCTGGCCCGCGCCGGGGCCCGTCTCCCGCCCGCGGCCACGAGGAGCGCGGCGAGGCGCTCTGTGGAGGTTGCGTCCGGTACGGAATGATCTGACCATGATCGAGACGTCGTCGGGGCCGGGCCGCCCCTGGATGGCGGGGCCCGGCCGCCCGTGGATGACGTACGGCCTGATCGTCAGCTGCTGCCTGATCTTCGTCCTCGGACCGGCCTCGGGGCTCAACCCCGGCTATGGCTCGGGCGGGCGGCTGGTGGAGGCCCAGTCCACGTACTTCGAGCGCTGGGGCGTGGTGCCCAGCGCGCTGTGGAGCGGCGCCCCGGACCAGCCGCTCGCCCCGCTGACCGCGCTGTTCGTGCACGGCAACTGGCTGCATCTGCTCGGCAACATGCTGTTTCTCTACGTCTTCGGGGCGATGACCGAGGAGCGGATGGGACGCCTCCAGTTCGCCGTCTTCTACCTCGCCACCGGCTATCTGGCGCTGCTCGGCTACGCCGCGGCGCACGCCGACTCCGCCCAGAGCCTGGTGGGCGCCTCCGGGGCCATCTCCGGGGTGCTCGGCGCGTTTCTGTGGCTGTTTCCCCGGGCCCGGGTGACCAGCCTCTTTCCGTTTCTGCTCTTCCTCCCGCTGCGCTTCCCCGCCTGGGCGGTGCTGATCTTCTGGGTGGCCCTCCAGTGGCTGGCCGCCCGGGAGGCCGACGACCGCCCGGGCGTGGCCTATCTCGCCCATCTCGTGGGCTTCACCCTCGGGTTTCTCTTCGCGTGGGCCCGATTCGGGCGGACGGCTAGAGTGGGCGGCGCAGCCCGGGCCAGTGAGGGAGAAAGCCAGCCGTGATCACTTCGATCGTGCTCATCAAGACCAACGTGGACCAGATTCCGGAGACCGCCGAGAAGATCGCCGCGATCGGCGGTGTGAGCGAGGTCTACTCGGTCACCGGCGCGCACGATCTGATCGCGATGGTGCGGGTGGCCCGGCACGACGACCTCGCGGACATCATCACGGGCCAGATCAGCAAGGTGCCGGGGGTGGCCTCGACCGAGACCCACATCGCCTTCCGTACGTACTCGCAGCACGACCTGGAGGCCGCGTTCGCGATCGGTCTGGACGGCTAGGGGAACCGGGGCTTCGCCCCCAGACCCCGGGGCCTGGGGGCGAAGCCCCTGCCACGCGACGGAGCCGCGCCGTAGACCCCGTAGGGCCCGGCCGCGCCCGAACGCTCGGGCCACAGGTCCAGAATCCTCAGCCGCGGTCCGGGACGCAGCGGCCGTCCTCGGTGCGGTAGCTCCACCGGGCCCCGTCGCGCACCAGCTCCTTCACGGCGCCGACGAACCGCTCCACATGCTCGTCCGGGGTGCCCGCCCCGAAGCTGACCCGGATCGCGTTCAGCGCCCGCTCCCCCGGCGCGGCCTCGGGCGCACCGCACTCGCCCGGCTCGTCGGGCTCGCTGTCCAGCAGGGTGCGGACCAGCGGATGCGCGCAGAAGAGCCCGTCGCGTACGCCGATGCCGTACTCCGCGGAGAGTGCCGCCGCGAAGTGGGAGCTGTTCCAGCCCTCCACCACGAACGACAGCACCCCGACCCGGGGCGCGTCGTCGCCGAACAGCGAGAGCACCCGCACCTCGGGCACCTCGGCCAGCCCCGCCCGCGCCTTCTCGATCAGCTGCCGCTCGCGGGCGACCAGCCCCTCGAAACCGGCCTCGGTGAGCGCCTTGCACGCCGACGCGATCGCGTAGACCCCGATCACGTTCGGCGAGCCCGCCTCGTGCCGGGCGGCGGTGGTGTGCCACTCGACGTCGACACCGCCGTCGTCCCTGCGGGCCACCTTACGGCTGGCGCCGCCGCCCGCCAGATACGGCCGGGCCTCCCGCAGCCAGTCCGCCCGCCCGGCCAGCACACCGGCCCCGAAGGGCGCGTACAGCTTGTGCCCGGAGAAGGCCACCCAGTCGACGTCCGCCTCCGCGATGTCCACGGGGTGGTGCGGGGCCAGCTGCGCGGCGTCCAGGACGATACGGGCGCCATGCGCGTGCGCGGCCGCGGCCAGCTCCCGCACCGGCCACAGCTCACCGGTCACATTGGACGCGCCGGTCACACAGACCAGCGCAGGGCCCCCGGCGCGCCCCACGAGCGCCTGTTCCAGCGTCTCCACCGCCTGCCGCGGGGAGCGCGGGGCGCTGAGGTAGCGGACGGCGAGGTCCTCCCGCTGCTCCCACGGCAGCAGCGAGGCATGGTGCTCGGTCTCGAAGACGAAGACCTCGGTGCCCCGCGGCGCCACGGCGGCCAGGAGGTTGAGCGAGTCGGTGGTGGAGCGGGTGAAGACGACCTGGTCGTCCTCGCGGCAGCCGAGGAAGGCGGCGACGTCCTTACGGCTGTTCTCGAAGAGGTCGGTGGACAGCTGCGAGAGATAGCCCGCCCCTCGGTGCACGCTGCCGTAGTAGGGCGCGTAGGCGGCGATGTCGTCCCAGACCCGGCGCAGCGCGGGGGCGCTGGCGGCGTAGTCGAGCGCCGCGTAGGTCACCTCGCCCCCGGTGACCAGGGGCACCAGAACGTCGCTGCCCAGCACGGGCAGCGGTTCACAGGCGGCGACGGACGAGTCCGCGCAGGCGGAGGCCGCAGCGGGAACGGAGGCGGCGGCGAGGGCGGAGGCGGGGGCGGCGGGGCGCACGGACATGGCGAAGTCTCCCGTAAGGGTCGAAGGAATGCGTGCCGCGCACGGGAACGGCGGCGAGCCGGCCGTCGGGGCGCGGAGAGGACGCTCGACGCACGGCGGACACCGCGCGGAGCAGGAGAGAAACGGGCCGTCCGGCCCTAGCGCATTCGCTGCATCACGGAAGAGCTCCCTCGACCACCAGGACCCCTAGTGCGAGGGGTCCGCGCTTGCCGCCGGCCTCGCTGCCTGGCGGCCTGGTCATCACCCGGGGCACCCCGCCACGGACGGAGGGTTGCCGGACAGCGGGCCGGGGCCGTAGTCGCTGTCGCTCGTGACCTGGGCAGGAGTATGCCATGTCCTACGGCGGTGCCCATGCCCTGTCCGTATCCCGGACAGAACATGGGCACCGTGACCGACGGCGGAGCGCTCAGGCGTGGGTGGCCCGTACCCACCGCTCCAGGACGTCGCGCGCCGCGCCCGAGTCGATCGACTCGGCGGCCCGCGCGGCGCCCGCCGCGATCCGGTCCGCCAGGGGCTTGTCGCCCGGCTCCGGCTCGAGCGCGACCAGCGCCGCCGCCGAGTTCAGCAGCACCGCGTCCCGGACCGGGCCCTTCTCGCCCGCCAGCAGCCTGCGGGCCACATCGGCGTTATACGAGGCGTCAGCGCCGCGCAGGGCCTCGATGGGGGCCAGTGCGACGCCCGCGTCCCGGGGGTCGAAGGTCTCCTGGCGCACGGCGCCGCCCCGGACCTCCCACACCTGGGAGGTCGTGGTCACGGTGAGCTCGTCCAGCCCGTCGTCGCCGCGGACGACCAGCGCGGAGGAGCCCCGCTCGGCCAGCACACCGGCGATGATGGGCGCCATCCGGGCGTCGGCGACCCCGGTGGCCTGGCACTTCACCCTCGCCGGGTTGGTCAGCGGGCCGAGCAGGTTGAACGGGGTGGCGACGCCCAGCTCACGGCGGGCCGAGGCGACATGCCGCAGCGACGGGTGGAACTTCACCGCGAAGCAGAAGGTGATCCCCGCCTCCTCCGCGACCTCGACCACCCGCTCGGGGCCGATGTCCAGGTTGACGCCCAGCTTCTCCAGCACATCGGAGGCGCCGCTGGCGGAGGACGCGGCGCGGTTGCCGTGCTTGACGACCCGCGCGCCGGTACCGGCCACGACCAGCGCGGACATGGTGGAGATATTGACGGTCCTGGCGCGGTCGCCACCGGTGCCGACGATGTCCACGGTCGCCCCGGGCACCTCGATCACCCTGGCGTGCTCGTACATGGCCCGCACCAGACCGGCCACCTCGGAGACCGTCTCGCCCTTGGCGCGCAGCGCGATCGCGAATCCGGCGATCTGGGCGTCGGTGGCCTCGCCCCGCATGATCCGGTCCATGGCCCAGGCGGTGTCGTCCACGTCGAGGTCACGGCCGGCGATCAGCGTGCTCAGTACGTCCGGCCAGGTGCGGGCCGTCGCGGTGCTGTCGCCTCCGGCGGTGGTCACAACGTCCATGGTCCGCTCCTGGATCCGTGGGGTGGGCAGGGAAAGGGGTCCGCGCACTTCAGCGGCCCGTCGGCAAGCCTATCGGCAGCACGGCCGGGGCCCCGGCCGGACCGTGCGGTCCGGGCCGGGGCCCTGGTCTGTGGCGTAGCTGTATGAAGAAACCGGTCGCTGGAGGGGCTCCGGGAGATCAGTGGTGGCCGTGGCCGCTGGTGATCTCGTGGTACTCCTCGCGGGTCGGCTTCGGAATGACGTTGTCCTCGCCGTAGTAGCCCTTGGAGAGCTTCGAACGGAGCTTCTGAGAAGGCTTTATCTTCTGCTTGACCCCGTTCTCGTCGACCGCGGGGCCGATCTCGTAGGGGTCGGGCTGGTCGTGCTGGGTGAGCGTGTGCAGCTGCTCCTGCGAGAGCGGCTCGTGGACCTCGATGAACTCACCGTGCGGCAGCCGCTTGATGATGCCGGTCTCCCGGCCGTGCAGCACCTTGTCCTTGTCGCGCCGCTGGAGGCCGAGGCAGATCCGCTTGGTGACGATGAACGCCACCACCGGGCCGACGAAGAAGCCGATCCGCACGAACCAGGTGATCGCGTTGATCGAGAGCTGGAAGTGGGTGGCCCACAGGTCGTTACCGCCACCGACCAGCATGATGAAGTACGCCGTCAGCCAGGCGACGCCGAAGGCCGTACGGGTCGGGGCGTTGCGCGGGCGGTCCAGGATGTGGTGCTCACGCTTGTCGCCGGTGATCCAGGACTCGATGAACGGGTAGAGCCCGATCGCGAAGAGGACCAGCGGGAAGAGCACGATCGGGATGAACACGCCCAGGACGAGCGTATGACCCCAGGCGGTGATCTCCCAGCCCGGCATCACCCGGACCAGACCCTCGGCGAAGCCCATGTACCAGTCGGGCTGGGCGCCGGTGGACACCTGGTCCGGCCGGTAGGGACCGATGGTCCAGACGGGGTTGATGGTCGCCACCGCGGAGAGGACCGCGATCACACCGAAGACCAGGAAGAAGAAGCCGCCCGCCTTGGCCATGTAGACCGGCAGCAGGGGCATGCCGACGACGTTCTTCTCGGTCTTTCCGGCCCCGGGGTACTGCGTGTGCTTGTGGTAGAAGACCAGGATCAGGTGCGCCACCAGCAGGCCGAGCATGATGCCCGGCAGCAGCAGGACATGGACCGGGTAGAGCCTCGGGATGAGATCCATTCCGGGGAACTCGCCGCCGAAGACGAACATCGAGATGTAGGTGCCGACCACCGGGATCGACAGGAACACACCCTCGATGAACCGCAGACCGGTGCCGGAGAGCAGGTCGTCCGGGAGCGAGTAGCCGGTGAAGCCGGTCATCATGCCGAGGAAGAACAGCAGGAAGCCGAACAGCCAGTTGATCTCACGCGGCTTACGGAAGGCGCCGGTGAAGAACACGCGCATCATGTGCGTGAACATGCCGCAGAGGAAGACCAGCGCGGCCCAGTGGTGGATCTGCCGGATCAGCAGACCACCACGCACCTCGAAGCTGATGTCCAGCGTCGAGGCGAACGCCTCGGACATCTTGACGCCCTGCATCGGGACGTACGGCCCGTGGTACGTGACCTCTTCCATGCTGGGGTGGAAGAACAGCGTCAGGTACACACCCGTGAGGATGATGACGATGAAGCTGTAGAGGCAGACCTCGCCCAGCATGAAGGACCAGTGGTCCGGGAAGATCTTGCGCATATTGGCCTTGGCCAGGCTGTAGACCCCCAGCCGGCCATCGGCCCAGTCCGCGACACGCTCCCCCGCGGGCGCTTTGCCGCGGCGCTGCGCGCCGCTGTCGCTTGCAGTACTCATCCGCGCTCCCAGTAAGCAGGACCGACGGGCTCCGGGAAGTCGCCCATGGCTTCGAGGTACCCCTGGTCATTGGCCCTGATCCGCAGCTGCGGCAGTGCGTGACCGGCCGGACCGAAGATCACTCGGCCACCGTCGGAGAGATCGAAGGTCGACTGGTGGCAGGGGCACAGGACGTGGTGCGTCTGCTGCTCATAGAGGTTGATCGGGCAGCCGACGTGGGTGCAGATCTTGGAGAACGCGACGATGCCCTCGTGCGACCAGTCCAGTTCGCGCTTGTCCTTGATGTTCTCCGGCTGGAGCCGGACCAGCATCAGGGCCGCCTTGGCGATCTCCGTCTGGAAGTCGTGCTGGTCCTCGCTCATGCCCTCGGGCATGGCGAAGGTGAGCGAGCCGACGGAGATGTCCTCGGGACGCAGCGGCTGCATGGTGTTGTAGTTCATCAGCCGCTTGCCCCTGGCCCACTTGGTGTGCCGCAGCTTGGTGCCGGGCAGCGGACCGAGGTCCCGCAGCAGCACGATGCCGGAGAGCGGCACCAGCGCGAGCGCGCCGAAGAGGGTGTTGCGGGCCAGCTTGCGCCGCCCGAAGCCCGACTCCTTGGCGCCGGTGTGGAACTCCTCGAGGACCTTCGACTTCACCTCGGGACTGGCCTCGATGGGGTGCCGCTCGTCGGCGATCTCCTCATCGGACATCAGGGTGCGGGCCCAGTGGACCGCGCCCGCGCCGATGGTGAACAGCGCGATGCCGAGCGTCACTCCGAGCGCGAAGTTGAGCGCGCTGATGTGCCCGATCGGGAAGACGTAGATGTACCTGTCGACCGGGATCGCCACATACGCGGCGATGAAGGCGATCGTGGCCACCATCGAGACCGTGAAGAGCAGGGCGACGGTGCGCTCGGAGCGCTTCGCGGCGCGCTCGTCGATGTCCTGCTTGCGGTGCTCGTGCGGGGGCAGCCCCGGGTCGGCGAACGGGTCGTCGACCGGCCTGACGGCGCTCTCGGCCCCCCGTGCCTCCGGCAGCTTCTCTTCTGCTTCTGAAATCTCGTGGCTACTCATGACTTCTTGGCCTTTGCGGTCCGGGCTGCGACCCAGATGGTGAGGACGATCATCGCGCCCATACCGAAGATCCAGCCGAACAGACCCTCACTCACCGGGCCGAGCCCGCCGAGCTCGAGACCGCCGGGGCTCTTGCTCTTGTCGCTGTTGACCGTGTCGAGGTACGCGATGATGTCCTGCTTGTTCTTCTCCGGCATCACGGTGTCGGGGAAGGAGGGCATGTTCTGCGGGCCGGTCTGCATGGCCTCGTAGAGATGCTTGGGGCTGACTCCGTCGAGGGCCGGTGCGTACTTGCCGTTGGTCAGGGCACCGCCCTTGCCGCCGAAGTTGTGGCACTGCGCGCAGTTCGTACGGAAGAGCTCCCCGCCCTTCGCCACATCCGCGCCGTCCGGGCTGTACTGGCTCTTGGTGGGCGTCACCGGACCCGCACCGAGCGAGGCGATGTAGGCGGCGAGCTGCTCGATCTCGGCGTCTGAGTAGATCTTCTTCTTCTTCGGCACCTGGGCGCCCGGCTGCTGCGCGGGCATACGACCGGTGCCGACCTGGAAGTCCACGGCGGCGGAGCCGACGCCGACCAGGCTCGGGCCGTCAGAGGTCCCCTGACCGCCCGTGCCATGGCAGGTGGCGCAGCCGACGGCATAGAGCTTCTTGCCCTCCTCGATGGCGAGGGACTGGGCGGAGCTGTCGTCGGCCTTCGCCTCGCTCGGCGAAAACGCGGCGTACAGCCCCCCAGTGACCGCCAGCGCGAAGAGTAGGACGACGAGCGCAGCCAGCGGATGGCGCCGTCGTGCGGAGAGCTTTTTCACGGATTACCCCGGTGTCAGGATCTTCTGCGTCGATGCTGTTAAGGACGTGGTTCCGGTGCGGTGACCGGCTTACTTGATCATGTAGATCGTGGCGAAGAGGCCGATCCAGACGACATCGACGAAGTGCCAGTAGTAGGACACGACGATGGCCGCCGTCGCCTGCTGGTGGGTGAACCTCTTGGCCGCGTACGTCCTGCCCAGGACCAGCAGGAAGGCGATCAGGCCGCCCGTCACATGCAGTCCGTGGAAGCCGGTGGTCAGGTAGAACACCGATCCGTACGGGTCGGAGGAGAGCGAAAGCCCGTCCTTCTTGACCAGCTCGGTGTATTCGAAGATCTGACCGCCGATGAAGATCGCGCCCATGATGAAGGTGATCACGAACCAGGAGCGCAGCTTCTTCACATCGCCACGCTCGGCGGCGAAGACGCCGAGCTGGCAGGTGAGGGAGGAGAGCACCAGGATCGTCGTGTTCGTCGCCGAGAACGGGAAGTTCAGCGAGGACGCCATTTCCTTCCAGTGCTCGGCTCCGGTCACCGATCGCAGGGTGAAGTACATCGCGAAGAGGGCCGCGAAGAACATCAGCTCGGAACTCAGCCAGATGATGGTTCCGACGCTGGTGAGGTTCGGCCTGTTGACCGACGGGTGCGCGTGCCCGGTTTCTACTGCTGTTGCTGTCGCCACGACCGACATTATGTCGGTCGCTTATCCAGCCCTCACTCCCGGGGGTCCCGTTCGGAGTGTCAAGGGCCGCGTCAAGGACATCGACCCTGCTCGTCGGGGCTCTTGCGGACAGTCCCTCGAAGGAGGGAGAGATCCGTACGCCCCCTCCTCCGGACGGCTGTACGGGAGTAGCATCCGCCCCAGGAGCCCGGCAGATCACTTACTTCGCCCGGAGGTCATGATGCGCCCGATCGCAACGGTGCTGGTCTACAGCGATGACGCGAGCACCCGCGAACAGGTGCGCCTGGCAGCCGGGCGGCGGCCCGCCGCCGATGTGCCACCGGTGGAGTTCGTGGAGTGCGCCACCCTCCCGGCCGTTCTCTCGGCGCTGGAGGACGGCGGTATCGACGCCTGTGTGCTGGACGGTGAGTCGGCGCCCGCGGGCGGGATGGGCGTCTGCCGGCAGATCAAGGACGAGATCTTCCGGTGTCCGCCGGTGCTGCTGCTCATCGGCCGCCCGCAGGACGCCTGGCTGGCCACCTGGAGCCGTGCGGAGGCCGCGGTCACGCATCCGGTGGACCCGCTGGCCCTGGCGGACGCGCTGGCCGGACTGCTCCGCAAGCGGCTCTCCGTGAACGCCTGACCTCACCGTCCTTCCTCTCCACTGCTCAGACCTGAGGACGCAGCCGGGCGGAGTCGGCGGGGGTGGCGTCGGGCTGGCCGGCCGCGACGGCGCTGCCCTTGCGCCAGTCCGCCCAGGCCATGTTCCAGTCGCCGTAGCCGTTGCCGAACGGCGCCATGTCCTCTCCGTCGCTGTGCACCACCTGGACGATGTCACCCAGGCGCACGGTGTTGAAGAACCACTCGGCGTTCGCCGTGCTCATACCCGTGCAGCCGTGGCTGACGTTGGCGGCGCCCTGTGAACCGGTGGACCAGGGCGCGGCATGGACGTATTCACCGCTCTTGGTGACCCGGGCGGCCCAGTGGACCATCAGGTCGTAGGAGCCCGCGCCGAGCCCGATGCTGGCGCCCGTCATCCGCACGGCGGACTCCTTGGCCAGGACCACCTTGATGCCGTTCCGGGTGTCGAATCCGGGCATACCGGTAGTGATCGGGATGGTCCGGATCGGCACTCCGTTGCGTTTCACCGTCATCTGGTGGGTACCGGAGTCGGTGAGTGCCTCGAGGCGGTCGCCGGTGGTCAGCCGCAGCGACTTGGCCCCGCCGCCGTAGAGCCCACCGCCGATCCTGATGCCCTTGAGGTTGGAGTGCACCGTGATGGTGGCGTGGGCGGGCCAGTACTCCTGCGGGCGGTAGTGCAGGGTGCGGCTGTCCACCCAGTGCCAGACACCCTCCACCGCGGGCCGTGAGTCCACCTTCAGGGCGCGCTCGATCACGGCGCGGGCCTTGGGGTCCTTGACGGGCCGGCTCAGCTTGGCCGTGACGGGCTGCCCCACCCCGTACTGCCCCGCCTTGGGGCCGAAGGTGACCTTCAGCAGCCGACGGGCGGAGCTGGTGGTGAAGTCGACGGTGCGGCGGCCCGGAGCGCCGTTGGAGTCCTCCGTGGACACCTTCAGCGTGTAGTGGGCTCCCGCGGCCAGTGGCACGGTGCTGCGCCAGTGCTTGCCGTCGTCCGCCAGCTCACCCCGGACGTAGCGGCCCGCGGCGTCGGTGGCCGTGACATCCGTGATCCGGCTGTCGTCGCCCTTGGCCGTCACTTCGAGCGGCTTGTCCGGGTCGGCCTTGCGGTCGTCGCCGTCGCCGCTGAACGAGATCTGGTCGGCGGCGTCGTACGGCTTGGCGGACAGGGGGTCGGGGGATCCCCCACATCCGCTCAGACCCGCTATCAGCGGCGCCACCAGCAGGGCGCAGGTCAGCGCCGCCCGGCTTCGCAGTGATCGAAATGTGTGGCTCATGGACCCAACGTAAGAACGGTGTCCGGGAACGGCGCGCGGAGCGAGGCAGCGGAGTGAACCGGCTGGCTCACCGGCGCGGCACAACGCCGAGCGGGGCCCGGAACACCTGGGGAGGTGTCCGGACCCCGCTCGGGTCGGCCGGTCGGGCCGGCTACTGGTTGGCGTTCTCGCCGCGGTAGTACTCGAAGACCCAGCCGAAGAGACCGATCATGATGATCGGGGCCGAGAAGAAGAGCAGCCACCAGCCGAAGACCACGCCCAGGAAGGCCATGGCGCCACCGACGGCCAGGGAGAGCGGCTGCCAGCTGTGCGGGGAGAAGAATCCCAGCTCGCCGGCGTCGTCCGCGACATCCGCCTCCTTGTTGTCCTGCGCACCGACATCCACCCGGCGGGCCGTGAAGGCCAGGTAGTAGCCGATCATGATGCTCAGCCCGAAGGCCAGGAAGAGCGCGGTGGTACCGGCCGGCTCCTTCGACCACACGCCATAGACGATCGCCATGGCGAGGATGAAGACGGCCAGCCAGATGAACATCCGGCCTTGGACCTTCACTTGCCGGCCTCCTTACCACCCGCGAGGGCCTTGTCATCTTCGGGCGCACCGTAGTTCTGGAGCTGGTCGAGCGCCGCGATCTCCGGGTGGTGCAGATCGAAGGCCGGGGATTCGGAGCGGATCCGCGGCATGGTGAGGAAGTTGTGCCGCGGGGGCGGGCAGGAGGTCGCCCACTCCAGCGAACGGCCGTAGCCCCAGGGGTCGTCGACCTCGACCTTCTTGCCGTACTTGGCGGTCTTCCAGACGTTGTAGAGGAACGGCAGTATCGACAGGCCCAGCAGGAAGGAGCTGATGGTCGAGATGGTGTTCAGCGTGGTGATGCCGTCGGCCGCCAGATAGTCGGCGTACCGGCGGGGCATGCCCTCGGCGCCCAGCCAGTGCTGCACCAGGAACGTGCCGTGGAAGCCCACGAACAGCGTCCAGAAGGTGATCTTTCCGAGCCGCTCGTCCAGCATCTTGCCGGTCATCTTCGGCCACCAGAAGTGGAATCCGGCGAACATCGCGAAGACCACGGTGCCGAAGACCACGTAGTGGAAGTGGGCCACCACGAAGTACGAGTCGGAGACATGGAAGTCCATCGGCGGCGACGCCAGGATCACACCGGTCAGACCACCGAAGGTGAAGGTGATCAGGAAGCCGATCGCCCAGAGCATCGGGGTCTCGAAGCTGAGCGACCCCTTCCACATCGTGCCGATCCAGTTGAAGAACTTGATACCGGTCGGCACCGCGATGAGGAACGTCATGAACGAGAAGAACGGCAACAGCACTCCGCCGGTGACATACATGTGGTGGGCCCACACCGTCACCGAGAGACCGGCGATCGAAATGGTCGCGGCGATCAGGGAGATGTAACCGAACATCGGCTTCCGGGAGAAGACCGGAATGACCTCGGAAATGATGCCGAAGAACGGCAGCGCGATGATGTACACCTCTGGATGGCCGAAGAACCAGAAGAGGTGTTGCCAGAGCAACGCTCCGCCATTGGCCGCGTCGAAGACATGCGCCCCGAATTTACGGTCCGCCTCCAGGGCGAACAGCGCGGCGGCCAGCACCGGGAAGGCGAGCAGGACCAGCACCGCGGTCAGCAGCACGTTCCAGGTGAAGATCGGCATGCGGAACATCGTCATGCCGGGAGCGCGCATGCAGATGATCGTGGTGATGAAGTTGACCGCACCGAGGATCGTGCCGAAGCCGGAGAGGGCCAGACCCATGATCCACATATCCGCGCCCACACCCGGCGAACGCACCGCGTCCGACAGCGGGGAGTAGGCGAACCAGCCGAAGTCGGCCGCGCCCTGCGGGGTCAGGAACCCGCCCACCGCGATCAGCGAGCCGAAGAGGTACAGCCAGTACGCGAACATGTTCAGCCGCGGGAACGCCACATCGGGCGCACCGATCTGAAGCGGCATGATCCAGTTCGTGAAGCCCGCGAACAGCGGGGTGGCGAACATCAGCAGCATGATCGTGCCATGCATGGTGAACGCCTGGTTGAACTGCTCGTTCGACATGATCTGCGTACCCGGACGGGCCAGCTCGGCGCGCATCAAGAGCGCCATCAGACCGCCGATGCAGAAGAACGCGAACGACGTGACGAGGTAGAGCGTGCCGATCGTCTTGTGGTCCGTGGTGGTCAGCCACTTGACGACGACATTGCCCGGCTGCTTCCGCCGTACCGGCGCTTCCGGCTCTTGCGAGGCCGTGGTGCCGGCACCCTGGGGTTCGTTGAGGATGCTCACTGGATCTTGGTCTCCGCGTTCTTGGCGGCGTCCGTCTGCTCAATGCCCGCCGGGATGTAGCCGGTCTGGCCCTTCTTCGCCAGGTCCTTGAGGTGCTGCTGGTAGCGCTCCGGCGACACGACCTTGACGTTGAAGAGCATCCGGGAGTGGTCGACGCCGCACAGCTCGGCGCACTTGCCCATGAAGGTGCCCTCGCGGTTCGGGGTGACCTCGAAGCGGTTGGTGTGACCCGGGATGACGTCCATCTTCATCAGGAAGGGGACCACCCAGAACGAGTGGATGACATCGCGGGACGTCAGGATGAACTGGACCGACTCGCCCTTCGGCAGCCACAGGGTCGGGCCCGGGTTGCCGGTCTGCGGGTTCCGCTCGCCGGGGGTGCCGGCCTCGTAGACGCCCTCGGCGCCCTTGGGGACCGCGCTCAGCATCCGCTTGGGGATCGCGGAGATCTCCTTGGCTTCCTGCTTCGGAGAGGCCGTGGACCCGTCCACGTTCTCCATGTAGTTGAAGCCCCAGCTCCATTGGTAGCCCACCACGTTGATCACGTGGTCGGGCTTCTTGGAGGTCTTGAGGAGCGCGTTCTCATCGCGTGCGGTGAAGTAGAACAGCACCGAGACGATGATGATCGGGACCACGGTGTACAGCGCCTCGATCGGCATGTTGTACCGGGTCTGCGCGGGAACCTCGATCTTGGTCCTGCTGCGACGGTGGAAGATGACCGCCCAGATGATCAGGCCCCAGACCAGGACGCCCGTGGCGAGCGCCGCCGCCCACGAGCCCTGCCACAGGGAGAGGATCCGCGGCGCCTCCTCCGTGACGGGGGTAGGCATTCCGAGGCGGGGGAAGTCCTTTGATGTGCAACCGGTGGCGGTCGCCAGGACCAAGCCCGCGGCCAGCGCCTGCAGCAGCTTCCGCCGCACCGGGCGCCGCGACGAGCGGTCGGAGCCGTTGGGACTCACGTAGCGCCTTCCCGAGAGTCTCGCCCGCGCGGTCGGCCGCGGCCGTCTGTCTGGTCGGTCGCCGGCCCGGTGCGGGCAGGGGTTTGGATGTTTATGCGGACCAAACCCTACTGGACGCCATTTGGCGTCGCGCGGGGAGGGTGCCCAACGCGCCGGGGCCCTCCACGAAGGGGTGGAATACCGGGATCCGGCAGGCTTTTCCGGGCCGCCGCCACCCCGGCTCCGGGCCCGGCTCGGGGCCTGGTTCGGGGTCTGGTTCGGGCCCCGCCATGACCTCGGCTCCGGCCCGGCTGCGGTCCCGGTTCCGGCCGGGTGCGACCCGGATCCCGGTCCCCGCGCGGACCCCGCGCGGTCGTGCCCGTCCGTTCGCCGGTCGCGGCGACTAGCGTTCCCTATGTGCCCTACTTCGACGCGGCCTCGTCCGCTCCTCTGCACCCCGTCGCCCGGCAGGCACTCCTCGCCGCACTCGACGAGGGGTGGGCCGACCCCGCACGCCTCTACCGGGAGGGGCGGCGCGCCCGGCTGCTGCTGGACGCCGCGCGGGAGGCGGCCGCCGAGGCCGTCGGATGCCGCCCGGACGAGCTCGTCTTCACCCCTTCGGGGACGCGCGCGGTGCACGAGGGCATCTCGGGGGCGCTCGCGGGACGGCGGCGCGCCGGTCGCCGTCTGATCGTCTCCGCCGTGGAGCACTCCTCGGTGCTGCACACGGCGGGCGCGCACGAGGCGGACGGCGGCACGGTCACCGAGGTCCCGGTGGACCGTACGGGACGGATCGCGCCGGGTGCGTACGCGGCGGCCCTGCGGGAGGCGCCGGACGGGGTGGCGCTGGCCTGTCTGCAATCCGCCAACCATGAGGTCGGCACCCTCCAGCCGGTGGCCGAGGCGGTCGAGGAGTGCGCGGCGGCGGGCGTACCGCTGCTGGTGGACGCGGCGCAGTCGCTCGGCTGGGGCCCCACGGAGGGCAATTGGTCGCTTCTCACCGCAAGTGCCCACAAATGGGGCGGCCCTGCGGGGGTGGGGCTGCTCGCGGTGCGCAAGGGGGTGCGCTTCCGTACGGTCCAGCCCGCCGATGAGCGGGAGTCGGGCCGCTCCCCCGGGTTCGAGAACCTCCCCGCCATCGTCGCCGCGGCCGCTTCGCTGCGGGCCGTCCGGGCGGAGGCCGCCGCCGAGGCGGAGCGGCTGCGGGGGCTGGTGGACCGGATCCGGGCGCGGGTGCCGGAGCTGGTGCCGGAGGTCGAGGTGGTCGGCGATCCGGAACGGCGGCTGCCGCATCTGGTCACCTTCTCCTGTCTCTATGTCGACGGAGAGGCGCTCCTCCATGAGCTGGACCGCGCGGAGTTCTCGGTCTCGTCCGGCTCCTCCTGCACCTCGTCCACGCTGACCCCGAGCCATGTGCTGCGGGCCATGGGCGTGCTGTCCGAGGGCAATGTCCGGGTCTCGCTGCCGCGCGGTACGGCCGAGGCGGAGGTGGACCGGTTCCTGGAGGTGCTGCCGGGGGTGGTGGCCGACGTACGGGAGCACCTGGGCGCGCCGAAACCGGCCGAAGCCGCGCCCGGACCGGATCCGGACCCCGAACCGGAGCTGGTGGTCGACTCGCTCGGCAAGCGGTGCCCGATCCCGGTGATCGAGCTGGCCAAGGTGATCGGCGAGGTCCCGGTGGGCGGCCTGGTGACGGTGCTGTCCGACGACGAGGCCGCCCGGCTGGACATCCCGGCCTGGTGCGAGATGCGGGGCCAGACCTACGAGGGCGAGCGGCCGGCCGACCGCGGCGTGGCCTACCGGGTGCGCCGCCGCGCCTAGGGGTGTCCGGCGGACGTGACGCCTGCGGCGGGCCACGCGGCGGAGCCGCATATCGATGCTTTCCCCTCCCCGCCCCTTCCCGCATATCGACACAGCCCCGCGCCCCTTCAGGGCGCCGCGGATCCGCTGGGCTGCCGGCGGGGCCCAGGGGGCGACGACCCCCTGGGCGCCCTACGGCTCAGGGCAGGTGGGCCGCGATCTCGCCCGCCGCCTCATGGCCGTACGCCTTGGCGAAGCGCTCCATGAAGTGACCGCGACGCAGCTCGTACTCCTGGGTGCCGACGGTCTCGATGACCAGCGTCGCCAGCATGCAGCCCACCTGGGCGGCCCGCTCGAGCGGGAGCTTCCAGGACAGTCCGGTCAGGAAGCCCGCACGGAAGGCGTCGCCGACGCCGGTCGGGTCGGCCTTCTGCTCCTCCTCCGGGCAGCCGACGACGATGGGCTCCTCGCCCTCGCGGTCGATCCGCACGCCCTGCGCGCCCAGCGTGGTGACGCGGGTGCCGACCTTGGCGAGGATCTGGTCCGCGGTCCAGCCGGTCTTGGTCTCGATCAGTGCGGCCTCGTACTCATTGGTGAAGAGGTACTCCGCACCGCCGATCAGCACCCGGATGTCCTCGCCGTCCATGCGGGCGAGCTGCTGGGAGGGGTCGGCGGCGAAGGGGATGCCGCGCGAGCGGCACTCCTCGGTGTGGCGGACCATGGCCTCCGGGTCGTCGGCGCTGATCAGCACGAGGTCGAGGCCGCCGACGCGCTCGGCGACCGGCTGGATTTCGATCTGCCGGGCCTCGCTCATGGCGCCCGTGTAGAAGGACGCGATCTGGTTGTGGTCGGCGTCGGTGGTGCAGACGAAGCGCGCGGTGTGCTGGACCTCGGAGATCCGCACGGACGCGGTGTCCACACCGTGCCGGTCCAGCCAGGCGCGGTAGTCGGCGAAGTCCTCGCCGGCCGCGCCGACCAGGATCGGGCTCAGGCCCAACACACCCATGCCGAAACAGATGTTGGGGCCGACGCCGCCACGGCGGACGTCGAGGGTGTCGACCAGGAAGGAGAGGGAGACCGTATGCAGTTGATCGGCGACCAGCTGA
Source organism: Streptomyces malaysiensis subsp. samsunensis (assembly GCF_024519315.1). Taxonomy (GTDB): domain Bacteria; phylum Actinomycetota; class Actinomycetes; order Streptomycetales; family Streptomycetaceae; genus Streptomyces; species Streptomyces malaysiensis. Next base: position 185,611 of record NZ_JANIIC010000007.1, on the reverse strand, counting down.
TCGGCGAAGCGGCCGGGGAAGGACATCAGATGGTCGGTGGCGATGGAGCCGGTTACGGCAATACGCACGAGAGTCGCTCCTGCGGGGCGGAGAGAGTCGGACGCTTCACGCTATCTGTTCGGCCCTGCCCATACGAACGGAAGAAACTACCCGATAGTAGGGCTTTTTTCGCCGACACCCGCTGAATACGGTGCGTGGGCACGGGGTACGCGTCGGCGACCCCATGGACCAGGAGGCCCTCCATGCCCCAGCAGCACCTCACCCCCACCCTTCCCGCCACCGGGGCCATCGAGCCCGAGTATCTGGAGGGGCTGCGCGGCGACGGTGCCCGGATGGCGCCGCACTGGACGTCGGCCACCGTATCGCCTCCCACCAGCCCCGTTTCCCCGGTCGCCGCCTCCCGCATCCGGGGGATCAGCGTGCCCGCGGCATCGGCCGATCTGCTGGCCGGGATGTCGGACTACGGCAACTGAAGGAACCGGCCGCGCCCCGGCTCCGTCTCACCGGCATCTCCTCGCGAGGGATGGGACCGTAGAACGTGAGCGGAGCCGAAGGAGCGAAACGGTGAGCACCGAGGACACCGACACCCCGCAGACCCCCGACGACGACACTCCCCGATCGCGCCGGCGCTCGCCGCTGGCCGTCGTTTCGGTGGCGGCCGCGGTGCTGGTCGCCGGTGGTGGCGGCGCCTACTGGGCGTCCACCGCGGCGGACGGCGGCACCCGGGGCACGGGCGCGCCCGGCAAGGACGGATCGCCGAAGTCCCTCGCACTGGACGCCTACGCCTCCCCGAGCGGAGACGGAGAGCGAGGAGGGGACAACGGCATCGCGCCCGGTGAGCCCGATCCGCATGGCGGGCGCTATGTGGTGACCGGCGAACTGCCGGACGGGCCCGATGAGGCGCCGGTGTATCTGACCGACCCGAAGGTCACCGAGGCCGATGTGGCGCGGCTGGCGAAGGCCCTGGACGTCTCCGGCAGCCCCCGCGCCGACCACGGGTACTGGAAGGTCGGCGGCACCCCGGACGCGGGCGGCCCCACGCTGCGGGTCAGCCGGACCGGACCGGGCAGCTGGTCGTACTCGCGCTATGGGGCGCCGGGCGACACGTCCTGCGTCCACCCGGACGGGAAGAAGCCGGACGGAAAACACTCCGACCGGGCCGCCCGCACCGACAAGGACGACGGTACGGACGAGGCCGACAAGAGCTGCCCGTCCTACCGCGAGGGCGACCGGCGCGGTGACAACGGCGCCGCCGAGGGCCGCGACAAGGCGGTGTCCGAGGCGAAGGCCGAGCGCGCCGCCGAGCCGGTGCTGGAGGCGCTCGGGCTGTCGGACGCGAAGCTGGACGCGAGCGGCCTGTACGGCGCCGTGCGGATGGTGAACGCGGACCCGAAGGTGGGCGATCTGCCCACCTACGGCTGGGGGACCAATCTCCAGGTCGGCTCGGACGGCCAGCTGGTGGGCGGCAGCGGCACGCTGTCCAAGCCCGAGGAGGACGACACCTATCCGCTGATCGGCGCGGAGCAGGCGCTGCAACGGCTCAACGCGAGGTCGGCCAAGGGCGACGGCGCCCCGGACAAGGTGACGGTGCGGAAGGTGACGTTCGGCCTCGCCTCGCACATGGTGGACGGCCGGCGGGCGCTGGTGCCGTCGTGGATCTTCGAGACCAAGCCGACCGGGACCAACCGCGTGGCGGTCACCCTCCCCTACCCCGCGGTGAAGCCGGAGTACATCAAGAAGGCCGAGCAGCCGGGCCACTCCCCGTCGGCCCCGCCGGGCAAGGGGACTTCCAAGCCGGATGACATCACCTCGTACACCGTGGACGGCAAAACCCTGACGGTGCGCTTCTGGGGCGGTGTCTGCAACACCTACTCGGTCTCCGCGAAGGAGACCTCCGAGCGGGTGACGCTGGAGCTGAAGAGCAAGCCGACCCATCCGGGGCGGGCCTGCATCCTCATCGCCAAGCAGCTGGACCGGAAGGTGACGCTGAAGGAGCCGCTGGACGGCCGGAAGGTCGTGGACGGTTCCACCGGTGAGACGGTGCCGCTGCGGAAGTGAGCGGACCGCTCGGAACAACGCCCGGGACAGCCGTCCGGGGCATGCGGAAGGGGGCGGGCCCGGTGGGCCCGCCCCCTTCACGTTTCGCTGTTTCCCGCCGCGACGGCGCCGGGGTTCTAGCTGAAGGAGTCACCGCAGGCGCAGGAGCCCGTGGCGTTCGGGTTGTCGATGGTGAAGCCCTGCTTCTCGATGGTGTCGACGAAGTCGATCGAGGCACCGCCCAGGTACGGGGCGCTCATCCGGTCGGTCACGACCTTCACACCGCCGAAGTCCTTGACGACGTCGCCGTCGAGCGAGCGCTCGTCGAAGAAGAGCTGGTAGCGCAGGCCGGAGCAGCCGCCGGGCTGGACGGCGACACGCAGCGCGAGGTCGTCGCGGCCCTCCTGCTCCAGCAGGCTCTTGACCTTCGACGCGGCGGCGTCGGACAGGATGATGCTCTCGCTCGCGGTGGTCTCGTCCTGAACGGTCATCTGCTTCTCTCCCGGGTCGTACGGACTGCTTGCCCTCGGCACAAACCAACGGCGTCCCGGATTCATTCCGGGCCCCAGCACTTATCCCTGTTGCCCTTCATGCTCGCATACGGGGCCACACACCGGAATGCGTCACATCGACACAATGCCCATCGTCAAAGTGACGTGAAGCCGCTATGATAGATAGCGTCATTCTGACGATTAGGGTTCCCAGCGAAGAAAGAAGGGTGCGTGACGTGACCACCGCCCAGCCCCTCGACGTGCAGCCGACCCCGCTCGCTCTGCTGCTTCTCGGCCGGGAGGCCGACCCCCGGAGCGAGCGCGGCGTGGAGTGCCCGGGAGACCTGCCGGCGCCCTCCGACCCGGATCTGGTGGCGCGCGCCCGCGCGGCCAAGGAGAAGCTCGGGGACAAGGTCTTCGTCCTCGGCCACCACTACCAGCGCGACGAGGTCATCGAGTTCGCTGATGTCACCGGGGACAGCTTCAAGCTGGCCCGTGACGCGGCCGCCCGGCCGGACGCCGAGTACATCGTCTTCTGCGGTGTGCACTTCATGGCCGAGTCCGCCGACATCCTCACCGGCGACGCCCAGCAGGTCGTCCTCCCCGATCTGGCGGCCGGCTGCTCGATGGCCGACATGGCCACGGCCGAGCAGGTCGCCGAGTGCTGGGAGGTGCTGACCGAGGCGGGCGTGGCCGATGTGACGGTGCCGGTCTCGTACATGAACTCCTCCGCCGACATCAAGGCGTTCACCGGTAAGCACGGCGGCACGATCTGCACCTCCTCCAATGCCCAGCGGGCACTGGAGTGGGCGTTCCAGCAGGGCCGGAAGGTGCTGTTCCTGCCCGATCAGCATCTGGGGCGCAATACGGCCGTCCGCGACCTGGGGATGTCCCTGGAGGACTGCGTCGTCTACAACCCGCACAAGCCGAACGGCGGGCTCACCCCCGAGCAGCTGCGTGCCGCGACGATGATCCTGTGGCGCGGCCACTGCTCGGTGCACGGCCGCTTCTCGCTGGACTCGGTCAACGATGTGCGCGAGCGGATACCGGATGTGAAGGTGCTGGTGCACCCCGAGTGCAAGCACGAGGTCGTGGCGGCGGCGGACTACGTGGGCTCGACCGAGTACATCATCAAGGCGCTGGAGGCCGCCCCCGCCGGTTCGAAGTGGGCCATCGGCACGGAGCTGAACCTCGTACGGCGCCTGGCCAATCGTTTCGCCGACCAGGGCAAGGAGATCGTCTTCCTCGACAAGACGGTCTGCTTCTGCTCGACCATGAACCGGATCGATCTGCCGCATCTGGTCTGGGCACTGGAGTCGCTGGTGGACGGCAAGGTGGTCAACCGCATCCAGGTCGACGAGGAGACGGAGCACTTCGCCAAGCTGGCCCTGGAGCGGATGCTCAAGCTGCCGTAGGCAGCGTCTGGCGATGGGGCGGTCATCGGGCCGCGGCGCGGTCGCCACCGCCGGTCCGTGCCATGCCACGCCGTCGCGGCGGCAGGGATCCTGCCGCCGCGACGGCGGACGCGCGCCCGCGGCTCCGCCCGCGCGGCGATCAGTGGCCCGCGCGGACCAGCCCCGTCTCGTAGGCGATCACCACCAGCTGGGCGCGGTCGCGGGCGTTCAGCTTGGCCATCGCGCGGTTGACATGCGTCTTGACCGTGAGCGGGCTGACCTCCAGCCGGGCGGCGATCTCATCGTTGGACAGCCCGCCCCCCACCTGGACCAGGACCTCGCGCTCGCGGACCGTGAGGGCCTCCAGCCGTGAGGAGTCATAGGCGCTGTCGCCGTCGCCCCCGTCGCCCTGGGCCAGGAAGCGGGCGATCAGCCCCTTGGTAGCGGCCGGGGACAGCAGCGCCTCGCCCGCCGCCGCGATACGGATCGCCGCGAGCAGCTCTTCGGGTTCCGCGCCCTTGCCGAGGAAGCCGCTGGCCCCCGCCCGCAGCGAGTCCACCACGTACTCGTCGACCTCGAAGGTCGTCAGCATGACCACCCGGACGTCCTGGAGCCGCGGATCCTCGGTGATCATGCGGGTGGCGGCCAACCCGTCCGTACCGGGCATCCGGATGTCCATCAGGACCACGTCGGCACTCTTCGCCCGGGCGATCTCCACCGCCTGCGCGCCGTCGGACGCCTCCCCCACCACCTCCATGTCCGGCTCGGAGTCCACCAGGACGCGGAACGCGCTGCGCAGCAACGTCTGATCGTCCGCCAGCAGCACCTTGATCGTCATGAGTCCCTTCCCCTGCGTGGCTGTAGAGGAAGTCTCACCCGCACCCGGAATCCGCCCTCGGGCAGGGGTCCCGCCTCGCAGCTGCCGCGCAGCGCGGTCACCCGCTCGCGCATCCCCAGCAGTCCGTGTCCGCCGCCACCGGTCTCCTCCCCGGGCTCCGCGCCGCCCGCCCGGGGCTCCCCGGACGCGCCCCTGCCGTCCGGCGCCTTCTCCGGCCCCTCGGGCCGTGCCCCCGCTCCGTCGTCCTCGACCGTGACCTCCAGGGCGCCCCAGACGCGTGCGATGCGGACCTCGGCCGTGGCCCCGGGCCCGGCGTGCTTGTGCGCATTGGTCAGGGCCTCCTGGACGACCCGGTAGGCCGTGAGGTCCACCGACCCCGGCAGCGGGTCCAGCGCCTCCCGTGCCTCCGCCCGGACCTTGACCCGCATCCCGGCCCGTACGAAGCCGTCCACGAGCTGGTCCAGGACGGCGAGGCCGGGGGCCGGTTCGGTGGGGGCCGCGGGATCGCCGTACTGCCGCAGCAGGCCGACCGTGGCACGCAGCTCGTCCAGCGCCGAACGGCTCGCCTGCCGTACGTGCGCGAGCGCCTCCTTGGCCTGGTCCGGGCGGTTGTCCATGACATGGGAGGCGACCCCGGCCTGGACGTTGACCAGCGCGATGTGATGCGCCACGACATCGTGCAGCTCACGGGCGATCCGCAGCCGCTCCTCGGCGACCCGGCGGCGCGCCTCCTCCTCACGGGTCCGCTCGGCGCGGACCGCCCGCTCCTCGATGGCGGCGATATAGGCGCGCCGGCTGCGCACCGCGTCGCCCGCGGCCGCGGCCAGCCCGGTCCAGGCGAAGAGGCCCCAATTCTCCTGCGAATACCAGGGGTTGAGCGCGAAGAGCATCCCGGCCCCGGTGAGCAGCACGGCCGTGGCGGCGCCGAGCCGCCAGGTGGTGGGGCGGTCGGTGCGGGCCGCCACGGTGTAGAGCGCCACCACGACCCCGAACACGATCGAGGTGCGCGGCGGGCCCACGTCATTGGTGACGATCTCGACGAGGGTGAGGACGACGTTGAAGGCCAGCACCCCGCGCGGCCGATCGCGGCGGAACACCAGCGAGGCGGCGACGAGCACGGCCAGCAGTACGAAGAAGGGGCCCAGCGGCTGGTTGCGCATGCGCGGGCCGGCCACCGCGCCGATCAGGATCAGCGCCAGGACCCCCATCGCCACCAGGATGTCCAGGGCACGGGGGTGAGCGCACAGCCAGCGGTGCGGACGGGCCAGACCCGGCCCGACGGCGAGGGGAGTCACGGGATCCAACGGTAAGGGCCGCGGCGGGCCGCCCGACTTCCTGGGCGGCCCGGACCCGGCCGGTGAAGGGAGGCACGGCCTGTGCTGGAGTGTGATCCGGGGGCGCGCCGCACTAGCCCGGAATGAGGCCGTCGTCCTTGAGCATCGCCTTGACTTCCTCGAGGGTCGCGTCGGCGGCGGGGAGGATCAGCCCGGACGGCTGGAGCGCGTCGTCGGGCAAGGGCTCACCGGCCGAGCGCACCGCGTCCAGCAGCGCGCCCAAGGTCTTCCGGAAGCCCTCGTGATCGCCGCCCTCGATCTCGGCGAGCAGCTCGTCGTCCAGCCTGTTCAGTCCGGGCAGATGGCTCTCGGCCACCCGCACCTGGCCCTCCCCCATGATCCGTACGATCATGACGACCTCCTTGGAGACCTCGCCCAGGCGGGGGCGCGGGAAACTACTGCTTGTCGAACTTGTGCTGGGTCTGGGACTGCTGGCCCTCGTCCGCCTTGCCGCCCTCGATCGCCTGCTGCGGGCTGCCGCCGGCCAGCTCGGCCTTCATCCGCTGAAGCTCCAGCTCCACGTCCGTGCCGCCGGAGATCCGGTCGAGCTCGGCCGCGATGTCGTCCTTGGTGGCCATCCCGGACTGGTCGTCCAGGGCGCCGGAGGCCAGCAGCTCGTCGATCGCGCCCGCGCGGGCCTGGAGCTGCGCCGTCTTGTCCTCGGCACGCTGGATCGCCATGCCGACATCGCCCATCTCCTCGGAGATGCCGGAGAACGCCTCGCCGATCCGGGTCTGCGCCTGGGCCGCGGTGTAGGTGGCCTTGATGGTCTCCTTGCGCGTGCGGAAGGCGTCGACCTTCGCCTGGAGCCGCTGGGCGGCCAGGGTCAGCTTCTCCTCCTCGCCCTGGAGCGTCTGGTGCTGCGTCTCCAGGTCGGTGACCTGCTGCTGTAGCGCGGCGCGGCGGGACAGCGCCTCGCGGGCCAGGTCCTCCCGGCCGAGCGCGAGCGCCTTGCGGCCCTGGTCCTCCAGCTTGGTGGACTGGCCCTGCAACTGGTTGAGCTGGAGCTCCAGGCGCTTGCGCGAAGTCGCCACGTCGGCGACGCCGCGGCGCACCTTCTGGAGCAGCTCAAGCTGCTTCTGGTACGAGTAGTCAAGGGTTTCGCGCGGGTCCTCGGCCCGGTCCAGGGCCTTGTTGGCCTTCGCGCGGAAGATCATCCCCATACGCTTCATGACACCGCTCATGGGCCTCGCGCGCCCCCTTCTGACGGACGTATGACTCCGGCACTCCAACAGACCCAGCCTACGGGGCCTGCTTCCATTACCGCACTGTTCGAGCCCGCTCGCGCTCCTCCTCCAGGACGATCAGGGCGGTAGGAGCCTCCGGCGCAGGGAGGAGTGCGCCCCCCTGTGTCCCGATTAGGGCGGGACTCCGTTGCCCGATCGTTCCCCCTGAGGCTGGGGCGCACACCCCGCACCCCGTACCCTTGGGCCTTGTGTTCCGAAGCCGTTCCAAGGATGAGCAGGCCGCTACCGCCAAGGTGACCGCGGACCAGCCGCAGCAGACCCGTGACCCGCAGGCGCCCAAGGGCCGCCCCACTCCCAAGCGGAGTGAGGCCCAGTCCCAGCGCCGCAGCCTGGCGAAGACGCCGGCCAACCGTAAGGACGCCACGAAGCGTGCGCGCGAGGCCCGTCGCGCCGATCTGGCCCGTCAGCGCGAGGCGCTGGCCGGCGGTGACGAGCGGTATCTGCCCGCCCGCGACAAGGGTCCCGTGCGGCGCTTCGCCCGCGACTTCGTGGACTCGCGGTTCTCCGTCGCCGAGTACTTCCTGCCGCTCGCGGTGGTCATCCTCGTGCTGAGCATGATCCGGGCCGGCGCCATGCAGAGCTATGTGCTGCTGCTGTGGATGGTGGTCATCGTCCTGATCGTGATCAACTCCATCATTCTCGGCTTCCAGCTCAAGCGGCAGCTGCGGAATCGCTTCCCCGACGAGAATCTGCGCGGCGCCATGCCGTACGCGCTGATGCGCACCCTCCAGATGCGCCGGCTGCGACTGCCCAAGCCGCAGGTCAAGCGCGGAGAGCGGCCCTGAGCGGCGAATCCTCCGGTTCTTCTGGTACTCCCGGAGTCTCCGGCTCTGCCGGCTCGTCCCGGTTCGCCGGCGGGGCGGGTAACTGGCTGAGCGGCCTCGGGGGGCTGCGGAACACCGTCCGGCAGGCGCTGGTCGCCCACCAGCTCGATGAGCAGATCACCGCACGCTTCCCCGTGGGGCGGCGGCTGCGGGTGCTCGACGTGGGCGTCGGCCAGGGCACCCAGTCCCTGCGGCTGGCCCGCGCGGGCCATGAGGTCACCGGACTGGAGTCCGACCCCACCATGCTGGAGGCGGCACGCACCGCGCTCGCCGACGAGCCCGAGGGCATCCGGCGACGCGTACGGCTGCTCGAGGGCGACGGCCGGGAGACCGGGGCGCACTTCCTGCCGGGCACCTTCGATGTGGTGCTCTGCCACGGGGTGCTGATGTACGTACCCGAACCGGATCCGCTGCTCGCCGGGCTGGCCCGGGTGCTGGCCCCCGGGGGACTGCTGTCGCTGCTGGTGCGCAACGGTGACGCGCTGGCGATGCGGGCGGGGCTGGCCGGGGACTGGGACACGGCGCTGACCGCCTTCGACTCCCCCTCGTACATCAACCGGATCGGGCTGCCGGTGCGCGCCGACCGGCGCGAGCAGTTGACCGAGACCCTGACCGCGATCGGCGCGCCGCTGCGCGCCTGGTACGGCGTGCGGGTCTTCACCGACCTTGCCCCGAACGACGCCGAGCCGCCCGGTTCCCCGGAGTGGGAGCGGCTGCTGGCGGCCGAGGAGCGGGCGGGGCGCACGGATCCGTATCGCGCGGTGGCGGCGCTGCTGCATATGTGCGGGGTGCGCGGCTGACGCGGGGGTGCGTGGCTGATCCGGCGGCGGGGTGGCGGTGGGACCGCCACCCCGACGGACCGGTGGGAACCGCCGCCCGTACTAGCCGGTGAGGATCGCCGCCCCGTGCCGGGCCGCCCCGTACGGCCCGGCATGCGCGAGCAGCGCAGATCTGAGGTGGGAGGCCCACCGGCCCACCGACCCATCGCGTCGAGCCGGGCGAGCGCCCGGCCCATCGCGCCGTACAGGGCGCGCGCCCGGCTCGGCGCGCGCCCTGTACGGCAGTGCCCGGCGTGTTCGGCTGAGCGCGCCCCCGGGGCGCATGCCGACTCATCTCGTTCGTAGGCCCCACCGGGCGGGTGCCCCGCTCACCGCGTATGCGCTACGCGGCGTGCGTGTTTCCTGGGCGCTTTGTCTATTCGGCTTGCAGACTCATCGGACCGTAGATCTTCGTACCGTCCTCGAACAGCGTCACCTGTTCCGCGCCTCCTTCGAGGAGCTCCCGCCACTCCTCACCGATCCACGACTCCGCGTCCCCCTGGGTCGGGAACTCCTCCGGCTGCACCGCGGGCTTCGTCTCCGTCCCGTCGGACTTCTCGAACCGCCATGTCCACGCCATTCCAGCCTCCTCCATCCCGCCGGCCCACAGGTGATACCCGCCGGTCCACAGGTGATGTCTGCCCGCAGCCTAGGTGACTGATCACTCCGTACGGGGTGGCCCCGCGCGACCCGTGGGAACGGACGCGAGACGATCGGGGCGTGGAACTCACTCTTCTGGGCACCGGGGCCCCCGACGGGCTGCCGCGCCATGGCTGCCCCTGCGCCTCCTGTGCCGCCGCCGTCGGCGAGGAGGCGCGGGCCGCCACCTCGCTGCTGATCGATGGGGCGCTGCTGATCGATCTCACCCCGGGGGCCGCGTTCGCCGCCGCGCGGGCCGGGTATTCGCTGATCGGCGTCCGGCAGGTGCTGCTCTCCCATCCGCACGCCGGTCCGGCCGTCGAGTTCCCGGCCGGGCTGCCGGCGCCGGGGCGGGTGCCGGACGGCCGCACGCTGTCCCTGATCAGCGGCCACCGGGTGCGGGCGGTCGCGCTGGACTCCCCCGGTACCGGCTACGAGGTCACCGGCCCCGACGGCACCCGGCTGCTGTACCTCCCGCCGGGCGGCGGCGCGGCCGGACTCCCCGATCCGGCCGAGCCGTACGACATGGTGCTGCTCGACGTACTGGGCCGCCCCGACGCCCTGGCGGCCCTGCGCGCGTCGGGCGCCGTGGGCGCCACCACCGATGTCCTGGCCGTCCACCTCGACCACACCGTCCCGCCCGGCCGGGAGCTGCACCGCCGGCTGGCCACGGCGGGGGCGCGGGCGGTGCCGGACGGGCGGACGCTGATCGTCGGCGAATACCACGCGGTGCCGGATCTGCCGCGCCGCACGCTGGTGCTGGGCGGTGCCAGGTCCGGTAAGTCCCTCGAGGCGGAACGGCGGCTGGCCGCGTTCCCCGACGTCCTGTACGTCGCGACGGGCGGCACCCGCGCGGGCGACCCCGAGTGGGCCGCCCGCGTCGCCGCCCACCGCGAGCGCCGCCCCGGCTCCTGGCGCACCACCGAGACCTGCGATCTGGCACCGCTGCTCGCCGAGGACGGCCCACCGCTGCTCATCGACTGCCTGGCGCTGTGGCTCACCGACGCGATGGACTCCGTGAGCGCCTGGGACGACGAGAAGTGGGCACACGGCGGCGAACGCGCCCTCCGCGAGCGGGTGTCCGCCCTCGTCGCGGCGGTCCGCGCCACGAGCCGCACGGTGGTGGCGGTGAGCAACGAGGTCGGCGCGGGGGTCGTTCCCGCGACCGCCGCCGGTCGTCGCTTCCGCGATGAACTGGGGCGGTTGAACGCGGGGTTCGCGGATGAGTGTGAGCAGGTGTTGTTGGTGGTGGCGGGTCAGCCGATGCCGCTACGCGGCTGATCTGGGTTGAGGCTGGGCTGGGCCCGGGTCGGCCCAGCCGGGCCCCGGACGCCCCGAGCCGGGCTGACCCGGGTCCGGGGCCGCGCGGGACTGCTCGGCTCGGCTGAGTGCGGCTTTCATCTCGCACCTTCGGCGCATTTGAGCAGCGGAGCAGGGGGATGGCGGGCGCAGCACCGCCGCCGAGCGCCGGGACGGTGGGGGTACGCGCCGGTGACGGCATCCCTCATCGGCAGCCAAGGCCCCATCCGGACTGCGGGCCATCGGTCCCCCGCCGCGCGGGACTACTCAGCTCGGTCGGGTGCATCGCCATCTCGCGCCTTCGGCGCATTTGAGCAGCGGAGCAAGGGGGTGACAGGTGCGGCACCGCCGCCGAGCGCCGGGGCGGCGGTGGCTTGCGCCGGTGGCGGCATCCCCCATCGACAGCCAAGGACCAACCCGGACTGCGGGCCCGTGGGTCCCTGGCCGCGCGGGGCTACTCGGCTCGATCAGGTGCGGCCTTCGTCTCGCGCCTTCGGCGCAATTGAGCAGCGGAGCCGGGGGATGGCGGGCGCGGCGCCACCGCCGGGTGCCGGGGCGGCGGGGGTACGCGCCGGTGGCGGCATCCCTCATCGGCAGCCAAGGACCAACCCGGACTGCGGGCCATGGGTCCTGGGCCGCCGGACCGCCGAATCGCAGGGGGTCGGGGTACCCCCTGCGAAAACGTTTGACAAATTAGTTGCTTCAGATCAAACGTTTTTTGCAGGGGTACCCGGAGAGGCCGACTTGGGCCCCACCGACCCGCAGCCCGGATGGCCCTCGGCCACCAACACGAGAAGCCGCCACGGCCGCAAGCCCCCACCAACCCGGCACCCGGCAACCTGGCCTCACCCGCCACCCCCTGCCCCGCTGCTCAAATGCGCCGAAGGCGCGAGACGAAAGCCGCACTCAACGGAGCCGCGCGACCCGTCGTGGCCCCGCCCAGCCCGGCGCAGCTCCGCGCGGCCAGTGGCCCGGTTCGGCGGACCCGAGCCACGCACGGCCGACCGCCCCGCCCCATCCCGCCGGCAGCCCGGCAACTGGCCCCGCCCCGCGCACCGGAGCCGTCAGCGGGACCCGCCCCACCGGCCCGGCGGGCGCAACGCATCCGCGCCCGTCGCCCCCTGCCGCGCTGCACAATCGCGCCGGAGGCGCTGGACGGAAGCCGCGCTCGACGGAGCCGCGCAGCGCGTCGGGGACCACCGGTAGGGTTCGGCAGGTGAGTGCTCTCAATCTCGATGACTTCGTCGACCTGATCGAGCGCCCCGACGGGGGCATCCGGCGTGACGCCGAGGAGCGCCGTGAGCGGCTCGCGCTGCCGCCTGGTGCGCTCGGGCGGCTGGACGAGCTGGGTGAGTGGCTGGCCGCCGCGCAGCAGCGGGTGCCGGTCAAGCCCATCGAGCAGCCCCGAGCCATCCTCTTCGCGGGCGACCACGGCGTCTCCGACCTCGGCGTCTCCGCCCGCCCCGCCAGGAGCACCCACCGTCTGGTCCGCGCCGTGCTCGACGGTGAAAGCCCGGCCGCCATCCTCGCCGCCCGTCTCGGCACGCCCGTCCGCGTCATCGACATGGCGCTGGACTGCGACCCCGAGGAGCTCCCGGAGGACGTCACCCGCCACCGCGTACGCCGAGCGTCCGGCCGGCTGGACGTCGAGGACGCGCTCACCCTGGACGAGGCCGAGCGGGCCTTCCGTACCGGGATGGCCATCGCCGACGAGGAGGCGGACTCCGGTACGGACCTCCTCGTCCTCGGTGACCTCAGCGTCGGCGGCACAACCGCAGCCGCGACGCTGATCGCCGCGCTGTGCGGTACGGACGCCTCCGTGGTCACCGGCCGTGGCGGGGCCGCCATCGACGACCTCGCCTGGATGCGTAAATGCGCCGCGATCCGTGACGGGCTGCGCCGGGCCCGCCCGGTGCTGGGCGATCAGCTCCAGCTGCTGGCCACCGTCGGCGGTGCCGATCTCGCCGCGATCACCGGCTTCCTGTTGCAGAGCGCGGTGCGCCGCACCCCCGTGATCCTGGACGGCGTGGTCTCGGCGGCCTGTGCGCTGGTCGCTCAGCGGGTGGCGTTCCGGGCCCCGGACTGGTGGCTGGCCGGTCAGGCCAGCGGCGAACCGGGGCAGGAGAAGGCACTGGACCGCATCGCCCTCACCCCGCTGCTCGACCAGGGCGTCACGGTCGGCGAGGGCACGGGCGCGCTGCTCGCCCTGCCGCTGGTGCAGGCGGCCGCCGCCCTGCACGCCGAGCTCCCGGAGCGCGACGAGGGCAACGGGGGCAACGAAGGCGACGAGAGCGGCGGCTAAGGGCCCAGGGCCCTAGCCGAAGGTCAGGACCACCAGGGCGGCCGTGGCGGCCGTCTCCGCGAGCGCGCCGAAGACATCGCCGGTCACCCCGCCGAGACGGCGGCGGCAGTGGTGCAGGAGGAGTTCGGCGGCCGCCAGTGCGGCCAGGGCGGCGAAGGCGTGCAGGACGACGGCGTACGGGCCGAAGGGGACGGCCACCACCGCACAGCCCACCACCGTCACCGCCGCCACGACACCCGCGGAACGCCACGGCACGGCGCCCGCGACCGCCGCGCCCAGCCCCTCCGGCCGCGCCGCCGGAACGCCCACGCGGGCGGCGAGTGTCAGGGCGCAGCGCGCGGTGACACCGGCCACGGCCGCCCCGACCGCGCCGTGCGCCCAGCTCTGTCCGTAGAGCTGGGCCAGGGCCGCCACTTGGCCGAGCAGGACGAACAGCAGCGCGATCACGCCGAACGGCCCGATGTCCGACCGCTTCATGATGCGCAGCGCGTCCTCGGCGGGTTTGCCGCTGCCGAGCCCGTCCGCGGTGTCGGCGAGCCCGTCGAGGTGGAGGCCGCGGGTCAGTACGGCGGGTATCGCGGCGGTGGCGACGGCCGCCAGCAGCGCCCCACCGCCGAGGAACAGCAACACCCCGCCCACCGCCGCCGCGCACAGCCCCACGGTCAGCCCGGCCAGTGGAGCGCACAGCATCCCCGCGTGCGCCGCCTCCCGGTCCCAGCGCGTGCCGCGTATGGGCAGCACCGTGAGCGTGCCGAAGGCGAAGCGGATCCCGTCGGCCCAGGGGGCACGCGGAGCGTGCGCGGGCGGCGGATCGTAGGCAGGGCGGGGCGGAGGCTCCGGGCGGTCGGGGCCCGTTGAGTCCTCCGAGCCCGCTGAGCCCTCGGAGGATCCGGAGGGCGCGGCGGGCTCAGCGCGCTCAGAGGGCGCGGCGGGCGCGGCGGGTCCCGAGCTTTCCGGGCCCTCCGGCTCGGCCCCCGGCGCCCGTGCGGACGACTGCGACTGCGGCTGCGGCGACTCCGGCGTGGTGTCCATCGCGCGGAAGGCTACCCCGCGGCCCCCATTCATGAGTGACCACGGTCAAAAGCACCCCGTACCTCCCGGCGGTGGCCGGGGTGCGGGCAAGGCGTCCCGGAGGCGCTCGGAGCCTCAAAAGGGGCCTAGGCATACGATGCGGAGGGGCGCGGCCTACAACCCATATCGGCCGACGAACTATCGGAAGAGGGACCCGACCACTGTGACTGCTCTGACTCTCAGCACCTCGTCCGCCGCGGCACTGCGCGCGGACGCCGTCGTCGTCGGCGTGGCGAAGGGGGCCAAGGGCCCCGTTGTCGCCGTCGGCGCCGAGGCCGTGGACAAGGCGTTCGGCGGGAAGCTGGCCGCCGTTCTGGAGACGCTCGGCGCGACCGGCGCCGACGGCGAGGTGACCAAGCTGCCCGCCGCGTCCGGCCTCAAGGCCCCGGTCGTGCTGGCGGTCGGGCTGGGCGAGGTCCCGGCCAAGGGCGACGGCTATGACGCCGAGACGCTGCGCCGGGCCGCGGGGGTGGCCGCCCGCGCGCTGTCCGGTTCGAAGAAGGGCGCGTTCGCGCTGCCGGTCGAGGACGCGGCGGGCGCCGCCGCCGTGGCCGAGGGCGCGCTGCTCGGGGCGTACACGTACGACAAGACCAACGGCAACGCCAAGGACACCAAGTCCAAGGACAAGAACGGCGGCAAGAAGGACAACGGCCCGCTCGCCGAGGTCGCCCTGGTCGGCGGCAAACCGCGCGACAAGGCGTACAAGGCGGCCACCGAGCGCGCCACCGCCCTCGTCGCGGAGATCAACCGCGCCCGCGACCTGATCAACACCCCGTCCAACCTCCTCACCCCGGCCGCCTTCGCCGCCGAGGCGGTCGCGGCCGCCAAGGAGCACGGCCTCAAGACCGAGGTGCTGGACGAGAAGGCGCTCACGAAGGGCGGTTACGGCGGCATCCTCGGCGTGGGCCAGGGCTCGGACGCCCCGCCGCGGCTGGTCCGGATCGCGTACACCCACCCCAAGGCCGAGAAGACGCTCGCCCTGGTCGGCAAGGGCATCACCTACGACTCGGGCGGTATCTCCCTCAAGCCGGCCGGTCACAACGAGACGATGAAGTGCGACATGAGCGGTGCCGCCGCCGTGTTCGCCACCGTGGTCGCCGCCGCCAAGCTGGGTCTGCGGGTCAATCTGACGGGCTGGCTGGCGCTGGCCGAGAACATGCCCTCGGGTTCGGCCACCCGCCCCGGCGATGTGCTGTCGATGTACGGCGGCAAGACCGTCGAGGTGCTGAACACCGACGCCGAGGGCCGGCTGGTGCTCGCCGACGCGATCACCCGCGCCGGTGAGGAGAAGCCGGACGCGATCGTGGACGTGGCGACGCTGACCGGTGCGATGGTCCTCGCGCTGGGCAACCGCACGTTCGGGATCATGACGAACGACGAGGCGTTCCGCGGCACGCTCCACGAGATCGCGGAGGAGGCCGGTGAGCAGTCCTGGCCGATGCCGCTGCCTTCGCACCTTCGCAAGGGCATCGACTCCCCGGTCGCCGATCTGGCGAACATGGGTGAGCGCATGGGTGGCGGTCTGGTGGCCGGCATCTTCTTGAAGGAGTTCGTGGCGGACGGGATCACCTGGGGCCACCTGGACATCGCGGGCCCGGCCTTCAACGAGTCCGGCCCGTTCGGCTACACCCCCAAGGGCGGTACGGGCGCCGCGGTCCGCACCCTGGTGCGGCTGGCCGAGCGCGCCGCCGACGGCGGTCTCGGCTGAGCCGGGGCCGGAACACAGCGGCGCGGCGCGGCAACGCATCGCGACCGCCCGGCCCCGCCACGGACCCGCCACCGACCCGGTGGGCCATAGGCCGAAAGTCCCGTCGATTTCGCCCTCAACGAAATCGACGGGGCTTCGCGTTCCGGATACGCAGGAGTAACCCCTGAACTGGGCTGTGGAGATTTCTCACACAGCGGCCCCGCGTCCCGCCTCCTCCCAACAAGTGCGAAGATGTTGTCCCGGCAGGACAGGGCCCCCGACACCAGGGCCGACGCAAGAAGCGGCCGAACACACGCCGCCGCCCGGCTGACCGAAGGCCGGTCCCGGCGCACCATGCATGGAGGACGTGACGTGGCGAACGACGCCAGCACCGTTTTCGACCTAGTGATCCTCGGAGGCGGTAGCGGCGGTTACGCCGCTGCCCTGCGCGCGGCGCAGCTGGGTCTGGACGTCGCCCTGATCGAGAAGGACAAGCTGGGCGGCACCTGTCTGCACCGCGGCTGCATCCCCACCAAGGCGCTGCTGCACGCGGGTGAGCTCGCCGACCAGGCCCGTGAGGGCTCGGAATTCGGCGTGAAGACCACCTTCGAGGGCATCGACATCGAGGGTGTGCACAAGTACAAGGACGGCGTGGTCTCGGGCCTGTACAAGGGTCTCCAGGGGCTGATCGCCTCCCGTAAGGTCACCTATGTGACGGGCGAGGGCCGGCTGTCCTCCCCGACCTCGGTCGATGTGAACGGCGAGCGCTACACCGGCCGCCACATCCTGCTGGCCACCGGTTCGGTGCCCAAGTCCCTCCCCGGCCTGGAGATCGACGGCAACCGCGTCATCTCCTCCGACCACGCCCTGGTGCTGGACCGCGTGCCGAAGTCCGCGGTCGTGCTGGGCGGCGGCGTCATCGGCGTCGAGTTCGCCTCCGCGTGGAAGTCCTTCGGGGCCGACATCACCATCGTCGAGGCGCTTCCCCACCTCGTCCCGGTCGAGGACGAGAACAGCTCCAAGCTGCTGGAGCGCGCCTTCCGCAAGCGCGGCATCAACTTCTCCCTCGGCTCCCGCTTCTCCGGTGTCGAGTACACCGCCGACGGCGTCAAGGTCTCGCTGGAGAACGGCAAGACCTTCGAGGCCGAGCTGCTGCTGGTGGCCGTCGGCCGGGGCCCGGTCTCGCAGGGCCTGGGCTACGAGGAGGCCGGGGTCGCCATGGACCGCGGGTATGTCCTCGTCGACGAGTACATGCGGACCAACGTTCCGACCATCTCCGCCGTGGGCGACCTGGTCCCCACCCTCCAGCTGGCCCACGTCGGCTTCGCCGAGGGCATGCTGGTGGCGGAGCGGCTGGCCGGTCAGAACCCGGTGCCGATCGACTACGACGGTGTGCCGCGGGTGACCTACTGCCACCCCGAGGTCGCCTCCGTCGGCATCACCGAGGCCAAGGCCAAGGAGCTGTACGGCGCGGACAAGGTCGTCGCCCTGAAGTACAACCTCGCGGGCAACGGCAAGAGCAAGATCCTCAAGACCGCGGGCGAGATCAAGCTCGTGCAGGTACGGGACGGTGCCGTCGTCGGCGTCCACATGGTCGGTGACCGGATGGGCGAGCAGGTCGGCGAAGCTCAGCTGATCTACAACTGGGAGGCGCTGCCGGCCGAGGTCGCGCAGCTCGTCCACGCCCACCCGACCCAGAACGAGGCGCTCGGCGAGGCCCACCTGGCCCTGGCCGGCAAGCCGCTGCACTCCCACGACTGATCATCCCGAGCGCGAACCATCCGCAAAGATCGTTAAGGAGCAACCGAACACCATGGCGGTTTCCGTAACCCTGCCGGCGCTCGGCGAGAGCGTGACCGAGGGCACCGTCACCCGCTGGCTCAAGGCCGAAGGTGAACGCGTCGAGGCCGATGAGCCCCTGCTCGAGGTATCGACCGACAAGGTCGACACCGAGATCCCGGCCCCCTCGGCCGGTGTGCTGACGTCCATCAAGGTGGCCGAGGACGAGACGGTCGAGGTCGGCGCCGAGCTGGCCGTCATCGACGACGGCGGCGCGGCCCCGGCCGCTGCCCCCGCCCCCGCGGCCGAGCCCGCTCCGGCGGCCCAGCCCGAGCCCGCCCCGGCGCCCGTCGCCGAGGCTCCCGCCCCCGCCCCTGCCGCCGCCGCTCCGGCCGGTGGCGCCGAGGGCACCGATGTGGTCCTGCCCGCGCTGGGCGAGTCGGTGACCGAGGGCACCGTGACCCGCTGGCTCAAGGAGGTCGGCGAGTCCGTCGAGGCCGATGAGCCGCTGCTCGAGGTCTCCACCGACAAGGTCGACACCGAGATCCCGGCCCCGGCCGCGGGCACCCTGCTGGAGATCCTGGTCGGCGAGGACGAGACCGCCGAGGTCGGCGCCAAGCTGGCCGTGATCGGCGTGGCCGGTGCCGCTCCGGCCGCCGCGCCCGCCCCGGCCGCTCCGGCTCCGGCTCCCGAGCCGGTCCAGGAGGCCCCGGCGCCCGCCCCGGCTCCGCAGGCCCCGAGCGCCCCCGCGCCGCAGGCCGTCACCCCGGCGCCGGTCGCCCCCGAGCCGGCCCCGGCCGTTCCGGCGCCCGCCCCGGCTCCGGCCGCGGCACCCACGATCCCGGCACCCACGGCCCCCGAGGCCGAGGGCGCCTACGTCACCCCGCTGGTGCGCAAGCTGGCCGCCGAGAACAACGTGGACCTGTCCACCGTCAAGGGCACCGGCGTCGGCGGCCGCATCCGCAAGCAGGACGTCATCGCCGCGGCGGAGGCCGCCAAGGCCGCCGCCCAGGCCCAGGCCCCGGCCGCCGCCGCGCCGAAGGCGGCCGCCCCGCAGGCGGTGTCCCCGCTGCGCGGCCAGACCATCAAGATGCCGCGGATGCGCAAGGTCATCGGCGACAACATGATGAAGGCCCTGCACAGCCAGGCCCAGCTGACCAGCGTGATCGAGGTGGACGTCACCCGGGTCATGCGGCTGCGCGCCCAGGCCAAGGAGTCGTTCGCGCAGCGTGAGGGCGTCAAGCTCTCGCCGATGCCGTTCTTCGTGAAGGCCGCCGTCCAGGCGCTGAAGGCCCACCCGGCCATCAACGCCCGGATCAACGAGGACGACAACACCATCACGTACTTCGACGTGGAGAACGTCGGTATCGCGGTGGACGCCGAGAAGGGCCTGATGACCCCGGTCATCAAGAACGCGGGCGACCTCAACATCGCCGGTCTGGCCAAGAAGACGGCGGAGCTGGCGGGCAAGGTCCGCTCCAACAAGATCACCCCGGATGAGGTGTCCGGCGCCACCTTCACGATCAGCAACACCGGTTCGCGCGGTGCGCTGTTCGACACGATCATCGTGCCGCCGAACCAGGTCGCCATCCTGGGCATCGGCGCGACCGTCAAGCGCCCGGTGGTGATCAACCACCCGGAGCTGGGCGAGACCATCGCGGTGCGCGACATGACGTACGTGGCGCTCTCCTACGACCACCGCCTGGTGGACGGTGCCGACGCGGCCCGCTACCTGACGGCCGTCAAGGAGATCCTGGAGGCCGGCGAGTTCGAGGTGGACCTCGGTCTCTGAGCCTTACGAGGCACTGCCGCGCCCCGCACGGGAAGTCCGTGCGGGGCGCGGTTTTCTTTACCCCGGTACCGGGATAATGGCAGCTGTTCACCGCTGGTTCTAAGGAGCTCCCCATGGCCCCGCCCGTCGTCCACTCGTTGCGCGAGCAGATCCGCGAACACATCGTGGAGGGCATCGTCAGCGGCCGCTGGAAGCCGGGCGAGCGGATCGTGGAGCGCAGGATCGCCACGGAGCTGGAGGTCAGCCAGACGCCCGTACGGGAGGCGCTGCGGGAGCTGGAGTCGCTGCGGCTGATCGAATCGGCGCCCAACAAGGGCGTCCGGGTGCGCAATCTGACCGCCGCCGACCTCGAGGAGATCTATCCGGTACGGGCCGGGCTCGAGCAGATCGCGGCGGAGCTGGCGGCGCCCGTGCTGGCCGAGGACACCTCCCGGCTGGAGCCCGAGGTGCGGGCGCTGTACGAGGCCGACCGCAAGGCCGACGGGGAGGCGCAGGTCCGGCACACCGTGGCGTTCCACCGCGAGCTGGTGCGGGCGTCGGGCAACAGCGTGCTGCTGCACACCTGGGAGTCGCTGGGCATCGAGATCTGGACGACGCTGTCGATCCGCTGGCTGGGCACCGTCCAGGAGTCGTACGCCGAGGAGCACCAGGCGGTGGTGGACGCCTTCAGGCGGCGGGATCCGAGGGTGGGCGAACTGGTCAAGGAGCATGTCCTCGGCTGTGCACCGCGTGCCTAGTTTCGCGGCACGGAATGCCAATTTCGGCTTACGGAGCACTTTTTCCCCAGGAGAGCTTTGATCGATCATCGATCAGACTTACAGTCGCCTCATGACCGATCTCGTACGCACGCAGCCGAGTGCGCTCGACCAGCTTCCCGACCGTGACCCCGAGGAGACCGCCGAATGGGGCGCCTCCCTGGACGCCGTCGCGCGGGCGGCCGGGTCACACCGCGCCTCGTACCTCATGCGCCGCACCCTGGAGCGCGCCGAGAGCGCCGGGCTCGCGCTGCCGCCCCTGCTGGAGTCGGACTACCTCAACACCATCCCGACCGCCGCCGAGCCCGCGTTCCCGGGCGACGAGGCCATGGAGCGCCGCATCACCTCCTGGAACCGGTGGAACGCGGCGGCGATGGTCACCCGCGGCAGCCGTGACGGCCTCGGCGGCCACATCGCCACCTTCGCCTCCGCCGCCTGGCTCTACGAGACGGGCTTCCAGCACTTCTTCCGCGGCAAGGAGGCAGGGGGCACCTCCCGGTCGAAGACTGGGGGAGGCAGCGGCGACCAGCTCTACATCCAGGGCCACGCCTCCCCCGGCATCTACGCCCGCGCCTTCCTCGACGGGCGGCTGACCGAGCGCCATCTGGACCACTTCCGCCGCGAGGCGGGCGGCGAGGGCCTGCCGTCCTATCCGCATCCGCGGCGGCTGCCGTGGCTGTGGGAGTTCCCCACCGTCTCGATGGGGCTCGGCCCGATCTCCGCGATCTACCAGGCCCGCTTCAACCGCTATCTGGCGGCCCGTGGCATCAAGGACACCGCGAACTCCCACGTCTGGGCCTTCCTCGGCGACGGCGAGATGGACGAGCCGGAGTCGACGGCCGCGCTCGCGCTGGCCGGGCGCGAGGGCCTGGACAACCTGACCTTCGTCATCAACTGCAACCTCCAGCGCCTCGACGGCCCGGTGCGCGCCAACTTCAAGATCGTGCAGGAGCTGGAGGCCCAGTTCCGCGCGGCGGGCTGGAACGTGGTCAAGTCGCTGTGGGGCTCCGCCTGGGACGAGCTGTTCGCGCAGGACACCACGGGCGCGCTGGTGCGCCGGCTGCGCGAGGTCCCGGACGGCCAGTTCCAGACGTACGCGACCCGCGACGCGGCCTATATCCGCGAGCACTTCTTCGGCGCCGAGCCGGAGCTGGCCCGGCTCGCCCAGGGGTTCACCGACGCCAAGCTGGCCGAGTGCTTCCACACCTCGCGCGCGGGCCATGAGCCCCGCAAGGTGTACGCGGCCTACCGCGCGGCCATGGCGCACAAGGGCGCCCCGACCGTGGTGCTCGCCCAGACCGTCAAGGGCTGGACGCTGGGCCCCGGCTTCGAGTCGCGCAACGCCAACCACCAGATGAAGAAGCTGACGGGCAAGGAGTTCCGCACCATGCGGGACCTCCTCGAACTCCCCATCCCGGACAGCAAGCTGGACGAGCACCTCGTCCCCTACGTCCACCCCGGCCCCGACTCCCCCGAGGTCCGCTACCTCCAGGAGCGCCGCGCGGCCCTCGGCGGCCCGGCCCCGGCCCGCAGGGTCCACCCGGTGGCCCTGCCCGAGCCGTCCGCGAAGCCGTTCGAGACGCTCGCCAAGGGCTCCGGCAGCCAGGAGATCGCCACCACCATGGCCTTCGTCCGGCTGGTCAAGGACCTGATGCGGGAGAAGGAGACCGGGCGGCGCTGGGTGCCGATCGTGCCGGACGAGGCACGGACCTTCGGCATGGAGTCGCTCTTCCCCACCGCTGGGATCTACTCCCCGCTCGGCCAGACCTACGACCCGGTCGACCGCGATCAGCTCCTGTACTACAAGGAGGCCGCGAACGGTCAGATCCTCAACGAGGGGATCACCGAGTCCGGTTCGATGGCCGAATTCACCGCCGCCGCGACGTCGTACGCGACCCACGGCGAGCCGATGATCCCCTTCTACATCTTCTACTCGATGTTCGGCTGGCAGCGCACCGCCGACCAGATGTGGGCGCTCGCCGACCAGCTCGGCCGCGGCTTCCTCATCGGCGCCACCGCCGGCCGTACGACGATGACCGGCGAGGGCCTCCAGCACGCCGACGGCCACTCCCCGCTGATCGCCTCCACCAACCCGGCGGCGCTCGCCTACGACCCGGCCTTCGCCTACGAGGTCGGCGCGATCGTGCGGGAGGGTCTGCGGCGGATGTACGGCCCCGAGGCCGAGGACGTCTTCTACTACCTGACGGTCTACAACGAGCCCAAGGTCCAGCCGTCGATGCCCACGGGCGAGGGCGTCGAGGAGGGCATCCTCAAGGGCCTGTACCGCTACCGGGAGGCCACGGCCCCGGCCGCGGACTCCCCCCGTATCCAGCTCCTCGCCTCCGGCACCGCCATCCACTGGACGCTGGATGCCCAGAAACTCCTCGCCGACGACTGGGGCGTGGCCGCCGACGTGTGGTCCGCCACCTCCTGGAGCGAGCTGCGCCGCGACGCCCTGTCCTGTGACGCGGCGCAGCTCAACGGCGAAGACCGGGTCCCGTACGTCACCCGTGCCCTGGCAGGCGCACCGGGCCCGGTCCTCGCCGTCAGCGACTGGATGCGTGCCGTCCCCGACCAGATCAGCCAGTGGGTCGAGCAGGACTGGTACTCACTGGGCACGGACGGCTTCGGCCTCTCCGACACCCGTGAGGCCGCCCGCCGCCACTTCGGCGTGGACGCCCCGGCCATCGTGGTGGCCGCCCTGTCCCGGCTGGCCCGCCAAGGCGCGGTCCCGGCCACCGCGCCCAAGGAAGCCGCGGAGCGGTACGGCATCTGACGGCGCGGCGCGAGCGCGCCGGAGGCCGGGCGGCGGCCCGGCCCCCGGTGCGCGCTCGGACGTCGCCCCGGTTTCCGGGGCCCGGTGACGCCTGCGGCGGGCCACGCGGCGGAGCCGCATATCGGTGCTTCCCCCGCCCCGCCCCTTCCCACAACTGGGGCTCCGCCCCAGACCCCGGCCGGACGACCCGAGTTGTGCGCGGGTGTCCGCCTCGCCATCCGTCGCGCCCATGTGCCGACCGCGATCAATCCACCGGTGCAGGCGTTCGCGGCGACGACGGTCGGCTCGTCCACCCCCGGGGTCCAGGGGCGGAGCGAACCCGGGAGCTCCCCCCGACCCCGGCCGGACGACCCGGACGTGCGCGGACGCCCGCCCGGTCAGCCGGCAATCCAGCCCCTCCAGGGGGCACCTCCCAGCGGTAGCCGGGGGAGTTCGAGGAGCGGGGTCCAGGGGCGGTGCCCCTGCCACGCGGCGGAGCCGCATATCGACACCGCGGGAAGGGGCGGGTAGCGGGTAGGGGAAGACCCGCCGGACACCCCATAGCCCGCCCCGCCTCCGGGCCGCCTGCGGGCCGCCGCTCCCGGGCGGCATCCGGCCGACGGGCCGTGCAAGGCCGGGGCCCCGCCCTCGGAGCGGCCGGGCGCGCCACGGCCGCGAGCCCGCCTTGGTCCGCCGCCCGCCGAGCGGGCACGGCATCATGGGGCCGTGCGTGCTGCCCGGCTCATCAAGATGGTGCTTCTGCTCCAGGCCCGGCCCTCGATCACGGGGGCCGAGCTGGCGCGGGAGCTGGAGGTCTCCGAGCGCACCGTGACCCGGGACGCCGCCGCGCTCTCCGAGGCGGGCATCCCGGTCTACGCGGACCGGGGCCGGGCCGGGGGCTACCGGCTCATCGGCGGCTACCGCACCCGGCTGACCGGCCTGGGGCGGACCGAGGCCGAGGCGCTGTTCCTGTCCGGTGTCCCCTCCGCGCTGCGCGAGATGGGGCTCGCGGACGCGGCCTCCGCCGCCCGGCTGAAGGTGTCCGCCGCGCTGCTCCCGGAGCTGCGGGACGCCTCCCATACGGTGGCGCAGCGGTTCCATCTCGACGCCCCGGGCTGGTGGCGGGAGCCGGAGACGCCGGAGCTGCTGCCGAGCATCGCCGACGCGGTCTGGGACGATCTGCGGATCACCGTCCGCTACCGGCGCCGGGACGCGGAGGTCCGGCGCGAGCTCGAACCGTACGGGCTCGTGCTCAAGGCGGGCGTCTGGTACCTCGCGGCGCGTGCGGAGGGCGGCTTCCGGGTCTACCGGGTGGACCGCTTCGCCGCCGTCGAACCGTCCGGCGCCCGCTTCACCCGGGCCGAGGACTTCGAGCTGCCCGCCTTCTGGGAGGAGCGGGCCGATCAGTTCGCCCGCTCGATCCTGCGCGAACAGGCCGTCGTACGGCTGACCCCGGCCGGTGCCCGGTGGCTGCCGCATGTCACGGACCGGGCGGCGGCCGAGGAGGCGGTACGCGCGGCCGGGGAGCCCGACGGGCAGGGGCGGATCACCGTCACCCTGCCCGTCGAGTCGTACGAGGTCGCCCTCGCCCAGCTGCTCGGGCTGGGCCCGGAGGCGGAGGTGCTGGGGCCGCCGGAGCTGCGCGAACTCTTCGCCGACGCGGCTCGCCGCACGGCGCGGCTCTACGAGTGACCGCGGAGCTTCAGCGCATCGGCGGAGGTCGGCCGCGGTTCGCAAGGCCCCCGAAGGGGCGCGGGGCGGTGTCGATATGCGGCTCCGCCGCGGCTGTGGCGATATGCGGCTCCGCCGCGTGGGACCGGCCGGCCACGACAGCGCCGCGCCGCGGCCGGCCGACGGCAGCTCGGCCGCGCTTCCGGCGGAGCGCTCAGCGGTAGTCGGCGGCCGTGCCCTCCTTGCCGCCGAAGACGACGTCCTGGAAGTAGCCGAGGACATCCGGCCGCGAGCCGTCCAGATCGGTGAAGCCGTAGACCTTGGCCAGATCCCCGCTGAAGACGGACTTCCCGTTCCACCGCGCCCGGTCCGGGTCGGCGGCGAGCGCGGCGACGGCCCGCCCGACGAAGTACGGCGACTCGGCGATCGCGAAGTGCGGCTCCTTCTCCACCGCGTCCCGCCAGTTCTCCTCCCGCACCCCGAAGTGGTCCAGCATCTGCTCCGAGCGCAGGAAGCCCGGCGAGATGCTCACCGCCGTACCGTCGAACTCCGCGAGCTCCTCCGCGAGCCCGAAGGCCGTGCGGATCGGGGCGTTCTTGGTGAGGTCGAAGAAGAGGTTCTCGCGGTAGGTCTTGTTGAACTCCTCGTTGCCGTCGGTCACCTCGACCACCAGACCGCCCGGGTGCCGGATCAGCAGCGGCAGCGCGTAGTAGCTGGTGATGAGGTGGGTCTCGACGCCGAGCCGGAGCATCCGCAGCCCGCCCGTCAGATCCGTCTCCCAGGTCTTCTTGCCGAACTCGATCAGCGCCTCACCGCCCCAGACGTCATTGACCAGGACGTCCAGCCGGCCCTGCTCCCGGTCGATCCGCTCCACCAGAGCCCGGACCCGCTCGGGCTCCAGATGGTCGGTCGGCACCGCGATGCCCGTGCCGCCCGCGGCCGTGATCAGCTCGGCCGTCTCCTCGATGGTCTCCGTCGGCCGCCCGACCTCGCTGACCTGCTCGCGTGTAGTGCGCCCCGTCGCGTAGACGGTGGCCCCGGCGGCTCCCAGCTCGACGGCCATCGCCCGGCCCGCGCCGCGCGTCGCCCCCGCGACGAGCGCGACCCGGCCCGCCAGCGCGCCCTGTGTGCTCACGTCCATACGTCCTCTCGTGTGCGTCCCGGTGTGGAAACCGGTGTGGATGACATGGCCGACCCGGCTCGAGTCGGGTCGACCACGGTCGACCCTCGCAGCAAAACCCGACACCTTCTGTCCGGTATCCCGAGGCGGCCGCATCCGGCCCCCTCCGCGTGCGGGGGTGCGCGGGAGGGCCGATCCTGGTCCCGTGATGATGGACGAGACGGAGTTCTGGGGGCTGGTCGACAGCGCTCGGGAGGCGGCGGACGGCGACCCCGAGGACCAGTCCGACCTGCTCGTCGAACGGCTGTCACAGCTGGACCCCGACGCCGTGCTGGACTTCGCCCGGCACTTCGAGGCCCGCTCCAACCGGGCGTACCGCTGGGATGTGTGGGGCGCCGCCTGGGTGCTGCTGGGCGGGGTCAGCGATGACGCCTTCGAGGCGTTCCGCTACTGGCTGATCGGCCAGGGCCGGGGGATCTTCGAGGGCGCGCTGCTCGATCCGGACGCGCTCGCCGATCTGCTCGAGGACTTCGACGACCAGGTGGACGGCGACTGCGAGGATCTGGGGTACGCGGCGGACGAGGCGTACGAGCGGCTGACCGGCGCGCCCCTGCCGGACCTGGAACTCGCCCCCGCACCCCGGGAACCGATCGGGGAGCCCCTCGACTTCGAGAGCGAGGCGGTGCTGGCGGAGCGGTATCCCCGGCTGTGGGAGCGCTTCAGGGTCTGAGGGGCTTGGGGAGCGGAGCTTGAGCGGCTTGAGGAGCTTGAGGGCTGGGGGAGCTTGAGGGCTGGAGGGCTTGAGGGCCAGGGGAGCTCGAAGGGGCTTGACCGGTTTGAGGGACGGTGGCGCCTCAGCGGTCCAGCGAGCGCCCCATCAGCACATCGTCCACGTACTCCCCCTCCAGCAGGAACTCCCCCGGCAGGACGCCCTCCACCGCGAACCCCTCCGACGCGTACAGCCGCCGTGCGGGGGTGTTGTGGCCCAGCACCCGCAGGGTGATGCGGGTGGCGCCCTGCCGCCGCGCCTCCTGGCACGCGGCGCCGAGCAGCGCCCGCGCCACGCCCCGCCCCCGCGTCCGCTCGTCCACCGCGAGCCCCTGGATCTGACGGACATGTGCGTTGCAGACCAGCGGGGTCGGCGGCACGAGCCGTATATAGCCGACGGGGTGCCCGCCGAGTTCGGCCACGAGGATCTCATCGACGCGGTTGTGCAGGGTGAAGAAGCGGTCGTACGGCGGCTGCGGCCTCGGCTGCACGGAATGCAGGGTCGACCAGGTGCGGCGGTCCAGATCGGCCAGCGCCGTCTCGTCGTCGATCACGGCGGGGCGGATGATCAGTTCGGCACGCTGGGACGGCGGGCCGGAGGGGTGTGGTGGGTCGGAGGGCTGAGGCAGGCTGGACGGCTGGGACATGCGCGTCACTGTGCCACGCCCGCCCGTTGTCCGACATCCCGCCTCTGATCGAGGGCAGTATGGTGCCATGCGTATCGCGGTCACCGGCTCCTCCGGGCTCATCGGCACGGCACTCGTCCGCTCGCTGCGCGAGGACGGCCACCAAGTAGTGCGGCTGGTGCGGCGTTCGCCGCGCGCGGAGGACGAGGCCGAGTGGGATCCGCGGCGGCAGTGGGTGGACACCACGGGGCTGATGGGCTGTGAGGCCGTGTTCCACCTCGCGGGCGCGGGCGTCGGCGACCGGCGCTGGACCGACGCGTACAAGAAGGAGATCCGGGACAGCCGGGTGCTGGGCACCGCCGCCATCGCCGAGGCGATCGCCTCGCTGGACACCCCGCCGCGGGTGCTGGTGAGCGGGAGCGCGATCGGCTTCTACGGTGACACCGGGGAGCGCGCGGTCGATGAGAGTGCGCCCCCTGGCCATGGTTTCCTTCCGGATCTCTGCCAGGACTGGGAGGAGGCGGCGGGCGCGGCGCAGGAGGCGGGCATCCGGACGGCCTTCGCCCGGACCGGGCTGGTGATCTCCGCCGAGGGCGGGGCGTGGGGGCGGCTCTTCCCCTTGTTCAAGCTGGGCCTCGGCGGGCGGATGGGCAGCGGCCATCAGTACTGGAGCTTTATCGCGCTGCGGGACCATATCGCCGCGCTGCGCCATATCCTCGACACGCCCGAGCTCACCGGCCCGGTCAACCTCACCGCGCCGACGCCGGTCACCAACCGCGAGATCACGGCGGCCATGGGCCGCGTTCTGCGCCGCCCCACGCTCTTCTCGGTCCCCGCCCCCGCGCTCCGGATCGCCCTGGGCGCGATGTCCGGCGATGTCCTCGGCAGCGTCCGGGCCGTCCCCCGCCGGCTGCTGGACTCCGGCTTCACCTTCGCGTACCCACATGTGGACGAGGCCATCAAGGCGGCGCTCACGCAGGAGGGTTGACGCCCTTCCAGCTCTCCGGTCGCATATCGCCCCATGGCGGTGTGCGACCGCTGTGCGCCCGTGCCCGGTCGATGCGCGTCTGGCATCGACCGTTTTTGTCCGTACTGTCAAGACCGTCTCGCCGAGCCGACTCGCGGGACCCACGCATCCAGGCCGCCGGTCGGGGCAGCAGCCCCCGTGACGGACGCACCGACCTCGGGGAGGACACGTGCTCAAGCGCGCGCACCGCACGGATGTCGTCATCGTCGGCGCCGGGCTCGCGGGGCTGGCCGCGGCTCATCGGCTGACCGGCGCGGGAGTGGCGGTCACGGTGCTCGAGGCCGCGCCCCGGGTGGGCGGGCGGATGACGACCGACACCGTCGACGGCTTCCGGCTGGACCGTAACGGCCACCTGATGAACACCTCCTTCCCGGAGTTGCGGCGCACTCCGGGGCTCGGCGCCCTCGCCCTGCGCCCCTTGGCCCAGGGTGTGCTCGTGCACAGCGAGGGCCGTACGCACCGGGTGGACACGCCCCGGAGCATGAGGGGCGCATTCACCACGGCACGCGCCCTCGCGAACGCCGCCCGCGCGCCGCTCGGCAGCGGGCTCGACCAGGCCCGACTCGGTGCCGCGCTCGGCAGGCTCGCCGCCCTGCCCGCGGACCGCCTGCTCGCCCGCCCCGACCGGCCGGTCTCCGAGACCCTGGGGGGGCGGGGCCTACCTGCTCGTACGGTCGAGGGGGTGCTGCGTCCGCTGCTCGTCTCACTGCTGAGCGACCCGGACCTCACCACCTCGAGCCGCTGCGCCGACCTCGCGCTGCGCGGCTACGCACGCGGCCGCCTCTGCCTCCCGGCGGGCGGCGCGTCCACCGTCCCCGAACTGCTCGCGGCCGCGCTGCCGCCGGGGACGGTCCGTACGGGCGTCCGGGCCGTATCGGCCTCCACCACCGCCGTGGCCACCGCCGAACACGGCGAGTTCGGCTGCCGTGCGGTGCTGGTGGCCACTGGGGCGCACGACGCGGCCGGGCTCCTGCCCGGACTGCGGGTGCCGGCCTTCCACCCGGTCACCGTGGTGCACCACACCGCCGACCGGCCGCCGCTGCGCGAGCCCGCGCTGATACTCGCGGCGGGCGGCCGGGGCCCGGTCGCCCACACCATGGTGGCCAGCGAGGTCGACCCCTCGCGCACCCCGCCCGGCCGGGTGCTGATCACCTCCACCGTGCTGGGCACCTCGGCCGCGCTGCCGACCGCCGAGCTCGACCGGTCCGTCAGGGCCCAACTGGCGGCGGTCTACGGGACGTCCACCGCGGGCTGGCAGCTGCTGGCCGCCCACCACGACCCGTACGCCGTCCCGGCCATGCCCGCACCGCACGACCCGCGCCGCCCGGTACGGCTGCTGTCGGGGCTGTACGTCTGCGGCGACCACCGGGACTCCAGCACGGTGCAGGGCGCACTGGCCTCCGGCCGCCGAGCCGCCCGCGCGGTACTCAGCGACTTCGGCGCACCCCCGGACTCCGGCTCCGGCACAACCCCCGACACCGGCCCCGACCCCTTCCCGGCCGCGGCGGCCTGACGGCGCGCAGACCGGCGGGACACGGGGCGGGCCCGCCGAGGGTCAGGCTCCTGTTACGGCGCGGAGACCGGTACCGCGCCACGCGGCAGCCACCCGACCACGCGTGGAGACGCGCCAGCGCGTCAACCCCGCGGCGGCCCGGCAGGCCACCGAGGCCCAGATTCCCGTACGGCACACGGCACACGGCACGCGAGGACCGCTACTCACGCCGCCGCGACTGCCACCCGACCACGCGTCAAGACGCCTCGTTCGCAGACGGGTTGGGCGCTGAGCGGGCGGCAGACCTGGACAGCGCCGCCAGCACCGCGCCACCGAGGAAGCATGCGGCCACGACCACGGCGGACAGCCGCATCCCGGTGTAGAAGGCCGAACTCGCGGACGCCGCGGTGAGCGTGCCGAACAGTGCCACCCCGATGGCGCTCCCCAGCTGCCGCGCCGCGTTGAACGCGCCCGACGCCGCGCCGCCCACCCCGTGCGGCCACGGCCTCCATCGCGGCGACCGTCGCCGACGGCATCGTGAACGAGGTGCCGAACCCGGTCAGCAGCCGCGGCGGCAGCGCGGGCGCCGCCGCGCGCCGTTCCAGCCACAGGAACAGCACCCCCGCGAGCGGCGTGGCCGCCAGGGCGCACGCCGGAGCCCGCTGGCCAGGGCCGGGGGCTCGTACAGCGAGGCGTCCGGCCCGATGTCCGCACGTGCCTCGCCCCGTACGCCGAAGGCGCGCGCCGCCGCCCGGCACACTTCGTCCGTCGCCGAAGCGAGGCCGTCCTACGCTGGGATCCATGGCCACCACCACGGGCGCCCGTGACGCCGATATCGCTCGCGCGGCCGCCGCGATCGCCGATCCGTCCCGTGCCCGCGTCCTCTCCGCGCTGCTGGAGGGCCGGGCCCTGCCGGCGAGTGTGCTGGCCACCGAGGCCGGGGTCAGCGCCTCCACGGTGAGCGGGCATCTGGCCAAGCTGCTGGAGGCCGGGGTGGTGCGGGTCGAGCGGCATGGGCGGCACCGCTACTACTCGCTGACCGGCCCCGCCGTCGGCGAGGCCCTCGAGGCGCTGGCCAGGATCGCCCCGCCGCTGCCGGTCACCTCGTTGCGCCAGAGCGGCCACGCGCACGCCCTGCGCCGGGCGCGTACCTGCTACGACCATGTCGCGGGCGCCCTCGGCGTGGCCCTGTTGGCGGCGCTGCTGGAACACGGGGTCCTGGAGGGCGGTGACGGACGGTTCCACCCCGAGGCGGCCGAGGGCGACCGGCTCTCCGCCCCGGGCAACGACACGACGTACCGGCTGACGGAGCCGGGGCGCGCGGCGCTGGCGGCGTTCGGCGTGGACACGGACGGGCTCGTCGCCGGGCGCCGCCCGCTGATCCGCTACTGCGTGGACTGGACCGAGCAGCGCCACCACCTCGCCGGGGCGCTGGGGGCCGCCCTGACGGACCGGCTCTTCGCGCTGGACTGGATCCGCCGTGGCGGCCGCCGCCGCGTGGTGCACCTGACCGACACGGGCCGTACCGGGCTGGAGCGCACCTTCGGCGTCGTCCTGGACAGCTGACGTCGCAGACAGCTGACGTCCTGGAGAGCTGACGTCCTGGACAGCTGAACAACACCGGCCCCGGGCGCCCCAGCGCGGGCCCGGGACGCCTCAACAACACCGGTCCCAGACACCCCAGCGCGGGCCCGGGACGCCTGGACGCATCCGTCCCGGGCACCCCGGCGCGAGCCCCCCGCCCCAGCGTCACCCCAGCGCCGCCACCCGCTCCCGGTACCCCCGCACCGGCGCCGCGTCCCGGTACGGCTCCAGGCGGCGCTCGAAGTCCCGTACGTACTCCACCGCCCGCACCGACCGCATCTCCGACGCCTGGTGCGCCGCCTCCGCCCCCAGCTGGCACGCCTGCTCCAGCTCGCCGAGGCCCAGCCGCGCCGTCGCCAGCACCACCCGGCAGAAGAGCCGGCTGCGCGCGCAGCCGGCGCCGTGCAGCTGCAAGGAGCGCTCCGCGTGCTGGGCGGCGGCCCGGTACTGCTGGAGATCGCGGTGGCAGTGGCCGAACTCGTCGGCCAGCTGCGCCTCGTCGAACAGCCGCGCCCAGTACGGCACCTCGTCCCCCGGCCGGGCCGCCTCCAGCGCCCGCTCGGCGCGGGCGAGCGAGGCGGTGCACGCGCGCACCTCGCCCAGGACGCCATGGCCGCGCGCCTCGATCGCGTGCAGCAGCGACTGGAGCACCGGCGGGGCGCCGCCGCCGACCCCCTGCTGGGCCACCCGGGCCAGCTGCACGGCCTCCCGCCCATGGCCGAGATAGACGGCCTGGCGGCTCATGGTCACCAGCACATAGCTGCCGTACGTGCGGTCCCCGGCCGCCTGCGCCAGCCGCAGCGCCTGGACGAAATAGCGCTGCGCGAGACCGTGGGCGGCGATGTCGAACGAGGTCCACCCGGCCAGCCGGGTCAGATCGGCGATCGCGCCGAACAGCCGCCGCCCGGTCGCCTCGTTGTACGAGCCGCGCAGCATCGGCTCGCCCTCGTGCTCGAGGTAACGCACCAGGGCCTGGCGGGCGTGTCCGCCGCCGTACGTCTGGTCGAGCGCCGCGAACAGCTCGCCGACCGAGCGCAGGGCCGCGATATCGCCGGTGGTCACCCGGTAGCCCGGCCCACGCCGGTCGCGGTCGTGGCGACGCTGGCGGGGCAGCGGCGCCCGGCCATGGCCGCCATGGACGCCCGGACCGCCGTGGGCGCTCTGAGGGCCCTGAGAGC
This sequence comes from Streptomyces malaysiensis subsp. samsunensis, assembly GCF_024519315.1. GTDB lineage: Bacteria > Actinomycetota > Actinomycetes > Streptomycetales > Streptomycetaceae > Streptomyces > Streptomyces malaysiensis. The sequence continues at coordinate 153,083 of NZ_JANIIC010000007.1, read as the reverse complement.
CCTGCATGGCCCCGCGCCCCGGCGCCATCCCGGCCGGCCCGGCCGCACCGGCAGCCGCCGCCTGGGCGCCCGCCCGGCCGCCCTGCGCGGGCAGCCGCCCGGCCCCGGTGCCCGCGCCCACGGCCGCCCCCGCCGGGGCGGGGCCCGCCGGTGGCTCACCGCGCGCCACCCGGTCGTCGGGCCGCCCGATCAGCCAGTCACGGCTGGGGACGACAAGGCCCGCCGGGGTGAAGGCGATCTTCCGCAGCTCCGCATGGCTCCCGGAGTCCTTGCGCCACAGCCCGCTGACGATGTCCACCGCCTCCTGCGGGGTGGCGGCGAACTCCAGCCCCGCGTAGACCGGCGCACAGGCGTCCAGGCCCAGGTCCTGGGCGGTCAGCCGGCGCCCCAGCCGCCGGGTGAACACCTCGGCGATCAGCGCGGGGGTGGTGCCGCGCGGCTGCTGTCCGCGCAGCCACCGCGTCACCGATGTCTTGTCGTACCGCAGGTCCAGACCGTGCTCCAGTCCGAGCTGGTCCACCCGCCGGGCGAGCCCTGCATTGGAGAAGCCCGCCTCTGCGATGAGCGCGGCGAGCTGACGATTGGGGGTGCGCTGCGGGGGTCGTTCCGTCATCAGCCTGCCGGTCTCCCTGATCGCTCGGTGGAACGGCGCGAATGTAACCGCCGCTAGAGGGCTGATCGCGGCCGTCGGGCTCCATTCATCCGATCGTGTGAGAACGAGCCGGGTGAGGACGTATGGGGACACGGTCGTACAGTGGCTGAGGCGCCGCCGCGAGGCTTCGCCACCCCATCCGACGCGGCCCAGAAGGAGCTTGCCGTGACCGCCGTGACCACTGCTTCGCCGGGGGCGGCCCCCGGTTCATCGGCGCTGCGCTACGTCCACCTGGGCTTCGGCGCGGACGCCGTGGACTACGAGGAGGCGTGGCAGGAGCAGCGCCGGGTGCACGCCGCCCGCTTCGCGGACGAGATCCCCGACACCTGTCTGCTGCTGGAGCACCCTCCGGTCTACACGGCCGGGCGGCGCACGGCCGACAACGAACGCCCCCTGGACGGCACCCCGGTGGTGGACGTGGACCGCGGCGGCAAGATCACCTGGCATGGCCCCGGTCAGCTGGTCGGCTATCCGATCCTGAAGCTGCCGCGCCCGGTGGACGTCATCGCGCATGTCCGCCGCCTGGAGGAGGCGCTGCTGCGCACCTGTGCGGAGTTCGGTCTGGAGACCACCCGGGTGGAGGGCCGCAGCGGGGTGTGGGTGCTGGGCGATCCGGTGGAGCAGCGCCCCGCGCTCGGCGGGCTGAAGCTGGACTTCGACCCGCGGCTGGCGGACGAGGAGTTCGACGCGCGGCTGAACGGCCCGGAGTACGCCCCGTCCAACGCCGGGCAGCGCCGTGAGGACCGCAAGCTGGCCGCCATCGGGGTCCGGATCGCCAAGGGCGTGACGATGCACGGCTTCTCGCTCAACTGCGATCCGGACAACACCTGGTTCGACCGGATCGTGCCGTGCGGTATCCGGGACGCGGGTGTGACCTCGCTCTCGGAGGAGCTGGGCCGGGATGTGCCGATCGCCGAGGTGCTGCCGGTGATCGAGCGGCATCTGCGGGAGGTCCTGGAGTCCTCCGTCCCGCTGCCGCGGGCGGTCTGACCCCTCCGGGACCCTCAGGGACCGTTTCCGGAGCCCTCCCGAGGCCGTTCCGGGGCTGCCCCGAGGCCCTCCGAGGCCCTTCCGGGGCCGTTCCCGATCGGGCCGGATCCGGGGCGGCCCGGGACGGCCCACCCCGGCCGGAATCCGGCCCTTGCGGGAATGCGTCCTCGCTGCCTTCGGTTGCCCTGGACGTAAATCCGTACGAACCACGGGCGTACCCTGGTGACCGCCGACGATTCGAAAGCCCGCCGGCAAACTCGCCACGCCGAGCCGCCAAGCAGAGCCAAGCAAAGAGGAGTGCCGGACGTGTCCGCAGTCGCACCCGACGGACGCAAGATGCTGCGCCTGGAGGTCCGGAACAGCCAGACCCCCATCGAGCGCAAGCCCGAGTGGATCAAGACCCGGGCGAAGATGGGCCCCGAGTACACGGAGCTGCACGGCCTGGTGAAGCGCGAGGGCCTGCACACCGTGTGCCAGGAGGCGGGCTGTCCGAACATCTATGAGTGCTGGGAGGACCGCGAGGCGACCTTCCTCATCGGCGGCGACCAGTGCACCCGGCGCTGCGACTTCTGCCAGATCGACACCGGCAAGCCGCAGGCGCTGGACCGCGACGAGCCGCGCCGGGTGGCCGAATCCGTACGCACGATGGAGCTGAAGTACGCGACCATCACCGGTGTGGCCCGTGACGACCTGGAGGACGGCGGCGCCTGGCTCTACGCGGAGACCGTCCGCCAGATCCACTCCCTGATGCCGGACACCGGTGTGGAGCTGCTGATCCCGGACTTCAACGCGGTCCCCGAGCAGCTCGCCGAGGTCTTCTCGGCCCGTCCCGAGGTGCTCGCGCACAACGTGGAGACGGTGCCGCGGATCTTCAAGCGCATCCGTCCCGGCTTCCGCTACGAGCGCTCGCTCGAGGTGATCACCAAGGCGCGCGAGGCGGGTCTGGTCACCAAGTCCAACCTGATCCTGGGCATGGGCGAGGAGCGCGCGGAGATCAGCCAGGCGCTCCAGGACCTGCATGACGCGGGCTGTGAGCTGATCACCATCACCCAGTACCTGCGGCCGTCCGCCCGGCACCACCCGGTGGAGCGGTGGGTCAAGCCCCAGGAGTTCGTGGAGCTCAAGGAGGAGGCGGAGGAGATCGGTTACGCGGGCGTCATGTCCGGCCCGCTGGTCCGCTCCTCGTACCGCGCCGGCCGTCTGTACCAGCAGGCCGTCGAGCGGCGCAATGTCGCGGTGGCCTCCCAGGCGGTCTGAGGTCCGGACGGCGGCCGTCAGGGCCGTCCGAGGCCCCCGTTGTCCACGTTCCGGACCGTCCGAAACTCCGGGCGGTCCGAACTGATTCTCCGTCACGTTCCGTCATGCCATGGGCCGCGTGAGCAACACTCTGTGTGATTGCGAGCACACGCGTTTTCGAGTGCCCCGAGAACGCCGCAGCTCAACGGCGGAATACCGGCCGCAGCTGGGTTTCATCGGTGTTTGACCGGCCAGTCACGCACTGGTAACACCATTGGGTAACGATTGAGCCACGCACCGCTTATACGTTGTGCGTAGCGATCATCCGCCGCTCCCGAGGGGTATCCATGCCGGCTGCGCCCGTACGCCCGTCCGTCACCGACGCACTCCTCGTCCTGGAAGGTCTGCTGCTGCGCGGCGGGCAGCGCACCGCTCGCCGCAACGCCTGGACCGCCGTGCTCGAGGACCGCCGCCGGGCCAAGGACCGGGACGAGGCCGAACACGTGCTGGAGGCCGTGTCCACCGGGGCTTCCCAGGCCACGTAAACTTCGCTGTATGGCGAGGAAGGAAACATCCGAGAACCCCGGGCGGCTGAAGCAGATCGCCCTGACCTACAAGATGACCAAACGGGTCGACCCGAAGGTCACACTTGTCGTCGCCGGCGTGGGGATTGTCACCTTCGGTGTCCTTCTCGCGATCGGCTTCTGGATCGGCCACCCGATCTTCCTTGGCATCCTGGGCTTCGTCCTGGCATTCCTCGCGATGGCGATCATTTTCGGCCGCCGTGCCGAGCGGGCCGCCTTCGGACAGATGGAGGGCCAGCCGGGCGCGGCGGCCGCGGTGCTGGAGAATGTGGGCCGCGGCTGGTCGGTGACCCCCGCGGTGGCCATGAACCGCAACCAGGACGTCATCCACCGCGCGGTGGGCAAGGCGGGCATCGTACTGGTCGCCGAGGGCAACCCGAACCGGGTCAAGAGCATGCTGGCCGCCGAGAAGAAGAAGATGGCGCGCATCGTGGCGGAGGTCCCGGTCCACGATGTGATCGTCGGTTCCGGCGAGGGCCAGGTCGAGATCAAGAAGCTCCGCACCACGCTGCTGAAGCTCCCCCGGGTCCTGCCGGGCGCCCAGGTCACGGTGGTGAACGACCGTCTGCGCGCACTGGGCGACCTGATGAGCAATATGCCGATTCCGAAGGGTCCGATGCCCAAGGGGATGCGGATGCCGAAGGGACGCTGAGCCCTTTCCCGCCGACAAACGGATACGAGGCGGCGGCCCGGACGGAGAGTCCGGGCCGCCGCCTCGTTATATTTCGCATATACCGCCGTGGTCCGCTGTTACGCGTTGTCCGCGGTTGTACGCAATCCCGGGCCCATGCCCCCTCGGGACCCTGATCCGCGCATCCGCTCGGAGCGGGGCGTCAGACCCTGATCTGTACGGCGCGGGAGAGCCGGTCGTGCAGTCCGCGGGTGTCGCGGTCCCAGACCACCGCCGGGATGACCAGCACCAGCAGCACACTGCGCAGCACGGCCTTCGGCAGGCTCAGCCGCACCCCGCCCTCGCCGATGACCCGCAGCCTCAGCAGCAGCTTGCCGGGGGTGGCGCCGACGGTGCCCACGGTGACCAGGCTCAGCCCCAGGAAGACCAGCAGCGCCCAGTTCCCGGCGGCCTGGGCGTCGCGGCCGGAGAGCAGGGCGTAGGAGACGAGGAGGCACAGGCCCCAGTCGATGAAAAGCGCCCCGAAGCGACGTCCCAGCGGCGCTATGGAGCCCGGTCCGCTTTCGGGGAGCCCGAGGCCCTGGCCCCGGTAGCCGAAATCGACGCCCATCTCCTCGGCGGCCGCGCGGGGCCCGGAAAGCCACGATCCGATTGCTTGCCTCTTGTCCACCCGTCTACGTTACTGCGACGGCATACGTTCCCCCGGCCGGGCCCCTTCCAGCGGTTCCCGCAGGGCCGTTCCGGCGCCTTTTCCGAGGCCACGACGCCTCCGCGACCCCCCTCCGGCCGGTTAACCTGGGTGAAACAAATGGGTCATGCCCGGGAAATCCCGTCTGCCTATGGTCGGCCAGAGCGCGCCACCGCACATGGACCGCGCCACCGGACAAATCCCCGTCCCACCGCGGCCGGGCTAGGAGGAGTTGGATGTTCCAGAACGCCGACGACGCTCGGAAGTTCATCTCGGACGAGGACGTCAAGTTCGTAGACGTCCGATTCTGCGACCTTCCCGGCGTCATGCAGCACTTCACCGTACCGGCGGAGGCGTTCGACCCGAACGAGGAGCTGGCCTTCGACGGCTCGTCGATCCGCGGCTTCCAGGCGATCCACGAGTCGGACATGGCGCTGCGCGCGGACCTCTCCACGGCACGTGTCGACCCGTTCCGCCGGGACAAGACCCTCAACATCAACTTCTTCATCCACGACCCGATCACGGGTGAGCAGTACAGCCGTGACCCGCGGAACATCGCCAAGAAGGCCGAGGCGTACCTCGCCTCCACCGGCATCGCGGACACCGCGTACTTCGGCCCGGAGGCGGAATTCTACGTCTTCGACAGCGTGCGCTTCGACACCAAGGCGAACGAGTCGTTCTATCACATCGACTCCGAGGCGGGCGCCTGGAACACCGGTGCGCTTCAGGACAACCGCGGCTACAAGGTCCGCTACAAGGGCGGCTACTTCCCGGTGCCGCCGGTCGACCACTTCGCCGATCTGCGCGCCGAGATCAGCCTCGAGCTGAACAGGGCCGGTCTCCAGGTCGAGCGCCAGCACCACGAGGTGGGCACCGCCGGCCAGGCCGAGATCAACTACAAGTTCAACACGCTGCTGGCCGCGGCCGACGACCTGATGCTGTTCAAGTACATCGTCAAGAACGTGGCGTGGAAGAACGGCAAGACCGCGACCTTCATGCCGAAGCCGATCTTCGGTGACAACGGCTCGGGCATGCACGTCCACCAGTCGCTGTGGCAGGGCGGCTCCCCGCTCTTCTACGACGAGCAGGGCTACGCGGGCCTGTCGGACACCGCCCGCTACTACATCGGCGGCATCCTCAAGCACGCCCCGTCGCTGCTGGCCTTCACCAACCCGACGGTGAACTCCTACCACCGGCTGGTCCCGGGCTTCGAGGCCCCGGTCAACCTGGTGTACTCGCAGCGTAACCGCTCCGCCGCGATGCGTATCCCGATCACCGGCTCCAACCCGAAGGCCAAGCGCGTGGAGTTCCGCGCCCCGGACTCCTCCGGCAACCCGTACCTGGCCTTCTCCGCCCTGCTCCTCGCGGGTCTGGACGGCATCAAGAACAAGATCGAGCCGGCCGAGCCGATCGACAAGGACCTCTACGAGCTCGCCCCCGAGGAGCACGCGGGCGTCCCGCAGGTCCCGACCTCCCTCCCGGCCGTTCTCGACTCCCTCGAGGCCGACCACGAGTTCCTCCTCCAGGGCGGCGTCTTCACCTCCGACCTGATCGAGACCTGGATCGACTACAAGCGCACCAACGAGATCGCGCCGCTCCAGCTGCGTCCGCACCCGCACGAGTTCGAGCTCTACTTCGACGTGTGAGCCGTGCCGGCCGTATGAGCTCCTCCGGCTCTGGCCCGAGCCCCCGCCACCGCCTCCATGGGCGGCGGCGGGGGCTCGGTGGTGTGTGGACGGATCACGCGGCGGGGGTCACGGTTTGGGTGTCGGTGCCGGAGGACGGCAGGAAGCTCGTGTCGCCGTTGTAGATGGCGACCACGGGGGCGGTACCGCTGCCCAGGGTGTTGAGGGTCAGCGTCGCGGTGCCCGCCGTCAGCGGCTGGACGAACGCGCCTCCGCCGCTGGCGCCGATGATGAAGGTGACCGTGCCGGTCGGGACGCCCGTGCCGGGCGCGACCGGGGTGACGGTGGCGGTGAACGTCACCGGCTCGCCCTGTGTCGAGGGGTCCGGCGCCGAGGACACCGCTGTGGTGGTCGCCGCCTGGACGACGAGGATGACGTTGGCGCCGGTGGAGGGCGAGAAGTTGGTGTCACCGTTGTAGTTGCCGAGGACGGCGTGGGCGCCGACGCCCAGGCCGGGGACGGTGACCGAGGTCGTCCCGCCGGACAGCGTGCCGGTCACGGTGGGGCCGCCGGTGATGACGAAGGTGACATCGCCGGTGGGGGTTCCGGGGCCGAGCGGGATCACGGTGGCGGTGAGCGTGACCGACTGTCCGACCGTGATGGGGTTGGGCGAGACCGTGACCAGGGTGATCGTGGGCGTAGCCATGTTGGCCCTCCAAGTGGTGTGGGGTGGTGGGCCGTTACTCGCCACGCATGCGGAAACAAGGCGCGGCGGTGCATCGGCGGCCAGGGGGTGCGCACCTACGGCGATCCACGCGGGGACATCCCGCGTCGCCGTCCCGGGCAGCTGTGGAACCCACCGGTCTGTAGCACCAGTAGGCGCGCGACTCGCCGCCACCGCCATAGAGGTGCCACCGAATTACCCCGGATAGCGCAGCGCTCGGCGGCCTTCCCCGCGCACACCATCCACCCCGTGCGGCGCGTCTCCCATGGCCGGGGCACCGCGTACGCACCGCGCACACGCGTCCGCCGTGTGCCTGCCGGGGGCGCGTCGGCCCGGGGGCCGACGCCGCCGGGGGCCGCTATTCGCCGAAGCCTCCCCCGAAGCCACCGCCGAAGTCGCCACCGTCCCCGAAGCCCCCGCCGAAGTCGCCGCCGTCCCCGGAGTCGCCGTAGCCACCGCCGAAGTCGCCGGTGTCGTAGCCGGGGCCGAGGGATCCGCCCAGCAAGGTGCCGATCAGCAGTCCGGGCAGCAGCATCGAGCCGTATCCGCCGAAGTAGCCGCTCGCCCAGGGCCCGTAGGCCGGACCGGCCTCCCAGTACGGGCGGCGCCGGTCGCCGCCGACCGGGACGGTGCGGGCGTCCGGCTCGGCGCCGTCGTCGATGCGGGTGGCGTCCGCGGCGCAGGCCGGGACCGAACGCCGGGTGCCGCCCAGGGGCGCCCACGGGACGTCCCGGACCGATGGGCCATGGCGCGGGTCGAAGAAGCACGGAGGGCGCCGCTGGGGCAGCGGGCGGCCCTCGCGGCGGGCGTCGAGCACCGTCAGCGCGAAGCGGCCCTCCTCCAGCGCCTCGGTCACCGGCCGTACGTCCCCGGGGCGCCGGGCGGCGGCCGATCTGGCCTTCGCCTCCTCGTAGGCGTCCAGGGCGCGGCCGTAGTCGTCCACCATCTCGGGGGTGGACGCCGGGTCGGCGGGGTCGAAGCGGGTCCGGCTCAGCTTCTCCCCGTACGCGGTGATGTCCTCCTCGACCGCGCCGCGCACCTGCTCCAGCTCGGCCAGTTCGCGCTCGCGATGCTGCTTACGGGTGCGCCGCACCATATAGAGACCGCTTCCGGCGACGGCGGCCAGGACGATCAGCACGGCCACCGCGTCACCCGCCGACAGACCGGTGGAGTCGCGGGCGCCCTGGTCACCTCCGGTCCCCTGGTCGCCGCCGGTCCCCTGACCGGCCCTGTCGTGGAACTCCGTGGCCGCGTCGGTCACGAAGCCGTCCAGGGCCGCCGCGAGGTCGCGTGGATGCTGCCGCAGGTTCTGCGCCGCCAGCGCCTGCGAGGTGCGCCCCGGCAGCACCGAGGTGTCGGAGGCCGCACCGAAGGAGGAGCCGAGCGCGACGGCGTAGATGCCGGGACGGTCGACGGCGGCACGCAGCCGCCCGAAGACGCGGTCTCCGCCGTACGCCGGGTCGTCCGGCAGCACGGCGACGTAGATGGGCGCGCGCGTCTCGCGGATGTGTGCCACCAGGGCGCGGGCCTGCCGGGCGCTCAGTGCGTCGGAGGCGCCGGGATCGACGTACACCGGGCTGCTCCGCAGCGCCTTGCCGATCTTGTCCACATCCGTTTCGGCACGCGGCCCCGCGGCGGTGAGCAGCACCGCCGTCAGGGCGACGAGGAACGCGAGGAGCAGCGTGCCCCATCGCGGCGTCTTGCCGGACACACTTCGCATTTACCCCTATAAGCACCATATATGCGCGAGCATGCCCTTCAGCGCCGCGTGGCCGAACCCCGCCACTGTCCCTGACGGGCGGTGGCGGGGCTCAGTGCGGTGCGGTCAGATGGTGGTCCGGACGCCGTTGACCGCCCCGGTGACGACCTGTGTGCAGTCGGAGACGCCCGAGGCCCCGAAATTGGCGTCTCCCGAGTAGACCGCGCTGACGTCCCAGGTGCCCGCCGCAAGGATCTGGTCGGAGAGGAAGGCGAATCCGAAGGCGTCCACGGGCACGCTCATCTCGATGGTGGTCATCCCCATGACGAGGGTGAAGGCGACCGTTCCCGTCGGAGTGCCGTCGCCGGGCGCCATGGCCGCCACGAAGGCGACGAAGTCGATGGGCGTGCCCTCCTCGGCCGGGTTGGGGTTGGAGCTGAGCGAGGTGATCGAGTTCGCCATGTCCACCGTCTGCGTCAGCGGCGCCGATGTCGACGTGGCGAAGTCGGCGTCGCCGCTGTAGGTGGCCGTCACGGTGTGCGAGCCCGTGCCCAGGCCGCTGGTGATGAACGTCGCGGTGCCGCCCGACAGCGGCTCGGTGAACGTACCCCCGCCCGTACCGCTGATCACGAAGGTGACCGAGCCGGTCGGGGTGCCGGTGGTGGGCAGGTTCGGGGTGACCGTGGCGGTGAACGTCACCGGCTGCCCGAACACGGACGGGTTGACCGAGGACGCCGGCGTCGTGGTCGTCGCCGCGGGCCCGGGATTCACCGTGTGGGTGTCGGTGCCGGAGGACGCCAGGAAGTCCGCGCTGCCGCCGTAGAGGGCGACCACGGTGTGCGTGCCGACGCCGAGGGTGCTGAGGGACAGCGTCGCCGTGCCGGCCGACAGCGGCTGGACGAACGTACCGCCCCCGCTGCCGCCGATGATGAAGGTGACCGAGCCGGTCGGGACGCCCGCACCGGGTGCGACCGGGGTGACCGTGGCGGTGAAGGTCACCGGCTGTCCCGGCGTCGAGGGGTCCGGCGCCGATATCACCGATGTCGTGGTCGACGCCTGGATCACCACGACGGCCGTGGTGCCGGTGGACGAGGTGAAGTTGACGTCGCCGTTGTAGGTGGCGGTGACGATATGGGTGCCGAGGGTCAGGTTGGGGACGGTGACCGAGGTCGTCCCGCCCGACAGCGTCCCGGTCAGCGTGGGGCCGCCGCCGACCACGAAGGTGACGGTGCCCGTGGGCGTTCCGGCGCCGAGCGGGATCACGGTGGCGGTGAGCGTGACCGACTGCCCGGCCACGGCGGGGTTCGGTGCCGCCGTGACCAGGGTGACAGTGGGTGAAGCCATGATGGGCCCTCCAAAGGGAGTGGAATGGTGGGCCGTTACTCGCCACGCGGGACGGTGACCGCGCGTGGCGGCACATCGGAGGCTAGGGGGTGCGCACATACCGCGAGCGACGCGGGATGCGCGTCTCGCCGTCCCCCGGCAGATGTGGAACCCACCGGTCTGTAGCACCAGTAGGCGCGCGACACGCCGTCAACACCATAGATAAGCACTCGAATTACCCCATACGGTGCAGCGCCCACGCCCTCCCCCGGCGCACTCCCCCACCCCGTGCACGGCGCGCTTCCCCTGCTCAGGCTCCCCTGGCGCGCCCAGCGCATGGCGGGGCGTCAGAGGACGTGGCCGTCGGCCGGACAGGGGCGGCTCAGCGCGTGTCCAGCGGAGCGCTCAGTCCGCGCGGCCGGTCGCGGCGACGGTGACACCGAGGCCGATCATGGAGAGCCCGCCGACGCCGCCGACCATCGCGAGGCGTCGCGGGGAGCGGGCGAACCAGGTACGGGCGGTGGCCGCGGCCAGACCCCACACGCTGTCGGAGATCACCGCGATGGCGTTGAAGATCAGGCCGAGCAGCAGCATCTGCCAAGCGACATGCCCCTGCTCACGATCGACGAACTGGGGCAGCACGGCGGCGAAGAACACGATCGTCTTGGGGTTGGCCACACCGACCGCGAACCCCTCCCACAGCGTGCGCAGACCGCCGTGGGCGGGGCCGTCGCCGGTGAAGGCGGCGTGCAGCGAGCGGCGCTGCCGCACCGCCTTGACGCCCAGATGGACGAGATACGCGGCGCCCACCAGCTTCAGCGTGGTGAAGACGACGGCCGAGCGCTCCACCACGGACCCGACGCCCAACGCCACGGCCACGACCAGCACATACGCCCCGAGCGTATTGCCGACGACCGTGGTCAGCGCCGCGCGGCGCCCCTGGGCCAGTGCCCGGCCGACCACGAAGAGCACGCTGGGGCCGGGGATCACGATCAGCAGAAAGGACATGGCCGCGAAGGCGAGCAGCCGGTCGATGGACACCATGGAGCGCATCGAAGCACGCCAACACTCCGCGGCTCCAGCCCTTTTCCGGTCCGGCGCGACGGGCGGCCCACTGTGCCGCGGCCGCTCCACGTTCGGTGGACCTCACCATAAAACCCGGGCATCCCTGTCCCGGTCTGCGGCAATCTGGGGCGCACCGGATGGAAAACAGACGCCCAGAGGGATTTGTGACGTCCAAAATCACGAAGCAGGCGGAACCGCCATCGGAACAACCGCCGGAACAGCCGTCGGAACCATCGGATTCATCGGCGGAGCGGCCCGCCGAGGAGTTGCGGTTCCGGCCGCCCACGCTGACGGCCTGGGAGCGGAACCCCGTCACCACCCGGGCCATGGCCCGCAGACTGCCCCAACTGGTGCGCCGTTCGCTGGCGCTGGCCTGGAAGGTGGACCGGAAGGCGGTGGTGGCGCTGCTGGTGTGCCAGGCGCTGTCGGGGTTCTTCGAGGCGTTCGGGCTGCTGGCCACCACGGGCACGATCACTGCCCTCATCTCCTCCGGCCAGATCACCGACCGGCTCCGGGAAGCGCTGCCCTCGATCGCGGTGCTCGCGGGGGCGGCCGGGCTGCGGGCGCTGCTGGGGATCGCGGTCGGCAACATCTCCAGCCGGCTGTCCCCGCGGATCTCCCGGGAGGCCGAGACCCAGATGCTGGACGCGGCGATCAACGCCGAGCTTGCGGCGTACGACAACCCCGGGTTCAACGACAAGTGGGACGCGGCGGACCGGGGCGCCGAGGTGGCACGAGATCTGATCACCGAGTCGCAGCAGCTCATGGCGTGTCTCTCCTCGCTGATCGCGGCGGCGGGCGTGGTCACCGTGCTGCATCCGGCGCTGCTGCCGCTGTTGTTGCTGGCCGCGCTGCCGCAGGGGATCGCGGGGATGAAGGCGGCCCGGGTGCAGTACGAGACCAGTCGCGCCATGAGCGCCGACCGGCGCACGCTCGGGCTGCTGCGCTGGTACATGATGGACAAGGACATCGCCGATCAGCTCCGTTCCGGCACCATGGCGGAGTTTCTGCTGAAGCGGTACCGGGCCATCGGGGCGCGGGTGGACGCGGCCACCGACAAGGCGGTCCACCGGGGCGCGCGGTACGCGGTGCTGGGGGCGGTGGCGGGCGGGGTGGCGTCCGGGCTGGTCTGGGTGTCGCTGGCGCTGCTCCTGGGCGCGGGGCGGATGTCGGTGGCGTCGGCGGGCACGGCGGTGTTCGCGCTGCGGACGGTCGGCGCCTCGCTCCAGGGGATGGTCGGTTACGGGACGCGGCTGTTCCGTACGGGGCTGTATCTGGACGACTGGGCGGAGTTCATCGAGGAGGCGGGCGGGCACCGAATGGTGCGCGGCACCCGGGTCCCGGCGCCGCCGCGGGTCATCAGGGCCGAGGGGCTCACCTACGCCTATCCGGAGTCCGACGCCCCGGCCCTGGACGATGTGACGCTCGAGGTGCGGCAGGGCGAGGTGCTGGCGCTGGTCGGCGAGAACGGCTCGGGCAAGACCACCCTGAGCAAGCTGCTGACCGGGCTCTATCTGCCCACCAAGGGCGCGGTGACCTGGGACGGCGTGGGTGTGGAGGAGCTGGATCCGCAGGCGATGTGGCGGCATACGGCGGTCGTGCCGCAGGACTACGCGCACTGGCCGCTGTCCGCCCGCGACAACATCACCCTCGGCCAGCCGCACGGCGGGGACGAACGGGTCCGGGAGGCGGCGGTCCGCTCCGGGGCGCATGAGGTGGTGGACGGGTTGCGCAGCGGGCTGGACACCCTGCTCGCCCGGCAGTGGTGGGGCGGGGTGGAGCTGTCCGGCGGGCAGTGGCAGCGCATCGCGCTGGCCCGCGCGTTCCACCGGCCCGCCGGGCTGCTGGTGATGGACGAGCCCACCAGCGCGCTGGACGCCCGCGCCGAGCACCGGATCTTCGCGGGGCTGCGGCGGATGGCGGAGGACCGGGCCGTCGTCCTGGTCACCCACCGGCTGGCGAACGTGGCGGTGGCGGACCGGATCGTGGTGCTGGAGCGGGGGCGGGTGATCCAGAAGGGCACGTTCGCGGAGCTGACGGGGTCCCCGGGGCTGTTCCGGGAGTTGTGGGAGCTACAGAACGACCGCGGGGTGCCGGCGCCGCGCGGGGAGACACCCTGAACTCCGGCCCCGGTCAGGGGCTCCGGGGTCAGGGACCCCGGGGGCAGAGGCTCTGGGGGCAGAGGCTCTGGGATCAGGGGCTCCGGGATCAGGGGCTCCGGGATCAGGGACTCTGGGATCTAGGGCTCTGGAACCGGCCGGTTTCGGCGGCGCGGGCGCGGGAGGCGGCTATCTCGGCGTAGGCCCGGTCGCGGCCCTCCCAGTGGGAGCCCTCGACGGACTTGCCGGGCTCGAGGTCCTTGTAGACCTCGAAGAAGTGGGTGATCTCCTTCCGGTCGAACTCGGGGACGTCCTCGATGTCCTGGACACCGACGTAGCGCGGGTCATGGGCCGGGACGCAGAGGATCTTCTCGTCCGGGCCCTGCTCGTCGCGCATGCAGTACATGCCGATGGCCCGGCAGAGGATGACACAGCCGGGGAAGGTCGGCTCGGCGACGGTCACGAGGGCGTCCAGCGGATCGCCGTCCCGGCCGAGGGTGTGGTCGACATAGCCGTAGTCGGCCGGGTACTTCGTCGAGGTGAACAGCATCCGGTCCAGCCGGATCCGGCCGGTCTCATGGTCCATCTCGTATTTGTTGCGGGACCCCTCCGGGATCTCCACGACCACATCGAACTCACCGTGCTCCATCGCGCCCTCCGGTCACCCCTGCGCTCCGATGTCCTTCCAGTGTGCTCCGGGCCCGCCGGGCGGGCAGCTCGGACCGGGGCGGCTCAGCCGCCGCGCACCAGGGCGTCGATCTCGGCCTCGAAGAGGACCGAGGGATCGAAGCCCATGCCCGTGAACTGGCCTTGCACATCAAGGCTGATCACGCCGTGGAGCCGGGTCCAGGTGCGCAGCGCACGGCCCTTCACCTCCCCGCCGGGCTCCTCCCCGGGCCCCCAGGGGCCCGCGCCCTCCAGATGGCGCGCCAGCTCGGCCTCGAGCTCGGTGAGGGGCTGCTGACGGCCCCCGTCGACACCGCCGCCGTCGGCCTCAACGGCCTCGCCGACGGTGGCGCAGGCGTCGAAGATGGTCCGCATCAGGCTGGCCGCGATCTCGGTGGTCTCCGGCGGTGCGTGGTAACCGGGCACCGGGGTGCCGTAGATGAGCAGATAGCGGTCGGGCTGACGCTTCGCCCAGTCGCGCAGGGCGCGGGCCAGGGCGCGGAAGCGGTCGGCGGGGGCGGCGTCGGCGACGGCCTGGGCCAGGGTCTCGGCCAGATCGCGGTAGGTGTCGGTGATCAGCTCGGTCAGCAGCTCGTCCCGGCTCGCGAAATAGCGGTAGAGGGCGGGGCCGGTCATGCCCATCGCCTTCGCGATCGCGTTCACCGAGATGCCGGCCGTGCCCGACTCGGACAGCTGGGCCAGGGCCACGGCCTTGGCCTCCTCCCGGGTCTGTTTGCGGTAGCGCTCTCGCCGTGCTGTCGCCATGGACGCGCCTCTCGTACGGGTCGTCGATCTCCCACTTGACACACCAAGAGTAACAGGTTCATTGTTTGGTTAGAAGTTCTCACCATAGCGAGAGCTCCTCACCTGAAGCGAGGTCAGCCATGATCACCGAAGTCGTTCTCCCGGGCCAGGTGGAGCCGGAAGGGCTCGAGCTGCGCACCCGCCCGCTGCCCGAGCCCGGCCCCGGGCAGGCGCTGGTGGCCGTCGAGGCGTCGGGGGTCTCCTTCGCCGAGCAGCAGATGCGCCGCGGGAAGTACTACGACCAGCCGCCGTTTCCCTTCGTCCCCGGCTATGACCTGGTGGGCACCGTGGTCTCGACCGGCCCCGGTGTGGATCCGGCGCTGCGGGGGCGCCGGTTCGCGGCGCTCACGAAGATCGGCGGCTGGGCCAGCCACGCCCTTGTCGACGCGGGCGATCTGGTGGAGGTCCCCGAGGGGGTGGACGCGGCGGAGGCCGAGACGGTGGTGGTCAACGGGATCACGGCCTGGCAGATGCTCCACCGCGTGGCCAAGGTGCGCCCCGGGATGACCGTGCTGGTGCACGGGGCCAATGGCGGGGTGGGCACCACCCTGGTCCAGCTCGCCCGCCACGCGGGCATCAAGGTCATCGGCACCGCCTCACCCCGCCATCACGACGCGGTGCGCGCCCTCGGCGCCACCCCGCTGGACTACCGCGATCCGGATCTGCCCGGCCGGGTGCGCGCGCTGGCCCCGGGCGGGGTCGACGCGGTCTTCGACCATGTCGGCGGCGAAGGCATAGTCGACTCCTTCCGGCTGCTCGCCCGCGGCGGCACACTGGTCTCCTACGGCACGGCGGCCACCCGGGACGCCCCCGGCTCGTCCCGGGCCCCGGTGCTCAAGCTGTTCGCCCGGCTGCTCCTGTGGAATCTGCTGCCGAACGGACGGGGGGCGCACTTCTTCAACCTCTGGGCCGGACGGCGCCG
Source organism: Streptomyces malaysiensis subsp. samsunensis (assembly GCF_024519315.1). Lineage (GTDB taxonomy): Bacteria > Actinomycetota > Actinomycetes > Streptomycetales > Streptomycetaceae > Streptomyces > Streptomyces malaysiensis. The sequence continues at coordinate 137,375 of NZ_JANIIC010000007.1, read as the reverse complement.
GAAGGCCGCCTACCAGGCGCGGATCCGCGCCGACCTGGGGCAGGTGCTGGCGCTGCTGGCGAGCGGCGAGTTCACCGCCATGGTGGCGGCGAGGATTCCGCTCTCCGACGCCGCGGAGGCGATGCGGCTGGCCGAATCCGGCACCGTCACCGGAAAGGTGGTCCTGGTCGCGGACCAGGACGCCCGCCGGTGCGGCGAGGAGGGCGCGCGATGAGCGGCAAGCCCCGGGACATCACGGCCGCCCCCGTCGCCACCGTGGAGCTGCCCACCGCGTTCCCGTGGGGATCCACGGCTCCTGGATACCCGACCCGGCCACCAGTTCGTGATAATTTTCGTATACGAGTTGTATGCGAAGCAGCATGGGGGCCCAGTGCCAGCTCAGTCCGGACGAGAAAAGGCGTACGCGTTCCTCAAGGAGACCGTGCTGACCGATCCCGATATGCAGGGCAGCTTCCTGACCGAGCAGGAGATCGCCGACCGGATCGGCATCTCCCGGACCCCGATCCGTGAGGCCCTGCTCCTGCTGGCGGCCGAGGATCTGGTGCAGCTGGTCCCCAAGCGGGGTGCGCATATCGCCCCGCTCTCCGGCCGGGAGATCACCGAGCTGATGGAGCTGCGCGGGATCGTCGAGCGCTATGCCGCCGAGCACGCCATCGAGACGGGCACGGTGCCGGTCGGGAAGCTGACGGAGCTGCTGGAGCGGCAGCGCGAGCTGATGGGCCCGGAGCAGGCCAAGGAGTTCATCGCCATCGACCATCTCTTCCACGCGACCATGATCGCCGCGGTGGGCAATGAACTCCTCAACCGGCACTACGAGGGGCTGCGCAGCCGCCAGATCCGGGCCGGGGTGGTGGCCCTGTACAACCAGACCGGCCGCCAGGAGGAGGTGCTCGGCGAGCACCGCGCGATCCTGGAGGCGGTGGCCGCCGGGGATACGGAGGCGGCCCGCACGGCGATCAGCGCCCATCTGGAGTCAACGCTGAAGGTGCTGCTCGCCGGGTGAGTCAGCGCCCGGCACCGCCTCCGGGTACCGGCACCGCCTCCGGGTAGGTGATCACCAGCATGGTGACGCCCTCCTCGGAGACCCAGGGGCCATGCGGCTTCCCCGGTGGCCGACAGGCGTAGCACCCGCGCGAGAAGGTCTCCCCCAGCGTCAGATCGCGCATGCTGCCCTCGAGGAGATAGACCTCCTCCCAGCCGTCATGGCGGGCCACCCCGGACGGGGAGGTGTCCGTCCCCGGCTCCCAGCGCACCAGGGCGGTGGTGTGGGTGCCGCTCCCGTCCATGGCCAGGATCTGTTCGCCGACCCCCGCGGCCGCGCCCGGCGGCCGCCGCCAGGGCCCGGACGGCAGATGGAATTCGCGCTCCGGTTTGGCCCCGCCGGTGCCGCTCATGGCTGTACGCCCAGCCTGCGGTTGGCCAGGACGGACACCGTGCGGCGCACCGCGGTGACCTCCTCGGTGTCCACCTCCCCCACCAGCAGCCCCGGCCCCGCGTCCAGCCGCTCCCGTACGGTGCCGTCGGGGCCGATCAGGGCGCTGTGGCCGATACCGGTGGGGGCGGAGGTCGCGGCGGTGAGGCCGGACGCCGCCGGATCGGCCTGGCCCACGGCCGCCAGCCAAACGGTGGCGTCCAGCGCCCGCGCCCGGGTCAGCAGCTCCCACTGCTCACGCTTACCGGGCCCGGCTCCCCAGGAGGCGGGCAGCAGGGAGAGCACCGCGCCCGCGTCGGCATGGGCCCGGAAGAGCTCGGGGAACCGTACGTCGTAGCAGGTGGCCAGGCCGATCCGGACGCCGTCGAGGTCGAAGGTCACCACCTCGGAGCCCGGGGCCACGGTCTTGGACTCGGCGAAGCCGAAGGCGTCATACAGATGGATCTTGTCGTAGGAGGTCTCCACCCCCGGGCCGGTGGCCAGCAGGGTGTTGGTCACCCGGCCGTCCGGCGCCGGGGTGAACATCCCGGCCACGACCACCAGCCCTGCGTCCTTCGCGATCTGCCGGACCTCGGTGGCCCAGGGGCCGTCCAGCGGTTCGGCGATCGGGCCGAGCCGGGTGCCGAAGCAGGCCATGGCCGCCTCCGGGAAGGCGACCAGACGTGCCCCGGCCTCCGCCGCCCGCTGTGTCTCCCGGCGCAGAAGGGCGAGGTTCGACGCCGGGTCCGGGCCCGTGGTGATCTGGCTCAGTGCGATGCGGAGGGGCATGGCGGGTGCTGCCTCATTTCCTGGTCGGGAGAAGCTGGTCGGGAGGGGCGGAAATTCCTGGTCGGGAGGGTCGGCGGGTCGGTGGGTCGGGCAAGCGCGAGGCGGCGCGTCCGCCGGGCTCGGCCTGGGTGCGCCGCCCCATCCCGCCCCTTCCCCGGCGCGGCCCGCTTTACAGCTCCGCGGAGCCGACAGCCGACAGCCGACAGCCGGGAGCCGGGAGCCGGACACCGGGCGCGCGAGCCGGGGCAGGGCCGCCGCGGGGGCAGGGCGGGAACGGGTCAGGAGACGGTGGTGGAGGATGCCGTCCGGCCGACCGGGAGCGGGAGCGGCTCCTCGTCCTCGGCGGAGCCGGGGTCCCGGCCCAGCCAGAGGCCGATCACCGTGACCACCGCGGTGATCGCGATGTAGATGGCCAGCGGCACCCATGCGTGATACGTCCCCAGCAGCGCGGTGAAGAGCAGCGGCGCGATCGCGCCGCCGATGAGCCCGGCGAGGGTGTAGGCGAGCGAGGAGCCGGTGTAGCGCAGCCGGGGGGAGAACTGCTCGGCGACGAAGGCCGCCTGCGGTCCGTACATCAACGAGTGGATCACCAGCGCGCCGACCACCCCGAGCGTGAGCAGCGCCCAACTGCCGTCCGCGACCAGCGGGAAGAACAGAAACGGCCAGACACCGGCGGCGACGGCGGCGCCCCCGTACAGCAGCCGCCGGTTGACACGGTCCGAGAGCGCCCCGGCCAGCGGGATGAGCACGATCTGGAGCGAGGAGCCGATCAGCACGGCGGTGAGCGCCGAGCCGCGTGACATGTCCAGTTCCTCGGTGGCGTAGGTGAGCACGAAGACGGTGAACATCGCGTACAGCACATCGGGGGCGACCCGGCTGAGGATCGCGGCGGTCAGCGCCTTCGGCTGGGTGGTGAACACCTCGCGCAGCGGGGCCTCCGGGCGGTCCTGCGCGGCCTCCATCGCCTTGAAGACCGGGGTCTCCTCCAGCTTGGCGCGGACCCACAGGCCGAACGCCACCAGGGCGCCGGAGAGCAGGAACGCCACCCGCCAGCCCCAGCTGAGGAACTGGTCCTCCGTCAGCGCCGCGCCCAGCGCGGCCAGGACACCGTTGGCCAGCAGATTGCCCGCCGGGGGGCCGACCTGCGCGGCGGAGGCGTAGAAGCCGCGCCGCCGCGGATCGCCGAACTCGCTGGACAGCAGCACCGCACCGCCCCACTCACCGCCGACGCCGACGCCCTGTGCGAAGCGCAGCAGCACCAGCGCGGCCGGGGCGGCTACGCCGACCGTGGCGTAGGTGGGCAGCAGCCCGATCAGCAGCGTGGCGCCGCCGATGAGCACGAGCGTCGCGATGAGCACCTTCTTACGGCCGATGACATCGCCGAGCCGGCCGAAGACGAAGCCGCCCAGCGGCCGGGAGAGATAGCCGACGGCGTAGGTGGAGAAGGCCAGCAGGGTGCCGGTGAAGGGGTCCTTGGAGGGGAAGAAGAGATCGCCGAAGACGAGGGCCGCGGCGGCGGAGTAGACGGCGAAGTCGTACCACTCCAGGGCGGTGCCGGTGAGGCTGGCGACGAAGGCGCGCCGCACCCCGGACCGGTCGGCCCGGGGCTGCGGTGCGCTCGATGCGGTGGGCTGCATGTTCCGTCCTCGATGGTGGTGCATGAGGCTTACGGGATGGTACGTGGTGCTTTCGGGGTGATGCGATGAGGTGGGCGGGGGTTTACGTGGATCGACCTTCCGGCATACTTGTTGTATACCAAGCGTATGCGCAACCCCTCAGGGGGAAGTTAACCGCTTCGAAACCGCGGAAAGCGCGACCACGGCCACCACCACGGCACGCGCAGAACCCGCACGACCGCCCCACCGCGCCTTGGAGAGCACAGCCCATGACGACGCAGCCCTCGCAGCCCGCACAGCCCACCCGCTCCTCGCTCACCTTCGAGCTCCCCGACGGCTCCCTCCACCACGTGGACGTCGTCCAGGTGCTCAACGCGGGCTACGCGGGACGCAGCCAGGACGATGTGGCCGCCCATGTCGCCGAGCTCGCCGAGCTGGGCGTGCCCGCGCCCTCCGTGACGCCCGCCCTCTACCCCGTCTCCCCCTACCTCGCCCAGCAGACCGGCCGGGTCAGCGTCCAGCACGGCCACACCTCGGGCGAGGCCGAGTGGGCGCTGGTCGTGGCCGCGGACGGGGAACTGCTGCTGACGGCGGCCTGCGACCACACCGACCGGGCGCTGGAGGTCCACGGCGTGGCCTGGAGCAAGAACGCGGCCCCCGATGTACTGGCCACCCGCGCCTGGCGGCTGTCCGATGTGGCGCCCCGCCTCGACGATCTGACGCTCCGCGCCTGGGTCACTCACGACGGTGAGGAGACCGAGGTGCAGAGCGGCACCCTGGCCGAGCTGCTGCCGCCGTCCTACTGGGTCGAGGTGCTGCGCGAACGCGGTGACCTGGTGCCCGGCACCGTGCTGATCTCCGGCACGATCCCGATGGCCGAGGGCGTGGACCAGTTCGCCGAGCGCTGGCGGGTGGAGCTGGGCGACCCGGCCACCGGGCAGACCATCGAATGCTCCTACGACGTGGTCCCGCTGCCCGAGCCGATCGGCTGAGCCCGGCCCGCGCAGAGGCCCGCACAGAAGCCCACGCAGAGGCCCGCACAAAGCCCGCGTAAAAATTCGTGCAAAAGCCTCGCGAAGACCCGCGCGAAAAGAAGACAAAGGCACACAGGCAGCATGCGAAGACCGCCCGCCGCACGCCCCTCGGGGGCCCGCGGTGGACGGCCTTCGCCGTTGTCCAGATGGTCAGATGGTCCAGGGATTCAGCGTCCGGTCAGGTTTCCCTGCCCTTCCGCATCACCATGCCGGCCGCGATCAGGCCGAACAGGCAGGTGATGGCACCCACGACAACATTGTTCGCGATCACCCCGGCATCGGCGCCCCGGGCGACCACCCAGGGGGAGATGATCATCCATATACCGATCGCGGACATGGCCCAGCACAGGCTGTACATCCTCCTCGGCGCCGTGGTGAGGCCGAGCCCCAGCAGGGCGACCGTGATGCCGAGGATGAGGTTGTTGACCATGAGGTTGGGGTTGGTGCCCGAGAAGTGCACCACCCAGGGAGAGATGGCGAAGTACAGACCGGCGAGAAGCACCGGCCCGTCGAGGAAGACAACGTCCCTCGCGTCCATCATGCGGGCGTAACGCTCCCGCATCTCGGTCACGTCGGGGTGGCCCGTGAGATCGCCTCTCGCTCGTGAGACGTCGGCCATTCGACTCGCCTCCTTCGATCCATGCAAGTCTGACCGCGCAGTGCGGTAAAAACACCGCACCACTATTGTGCGCCTCGCCCTGGCTTATAGGTAGATGCCGGATTCGCACCCAATGGCGTATAGTTTGCCGTCGCGCCTCTTCCTGCTCAACGGCCGAGCGCCCCGGGCCCGATATCTGCTTCAATAGGGCCATGGCCAGCCTCCACGACATCGCGACGGGTCGTTATGACCTCGAGCCGTTCTGGCCATCCCGGCAGGCGCACCACTTCGACCGCGAGTGTTGCCGCGCATCCGATGCGCGGGCCCGCTCGCTCGGCCGCTGATCTCTTCGCCCAGCCGCCCAGCCCGCGCGCACGACGTCCACTGACGCCTTCTCGCGCGAAAGAGCTGACCTCCATGACGAATCTGCGTCGTCTGTCCTCCGCCTCCGCTCCCGCCACTCCATCCGCCCAGTCCGCCCCGTCCGCTGCGCCCGCTTCGGCGGCCCGCCAGCGGCTGCGGGCCGTCGCACCGGACGAGGTGCCGCCGGTCGCCGATCTGCTGCACCCCGGCGCCACCTGGCTGCCCGCTCCCCCGCACACCGTGCCCACGCTCCCCGGCCATCCGCCGATGGTCGGCTATCTGGTGCTGGTCCCGGCCGACCGTCAGCATCCCGAGGCGGCCGCGCCGCCCCCGGAGGGGATACCGGCGACCACGGGTGACGAGCTCATCCGGATCGATCCCGACCGGCGGACCGCCGAGGTCGCGGGGCGGCCGCTGGACCTGACCTATCTCGAGTTCGAGCTGCTGAGCCATCTCGTGGCCCATCCGCACCGGGTGCACAGCCGCGATCAGCTGGTGACCACGGTGTGGGGGTACGGCCATGTCGGCGACGGCCGTACCGTCGATGTCCATGTGGCCCGGCTGCGCCGCAAGATGGGCCGCGAGCACCGGGGGACGATCGTGACGGTGCGGCGGGTGGGGTACAAGTACGTGCCCACCGCCTGACCGCTCCCACGAGCGCGCGCCGCCATGAATGCATGACGCCGCGAACCCATGACGCCATGAAGCCGTGACGTCATGAAGCCGTGACGCCGTGACGCCACGAACCGGTGAACGCCCGCCGTGCCGGGCAGGCCAGGAGCCTGTCCGGCACGGCGGGCGCGTGCGTAGCCGAGGTGTACGCCGCGGACCTCAGCGGCCCGCCCCGACCAGCGGCGGCCGCGGCCGCTCCACCGGCTCCTCGCCGTGGCTGACGTTCGGCAGCCACCGCAGGGCGCGCGGCAGATACCAGTTGCGCTCCCCCAGCAGTGCCATCACCGACGGCAGCAGCACCATCCGCACCAGCGTGGCGTCCACCAGCACCGCGACCGCGAGCCCGACGCCCATCTGCTGCATGTCCTGCATCCGCAGCAGGGCGAAGACCGCGAACACGGCGACCATGATGGCGGCCGCCCCGGTGACCGAGCCCGCCGTCGTCCGGATGCCCTCGCGGATCGCGTCGCGGGTGGCCAGCCCCCGCTCATGGGCCTCCCGGATCCGCGAGACCACGAAGACGTGGTAGTCCATCGACAGCCCGAAGAGGATGACGAGGACGAACAGCGGCATCCATGACTCGATCGCCCCGGCCGGCTCCATCCCCAGCAGCTCCGCGCCCCAGCCGTGCTGGAAGACGGCGGTCATCGTGCCGTACGCGGCGCCCACCGACAGCAGGTTGAGCAGGATCGAGACGATCGCGATCGGCAGCGACCGGAAGCAGAGCAGCATCAGTACGAAGGTCACGGCGGCGATGAAGAGGAAGACCGGTGCGATATCGGTCTTCAGCTGGTCGTTGAAGTCGCGGTTCGAGGCGAGTTCACCGCTCACGTACACCTGGTCGGAGACCGGCCCGAGGATCCTCGGGGCCAGATCGTCCCGCAGGGTGTCCAGGGCGCGCCGGGAGGTGGCGTCCTGACCGTCGCCGGCCAGCGGCACCTCGATCCTGGCCACCCCCTCGGTACGGTGCGTCTCGACGTCGACCGTCCTGCCGAACCGCCCGGAGTCGGCGAGCCCCTTCTTGAAGTCCGCCACGGCCGCCTGGAAGCCGGGCGAGTCGACCTCGTCGGAGCGCAGCACCACCTCGGCCGGGGCGGGCCCGCCGGGGAAGGAGTCGATGATCTCCTTGTACGCCACGCTGATGGCGGCATCCGAGCCGAACTGCTTCTCCAGGCCGAGCTGTTCGGTCTTCATCCCGAGGGCGGGTGCGCACAGCACCAGCAGCAGCGCGCCCGATACTGCGGCGAACAGCTTCGGCTTGGCCAGGACGGGCCGCATCAGCCTGCCGGAGACGCCACCGCTGGCGTGCACGCCCTTCTTGCGGCGGCGGTTCAGCAGCGGCACCCGTCCGGCGTCGACCCGGTCGCCCAGCCAGGACAGCATCGCGGGCAGCACGGTCACCGAGCCGAGCATCGCCATCAGCACGACCAGGATGGTGGCGACCGCGAAGCCGTGGAACAGCAGCAGCCCGGACAGGAACATCCCGGACATCGCCAGCATGACCGTGACCCCGGAGATCAGCACCGCCCGGCCGCTGGTGGCGGCCGCGATCCGCAGCGCGGCCCCGGCGTCCCGGCCCGCGGCCCGCTCATCGCGCTCCCGGCGCAGATAGAACAGCGAGTAGTCGACCCCGACAGCCAGGCCCACCAGGAACATCACCGAGTTGGTGGAGTCGAACAGGGGCAGCTGGTGGCTGACGAGGGCGAGCAGTCCGAAGGTGCCGACGCAGGCGGTCACCGCGAGCAGCACCGGCAGCAGCGCGGCGACCAGCGCCCCGAAGACCACCAGCAGAATGCCGAGCGCCAGCGGTACGGCGGTCAGTTCGGCCTTCTTGAAGTCGTCGGTCAGCATGTCGTCGAGCCGGTGCTGGGCGGTGGCGTCGCCGAACTCGTACGTCACGATCCCCGGATGGGCCGATTCGGTCTTCTGCACCGCCTCGACGACCGGTTCCACCCGCTTCCCGGCCGTGTCCGGGTCGCCCTTCATCTCAAAGCTGATCAGGGCCTCCCGTCCGTTCTCCGAGCGCACCGGGGGCTGGACGCGCACCGTCTCCCCGGTCCGCTCCAGCCGCCCCGAGAGGTCGCGGGCCGCGTCCCGCCAGCCGTCCGGGCGGTCGCTGCGCAGCATCACCATCTCTCCGGCCGGGGTCTGGAGGCCCGCGTCCTCCAGGATCTTCTCCGCACGTGCGGAATCGCCCGTACCGTTCTCGGAATTGGTCATCTGCCGGGATCCCGACATACCGCCGACCACGGCGACGACCACGACGAACAGCAGCCATCCGATGATCGCGGTCTTGCGGTGGCGGGTGGACCACCCGCCCAGCCGCACGGCCAGGCTCTTCCTCGTTGCACTCATGGCATCTCTCCCCGTGAGGTACGGACGGAACAGGTCATGCCACGACGTTAGAAATTCGCAGGTCCGGGCCCCAGCCGGGCAGCCACCCAGTCGCCGAGCCATAAGGCGAGGCGGGGAGGTGGTGCCAGGTACACCCCCGGGCGGTGTGCGGGCCCCCGTGTCCGGGCGGCGGGGCGCTGCCAGACTGATGAGGCCCGCCGGTGCGGGCCTGAGGATCCGACCTGCGAGGGGAAGCCGGATGAAGGGACGTAGAGCGCTGACGGCCTGCGTACGGGGGTTCGCCGTGTCGTGGCTCGCGCTGGTGTCGATCGCCCTGTCCGTGCTGACGATCGTGTCGATCTGCTTCATCCCGCTGGGCGTGGGGGTGTTCACCACCCCTCCCCTGATCCGCGCGGTGCGGGCGCACGCCAATCAGCGCCGGCTGCTCGCTGCCACCTGGGCCGATGTACGGATCCAGCTGCCGTACCGGCCGCTGCCGGCCGATCGGCGCTCGGGGGTCACCGGACAGGTGGAGCTGTGCACTTTTCTGCTGAAGGACCCGGCGACCTGGCGCGATCTGCTGTGGCTTCAGATCGATATGACGGCCGGATACGTCATCGCGCTGCTGGCCTTCGCCTTCATGCCGTACGGGCTCGAGGGGTTCGTCCTGGCCGCCGGGGTGTGGCAGCCGATCGTGGACGCGGGCGGCACCTACTGGTACGCGTTCCTGCCCATCGACTCGCAGTGGACCGCCCTCCTGGCCGTCCCGGTCGGCGCCGGTTTCATCGCCGCCGGAACGGCCGTCTCGCCCCTCCTGCTGCGCGGCCACTTCCTGCTCTCGCGCGCCTTCCTTGACCCGACCCCGCATATGGAGCTCGAGCAGCGGGTGCGGCGGCTCACCGAGACCCGGCATGACGCCGTGGACACCTCCGCCGCCGAACTGCGCCGCATCGAGCGCGATCTGCACGACGGCGCCCAGGCCCGGCTCGTGGCGATGGGCATGAGCCTGGGCACGGTGGAGGCCCTGATCGAACGGGATCCGGCCAAGGCCAAGGAGCTGCTCGCCGCGGCCCGTACCAACTCCGCCGAGGCCCTGGCCGAGCTGCGCGACCTGGTGCGTGGCATCCATCCGCCGGTCCTGGCCGAGCGCGGTCTGGGGGACGCGGTGCGCGCGCTGACACTGCGGATGGCGGTGGACGTGGAGGTGGACGTGGACCTCGCGGGCCGCCCCGAGGAACCGGTCGAATCGGCCGCCTACTTCGCGATCAGCGAGGTGCTGACCAACGCGGCCAAGCACGCGGGCGCCTCCCGGATGTGGCTGGACCTGCACCACGAGGACGGCATGCTGCGCATCGCCGTGACCGACGACGGCCACGGCGGCGCGGAGATCACCCCGGGCGGTGGGCTGAGCGGGGTCGAGCGCCGCCTGGGCACCTTCGACGGGGTCCTCGCGGTCAGCAGCCCCACCGGCGGGCCGACCATGGTGACGATGGAGATCCCCTGCACACTCTCGGCGCGGGGCGCCGCGCGATGATCCACTGGGCGCCCAGTGCCGCCCGCTGGCCGATCTGGTCGCGGCCGAGGACGTCCGACCACAACGCGGCGCTGATCGTCCGGCGGCTGCTGGAGAGCGCCAGGGAGGCCACACCGGAACAGCGCCGGACCGAGGGCCGGCTGATCGCCCGGCGGCTCGCCGCCCTTCCGCCGCCCCGGGTCTACCGACGACGTCGACGCGGCGTACGAGGCGATGCGCGAGGCCGGCGCGGAGATCGTCCGCCCCCTCCAGGACGGAGAGTGGGGCGTCCGCCGCTTCTTCGTCCGCGACCCGGGCGGCCGCGTGGACAACGTCCCGGGCCACCGCTGACGCCCCGGCGCGCTGCGCGCTCAGTCGGTGATGTACCAGTCGTCCTTCATGTACTCCAGGGTGCTGGTCCCGATCTCGTTTTCGGAGAAGGTGACGGGGGCCTTGACCGCCGCGGCCGGGATGTCGAACTTATCGGGGGTTCGTACGACGACCTTCTGCGGGTCGACCGTCGCCGTTTGCAGAGCCTTCTTCTGCGTGGGCGAGATCATCTGGAACGTGACGAGGAACGTGGACGTGCACGGACCGAACCCCTGATCCTCCGCCTGTTTCGCCGCCGGCCCGGCCACCTCACAGACCGTCTTGATGTCCTCCCGGCCGACGGCGTGCAGATACTCCTCGTACCGCCGGATCGCCCCTTCCTTCGTCCTGGGCGCGGCCTGGTCCGTGGGCTGGCCGGTGGGCTGACCGGTGGGCTGGGTGGGCTGGCCGGTGGGCTGATTCGTGGGCTGGTCCTTGGGCGGATCGGTCGGCGCCTTGTCACCGCCCCCGCAACTGTCGTTGGTGAAGATGCCCGACAGCAGACGCCCCGGGCGCGGGCCCATCGGCCCGTTGAATCCGCTCACATGCTGCTGCGACCCCCACCACCCGGCGTACCCCCACCAGGGCTCGCGGTTGACAGGGCGGGCGTGCTCCCAAGTGCGCCACTCGGCGCCGCCCTTCGAGGGCCGATCGAGCGTGCCGTTCACCCACTGGTTTTTGTCAGTCGGATAGGAGCCGTGTGAACCACGCGCCGAGTACACCGTCGGATGCCCGTCCTGCGGATCCAGTTCCGACCACTTCACGCCGCACGTATCTTTGCCATGCTTCGCGAACGTCACCGCCTCCGGCTTGCCGTCGCGCAGCTGGACCGCGACGCGCTCCCAGTCGCCCTCGTGCCGGTTGCCCGGGGTCAGGCTGTTGTAGGCGTAGAAGAACCAGTAGACGTACGCCGCGCGCTTCGGGTCGGTCTTGTGGTTGTGGTACTCCCAGTAGACCGGCGCGTCAGTGCCCTCACCCTTCCGCACCTCCTTCGGCGGGTCGAGATAGAAACCGCCGTCGGCCTCGGTCGAGGTGTGCCACTTATCCCCGTGTCCGGGGCAGGACACCGGCTTGGACGACGACTTCCCCGGCTGCACCTCCGCGTGCTTGTAGGAATTGTCCTTACTCCCCAACCGCCGCGGGTCGATCGGATCGGCCACCGGCCCCTCGTCACGGCAGAAGCCCTCGTGGTCGAAGCGCAGCGCGGACCGCCCGATGAACCGCGTCGCGTCCATCGGCAACAGTGACTCCCCCTTGGCCAGCCGCACCAACGGCGCGAACCGCGCGGCCTCGGCCGCGGACCCCTTCGAAGGCTCCGCCCCCGTCCACTCCTTCTCCTTCTCCGGCCCGCACGCCACCAACGCCGCCGAAAGCGACACCGCCACGCCCACCATCACCCGCATCCGACCCAGCACCGGCTCCCCCTTCGTTCGCCCGCCACCAGCCAGCAGCAGCACGTCAAGAGGACATTACGCGGAATCCGGCAGAACGGTTCCCCGCGCGGGGCGCCCAACCCGCAGGGCCAGGCGTCGGGCACTCCCGCTCACCGCACAGCGGTACATTCGTCGGATTCGGTCACGTCCCCCACCCAGGGGCCCGACGAAGTCTTGGAGCCGTCGTGCGTGTTGTGGTCGCCGAGGATCTGTTCCTGTTGCGGGACGGGCTGGTCCGGATGCTGGAGGCGTACGACTTCGAGGTCGTGGCCGCCGTGGAGAGCGGGCCCGAGCTGAGCAAGGCGCTGGCGGAGCTGGAGCCGGATGTGGCGGTGGTGGATGTGCGGCTGCCGCCGTCGTTCAGCGACGAGGGGTTGCAGTGCGCGCTGGCGGCGCGGCGGGCCCGGCCGGGGCTGCCGGTGCTGGTGCTGTCCCAGCACGTGGAGCAGCTGTACGCACGGGAGCTGCTCGCGGACGGCAGCGGCGGCATCGGGTATCTGCTCAAGGACCGGGTCTTCGACGCCGATCAGTTCATCGACGCGGTGCGCCGGGTCGCCGCCGGGGGCACGGCGATGGATCCGCAGGTGATCTCGCAGCTGCTGGACCGGCGCGCCCAGGACCAGCCGATGGGGCGGCTGACGCCACGGGAGCTCGAGGTGATGGAGCTGATGGCGGAGGGGCGGTCGAACACGGCGATCGCGGCCCAGCTGTTCGTCACCGAGCGGGCGGTCGCCAAGCACACCTCCAATATCTTCGGCAAGCTGGGCCTGCCGCCGTCGGACGACAACAACCGCCGGGTGCTGGCGGTGCTGGCCTACCTCGACCGGGGCTGATCCGGCGAAGCCCTTCGGCCGGGAGGTGGGCCGAGACCTCCCGTGCGCCCCATTGCTCCCACCCGGTAACGCTGGTTAAGTGCCTTTTCCATACGAGGCATTGGCCGTTGTCCGTTGGGGGGCGCATGAGCGACCTGAGCAGACGCACGCTGATCGGAACAGCCGGAGCACTGGGGGCCGGGGCCACGCTGGGGAGCCGGTTACCGGTGATGGCCGACGAGCCGCATGACGCACAGGATGTCGCCGTGACCGTCTTCGACACCGCTCCCGCCCGCGCCGCCCTGCGGCGGCTGCTGCCGGAGCACGCGGATCAGTTCCGGCTGGAGGCGCTGGAGCGGCGGGGCGAGCGGGAGCGGTTCGAGATCGGCGGGTCCACGGGGCGGCCGACGGTCTCCGGCACCAGCCCGGCGGTGCTGCTCACCGGGGTCCACTGGTACCTCAAGTACACCTGCCACGCACAGCTCACCTGGTCCGGCGACCAGCTGAACCTGCCGAAGAGGCTGCCCGCGCCCGCCCGGCGCGTCACACACTCGACCGCGCTGCCGCACCGCTTCGCGTTCAACGACACCCATGACGGCTACACCGCGCCGTTCGCCGACTGGGACCGCTGGGAGCATCTGATCGATGTCGCGGCCCTGCACGGCTGCAACGAACTGCTGGTCACCGCCGGTCAGGAGGCCGTCTACCACCGGCTGCTCCAGGACTTCGGCTATACGGAGGCCGAGGCGCGCGCCTGGCTCCCCGCCCCCTCCCACCAGCCGTGGTGGCTGCTCCAGAACATGAGCGGATACGGCGGCCCGGTGTCCACCGCACTGCTGGCCAAGCGCACGGAGCTGGGGCGGCGGATCGCCGGCCGGCTGCGGGAGCTGGGCATGCGGCCGGTGTTCCCCGGCTACTTCGGCACCGTTCCGGACGGTTTCGCCGACCGCAACCCGGGGGCCCGTACGGTTCCGCAGGGCGACTGGAACGGGCTCAGGCGGCCCGACTGGCTCGATCCCCGCACCGAGGTGTTCCGCGAGGTGGCCGCCGCCTTCTACCGCCACCAGCGCGAACTCTTCGGCGAGGCCGAGCTGTTCAAGATGGATCTGCTGCACGAGGGCGGCAACCCCGGCGACGTCCCCGTGCCGGAAGCCGCCCGCGCCGTGGAGACCTCGCTCCGGACCGCCCGCCCCGGCGCCACCTGGGTGATCCTCGGCTGGCAGGAGAACCCCCGCCGCGATCTGCTGAACGCCGTGGACCACGACCGGATGCTCATCGTGGACGGCCTCTCGGATCTGGACACCGTCACCGACCGGGAGAAGGACTGGGGTTCGGTGCCGTACGCGTTCGGCACCATCCCCAACTTCGGCGGCCGCACCACCATCGGCGCCAAGACCCATATGTGGGCCCGGCGGTTCACGGTCTGGCGCGACAAACCCGGCAGCAAGCTGGTCGGCACGGCCTATATGCCGGAGGCGGTCGAGCGGGACCCGGCCGCGTTCGAGCTGTTCAGCGAGTTGGCGTGGCGCGAGGAAGCGGTGGACCGGGCCGAGTGGTTCCGCTCCTACGCCGATGTGCGCTACGGCGGACGGGACACCGGGGCCCGGGAGGCGTTCGCCGCGCTGCGCGACACCGCGTACGAGATCAGCAGCAAGGACGGCCGCCCGCATGACTCGGTCTTCGCCTCCCGCCCCTCCCTGACCGCGCGTTCGGGCACCAACTACGCGACCCACACCCCCGCCTTCGACCCGGCCGGCTTCGACGCGGCCTTCGCGGCGCTGCTGGGCGTGCGCGCCGGGCTGCGCGACAGCGACGCCTACCGCCACGACCTCACCGATATCGCGCGGCAGGCGCTCGCCAACCGCTCCTGGCAGCTGATCCCGCAGCTCCAGGACGCCTACGAACGCAAGGACCGCGACGCCTTCCGGACGCTGTCCCGGCTGTGGCTCAAGCTGATGCGGCTCAGCGACGACATGACCGGCGCCCACCGGCGGTTCCTGCTGGGCCCGTGGCTCGAGGACGCCAAGCGGATGGCGTCCGGCGAGCAGGAGTCGGCCCAGTTGGAGCGGGCCGCGCGCACCCTCGTCACCACCTGGGCGGACCGCGCCACGGCGGACGGCGGCAAGCTGGCCAACTACGCCAACCGCGACTGGAGCGGCCTCATCGCCGACTTCCACCTCCCCCAGTGGCAGTCCTATCTGGACGAGTTGGAGGACGCGCTGGCGGAGGACCGGGCGCCGCGCTCCTTCGACTGGTACGCCGTCGAGGAGCCGTGGACACGGGAGCGCAAGAGCTATCCGGTGCGGCCGACGGCGGACGCCCACCGCACCGCCCAGCGGGTGTACGAGGCGCTGGCCAGGGCCCCGTACCAGGGCACGCTGACCGTCACCGCCGAGCCCGCCACCATGCCGCCCGGCGGCTCCGCGTCCCTCACCGCCGCGCTGCGCAACGTCAACGGGCTGCGCCCCACCGGCCGCGTCGACTTCGACCTCGCCGTGACCGGTCTTGACCCGGCCCCGGACGGGCCGACCCGGCTGCCCGGCGTCCCGGCGGGCGGCACGGGCGAGGTCCGCTGGCGCGCGACCGCGCCCGGCGACCCCCTGGAGCACCCCCTGAAGCCGCTGCCGTACGAGCTGGGCGTCAGCTACGGGCCACGGGGCGAGGACCGGGTGCGGGCGGTGCGCACCGGGACGCTGTGGATCGCCGGACCGCTGCCGGAGGGGATGCGGACGGTCACCAACAGCGGTGCGGTCTTCGGGCAGCTGGACGAGCGGTTCGCGATCGACGGCGCGGGCCAGGACCTGTGGAAGGGCACCGCCGAATTCGGCTCCGTCTACCGCGATGGCGTCCTTACGGTGGGCACGGCCATGACCGTGAAGGTGGACGCCCAGGCGGCCACCGGGCCGTGGGCGCGGGCCGGGATCATCGTCCGCGACGACCTCGCCACGGCGGGCTCCCCCGGCTTCGTGAACCTCTCCGTGACCCCGGCCAACGGTGTCGTCCTGTCGTACGACTCGGGCGGTGACGGCACGCTGGACACCTACCAGCGGATCACCGGTGTCAAGGCGCCCGTGCTGCTGCGGCTGACCCGCACCGCCGCCACCTCCTACACCGGCGAGCTGTCCACCGACGACGGCGCGACCTGGCGGAAGGTGGCCACCGTGACGGCGCCGGGCGCGGCGGCGTCCCAGGACGCCGGGATCTTCATGAGCGCGGCGAACGGCGGCACGGGGGCCCGGGGGACGGTCGAGTTCAGCGGCTGGAAGACCGGTACGCCGTAGCGGGTTGGCGTCGGGGGCGGGGTGGGGCGCAGGGGGGCCGGCGGCTCAGTGGGCGCAGGGGGTGTCCGGCGGCTCAGGGGGCGCAGGGGGTGTCCGGCGGCTCAGGGGGCGCAGGGGGTATCCGGCGGTAGGCGTACGCCTGCGGCGGGCTGCTCCCCTCCCCGCCCCTTCCCACAACTGGGGCTCCGCCCCAGCCCCCGCTCCTCAATCGCCGGAGGGGCTGGACGCGCGCGGGCGCCCGCCCGGCCTTCCCTCGCACCGGCGCGCCGCCCGCGATCAGCCTGCCAGTGCGGGTGTTCACGGCGACGCCGGCCGGCTCGACGATGCCCGGGGTCAAAGCGTCGACATGCGGCTCCGCCGGGGGGCGGGGGCTCCACCGCGGGGCAGGGCCTGCGCCCATGGCCCCCCGGGGACTGGGGCGGAGCCCCGGAGCGGGGCCTGAGGCAGAGCCCCGGAGCGGGGCCTAGGGCGGAGCCCCGGAGCGGGGCCTAGGGCAGAGCCCCGGAGCGGGGCCTAGGGCGGAGCCCCGGAGCGGGGCCTGAGGCAGAGCCCCGGAGCGGGGCCTAGGGCAGAGCCCCGGAGCGGGGCCTGGGGCGGAGCCCCGGGGTCTGGGGCAGAGCCCCAGTTGTGGGAAGGGGCGGGGAGGGGAGCAGCCCGCCGCAGGCGTCAAGGCCCGCCGGACGCCCCGTAGGTGACCAACCCCGCCCACCACTCGTTCACGACACGTGGACCAGCACCAGGCGACAGTCGCCCCCGACGACGAAACCACCGGCCTGATCGACGTCGAGCAGGCCGAGGCCGCCCTCGTCGAGCACTACCCGCGGCTGGTGCGGCTCGCGTATCTCATCCTGCCGCCGGGCATCGGCCGCACCCGCCGGGTGCTCGCGGCGCATGCCCTCGCCCAGCGCGCGCTGCCCCGCAACCGGGGTTACGGCACCGGCCCGGACCAGCACCCCGAGGTCGAACTGCCCTGGCAGCGCGGGACGAAGGGCCCGGCCGCCGACTCCGGCTACGCCTATGTGCGGCTGCGGGTGCTGCGGCTGGCGCTGCGCGCCGCCCGGCCGCGACGCTGGTGGCAGCGGCCCCCGGCGCTGCCGCAGGTGTTCGGGCTGCGGCTGTTCCCGCGCTCCGGCGGGGCCGATGAACTCGCCCTGGAGAAGGCGCTGTCGGAGCTGTCCGGACCCGGCCGCGCCGCGTACGTCCTGCTGGAGCTGGAGCAGCTCGGCGAGCATGAGACGCGCACCCTGCTGCGCACGGCGGGGGTCACCGACGCGCGGGCCGCGCTGGAGGAGGCGGAGTCGGTGCCCGATCCGGCGGGCAGCCGGGACGGATCGCTGCTGGAGTCCGCCGAGTTCGACCCGTGTTCGCTCCAGGCGCGGCCCACCGATCTGATGCGCCGCCGTCAGCATCTGCGGGCGGTGCTGGTGGCCGTGGTGGCGCTGGTGGTGTGCGGGACGCTGCTCGGGATGCCGGGCGAGGGCTGGGGGCCGACCAGCGCCGCCGCGCCCTCGTACGCCCGCAATCCGTCCTCCGAACGGGCCCTGGATCCCGACCGGTTGACGCGGGCCACGCCCGACGCCTGGCGCACCGCCTCCCGCGCCGACTTCTCCTCCTGGCCCGCGCGCGGCGACCGCGTCCGGGACACCGAGCTGCTGCGCCGCGCGCTGGCCGTCTGGGCGCGGCCGGGCCGTTCGGTGCGGGTGTCGGCCACCCTGGGCACACAGTCCGGGCCGCCTTCGGGCCCGCCGCAGCTGCTGTTCGCGGGCGAAGTGGACCAGGCGTCGGTGGTGCTGCTGTACGACGGGCTGCGGGTGGCGCGGTACGCGGAGACGGGCGAGGGCGGCGCGGTCGCGCTGGACTTCGCCCGGCTGGACTCCGCCGACGCGGCCACCTCGACCGCGCTGGTCCTCAGCCGCACCGACGGCAACGTCCGCTATCTGACCGCCCCTTGGGTGCGCCACGCCTGGGTGCGGGATCTGCTGCGCCCGGGTGTGGCGCCGCGTCCGCTGCACCGCTCCGGGGACGGGGTGACCGACCCGGTGCGCACCGTTCCGCGGCTGCGGCCCTGCCGTGGCTGGCCCGCGCTTCAGTTCGGCTCACGGCTCGTGGCCGACCTGGGCGAACTGGCCCCGGCCCGGCTCACCTACGGCGCCCCCGGCGCCGGTGTGCGCGATGTGGCGGGGCGGGCGGCCCGTGCGAGCTGGGCCAGGACCGGGTGCCGGCTGGCGATGATGCGGACGCGCGGGGTGCGCTCGGTCAACGCCTGGCGGTTCGCCGCCCAGGCCCTGCCGGAGGCGGGCGGCCACGCGGCGTGGCTGTGCACCCGGGCCGACACCTGGCGGGGCACGGGCAGCAAGGTGCTCGCCCAGTTCCAGCCGTGGGACACCCGCCGGGGCGCGTCGGGCGCGGTCGCCGCCGGCGCCGACAACTCCCCCGCCTGCGGTCCGCGCGAGCCGCGGGTGCTGGCGGGGGTGCTGTGGAAGGCGCGATCCGGCCACTGGTACCTACTGGCCGCCGGAAGCCGCCAGGTCACCGGGATCGTCGCCACGGGTGGGGTCCGGGGCCGCTCCTACGGGCGCGGCCTGACCCTGCCCGCCAAGGCGGGCGCTCGCGCCGACCTCAGGGCCCGGCTGGTGAACGGCGATCGGCTGGGCCCCCTGCGCTAGGGGGTGCCGGGTGGGTTTTTCCCCTCCCCGCCCCTTCCCGATACCAGGGGCTCCGCCCCTGAACCCCGAGGTCCGAGGCCGGGCCCCGGACACCCCCAGCACGCCGGCACGCCAGAACGGCAGGACCTGACCAACAGGGCCAGCGGCCGACACACGCTGACACGCCAAGACAACGGGCCCCGGCGGCTGGGGCCAGCGGCCGGGACGGCAGGGCCGACGAGACTTTCCCCTCCCCGCCCCTTCCCACAGCATCGACATGCGGCTCCGCCGCGCGGCAGGGCTCCGCCCCTGGACCCCGGGGTCCAGGCCAAGTCCCGAAACACCCCCTAACACGCTGGGGCGGCGGGACCGGCGGGGCTTCCCCTCCCGTCACCAGGGGCTCCGCCCCTGGACGCGGGGTCTGGGGCGGAGCCCCAGTTTCGGGAAGGGGCGGGGAGGGGAAGAGCCGCCGGACACCCTGCAAGCGGTCCACCGGGCTGCCCCGACCTGCTGTCGAGCGTCTGCGGCGCCGTCGTGGCCGGTCGCGCCCACGCGGCGGAGCCGCACATCGACACAGCCCCGCGCCCCTTCGGGCACGACCGGCCTCCGCCCGACTGCTCAGCGCCCGGCGGCCCCGGCCGTGTAGACGGCCACCGTGCGGCCGGGGACGGTGAAGGTGCCGGTCGTGCGTTCGTAAGTGGAGCTCTTCACCGTGGTGTCGGCGCCGTGTGCCTGGGCCGGGTGGAGGCTGTACGGGGTTCCGGCCAGAGCGGGGACGGTCTGTGACTGCCGGGACGGGGTGGCGTTGAAGACCACGACGAGCCAGCCGAGCCGCATGGTGATGACGCCCGGTGTCTCCTCGGTCCCGGACAGCGGGAAGGACAGCGCCTGCTGCACCCCCTCCGCCGTGGTCTGGCTGAACGCCTTCTCGGTGGTGCGGATCCGCAGCAGATCCCGGTAGGCCGCAGAGGCGCCCGTGATCTCGGGGCAGCCGGGGCGTACCGCCGGGTTGGTCAACAGGGGCTTGGCGTAGGGCCATTTGGGCTCGTTGTCCGCCGCCGGGGGCAGTCCCCGGCCGAAGCCGTTGCCGGATGCGCAATCCCAGTGAATGGCGTTGAACCAGTCGCCGCTGTCGAAGGAGTTGCGGTCCAGCGACTTCGAGCGCAGCAGATCGGTGCCGGCCTGACTGAGCGCCGGGCCCTGGGAGAGGGTGGCGGTGGCCAGGGCCACCACCTGCGCCCGGGCGCGGCCGGCGGCCGGTGTCCGCTCGGGGAGCTTGTAGGCGAGCGCGTCGTAGAGGGTCTCGTTGTCATGGGCGTCGGTGTAGGCGAGCGCGTCGCCGGGGGCGGCGGCATAGCCGGCCGGGGCGCCGTTGTAGTCCACCTCGGCGCCCTTGACCCGGCGTCCGCCGGTGTCGGTGAAGGCGTAGTCGGCGAGGTTGCCGGAGAGCCCGACCTTGATCAGGTCCTGGGCGTGCAGCAGCCGGGCCCGCTGCTCGTCCGGGGTGCCGTTGGCGGGTGACCCGTTGGGGTCGGTGAAGAGCCCGGAGGCGAAGCCCTGGACACGGGGGTCCTCGTCGAACGGCCCGCCGCCGCGCACCGCGTCCCGCGCCCGGTCGCTGAAGGTGGCGATGCCGGTGCCGGCCATGTTGCGCTGGGTGGCCTGGACGAAGCGGGCGTCGTCGGCCGCCTCGCCGAAGTTCCAGCCCTCGCCGTAGAGGATGATCGACTTGCCGTCCACCCCGTCCTTGGCGGGCGTCAGGGCGTCCAGGGCCTTGCGCACGGCCAGGATGTTGGCCTTGGGGTGGTGGCCCATGAGGTCGAAGCGGAAGCCGTCGACCTTGTACTGCCTGGCCCAGGTGACGATCGAGTCCACCACCAGCTTGCCCATCATCGCGTGCTCGGGCGCGGTGCCGGGGCAGCAAGTGGAGGTGGCCACGCCGCCGTCGTCCAGCAGCCGCTGGTAGTAGCCGGGCACGATCCGGTCGAGCACCGACTTGTCGTCCTGCCCGGCCGCCACGGTGTGGTTGTAGACCACGTCCATGACGGTGCGCAGCCCGGCGTGGGCCAGGCCCCGCACCATCTGCCGGAACTCCCGGGTGCGGGCCGGGCCGTCCGGATCGCTCGCGTAGCTCCCCTCCGGCACGGTGTAGTGCAGCGGGTCGTAGCCCCAGTTGTAGCCGTCCCCGGCCGCGGTCTCGGCCACGCACTTCTGCTGCCGGTCGGAGTCGGCGGGCAGCGCGGCCAGATCGCAGCCGGGCCGGGCCTGGTCGGACCGCCGCTCCGGGACGGTGCCGAAGTCGAAGGCGGGCAGGAGGTGGACGTAGGACGTGCCGGACTCGGCCAGCCGCGCGAGGTGCCGCATCCCGTCCGCGTCGCGGTCGGTGAAGGCGAGGTACTGGCCGGGATGGGCGCTGGTGCGGTCCGCGATGGAGAAGTCGCGGACCTGGAGCTCCTGGATACGGGCGTCGCGCAACGGGACGGCCCTGGGCTTCTTCAGCGCGTCCCAGCCGGCGGGGGCGAGCCGGGGGTCGGCCAGGTCGGTGACCAGGCTGCGGGTGGAGTCGGCGGTCAGGGCGGTCGAATAGGGGTCGGTGACCTCGTTGGTGACGGTTTCGCCGACGCTCGGCACCCACACCCGGACCCGGTAGCGGTAGGGCTTGTCCCGCCAGCCGGGGTCGCCGGTCACGCTCCACACCCCGCTGCCGGGGTCCCGCCGCATGGCGACGGTGCGCCCGTCGAGGTCGAGCGACACGGACCGGGCGGTCGGCGCCCAGACGGAGAGGGTGGGGCGGCCCCCGTGGAAGACCGGGCCCAGGCGGGCCCGGCGCGCCCGGTCGGCGTAGAGGTCGTCCAGGACGCCGGGGATCTGCACTCCGGTGCGGTGCAGTACGTGGTCGTGGTCGTCGGCCGCGCGCTGTACGGCGGCGAGCGGGCCGCGCAGCGCCGTGGCGGCCTCGTCGCGGTCGCGCGGGTCGAGTCGGTAGGCGGGATGCCCGGCCAGATGGGGGTAGGCGGCCTTCTGGGCATCGGTCAGGACGGCCGGGGCCAGTCGCAGGGTGCCGCCGTCCGCGTAGTTCAGCTCCTCGACGGTCCCGGCGGTGTGCTCGGCCTTCCAGACGACGGTGGTGCGGTCGATCCACTGCGCCTCGGCGGTGGGGATCGCCGAGGCGGCGGGCGCCGCAGCGCGGGCGCTCTGCGAAACGGCGGGCACGGCGCCGGCGGGCACGGCCGCCGCACCCAGGGCCAGGGCGGCGAGCGCGGCGGCGCTACGGAAGAGGGTGGCTCTCGGGGATTTCACGGGGCTGGTGGCTCCTTGAGGTTGTGGTGTGGGTGTGGGCTCCCCGCCCCCGCCCGGGGTGCGGGGAGGATGCCGGGGGGCGATTCGATGGCCGGGCAGGGGATTCGATGCCGGGGCAGGGGCGGGTCCCGGGGCCTGGTGCGGTGTCCCATGCCCAAGGCGACGGCCAGGCAGCCGGAGCCCGAGGCCCGGGGCCGTACCTGTGCCCCGGGCACAGGGCACAGGGCACGGGCTGAGCCCAGGCCAGGGACGGAACCCCGGACCCAAGCTCGGACCCCGAGCCCAAGCAGAAGCCCGAACCCCGAGCCCAAACCCGAAGGGCCCAAGCCCGAACCCCGAGCCCAAGCCGAACCCCGGACCCCGAACCCCCGGTCCAAGCCGCCCCCCGGGCCAAGCCCGACCCCCAGGCCCAAGCCCAGACCCAAGCGGGGCCCCAGGCCCAAGCGGAACCCCGGACCCCGGGCCCCGAGCCCAAGCCCGAACCTCGAACCCAAACCCGACCCCGGGCCCAAGCCGAACCCCAGGCCCAAGCCGAGCCCCGGGCCAAGCCCGAACCCCGGCCCAAGCCGAACCCCGGGCCAAGCCCGACCCCTGCCCCAAGCCCAGACCCCAAGCCCAGACCCCGGGCCCGGGGCAGGGGCAGGGGCAGGGGCAGGGCCCGGGGCAGGGGCGGAGCCCCTGCCCCCCGTCCGTCGGTGGAGGCCGCCGCCTACCCGCAGGTGCGGGCGGCCGTGTGCAGGGCCAGCGCCGTATTCGTGCCCAGCGTGGCCGTGAACTGGCCCGAGGAGTCGACCGTGACGGACTTGCCGCTCTGTACGTCGCAGTAGCCGCCCGCCGGGAGCGAGGTCTGGAAGGTCCGGGTGAGGGAGCCGCTCTCGTGGTTGATGGCCACGTACGCCTTGTCGCCGCGCCCGAAGCCGATGGCGTTGCCGCCGTTGTCCCACCAGTTGGTCACCGAGGCGCCCCGGGCCGTGTTGCGGAGGGCGACCATGCCGCTGATCTCGGGCCACTTGTGCTGGCACTTCCAGCCGTCCTGGTAGCAGGCGCCCACCGCGCCGCCGTTCGGCGGGCCCGCGTCGTTGTCGCTGAACTCGTAGCCGGAGTGGATGTCGGGGGAGCCGTAGGGCCAGGCCAGCATGAAGACATTGGCCAGGGTGTAGTCGGCGCCGTTCTTGTAGGTGAGGGTGGAGCCGTTGCGCTCGGTGTCCCAGTTGTCGACGAAGACACCGGACTGGCCGCTTGCCATATAGCCCCAGCCCTCGCCGAAGTTCTTCAGATACGCCAGCTTCTCGCTCTGGAACACCCGCTTGAGGTCACGGCCGTAGCGGAACTCCTGCACATCGCCGTTGCGCAGATACTCCGTCGGGGAGACCGCCTCGCCCTCGCCGTGGATGACCTCCTGCTTCCAGTAGACGCCGGGGTCGCTCAACTGGCTCTTGATGGCGGCCAGGTCGTCCGCCGGGATGTGCTTGGCGCCGTCGACGCGGAAGCCGTCCACGCCGAGCGAGAGCAGGTCGTCGAGGTACTGGGCGAGCCGGGTCCTGACGTATGACTCACCGGTGTCCAGGTCGGCGAGGCCCACCAGCTCGCAGTGCTGTACGTTCCAGCGGTCCTGGTAGTTGCTGACCTGTGAGGTGCAGTCGTCCATGTCCTGGGGCTGATAGATCCCGGGGTAGGTGTACTTGGTGTACGAGGAGCCGCCGGTGCCGGTGCCGGAACCGGCGGACATGTGGTTGATGACGGCGTCGGCCACCACCTTCACGCCCGCGGCGTGACAGGTGTCGATCATGTTCTTGAACGCGGTGCGGTCGCCGAGCCGCCCGGCGATCTTGTAGCTGACGGGCTGGTAGGAGGTCCACCACTGGCCGCCCTGGATGTGCTCGGTGGCCGGGGACACCTCGACGAAGCCGTATCCGGCGGGGCCGAGGGCGCTGGTGCACTCCTTGGCGACGGAGTCGTACTTCCACTCGAAGAGTTCCGCGGTGACGTCCTTGGTGCCGGGCGGTGTCGCCCGCGCGGTCTGCTGGGGCAGGGCGACGAGCACCGCCGCGCTCGCCGCGAGGGCGAACGCGGCGGCAAGGGGGATGCGGCTGCTGGCCATCGTTCCTCCGTGGGGGGAGTTCGGGGGTGCCGATTCAGCCTCGTACGGCAACGCGCCGTGCCCGTAAGGCCAGTTGAAGGGTTGAAGGTTCTTGCTGCAAGACGTCAGTCCGATGTCGGTGTCCGGACCGTACTCGCGAGCTTTTGTGGCTGCAAGACCTTTCGCAAGGGATTGCGGCGGTGTTACGTTCAACCACGTTCTCCGGTCCGGCCGGCCGGGGGCCTGTCAACAGGCCCCACGCGCCCGGCCGGTCGGATCGGGTTTTCCACGGGGTGTCGGTGGGCGAACGGCCCGTCGCGGGCGTCAAGATCCGTCCGGCACCCGCTAAGCGCTCCGCTGGAAGTGCCCTGACCTGCCGTCGATCGTCCGCGGCGCCGTCGCGGCTGGTCGCGCCCACGCGGCGGAGCCGCACATCGACACAGCCCCGCGCCCCTTCGGGGCGCCACCGAACCGCAGCCGACTTCCGCCGATCCGCTTAGCGCGGCCTGGCCGTCGAACCGCGTACGACGAGGTCCGGCTGGAAGACGAACTCCGTCTGCTGCACCGGGTTTCCGGCCATCTCCTCCAGCAGCGCCCCCACCGCCGCCGTGGCCATCGACTGCACCGGCTGGCGCACGGTGGTCAGCGGTGGATCGGTGAAGGCGATCAGCGGGGAGTCGTCGAAACCGACCACCGACACATCGTGCGGCACCCGCAGCCCCCGGCGGGATGCCTCCCGGATCACCCCGAGCGCCATCAGATCGCTGCCGCACACGATGCCGGTACAGCCCTGGTCCAGCAGCGTGGCCGCCGCCACCTGACCGCCCTCCACGCTGAAGAGCGTATGGCGCACCAACTCCCGCGCCTCGTCCGGCGATCGGTCCAGCAGCTCGGCGCTCGCCGCGAGGAATCCCTCGACCTTGCGCCGCGCGGGGACATAGCGGGCGGGCCCCACCGCGAGGCCGATCCGGTGGTGGCCGAGGGCGGACAGATGGCGTACGGCCATCCGCGCCGCCGCCCGGTCGTCGGGGGAGACGAACGTGGCCTGGATGTGCTCGTTGTAGCCGTTGATCAGCACGAACGGCACCTTGCGGCCGGCCAGTCGGGCATAGCGGGCGGGGTCGGCCGTGGTGTCGGCGTGCAGTCCGGACATGAAGACGATGCCCGCCACATCGCGCTCCTCCAACTGCTCCACCAACTCGTCCTCGGTGGCGCCGCCGGGCATCTGGGTGCACAGGATCGGGGTGTAGCCATGTCCGGCGAGCACCTGCTCGATGATCTGCGCGAAGGCGGGGAAGACCGGATTGGTCAGCTCCGGGATCACCAGGCCGACCAACCCGGCGCTGCGCCGCCGCAGCCGCACCGGCCGCTCGTAGCCGAGTACCCCGAGAACGCTGAGGGCGGCGAGCACCCGCTGCCGGGTGGTGGCCGCCACCCCCGCCTTGCCGTTGAGCACCCGGCTGACGGTGGCCTCGCTGACCTCGGCCTGTGCGGCGATGTCGGCGAGCCGCGGCGGCGCCGACAGGCCCGCCCCCGGAGGGCTCGGCGCCGGAGGGCTCGGCGCCGGAGGGCTCGGCGCCGGAGGGCGGGCCGCGGATGCGCTCGAGGCCGCTGGGCCCGCCCCGGGCGGGCCCGCCGCCGGCGGACTCGTCACGACTTGGTCGCTCCGGCCGTGAGCCCCGCGACGAGATGGCGCTGGGCCCAGGAGAACACCAGCGCCGCCGGGATCGCGATCATGACGGCGGCGGCGGTCATCGAGCCCCAGTCGGAGGTGTACTGGTTGACGAAGGTCTGGAGCCCCGCGGCGAGCGTGAGGTTCTCCTCCCCCGTCATGAAGGCGGAGGCGTAGGCGACCTCGGCCCAGGCGGTGATGAAGGTGTAGAACGCGGTCACCGCGAGCCCCGGTTTGGCCAGCGGGACCACCAGCCGCCAGAAGGTCCCGAACGGGTTGAGGCCGTCGACCCGGCCGGATTCGTCGATCTCCACCGGGATGGTGTCGAAGAAGCCCTTCATCATCCAGGCGCAGAACGGCACGGCCACGGTGAGGTAGGTGACGATGAGCGAGATCGGCTGGTTGAGCCAGCCCAGCGTCGACATGATGTTGTACAGCGGCACGATGAGGATGGCCACCGGGAACATCTGGGTGATCAGCAGCAGCCACATCAGCGGGCGCATCCCGGGGAAGCGGAAGCGGCTGACGGCGTAGCCGGTGGTGGCCGCGACGAAGACGCCCAGGATCGTGGTGATGACCACGATGAACAGCGAGTTGCCGAACCAGCTCAGGAACTCGGTGTCGCCCAGGACGTGTTGGTAGTTCCGCAGCGTCGGGTCCTTGACCACATCGGTGCTGAACGCCTCGCTCTTGGGTTTGAACGAGGTCACCACCAGCCACAGCGGCGGGAAGACCGCCACGGCGGAGGCGATGATGAGCGTGGTGTGCAGCCCGACGGAGGCGAGCGGGCCGCGTCGTTGGTCGCGCATGGCTACCACACCTCTCCCTGCTTGCGGAGCGAACGGCGGTAGACCACCGCGAAGAGCATGAGGATGAGCAGGATCAGCACACCCCAGGCCGAGGCGCCGGCGAAGTCGCGCGGGCTGTTGACGAAGGACAGCCGGTAGGCGTACGTCACCAGGATCTCGGTGGAGTCGCCGGGTCCGCCGCGGGTCAGCAGGAAGATCACCGGGAACATGTTGAACGTCCAGATGGTCGACAGCAGGATCACGGTGGAGCTGACCGAGCGCAGCCCGGGCAGGGTGATATGGCGGAACCGCTGCCAGGGGCTCGCCCCGTCCATCTCGGCGGCCTCGTACAGCTCACCGGGGATGGACTGCAATCCGCCGAGCAGCGCGACCAGCATGAACGGCACCCCGAGCCAGATGTTCACGGCGATCACGGAGACCTTGGCCATGGTGGGGTCGTTGAGCCAGGGCACCGCGTCGATCCCGCCGCCGTGCAGCACCTTGTTGAGGATGCCGTTCTTCTCGTTGTAGAGCAGCCGCCAGGCGAAGACGGAGACGAACGCGGGAACGGCCCAGGGCAGGATCAGCAGCGACCGGTAGAGGGTGCGCCCGGCGAACCGCCGGTTGAGCAGCACGGCCAGGCCCAGGCCGATCGCGAAGGTGAGCGCGACACAGCTGACGGTCCAGGTGACGGTCCAGCTCAGCCGGTCCCAGAAGACCTGGTCGTCCAGGATGGCCCGGAAGTTGTCGAGGCCGACCGTCTTGTAGGTGGCGGGGATGTGGTTGATCCCGATGGTGCGCTCGACGTTGGCCTCGTTGGCGTCGGTCAGCGACAGATAGACGCCGCGGACCAGCGGATAGCCGATGATCAGCCCGATGACGATCACGACGGGCGCGACCATGGCCCAGGCGTACCAGTGGCGGGCCAGCGCGTCGCGGATGCGGCGCGGCGGTGGGGTGCCGGCCTTGCGGACCCGGCCGCGGGCGCCCTTCGCGCCCGCGGCCGGGTCCATCGGCCGGCTGGTGTCGACAGCCATCGTCGCCGGCCCTACTTCCAGTCGCCCTTGAGGAGCTTGCGGTACGCGTCACCGGCCGACTTCGCGGCCTTCTCGGGTGAGGTCTTGCCGGTGAGAACGCCCGGGAACTGCACCAGGATCGCCTGGAAGAGGCTGTTGCCCTCGGGGATCCAGGGGCGTTCGACGGCCTTGTCGACCGCGGCCTTGAAGAACTTCACATTGGCGTTCGCCGCGACCGCCTTGTCGGAGTAGACGGAGGTGCGGGTGGGCAGCAGGGAGAGCTTCTCGGTGGTCTTGGCCTGGACCTCGGCCGAGCTCATGTACTGGGCGAAGGCGTAGGAGGCGTCCAGGTTCTTCGATCCGGCGTAGACGGTGAGGTTCTGGCCGCCCTGCGGGGCGCCCTGGCCCTTGCTGCCGGCCGGGACGGGGACCACCCCGAGGTTGGACTTGTCCTTGAACGCCTTGCCGGCCAGGGTGTCCTCGATCGCCCACGGCCCGTTGATCGTCATCGCGACGTCGCCGTTCTTGATGGCGTTCTGCATGTTGTCCCAGCCGTCGGTGGCGTCGGTCTCCGCCGCCTTGGACGTGACCAGGTCACGGGCGGCCGCGAACGCCTTGATACCGGGCTCGTCGTCGATGGTGACCTTCTTGGCGCCGGTGTCGAGGAGGTCGCCGCCCTCGCCGTAGATGAAGGGCAGATACCAGTAGGCGTCGTCGCCGCGCAGATACAGACCGGTCTTGCCGGTCTTCTCCTTGATCTTCTTGGCGGCGGCCTTGAGCTCGGTCCAGTCCTTGGGCGGCTCGACCCCGGCGTCCTTCAGCATCTTCTTGTTGTAGAAGAGGCCGAGGGTGTCGATGACCTGCGGTACGGCGTAGGTCTTGCCCTTGAACTTGGCGCCGGCGAGGGCCTTGGGCAGATAGTCGGACTGGTCGGCGAGGGCGGGGGTGCCGTCCAGTGGGGCGAGATAGCCGATGTTGGCGAGGTCCTGGGTCCAGGCCACCTCGGTGCGCAGCACATCGGGCGCGCCGGAGCCGCCGGAACCCGCGGCGTTCTTGAACTTGGCCAGCGCGTCACCGAAGGGCACATTGACGTAGTCGACCTTGACGTCGGGGTGCTTCTTCTCGAAGCCCAGGGCGAGCTCCTTGTACGTGCCCTTCTCCGCGTCGTTCGACGTGTCCCAGTACGTCACGGTGCCGGAGAGATGGCCGCCGGACTTCTTGTCGCCGCTGCCGCCGTCGTCACCGCCGCACGCGGTCGCCGCGAGCGCCATGGCCGCGACGAGTGCGGTGGCCGCTATGCCACGTCGCATGTGAACTCCTCCAAAGCCGGCCGCTCCGTCGCGGCCCCGGGTTGCGGAGGAACGTAACAGGGCCGCAAGCGCGCCGAAAGAGCTTGCGGCAAATTTCTGCAAGCCGCCCGGCATCGTTACGTCCGCGTGTCCCCGCGGTGGCCGCTCCGCTCCCGTGCGGGCGCTTGACATGCGCCCGTAGCACGACCGGAGCACCCCCGGAGTCCATCAGCGCGCCCTGCAAGCTCTTCCGCAAGGCATTGCAGAGCTGTTACGTTCGCGCCATGACCCAGGAGCTCACGACCTCTCTTGCCACCGAGCCGGCGCGATCGTCCGAGAGCCCCGGATGGTGGCGCGACGCCGTCATCTACCAGGTGTATGTGCGGTCCTTCGCCGACAGCGACGGCGACGGGATCGGCGATCTGCGCGGGGTGCGGGAGCGGCTGCCGCACCTCGCCGGGCTGGGCGTGGACGCCGTCTGGCTGACCCCCTTCTACGCCTCCCCGCAGGCCGACGGCGGCTACGACGTGGCGGACTACCGCGCCGTGGATCCGCTCTTCGGCTCCCTCGGCGACGCCGACGATCTGGTGCGCACCGCCCATGAGCTGGGGCTGAAGGTGATCGTGGACGTCGTCCCGAACCACAGCTCGGACCAGCACCCGTGGTTCCGCGAGGCGCTCGCCGACCGGCCAGGAGGCGCGGCCCGCGCCCGGTACCACTTCCGCCCCGGCCGCGGCGCGCACGGCGAACTGCCGCCGAACGACTGGGAGTCGGTCTTCGGCGGCCCCGCCTGGACCCGCACCACCGATCCGGACGGCACCCCCGGTGAGTGGTATCTGCACCTCTTCGCCCCCCAGCAGCCCGACCTCGACTGGGACTCCGCCGAGGTCCGCGCCGAGTTCGACTCGGTGCTGCGCTTCTGGCTGGATCTGGGCGTGGACGGCTTCCGTATCGATGTCGCCCACGGCATGGTCAAGGCCGCAGGGCTGCCCGACATCGGCCACACCGAACAGGCCAAGCTGATCGGCTCCCAGGTGCTGCCGTTCTTCGACCAGGACGGGGTGCACGAGATCCACCGCTCCTGGCGCCGGCTGCTGGACTCCTACCCCGGTGACCGGATCGGCGTCGCCGAGGCATGGGCGCCCACCGCCGAGCGGCTGGCCCTCTACGTACGCCCCGACGAACTGCACCAGGCGTTCAACTTCCAGTTCCTGAAGTGCCCGTGGGACGCGGTCGCGATGCGTCAGGTGATCGACGAGTCGCTCGCCGCGACCGGCTCCGTCGGCGCCCCCACCACCTGGGTGCTCTCCAACCACGATGTGGTCCGGCACCCCACCCGCTACGCCGACGGCTCCCCGGAGCGGGGGCTCGCCCGCGCCCGCGCCGCCGCCCTGCTCACCCTGGCACTGCCCGGCTCGTCCTATCTCTACCAGGGCGAGGAGCTGGGCCTTCCCGAGGTGACCGATCTGCCGGACGAGCTGCGCCAGGACCCCGCCTTCTTCCGCACCTCCCCCGACGGGCAGGACGGCCAGGGCGGTCAGGACGGCTTCCGCGACGGCTGCCGGGTGCCCCTGCCCTGGACCCGCTCCGGCAAAAGCCATGGCTTCGGCCCCGGCGGCAGCTGGCTGCCCCAGCCGGACACCTGGTCCGGGCTGTCCGTCGAGGCGCAGACCGGCGACCCCGACTCCACGCTGGAGCTCTACCGCGGCGCGCTCGCGCTGCGCCGTGAGCTGCCGGGGCTGGGGGACGGCGCGATGAGCTGGCTCCAGGCCCCGGCGGGGGTGCTCGCGCTGTCCCGGCCGGGCTTTGTGTGCACGCTCAACACGCTCGGGGAGGAGATCGAACTGCCGGTGCCGGGGCGTGCGCTGCTGTCGTCCGCGCCGCTGACGTACGAGGCCGGAACCGTGTGCATTCCGCCTGATTCATGCGCGTGGTGGGCAATCTGACACGCGACCGGTACAGTCCCACTCCATGACCGCACGGCTTGCTGACATCGCAGCCCAGGCGGGGGTCAGCGAAGCCACCGTCAGCCGCGTCCTCAACGGCAGGCCGGGGGTGGCCGCGGCCACCCGCGAGTCCGTCCTCGCCGCTCTGGACGTCCTCGGCTATGAGCGGCCGGTGCGGCTGCGACAGCGCAGCGCCGGGCTGGTGGGACTGATCACTCCCGAGCTGGAGAACCCGATCTTCCCCGCGCTCGCCCAGGTCATCGGGCAGGCGCTCACCCGGCAGGGCTACACCCCGGTGCTGGCCACCCAGACCCCCGGCGGCTCGACCGAGGACGAGCTGACCGAGATGCTGGTGGACCGGGGGGTGGCGGGGATCATCTTCGTCTCCGGGCTGCACGCGGACACCTCGGCCGATATGCAGCGCTATGACCAGCTGCGCGGCCAGGGTGTTCCGTTCGTACTGGTGGACGGCTTCTCGCCAAAGGTGCGGGCGCCGTTCATCTCCCCGGACGACCGGGCGGCGATGGGGCTGGCGGTCACCCATCTGGTCTCGCTCGGGCACACCCGGATCGGTCTCGCGCTCGGGCCGAAGCGGTTCGTTCCCGTACTGCGCAAGATCGAAGGCTTCCAGCAGGCGATGCGGGACCGGCTGGGGCTCTCCGCGGCGGAGTCCGAGGAGCTGATCCAGCATTCGCTGTACACCCTGGAGGGCGGCCAGGCGGCGGCGACCGCGCTGATCGAGCGGGGCTGTACGGCGGTGGTGTGCGCGAGCGACATGATGGCGCTGGGTGCCATCCGGGCGGCCCGGCAGCAGGGCCTGGCGGTCCCTCAGAACGTCTCGGTCGTCGGCTTCGACGACTCCCCGCTGATCGCCTTCACCGATCCGCCGCTGACCACCATCCGCAAACCGGTGCAGTCGATGGGGCAGGCGGCGGTGCGGGCGCTACTGGAGGAGATCGGCGGCACTCCGGCCCCGCCCAGCGAGTTCGTCTTCCTACCCGAACTGGTGGTGCGCGGCTCCACCACGTCGGCCCACGGCGTGGAGTCGCGGGGGCGGGCGGCCGGGGGCGCGGCCCAGGGGGCGTCCGGGGGCGGCTGAGGCTCCGTCCGGGGGCCGTGACGCCTGCGGCGGGCTGATCCCCTCCCCGCCCCTTCCCACAACTGGGGCTCCGCCCCAGACCCCGCTCCTCAATCTCCCCCAGCTACCGCTGGGAGGTGCCCCCTGGAGGGGCTGGAAGGCCAAACGCCGGGGGGCTGGAAGGTGGGGCTCCGCCCCAGACCCCCGGGTCCAGGGGGCAAGGGATCCCGGCCCCCGGGGTCCAGGGGCAGAGCCCCAAGTCGGGGTCTGGGGCGGAGCCCCGGTTTCGGGAAGGGGCGGGGAGGGGAAAGATGCGCCGGGCACCCCGCAGCCCCTGTCCGGCGGCCCCGTCCGAGGGCCCTGCCCGGGGTCTCCGTCCAGTGGTTCGACTCAGTGGACGTATAGGGGCATACGTCCCTTTGATGACCCCCCGGACCAGGACATAAGCAACGAAGACCCGATGCCGTGGATGATCTGCGGGTGGAGCTCGTCTGGCAGACTGTTGCCCTATGGGTGGAGCGACGATCAGGACCACGGAAGGCCGGACGGCCACCCCGGCACCCATCGCCGACACCGATGCGGCGCGGGCGCCGGGCCACACCCTGATGGACCGGTTGCGTACGCCCAGAAGGCCCCGGCTCTGGTTCGAGATCGTCCTCATCGCCGTCAGTTACTGGACCTATTCGCTGATCCGCAACGCCGTCCCGGAGCAGCGGCCCGAGGCGCTGCGCAACGCGAGCTGGATCTGGGAGTGGGAGCACCGGCTGGGCATGGCCTTCGAGCGGGGTGTCAACCACGCGCTCGACTCGGTCAGCTGGCTGATCGTGGGCATGAACTACTACTACGCCACGCTCCACTTCATCGTGACGCTCGGTGTGCTGGTGTGGCTCTACCACTGGCATCCGGGCCGTTACGCCGCCACCCGGCTGGCGCTCTTCGCGACCACGGGCGTGGCCCTGCTCGGCTACTACTTCTTTCCGCTGGCCCCGCCCCGGCTGATGAGCGGCGGCCACTTCATCGACACCGTGGTGGTGCACAACACCTGGGGCTCGATGGCCTCGGGAAACCTCGCCGATATGTCGAACCAGTACGCGGCGATGCCCTCGATGCACATCGGCTGGTCGCTGTGGTGCGGTCTCACCATCGCCACACTGGCCCGTCCGGTGTGGGTGAAGGTGCTGGGGCTGCTCTACCCCTCGGCCACGCTGCTGGTGATCGTCGCCACCGCCAACCACTTCTGGCTGGACGCGGTGGGCGGGGTCATCTGTCTCTCCTTCGGCTTCGCGCTGTCGAGCGCGTGGTACGGCTCGCTGCCGTACCGGCTGCCGAAGCAGGTCGCCGTGATCTGCACGGTTTGATCGTCCCCGGCGGAGCCGCCATTCTCTGTTCCGCAAGGTCGACATGGGTTCACAGGTCGACATGGGTTCAGGGGCTCCCTGTGTCGCGCTGATCGACGCGGAATGAGCACGATGAGCGTGACGAAAGGGACCACCGGCCACCGTGCACACCGCCGACGCCGCTGCCGCTGCTGCTGTTTCCACCTCCGTATCCACCCCCGTATCCGCCTCCGCACCGGGCGGCACCGTGCCCCCGGGGCCCGTACCCGCCCCGGGCGCGCTGCTCCCCCGGCCCCGTACCGCCGGGCGGCCCCGCTTCCCGCTGGTGGCCACCGACCTCGACGGCACCCTGCTGCGCGGGGATCTGACGGTCTCGCCCCGCAGCCGTGCGGCGCTCGCCCTCGTCCGCGCCGCCGGGGCGCGGCATCTGGTGGTCACCGGGCGCCCGGCCGCCTCCTGCCGGGAGTTCCTGGTGGCGATCGGCTACCGGGGGCTCGCGGTGTGCGGACAGGGCGCGCAGTTGTACGACGCCTCCGCGGACCGGCTGCTGGTCTCGGCGTCGCTGGACCGGGAGCTGGCCCGGTCGGTGGTGGAGCGCACCGAGGAGGCGCTGGGCGCGGGGCCGCTGGAGCTCGCCGTGGTGACCGCGGCGCCCGAGAACCGCTTCGTGGTCACCGCCCGCTTCACCGACCGGATGCGCCCGGAGTGGGGGCTGGCCGGGCGGGAAGAGCTGTGGGCGGCGCCGATCGAGAAGGTGCTGATGCGCCACCGCACGGTGGCGGACGGGCTGGTCGCGGCGGCCGCGGTGCGGGTGGGCGGGGGCGAGGTGGCGGTGACCCACTCCGAGAAGGGCATGATCGAGGTGCTGCCCGCCGGGACGGACAAGTCGGTGGGGCTGCAACTGGCCGCCGACCGCATGGGGTTCACCCCCGCGGAGACGATCGCGTTCGGCGATATGCCCAATGACATCCCGCTGCTGGGCTGGGCCGGATACGGGGTCGCGATGGGCAACGCACATCCGGATCTGATCGCGATGGCCGATGAGGTGGCACCGGCCAACGAGGACGACGGGGTCGCGGTGGTGCTTGAACGGCTGTTCGCCCACCCTTGAGCCGCTCTCGCACGGCACTCGCGGCGGCCTCGAGCCGCCCGGTGCGCCCTTGACTGGCTATATACAACTAAACAAAATATCTAAGGTGCGAGCCGAACCACGATCTGAAGCCCATTACGTCGACGAGCGCTCCGGCGCCACGTACCCGATCGACGATCCACGCTGGTGCGGGGACGACGGGGCTCCCCTCACCGTCTCCGCGCTGCCCGGCATCACCCGCGAGCAGGTGGACACCGGGGCCCGGTCACTGTGGCGCTACCGAGCGGCCCTCCCGGTGCGCGTCGACGCCCCGGTGTCACTGGGTGAAGGGTGCACCCCACTGGTCGAGAAGAGCTGGGGGGAGGGTCGGGTTCGGTTCAAGCTGGAGTGGTTCAGCCCCACCGGCAGCTTCAAGGACCGCGGCACCAGCGTGATGATCTCGCTCCTCGCCCAGCGGGGCGTGCAGGAGGTGATCGAGGACAGCTCCGGCAACGGCGGGGCCTCCGTCTCGGCGTACTGCGCCGCGGCCGGCATCCGCGCCAGGATCCTCGCCCCCGCCACCACCTCGCCCGCCAAGATCCTCCAGAGCCGGGCCTACGGCGCCGAGGTCCAGCTGGTGCCGGGCGACCGGGACGCCACCGCGGCGGAGGCGCTGCGCCAGTCGGCCCATACGTACTACGCGAGCCACAACTGGCACCCCTTCTTCCTCCAGGGCACCAAGACCCTGGCGTACGAGCTGTGGGAGGACCTGGGCTTCACCGCACCGGACGCCGTGGTGACCGTGGCGGGCGCGGGCAGCACCGTACTCGGCTGCGACCTCGGCTTCTCCGAACTGCTCGGCGCGGGCCAGATCACCCGCCGCCCCCGGCTGCTGGTGGCCCAGCCCGCCCACTGCGCACCGCTGCACGCCGCGTTCCACGCGGGCGCCGAGACCCCGGTGCCGTTCGATCACGCCCCGACCATCGCCGAGGGCACGGCCATCCGCGAGCCCGTCCGCTTCCCCGAGGTGCTGCGCGCCATCCGCCGCTCGGAGGGCGACATGGCGGCCATCCCGGAGGACGCGATCGCCTCGGCGGTCCGCCGGCTGGCCGCGATGGGGCTCTACGCGGAGCCCACCAGCGCGACGGCCGCCGCGGCGATCGAGGTCTTCCGCGCCCGGGGCGCGATCCGCCCCGGTGAGACCACGGTCGTGCTGCTGACCGGGTCGGGGCTGAAGGCGACGCCGACGATGACGGAGCTCTTCGGATGACCGGGGTGAGGCGTCAGGAGACGGCGGGAACCCCCGAGGACGAGCTGCTGCTGCGCGAGGCCGAGAAGATCGTGGTCGCCCTCGGCCGGATGTTCCCCGGGCTGTGCGAGGTGGTCCTCCACGATCTGCGCAACCCCGACCAGTCCATCCGCGCCATCGAGAGCAATCTCTCCGGCCGCGAGGTGGGCGAGCCCGCCACCGAGCTGGGCCTGGCCCGGATCCAGGACCCCGGCTTCCCCGACATCGTCCAGAACTACGCCAACCGCTTCCCGGACGGCCGCCCGGCCAAGAGCACCTCGGTCGGCATCAAGAACAGCGCGGGCCAGTACGTCGCCGCCATCTGCCTCAACCTGGACGTCTCCCTCTTCGCGAGCGCCGCCCGCAGCCTCAACAACCTCGTACGGACCGATGAGCAGGAGCAGCCGCTCACCGAAACCCTCCGCGCCCGCACCGCCGCGGAGCTGCGCGCCGTCATCGAGGAATTCGCCGCCGCCCGTGGCCAGACGCCCCGTAGCCTGGGCACCCCAGCCAAGAAGGAACTCGTCCGCACCCTCAAGACCAGCGGCTTCCTCCAGGTGAAGCACTCCGTCCAGGTGGTCACCGAACTCCTGGGCGTATCCCGCGCCACGGTCTACAACTATCTGCGCTCACCCTGACCCCGGGAGCCTCCCCCATGACCCCGCCGATCCGCGGCATCGACAACCCCGAAGCCTTCGCCGCGTCGTTCGGCGAGCGCGACGCCACCGACCGCGCCTGGCTCGCCGCGCTGCCCCGGCTGGCCGCGGACTTCCTCGACCGCTGGGACCTGCGCCCGGCCGGTCCCGCCGCCCATGGCATGGTCTCGCTCGTCCTCCCGGTGACCGGCGCGGACGGAACCCCCGCGGCCCTCAAGCTCCAGCAGGTCAAGGAGGAGACCGAGGGCGTCCCGCTGGGCCTGCGGACCTGGAACGGCGACGGCGTGGTGCTCCTGCTCGACCATGACCCGGACACCGGCACCATGCTGCTGGAGCGCCTGGACGCGTCCCGTCCGCTCTCCTCGCTGCCCGACGACACCGCCGCGCTGGGCGTTCTGGCCGATCTCCTGGCCCGTCTGACCTCGGTACCCGCCCCTGACGGTCTGCGCCGCCTGTCCGATATCGCCGCCGCCATGCTCGAGCGGACGCCCGACGCCGTACCGGCCCTGCGCGATCCGGCCGAACGGCGGCTGGTCCGCGTCTACGCCTCCGCCGTGGCCGAACTCCTCGACGAGCCGGGCGACCGGCTGCTGCACTGGGACCTCCACTACGACAACATCCTCGCCGGGGAACGCGAGCCCTGGCTGGCCATCGACCCCGAACCGCTCACCGGCGACCCCGGCTTCGAACTCCTCCCGGCGCTGGACAACCGCTGGGACGAGGTCCTGGCCACCGGCGATCCCACCCGCGCGGTGCTCCGCCGCTTCGACCTGCTGACCGAGGCCCTCGGCCTGGACCGGCGGCGGGCCACCGGGTGGACCCTCGGCCGCGTCCTGGAGAACGCCCTCTGGGACATCGAAGACGGCAAGACCGCCCTGGAACCGATCCAGGTCACCATCGCCACGGCCCTGCTGAACCACCGTTAGGCGGTTTCCGGTCTGCTCTCGGCAAACCGCCATGGTGGCGCGCCGCGCGCCGCGCCACCATGGCGGGATGGCCAACGACACCTCCGTGCGCCGCCCCGACCTCGGCTACTTCGTCCGCCCCGCCGTCGAGACCGGTAGTCACCGGTCGTCCGCCAGCCCGACGGCACGGTGATCCTCGCCGGTCAGGCACATGACTTCGCCACCGAGTTCGGCTCGGACCAGCTGGCCCGCAGGGCCGCCCTCGACGGCGTGGCGCAGCCCCTCCCCCCGTACCGCCCCTGGCTGGACCGCCTCACCGACTTCGACCCCCGTCGGGTGCTTTTCGCCCACGACTGGGCGGTCTGGGAGCCGTCGGGCGACTGACGGTCTCGTCTCGCGCCTTCGGCGCCTTTGAGCATGGGGGCGGGGGTGCCGGGCTCGCGCTTTCTTCGCCGGGCGGCGGGCAGTGGGTGGCAGGGCCGGTGGCGGCTCCCGTGCCCAGGGGCTTGTGCCAATGCCGGACCGTCGGAGGGGTACCCCCCTGGAAAACGTTTGACAAATTAGTTGCTCCAGATCAAGCGTTCTCGGAAGGGGTACCCGGAGGGACCGCCAGTCCGGCCGGGCCTCAGCCCAGGGCCAGCAGAAGCCGCCCCGGGGCCCACCACCACCTGGCCCGCCAGCCGGCGGCGAGACCCGCGCCCCCCATCCCCCGCCCCCATGCTCAAAGGCGCCGAAGGCGCGAGACGAAACCCGCACCCCACCACCGGCCCCAGCACCGGAACGAACGGCGCCCCGGGCAGTCGCTCCCCGAAATCGGTGACCCGAAGTCGGTGTGGTTCCAGGTCAGCGGGCGCGAACTGCCCTGTCCTGGGCGGTGGACGGCGCTCGGCGCGCACGCCATGCGAGAGGACTCGGGCCCGTCTCTCTCACTTCCGGGCAACGGGCCGGGTGTGCGCCACCCGCGGAGCTACCGTGACGCCACGTTCCCCTGACCCTCGGCACCTGGAGGATTGTGTGCGGTACAAAGGACCGCTTCCCAAGCGATTCACCGACCGGTTCAACGCCTGGATGGTCGGGCTGCGGTCCTCCCCTCGGTGGGGGCGGAGGGTGAGCGGGCGGCTCACGGTCGTCACGTACACGGGGCGGCGCTCGGGCCGCACCTTCAGTACGCCGGTCGCCTATCGGCGCGCCGCCGATGCCGTCACGATCACCGTGGCCATGCCCGAACGCAAGCTGTGGTGGCGCAACTTCACCGGTGAGGGCGGGCCGATATCGCTGGACCTGGACGGGAGCGACCGCACCGGGCACGCGGTCGCTCGGGTCGATGAGAAGGGCCGCGTCACCATCACCGTACGGCTCGACCAACCGCCCGCCCCGAACAGCCCCTGATACCTGCGGAATTGCCATGCCCCCTGCACATCGCACACGGAACCGCTGAGTAGGATCGGCGGCCACACGGGGGAAAGGCACACAATGAAACAGCTGATGGGCGGCGCGCGCCGTCGGACGGCTCTGGTCGGCGGCGCCGTCGTGGTGCTGGTGGCGGCCGGGCTCGGCACCTGGGCCACGGACACCTGGCCGTTCGACGGCAAGGACACCTACTGCTGGGGCGCCTGGAAAGAGGACAGCGGACCGGGTTTCCTGAGCCGGAAAGCGCTCGACGAGGACAACGCCAGCCGTACGTCCAAGGAGACCGCGCCGACACCGCGGCGGCAGCGCGGACAGTGCACCGTCTCGCTCCACTCCGAGCGCGTCGGCAGCGACGGCGACCAGATCGTGGCGGAGACCAAGATCACCGTCACCTACGGCCCCGCGCCCGAGGGCGCCGGACAGCGCCTGGAGTGGATCGACGGATACCTCGGCGACCGGGCGATGCCGCTGCCCGATGGGCTGCCGGGCGCCACCGACGGAAAGCAGGCGCTGCTGGTGCTGCCCGAGGGGTGCGACACCCGCGACGGGCGACCGACGGCGGTGACGCTCGACACGGTGGCGCGGACGGTCTACAGCGACACCACCATGTCGGCCGACGCGGGGCTCGGCGGCTCCCAGTCCGTGGCACGGTTGCTGGTCGCGGTCGCCAACCGGGCGATGGAGAAGGCGGGTTGCGCCCCGGCCGAGCCGCTCGAGGCCGTGTCGCCGATGACCACCCTGCCCGAGGAGGACGAGTCCTTCTTCACCCGCGCCTGCCGGATCAGGGGTCTGGAGTTCGGCAAGGAGGGCCGCGACCTGGAGTACCAGGTCGGCGCGGTCACCCGGGATTTCCAGTCCTGTTCGGTACGGACGCAGCGCGGTGACGGCCGGTACTTCGACGCGCTGATGGTCGCCCAGCCGCGGTTCTCCGCCCTCCTCGACGGGGTCACGGGCACCAAGGCCCCGGCGCGCGGCTGGCGCGGTACGGGCGTCTTCGCCGACGACTACAAGGTCGTACGGGCCGACTGCGCGGGGCGGCCGCTCACCGTGCTGATGCTCGCTCCCTCCCTGCACGAGACGACTCCGTACTTCACCGCCTTCGCCAACGCCGTGGCGCGACGCGTCGGTTGCGCGCCCATCGCACCTGGGGGTTCCAGCCGATGACCGACTCCGAGAACGCCGAGCCCGCCGAGAACAACGAGAACAACGAGCGCGACGGGAGCGGTGCGGCCAACGCGCGCGTGCCTCTGCACGAGCGGCGCCGCCCCTGGTGGCACTGGGGGCGCCTGGCCGGCAGCCGTCTGCGGCTGGCCGTGATCATCGGCGTGGCCGGGGCCGTCGTGGGAGCGCTGCTCGGCGGCGCCGGAGTGGCCTGGCGGGCCGGGGCGGGTCCGTTCGCGGACGACCGGGCCTGCTGGGGGGCGTTCGGCGAGGACGATGTGGCGGCGCTGTTCGACGGCAAGAGGGACATCAAGACCTCGGAGGTGCCCATCACCACCGATCGCATCGGCAGCCAGGGCCCGTCGGGCACCTGCCGTCTGACCTCGCCGCGCGGGCGGCGGATCACGGTCCAGGCGCACCAGTTGGACACCGGGTTCGGCGGCGCGGGCGATCGGTGGGCCGATGAGTTCCTCTCCGCGCGGCTCACCCCGCTGGGCGACGGGCTGCTGGGCATGGCCTCGGACACCCGGGCCTGGCTCGCGGTGCCCGACGGCTGTATCGGCCGGCCGAGCCGGCTGGACGTCAGCGGCGGCCCCACCGTGATCGACATGGAGACCGGCTGGACGGTCTACGACGACGACGTGGACACCAAGGCCCGTGACGCGCTCGCCCGCGCCGTGGTCAAGCTGGTCAACCGCTACATGGCCGACGAGGGCTGCACGGGCAGGATCGCCGACCCGGTGCGCCGGATGCCGGAGCCGCCGCGGTTTTTGGTGGAGAAGAAGGACGGGATGTGCGGCGTCAAGGGGCTTCGGCTCCCGAGCACGTACCAGCACGAGGGAAGGCACCGGCCCCTGCTGACCCGGGGCGACGGCCCGGTGCGCACCTGCGACCGCGGTGTGCTCTTCGACCACCCCGGGCTGCGGCTGATGACGATCGAGGACCCCCGGCTCGCGGTGCTCTACGACCGGCTGTCCCGCGATGGCGCCAAGGAGCCGGTCAGGACCGGTGCCCACGGTGAGCAGGACGGGTACGGCTTCATCCGCGACGACATGGGGCTGTTCCAGGCCGAGTGCCAGACCGGCCAGGTCACCTTCCTGGTCCGGGCGGATGACGGGGAACACCCCGACGACATCCGTGCGCTCCTCCCCCGCTATGTGGCCGCCGAGGCCGACCGCGTCGGCTGCGGTCCGCTGCGCGTCACCCTGCCCGCGGAGGGCTGAGGCACCACCGCACTACAGCCCCGTCAGCCCTCGTAGTCGTAGAAGAGGCGCTCCACCACCGCCCGCGCCCGGCGGGTGGTGCGGCGGTAGTCCTCCAGCAGCTCGCCGACATGGCCGGGGCCGTAACCCAGGTAGCGGCCCACCGCGGCCAGTTCGCGGACGTCCGTCGGGAAGGTGTCGCCGGGGCGGCCGCGGACCAGCATGACGGCGTTGCGGACGCGGCTGGCCAGGACCCACGCCTCGTCGAGGGTCTGGGCGTCCTCGGTGGCGATCAGCCCGGCGGCGTGGGCCGCGGCCAGGGCCTCGCGGGTGCGGGTGGTGCGAAGGCCGGGCTCGGCCCAGCCGTGCCGCATCTGGATCAGCTGGACGGTCCACTCGACATCGCTGAGACCACCGCGGCCCAGCTTGGCGTGGGTGGTGGGGTCGGCCCCGCGCGGCAGCCGCTCGGACTCCATCCGGGCCTTGAGCCGCCGGATCTCACGGATCGCGTCCTCGCCCAGCCCCTCGGAGGGATACCGCAGCGGATCGATCAGCTCGATGAACCGCTCGCCGAGCCCGGGGTCGCCCGCCACCGGCTCGGCGCGCAGCAGCGCCTGGCTCTCCCACACCAGCGCCCAGCGGCGGTAGTAGGCGGCGTACGAGGCGAGGCTGCGCACCAGCGGCCCGGACTTGCCCTCGGGGCGCAGATCGGCGTCGATGAGCAGGGGCGGGTCGACGCTGGGGAGTTGGAGCAGCCGTCGCATCTCGTTGGCCACGGCGAAGGCGGCGCGGGCGGCCTCCTGGTCATCGGCCCCCTCGCGCGGCTCATGGACGAAGAGCACATCCGCGTCCGAGCCGTAGCTGAGCTCATGGCCGCCGAAGCGGCCGAGGCCGATGACGGCGAAGCGGGTGGGCAGCTCATCGCCCCAGGTGTCGCGGACGGCGGCGCGCAGCGCTCCGGCGAGGGTCGCGGCGTTCAGGTCGGAGAGGGCGCCGCCGACCATGTCGATCAGCGTCGCGGCGTCCACGGGCGGTTCGGCGGCGGGAGGGGCGGGCCGGGCCGGCACATGGGGTTCGGAGGCCCGCAGGGCGCTGGGGACCTCGGGGGCCCTGGCCGCCGAAGCGGCGGGCGCCGCCCCGATGGCCCGGCCCGGGGTCCGGCCGCCCGGCGGCTGATCGCCCACCGGCGGCCAGCTCACGGTCGGGCGCACCTCGCCGTTGGCCAGCCGGGCGCTTTCGATGATGTCCGCGGCCGCCGTACGGAACATCTCGCGCCGCCGCACCCCGCGCGCCGCCGCGACCGCCTGCTCGGCGCCCTCGGCGCGGCCGACGGCGGCCAGCACCTCCTGCTCCAGATGGGCCCGGCCGCGCGGGCGCAGCCCCTCCGGGTCGCCGAGCAGGGCGACCGCCTCGGGGGCGCGCAGCAGCAGATCGGGGGCGAGCCGCCCGGCGGAGAGCACCCGGGCCAGGTTCTCGGCGGCGGCGCCCTCGTCGCGCAGCAGCCGCAGGTACCAGGGTGT
The DNA here is from genome assembly GCF_024519315.1 of Streptomyces malaysiensis subsp. samsunensis. Taxonomy (GTDB): domain Bacteria; phylum Actinomycetota; class Actinomycetes; order Streptomycetales; family Streptomycetaceae; genus Streptomyces; species Streptomyces malaysiensis. The sequence continues at coordinate 94,788 of NZ_JANIIC010000007.1, read as the reverse complement.
CTTGCCCAGTGCGTCGGAGACCTTGCGGAAGCCCAGCAGCCCGGCGTCCGGCTCGGCGGAGTCGGCGAACCAGCCCAGCAGCACGGGCAGCAGCGTGCGCTGGATCGCCGCCTTACGGGTCACACCGGACGCCAGCGCCTCCAGATGCCGCAGCGCACCGGCCGGATCCGCGTACCCCAGGGCGGTGAGGCGCTGCCCGGCCGCCTCGGGGCTGAGCCGGATCTCACCGGGCTGGAGCTGGGCCACGGCGTCCAGCAGCGGCCGGTAGAAGAGCTTCTCGTGCAGCCGCCGCACTTCGCGGGCGTGCCGCCGCCAGGCGGTGCCCAGCTCGGTCACCGGCTCCGTACGGAAGCCGAGCGACCGGCCGAGGCGGCGCTGATCGGCCTCGCCCTCGGGCATCAGATGGGTGCGGCGCAGCCGGTAGAGCTGGAGGCGGTGCTCCATGGTGCGCAGAAAGCGGTACGCGGCGTCGAGCGCGGCGGCGTCGGTGCGCCCCACATAGCCGCCCGCGGCCAGGGCCGCGAGCGCGTCCAGCGTCGTACCGCTGCGCAGCGACTCGTCGGACCGCCCGTGCACCAACTGGAGCAGCTGGACGGCGAACTCCACGTCGCGCAAGCCCCCGGGGCCCAGCTTCAGCTCGCGGTCGACCTCGGACACGGGGATGTTCTCGACCACGCGGCGGCGCATCTGCTGCACATCGGGGATGAAGTTCTCGCGCTCGACGGCCTGCCAGACCATCGGCGCGAGCGCGTCCACATACGCCTGGCCGAGCGCCTCGTCACCCGCGACCGGACGCGCCTTCAGCAGCGCCTGGAACTCCCAGGTCTTGGCCCAGCGCTGGTAGTACGCCAGATGGCTGGAGAGGGTCCGCACCAGCGGGCCATTGCGCCCCTCGGGGCGGAGGTTGGCGTCGACGGGCCAGATGGTGCCCTCGACGGTGACATCGGAGCAGACGCGCATCAGCCGGGAGGCGAGCCGGGTGGCGGCCCGCACCGCCTCGTCCTCGTCAACGCCTTCAACGGACTCCGCCACGAAGATCACGTCCACATCCGAGACGTAATTGAGCTCGCGGCCCCCGCATTTGCCCATGCCGATCACGGCCAGCCGGCACGCGGCGGCGTCCCGCGGCTGCTCCTCGACGGCGATCTCCAGCGCGGCCCGCAGCGTGGCGGTCGCCAGGTCGGCCAGCTCGGCGGCCGTCTGGGTGATGTCGGTGGTGCCGCACACATCGCGGGCGGCGATGGCCAGCAGCGCCCGGCGGTAGGCGACCCGCAGCGCGTCCGGCCGGGGCATCCCCGCCCCGGGCTCGCCCCAGACCCCCTCGGCCAGGGCCCGCTCGAACTCGGGGGTGGCCGGATGCAGATCGGCCGACTCATAGGTCACCAGGGCGTGCCAGTCCCCCGGATGGCGGGCCAGGTGGTCGCCCAGCGCCTCGGAGGCGCCGAGCACGCCGAGCAGCCGGTCGCGCAGCGGTTTGGCGGTGACGAGGGTGTCCAGCAGCGCCTGCCGCGAACCGGCCCGCTGCCCGCCGTTCTCCCCCGCCCCGGCCTCCTTCGCCTCCTCCTCGGGCAGCGCCTCCACGAGCCGCAACAGCCCGAGCAGCGCAAGATCGGGGTCGGCGGTCGCGCCGAGCGCCTCAAGCAGCACCGGATCGCTGCGCACCGCGGCCAGCTCGGGCGCGTCCAGCAACCGCTGCGCGGCCGAGGCGTCGGTGAAGCCGTGCCGCAGCAGCCGGGTGACATTGCTGCTCCTGCGTCCCTGCGGTACGGACATCCCGCCGCCTCCCGTCCCTGGTCGACCCGCCCCACCCGACCACGCGCACACCCGTGATCAAAGGCGCCGCTGCCGAGCCTAAGCGACCCGGAGGGCGAAGCGGCAGGTCCAGGCGTCGACGGCGGCGAGACGAACAGCGGGGCGGGCGGGGCCCGCCCTCGCTTCCCGCGGCTAGAGCACCGGCAGGTTCTTCCGCAGCTCGAACGGCGTCACCTCGGAGCGGTACTCCTCCCACTCCTGCTTCTTGTTGCGCAGGAAGAAGTCGAAGACATGCTCGCCGAGCGTCTCCGCGACCAGTTCGCTGCGCTCCATCAGGTCGATCGCCTCGCCCAGGTTCTGCGGCAGGGGCTCGATGCCCAGGGAGCGGCGCTCGGCGTCGGAGAGGGCCCAGACGTCGTCGTCGGCTCCGGCCGGGAGTTCGTAGCCGCCCTCGATGCCCTTGAGCCCGGCGGCGAGGAGGACCGCGTAGGCCAGGTAGGGGTTGGCGCCGGAGTCCAGGGAGCGGACCTCGACGCGGGTGGAGCCGGTCTTGCCGGGCTTGTAGAGGGGGACGCGGACGAGGGCGGAGCGGTTGTTGTGGCCCCAGCAGATGTAGGAGGGGGCCTCGCCGCCCGCGCCGGCGGTGCGCTTGGAGCCGCCCCAGATGCGCTTGTAGGAGTTGACCCACTGGTTGGTCACGGCGGAGATCTCCCCGGCGTGGCGGAGCAGCCCGGCGATGAAGGAGCGGCCCACCTTGGAGAGCTGGAACTCGGCGCCGGACTCGTAGAAGGCATTGCGGTCGCCCTCGAAGAGGGAGAGGTGGGTGTGCATGCCCGAGCCGGGGAATTCGGAGAACGGCTTGGGCATGAAGGTGGCCTGTACGCCCTGCTCCAGCGCGACCTGCTTCATGACCAGCCGGAAGGTCATGATGTTGTCGGCGGTGGAGAGCGCGTCGGCGTAGCGCAGATCGATCTCCTGCTGGCCGGGGGCGCCCTCGTGGTGGGAGAACTCGACCGAGATGCCCATCGATTCGAGCATGGTGATCGCCTGGCGGCGGAAGTCCATGCCGATGTTCTGCGGGGTGTGGTCGAAGTAGCCGGAGGAGTCGGCGGGCACCGGGCGGGTGCCGTCCACCGGCTTCTGGTTGAGCAGGAAGAACTCGATCTCGGGGTGGGTGTAGAAGGTGAAGCCGAGGTCGGAGGTCTTGGCGAGGATCCGCTTGAGGACGAAGCGCGGATCGGCGAAGGACGGTGAGCCGTCCGGCATCAGGATGTCGCAGAACATCCGCGCGGTCCCGGGGGCCTCGGCGCGCCAGGGCAGGATCTGGAACGTCCCGGGGTCCGGCTTGGCGATCATGTCGGACTCGTAGACACGGGCGAAGCCCTCGATCGCGGAGCCGTCGAATCCGATGCCTTCGTCGAAGGCACCCTCGAGTTCGGCCGGCGCGACGGCCACGGACTTCAGGAAGCCGAGCACGTCGGTGAACCAGAGCCGCACGAACCGGATGTCGCGCTCTTCGAGCGTGCGGAGCACGAACTCCTGCTGCTTATCCATGGTCCCCTATCCTTGCAGGTCAAACGGCTCTTTGCGCGGGCGCGGGGCACCTTCCGCAGCCCTAGTATCACGCGGTGGGATTTCGCCGAGGTTTCGTCCGGTCTCTCCGGTCTCCCCTCACCTCACCACGATGTGTGCATCGTACTTTCACCCGGCCGGTCCCGGACCCCGGGCGTTCCGCGCCCTCCGTGGCGCCTGCGGGAGGTCCATACCCCTTGGGGGTAGGCTGCCGATTATCACGATGATCATGCGGTCAGACGATGATCTGAACGGTCAGATGGAGGCGGCGGTGCATCGAGGCCCCTCACCCCACAGCCGATCGCTGATGCGGCGCATAGAGCGGCGCGTCGGCCGCCCGCCCTCCCGGCGGGGCGGTGGACGCGCCGACCCCTCACGCATCCGGCACACATCAGCATTGGGGTACTGACTCATGCACGAAAAGACTCGCCGTGCCGTGCTCGGCACGGGCATCGCCGCCGCGGGCAGCGGTCTGCTCACCGCCTGCGGTTCCCCCGGCCCCCGCCCCCACGCCGGGGGCCACGGCGGCGTGGACGGCGACGCGACGGGCGCCCCCGCCAGGGCCGGGGCGCCCGCGGACGACGTCCCGGCGGAGTATGTCTCCCCCCACGGCCCGGAGGTCGCCGCGGTCGAGCGGCGGCGGGGCCCCGGGCCGGTGCGGGAGTTCCGGCTGACCGCCACCGCGACCACCCTGGACATCGGCGCCCGCAAGGTGGCCTCCTGGGCGTACGAGGACCAGGTGCCGGGCCGGGAGATCCGGGTGACCGCGGGCGACACCATCGCCCTCACCCTCGCCAACAACCTGCCGCAGTCCACCACGCTGCACTGGCACGGCATCCGGCTGCGCAACGACATGGACGGCGTGCCGGGGGTGACCCAGCGGGCGATCAAGACCGGCGCCGCCTTCGACTACCGCTTCACCGCGTTCTACCCGGGCACGTACTGGATCCATCCGCACTCGGGCGTCCAGCTGGACCGGGGGCTGTACGCACCGCTGATCGTGGAGGACCCGAAGGAGCCGCTGAAGTACGACAAGGAGTGGGTCGTCGTCCTCGACGACTGGCTCGACGGGGTGGGCGGCCGCACCCCGGACAAGGTGTTCGAGCGGCTGGGCGGCGGCAAGGGCGGCCACTCCATGGAGGGCATGGGGGGCATGGGGGACGGGGGCAAGCCCGGCGCCAAGGCCGAAGGCGGGGCGAAGAGCACGGCCAAGAGCACGGCCAAGGGCGGCGCGAAGGGCACCGGGGTCCGGGCCACGGCACGGCGGAAGGCCGCCCCTTCGGAGAGCGGGCCGCTGGGCGGCCACGCGGGCGATGTCACCTACCCGTACTACCTGGTGAACGGGCGCAGCCCGGAGTCCCCGCAGGTCTTCCGCGCCAAGCGCGGCGACCGGGTCCGCATCCGCATCATCAACGCGGGCGGCGACACCGCCTTCCGGGTGGCCCTCGGCGGCCACCGGATGACCGTCACCCACACCGACGGCTACCCCGTCGTACCGGCCAGGACCGACGCGCTGCTGCTGGGCATGGGCGAGCGCTACGACGTGCTGGTCACCCTCAAGGACGGGGTCTTCCCGCTCGCCGTCATCGCCGAGGGCAAGGGGCGGTCCGCGATGGCGGTGCTGCGCACCCGCGGCAAGAACCCCGTGAAGTTCCCGCGCCCCAAGGAGCTGGACGGCGAGCTGCTCACCGCGGACCGGCTGAAGGCGGCGGAAGAGGTACGGCTGACGCCCAAGGAGCCCGACCGCATCATCCGGATGCGGCTCACCGGCTCGATGCGGCGGTGGGACTGGGCGATCAACGACCGGCCGTACGACCCCTCGCAGCGCTATCCGGTGCGGGCCGGTGAGCGGGTGCGGATCTCCTTCATCAACGGCACCGACATGTGGCATCCGGTGCATCTGCACGGCCACACCTTCGCGCTGCCCGACGACGGCCCGCGTAAAGACACCACGATCGTGCTGCCGCACCACAAGGTGAACGTGGACCTCGACGCCGACAACCCGGGGCTGTGGATGGTCCACTGCCACAACGTCTACCACTCGGAGTCCGGGATGATGACGACCCTCGGCTACCAGAAGTAGCCGTTTGCGGCGGAACCGGCCCGGCCCCGGAGACGCGGGGGCCGGGCGGGGGCAGGCCCCGTCCGGCGGCGTGAGATGAGAGACACCCCCGGCTATCGCGTCAGACAGACGATTACACTGGGCGCGTGCCTCAACTTCGCCTCGCTCTGAACCAGATCGACTCGACCGTCGGAGACCTCGACGGCAACACCGAGTCGATACTCCACTGGACCCGGCACTCCGCCGAGCAGGGCGCCCATCTGGTGGCGTTCCCCGAGATGGTGCTGACCGGCTACCCCGTCGAGGACCTGGCGCTGCGCTCGTCCTTCGTCGAGGCGTCGCGCACCGCGCTGCGCTCGCTCGCCGAGCGGCTGAACGCCGAGGGGCTGGGCGAGGTGCCGGTGGTCGTCGGCTATCTCGACCGCAGTGAGGGCGCCCGGCGGTACGGCCAGCCGGCCGGCTCACCGCAGAACGCGGGCGCCGTGCTGCACCGGGGCGCCATCGCCCTGACCTTCGCCAAGCACCATCTGCCGAACTACGGCGTCTTCGACGAGTTCCGCTACTTCGTGCCCGGCGACACCCTGCCCATGGTCCGCGTCCACGGCATCGACGTGGCGCTCGCCATCTGCGAGGACCTGTGGCAGGACGGCGGCCGGGTGCCGGCCAGCCGCTCGGCGGGGGCCGGGCTGCTGCTGTCGATCAACGCCTCGCCGTACGAGCGGGAGAAGGACGACACCCGGCTGGACCTGGTGCGCAAGCGGGCCCAGGAGGCGGGCTGCACCACCGCGTACCTGGCGATGATCGGCGGCCAGGACGAGCTGGTCTTCGACGGCGACTCGATCGTCGTGGACCGCGCCGGTGAAGTCATCGCCCGCGCCCCGCAGTTCGCGGAGGGCTGTGTGCTGCTCGACCTCGAACTGCCCGCCGCCGACCCGGACTTTGTCCCCGAGGGGGTCGTGGACGACGGGCTGCGCATCGACCATGTGACTCTCTCCGCCGACCCGCTGCCCGGTTACGAGCCGGAGCTCGCGGGCGGCGAGGCCGAGCGGCTCGGGGACGACGAGGAGATCTACACGGCGCTGGTCGTGGGGCTGCGGGCCTATGTGGCCAAGAACGGCTTCCGCAGTGTGCTGATCGGGCTCTCCGGCGGGATCGACTCCTCGCTCGTCGCCGCCATCGCCTGTGACGCGGTCGGCGCGCAGAACGTGTACGGCGTCGCCATGCCCTCGCGCTACTCCTCCGAGCACTCGATCGCCGACGCCACCGAGCTGGCGCGGCGCACCGGGCTCAACTTCCGCACGGTCTCGATCGCCCCGATGTTCGACGCCTATATGGGGTCCCTGGGGCTCACCGGGCTGGCCGAGGAGAACCTCCAGTCGCGGCTGCGCGGCACGATGCTGATGGCGATCTCCAACCAGGAGGGCCATATCGTCCTCGCCCCGGGCAACAAGTCCGAGCTGGCCTGCGGCTACTCCACCCTCTATGGAGACTCGGTCGGCGCGTACGGCCCGATCAAGGACGTCTACAAGACCTCCATCTTCCGGCTGTCGAAATGGCGCAACCGTGCGGCGGAAGAGCGGGGCCAGACCCCGCCCATCCCCGAGAACTCGATCTCCAAGCCGCCGAGCGCCGAGCTGCGCCCCGGCCAGGTCGACACCGACTCGCTCCCCGACTACGACATCCTCGACCGGATCCTGGAGCTGTACGTCGACCGTGACCAGGGGCGCGCGGAGATCGTCGCGGCGGGGTACGACGATGCGCTGGTGACCCGGATCCTGCGGCTCGTGGACACCGCGGAGTACAAGCGCCGGCAGTACCCGCCGGGCACGAAGATCTCCGCGAAGGGCTTCGGCAAGGACCGCCGGCTGCCCATCACCAACCGCTGGCGGGAGCACGACTGAGCCTGTCGGCGGGGCGCCCGTGAGGGTTATGCCTGGGCGTCCAGGAACGCCCTGATCAGCCCCAGCCACTCACCGGGCGCCTCCGCGAACGGCAGATGGCCGGACGCCAGCTCGGCGAAGCGCGCCCCGGGGATCCCGTCGGCGACCTGACGGTGGTGGTACGGCGTGGCCATCGTGTCCAGCGCCGTGGAGATCACCAGCGTGGGCACCCGGATCCGGCCCAGGTCCTCGCGGACGTCGACCCGGCCGACCAGTTCGACCTGGTCGACCGCGCCGGGCGGTACGGAGTCGCGGGCGTACGCGATCAGCGTGGCGAGCTCCTCGGGCGTCATCCGGTCCAGATAGGGCGCGCCCGCGGCGACAAGGGTGGTCCAGCGGGCGGCCGCCTCCTGGTCGCCCGCGCGGAGCAGCCGCAGCCAGTCCTCCACCAGGAGCCGCATCCGGGCGCTGGGGTGGGCGAAGGTCGCGGTCAGCATGAGGGCGGTGACCCGCTCCGGATGGCGGGTGGCGGCGCGCAGGGCGACCGGGCCGCCGAGCGAGTACCCGGCGATGGCGAAGGTCTCCAGGCCCTCCTCGACGGCGGTGGCCACCAGCTGGTCGGCGAGGGTGTCGAGGTCCAGCGGCCCGTTGGCGCGCGGGGTGCGGCCGGAGCCGGGGTAGTCGGGGCCGACCACGCGACGGCGCTCGGCGAGGCCGTCCAGGATCGGACCGTAGTTTCCCTCGATGGAGCCGGTCCCGCCATGAGCGAGCAACAGCCCGGGGCCACTGCCCCGGACGACGCGGGCCAGGGGTGAGGTGCTGGTCATCAGGTGGTGCCCTTCGTCTCGCGGCTGATGACGGGGACGCTCAAGCCTCACATCGGTGTCAAAGTCAAGCCCACCAGATCCAGAACACCCCGGCAACGCCACGCAACGCGCCCCGAAGGGGCGCGGGGCTGTGCCAATGCGCGGCTCCGCCGCGCGGGCGCGCCCCAGGGCGCCCCCGAAGCGGCGCGGGGCTGTGCCAATATGCGGCTCCGCCGCGCGGGCGCAACCAGCCACAACGACGCCGCAGACGACCGACGACAGCTCGGGGCGCCCCAAAGGGGCGCGGGGAACTGCGCGACCAGCCACGACGGCGCCGCAGACGATCCATCAACCCGAGAGCACCTCCAGCGGAACGCTCAGGGGGTCTCCGACGGGTCGTGACGCCTGCGGCGGGCTGTCCCCTCCCCGCCCCTTCCCGAAACTGGGGCTCCGCCCCAGACCCCGAACCAGGGCTCCGCCCCGGACCCCGTTACCAGGGGCTCCGCCCCTGGGCCCCTGGGCTCCCTGGCCCCGGGCCCTGGGGGCCCGGGACCCGGAGGCGCGGGGTGACAGAGTCCCAGGGCCTCAGGGTCCCGAGGTCTCGGAATCCCGGAGGCGCGGGGTCCCGGCGTCCCAGAGCCCCGACCCGGGGGCCCGGCGTTCCCGGGCCCCAGAGTCCCGGAGGCGCGGAGTCCCGGAGGCGCGGAGTCCCAGGGCCTCAGGGTCCCGAGGCCCCAGAGCCCCGGAGCCGCGCGGTCCGGCGTCCCAGAGCCCCGACCCAGGTCCCGAGAGCCCCGACCCAGGTCCCGGGCGTCCCGGAGGCGCAGGGTCCCGGAGGCGCGGAAGCGCGGAGTGGCAGAGGCGCGGGACCTCTGGGTCCCGAGGTCTCGGAGTCCCAGCGCCCCGGAGCCCCGACCCGGGATCCGAGAGCCCCGACTCAGCGTCCCGGAGCCTCAGCGTCCTGGAAGCGCGGAAGCGCGGAGTGGCAGAGGCGCAGAGGCCCAGGACCTCAGGGTCCCGAGGTCTCAGAGTCCCAGCGCCCCGGAGCCCCGGAGCCCCGGAGCCCCGGAGCCCCGGAGCCCCGACTCAGCGTCCCGGAGCCCCAGGGCCCTGGAAGCGCGGAAGCGCGGAGTCGCAGGGTTCCGGCGTTCCGGCGTTGCGGAGCCCCGGAGCCCCGGAGCCCCGACCCAGGTTCCCGGAGTCCCGGCCCGAAGTCCCTACCCAGAGCCGAGACCCGGGGTTTCAGAGCCCCGACCCGAAATCCCGACCCAGAGCCCCGCCCCGGGGGCCCGGAGCCTCGACCCGAAGTCCCGCCCCGGGGGCCCGGAGCCCCAGCCCGGGGTCTCAGAGCCCCGGACCCGGGCCGGGACCCCCCGGCCCGGGTCCGGGGGTCCCGACCTGAGGCCCCGGGTCCCCAGGGGTCCCAGGGGCGGAGCCCCTGGTAGTGGGAAGGGGCGGGGAGGGGAAAGATCCGCCGGAGCCCCCCGTAGCTCACCCCACCTCAGACAACCGCCGCACACCCTCACCACTCGCGACAACCCGCGAACCCCCCACCGGCGCCCGATCGCTCACGCCCGCGATCAGCGCGATCGCGAGCCCGATCACCGCGAGCACGGCACCGACCAGCGTCGGGGAGGTCCAGCCCCAGCCCGCCGCGATGGCGGCGCCGCCGAGCCACGCGCCACCGGCGTTGGCGAGGTTGAAGGCGGAGTGGTTGGAGGCGGAGGCCAGCGTCGGGGCGTGCTTAGCCTTGTTCATCACCAGCATCTGGAGCGGGGTCGTGGTCATGAAGCCGACCGCGCCCAGCACCACGACCGACACCAGCGCCGCCCACTTCACATGCACCGTGAAGTCGAAGAGCACGAGCACGACGGCCAGGGCCGCCAGCGAACCGTAGAGCGTCGGCCGCAGCGCCCGGTCGGTCAGCGGACCGGCGACCAGGGCGCCCAGCGTCATGCCGATGCCGAACAGCGCGAGCACCAGCGTGACCGTCGATTCACCGAACCCGGTGACCTCGGTCATCATCGAGGCGAGGTAGCTGTAGACGGCGAAGACGCCGGCGAAGCCGAAGACCGCGGTGAGCAGCCCCAGCAGCACCTGCCGGTCGCGCAGCGCGCCGAGCTCCTGGCGCAGCCCGCCGTGCTGCTCGAGGGAGACCCGCGGAACGAGCCGGGCGAGCGCGGCCATGGCGACGACGCCGATCGCGGAGACGACCAGGAAGGTCGCGCGCCAGCCGAGGTTCTGGCCGAGCAGGGTGGCGACGGGGACGCCGACGATGTTGGCGATCGTCAGCCCGAGGAACATGGTGGCGACCGCGCGGGCCCGCCGGTCCTCGCTCACCAGCCGCGCGGCGACCACCGCGCCGACGCCGAAGAATGCGCCGTGCGGCAGCCCGGCGAGCACCCGGCCCGCGATCAGCAGTCCGAAGCTGGGGGCGAGGGCGGAGGCGAGGTTGCCCACCGTGAAGAGCGCCATGAGCAACACGAGCATCCGCTTGCGCGGGATACGGGAACCGAGGGCGGTCAGCAGCGGAGCGCCCACCACGACTCCGATGGCGTATGCGGAGACGAGGTACCCGGCCGTGGGCACCGAGGTGTCCAGATCGTTCGCGACATTGGGCAGCAGGCCCATCATCACGAATTCGGTAGTACCAATGCCGAAGGCGCTCACAGCAAGGGCGAGCAGGGCCAGGGGCATGAGAGACCTTTCAAACGAAGGAGAAACGTGCAGGGATGTATATGTTCTCTAGCTGAACAAAGTCTCTCACGCCGAATGTTCCCAAGGAGATCCCCAAGGTGAACGGGACGTAAGATCTCGCCGGGCGCCCCGTGAGCTCTGTCACTTCAGCCCTGTGAGCTCCGTCACTTCACGGGCGCGGGCTCTGTCACTTCACGGGGCGCGAGCTCAGTAGTCGACCGACGCCGCCAGCGGAAGGTGGTCGCTGCCGGTCCTGGGCAGGGCCCACGCCGAGACCGGGTCCACCCCGCGCACCATGATCTGGTCGATCCGCGCCATCGGGAACGAGGCGGGCCAGCTGAAGCCGAAGCCGTCGCCCGCCGCGCCCTGGGCGGACCGCATCTGCGAGGTGACGGGCGCGAGCGCCCGGTCGTTCATCGTGCCGTTCAGATCGCCGAGCAGGATCACCTTGTGGAGCGGTTCCCGGGCGATGGCCTGGCCCAGCGCCTCCGCGCTGGCGTCGCGCTGCCCGGCGGTGAAGCCCGCGTTGAACTTCACCCGCACCGAGGGCAGATGCGCCACATAGACGCCGATCTCACCGCGCGGGGTGGCGACGGCGGTGCGCAGCGCCCGCGTCCAGCCCAGCTTGATGTCCACCGGCTTGGTGCCGGACAGCGGGTACTTGCTCCACAGCCCCACCGTGCCCTGCACGGTGTGATAGCGGTAGGTGCCCGCCAGGGCACGCTCGTACGTCGGCACGGCCGCGCTGGTCAGCTCCTCGAGCGCCACCACATCGGCGCCCGAGGCGGCCACGTCCTTCGCGGTGCCGGTCGGATCGCCGTTCTCCGCGTTGACGTTGTGGGTGACCACCGTCAGTTCACCGCCGCCGCTGCCGGACTTGTCGAAGAACATCAGCCCGCCGAAGAGGTTCAGCCAGACGGCGACGGGCAGCACCAGCGCCAGCACGGCGCTCGCCGACCGCCGTACCAGAGCGAGCACCAGCAGCACCGGGAGGAACAGGCCCAGCCACGGCAGGAAGGTCTCCAGCAGGGAGCCGAGGTTGCCCACGCGGTTGGGGATATCGGCGTGGAAGATCATGACCAGCGCGAGCAGGATCGCGATCGCCGCCAGCACGAGTCCGCGCCGCCAGATGCCGCGATCGTCCCGGAGCCGATCGAGCAGGCGGCCGATCCGGGAGTCCGATCGCCGGGGCGCGCCCCCGAGCTGTCCCGGCTCCTGCGTGTACGCCTGCGTCATTCGCTGTCCCTCACTGCCTCAACTGCCGCGCCTCGGGCTACGACCCTAGGTGATGACCAGGGCTTTTCCCGACGCCTCCGGTGGGGTGCTCCCCGTCGGAGGACGTAGGGGCGACGGCCCGGAGTTCCACCTCCCGACCCGGGAGGGCGTGTTGTGACACAACGGGCACAAACCGCTCAGCGGCGTGGGGAAACCCCTTCGAGGACGGTGTCGACGATCCGTTCGGCCAGCCCGTCGGGCAACTCCCGCCACTCGTGCAGCATGGCGCGCGTGAGCATCGGACCGGTGAAGAGATCGGCGAGCAGCTCCAGATCCACATCGGCGCGGATCTCACCGCTCTCCCGCCCCCGCCGCAGCACGGCGCGCAGGCAGGCGCGGCGGGCCGCTATCACGTTCTCGTCGTAGGCCCGCCACAGCTCCTTGTGGGCGTGCATCTGGGTGATGACGCTGCGCAGCAGGGCGGAGTTGCGCTTGGCGAGCCCGCGTCGGCGCATGAACTCCAGGATGGTGACGAGGTCGTCGCGCACCGAGACCCCGGCCGGCTCGGGGCTGGGCTCCTCCAGGGAGCGCAGCACATCGAGCATCAGCGCCTCCTTGCCGGGCCAGCGGCGGTACACGGTGGCCTTGCCGACGCCCGCCTCGCGGGCGATCCCCTCGATGGAGAGCCCGCCGAGCGAGGCGCCCTCCTCCAGCAGCCGCAGCGCGGCCTCGATGATCGCGGCGTCGGTGGCGGGGCTGCGGGGGCGGCCGCGGAGCCTGGGCGCGGAGCTCTCCGGTGCGGTCATCGGTGGGCCGACGCCTCCTCCCGCGACCGCGGCCGCCCGTCGTCGGGGGCCTGGCCGGAGGCGCCCTTGCCGGGCAGGAAGGCCAGCACGACCAGCGCGCCGAGGACCGCGACGCCCGCCGAGCCGAGGGCGGTGATGTGCATGGCGTGGACGAAGGCGTCCTGCGCGGGGCCCACCAGCGCCTGGCCCTTGGGCCCCAGCTTCTCGGCGACCCCCAGGGTGGCCTCGACGGACTCGCCCGCCGAGCGCCGTACGGAGTCGGGCAGGCCGGGCACGGCGGCGAGGGTGTCCCGGATGCCGTCGCGGTAGGCGGCGGAGAGCACCGAGCCGAGCACGGCGACCCCGAGCGCACCGCCGACCTGCCGGAAGGTGTTGTTGAGCGCCGAGCCGGAGCCGGCCTTCTGGCGTGGCAGCGCCTGCATGATCGCGGTGGTCACCGGCGGCATGATATGCGCCATTCCGGCGCCCTGGCAGAAGAACAGCACCTCGAGCACGATGATCGGGGTGTCCACGCCCAGCAGCAGGAACCCCGACATGGTGGCGGCCACCAGCAGCATGCCGCAGGTGCACACCGCACGGGCGCCGAACCGCTCGACGACCAGCCGGGCGCGCGGTGCGAAGATCAGCTGCGCCACGGCCAACGGCAGGATCAGCAGCCCGGATTGGAGCGCGCTGTAGCCGCGCACGCTCTGTGTGTAGAACACCATGAAGAAGGTCACGCCCATGAGGGCGAAGAAGACCAGGGCGACGGCGGCGATGGCGGCGGAGAAGGCGGGGTTGCGGAAGTAGCCGACATCGATGGCCGGGTGGTCGCTGCGCTTCTCGTGCAGTACGAACAGGGCCAGGACGGCGAGTCCGCCGCCGATGGAGGCCAGCACCTGGGCGTCGGTGAAGTCGGCGAGCTGGCCGCCCTTGATGATGCCGTAGACCAGCAGAACGAGCCCGACGACGGACAGCAGCACGCCCAGCGGGTCCACCCGGCCGGGCGCGGGGTCCCTCGAATCGGGCACGAGCATCACCATCGCGATCAGCCCGACGATCACGACCGGCACATTGACGAAGAAGACCGAACCCCACCAGAAGTGCTCGAGCAGCAGTCCACCGGTGATCGGGCCGATGGCGATGGCCAGCCCCACCGCGGCGACCCAGATGCCGATCGCCTTGGCCTGCTCCTCGCGTTCGAAGACATTGACCAGGATGGCGAGGGTCGCGGGCATCACGAAGGCGGCGCCGAGACCCATGAGCGCCCGGAAGCCGATGAGTTCACCCGGCGAACCGGAGAAGGCGGCGAGCACCGAACCCATGCCGAACACCGCCATCCCGCCGAGCAGGACCTTCTTACGGCCGATCCGGTCGCCGAGGATCCCCGCGGTGAACAGCAGCCCGGCGAAGACCAGCGTGTAGGAGTTGATCGCCCACTCGAGCTGGCTCTGGGTGGCGCCGAGCCCGGTGGGCTTGGGCGAGGCGATGGTCTTCATCGCCACGTTGAGTATGGAGTTGTCGAGGACGACGACCAGGACGCTGAACATCAGGACGACGAGGATCGCCCAGCGTCTGCGGTGGATCTCCGCGGGGACTCCGGACCCGTCCGGGGCACCCTGGGTGGTGGAGGTTGCCATGCCGCCCAGGCTAAGCAAAATACGATACGAGACCGTATCGTATTGGAAAATCTTTGCGAGGGTTTGGGGCGACGGGACACAGAAGGGCGCGCTGACACGGAGGACCACGCCGAGGCGGAAGGCCGCGCGAAAAGGTGGTCAAGACCACCGCCCGGGGCATCCGGGCCCACTTTCGCCCCGGCAGGAGCCGTGCCAGCATGGGATTGGTCCGGGGACGCCGTCAGGGCGCCTCGAGATGATGAACAGGAGCCGTAGCGATGACGCACGTCAATCCTGCGCAAAAGCAGTCCGAGAAGGCGCTCTACGGGGGTACGGGCTCCCGCCGCATCACCGTCCGTGACATCGCGGCCGCCAAGGGGCGCGCCGAGAAGTGGCCGATGCTCACCGCCTACGACGCGATGACCGCGTCCGTCTTCGACCAAGCGGGCATCCCGGTGCTGCTGGTCGGCGACTCGATGGGCAACTGCCACCTGGGCTACGAATCCACCGTGCCCGTCACCATGGACGAGATCGCGCTGCTCTCCGCCGCCGTGGTCCGCGGCACCCGGCGCGCCCTCGTCGTCGGCGACCTGCCCTTCGGCTCGTACCAGGAGGGCCCCGTCCAGGCCCTGCGCAATGCCACCCGCCTGGTCAAGGAGGCGGGCGTGGGCGCCGTGAAGTTGGAGGGCGGGGAGCGCTCCGCCCATCAGATCGAGCTGCTGGTCCAGTCCGGCATCCCGGTCATGGCGCATGTCGGCCTCACCCCGCAGTCCGTCAACGCCTACGGGGGCTACCCCGTCCAGGGGCGTGGCGAGGAGGCGGCCCAGCAGCTGCTGCGGGACGCCAAAGCGGTCCAGGACGCGGGCGCCTTCGCGGTGGTCCTGGAGCTGGTCCCGGCCGAGCTGGCCGCCGAGGTGACCCGCTCGCTGCACATCCCCACCATCGGCATCGGCGCCGGTCCCGACTGCGACGGCCAGGTCCTGGTGTGGACGGACATGGCGGGCATGACCGACGGCCGGGTGCCGCGCTTCGTCAAGCAGTACGCACAGCTGCGCCAGAGCCTGGGCGACGCGGCGCGGGCCTTCGCGGAGGACGTCGTCGGCGGGGCGTACCCGGCCGAGGAGCACTCCTTCCACTAAGCAGGTCGGAAGAAGTCCGCTATGGTTCGACGGCGCCCCGAAGGGGCGCGGGGCTGTGTCGATGTGCGGCTCCGCCGCGTGGGCGCGACCAGCCACGACGGCGCCGCAGACGGCCGACGACGCATCACGGCACTTCCAGCGGAGCGCTCAGGCAGCACGAGCCACTGCGGTACAACGGCAGCCCGCCGATCTTCCCCCGTCGGCGGGCTGTCTGCCGCTTGTCGGTGGTCTGTCGGTGGCGGCTGTCATCGTGTACCGCATGACGCGACGGGAACACAGGATCAGAGACGGCAACGCCGTCGAAGTACGGGGGCTGGTCAAGCACTTCGGCGGCACCAAGGCCGTCGACGGAGTGGACCTGGACGTGCCGGAGGGCACCGTCCTGGGTGTGCTGGGCCCCAATGGCGCCGGGAAGACGACGCTTGTCCGCTGTCTGTCCACCCTGCTGGTGCCGGACGCCGGCACCGCGGTGGTGGCCGGGTACGACGTGGTGCGCCAGCCCCGGCAGCTGCGCCGCACCATCGGGCTGACCGGGCAGTACGCCTCGGTCGACGAGAAGCTCCCCGGCTGGGAGAACCTCTACATGATCGGGCGGCTGCTCGATCTCTCCCGCAGGGAGGCCCGTGCGCGGGCGGACGCCATGCTGGAGCGGTTCTCGCTCACCGAGGCCGGCAAGCGGCGGGTGCGCACCTACTCCGGCGGTATGCGCCGCCGGCTCGACCTGGCCGCCTCCATGATCGGCCGGCCCTCGGTGCTCTATCTGGACGAGCCGACCACCGGTCTGGACCCGCACTCCCGCAACGAGGTGTGGAACGAGGTCAGACGGATGGTCGCCGATGGCGCCACCGTGCTGCTGACCACGCAGTACATGGAGGAGGCCGAGCAGCTCGCCAACCATCTGACGGTGATCGACCGGGGCAGGGTCATCGCCGACGGCAGGGTGAACGAGCTCAAGGCCAAGATCGGCGGCCGCACCCTCCAGATCCGCCCGTCCGACCCCGGTGAGCTGCACCGCATGGTCGGCGCCATCACCCAGGCGGGGCTCGAGGGCATCGGCGGCGCGACCGCCGACGTCGAGGGGGGCCTGGTCAATGTGCCCATCGCCAGCGATGAGCAGCTGACCGCCCTGATCGGGCTGCTCGGCCGGCGCGGCTTCGCGATCGCCGGGATCGACACCCATCTGCCCAGCCTGGACGAGGTCTTCCTGGCCATCACCGGCCGGATGACGTCCACCCCGCAGGACTACAAGACGCTGGAAGAGGTCCCCGCGTGAGTACGGCAACGATGACCGCACCCATGCGGGGGAAGAGCGACGGCCGGATCGGCCCACGCGCCAATCTGCGCCACATCGGCGCACTGGTGCGGCGCAACGCCATGCAGATCAGGTACGAACCGTTCGCGATGTTCGACGCCCTGGCGATGCCGATCGTCTTCGCGCTGCTGTTCACCTATGTCTTCGGCGGCGCGATGACGGGCGGCAACCGGTCGGAGTACGTCAACTACTTCATCCCCGGTCTGATGGCGATGGGCGGGCTCAACATCGCGATGTCGATCGGCATCGGCGTCAATGACGACTTCAGCAAGGGCGTCATGGACCGCTTCCGCACCATGCCGATCGCCCGCTCCTCGGTGCTGATCGCCAAGCTGATCGTGGAGAGCGGCCGGATGCTGGTGTCCACCCTCATCCTGCTGATCATGGGCTTCATCATGGGCTTCGAGCTCGAGACCGGGCCCGTGGAGCTGTTGGCCGCGGTAGCGCTGTCCGTGCTCTTCGGATCCTCGCTGACCTGGATCTTCATGCTGCTGGGGATGTCGATGCCCACCCCGCAGGCGGTCAGCGGTATGGGCTTCCTGGTGATGATGCCGCTCCAGTTCGGCTCGTCCATCTTCGCCCCGACCGCCACCATGCCGGACTGGCTGCGGGCCTTCACCGAGTACAACCCGCTGTCCCGGCTCGCGGACGCCGCACGGGCGCTGACCAGCGGCCATGGCGCGGTGGCCGAGCCGGTGATGGTGACCCTGGGCTGGGCCGTGGCCCTCACGGTGGTCGTGGCACCGCTCGCGGTGCGCAGGTTCCGCAACAAGACGAGCTGACGGTCCACGCTTTCGCCCGACCGGCCGGGCGCGTCCTACGGGGGGCGCGCCGGCCGGTCGCACGGCCGCTCAGACCAGCGCGACGGCCTCCTCCAGGGTGAGGCCCGTGCCCTCGGCGTGGACGCGCTCGTACGCGGCGTCCCCGAGTTCGGCCCGCGCCGCGGTCTCGGTCCGCTCCTGCCCCGTCCGCTCGATCGCGGACCTCCGGTAGTGCTGGGGCTTGCGCAATGTGTCATACGCTCCCACCAGCCGCGCCGCGGTTTCGGCCCGTTCGGGGCCGCCGAGGGCGCTCAGCGCCTCGGCGGCCGTCAGCAGTTGGGTCACCGGGATGAACGGCGCGATCAGCCCCGTCATCCGGCCGGAGGTCTTCACCAGCCCACCGCGTACGGTCGCCAGGGCGTCGCCCGGCCGCCCCTCCAGCAGGTCCACCCAGGCGAGCATCCCCTCCGCCATCCCCTCGAACAGCTTCAGCGCACGCCTCTCGAACTCCCCGTGCAAGGTGACCAGAAGGGCCCGCGCCTCCCCGACGCGGCCGGTGGTGCCGCAGTGCTGCGCCAGATGGACCCGGGCGTACGCCAGCGCCTCCGCGCCCACCTGCGGCCCCTGTTCGACCACTTCGCGCAGCATCCGCTCGCCCTTCGCGGCCTCCTCCTCGTCCCCGAACTCCACGAACACCCCGGCCAGCCGGGCCCGGAGCCACAGCACCTGCTCATGGGCGCCGAGGTCCTGGGCGCAGCGGATCGCCGCGCGGTAGTCGGCGGCCGCGGCCGCGCCCTCGCCGCGCTGCTCCCGTGTCTCGCCGCGGCCGGCCAGCGCCTCCGCCGCGCCCCAGGTGTCACCGATGCGGCGGAAGATCTCCAGGGCCTCGTCGGCGTCGCGGATCGCGCCCTCGTCCTCACCGCTCCGCTCGTTGTAGATCCTGGCCCGGAGCTGGAGGGTGAACGCCAGCTCCCACTCATAGCCCAGTTCACGGCAGGTGCGCACGGCCTCGTCGGCCATCTCCCGCAACATCCCGAGGTCGCCCTTGAGGATCACCGCGAAGAACCACAGGACGCCCGGGAGACGGCAGGTCTGGGGCAGCCCCGCCCGGTAGGCGGCGACGATGCCCTCCAGCTCGCGCTGGGTGTCCTCGCCCACCACGGCCTGGAGGTCGCCCTCGATGTTGGCCAGCGCGAACAGCCGTACCCCGCGCCGCGCCTCCACCAGCAGTTCGGGCTCCATCGGCGGCGGGGCGGCGGTGCAGCTGATGTGCAGCGGCGGCGCGGGGGCCACGGGCGGTGCGAAGGGGCTCGGCCCGAGCTCGGCCGCCGCGGTCGCCCAATGGCGCGACTCGGCGCGGTGGCCGCGCAGATGCCAGAACCAGCCGAGCGAGAGCACCAGGCACAGCGCCTCCTGCTCGTCGCGGGCGGCCACGGCCCGGCGCAGCGCGGTGCGCAGATTCTCGTGCTCCGTCTCCAGCCGGATCATCCAGTGGCGCTGGGCGGGGCCGCGCAGCAGCGGATCGGCGGTACGGGCCAGCTCCCGGTAGGCGACCAGATGGCGCCGTTCGACCGCGGCCCGCTCACCGGACTCGTCCAGCCGCTCCGCCGCGTACTCGGCGACGGTCTCCAGCAGCCGGTACCGCATCTCCCCGTCCGCCCCGGGCTCCGCCGCGGGCGCGGTGACGACCAGCGATTTATCGATAAGGGAACCGAGCAGCACCGCCACGTCCCGGGGCTCCACGCCCCCGGGGCGCCCCTCCGCGTCCCCGCACACCGCCTCCGCCTCGGCGAGACCGCAGCCGCCGGCGAAGACGGACAGCCGGGCGAGCACCGTGCGTTCGGCGGCGTCGAGCAGGCCCCAGGACCAGTCGACGACGGCCCGCAGGGTCTGCTGGCGGGGCAGCGCCGTACGGCTGCCGCTGGTCAGCAGGCGGAAGCGGTCGTCCAGCCGCTCGGCCAGCTGCCGCGGGGTGAGCAACCGCAGTCGCGCGGCGGCCAGTTCGATCGCCAGGGGCAGTCCGTCGAGGCGTCGGCAGATCTCGGCGCACGCGGCCGGATCGTCCTCCGTACGGAACCCGGGCCGGGCCGCCGCGCCCCGGTCCTGGAGCAGCCGCAGCGCGACGGGGTCGGGCAGCGGCTCCACGGGGCGCACCAACTCGCCCGGCACGGCGAGGGGTTCGCGGCTGGTGGCCAGGATGGTGACCCCGGGGCAGTGGGCGAGCAGGGACTCGGCGAGATGCGCCGCGGCCTCCACGAGGTGTTCGCAGTTGTCGAGCACGATCAGCATCCGGCGCGGGGCGCAGTGCTCGATGAGCCGGGCGCGCGGATCGCGCACGGTCGGGTCGGCCGCGGCACGCAGCCCTTCGGCCGCCGTGCCGAGGATGACCGTCTCGCGACCCCCGACCGCGCTGAGGACCGTCTCAGGAACGGTCTCGGGGTCGTCCACGGGCGCGAGCTCGGCCAGCCACACCCCGTCCGGCCAGGCGGACGCGGCCGACTCGGCGGCCTCCTGCGACAGCCGCGTCTTCCCTGCGCCGCCGGGCCCGAGGAGGGTGATCAGCCGGTGCCCGGCCAGATCGCCGCGCAGGGTCACCAGATCGCCCTCGCGACCGACGAAGCTGGTCAGCCGCGCCCGCAGATTCCCACCGCCGGTACGGGCGGGCACGGAACCGGGCGATACGAGACCGGACGGCACGGGACCGGGCGATACGAGACCGGACGGCACGGGACCGGGCGGAACGCGACCAGACGATACGAGACCGGACGGCGCGGGACCCGACGAAACCGAACCGGCCGCGGCGGACCCTGGCCGCACCACCGGGAAACCCTCACTGGACGCCCCCAGCAGCTCGGCGTGGAGCGCCCTCAGCTCCGGCCCCGGATCGACGCCCAGCCGCTCGGCGATCTCCGTACGGATCTCCTCGTACGCGGCCAGCGCCTCCGCCGCACGGCCCACGTCCCGCAGCGCGCGGATGCGCAGCGCGTGCAGCGGCTCATCCAGGGGGTGGGCGTCGCAGAGCCCGGTGAGCGCGGGGAGTGCCTGGCCGGCGCGGCCGAGGGCGAGATCGGCGGCGAGCCGGGCGCGCCGCGCCTCCAGCCGCCTCGCCTCGGCGCGGGCGGCGAGCGCGGTGGCGTCGGGCAGATCGCTGAGCGCGGGCCCGCGCCACAGCCCGAGGGCGGCGTCGAGGAGGTCGACGGCCTTGGCCGGATCGCCATCGGCGAGGGCTCGGGTGCCCTCGTCCGCGAGCCGTTCGAAGCGGTGCAGATCGATGTCGTCGGGGTCGGCGCTCAGCCGGTACCCGCCCGGAACGGACTCCACGGCGTCCTTGCCGAGCGCCCGCCGCAACCGTCCGACCAGGGCCTGGAGCGCGCCCTGCTCATCGGCGGGCGGGTCGGTGTCCCAGATCTCCCCGATGAGCGCCCCGGTGGTCCGCGCCCGCCCGGCCGCCAGCGCGAGCGCCGTCAGCAGCGCACGCAGCCGCGCCCCGCCGATGTCCACGGGGGTGCCGTCGTCGTGGCGGGCCTGGGTGGTGCCGAGGATGCCGTAGCGCACGGACCCATTCTGATGGATGGCCCGCCGGCCGGGGGGTCGGCCTCAGACGCGCATGAACTGAGATGAGTCGAGGACGAGCGTCTGGTCCTCGACCGGGATCTCGATCTTCTCACCGAAGTCGCCGGTCACCGCGTGGCGGTACGTCCCGCCCT
Organism: Streptomyces malaysiensis subsp. samsunensis; assembly: GCF_024519315.1. GTDB lineage: Bacteria > Actinomycetota > Actinomycetes > Streptomycetales > Streptomycetaceae > Streptomyces > Streptomyces malaysiensis. The sequence goes on along the minus strand of NZ_JANIIC010000007.1, from coordinate 73,481 downwards.
GCGGGCGGGTCAGCAGCGTCCAGCGGGCGGTGAGCACATTGACGACGAGGTATGCCTCGATGCCGCGCAGTGCGTAGTGATCGGACTTCGTGCTGTAGTCCCGTTCCTCGCTCTCCGGCGAGACGACCTCCACGACGAAGCGGAGCAGGTCTTCCTGGAATTTGCTGGCGTCGGGGAGTACCTGGTCGCTCGGCACGGCCGACACGTCCGGCTCCGGGCTGTAGCCCTCCCGCGGCGGGATCACGCTGAACTCGCCGACCGCCGTCCAGCCCGGCAGGCGCTCTTCGATCTGGCTGGCGATGCGCCTCTGGGTCGTCCAGTGCGCTTGAGTGATCGGTACCAACGTCAATCCGTTCCTGGTCAGCCGCAGGCGCATGCTCCGAGGCAACCGGATCTGCTCTTGCAGTTCCACCGCCCGGTCCTCCGCGATCGTCACTGTTCCTCCCTGGCCAGGTTGTTCTCAGACTAGCCGCTGGGCACCCCGCCCGCGTGGCGCTGATCACGTCTGCTCCCTCTCGCACGGAACTCCGCGCACACTGATCACCGTTCTTCCGTCAGCGCCCACTCCCCGTATGGAGACCCCACCCGATGACCACCGCCATCAGCCGCCGCGACCGGCGCATCAGCCCCGTCTTCCTCGGTCTGTTCGCGATCATGGTCGTGTCCGCGTGGGCCGTGTGGACGGAGTACTCCGCGAGCCCCGGCTTCGCCGTCTTTCTGTTCGTCGTCTCCGGCTGGGTCGTCTCGCTCTGTCTGCATGAGTACGCCCATGCCCGCACCGCGCTGCACGGCGGGGATCTGTCGATCGGCGCGAAGGGCTATCTGACCCTCAACCCGCTGAAGTACACCCATGTGGCGCTGAGCATCGTGCTGCCCGTGATCTTCGTGATCATGGGCGGGATCGGGCTGCCGGGCGGGGCGGTGTTCATCGAGCGGCACCGGATCCAGGGCCGCTGGAAGCACAGTGTGATCTCGGCCGCGGGCCCGCTGACGAACGTGCTGTTCGCGGCCGCGCTGACCGCCCCGTTCTGGCTCGGCGCCACCGACCAGGTGCCGGAGCTCTTCCGCTATGCCCTCGCCTTCCTGGCGCTGCTCCAGGTCACGGCGGCGATTTTGAACTTCCTGCCGGTGCCGGGCCTGGACGGTTACGGGGTGATCGAGCCCTGGCTGTCCTACCGCATCCGGCGCCAGGTCGAGCCGTACGCGCCGTTCGGACTGCTCGCGGTCTTCGGCATCCTGTGGATACCCGAGGTCAACCAGGCGTTCTTCAACGCGGTCGACGCGCTGATGCGGGCCCTGGGCGTCACGGAGTGGGACACCTACTGGGGTCAGGAGTTCTTCCGCTTCTGGCAGGGCGAGCCCGATATCGCCGGATTCCGCTCGTAGGGAGCGCCTGCGGCGGGTTGTTCCCCTCCCCGCCCCTTCCCGTAACCATGGGCTCCGCCCCTGGACCCCGGCCCGCGGCCGCGGGCTCAGCTCGCGGCGCCCGTGTGCTCGCGGTCTGCCTCGCGGTCGGCGCGGGCCTTGCGGAGGTAGTACCAGGCCATGTTGGACGAGATACCGGCGATCAGGATCCAGACGATGCCGAGCCAGCTTCCCCGTGCGAAGGACACGACGGCCGCGGCGATCGCGAGGACGCAGACGGCCAGGGTGTAGAGGGCGAGGCGGGGCATGGGGTCGGCTCCTGTCGGGGGGTGTGTCACTCCCCGACATTGTCCCCCATGCACCGCCGGAGGGGCCGGGCGCCCCGGGTGTCCGCGGTCGGGTGGGCCCCTCAGACATCCGTGACGCGCAGGCCCGCGTGAGCCTTGTAGCGGCGGTTGACCGAGATCAGGTTGGCGACCAGGGACTCCACCTGGTGGGCGTTGCGCAGCCGGCCCGCGTAGACGCCGCGCATACCGGGGATGCGGGCCGCGAGCGCCTGGACCAGGTCCGTGTCGGCGCGGGACTCGCCCAGGACCATCACATCGGTGTCGATCTGCTCGACCTCGGGGTCTTGGAGCAGCACGGCCGAGAGGTGGTGGAAGGCCGCGGTGACCCGGGAGTCCGGGAGCAGGGCGGCGGCCTGCTCGGCGGCGCTGCCCTCGTCCGGCGTCAGGGCGTACGCGCCCTTCTTGTCGAAGCCCAGCGGGTTGACGCAGTCGATGACCAGCTTCCCGGCCAGCTCCTCGCGCAGTCCCTCCAGCGTCTTGGCGTGGCCGTCCCAGGGGACGGCCACGATGACGATGTCGCTGCGGCGCGAGCACTCGGCGTTGTCCGCGCCCTCGACGCCGAGCTCCGCGCCGCCCAGCTCCCGCGCCGCGGTCTGCGCGCGCTCGGCGACCCGGGAGCCGATGATCACCTTCTGACCGGCCCTGGCCAGCCGGTAGGCGAGGCCGCGGCCCTGGTCACCGGTGCCGCCCAGGACGCCGACGGTCAGCCCGGCCACGTCGGGGAGGTCCCAGGGGTCCTTGGCGGGAGCCTTCTTCGCGGGGGCGCCGTACTCGGGATTCGCAGCATGAGCGGCATGAGGTGCATCAGGAGTAGTCATGACAGTGATCCTGTCACGCACCGCCGCCACCTTCACGGTGACGTCTCTTACGCTTTGACACTCCCCTCCGTCAGCCCTGTGCGCCAGTACCGCTGGAGTACGCCCATCAGCACCATCAGCGGCAGCACGGACAGGAACGCCCCGCCGACCGTGTACTGGTACAGCTCCGGCTGCCGGTCCGCGTACCCCTGCCAGGACGTCAGGCCGAGCTGGATCGGATAGAGATCGGAGTCGGAGAGCATGACCAGCGGCAGAAAGAAGTTGTTCCAGATGTGCACGAACTGGAACAGGAAGACGGTGACCAGCGCCGGGGTCATCAGCCGCAGCCCCAGCGTGGAGAAGATCCGGGCCTCCCCCGCGCCGTCGATCCGCGCCGCCTCCAGGAGCGAGTCCGGGACGGCGGCGGCCGCGTAGATCCGGCACAGATAGACCCCGAAGGGGCTGACGACGCTGGGGATCAGCACGGCCCAGTAGGTGTTGGCCAGCCCGATCTCGCTGAACAGCAGATAGAGCGGGAGGGCGAGCGCCGTGCCCGGGATGAGCACTCCGGCCAGGATGACGTTGAAGATCCCCTCCCGGCCGGGGAAGCGGTACTTGGCCAGGGCGTACCCGGCCGCGGCCGACATCAGGGTGGCGGCGAGCGCGCCGACGCCCGCGTACATCAGGCTGTTGGCGAACCAGCGGACGTAGATGCCGTCGTCGTAGGTGAGCACCCGGTGCAGATAGTCCAGCGGATGCGGGTCGTGGAACCAGAAGCCGAAGGTGCCGAAGAGATCGCTGCTGGACTTGGTGGAGGAGACGACGAGCCAGTAGACCGGGGTCAGGAAGTAGATGGCGGCCACGGTGAGCAGCGAGACGGTGATGATCCGGTGCCGCAACGGGGGTTCCGACCCGCCGCGGCCCGCCCGGCCCCGCGCCGCGCGGCGGCGGCCCGCACCGGGCCGGGCGCCGGACGGGGCCGTCTCGGGCGCCTGCCCGGGTGCGGCCGCGCCGGTGGGCTGGTCGGCGACCGCGCCGCCCGCCAGGTCGTTCGCCTCGTTCATCCGCTCTCGCCGTCCTTCCCCCGCTGTCCCACGAGCCTGAGGAATCCGAAGGACAGGACGCAGGCGACGAGGGCGAGCAGCACCGCCTCGGCCGCCGCGATGTGCTGGTTGTTGCTGGTGAACGCCTCGTTGTAGGCGGCCAGATTGGGGGTGTAGCCGGAGTCGATGGAGTTGCTGAGCGGTTTGAGCACCTTCGGTTCGGCGAAGAGCTGGAGGGTGCCGATGAGGCTGAAGACGGTGGTGAGCACGAGCGCGGGCCGGATCAGCGGGAGTTTGATGTGCCGGGCGACCTGCCAGGCACTGGCTCCGTCGATCCGCGCCGCCTCGTACAGCTCGCCGGGTACGGCCTTGAGCTGGGCGATCAGCACCAGCATGTTGTAGCCGGTGAACTGCCAGGTGACGATGTTGGCGATGGACCACAGCACCGCCCCGCGACCCAGGAAGTCCACGTCCCAGCCCGCCGAATGGGCCATCTCCACCAGCGGGCTGATCCCGGGGACGTAGAGGAAGCCCCACAGGATCGAGGCGATCACACCGGGCACGCCGTACGGCAGGAAGAAGGCGGTCCGGAAGAAGCCGACCCAGCGTGCGGAGGCCGCGTCCAGCAGCAGCGCCAGCCCGGTGGCGAGGGCGATCATCACCGGGATCTGGACGGCGCCGAAGAGCAGCACCCGCCCGAAGCCCGCCGTGAACCGGTCGTCCTCCAGGGCGTGGACGTAGTTGGACAGGCCCGCCCACACCTGTTTGGTCTCCCCGCCGAGGCCGAGCGGCCCGGTGCGCTCGACCTTCAGCAGGCTTTCGTAGAGGGCGTAGCCGACGGGGGCGATGAAGCACAGCAGGAAGAGGGCGAGGAAGGGCAGCAGAAACCCGGACGCCGCCCGGACGCTGCGTGCCTCGGCCCGGGTGAGGCGGCGGGGCACCCCTCTCATCGGCCTCACCCGGCCTTCACCTGGAGGCCCTTTTCCTTCAGATCGCTGATCGTCTCGCCCTGCACCTTCTTCAGCACCGAGCGGAAGGAGGAGCCGTCCCCGATGGCCGCCGTGAAGGCGTCGCCGAGCCGCTGGTAGAGGGTGTCCGTGGCGGGTCCCCACTTCCAGTTGGTGTCCACGCCCTTGCTCGCCTCGTCGAAGACCTCGCTGTACTCCTGGCCGCCGAAGAAGTCCTTGTGCACATCGAGCTGGACGGTGGTGTACCCCTGTTTGGCGCCCGGGGTGCCATAGCCGTTCTCGATCAGGAGCTTGATGGACTCGGGGTCGGTGTTGAGCCAGATCGCGAAGGCCAGCGCGTCCTTGGGGTATTTGGTCTTGGCGAAGACCGCGGTGGTGGAACCGCCCCAGTTGGCGTAGGCGGCGTCGCCCTTCTTCCACTGCGGCATGGGCACCACACGCCACTTGCCCGCGGTCTTGGGGGCGTTGCCGACCAGCAGGGCGTCGCCCCAGCTGGCGCCGAGCCAGGCGGCCATGGCACCGGTCTGGACATCCTTGTACCAGGCGTTCTGCCGGTCCGGGATGGTCTTGATGAGCTTCCGCCGGACCAGTTCGTACCAGTAGTCGGCGACCTTACGGGTGGGCTCGTCGTCGATGGAGACGGTCCAGGTGTCGCCCTCGGAGCCGAACCAGCGCGCCCCGGCCTGCCAGGCCAGCCCGGCGAAGCGGTTGCCGTTGGTGGCCGAGAAGGTCTCGATCCAGGCGCCCTTCTCACGGATCGCCGTGGCCGCCGCCTCGTAGTCGTCCCAGGTGGTGGGCGGTTCTATGTCCCACTTCTCGAAGAGGTCCTGACGGATGAACAGGCCCATCGGACCGGACGCCTGCGGTACGGCGTAGACGGCCTTGCCGAAGACCGACTGCTGCCACTGCCAGCCGATGAACATGTCCTTGTGCTCGGCGACCCCGTACTTGGTCAGGTCCAGCAGCCCGTTGTCGATGAGGAAGCTGGGCACGACCGGGTATTCGACCTGACCGAGGTCCGGCGGATTGCCCGCCTTGATGGCGGCGTGCATCTTGGCGTACTGGGCGCCGTCGACGGCCGAGACCTTCTCGACCTCGACCCGTACCTCGGGGTTCTTGCTGTTCCACAGGGCGACCGGCTTGTCGATGCCCGGCACCCAGGACCAGAAGGTCAGGGTGATCTTCTGGCCCTTCTCGCGTCCCTTGGGCTCATCGCCCCCGTCGTCGTCCGAGCCGCAGCCCGCGAGGGCGAACCCGGCGGCCGCGGCGGCCGCACCGCCGAGGACGGCACGGCGGGGCGTCCCGGACGGCCAAGTGTTCCCGTTTCCTGCGGTATCGCTCATACCAGCCCCTCCGTCGGAATGCGCCGGAATGTGATGGTCGAGTAGGCGCTGAAGTCGCCGGTCTCGTAGAGCAGTCCGACCGTGGCGTCATCGAGCCGGACCAGATCGGAGTAGGCGGCGGGCAGGCCGTTCACGGTGTGCGTGGGACGCCAGGTGACACCGCCGTCATCGCTGGTGCGGACGGTCATCAGCGCCCGGTACGCGGGATCGGCGGGGCCGGAGAAGAGCAGCGCGTCCGGTTCGCCGAGGTGCAGCACACTGCCCTCGACCACGGGGGCGACCAGACCGGCCTGCGGCCGGAAGGGCAGGTCCAGGGTGGCGCCGCCGTCGCCGGAGTGGGCGTCGGCGCGGTTGCCGGGCGCCTCCGCGTCGGTGCGGGTGTTGAAGTAGACGCGGCCGTCGGGGAGTTGGGCGGCGGTGGTCTCGTTGACGTTGACATAGCCGTCGGGGTTGTCGTCCACGTACCCGATCCGCCAGGTGGCGCCGTCGTCGTCGCTGAGCAGATCGTGGCCGCCGTTGTACCGCCCCTCGGTGCCGTCGTCCCCGGGGACGGTCGGCGGCAGGGAGTGGTTGCCGGGGATGACGATCCGGCCCGCGTGGGCGCCGTACCGCAGCTGGAGGGCATGGCCGGGGGTGGTGGCGTACCAGCGCCATTCGGGCCGTTTGGTGCTCGCGGTGATCTCGCGGGCCCCGCTCCAGCTCGCGCCCTCGTCATCGCTGTACGTCAGCCACACCCGCCGTCCGTCGGCCGCGCTCACCTCACCGCGCCGGATCCGGTCCTCGGTGGCGGAGGCGGCGCTGCGGATGTGCACCAGCAGGACGCGGCCGTCGTGGGGACCGCCGTCGAGGACGACGGGGGCGGGGTTGCCCGCCGTTCCGTCCTCGTTGCGGGCGACGATCTGTAACGCGCCCCAGGTCCGCCCGCCGTCGGCCGACCGCTTGAGCACCAGGTCGATATGGCCGTAGTCGGCGGAGGAGTCCACCCGGCCCTCGGCGAAGGCGAGGACGGTTCCGGCGTGGGTCGGCACGACCGCCGGAATCCGGTAGCTCGCGTACCCCTCGGTTCCCGACCGGAATGGAACGGACACCTCGTACGAGCGTGCCGCCCCCGTACCGACTGTCATCAGACCTCCCGATGCCCCGTCGCAATCGAGTGCCGAGTCAGAAAAATAGGACGTAGGACGTCCCTTGTGTCCGGCGACCTTAGGGTTTGCCTCACAGAGCGTCAAGAGACGGCGCATGAACAGTTGGAGACGCGGAAAGGAGCACAAACGGCCGCCGGGCGGGGGCTCGATTGACGGCATGCCTGCCGCATATGCCCCGAACGGGTGAGCCGGGCCCGAATCGCGCCCGCCGGGGCGCCGGCCGGGGCAGGATCCGGATGCCATGGACGCCGTAAGGGTCGCGCTGCTGCGCGAAGTCCTCGCCGGAACCGAATGGCTCCAGGCCACCCGCCGCTTCGCGGGTTCGCTGCGGGCCGCGGTCGGGCCGCGCGAGGGGGGACTGCTGCTGGTCGGCAGCGAGAGTTACGAACCGTGGCACCTGGCCGCGCACCTCGACGACGAGGCGGCCTGGTCCGGACTGCCCGAGCTGTCCCCCACCCTCGTCCGCCACCGGGTGCCGGAGGGCGGCGCGGTGCCCGCGCATCTGGCGGTCGGCCTCGGGCGGCTGGAGGGGGCGGGCCGCGGGGAGACCCTGCTGGTGGTCGCGCCGGACGACCCCGGGGCGGGGCTGCTCGAGCGGGTGAACGACGCCCGCCGGGGCGGGGCGACCGTGCTCGCCCTCGACGGCGGCGACACCGAACTGCACACCCTGGCCCATGACGCGCTGTCCGCCCCCGAGGGCGGCGAACTCGGCCTCGACACCCTCCAGCACCTGGTCAGCGCGGCTGCCGGGGAGAACAGCCTGCCGCGCCCCGGCCGCCGCCGCTTCCAGGACCGGCTGGCCCGCCTGGCCGAACACCTGGCGGCGCCGCCGCCCACGCACTGGTGAGGGCCGCTCCGGTGCGCGCACTGGTGAGGGTCACCCTGGCCCGCGCACTGGTGAGGGTCGCTCCGGTGCACGCACTGGTGAGGGCGCGTACGGGCCCGCACGCTCGTGAGGGTCACCCCGGCGCGCACACCGGTGAGGGTCGGTCCGGCCCGCGCACTGGTGAGCGTCGCTCCGGCCCGCACACCGGTGAGGGCGCGTACGGGCCGTACGGGCGGGGGTGGGCCACCCGCCCGCACTCCTGACGGCGAGCCCGCCCGCGCACTCGTGACGGCGCCCCTCGGCGCACTCGTGACGGTGCCCCGCCCACGCACTCCTGACGGCGCCCCGCGGGGCCGAGGCCCCCGCCTGCCGTCAGGCGCCACACGGGCCCCGGTCCCCACGGGCCGTAAGGCGCGCATGGCCCCCGTAAGGGCGTCACGCCGCCCGTAAGGCGCCCACGGACCGTAAGACGGCCATCTCCGCAAGGCCCCGCATGGCCCGCAAGGCCCCGCATGGCCCGCAAGGCGCCGCATGGCCCGTAAGGCGCCCACCGACCGTAATTCGGTTGCCCGGTTCGGCGGCCCCGCCGGACGATGTCACCTCGTGACCTTGACCGACCAGGACGACCCTCCGGCGCGCCGTGCGCGTCGTACGCGCCGCGCGCCCCGGGCCCGCGCGCTGCTGCCCGACCTCGCCCCCTGGCACTCCTCGCGCGACTTCCGGCTGCTGTGGACCGCGGGACTGGTGACCGCCTTCGGCAGCTTCCTGACGATGGTGGCGCTGCCGCTCCAGATCAAGGAGTTGACGGGCTCCGCCGCCGCGGTCGGCGCGATCGGGGCGGTCGAACTGGTGCCGCTGATCGTCTTCGGGCTGTACGGCGGCGCGCTGGCCGACGCCGTGGACCGGCGGCGGCTGATCCTGCTGACCGAGGCCGGGCTCGGGCTGCTCGCCGCGCTGCTGCTGGTCAACAGCCTGCTGCCGGATCCCATGCTGTGGCCGCTGTACGTGGTGGCCGCGCTGACCAGCGCGCTGACCGGGCTCCAGCGCCCCGCCATCGACGCGGTGGTGGCCCGTATCGTCCCGCACGGCCAGCTGACCGCGGCCGCCGCGCTCAACGCGCTGCGCTGGCAGCTGTCCGCCATCGCGGGGCCCTCGCTCGCCGGGGTCGTCGTGGCGTACGCCGGACTGCCGCTCGCCTACGGCCTCGATCTGCTGACCTTCGCCGTCTCCGGACTCCTGGCCCTCCGGCTGACCGCCACCCCGCCCGCGCACGACGCCGAACCGCCGTCGCTGCGCGCGATCGGGGAGGGCGCGCGCTACGCGTGGCGGCGCAAGGAGCTGCTGGGCACCTACGCGGTGGACATGGCCGCCATGTTCTTCGCCTTCCCGAACGCGATCTTCCCCTTCCTCGCCGACGATCTGGACGCGCCCTGGGCGCTCGGCCTGATGTACGCGGCGGGGTCGGTCGGTTCGGTGGCGGTCAGCGCGACCAGCGGCTGGACGGCCCGGATCCACCGCCACGGCCGGATGGTGGTCGCGGGCGCTGCGGTCTGGGGCCTGGCCATGGCGGCGGCAGGCTGGCTGTCCAACGTCTGGCTGGTGCTGCTGTGCCTGGCGGTGGCGGGCGGCGGGGACATGATCAGCGGGCTGTTCCGCTCGACGCTGTGGAACCAGACGATCCCCGAGAAGCTGCGCGGCCGACTGGCCGGCATAGAGCTGCTGTCCTACGCGACCGGCCCCCAACTGGGCCAGGTCCGGGCCGGGTCCATGGCCGGGTGGACAGGCGTACGGGCCTCGGTATGGTCCGGCGGAGTGGCCTGCGTCGCCTCGGTCGGCCTCCTGGCACTGGCCCTGCCCCGACTGATGAGCTACGACGCCCGGACGGACGAACACGCCCGCCAGGTACGCGAGTCACGGGAACTCAACCCCACCCCGGGCTGATCCCCCGCGGGGTCCGGGGGCTCAAGGGCCGGGCCGGAGGCGTCGGGCCCGCCCTGGGACTTCGGAGGGCGGAAGAGCGCCTCAGTCCGCCGCCGGGGGTTCGTCGTCGCGCCAGCGGGGGTCGTTTCGCCACTCCTCGTTGCGCTCGCGCGCCGTTTCCATCGCGCGGGCGGCCTCCTCGGGGGAGGCGTACGGGCCGAGGCGGTCGGCGGCGCGGCACTCCGGGCCCTCCTCGACCTTCTGGTGCTTGATGCAGTAGTACCACTCGCCGGGCTTCCCGGCGGTCCCTCTTCTGAACAGCGCCATCCCGGCCCCGACCTTCCGCTCGTACTCCCTTGCGGCCATGCTGCCCCATGCGCCGCCGATACACTCGCTGATATGTCTGGCCAGTCGCTTCTAGTCCCGGGGAAGCTCTCCCCCACCCGCTCCGTCCCCGCTTCGATCCCGCGTCCGGAGTACGTCGGTAAAGAGGGCCCGACGCCCTATGACGGACCCGAGGTCCAGGACGCCGAAACGATCGAGCGCATGCGGATCGCGGGGCGGATCGCCGCACGGGCGATGGAGGAGGCCGCCAAGCTGATCGCGCCGGGGGTCACCACGGACGAGCTGGACCGGGTGGCCCATGAGTACATGTGCGACCACGGCGCGTACCCCTCGACGCTGGGCTACCGCAAGTTCCCCAAGTCGCTGTGCACCTCGGTCAACGAGGTCATCTGCCACGGCATCCCGGACACCACCGTCCTCAAGGACGGCGACATCGTGAACCTCGACGTCACCGCCTACATCGGCGGGGTGCACGGGGACAACAACGCCACGTATCTGTGCGGTGAGGTGGACGAGGAGTCGCGGCTGCTCGTGGAGCGCACCCGCGAGTCCCTCAACCGCGCGATCAAGGCCGTCAAGCCGGGCCGCCGGATCAACATCATCGGCCGGGTCATCGAGTCGTACGCCAAGCGCTTCGGCTACGGCGTGGTCCGCGACTTCACCGGCCACGGGATCAACAGCTCGTTCCACTCCGGTCTGATCGTGCCGCACTACGACAGCCCGCATCACACCACCGAGATCAAGCCGGGGATGACCTTCACCATCGAGCCGATGCTGACGCTCGGCACCCATGAGTACGACATGTGGGACGACGGCTGGACCGTGGTCACCAAGGACCGCAAGCGGACGGCGCAGTTCGAGCACACGCTGGTGGTGACGGACTCCGGAGCGGAGATCCTCACCCTGCCGTAGTGGGCTGACGGGTTCTGGCGAGTAGCGGGGCGAGTAGCGGGGCCTTACCGAGGGCCCCTTATTCCTCTGCGGGCAGTTTTACCGACAGCCTGTCGGGAAAGCATTGACGTAGCCAGCGGTCTCTACTTAGGTAAGGCTAACCTACTCGCCTCGGCCCCGGAGGTCCACCGTGGAGTTCTCCGCCCTGATACGCACCGCCTCACGGGAAGCGCACTCGGACGTCGGGAGCTCGTCGTTCATGACCGACCTGCTCGGCGGGCGCCTGGGGGTGGCGGCCTACCGGCGCTACTCGGAGCAGCTGTGGTTCGTCTACCGCGCCCTGGAGTCCCCGGCCGACGCGCTCGCCGCGGACCCCGTGGCGGGCCCGTTCCTCCGGCCGGAGCTGGCCCGCATGGCCGAGCTGGAGCGCGATCTGGCCCATCTCGGCGGCCCGGACTGGCGCACCGACCTGACCGCGCTGCCCGCCACGGCGGCGTACGCGGAGCGGGTGGCGGAGTGCGCCCGTGACTGGCCGGCGGGCTATGTCGCCCACCACTACACCCGCTATATGGGCGATCTGTCCGGCGGCCAGATCGTCCGGGACACGGCGGAGAAGACCTGGGGCTTCGACCGCAAGGGCGACGGCGTGCGGTTCTACGTCTTCGAGTCGATCGGCAACCCCGCCGCGTTCAAGCGCGAATACCGCGCACTGCTGGACGCGCTGCCGGTGGACGACCTGGAGAAGCAGCGCGCCGTGGAGGAGTGCAAGCGCGCGTACGCGCTGAACGCGGGGATCTTCCAGGATCTGGCCGAGGAGTTCCGGCTCAGCGCTTGAGCGGGGCGACTGCGAAGCCCGCGCTCCGAAATCCGCGCCCACCGGGCAGGAGGAATCGGTGAGCGCGGGCGGCCTGTTGTGACGGACCCGTCAGGATCCGCCGGGTGTCGGGACCTCCGCCCGTGTCGCCGCCAGTGCCTCCACCGGTGCCGCCGGGCAGGTCGGCGTCCTCGTCGAGGGCGACGGTGACGGTGACCGAGCCGAGGGCCTCGCCCGCCGCGTAGAAGCCGCCGAACGCCTTGGCGCCATCGGCCGTCAGTCGGGGGGCGCTTTTGTGCGTTCGAGGTCAGGACAGGGGCAGCTCGGCGAGCATGACGGCGTAGACCGGGGAGTCGGGGAAGGGCTGGCGCTCCCCCACCTTGCGGAAGCCCCAGGACTCGTACAGGGCCTGGACCCGGGGGTGGTCGGGGTCCACGAGCAGGACCACGAGGACCTCGTCCCGCCCTGCCATCAACGTGCGGGTCAGCCGCTCGGCCACGCCCTGCTTCCGCCACTCCGGGATCACGGCCAGCTCGGAGTACGAGAAGGTCAACTCCTTCTCCGGCGCCGGGTCGAGGTACTCGCGCCACCACTCACGACCAGGGTTGGCCGGGGCGCCGTACGCGAAACCCACTGCCTTGTCGCCGTCGAAGGCGATCACACAGGAGAACTCCGGGTGGCCACCCCAGTGGTCCACGAACCAGGGGAACTTCTTCTTGAAATCGTCGTCCCGGTCGGGGCCCGCCGCTGCGGCGTGCAGATCGATGATCGTCTGACGGATGTCCGCCAGGTCGTCGTGCCCGAAGTGGCGGATGTCCAGGCCAGCGGCGCTCACAGTCGGCTCCATTCAGTTCGGTATCGATCGCCCCACTCTCGGGCGATCGAGGCATGAGGGGCAAGGGTGATCAAGTCCCGGTAGTAGTCGCCGAGGAGAGATCGCATCCGTCCGGGGATCGGGTGGCCGGACATCAGCGTGAAGACTGTTGAGGCGGTGGCGCACGCCTGTTCCACGTCGCGCTGATGGAGCTGGGCCAAGGCAAGCCGGGCAGTTGCCATGGCCCGGTTCCTGCGGAACCCCTTCGGGATGGTGGCCAGGGCCGCGTGGGAGGCGGCCTCGGACTCGGCCGCGTCCCCGATGCGATCGCGGACGATGGCTGTCAGGGCCATCAGCTCAGCAGGCCCGTAGAAGGCGATCCACGACGGCGTGGGTTCGTCCATGTCCGCCTTGCCCAGGGCCTCCTGTGCGTGTCCCAGGGAACGCAGGGCGGCTTGTCGGTCTCCGAGATTCGCGTGGCCGATGGCCGTCCTGGCGTGCGCCAGTGAGGCGAAGAACGGCTGGCGCCGGGCGATGGCCGTTCCCTGGGCCGCATAGGCGGCGTCGACGGCTTCTGTGTACTCGTTCTGGTGGTGCAAGAGCATCGCGTACGAGTTCCAGACCCGCATCTCGGCAACGGGATCCTTGGCCATCCCGGCCAGATACAGGGCGTGGCCCAGGAGTTCGGAGGCCCGGTCCATCTGCCGAGCGTCGATAGCGGACCAAGCGGCCATGGACGTGTAGTCGGCGGCCACGCTGAACAGCCGCTGGCGGATGCGCTGGGAGGCGCCCAGCTTCTGCTTCTCCAGCGCCTCGGCCGCCCCGGCAAGGGCCCTGCGTTGTAATTCGTCGTGACCTCCCCGTGCGGCGTCCAGGGCCACCAGGGCATCCACACCGGAACGGAGCCGCATCACGTCCGAGGTGCCTACGGAGTGCTGTGCGACGAGAGGGACGGCGACCGCGGCCGTCGTACCGGTGGTGGCGGTCAGGAAGTTCCTGCGCCTCACGGGATCCTCCGGTTCTGTGGCAGGGCATCTTCGGGCCGGTGGGACGAATCCCAGTTCTTCGGCCGTACATCCGAATACTGCCCCTAAGGCTGCCCGCTGCCGAGCGTGCGGCCAACGGGTCTTTCCGGTCAGCCAGTTGCGAACCGTCCGGTCGCTGACCGTGCCTTCGTAGCCGTCGCGGTGCAGATGAGTGTTCACCGCATCCGCCAACCCGGCCTGAGTGAGCCCGCTCTCGCGCATGGCGCCGATGAGGTTTTCGTTCCCCTCCACGTACCCACCGTAGTCACGTAAGCCCCCTCCGTGAGGGGACTCGGCCGAGAATTTCCGGTTGGGCGGTTTGCACACCCGATGGGTATTACCTCCCCTCGCGCGGCGAGCCGTCGTTCACTCGGGCAAGGCCGCTCACTTCGCACCCACCGAGGTCCTGATGTCCGTGACCGCTACACCTCGCCCCACGGGGCACCCCGGGTACTCCCAGACCATGCGCCGCGTACCGGAGAGCGCGGAGGCCGCCCGCAAGCTGGTGCGGGCCGCACTGGCCGCCTGGGGGCAGGAGGGCCTGATAGAGGACGCCGCGCTGGTCATCACCGAACTGGTCTCCAACGCCGTGGACCACGCCCGTCTGGAGTCGATCCGGGTCGTCGTCACCCGGCCTTCCGAGGCGTTGGTCCGCTTCGGCGTTGTGGACCGCTCCCGCAACGTTCCCTACCTGCGGACGGACTCCAATGGCGACAACACCCGGGGCCGGGGGCTGCTGTTGGTCGACGCCCTCACCGACCGATGGGGGACGGACCGGTACCGCTGGGGCAAGCAGGTCTGGGGGGAGATGACGTGCGATTGATCATCCGTAGCGTCCACTGCCCGCTTGGCCTCATCACGGCGTTCTGGGCCAGGCCGCAGGAGCGCTGCTGATGGCGGGCGGCGAGCAGACCGAGGCCGCCGCATAGACCGGGTGGGTCGCTGGGCTCCGGGCCCCCGTACCGGACGACGGCCCCAGCGGCCCGCCCTCCAAGGCCCCTGCGGTAGGCGCAGCCCAGGCGTAGCCGCCGCAGGGCAAGGCTCCGGCCCCGATTTGGGGATCGCAACGCCGGAGTCCCCACTCAGGAAAGCTCGCCCCGGCCTCCCGCTTGCAGGCCAGTGGCCGGGACGAGCACCGCGCCATCGCGCGGGGACACCTCTGCGCGAGTGAACTCACAGGAGAGCCCATGCGATTACAGCATGCCGTCGTCCGCCAGGACCCGGAAGACGGCGACACCATGCCGGACACGGACGCCCCGTCACCGAGTGGCGGGGCACCCGGCGACTCGGACGACGGCCGCCAGTACGCGAGGTAACCAGCGTCAAGCGCCATAGGTAAGCGGCGGTCCGCCCCGGACGGATCTCTGCCCGGCCGGGGCGGACCGCTCCCACTGCCAGGAGGTACCCCGAATGACCGCTCCGCCCCCACCCATGCCAGCTCACTGGCACTGCTACCGCTGGACCGGAGACCGCCGCACATACGACGACGAGTCCGCCCGACGGCCGCCACACCTCGTCGTACAGGACATCTCACCCCAGGAGTGGAAGCAGATCGCGGCGGCCAGCCCCGCCTTCATGGCGAGCGAGGTGCCCCCGCTGGAGGTACCGCACTGGCTGCTCCGCCCGGCCAGAATGATCAAGGCCACCTTCGAGGCACCCGACAAAGCCTCCGCCTGGTACAGAGACCAGGTCAGCGAGTTAAGCCCGGCCTTCCTCACCGACCACGAAAAGAACTCGGCCCGGCAGTCCGAGTGGTTCGCGGCAGCGGATGACCGGCTCAGCTGGGGCGGTGATGTCGTCGGCGGGTGGTACCTGCGAGGTACTGGTTTCGCCTCGGTGCAGGTCGTCGCGTGCAGCCCGAACCGCATCCGCCCGACGCTCCCGTGCCCGATGCGCTGATGTCTTCCGATCGGCCCGCCCGTTGCCGCCCCAGAGCACACAAGACATCAAAGACGGCACCGAAGCCGACATCCGACGAGCCGCGCCCATAAGAGGCGTGCGTCACTCTTCCTGGACTGCGAACCGCATCAAATCAGCCACCTTGGCCAAGTCTTTGCCATTCGCAGAGCACTCCTTGACCTTACACACGATCCACACAGGCAAGGCTCAGTTAAGTTAGGCCCGCCTTATCAAGCAGCCTTGCTCCCGCCCTGTCCGCCCTGTCCGCCCCGTCCGTCCTGTCCCGATTTCGTCTGGAGCCTGTATGCGAGCCGCTCGCACCCCTGTTGTCGCCGCGATATCGGCGCTGACGACGATCACCGCCGTCGCCGGCTGCGCCCAGAAGTCCGACGCCAAGGACTCCGACGCCATTCAGGTCACCGCCTCCGACAGCGCGTGCGAGGTCTCCAAGAACTCCTTCCCCGCCGGGCATGTGAAATTCGCGGTGGAGAACAAGGGTTCCAAGGTCACCGAGGTCTATGTCTACGCCCCGGGCGACCGGATCGTCACCGAGCGGGAGAACATCGGCCCCGGCACCCGCGCCTCGATCAACGCCGAGGTCAAGGCCGGTTCGTACGAGATCGCCTGCAAGCCCGGGATGAAGGGCCACGGCATCCGCCAGAAGGTGTCCGCCACCGGCAAGGGCAAGCTGCCCCAGCGCGATCCGCGACTGGACAAGGCGGTGGCCGCGTACCGGACATACGCCCAGGAACAGGCCGACGACACGCTGCCCGCGGTCCAGAAGTTCGCCGACGCGATCAAGAAGGACGACCTGGAGGGCGCCAAGAAGCTCTACGCCCCCTCCCGTATCGGCTGGGAGCGCACCGAGCCGGTCGCCGAGTCCTTCGGCGATATCGACCCCAAGGTGGATGTGCGCGAGGACGGCCTGGAGAAGGGCCAGAAGTGGACCGGCTGGCACCGGCTGGAGAAGTCGCTGTGGCAGACCAAGAAGATCACCGCGGCCGACCATGACCTCGCCGACCAGCTGATCAAGGACCTGAAGGACTGGCAGAAGCGCGTCGGCACCGCCGACATCACCCCCACCGGCATGGCCAACGGCGCCAAGGAGCTGCTGGACGAGGTGCAGACCGGCAAGGTCACCGGCGAGGAGGAGCGCTACAGCCACACCGACCTGGTGGACTTCAAGGCCAACGTCGAGGGCGCCGAGACCTCCTACAAGCTGCTCAAGCCGGTGGCGGCCAAGAACGACCCGGGGCTGGCCACATCGCTCGACAAGCAGTTCGCGGCCGTCGAGAAGCTCCTGGACAAGTACCGCGAGGGCGATGGCTTCGTGTCGTACGACACCGTCTCGGAGGGCAAGCGCAAGGAGCTGTCCGACGCGGTCAACGCGCTCGCCGAACCGCTCTCCCGGCTCGCCGCCGCCGTCGTCACCAAGTGAGGGGGCCGGGCATGAGCGACGAGACCGGCACCACCCCCTCGCGCCGGGCGCTGATCGGCTGGGGAGGCGCCGGGCTCGCGCTCGGCGCCGCGGCCGCGGGAGGCGCGGCGGCCGCGCTGGGCGGCGGTGCGGACGACACTCAGACGGTCGCCGACAGCGGCGCCGCGGTGCCCTTCCACGGGGCTCACCAGGCGGGCATCGCCACCGCGGTGCAGGACCGGCTGCACTTCGCGGCGTTCGACGTCACGACCGACGACCGCGCCGAGCTGATCGCGCTGCTGAAGGAGTGGACCAAGGCCGCGGCCCGGATGACCCAGGGGCACGCGGTCGGCGGCGGCGCGGTGAGCGATCTGGCGGAGGCCCCGCCGGACGACACCGGCGAGGCGCTCGGCCTCAAGGCGTCCCGGCTCACCCTCACCATCGGCTTCGGGCCCACGCTCTTCACCGACAAGAAGGGCAAGGACCGCTTCGGCATCGCCAGCCGCCGCCCCGAGGCGCTGATCGACCTGCCCGCCTTCCCGGGCGACAACCTCGAACCGGCGCGCAGCGACGGGGATCTGTGCGTGCAGGCGTGCGCGGACGACCCGCAGGTGGCCGTGCACGCCATCCGCAACCTGGCCCGCATCGGCATGGGCAAGGTGGCCATCCGCTGGTCGCAGCTGGGCTTCGGCAAGACCTCCTCGACCACGCCGGACGCGCAGACCCCGCGCAACATGATGGGCTTCAAGGACGGCACCCGGAACATCGCGGGCACCGACACCGCCGACCTGGACCAGCATGTGTGGGTGAGCGAGAAGGCGGGCCCGGCGTGGCTGGCGGGTGGCTCGTACCTGGTGGCGCGCCGCATCCGGATGCACATCGAGACCTGGGACCGCACCTCGCTGAGGGAGCAGGAGGACGTCTTCGGCCGGGACAAGGGCGAGGGCGCGCCGCAGGGCAAGCAGCGCGAGCACGACGAGCCCAACTTGAAGGCGATGCTGCCGGACGCGCACGTCCGGCTGGCGCATCCGGACTCCAACGGCGGGGTCCGGATCCTGCGCCGCGGCTACTCCTTCACCGATGGCACGGACGGTCTGGGGCGGCTGGACGCGGGGCTGTTCTTCCTCGCCTACCAGCACGACGTACGCGACGGATTCGTACCCGTACAGCGGCGGCTGGCGCGCTCCGACGCGCTCAACGAGTACATCCAGCACGTGGGTTCGGCGCTCTTCGCGATCCCGCCGGGCGTCCGGGACGCGGACGACTGGTGGGGCAGGGCGCTGTTCTCCTGACGGACTCCTGCTGGATCCCTGAAAGGAAGGCGAACCTCGTGTTCGGCAATTACCTGATCGGACTGCGCGAAGGGCTCGAAGCCAGCCTGGTGGTCTGCATTCTGGTCGCCTATCTGGTCAAGACCGAGCGCCGGGACGCGCTGCGCCCGGTATGGCTCGGGATCGCCGTCGCGGTCGCCCTGAGCATGTCCTTCGGCGCGGCGCTGGAGTTCGGCTCGCAGGAGCTGACCTTCGAGGCGCAGGAGGCGCTGGGCGGCTCGCTGTCGATCCTGTCGGTGGGCCTGGTGACCTGGATGGTGTTCTGGATGCGGCGCACCGCCCGCCATCTGAGGTCCGAACTGCACAGCAAGCTGGACGCGGCGCTCGCGATGGGCACCGGGGCGCTGGTGGCCACGGCCTTTCTCGCGGTCGGCCGGGAGGGCCTGGAGACCGCGCTGTTCGTGTGGACGGCGGTGCGGGCGAGCAACGACGGTACGGCGGACCCGCTGATCGGCGTGATCCTGGGCCTGGTCACCGCGGTGGTGCTGGGCTGGCTGTTCTACCGGGGCGCGCTCAGGATCAACCTGGCGAAGTTCTTCACCTGGACCGGTGCGATGCTGGTCGTGGTGGCGGCCGGGGTGCTCGCGTACGGCTTCCACGACCTCCAGGAGGCCGACTGGCTGCCCGGACTGCACTCGGTGGCCTTCGACATCAGCTCCACCATCGCGCCGGACTCCTGGTACGGCACGGTGCTCAAGGGCGTCTTCAACTTCCAGCCGGACCCGACCCGGCTTCAGGTGTGGATGTGGGCGCTCTACCTGGTCCCCACGCTCGCGCTGTTCCTGCGCCCCGGTAGGGTGTCGCCGTCCACAGCAGCCCCCAGGAATCGGGAGCCGGAGCCCCATGACACGCAGGACGCCCCGTCGGCAGGTGGCAGTTCCGACCGCAGCGGTGGTACTGACGCTGGGGATGACGCTCACGGGGTGCATGACGGTGCACGGCGAGCGGGAGAACATTCCGTCGGTGGACAAGGCTGAGGCGCCCGAGGCGCTCGAGCGGTTCACCGATACCTACAACAAGGCGTACCGGGAGCTGGATCCGGCGCTGGCGAGCCAGGTCGAGACGGGCCCGCTGGAGGCCATCACCACGGCCGACCTCAAGGCCCAGCACGCGACCTCCCCCGGCGGCAACCCCAAGTACCCGGCGCTGAAGCTGTCCGACGTCACCTACCGCATCCCCAGGCAGGTGGGCTGGCCGAAGTTCTTCGTCGCGGACACCGACAGCAACCGCGACGACAACCGCTGGCTGTTCGTCTTCACCCGCGGCGGCGCCGACGAGCCCTGGAAGGCGGCGTATCTGTCGATCCTCAGCCAGGACGAGGTGCCGGACTTCGCGACCGACAAGGACGGCTGGGCCGAGCCGGTCCCGGCCGAGGGGCCGACCCCGAAGCTGGCCACCCGGCCGGACAAGCTGAGCGCGGAGTACACCGACTACCTGATGACGGGCGAGGGCTCGGTCTTCGCCGACGGCCAGTCGACCTCGGGGATGCGGGAGACCCGGAAGAAGTTCCTGCGCACCCCGAAGTTCTGGACGGAGTACATCGACACCCCGGCGCAGGGCGCGCAGGACGCCCCGGTGGGGCTGCGCACCTCCGACGGCGGGGCGATCGTGTTCTTCAGCTCGCACCACCGGCAGAAGCAGACCATGGCGAAGGGGTTCCGGCCCAACCCGGACCCGCA
Organism: Streptomyces malaysiensis subsp. samsunensis; assembly: GCF_024519315.1. GTDB lineage: Bacteria > Actinomycetota > Actinomycetes > Streptomycetales > Streptomycetaceae > Streptomyces > Streptomyces malaysiensis. The sequence goes on along the minus strand of NZ_JANIIC010000007.1, from coordinate 53,512 downwards.
GATCAAGGCGCTGATGACGGGCGAGGCGAAGAAGGCGGTGACGCTGACGAGGGTGGCCGAGTCGGCGGTGCGGGTCCCCGCGAAGGACGCGGCCGACCCGAAGGTGGTCTTCCTCAACCGCCTGGAAGGCGTAACCGCCGCGAAGGGCGAATAGCCCCGGAGGGTTTCGTTGTCGGGTGCGGGCCGGTGGGTGGGGTGTGCCCACCCGTTCCTCCCCCAGCTACCGCTGGGAGGTGCCCCCTCCGCGGAACGATTGCCCACACCCCTGCCCTACCGCCCCATGGGCCAAGCAGCAGCCTGATCCTGGTCCGAGCCCGCGAAGCGGGCACACGCGTCGGTGAGCGCCTCCAGCAGCGTCAGCGGATCCGGCAGCGGTCGCTCCGGCCCGAGCACCCACCCCACATGCCCGTCCCCGGGCAACCTCGCGGGCGGCACCAGCACATAGCTCCCCCGGCAGTGCCACCGCAGCCCCGGATGCTCGTCCATGGTCTCCGGATGGCAGTCCAGCTCACAGGGCCACCACTCGTCCTCGTCGTCGGGCGTGCCCCGCGTGGCCGAGAAGAACAGCATCCGGCCCTGCTGGAGATCGCCGCTGCTGGTGGCCACGGGCCCGACCTCGACCTCGGCCGCGCCCAGCCGCTCCAGGGCCAGCCGCCCGGCGTCCGCGGGCACGTCGAGCACATCGTGGACGATGCCGGTGGCGGTGATGAAGTTGGCCTGCGGATCGGCGCGCAGCCACTGCTCGACCTTGTCGGGGTCGGTGGTCGCCTGGGTCTGCCAGGCGAAGGAGACGGGGTGGCGGGCCGGGGTGGGACAGCCGATGCGGTCACAGGAACAGCCGTAGCCGGACGGGTGGGCGGCAGGTGCCAGCGGGAATCCGGCCGCCGCGGCGGCCATGAGCAGGTCCTCGCGGACGCCCCCGGCGCCCGCTCCCGTGCCCTTCTCGCCGCCCGCTCCGCTCCTCGGCCGACGCAGCCACTGGGAGAACCTGCCCTTGCGTTCCATCTACCGCCTCGCTTCACCGCCGGTACCGCCGGTACCCGATCAATGCTGCCACCATCCTGCTCCCGAAGTAGCCGGTGTCCGCATCCGGGGTGGGTGAGACCACCCCGACCGGGTGTCGATATCAGGGCATAACGGAATTCACGCCCCTAGCGTTCCCTTTATGATCAGCAGGCGTTTTCTGACCGCGATCGCGGTTCTCGGCCTCTCCATACCGGCCGCCGTCGCGGCCCACCCCACCGCTCGTCCGTCCGTACGACGCCTCATACCCCCGGCCGCGGAACCGGCGCGCCCGCGGCCCGCGCTCATGACACCGTCGGCCCGGAAGCCCGCCGTCGTCTACACGGCGCACCGCGGCGGCGCCCTGGAAGTGCCCGAGAACAGCATGTCCGGGCTGGCCACCGCCTTCAGCAGGCATGATGTCCAGGTCCTGGACTTCGACAGCCGGATGCTGCGGGACGGCACGCTCGTGGTGATGCACGACGCGACGCTGGACCGCACCACCGACCGGACCGGGCCGGTGCGGGCCCTGACCGCCGCCCAGTGGCGGAACGTCCGGCTGCGCCCCGACCCGTCCCTGCGCGGCACCTGGCGGCCCGAGCGGCCGCCGACCGTCGCCGAGGTGCTGGACCGGTTCGGCGGCCGGATCACCTTGATGGTGGAGGCCAAGGACCCGGAGAGCCTGCCGCGGCTGGCGAGGATGATCCGCGACCGGGGCCTGATCCGCTCCGTCTACGTCAACAGCAACCGCCCCGAGGTGGCCCGGGAGGCCCACCGGAAGGGGCTGCTGACCCAGCTGTGGCGGTCCGCCCGGCAGATGCGCACCGACACCCCGCGCGACTGGCGCGGCGTCGTCGATCTGCTGGACGTGGACTACCGGGCGCGCGACAAGGACGTACGGCGGGCCGCCGCCTCCGGGATACCGCGGGTGTGGGCGCACACCGTGGACACCCCGGCACAGCGGGACCGGATGGTGCGGCTGGGGTGCGACGGCATCATCACCGACGCGCCCGCCCGGCTGGTCTTCACGCCCGTAGGGCAGCCGCGGGCGCTCGGCGGAGGGTGAGGCAGCAGGCGCCGGCCCCGACGGTGAGGTACGCCGGCCCCGGCGGTGAGGACGCCGACCCCGGCGGTGAGGCGGAGTCGCCGCACGTCCCGGCCGGTAGAATCCGCCGAATGCACGCCCCCGACGCCATCCGCACCGACGAGACGCCGCCCACCGCCCTCGCCGGCCTTCTCGACGGTCTGCCGCCCCGCCAGGCGGCCCAGGCGGTCGACCGGCTGATCGGCCACTACCGGGGGCGCACCCCGACCGACGCGCCCGTGCTGCGCGACCGCTCCGACGTCGCCGCCTACGCCGCGTACCGGATGCCCGCGACCTTCGAGGCCGTGCGCGCCGCACTCGCCGCCTTCCACGCCCGGACGCCCGGCTGGGCCCCGGCCTCGCATATCGACATCGGCGGCGGTACGGGCGCGGCCGGCTGGGCGGTGGCCGCCACCTGGCCGCGGGGCGCGCACACCACGACGGTGCTGGACTGGGCCGAACCCGCGCTGACCCTCGGCCGCGAGCTGGCCCGGCAGGCGCCCTCCGAGGCGCTGCGCACCGCCCGCTGGCAGCGCCGGGCCATCGGTGACGGCCTCGCGCTGCCGGACGGCACCGACCTGGTCACGGTCTCCTACGTACTGGGCGAGCTGACCGAGGCCGACCGGCACGCCGTCGTGGCCGAGGCGGCGCGCGCGGCCCGCGCCGTGGTGCTGGTCGAACCGGGCACCCCGGACGGCTATCTGCGCATCCGCGAGGCCCGGGACCGGCTGCTGGCGGCCGGGCTGCGGATCGTCGCCCCCTGCCCGCACGGCGCGCTCTGCCCGATCGAGCCCGGCGCCGACTGGTGCCACTTCGCCGCCCGGGTCCGCCGCTCCTCCCTCCACCGGCGGGTCAAGGGCGGTTCGCTGCCGTACGAGGACGAGAAGTTCAGCTATGTCGCGGCCGTACGGTTCGACGCGGCGCCCGCCGCGGGGCGGGTGGTGCGCCGCCCGCAGATCCGCAAGGGCCAGGTGCTGCTGGATCTGTGCGGCCCCGAGGAGGGGCTGGGCCGGACCACGGTGACCAAGCGTCAGGGGCCGCTGTACCGGGCCGCCCGCGATGTCTCCTGGGGCGATGTCTGGCCGCCGGAGGAGGAGCCGCCCCGCTAGGCCCTCCGCTGGGAGTGCCCTGACCTCGCCGGAGGCGCGGGGCTGTATGCATGGGCGGCTCCGCCGCGTGGGCGCGTATGTGACGACCAAGCTTCTTGAGCCCCACCACGTCCACGGCGTCCCGGTACCTTCCAGCGGGCAGCGGCGACGGCGGGCGTCAGCGTCACCGCACTCAAGCGGGCGTTGACCGGACGTACGGCAACATGGACATGAAGCGGCCGAAGCCGTGTGTCCATGGGGCGGTACTGACACCGCGGTGGAGATCCGGACTCTCGGGAGGGGAAAACGATGAGCATGCAATTGGGTATTTTATTCGCACAAGGCGGCGGGCATGGAAAGGGCGACGACGGAGACGATGGGCACCCCGGGCAGCCGTGGACACCCACTGACGAGCCTCACCCGGACGGTTCGACGTCTCCCGGCGATGGGACGCACAAGAAGTGACAAGCTCGGCTGAGCAGACGGGGCGGCCCACTCGTGAGGAACTGGGCCGCCTCCTCCTCAACGCGGGCGCCATGTCGGCCGAGTGGGCCCCGGCTTATGAGGCCGTGCCTCGCTCCCGCTTCCTGCCTGCCCTGATATGGCCGCATGACATGGCCACCGGCCGATACTCCACGGTCAGTGCAGAGCAGGATCCGGAAGCGTGGCAGCGATACGCCGACTCTGACGACCCCATCGTCACGCAATGGGACGACGGCGCGCACGAGGGCCCCGAGCCGGGCAAGTCCTTCAGCTCCTCGTCGTCCATGCCGAGCCTGGTGTTCTCCATGCTGGCCGACCTGGATGTGAAGCCGGGACAGCGGGTGTTGGAGATCGGTACGGGGACGGGGTGGAACGCGGCTTTGCTGGCGTATCGTCTGGGCGCCGAGAACATCGTCACCGTGGAAGTGGACAGCGCCGTTGCCTCGGAGGCCCGGAAGTCCCTGGACCGCTTCGGGCTATCGGTGCAGGTGGTGCACGGGGATGGGCTCCTCGGGTACGGCGCACGGGCTCCGTACGATCGTGTCATCGCCACGTGCGGGTTGCGGAAGATCCCGTTCGCGTGGGTGGAGCAGTCGAAGCCAGGCGGGGTGCTCCTTGTTCCCTGGGGGACGTACTACGGTCCTGGCGAGGCGGCCGCCCGACTCGTGGTCGCTCGGAACGGACAGAGCGCGTCAGGGCCGTTCACGCGGCCCGTGGCGTTCATGCGTCTGCGCGCTCAACGGTTCGTGTGGCCCCGGCACGACGAGTACGTCCCGCCGGGGGCACTGGACGCTGCGGACACGTCAACCACGACGCTCACTGAGGCGCAGCTCTGCGGCACCGGGAGTTTCGACGCGGTCGGTTTCGCCTTGGGCCTTCGTGTCCCTGACGTTGCGCACAACCCCGACCGCAGGCGGGATGGTCGGCGGGCCGTGTGGTTCTACGGAACTGGGGGCAGCATGGACAGGTCCTGGGCGGTCGTCGTCTTCCGCGATGACCGCGAGGAAGCCAAGGTCTACCAGTCCGGCCCTCGCCGACTGTGGGGCGAGGTGGAGAGCGCCTACCACTGGTGGCTCAGCCATGGCGAACCGGATCACTCCCGGTTCGGTCTCACGGTCACGGCCGAAGAGACACACGCTTGGCTTGACGACCCGGTGAACTCCTGGTCCCTCTGAACTCTGAAACCAACAACGACATCGCCTAACCCGCGGCCGGCGCCGGGGTGAAGGTGACCGGGAGGGAGACCAGGCAGCGGTACCAGAGGGAGTCCATCCACTGGAGCTCATCGGGCTCGACAGCCAGCTCCAGATCCGGCACCCGGTCCAGCAGCACCTCGACCGCCGTCTCCGAGATGATTTTGCCGAGGTCGGGCGCGCCCGCCGGGCATCCGTAGTCGCCACCGGTGAAGGACACATACGCGTTGTTCCCGGCGTACCCCGCCCCGGTGTCGGGCCACAGCAGCGGGTCCGCGTTGGCGGCGGCGAGGCCGAGGACGAGGAGGTCGCCGGCGCGGATGCGCTGGCCCCCGAGCGTGGTGTCCCGGGTGGCGAAGCGCCCGATGACGTTCTGGAGCGGGGAGTCCGCCCACAGCACCTCGTGCATGGCCGCGCCGATGCTGCGGCGGTTGCCCGCGAGAGTCATGGTGAACCGGTCGTCGGTGAGCATCAGCCGGACGGTGTTGCCGATCCAGTAGGACGTGGCGGGCATGCCCGCGGCGATCATCACCATCAGGTCCCCGACGAGTTGCTCGTCGGTGAGGTCCGGGGAGTTCTGGATGAACCGGGAGGTGACGTCCGGGCCCGGCTCCCCGCGCTTCGCCGCCACCAGCCGCCACACCACCTCGGCGGCCCGCTGCTGCGCCGCCATGGCCTCGTTATTGGAGAGCAGCGAGACGGTCACCGCCTCCGCCATGTACTCCAGCTGGTCCTCGGGCAGGCCGAACATCTGCCCCATGGCGAGGGCGGGCACCGAGTAGACGTAGTCGAAGACCAGGTCGGCCTTGCCGCTGCCGACGAACTTGTCGATCAGCGAGTCGGCGAAGCGCTCGCAGTGCCGGCGCAGTTCGAAGGGGTCGACGGAGGCGAGGGCGTCGCTGACGGCCGCCGAGCGCCGCCGGTGCTCGTCCCCCTCCGTGAAGTGAATCATGGGGCTGTGGGCCACCCAGGGCATGAGGGGCCAGTCGGACGGCACCTCGTCCCAGCGGTTCCAGCGGCGCGAGTCGCGGCCGTAGGTCTGGACGTCCATGACAACCTGGCGTATCTCGCGATAGCCGAGGACGAGCCAGGCGGGGACGTCGGACTCCAGCAGGACCGGGGCGACCTGTCCGTGGTCGCGCCGCATCCGCTCATAGCTCTCGGCCGGATTCCGCAGGTACCGCTCCCCGTACAGCAGCGCGGGGGCGGCGAAGGAGGGGGCGGTGTGGGCGGGGCAGCCGGAGGGCGGCGCCGCCGGGTCCGGGCCGCCCGGCGCGTCTTCCGCGCCCGGCGGGGCCTGAGGGGCCGGAGAGTCCTGCGGGTCCTGGAGGTTCGTCACAGCGGTCTTCCTCATGGCGGTGGAGCAGCGCTGCCGTCCGGGGGGGGACACGGCAGTGCCAAAGGCTAACCAAGCGAACGGATCAGGCCAACTGCCCTGACGCCACCGGATGATGAGGAAAGCTCAGCCAGGCGCCCAGGCCGGCGCCGTCAGCCCAATGCCCGTGCCAGGGCCGTGGCCGCCGCCGCGCGGGGTGTGCTGTCGCCGGGGCGGCGGCGGGGATGCACCGTGGTGGCGAGCAGCACCAGATAGACCCCGCGGGCCCGGTCCACCACCAGGCTCGTACCGGTGAACCCGGTGTGCCCGGCGGCGCCCCGCCCCGCCAGCTCCCCCATGAACCACGGCTGGTCGACCTCGAAGCCCAGCCCCGGCGCGGTCAGCATCAGCTCGGTGGACTCCGCCGACAGCACGGGCCCGCCCCCGGCCAGCAGCGCCCGGCACAGCACCGCCAGGTCCCCGGCCGTCGAGAAGAGCCCGGCGTGGCCCGCGACCCCGCCCAGCGCCCAGGCGTTCTCGTCGTGCACCACGCCCCGCAGCATCCGCCGGTCCACCTTGCCCCAGGGCCGCCGCTGGTCCTCGGTGGCCGCGATCCGGGGCAGCCAGGAGGCGGGCGGGTTGAAGCGGGTGTCGGACATGCCCAGCGGGCCGGTGACCGCTTCCCGCACCAGCCGGTCCAGCGGGCGCCCCGCGGTCCGCTCCACAACGCGCTGGAGCAGCAGGAAGTTGAGGTCGGAGTAGCGGCGGGCGGTGCCGGGCGGGGTGACGGGCGGCTCGGCCGCGAGCCGGGCCAGCCGCCGCTCCCGCCCGGCCTCCTCGTACAGCGGCAGTTCGGGAATCAGCCCCGAGGTGTGGGTGAGCAGATGCCGCACGGTGATGCCGTGCTCGGCGGCGGCCGTGCACTCGGGGGCGTACGCGGCGACGTGCCCGTCCAGCGTGATCAGCCCGCGTTCGACGGCCCGCAGCGCCACGATCGTGGTGCACAGCTTGGTGAGCGAGGCGAGGTCGAAGACCGTGTCCTGCCGCCGGCCCCGGCGCACCGGCACCCAGCGGTCACGCGGCAGTTCCACGCCCCGGTCGGCACTCTCGTCGTACGCCGCGTAACGCACCGCCCAGCCGAAGCCCTCCTCGGCCAGCGGGCCGGACGCGGTCCCGGCGGCCAGGGCCACCCCCGAACACCAAGGGCGCTCCCCCTCGGGAAGCGCCCTGACGGTCTCCAGCAGCCGGGTCAGGCCACGGTCACGCTCTGCTTGGTACGTCGCTGCCACGGACGGCAGAGTCCCATGAAGCAGGCCATGGCGGCGAGCGCGCAGCACAGCTGGACGACGGCCATCGGCACCGCCGTGGTCTCCCCCGCGATCCCCACCAGCGGGGAGGCGACCGCGCCCAGCAGGAAGGTGGAGGTGCCCAGCAGCGCGGAGGCGGAACCGGCGGCGTGCGGGGTGCGGTTCAGGGCCAGCGCGTTGGTGTTCGGCATGGCCAGGCCCATCGCGGACATCAGCACGAACAGGCTGCCCGCCACCGGCACCAGACCGGCCTTCCCGAAGACCCCGGAGGCCAGCACGAGCAGCGCGGCCGCCGCGACGGTGACCACGGCCAGCCCCACGGCCAGCACCTTGTCCATGCTGACCCGGCCGACCAGCACCCGGCCGTTGAACTGGCCGGTGAGGACCAGGCCGATCGAGTTCAGCCCGAAGAGCAGGCTGAAGGTCTGCGGTGAGGCGCCGTAGATCTCCTGGACGACGAAGGACGACCCGGCCACATAGGCGAAGAGCGCGGCGAAGGCGAAGCTGCCCGCGAGCACATAGCCGATGAAGACTCGGTCGGCGAGCAGCCCGCGCATGGTGCGCAGGGTCTGGCCGAGCCCTCCGTCATGGCGCCGCTCGGACGGCAGCGTCTCGCCCAGCCGGCGCCAGACCACGAGGGTGAGCAGGGCGCCGATCACGGTGAGCACCACGAACACCCCGCGCCAGTCGGTGAAGCGGAGGATCTGGCCGCCGATGACCGGGGCCGCGATGGGCGCCACCCCCGAGATCAGCATCAGGGTGGAGAAGAAACGGGCCATCGCGATGCCGTCGTAGAGGTCCCGGACCACGGCGCGGGCGATCACGATCCCGGCCGCGCCGGCCAGCCCCTGGAGCAGCCGGAAGCCGATGAGCAGTTCGGCGGTGGGGGCGAAGGCGCAGACGGCGGTGGCGATGACGTAGATCACCATGCCGATGAGCAGCGGGCTGCGGCGCCCCCACCGGTCGCTCATCGGGCCGACCACGAGCTGGCCGAGCGCCATGCCCATCAGACAGGCGGTGAGGGTGAGCTGGGCAGTGGCGGCGGAGCTGTGCAGCGCGTCGGTGACCTCCGGCAGGGCCGGGAGGTACATGTCCATGGACAGCGCGGGGAGTGCGGTGAGCCCGCCGAGGATCAGGGTGACGAGAAGGCTCGTACGGCGCTGCGCGGTGAGCCCGGGAGGGGCGGCAGCGGAGGTGAGGGAGGCGGCGGAGGGATCGAGGGAGGGGGTTCCGGGACGGTCGGCCCGGGTGGGAGCGGCGGCCGGTTGGCCGGGCTGCTGCATGCGTACCTTCCATGAGTCGTTGATGCCTTCCTATGCTCTCAGCAATTCGAATGGGGTCGAACCTCTGTGCACAGGGGGGAACGGGGTCGAAATGGCCGGGTCAGGCGGGGTGGGAAGCGTGCGGTGGGGCGTTCTGGCGACCGGTGGGATCGCCGCGTCGTTCACCGCGGATCTGCTGGAGATGGCGGACGCGCAGGTCATCGCGGTCGGCTCGCGTCGGCCGGAGTCGGCGGAGCGGTTCGCGGAGCGGTTCGGGATACCCCGTGCCTATGGCGGCTGGAAAGAGCTGGCCGCCGATGACGACATCGATGTGATCTATGTCGCCACCCCGCACTCGGCCCATCGGGCGGCGGCCGGGCTGTGTCTGGAGGCGGGGCGGGCGGTGCTGTGCGAGAAGCCGTTCACCCTCGATGTCCGTCAGGCCGAGGAGCTGGTGGACCTGGCCAGGGCCCGGGGCCGCTTCCTGATGGAGGCGATGTGGACGTACTGCGATCCGGTGGTCCGCCGGATGACCGAGCTGGTCCACGACGGCGCGATCGGCGAGGTGCGGGCGGTGCACGCGGACTTCGGGCTGCCCGGCCCGTTCGACCCGGACCACCGGCTGCGCGATCCGGCGCTGGGCGGCGGCGCCCTGCTGGACCTCGGCGTCTATCCGGTGTCCCTCGCACAGCTGCTGCTGGGCGAGCCGGACGAGGTGCGGGCGGTGGGACAGCTCTCCCCCGAGGGCGTGGATGTGAACACGGGCCTGGCGCTGGGCTGGGACAGCGGCGCGGTGGCGCTGCTGTCCTGCTCGATCACCGCGGATACGCCGATGACGGCGGCGGTGACGGGGACGGCGGGGCGGATCGAGTTCCCGCGCGGCTTCTTCCACCCCGAGCGGTTCGTCCTGCACCGGCCGGGCCGGGATCCGGAGGAGATCACGGCGGTGGACGGGCTGCGCGCCTACCAGCGGGAGGCGGCGGAGGTGATGCGCTGTCTGCGCGCGGGCGAGACGGAGTCCCCGCTGGTGCCGCTGGACGGCACGCTGGCGGTGATGCGCACCCTGGACGCGGCGCGGGAGCGGCTGGGGGTGCGGTATCCGGAGGACCGGGGCGGCCGGGGCGGCCAGGGTGTATGAGCCCGGTGGGCCCGGCGCATGGGGTGTGACGCTGTTGGGTTAATTCGGGCCTGTGCGTGACGTCCGCCTTCAAGACCCAGTTGTGGTCTTGCAGGCCGATGTTGCCGTATGGGGTGGGCGCGGATGTCGATATCAAAGCACGCGGCACCGACAGCGCCCCGCACAGCGAGGGCCCCCGGTCATGGCGGGGCCCTCACGGGATCACGGTTTGCGGTGCTTTCCGGTCCCGGGTGCCATGGGGGGCCGCGCGGGCGGTGCGGCGCTGGGGGACGATTCCGGTGCCGGGTTGAGGATGCGGCAGGCAGCAGCGTAATTGTCCACCGTGGTCACCGGCTGCCAGGCGTAGCCGTCCCATTCGACGATCAGGCGTGGCACATCCGGTTCGACGTGGGCTGCGCGGTGCGGATCGCCGCCGAGGTGGACGGATTTCCGCTCACCGACCGGCCGCAGGCGCTTTCCCCTGCGGGCCGCCCACTCGTCCAAGGGTTCGTCATCGCCCATCGCCGTCCTCCTGGTCCTCGTGCTCGTCAGACCTTAGACCAGGACACGGACTGTCCCGCAGGGGTGACGGTGACCTCGAACCGGTCCAGCGCGGGGGCACCGTCGCCACGCCATCTGGTGACGTACGCGGCGATGTCATCCCACAGGCGTGCGGGTCCTCCTTGGCGCACGGTCCAGGCCCCGCGGTCGTCCTGAGCGAGTGCGGCCCATGCGCCGGCGGCTACATCGAGTAGGACGTGTTCGGTGCGGCCGTTGCGTTCCAGACTGAACCGCTGCGCCCGGGGTGCGGCGAGCTGGGCGACGAAGCGCGTGTTCCAGTCGTCCAGAACGGCCGCCCCGATCTCGGTGGGCTGCTCATCTGCGGCGTCCAGGTCGGGGAGTGTGCCGAGTTCGGGCGGCAGGTGCGGGCGCGCGAGCATGAAGGAGATCTGCCCCCCGAGGAACGGGCCGCGGGCGGTTCCGTCGTCGCCGACGGTCAGTCGGGCGAGTTCGGAGGAGTACAGCCAGCCGCACAGGGTGGCCAGGATGAAGCCGCCGGGTTTGGTCTGCTCCACCCACGCGTACGGCAGATCGAGCACGCCGCAGGTGGCAATGGTCCGGTCGTACGGGGCGCTGTCGGGGTGACCGGCAAGGCCGTCACCGACGACGAGTTCGGGGAAGTAGCCGCCGGTACCGAGAGCCACGGACGTGGACACGGACACGTCCCGGTCTACCTCTTTGGAGGTCACGAGGTGATCGCCGAGGCGCGCGCTCAGGAGGCCGGTCGAATAGCCGCTTCCGATCTCCTGCACCCGGTGGCCGTCTTCAACGCAGAGGTCTTCGAGCATCCGCACCACCAGAGACGGCATCGTGCGCGAAGAGGTCGGGGCTCGCATGATCGTGCCGTGGATGTCCCGCGGGACGATCGTCCCGGCGATCTGTGTCACAAGGGAATCATCCTCGTAGCAGCGTGCCAGCCAGCGGGGATCATCCGGCATGACCGGGCGCCACGCGGTGGGGCCAGGGCCGTCGACCCGATCGAAGAACCCGCCGCGCAGGTACTCATGCCGGGTGACGGTTTCCACCGCTACCCTCCACGGCGCAGTGCGGAGATGTCCACTGGCGGCAAGGCGTTCGGCCAGGTGCAGCCGTAGCATCTTGTCGTCGGTCACGTCGTCGTCTTCCTCTCCAGCAGATCAGCCATGGCCGCGACCATGGGGAGCCCGGTTTCCGGCTCCAGCCACGCCCACTGACCGGACGGGTTGCACTCCAGGAACCACCATTGCCCCTCGGCGTCCACGGCGAAATCAAAAGCGCCGAAGACGAGACCGAACAGGGACAGGTACCGGTACAGGGACGCCGTCAGGCCCAGCGGCGGCTCTACGAGGGTGTAGGTGAGCCGGTCGTAGTCGGTGCGCCAGTCCAACAGGTCCGAGCCGATGCGGACGGTGAACACGTGATCGCCGATGACAGTCACGCGGACGTCGGCCACCTTGTCGACTCGCTCCTGGAAGAGGTGGGCGGTGCCGGACACGGAATCGTCGATCTCGTCGGCGGTGACCTCGTCGACCTTCACCGTGCATGAGACACCGTCGTCGTTGCGATAGAGCGGAGCCGACAACGGCTTGTAGATGACCGGTCCGCCGGCCGCCTTGATGAAAGCGCGGGCCGCGTCCGGGGTGGAGGTGAGCAGCGTTGGGGGGACGGTGAATCCGGCGGTGACGGCGGCGGCGAGACCGGAGGGCTTGAACTCGGCGTCACCGATGCGGTGCGGGTGGTTGACGTACAGGCAGCCGGGGAGGGAGGCGAGGACGCCGCCGAGCCCGTAACGGGCCTGTGTGACGGCGAACCGGGCTGTCTGCTCGTCCAGGTGCGGGAAGGTGAAGCCGGAGGGGCGCCGGTAGTACAACGAGCGCACGGCGGCGAGATCCGCGGTGCGCGTCGGTGTGGTGAGGGTACCCGTCAGCCCCTCGCTGGTGATGTTGGCCGCGAACGACAAGGTGGCGGGGAAGTCCCCGGAGTCGAACCGCACGACCGGGACACCCCGGCCGTGCAGCTCGCCAATCACCAGGTCGGTCGTGGGGTCGTCCAGGTTGGTGACGACCAGAACCGGACCTGTGCGGGTCACTGGTCGCCGTCGTTCCCGGTGTCCTGGTCGCCACCACCGGAGCCGCCCCCGCTGGACCCGTCGGAGGGATTGCCGGTGTTGGTGGGCGGGTTGGTGCCGGTGCTGGTGCCGTGGCCGGGCATCATGACCGGCTGCCCGGACCCGTCGAAGTACCGCGCGGTCTGCGTGGCCGGGTCCAGCTCGGTGCGCGCGTATCCGGGGGTGAACTCCGGGTAGGGGGCCATGCGCTGAAGCCCCCAGGGGGCCCGCGTGAAGTGGCCCGAGGGAAGCGGGCTTCCGTTCGGAAGCCGGTCGGAGTGCACAAACAAAGTGGTTCCTCCTTCGCTGCCTTTCAGAACCCTGCCGTGGACCCGGCAGGGAGTCTTGGGGGCGGGCCCCGCTCGGGGTGAGGCGCCCGCCCGGTTCCCCGCGCGGCCGGTCTTGCGTGGCCAATTACCGCGCGGGAGCTTGGGGCCGTCCCGGACCGGCGGGCGGGCGTGGGAGAGGCCCGCGGCCCGGGACGGAGTTGGACCGGCGAGGGCCGGGGTTGTGACGTCCGGCCCGGCCCTCGCCGGGGTCTACAAGGGGTGCAGCAGCACCAGGAGCAGCGCGGCCGAAACTCCTGCGAGGGCCCAGGTCTGCCACCAGGCCCACCGCGGAGCCCCGCCGCGGCGGTGCCGCCGTCTGCGTCTACCGGTCACGGCCGCACTCCGAAGTGGCACGTGTGACCCTCCGCGCGGTCGGGGACCGCGAGGGCCGCAGGTTCCGCTGTCAAGAAGTCGGGGCGCGAGGCCGACGCGGGTGCAGCACGTGCGTCTGCGATCTGCGGGGCGAGGATCGCCGCCGGTGGGGCCAGCCCGAGGAGCGCCAGGACGCCGACGGCTAAGCCGGGACGGCTCGGCGGTTCGGTGCGTGCGTGGGCCCCCCTCACATGTCCGCCTTCAGCTCGGTCCAGACGGTTTTTCCGATGTGTGACGGCTGCACCAGCCAGCGGGCCGACAGGGCAGTCACCACCGCGAGCCCGCGGCCGTCCTCAGCGCCGTCGGACGCCTTTCGGGGCATGATGTGGCGACCGGACGAGTCCGCGACCGATACCCACACCGTTCCCGGGTCGGGACGTTCCAGCGTCAGGCGGCAGCGGCCCGGGTCATCCGGAGGTGCGCACGCCGGGCGGGCGTGCCGCACCGCGTTCGTGACCAGCTCCGATACGACGAGAACGACGTCATCTGTCATGTCTTCCAGGCCCCAACATGCCAGCGTCGTGCGGACGCTCTGCCGCGCCACCGACACCGACGACGGGTAGAGCGGGAGAGTCTGCGCGTACCCCGGCACCGTTCCCGTCAGCGGTTGCAGCGCTGACGGTCTGGGGGGAGCGGTAATGGTCATCATTGCCTCGCGCTCGGGGTCGGTTCGGTCCCGTCCGATCCCTAGGGGCGCGGGATCGGACGGGACCATGCGGGGCCCGCGTCAGGTCGACGCGGTGGTGCCTCAGAGTCCGCCAACACTGGGAGTCATCGCCAGGTCGCACTAGGTGTCATCTTGCGCTCTTTCAGGTGGCCCGGGCAGCGCGCGGGTAGCGTCAACGTGTCATGTGCGCTGAGGGTGTTGCGCCGCGAGGGGGTTGGCGCTCCCCTTCCAGTGAGGGAAGCGCCGGCGCGAGCGCGCCGAAGACCAGGGGGCGACATGAGTAACACGGCTCGGACGCTGCTGAAGGTCTTAGTGGATCAACGTCGGTGGCGTTACCGGGACTTCGAGCGTGCATTCCGCCGCGCGGCTGCTCAGACACTTGATGAGGCGTCGCGGAATCTGACCGTGTCCGAGGCGCAGTTCCGCCGCTGGACGGGCGGGAAGGTGCAGACCCTTCCAGGTCCGGAGGCGTGCGCAGTGCTCGAGCACATGTTCGGAGTCGACGCAGCAGCGCTGTTCGATGCGCCTCCCTCTGTGGCACCCGTACCCGCCTTCAACCTGGAAGACGAAATTGCCATGACTGCACGTGACGCCCAGAGCGAGGCCGCCGACGCCGCCGCTGCTTCCATCTCGGATACCGCCCTTGATCAACTGCGAGACGATGTGGCCACATTGGCGCGCACGTACAGCACGAAGGCCCCGTTCGACGTGTTCAAGGAGGCCCGGCGGCTGCGCGAGGACGCCGAGAACGCCCGCGGCCGGACGCAGATCCCGGCGCAGTCGCAAGAGCTGTTGATCGTGGCCGGGCAGGCGTGCGCGCTGCTGGCCACGGCCGCATTCGATCTCGGCTCCCTGGACGGCGCTAGGCGCCTGTGCCGGTCGGCTGCCCTGTACGGGGAGACCGCCCGGTTCGATCCGCTGCGCGCGTTCGCCGGTGGGACGCTCGCCTATATCGCCTACTTCCAGGAACAGCCGGCGGAGGCAACACGGCTGGCACGGCACGCGCAGGTGTTCACCGGTTTGGGGGATGTGGCACGGCGCAGGCTCGCGGCGATCGAGGCCCGCGCGTTCGGCTACCTCGGTGACCCGGTCTCGGCACAGCGGGCGTTGGACGCCTCGCAGGCCGACGGCCAGGGAGTGACGGACGATCTCCACGACGACGTGGCCGGGGAGTTCGGGTTCACCGTCGAGCGGCTGGCCATGTCGAACAGCTCGACCTGTCTCCTGCTCGGCGACGGGGGCCAGGCGGAGGCCGCGGCCGTTCGGGCGCTGAAGCTGGCCGCTGCGCGGCCGGCGGCACTGCGTTCGGCCCGGGTGGTCGGCGGGGCGGCTGCGGATCTGGCAGCCGCCCGGCTGCTGCGCGGGGACCTGGACGGCGCGGCCGATGCCCTCGAACGCGTGTGGGTGGTGCCGCGGGACCAGCGCGCTACCGGGCTGCTGACCCGAACGGCCCGGGTACGGCACGCCCTGACCGGCCAGCGGTACAGGGGCGCGGCGCTCGCCGGGGAACTCGGCGAGCGTATCGAAGACTTCACCCGCATGTCCGCGCAGCATCAGCTAGGAACCGGCGGCGCCCCGCTCGCGCTGGAAGGCTGACCCGCGCCGTCAGCCGGTCGCCCCCGGGAGAAAGGCAATGATCTTGGCCTCTTTCTCGGGGGCGATACCGTGTTCGGCCCACCGCGGATGCGCGACGGGCCGCCCGTCGGACCGGAGCCACGCCCAGGTGTCGGCGATCGTCTCGCCGAGCGGGCGGCAACGCAGACCGGCGGCGACGGCCCGGGAGGAGTCGACGGCCCACACCCCGGCGTGCGTGCGCCACAGGGGCATTTCCGTCCACTGCCTGACGCTGTGGCGGTCGAGGTCTTCCGGGGACGCCCACACGGGGCGTCCGGTGCCACCGGTCACGGTCAGACAGACGGTGATGAACTCGGCGAATGTCAGGCCCTGGGGGTGGGCGACGTTGAAGGCCGCGCCGGCATCTTCGGCGGCGGCCTGGTCCAGGGCGAATGCAGCGACGTCGCGGACGTCGACCGGCTGAATCTGCCGGTTGGCCGGAGACGGCGCGAGGAGGGGGCCGCCGCGCTCGGCGCGGGTCAGCCACCAGGGCAGGCGGCCGATGTATTCGCCGGGACCGAGGATCACGCCGGGGCGCAGGAACACCGCCCGGTCTCCGAGCGCTTCGGATACGGCCCGCTCGCCGCCCGCCTTCTGGAATCCGTACTTCGTGGGCGAGCCGTCCTGGCCGGTGTGGCCGAACGCGTCGTCGGCGTCCGGCGGGCAGTCGAGCAGCGCGGACGCCTCGGTGAGCGCACGGTGGGGCCAGTCGGCATAGACGGACACGGTGGAGATGTGCACCCACCTCCCGACCTGACCGGACAGAGCCCGCGCGGCGAGAAGGACGTCACGGGGCGGCAGTTCCGAACTGGACGTGTCCACCACCCCATCCCAGGGACCGGCGGCAGCAAGGCGCGCGAGGTCCGCGGCGTCTGTCCGGTCTCCCTGGACGGCCTCCGCTCCGGGCACATCGGGACCGGAACGGCCCCGGTTGAACGTCGTCACCTCCCACCCGCGTGCCAGTGCGCCGGCAACCACCTCTTTGCCCAGGAACCAAGTACCACCAAGAACGAGCATCCTCATGGGCTCTGATTCTGCCTGGCACAGCGGCGAGCCGTTCCCTCCGTCGGTCACGCCGCAGCGGACTCCGTGACCAGGACCAGAGACGCGACCGGGGCCGGGTAGCCCATGACCTCTGCCCACCCGGGCAAGCGCTCGCCCCACCGCCAGGCGCTCGCCGTCGTGGCGACGGCGGCGGGCGTCATGGCGTGCGCGCCGGACCCACCGGCCCGTCAAAAGCCGTGCTGGTGGCCCGGGAGTGGGTGGACGAGACCGCCTGGCTGCTCGGCGCCCCGCTGGCCACTGCGGCCGTCGTCTCCGCTTTGTGGGCCGGGCCCATATGGACCGCCGTCACGGTGGCGGGGCTTGCAACCGCCGCCGGTAGCGCTCGCGGAACTCCTCCTCCGGGATGCGGGGTGTCACCCATGAGCGGGTCGCCCTCGCGGCGCGCGGGTGGTGGCGCCGCGGGGGCGGTGGGCCCGTCAGACCTGCTTCAGGCCGGGGTTCCCGGCCTCGCTGGCGAACGACGCCGCCGTGGTGAGCGGCGCGTCCGGGGTGGTGACCGCGGAGACCGTCTTGTAGTCGGCCCGTGCCCGCTCCTCGTCCAGCGAGACCGTCACATAGCCGCGCCGGCCGTTGTAGAACTTCATATGCGGGTTCGCGGCCAGGTACGTGGCCCAGTTGTCGGGCTTGTCGGCGCCGTCCTTGCCGCTGGTGATGGAGGTGCCGACGAACTCCACGCCCAGGGTCCGGGAGCCCGGGTCGTCGAAGTCCTTCTTGATGTCGAAGGCGTAGTGCACATGGACATCGCCGGTGAGCACCACGAAGTTCTCCAGGCCCGCCTGCTCCACACCGGCCAGGATCCGCTCGCGGGAGGCGGGGTAGCCGTCCCAGGAGTCCATGGAGAGCTTGGAGCGCGCGGCGGTGGTGTTCTTCCGCTGGGAGAAGGTGACCTGCTGCGGCAGCACGTTCCAGGTGGCGGTGGAGCTCTTGAAGCCGTCGAGCAGCCAGCGCTCCTGGGTGGCGCCGGTGAGGGTGCGCGCGGGGTCCTCGGACTCCGGTCCCGGGTACTGCCAGCCGTCGCCGTACGCCTGGTTGGAGCGGTACTGCCGGGTGTCGAGGATGTCGAACTGGGCCAGCTTGCCGTAGTGGAAGCGGCGGTAGAGCCGCATATCGGCGCCGGCCGGCCGCTGCGGCATCCGCAGCGGCATGTTCTCCCAGTACGCGCGGTAGGCGGCGGCCCGGCGGATCAGGAACTCCTCGGACGGGCTGCCGTTCTCGTCGATGTCGCCCGCGTAGTTGTTCTCGGTCTCGTGGTCGTCCCAGGTGACGTACCAGGGGAAGGCGGCGTGGGCGGCCTGGAGGTCCTCGTCGGACTTGTAGAGCGCGTAGCGCAGCCGGTAGTCCCCGAGGGTCATCGTCTCCTTGTTGAACACCGCGGGGAGGGTGCGGTCGGTGTAGTTGCGGGCGCCGCCCGCGGCGCCCACCGCGTACTCGTACTGGTAGTCGCCCACGTGGAAGACGGCGTCCAGGTCCTCGTTCGCCAGATGGCCGAAGGCGGTGAAGTAGCCGTCGTGGTACGCCTGGCAGGAGACCAGACCGAAGCGGACGTCCTGGACCTTGGCGCCCGGGGCCGGGGTGGTGCGGGTGCGGCCCACCGGGCTGGTCCAGCTCCCGGCCTTGAAGCGGTACCAGTAGACACGGTCCGGATCGAGCCCCTTGGCGTCCACGTGCACCGTGTAGTTGAACTCGGCGTGCGCGGTGACGGTGCCCCGGTGGGCGACGCGCTGGAACCTCTCGTCGTGGGCGATCTCCCAGTCGACCGTGGCGGTGCCCTCCTCGGGCAGCCCGTTCCCCGGCTCGTACGGGCGGGGCGCCAGCCTGGTCCACAGCACGACGGAGTCGTGCAGCGGGTCGCCGGAGGCCACGCCGAGCGTGAAGGGGTTGTCGGCGAGCGCCCGCGGAGACACCTGCGCGGCGTGGGCGCCGGGCAGGTTGGTGGTGAAGGCGAGGGCGGCCGCGGCCCCTGTCACGGTGAGAAAGCGGCGGCGCCCGGGACGTGCGGCCGCGGCTCGTATGGCGCGCTGATGCGAGTCATGTGCCATGTGCTCTCCCCTGGCTCGTGGCCGGCTCGTGGTGTCACAGGCATTGGAGTGGCAGGGGACGGCCGGCCGTTTGCTTGCACACGACATCGATATGACCGCTGGGTGAGGTCCGTTTCCGGAAGGGACCTTTGCGGCGAATCGCCTCGGGTGGACAGGGAACTGACGTGGCGTACGCTGCCGGGCCATGAGCGACGGTCGTGTGTCGGTGGTGTCGAAAGTGGCGGTGGTGACGGGCGCGGGCTCCGGGATCGGCCGGGCGGTGGCGCTCGAACTCCTGGAGGCGGGCTGGTCGGTGGTGCTCGCGGGGCGCCGCGAGGAGGCCCTGGCCGAGACGGCGCGGCTGGCCGGTGGCGGGCCGCCGGCCCCCGTGGTGCCGACGGACGTGGCCGACCCGGCGCGGGTGGACGCGCTCTTCGCGGCGGTGCGGAAGCGGTTCGGACGGCTCGATCTGCTGTTCAACAACGCGGGCAGCTTCGGCCCGCGCGGCGTACCCCTGGAGGATCTGCGCCACGAGGACTGGCGGTCGGTGGTGGACACCAATCTGACGGGCGCGTTCCTGTGCGCGCAGGCGGCGTTCCGGCTGATGCGCGATCAGGAGCCCCGGGGCGGACGGATCATCAACAACGGCTCCGTCTCGGCGCACGCCCCCAGGCCGGACAGCGTGGCGTACACCGCCACCAAACACGCCGTCACCGGGCTCACCAAGTCGCTGTCGCTGGACGGGCGCCGGTACGACATCGCCTGCGGGCAGATCGACATCGGCAACGCGGCGACCGAGATGACGGAGCGGATGTCCGTCGGTGTGCCGCAGGCGAGCGGGGAGCTGGTGGCCGAGCCCGTGATGGACGTCGCGGACGTGGCGCGCACGGTGCGGCACATGGCGTCGCTGCCCCTGGCGGCCAATGTGCAGTTCGCGACGGTCATCGCGACGGCGATGCCGTACATCGGCCGCGGCTGACGGATGAGGGAACGTCACCCGTCGTAGATAACCCTCCGGTTGTGGAGATAATGTGAGGATGCGGGCATTTCACCCCATCGGCACAGCGGCCCCGAAGCCCTGGCCGGGACGATGCCCTCGCTCACCCCCGGACTGTTCGGCACCCGCTCCATATGGCAGGGTCGTCTTCACCGCGCCACAGCATTCACCGCCGCCCCACCACCGCCATCCGAACGAAGAGAGACCGCCGTGCGTTCTCTGCCGCTCACCTTGGTCGCCCGTCTGCTGCCCGTCGCCGTCCTCGCCGCCGCGGGGGTGGCCATGACGACGTCGAACGACTCGAACGAGGGCGCCGCCCCGGCGGGCCCCTCCCCACAGACCTCGGCCCCGGCCACCGGCGCCGCGGCACCGCGCTACACCAACCCGCCCGCGGAGGCGTGCGCCACTCTGCCGGAGTCGATGATCAAGGACCTGGTGCCGGGCGCCAAAACGGCCGGGAACGAGCTGAAGTCCAGCGACCTCAGCCGCCGCACGGGCTGCTCCTGGCACGCCCTGGACGGCTTCGACTACCGCTGGCTGGACATCGCCTACGACGTCAAGACAGTCGCGGGGCAGCACAGGAGCGAGGGCGGCAGCGCGGTGCCCGGCCTCGGCGACGACGCGTCGGTGACCGAGAAGACCACCAAGGACGACGACCAGGGCATACGGGAAGCCGTGGTGACCGTCCACCAGGACAACGCCACGGTCACCGTGACCTACAACGGCGGCGACTTCGAGAGCCACAAGGCCGCGGACGGCGATGAGATCCGTAAGGGCGCCATCGGCGCGGCCAAGAAGGCGGTCACGGCGCTCGACGGCTGACGGCCCGGGGCCCGGCCGCCGTTCAGGCGGTCTTTGATGAACATCAGCCGTACGGAAGTGTTCTTCCGGGTGAACGGTTACGATCGCGGGCATCGCAACCGAGCCCTGGAGTCCCACCGTGTCCGCCGTCACCGAACCGCGCCTGGGTATCGCCGTCCTCACCATGGGCAACCGGCCCAGAGAGGTGGCCGCCCTGCTGGAGTCGGTCGCCAAGCAGGACGTGCCCCCGGCCCGCGTCGTGGTCGTCGGCAACGGCTCCCCGCTCCCGGAGCTCCCCGCCGGGGTGACCGCGGTCGAGTTGGCGGAGAACCTCGGGGTCTCGGGCGGCCGTAACGCCGCCTGGCGGCGGCTGCGCGAGTTCGGCGACGTGGACGTCCTGATCGACCTGGACGACGACGGGCTGCTGGTGGACGCCGACGTCTTCCGCGGGGTGCGCGATCTGTACGCCGAGGACCCGCGCCTGGGCGTCGTGAGCTTCCGCATCGCCGACGAGACAGGCGAGACCCAGCGCCGCCACGTACCCCGGCTGCGCGCGTCCGACCCGATGCGCGGCGGCGAGGTGACCACCTTCCTCGGCGGCGGCCACGCCCTGTCGATGGCGATGCTGGAGCAGATCGGCGGCTGGCCGGACGAGTTCTTCTTCACCCATGAGGAGACCGACCTGGCCTGGCGGGCGCTCGACGCGCGCTGGAAGGTCCTCTACGCCCCCGAGCTGCTGCTCCAGCACCCCAGGACCTCCCCCGCCCGGCACGCCGTCTACCACCGGATGACCGCCCGCAACCGGGTCTGGCTGGCCCGCCGCCATCTGCCACTGCCGCTGGTCCCGCTCTACCTGGGCACCTGGACGCTGCTCACGCTGGCCCGCACCCGCTCCCTCACCGGGCTGCGGGCCTGGGCGGGCGGCTTCATGGAGGGCCTGCGCACCACCTGCGGCCGGCGCCGCCCGATGCGCTGGCGCACGGTGTGGCATATGACCAAACTGGGCCGCCCGCCGGTCATCTGACGGCCCGGCGTGCACCCGTGACCGACCGCCCCTACCGGGCGGCCAGCCCCAGGGCGGGGAAGACCGACGCCTCCAGGAAGCGGGTCAGATACTCGCGGTCGGCGGGCACGCCCTCGAGCAGGGGACGGACCCGCATCGCGCCGATCAGCTGGGTGGGGACGAACTCGACGGCCGGGTTGTCCGCGGCCACCTCGCCGCGCTCCACGCCCCGGCGGACCATCGCCTGGATCGTCTTGACCTCGTGCTCGATCAGCGCGGCGCGCAGCGCCTGGAGCAGATCGGGGTTCTGGAGCGCGGCGTGCCCGAGGGCGTACACCAGCGCGGTGTCACCGCCGCACACCTCCCCCGCCTCCCCCACCGCCGCGGCGACCGCGCGCAGATCGCCCGCGAGGGAGCCGGTGTCGATGCCTCCCAGCTCGAAGGGGCGCTTGCACGAGCGCAGCGCGGCGACGACGAGCTGGGGTTTGGTGCACCACTGCCGGTAGAGGGTGGAGCGGCTGGCGCGGGTGCGGGCGGCGACGGCCTCGATGGTGAGCGCCTCATAGCCGCCCTCCTGGAGCAGATCGAGGACCGCTTGGTAGAACTCCTGCTCCCGCTCGGGGCTGATCTTGGAACGGCGCTGCGGCGCGGCCGTCTCCGGGCCTTGCGTCGCCATCGGTACTCCTCCTCGGTCGACCGGGCTCCGGCTCTCCCGACCACGCAGTGTACCGACACACCGGTGTACCGAAACAGGCATGTACCGATACGGCTCTGCACCGGTACACTTCCGTATCGATACGCTTGTGTGCCGATAGTGCCAGGCAGTGCCCAGAGGAAGGCACGGTGGATGAATCCGACCGTCATAGCCGTCGCGCTCGCGCTCGCCTCGGCCGTCGCCTACGCGACCGCGGCCGTGGCCCAGGAGCGGCTGGCCGCCGTCGGCCACCCGGGCCGCATGCCACGGCTGCTGCTGCGCGGCGCCTGGTGGGGAGCGGTCGGCCTCAACTCCGGCGGTGCCCTGCTGCATGTGGCCGCGCTGCGGTACGGACCCCTCACCCTGGTCCAGCCGCTCGGCGCGCTGACCCTGGTCGCGGCCGTCCCGCTGGGCGCGCGGCTCGCGGGGCGACGGGTGGTCCGGGACGAGTGGCGGGGCATGGTCCTCGCGCTGCTCGGGCTCGGCGCCCTGCTGCCGGTCACCGCCGGGGAGACGCCGAGCCGTACGCTCAGCCTGCCGCAGGCGGTCGCGCTCGCCGCCGTCGTCCTGGCGTTCCTCGGGCTGTGCGTCCG
The DNA here is from genome assembly GCF_024519315.1 of Streptomyces malaysiensis subsp. samsunensis. Classification (GTDB taxonomy): domain Bacteria; phylum Actinomycetota; class Actinomycetes; order Streptomycetales; family Streptomycetaceae; genus Streptomyces; species Streptomyces malaysiensis. The sequence continues at coordinate 30,861 of NZ_JANIIC010000007.1, read as the reverse complement.
GCCGGGGCGCACCGGGCGCGGAACGCCGGGCCGGGGGCTGCGGTACGCCACCGGGTCCGGGGTCGCCTCCGGCGTCGCCTCGGCGCTCACCCAGACCCTCACGGTCGCGCTCGCCGACTCCCGGGCCCCCGAGGCGGCCCTGGTGTCCTGGCGGACCGTGGTCGTGGCCGTCCTGGTCGCGGTCTTCGCGGTGAGCGGTCTGCTGCTCGCCCAGAGCGCCTACGGCAGCGGCCTCGGCGCACCGCTCGCCACCCTGACCCTCGCCAATCCGGTGGCCGCCGCCGCCATCGGGATCGTCCTGCTGGACGAGCGCTTCCGGGGCGGCCCGGCCGGCTGGGCCCTGGCCGCAGCGGGCGCGGCGGCGGCCGCCCGCGGGGTGGTCCTGCTCTCCCGGGCCCCCGGGGCGGGCGTGGCCGCGCGCGGGGACGCCATGGGCGAGGCGGCGATGGGCGTAAGCGAAGCCCCGGCTGCCGCGAGCGAGATCCCCGGGGCCGCACGGGAGCCCGCCATGGCCCTACGCGAGACCCCGGCGGCCGTACGAGAGACCCCCGTGGCCGTACGCGACACCGCCGTGGTCATCCGCGGGCCCCGCGTGCGGGACGCCGTACGGGACGCCGCCGTACACGAGACCGCCGTACGGCAGGTCCCCGTACGGGACGATCTCGCGCCCGGGGAGGCCGCGCGCGAGCCCGCCGCCGTCCCCTGGGAGCCGGTGCCCACGCCCCCGTGATCCCCGGGGCGTCGCCGGGCCCGCCGCCGTAAGGTTGACCGCATGGTGGACGCGAACGTGTCGACCTCGGCCGAGACCGCTGAGCAATTGCTGGAGGAGCTCCTCAGTGCCACCCATGAGGCGTCACCGACGGAGCTCCCGTTGGCCCTGGACCGCTACACCGAGGCCATGGGCATGGGCCGGACGGTCATCTACCTGATCGACCTCCAGCAGCGGATGCTGATGCCGCTCGACGAGGACGAGCCGCGCATGGGGCTCGACGACACCCTGGCCGGTTTCGCCTACCGCACCGACTCGGTGCGGATCGAGGAGGCGGGCGCGGGCGGGCTGACCATATGGCTGCCGCTGATGAACGGCGCGGAGCGGCTGGGGGTGCTGAAGCTGCGGCCGGCCTCCCTGGACGGGGTCATGCTCGCGCGCTGCCGGATGCTGGCCTCGCTCCTCGCCCTGATCATCACGTCCAAGCGGACCTATATCGACACCGTCGCGCAGTACACCCGCACCCGAACGATGAAGCTGCCCACGGAGATGCTGCGGGCCTTCCTCCCACCCCGCTCCATCGGCACCGGCCGGGTGGTCTCGACGGCCGTCGTGGAGCCCGCGTACGAGCTGGGCGGCGATGCCTTCGACCATTCGTTCACCGAGGACGTCCTGCACGCCACGATCCTCGACGCCATGGGCCACGACCTGGCGTCCGGGCTGACCACCTCCGTGGCGATGGCGGGCAGCCGCAACGCCCGGCGCACCGGAGCCGATCTGGAGGCCCTGGTCACCACGGTGGACGAGGCGCTGGCCAAATGGCTTCCGGACCAGTTCTGCACGGGCGTCTTCCTCCGGCTGCACATGCCCAGCGGAGTGCTGCGCTGGGCCAACTGCGGCCACCCCACCCCGCTGGTCATCCGCCATCGGCGGCTGCTGGACAAGGAGCTGGAACGGACCGCCGAACCGCCGCTGGGGCTGCCCGCGTGGCTGTCGGACACTCCCCGCCGGGTCCATGAGACGGCCCTGGAGCCCGGTGACCGCGTCCTGCTCTACACCGACGGAGTCGTGGAGTCGCGCGACGAGGAAGGCGAGCAGTTCGGCCTGGAGCGCTTCGCCGACCACATCATCCGGTCGACGGCCGCCGGGCAGAACGCCCCCGAGGTGCTCCGCCTGCTCATCCACGCGATCCTCGACCTCCGGCACCGCGAACTCAGCGACGACGCCACGATCTTGATGATCGAGTGGCATCCACCGGGTCCATGAGCCACATCCGTCGAGACGATCTCCGATGACGACACCCCCCGACCCCACCGCCCCCCGGGTCCGGCCGGACCCCACGCCCGGCGCCCCCGGCCTCGCCACCGCCACGGTCGACGACCACGGTGTGCTGACCGGGTGGAGCGAGGGCGCGCGGCGGCTGCTGGGCTACCGCGCCGAGGAGGTCGTGGGGCGGGCGGCGGCGGAGCTGCGCGCCGGGACGGCCGGCGGGGGCGCCGGCGGGGGCGCCGGGCCGTGCCTGGCGGACGGGCCCCGCTGGAGCGGACGGGTCGCGGTGTGCCACCGGGACGGCCATCAGGTGGAGGTCGAGCTGCTGGCCCACCGCGGTCCGCTGGACGACGGATCCATGGGCTGGCTCCTGGTCTCCGCCGCGCCCGGGGAACCGTCCGCCCATGAGCCGGGGGCGCCGGAGGACCGCGCGTTCGCCCACTGCCCGTGCGTGCTGGCGCTCTTCGACACGGACCTGCGGCTGGCGCGGGCGAACGCCGATATGCAGGCCGCCACCGCCCGCAGCGAGGAGCAGATGCGCGGGCTGCGGCTGACCGAACTGGTGGGTCACGGGGAGAGCGACCGGGTCGAGCAGGCCATGCGGCGGGTGCTGGAGAGCGGCGAACGGCTCGAGCTGGAAACCGATCTGCGGGCGCCGGGCGAGAGCCGTACGCACGCCTGGTCGGTCTCCCTGGCCCCGCTGCGCAACGAGACCGGCGCGTTCCACGGCGTGTGCTTCGCGGCCCGCGACACCACCGCCGAGCAGGACGCCCGGCAGCGGCTGCTGCTGCTCAACGAGGCGGGCGCGCGGCTGGGCAGCACCCTGGACCTGGACCGGATCACCCAGGAGCTGGTCGAGGTGGCGGTCCCCCGGTTCGCCGACTTCACCGGCGTCGATCTGCTCACCTTCCTGCACCGGGGTGACGAGCCCCCCACCGGGCCGCTGCGCCAGCCCATCACCCTGCGCCGGGCGGCCCACCGGTCCATCCTCGAGGGCACCCCGGAGGCGGTGCCCGACATCGGCGACCTGGCCACCCACCCCGAAGGCTCCCCCACGGCGAGGGCCCTGATCGAGGGCCGGGCGGAGCGGCTCCAGATGACCGGGTCACTGCTGAAGAGCTGGGAGGTGACCGACCCCGCCCGGGCCGCCCGGATCCGCGCGCAGGGCACGCATACGGCGATCGTGGTGCCGATGCGCGCCCGCGGGGTCACCCTCGGCGTGGTCCTCTTCGCCCGCCACCGCACACCGGCGCCCTTCAGCGAGGACGACGTACTGCTGGCCGAGGAGCTCACCGCCCGCGCGGCCGTCTGTGTCGACAACGCCCGCCGCTATCTGCGCGAGCGCAGCACGGCCGAAACCCTCCAGCGCAGCTTGCTGCCACAGCGGCTGCCCGAGCTGACCGCGCTGGACCTCGCCTCGCGCTATCTGCCCTCGGGCGCCCGGACCGGGGTGGGCGGCGACTGGTTCGACGCGATCCCGCTGTCCGGCGCCCGCGTCGCGATGGTGGTCGGCGATGTCGCGGGCCGTGGCATCCAGGCGGCCGCCAGCATGGGGCGGCTGCGTGCCGCCGTACGCACCCTGGCCGATATGGATCTGCCGCCCGGTGAGCTGCTGACCCACCTCGACGACCTGGTCATCCGGCTGACCTCGGACGAGAGCCCCGAGAACGACGAGAATCCCGAGAACGTCGGGGCCTTCGGCGCCACTTGCCTCTACGTGGTCTACGATCCGGTCTCCCGCCGCTGCACCGTTGCCGCGGCGGGCCACCCCGCACCGCTGGTGGCCGGTCCGGAGGGCACCGCCGAACCGCTCGCCCTGCCCACCGGTCCACCCCTGGGGCTGGGCGAACTGCCCTTCGAGACCATGGAGACCGAACTGCCCGAGGGCAGTCTGCTCGCCCTCTACACCGACGGTCTGATCAGCGGCCACGACCGTGAGAGCGGCGAGGGGCTGGAGACGCTGCGCGCCGTGCTGAGCCGTCCCGCGCCGTCCCTGGACGCGCTCTGCGACAACGTCCTGCGCGCTCTGCCCCCGACCCATCCCGACGACGACATCGCCCTGCTGCTCGCCCGCACCCGGGCGCTCCACTCCGACCGGGTCGTCACCTGGGACATCCCGGCGGACGCGGCCGCCGTCGCCGAGACCCGCCGGCACACCGCCGAGCAACTGCTCGCCTGGGAGCTGGACAACGCCCTCTTCACCACCGAGCTGATCGTCAGCGAACTGGTGACCAACGCGATCCGCTACGGCTACCCGCCCATCCGGCTGCGGCTGATCCATGACCGCGGCCTCATCTGCGAGGTCTCCGACGCCAGCAGTACGGCGCCCCATATGCGGCGGGCGCGGGTCTTCGACGAGGGCGGCCGCGGCCTGATGCTGGTCGCCCAGATGGCCACGCGCTGGGGCACCCGGCAGGGCACGGACGGCAAGACGATCTGGGTCGAACAGGACCTCTCCACGGACTGAGACCGACCGAAACGGAACGGGGACGGCCCGGCCACCCACCCCCTGTCCCACGGGTGCACTCGGGACGCCGATATTCGACCCCCGGGCGCAGGGACCAGCCACGGCCCGATTTGCCACTATATGAGGCATAGATTCCGTTCACCGATCCCGCTCCCGCGGCCGACCGGGCGATGAGTGCAGCCCATACGGCCGCCCCGGAAGGAGTCGCCATGGCCAAGGCAGTCGGAATCGACCTGGGCACCACCAACTCGGTGATCGCCGCATGGGAAGGCGGTGAGTCCTCGGTCGTTCCGAACTCCGAGGGCAGCCGCACCACCCCGTCGGTGGTGGCCTTCACCGACACCGGTGAACGGCTGGTGGGGCAGCTGGCCCGGCGCCAGGCGATCCTCAACCCCAAGGGCACCATCTACTCGGCCAAGCGGTTCATCGGCCGCCACTACGACGAGGTCTCCGGCGAGGCCAAGGCCGTGGCCTACGACGTCGTCCCGGACGAGCAGGGCCTGGCCCGCTTCAAGGTGCGCGAGAAGCTCTCCTCACCGGAGGAGATCAGCGCCCAGGTGCTGCGCAAGCTGGCCGACGACGCCGGGAAGCAGCTGGGCGAGCGGGTGACCGAGGCGGTCATCACCGTGCCCGCGTACTTCAACGACGCCCAGCGCAGCGCCACCAAGGACGCCGGTGAGATCGCCGGCCTGAAGGTGCTGCGGATCATCAACGAGCCGACCGCGGCCGCCCTCGCCTACGGCTTGGACAAGAAGGGCCACGAGACCGTGCTCGTCTTCGACCTCGGCGGCGGCACCTTCGACGTGTCCATCCTCGACGTCGGGGACGGGGTGGTGGAGGTCCGCTCCACCGCGGGCGACAGCCACCTGGGCGGCGACGACTTCGACCGGCGGCTGGTCGACCACCTCGCCGACAAGTTCCAGCAGGAGAACGGCATCGATCTGCGCCGGGACCCGCAGGCGCTCCAGCGGCTCTTCGAATCCGCCGAGAAGGCCAAGACCGAGCTGAGCTCGGTGACCCAGACCCAGGTCAACCTGCCGTTCATCACCGCGGACGCCTCCGGGCCGAAACATCTGACCGAGACCGTGATGCGGTCCACCTTCGAGCAGATCACCGGCGATCTGGTGGAGCGCTGTCTGGGCCCGGTCCAGCAGGCCATGGCGGACGCCAAGGTCGGCGAGAGCGATATCGACGAGGTGATCCTGGTCGGCGGCTCGACCCGGATCCCCGCCGTACAGGCCCTGGTCCGCCGGCTGACCGGCGGCAAGGAGCCCAATATGAGCGTCAACCCCGACGAGGTCGTGGCCCTGGGCGCCGCGATCCAGGCCGGGGTGCTCAAGGGCGAGGTCAAGGACGTGCTGCTGCTGGACGTCACCCCGCTGTCGCTCGGCGTCGAGACCCGCGGCGGCGTGATGACGAAGATCATCGAGCGGAACACCACCATCCCGGTGCGCCGCACCGAGACCTTCTCCACGGCCGAGGACAACCAGCAGGCCGTCGACATCGTGATCCTCCAGGGCGAGCGCGAGCGGGCCGCCGACAACCGGGTGCTCGGCCGCTTCCAGCTGACCGGCATCCGCCCGGCGCCGCGCGGCGAACCGCAGGTGGAGGTCACCTTCGATATCGACGCCAATGGGATCCTCAATGTCACGGCGCGGGACCGGGACACCGCCAAGGAGCAGTCCGTTCAGATCAGCGAGACCGGCAACCTCGACCGGGGCGAGGTCGAGCGCATGGTCCAGGAGGCCGAGCGCAACCGCGGCGAGGACCAGGCGCTGCGCGAGGCCGTGGACGCGCGCAACGAACTGGACGCCATCGCCTACCAGGTCGAGAAGCGCCTGTCCGAGATGGGCGACGCGGTGCCCTCCCATGAGAGGTCACGTGCCGAGATGCTGGTCGACGACGCCCGCGAGGCGGTCAGGAACCAGGCCGGCGTCGACCGGTCCAGGCCGATGCTCTCCGAGCTCCAGCAGGTCTACGCGGGCCTGGCCGCCCACGAGACGGCCGGTGCGGGCGCGGCCGGTGGCGCGGCGGCCGGTGGGGCCGGGGCGGGCGGCGCCCAGGGCACCGGGGCCGGAGCCGGGCGCGGCGGAGGCGATGAGGACGTCATCGACGCCGAGTTCGACAAGGGCTGACCGAACCGGCCAAAACCGACGAAGGCTGACTGAGAGGCCGCCATGTCCACTCAACCGCAGCAGCCCGAACCGGTGCCGGAGGGCGCCGTGACGGAGCCGGAGCAGGAGCGGGACCTGCCCGCCCCGGACGCCGTGGAGGCGGGCGGGGCGGGCGGGGAGGGCCCCGGCCCGGACGCGGCCGGCGGCCCCGCCCTGGACGAGACCGCGGCCGACGAGCAGGCCGCCGCGCTGGCCGAGCTCGACGACCGCTGGCGCCGCGCGCGGGCCGATCTGGAGAATCTGCGCAAGCGCCACGCCAGGGAGCTGGAGCGGGAGCGGGCCGCCGAGCGGGCCCGTACGGCGGCGGCCCTGCTGCCCGTCATCGACAACCTCGAACTCGCCCTCTCCCACGCCGAGGCCGACCCCGGCTCGATCGTGGAGGGCGTCAGGGCCATCCACGGCCAGGCCGTGGACACCCTGGCCCGGCTCGGCTACGAGCGGCACGGCGAGACGGGCGTGCCGTTCGACCCGGCCCTGCACGAGGTGGTCGGCGTGATCGAGGACCCCGAGGCCGAACCGGGCACCGTGGTCCAGGTGCTGCGCCCCGGCTACGGGGACACCGGCAACCAGCTCAGGCCGGTGGCCGTGGCCGTGGCGAAGCGGGAGTGAGACGGCCATGGCACGGGACTACTACGAGGTGCTCGGCGTCTCACGGGGCGCGAGCCAGGACGAGATCCAGCAGGCGTTCCGCAAGCAGGCCCGCCGCCACCACCCCGATGTGAACAAGGACCCGAACGCGGAGGAGCGGTTCAAGGAGCTCAACGACGCCTACAGCGTGCTCTCCGACCCCGGGACCCGTGCCCGCTACGACCGGTTCGGCGAGGACTTCCGCAAGATCCCCGAGGATTGGGAGGAGCGCGTGGGCACCGGTGCCGGAGGCGGCGGCGGGGGCTTCCGCGGCTGGACGACGGCCGGCGACGGCGGCCGGGTGCGGTTCACCCGCGGCTTCGGCGAGGACGTCGGCGGCGGGGGCGTGGACTTCGAGGACCTGTTCGGCGCGTTCTTCGGCGGCGGCGCGGGGCCGGGCGGACCTGGGCCGGGCGCCGGACGCGTCACCATCCCCGGCGCCGACCAGGAGGCGGAGCTGCCGCTCACCGTCGAGGACGCGTACCGCGGTGGCCGCCGGGGCGTCACCCTGGCCGGGCCCTCGGGGCAGCGCACCTTCGAGGTGAACGTACCGCCGGGCGTCATCGACGGGCAGCGCATCCGGCTGGCCGGGCAGGGCGGCCGGGGCACCGGTGACGCACCGGCCGGGGATCTGTACCTACGGGTGCGGATCCAGCCCCATCCGCGGTTCCGGCTGGACGGCCGGAACGTCCATGTGACGCTCCCGGTGAGCCCCTGGGAGGCCGCGCTCGGCGCGACCGTCCCCGTGCCCACACCCGGCGGCACCGCCAAGGTGACGGTCCCGCCCGGGTCCTCCGGCGGCCGCCGGCTGCGGCTGCGCGGCGAGGGCATGCCCGACCCGCGCGGGACCGACGGCGATCTGTACGCCGAGATCCGCGTCATGGTGCCGCCCAGCCTCGGCGACCGGGAGCGGGAGCTGTTCGAGGAGCTGGGCCGCACCTCCTCCTTCGACCCCCGGAGGGAGCGATGAGCACCCACGCATCCGGAACCGCCACGGCCCACCGGTACGTGCCCGTGGCATCCGTCCACTACGAGCTGGTGCCCGCGCGCAGGCTCTCCCTGGAGACCGTGGCCGGCCGCACCGGGCTCCACCCCGAACTGATCCGGCGCTTCGTCGCCCTCGGCCTGATCGACGCCGAGTACGACGCCGCCGGGCGGCCGGTGTTCGCCCCCGACACCCCGGCGGCGCTGGCCCGCGTCGAGCGGCTGCACACCGGGCTCTGCCTGAACTACGCCTCCATCGGTCTGGTGCTCGATCTGCTCGACCGCATCAACCGGCTCGAAGCCGCACTGCGCCGCAGTGGCGCGAGGAGTGAAGAACCACCATGGACATGAACCGCCTCACCCAGAAGTCCCAGGAAGCCCTCCAGGACGCCCAGACCAGGGCCCAGCGGTACGGCCACACCGAGGTCGACGGCGAACATCTGCTGCTGGCCCTCCTCGACCAGCCCGAGGGGCTCACCCCCCGGCTGATCGGCCAGCTGGGCGCCGACCCGGACGCGGTGCGCACCATGCTGGAGGCGCAGGTGGCCCGCAAGCCCAGGGTCACCGGCCCCGGGGCCACACCGGGGCAGATCTTCGCCACCCAGCGGCTGGCCCAGGTGCTGGACACGGCCGAGCGGGAGGCGAAGCGCCTGAAGGACGAGTACGTCTCGGTGGAGCACCTGGTGCTCGCGCTCACCGAGGAGGGGTCCGCCACCGCGGCCGGGCGGGTGCTCAAGGAGCACGGCGTCACCAAGGAGGCGTTCCTGGGCGCCCTCACCCAGGTCCGCGGCAGCCAGCGGGTCACCTCCGCCAACCCCGAGGTGGCGTACGAGGCGCTGGAGAAGTACGGCCGGGATCTGGTCCTGGAGGCGCGTTCGGGCAAGCTGGACCCGGTGATCGGGCGGGACGCGGAGATCCGCCGGGTGACCCAGATCCTCAGCCGCAAGTCGAAGAACAACCCGGTGCTCATCGGCGATCCGGGCGTCGGCAAGACCGCCATCGTGGAGGGCCTGGCCCAGCGCATCGTCCGCGGCGACGTGCCCGAGGGGCTGCGCGACAAGACCATCTTCGCCCTGGACATGGGCTCCCTGGTGGCCGGCGCGAAGTACCGCGGGGAGTTCGAGGAGCGGCTCAAGGCCGTGCTCGCCGAGGTCACGTCGGCCCAGGGGCGGATCCTGCTGTTCGTCGACGAGCTGCACACCGTGGTCGGCGCCGGGGCCGCCGAGGGCGCCATGGACGCCGGGAACATGCTCAAGCCGATGCTGGCCCGCGGCGAACTGCACATGATCGGCGCGACCACCCTGGACGAGTACCGCAAGCACATCGAGAAGGACGCCGCGCTGGAGCGCCGCTTCCAGATGGTGCTGGTGGACGAGCCGAGCGTGGAGGACACCGTCTCCATCCTGCGCGGCCTGCGCGAGCGTCTTGAGGTCTTCCACGGCGTCAAGATCCAGGACACCGCCCTGGTCTCCGCCGCCACCCTCAGCCACCGCTACATCAGCGACCGGTTCCTGCCGGACAAGGCCATCGACCTGGTGGACGAGGCATGCGCCCGGCTGCGTACCGAGATCGACTCCATGCCCGCGGAACTGGACGAGATCACCCGCCGGGTCACCCGGCTGGAGATCGAGGAGACCGCACTCTCCAAGGAGACCGACGCGGCCAGCCGGCAGCGGCTGGAGGAGCTGCGCCGGGAGCTGGCCGATCTGCGCGCCGAGGCCGACGCCAAGCACGCCCAGTGGGAGGCCGAGCGGCAGTCCATCCGCCGGGTGCAGGACCTGCGCCGGGAGCTGGAGGAGGTGCGCCTCGACGCCGAGGAGGCCGAGCGCGCCTACGACCTGGGCCGCGCCGCCGAACTGCGCTACGGCAGGCTCCAGGAGCTGGACCGCAAGCTGGCCGCCGAGGAGGAACAGCTGGCCACCCGGCAGGGCACGCACCGGCTGCTGCGCGAAGTGGTCACCGAGGAGGAGATCGCCGACATCGTCTCCGCCTGGACCGGCATCCCGGTCTCCCGCCTCCAGGAGGGCGAACGGGAGAAGCTGCTGCGCCTGGACCAGATCCTCCAGGAGCGGGTCATCGGCCAGGACGAGGCGGTCAAGCTGGTCTCCGACGCCATCATCCGGGCCCGCTCCGGCATCCGGGACCCGCGCCGCCCGATCGGCTCGTTCATCTTCCTCGGCCCCACCGGCGTCGGAAAGACCGAGCTGGCCAAGGCGCTGGCCGCCGCGCTCTTCGACACCGAGGAGAACATGATCCGCCTGGACATGAGCGAGTACCAGGAGCGGCACACGGTCAGCCGGCTGGTCGGCGCCCCGCCGGGCTATGTCGGCTACGAGGAGGGCGGTCAGCTCACCGAGGCGGTGCGGCGCAAGCCGTACTCGGTGGTGCTCTTCGACGAGATCGAGAAGGCGCACACCGATGTCTTCAACACTCTGCTCCAGGTCCTGGACGACGGCCGGATCACCGACGCCCAGGGGCGGCTGGTGGACTTCCGCAACACCGTGATCATCATGACCTCCAACATCGGCTCGGTGCATCTGCTGGACGGGGTCACCGCCCAGGGCGAGCTCAAGCCGGACGCCCGGAGCCTGGTGATGAGCGAGCTGCGCGGCCACTTCCGCCCGGAGTTCCTCAACCGGGTGGATGACATCGTGCTGTTCAAGCCGCTCGGCGAACCCCAGATCGAGCGGATCGTGGAGCTCCAGTTCGACGAGTTGCGCAAGCGGCTGGCCGAGCGCCTGATCGCCGTCGAGCTGACCCCGGCCGGCCGTGAGGTCATCGCCCACGAGGGCTATGACCCGGTGTACGGGGCCCGCCCGCTGCGCCGCTTCATCTCCCATGAGGTGGAGACCCTCATCGGCCGCGCCCTGCTGCGCGGCGACATCGAGGAGGGCGCCACCGTCAAGGTGGACGGCCGGCACGGTGAGTTGACGGTCACCTATGAGCGGCGGCCGGAGACCGCGGGACTCGGAAAGGCCGCGTGAGAGCGATGCCGAGCCAGACCGTCAAAGCCCCGGTCGTCACCTGCCCCGCCTGCGGGAAGATCAACAAGGTGCCGGTGGCGGCGGCGGGCCGTCCGCGCTGCGGCAACTGCGAGACCCCGCTGCCGTGGATCACGGACGCCGGGGAGCGGGACTTCGCCGAGGTCGCCGAGCGGGCCACGCCGCTGGTCGTGGTGGACCTGTGGGCCGCCTGGTGCGGACCGTGCCGCATGGTCAGCCCCGCACTGGAGCGGGTGGCCCGGGAACTCGCCGGAACGATCAAGCTCGTCAAGGTCGACGTGGACCGCAACCCCAGGATCGCCCAGCGGTTCGAGGTGCAGGCCGTGCCGACCCTGCTCATCCTGGACAAGGGGGAGTTGGTCGCCCGCCGCGCGGGCGCGGCGCCCGCCGGGACCCTGCGTTCCTGGGTCGAGCAGGTGATGACGGGCCGCGACAGCAAGAAAGGGTGAACGTCATGGCCATCGAGCCCGACCCGCATCTGTCGATGGTGCGTCCGGTCACCCCGCACACCCCCGAGGGGTGTGAGGAGTGTCTGCGTCTGGGGTCCCCCTGGGTCCATCTGCGGCTCTGCCTGACCTGCGGACACGTGGGGTGCTGCGACTCCTCGCCGCTCAAGCACGCCCGTGCGCACGCCTACGCCGAGGAACACCCCATCGTCGAGCCCCTGGAGCCGGGCGAGACCTGGCGGTGGTGCTTCGCCCACGAGGCCATGGCCTGATGGCGGGCGAGGACCGGTCCCCGGGGACCGCACCGCGGGCGGCGGCACCCGATGAGACCCCGGACCTGTACGGCGCGTATCCGCGGCTGACGCCCAAGCAGATCAGGTTTCTCTCCGGGCACGGCACCCGCCGCCCGGTGGCGGCGGGCGAGGTGCTCATCCGCGAGGGCGACCGGGGCGGGGACTTCTATGTCATCCTCGGCGGCTCCGTCGCGATCACCGAGTACTACGGCACCCCGGACGAGCGGCTCCTGAGACTCCACGGACAGGGGCGCTTCCTCGGCGAACTGGGCCTGCTCCAGGGGCAGGTGGCCTTCTACACCGCCCACGCCCGGGAGGCCGGGGAGGTGCTGGTCATCCCGGTGGACCGGCTGCGGGTGCTGGTGGCCCGCGACCCCGTCCTCGGCAATCTCGTCCTCCGCGCCTATCTGGGCCGCCGCACCCTGCTGGTCGGGGCCGGCGCCGGATTCCGCATCCTCGGCTCGCGCTACTCGCCCGACACCCGGCGGCTGCGCGAGTTCGCGGCCCGCAACTGGCTGCCGCACCGCTGGATCGACCTGGAGACGGACGCCGAGGCCGAGGCGCTGCTGCGGCGCTTCTCCGTCGCCCCGGAGGACACCCCGATCGTCATCTGGCGCGAGGAGCAGGTGCTGCGCAACCCCGGCAACGCCGAGCTGGCCCGGCTGATCGGCCTCTCCACACCGGCCGCCGGCGGCGACGACCACGACCTGCTGATCGTCGGCTCCGGCCCGGCCGGGATCGCCGCCGCCGTCTACGGCTCCTCCGACGGGCTGGCCACCACGCTCGTGGACGCGTTCGCCACCGGCGGCCAGGCCGGCACCTCGTCCCTGATCGAGAACTACCTCGGCTTCCCGTCCGGGATCTCCGGCTCCGAACTCGCCGAGCGGGGTGTGCTCCAGGCCCGCAAGTTCGGGGCCCGGGTGCGGATCCCGGCGGAGGCCACGTCCCTCGAACCGGACGGCGGCCACTACCGCGTGACCTTCGCCGACGGCACCGAGGCACTGGGCCGTACCGTCGTGCTGGCCACCGGTGCCCACTACCGCAGGCTGGACGTCCCCGGGATCGACCGGCTGGAGGGGACGAACGTCTTCTACGCGGCCACCGTCTACGAGGCGCGGCAGTGCGGCGCGGACCCGGTCGCGGTGGTCGGCGGCGGCAACTCCGCGGGCCAGGCGTCGCTGTTTCTCGCCGAACGGGTGCCCCGGGTGCACCTGCTGATCAGGGGCCCGTCCCTGGGCGCCGGGATGTCCCGCTATCTGGCCGACCAGATCGAGCGCCATCCGCGGGTGAACGTGGCGCTGGACACCGAGGTCCGCGAGGTGCGGGGCGATGACACCCTGCGGTCGGTCGTGGTGGAGCACATCCGCACCAAGGAGCGCCGCGCCCTGGACGCCTGCTCGCTGTTCGTCTTCATCGGGGCCAAGCCCTGCACCGACTGGCTCTCCGACGCCCTGGCCCTGGACGACGAGGGCTTCGTGCTCACCGGCGCCGAGGCCGAGGCCCGTGCGGCCCCCGGCGTCTGGGAGAGCCAGAGCCGCGGCTGTCTGCGCCTGGAGACCAGCCTGCCCGGGGTCTTCGCCGCCGGTGACGTACGCAGCGGCTCGGTCAAGCGCGTGGCCTCAGCGGCCGGTGAGGGGGCGATGGCCGTCCACCACGTCCATGACCACCTCGGCCACACCACCGCCGGCCTCCCGGGCCCCGGCGATGACCTCCCAGCTCCGTCCGGCCGGTCCGCCGCGCCGGGCGGTGATCCGCACGCATCCGCTACCGATGCGCATCCGCTCCATATGACCGGAGGTGAAGGGCGATGACCACACCCGCCCGACGACAGCAACAGCAGCGCCAAGGCGCGATGGACCGCCCCCGGGTCTGGGCGCGCAATCCGCTGGCGGAGTTCGACGACCTGCTCAGCCAGATGGGCGGTCTGCTCGAATCCACGGTCGGCGGGACGGCGATGCCCGGTCTCACGACATGGGCGCCCGCCGCCGATGTGACCGAAGGGGACGAGGCGTACCACGTCGAACTCGAACTCCCCGGTGTCCGGCGCCAGGAGATCAACATCGAGGTCAACGGCCAGGAGCTGACCGTCACCGGGGAGATCAAGGAACGGGAGCGCAAGGGCGTCCTGCGCCGCGGCGGCCGCCGCACCGGTCGTTTCGAGTACCGGCTGCTGCTGCCGAGCGAGGTGAACACCGAGGGCGTCAAGGCGGCCATGTCCGACGGCGTCCTCACGATCACCGTTCCCAAGGCGGAGACCGCCAAGCCCCGCCACATAGAGATCACCGAGAGCATCCAGGGCGAAAGCCGGCAGCAACAGCAACAGCAACAGCAACAGGAGCAGCAGCGGCCGCAGGGCGGCCTCTGAGGCCGCGCCGCCGGCCGTGAACCGGCTCTCCCACCCCCGCGGCGGCCGCCCCGCCGGGCGGCCGCCGCGGGCACCGGAAGGAAGAACACGATGGTTGCGACAGGCTTTCCCTCCTTCGACACCACGGTCGACAAGACCAACCGGCTCCTCAAGGAGATCGAGGACGCCTACGGCTGGCCCCAAGGCGCGCCGCAAACAGTCCTACGCCGCCCTGCGCGCGGTCCTGCACCAGCTACGGGACCGGCTGACGGTGGACGAGGCCGTCCAGTTCGGCGCACAGCTCCCGATGCTGGTGCGGGGCATCTACTACGACGGCTGGAAACCCGCCGAGACGCCCGTGAAGATGCACAGCGAGGAGTTCTTCCAGCGGATCCGGCACGATTTCCCGTACTCGATCCAGGGCGACACCGAACAGCTGGTCCACACCGTCCTGGAGATCCTCCAGCGCCATATCAGCGAGGGCGAGTGGGACGATCTGCGGGCCAGGATGCCCGCAGACCTGGTCACCGTCATACCGACGTAGCCGTACCGGCCGCCCGCCGAGACCCCGGCCCCCGGATCAGGCGGCGCCGTGGTCCGCGAGGAACGTCCGCAGTTGGCGCAGCGTCTCCTCCGGCGCCTCCTCGGGGAGGTAGTGGTCGCACGGCAGGGCCTGCCCGCGCACATCGTCCGCGTAGCCGCGCCAGACCCGAGGCACGTCGTAGTGGCGGCCGACGAAGCCGTGCGCACCCCACAGGGCCAGCAGCGGTGCGGTCACCCGGCGGCCCGCGGCGGCGTCCTCGTCGTCGTGGACCAGGTCGATCGTGGCGGCGGCGCGGTAGTCCTCGCAGCTGGCGTGGATGGCCGCGGGATCGGAGAAGCAGCGGACGTACTCGGCCTGGGCCGCCTCGTCGAACGGCGTGCCGCCGTGGTGGCGCGCCCCCATCCGGGCGCGGATCCAGAACTCGGGGTCCCGGCCGATGAGATGCTCCGGGATGCCGTTGCCCGCCGCCAGGAAGAACCAGTGGTAGTAGCCGAGGCCGAAGTCCTTGTCGGCGTGCTGGAAGACATGCCGCGTGGGCACGATGTCGAGGACCGCGAGCGCGGAGACCGCCCCCGGATGGTCCAGGGCCAGCCGGTGGGCGACCCGGCCGCCCCGGTCGTGGCCGGCGACCGCGAAGCGGTCGAAGCCCAGCTCCCGCATCACCAGCAGCTGATCGCGCGCCATGGCCCGCTTGGAGTACATGAGGTGCTCGGCGTCGGACGCGGGCTTGTCGCTGTCGCCGTAGCCGCGCAGATCGGCCAGGACCACACGGTGTGTGGCCGCGAGCGCCGGGGCGATGTGGTGCCAGATCACATGGGTCTGCGGATAGCCGTGCAGCAGCAGGAGCGGCGGCCCGTCCCCGGCGGTGCGCACATGGATTCCCACACCCTCGACATCGATGGTGCGGCGGTCGAAGTCGCCCAGCAGCTGATCGGTCATGGCCCGATCCCAGCAGCCGCCCGCGGTGCGCGTCCAAGACCCGTTGACGACAATCCTTATAAGCAACACCTATGGACCTGTCAGGGTGGCCGGACGCGGGGAGGCGGCGCGGTGGATGTGCGGCAGCTGGAGTACTTCCTGGCCGTGGTGGACCACGGCGGGTTCAACCGGGCGGCCTCCGCGCTGTATCTGTCACAGCCGTCCCTTTCCCAGGCCATCCGTGCCCTGGAGCGCGACCTGGGCAGCGACCTCTTCCACCGCATCGGCCGCCGGGCGGTCCTCACCGAGGCGGGCACGGCGCTGATCGAACCGGCGCGGGAGGCGGTGCGCAGCCTCCAGCTCGCGCGGGCGAGTGTGGAGTCGGTGCACGGGCTGCGCGGCGGCCGGGTGGACATCGCGGCCCCGCCCTCCCAGGCCGTCGAGCCGCTGACCGGGATGATCGACCGCTTCACCCGGGCCCATCCCGCGGTGTCCGTACGGGTGCAGGCCGCGTTCACCCCCCGCGATGTGACGGAGATGGTGCGCACCGGCGTATGCGAGCTGGGGCTGCTGGCCTCCCCCGACGCCGCACCGCAGGGCGACGTACGCATCCACCCGCTGATCGAGCAGCGGTTCGTACTGCTGACACCCCCGGACGGGCCGTTCCCCCCAGGGGTGCCGGTGCGCCATGAGCGGCTGGCCGGCCATCGGCTGATCGTGGGGCAGAAGGGGACCGGGATGCGCCGCTACGTCGATGACCTCCGGGCCGAGGGCGTCGAGCTGACCGTCGTGGTCGAGACCGAGCACCGGGTGGCGATCCTGCCGCTGGTCCTGCGGGGCGTCGGCCTGGCGGTGGTCACCGACGCCTGGCGCGGGCTGGCCGAGCGGGCGGGGGCGCTGGTCCTGGATCTCGAGCCGACCACCAGCCTGCATATCGCGCTGGTCAGCAGGCGGGCCCAGCTGACCCCGGCGGCGCGGGCGTTCATGAGCACCGCCATGGAACGCTCATAGGGCGGACCTATAAGGCACATCCGATCTGTGTCTTGGACGCGGAGGACGCGCCCCTGCTGCAATCCCCTCCATGACGAACCGCCGCACGACCAACCACCGCATCGCCCTGATCCCCGGCGACGGCATCGGCAACGAGGTCATCCCGGCCGCCCGCCGCGTCCTGGACGCCGTCGCCGCCCGGCACGGCCTCGGCTTCACCTACGAGACGTTCGACTGGTCCTGCGAGCGCTACCTCAGCCAGGGCGCGATGATGCCCGAGGACGGTCTGGACCGGCTGCGCGGCCATGACGCGATCCTGCTCGGCGCCGTCGGCTACCCCGGCGTCCCCGACCATGTCTCGCTGTGGGGTCTGCTGATCCCCATCCGCCGGGGCTTCCAGCAGTACGTCAATCTGCGCCCCATCCGCGTCTTCGAGGGCGTGCCCAGCCCGCTGCGCGGGGCCGGGCCCGGCGATGTGGACCTCGTCGTGGTCCGCGAGAACGTCGAGGGCGAGTACGGCGAGATCGGCGGCCGCCTCGGACGGGGGCTGCCGGAGGAGATGGCCGTCCAGGAGGCGGTGTTCACCCGTAAGGGCGTCACCCGCGTCCTGGACTACGCCTTCTCCCTGGCCGAGCGGCGCGGTGGGCGCCTCACCTCGGCGACCAAGTCCAACGGCATCGTCCACACCATGCCCTTCTGGGACGAACTCGTCGCCGAACGCGCCGCCGCGCACCCAGAGGTGGCCTGGGACCAGGAGCACATCGACGCCCTCGCCGCGAAGTTCGTCCTCGACCCTCAGCGCTTCGACGTCGTCGTGGCCTCCAACCTCTTCGGCGACATCCTCAGCGACCTGGCCGCCGCGGTCGCGGGCAGCATCGGCATCGCCCCCGCGGCCAACCTCAACCCCGAACGCGACTTCCCGTCCATGTTCGAGCCGGTCCACGGCTCCGCGCCCGATATCGCGGGGCGCGGTATCGCCAACCCGCTCGGCGCGATCTGGTCCGCCGCCATGCTGCTCGACCACCTCGGCCACCCCGAGGCGGCCACCCGCGTCACCGACGCCATCGCGACCGTCCTGGCGAAGACCCCCGTCCGCACCCCCGACCTGGGCGGCACGGCCACCACGGAGGACTTCACCGACGCCCTGCTCGAACTGCTCCGACCCCACCGCCAGTAGGCGGCGGCCACCTCCTCCGGTAGGCGACCTCGGCGGCGAAGAGTGCTGGCCGGGTGCGGGCGGTCCGCTCCAGCGGACCGCCGCCGGACCGGGCCGGGGTGGGGCTGTCCCCCGGGCGCTCCGGGGGCTGGCCGGATCGATCCCAGGCCCGGCGATCTCTAACGTGACCATACGGCCGCGATGGGGAGCCGGGAGGGGACATCACGTGGGCCTGATCAAGCGCAAGCGTGTGCTGGGGAGCGGACTCGCGCTCACCGTGGCGATGGGCGTCACGGCGGCGGCGCTGATGGACGACGGCGCCGAGGCCGGACCACGAATCGCCACCACCGCCGCGGCCGCCGACCACACCCCTCGGCTGCGCGCGCTCCTGCACCGGCTGACCACGGTCGACGGCGCGCCCGGAGCGCTCGCGGAGGTGCGGAACCGGCGCGGCAGCGCGGTGCTGACCAGCGGCGTCGCGAACGTGAGCACCCATGCGCCGATCCACCGCGACAGCAGGTTCCGGATCGGCAGCATGACCAAGCCGTTCGTGGCGACGGTCGTGCTCCAGCTGGTGGGAGAGCGTCGCGTCGCCCTCGACGCACCGGTGGAGCGCTATCTGCCCGGTGTCATCCGCGGACACGGCAACGACGGCCGGGAGATCACCGTCCGTCAGCTGCTCCAGCACACCAGCGGCGTGCCCGACATCCTCGAATACCTCCCCCCGCAGGAGGTCCTCGAGGACCCGCTCGCCCACCACGACATCCGCGACCTGGTGAACATCGCGCTCGCCCACCCCCCGACCTTCGAACCCGGCACCGCCTGGCGCTACTCCAACACCAACTACCTGCTGGCCGGCCTGCTCATCGAAAAGGTGACCGGCCATGCGTATGGCGAGGAGATCCGCCGGCGCATCATCGAACCGCTCGGTCTGCGCGAGACCTATGTGCCGGGTGACGCCCCGGCGATCCCCGGACCGCATCCGCGCGGGTACGTACGGCCCGGCGAGGACGCGCCGCTCATGGACATCACCGCCATCAACCCCACGGTCGCGGGCCCGGCCGGCGAAATGATCTCCAGCGGCACCGACCTCAACCGCTTCCTGGACGCGCTCGTACGCGGCAGGCTGCTGCGCCCGGCCCAGTTGCGGGAGATGATGCGGACCCGCCCGACCGGCAACCCGGACGGCCGGGCGTACGGCCTCGGCCTGGAGAGCAGACCACTGCCCTGCGGCGGCCGCTACTGGGGCCACAGCGGCGACATCCCCGGATACGGGACGGTGGGCGGTGCCACGGCCGACGGCGGCCAGGCGACGGTCATGGTGAACATCGGCCCGCATGGTCCGGACGCCCAGGACGACGACATGAAGGCCGCCGTCCAGACGGCCCTCTGCGAGAGCCGTCCGCACGAGCGGCGGCATGCTCCGGAGGGGACGAGGCCCTAGGCCGGCCGACCCCCGGCACGCTCCCACTGCGCCTCGTCCCACTCGACGTATTCGATCTGAACGCCACCGGGCAGCCCGGCGGTCAGGTTCCGGCCGGTGGGAACGGCCTGCGGACCGCGCACGAGCTCCGCTCCCGCCCGGTCGAGGCGTGCCTGACACTCATCGAGGTCGTCCACGATCAGCGTCGCCGACGTGGCCTTGTACGGCTCCAGCGTTCGCTCGTCTCCCGCCACGACCAGAACCTGGCCGATGGCGGCCAGCTCCAGGCCGTTCGGCATCGTGAATCGGGTGGTGACCGGCTCGCCGGTGACGGTCCCGAGGGATGTCAGAACCGCGTCCAGGTCGGCGGCGTAGACGCGCGCGTAGGTACGGAAGATACGCATGCCTACCAGCAAGGCGTGATGAACCACCGCTATTCCGCCCGCCACCGGCGGCGAGCGGTATGAGTGGGCGGACGGCGGTGGTTCCCGGGGCGGGCCGGGCCGCCATCCGCGAGTGGTTCGACGGCATCTCGTGCTCGGGCTTACGGGTGGTACTTCTCCTCGACCGTATCGGCACCGCCGGACTTGGAGTCCATGGTGACGCGAACGGTCACGGCGTTGGTCTTCGCCGCCTTCTCCAACTGGTCCACGGTGCACTTCGAGGTGCCGTAGCCGTCCTCGCCGAGGGACACACTGCCGTCGTCGGCGGAGCAGATCGCGGCCCCGCCGAGGATCCGCGTGGCGTTGGCGACGAGGAACGCCTGGTCCATACCGCCGTCCTCGGGCTTGACGATCAGCTTGCCGGGCGCGAGGTACTCCAGCCTGCCGACGATCGTGCGCTCGTTGCCCGCGTCGGCCGCGCCGCCCCCGGGGGTGGCGGACCCGCCGCCGTTGCCGTCTGCGGGCGGCGCCGTGGAGGACGTGCCGCCGTCCTCGCCCTGCGAGCCGGAGTTGTCCGAGGAGGAGCCGCCCGTGGGCTGGGCCGAGGCCGAGGAGCCGGCGGAGTCCGCCGCCTCGGAGTCGGGCCCGCAGGCCGTGGCCCCCAGGCTCAGCGCCGCGGCGGCGACGATGGCGGCGGCGATACGGCGGCCGGCGCGGCCACGGAAGCGGTTGGTGGCGGTGGCGGTGTTCATCATGGCCTCTCGATGCTGTGCTCTGTCGTCTCTCTCCCGGACGACAATCAGCTTCGAAGACCGGATTGTTGTTCTGCTAACAGACAGCTAATGCGGCGCTGTCCCGGCCCATCGACCACGCAAGCGGCCGTCATGACCGCCGATCAGCCGCTGACGGTACGGAGGAAGTGGTCCGCGTCCTCGGGTTCGCCCAGCCGTCCCAGCTCCAGCCAGGAGCCGTCGGCGAAGCGAAGCCGGAACGTGGCGAAGCCGCGCGGCTGGCCCGCCTCGCCCTCGACGCGGACCTGATCGAGGGGGAACTCCGCGACGATCCGGAAGTCGTCGGCCCTGGTGGGCGACAGCCGACGGCGCGGCGACGTGGCGATACAGACGCGCTCGCGGGCCAGCATGACCAGGCGTTGGGGGTTGGGCGAATGCCCGTACCAGCGCAGCAGCAACTGGCCCGCGGTCAGGTCCCAGTCGCCGTCGAAGGCACCGTCGGCCGTACGGCCGCGGGAGGCGGAGGGCCGGGCGTCCGGCCCAGTCCGCCGCGGTCCGCGGCTACGGGACCGCTGGAACGGCTGCTCAAGTCGGGTACTCAGCGCGTCGATCAGCATCACCGGGACGACGACGAAGAAGAACACCACGGCCCCCACGTACAGCAGCCAGTGGCGCCCCGGCTTCAACCGCCCCTTGCCCGCGGCCCGGTGCACCTCTTGGGGCGGTACGGGGATGCCCTTGTGAACCTCGCACCAGACCAGGGCCACGGGCTCCTCGCCCAGGATCTTCCGGGCCCGCCGATGTACCGCACGCTTCGCCATGCGGAAATCCTAGGGCGGGCCCTTGCCCATCGAGCCCGCCATGTCCCGGCCGACGGCCGTCTCATCTGCTCCCGCGGACCGCTCCGTGTTCCCAGGCCCAGGCCGCCACCTCGACCCGGTTGCGGGCGTTGAGCTTGGCCTGGATCCGTCCCAGGTACGTTTTCACCGTCGACAGCGACAGGAACAGCTCATCGCCGATTTCCTGGTTCGTGCGCCCTACGGCCACCAGCCGGACGATGTCCCGCTCCCGTTCGCTGAGACCGGCGGCATCGGACGCCTCGGGTGCCTCCAGTGCCCGTACCGTCCCGCGTTCCGTCGCTTCCAGCCGCCGCAGGAGCCGCACGGTGACCGCCGGGGAGACGAGGGCATCGCCCCGTGCCGCCGCCTGGACCGCCTCCACCAGAAGGTCGGGAGAGGCGTCCTTGAGCAGGAAACCGCATGCGCCGTTGCGCAGTGCGGTTCGTACATAGTCGTCCTGGTCGAATGTGGTGATCACGACGACGTTCAGCGGATCGGCCACGCCGGGACCGGCCAGCTGTCGCACGACCTCCAGCCCGTCCAGCCGCGGCATGCGGATGTCGGCCAGCACGACCCGGGGGCGCAGACGACGCGCGAGTTCGATGCACTCCACGCCGTCGGCCGCCTCACCGACCACCGTGATCCCCGGCTGCACCCCCAGGATCAGGCTGAATCCCATCCGCACCAGTTCCTGGTCATCGGCGATGACGACGTCAATCCGGGGTTCGGGCACTGACCGTTCCTATCATCACGGGGCTGTGCGGCGTCGGGATGGCCCAAGCCGCTTCGTCCTGGCGGCCCGGCTCGGGCAGCGCTCGGCTTGGGGTCATGACGGTGCGAGCGGGAGGGCGGCGGATACTTCCCAGCCGCCGCCGGGCAGCGGCCCGGCGCGCAAGGTGCCGTCGAGGGCCTCGATGCGCTCTTGGAGTCCGAGCAGGCCGAAGCCGCCCCGGCCCCCGGCCGGCGTGAGCGCCCTGCGGTGCGGTGGGGTGTTGGTGACGGTCACGCGCAGTCGCTCCGTATCGGCGTCCAGGCGGACGATGGTGTGCGCGTCCGGTGCGTGGCGGCGTACGTTGGTCAGGGCTTCTTGGACCAGGCGGTGGGCGGAGGTCTCCACTTCGGGCCGCAGTCGGGCCACCCGCGCCGCCGCCGTGGCTTCGAGGCGTGCCGTATCGGCTTCGGTGGGCCCGGAGCCGGGCGACGCGGCGGCGCAGTGGGCGGACACGAGTTCACCGAGATCGGTGAGCAAGTCGCCCGGCCACAGTGGTGTGTTGTTCTCCTCGCGCAGGACGCGGACCAGACGGCGCGTGGATTCCAGGGTCTCTGCGCCGGACCGGGCGATGTTGCGCAGGATGGGCTCGATCTTGTCGGGTGCGGCGGCCTGGATGGACAGGGCGGCGTTGGCCTGCACGATGATGCCGGTCATGTGATGGGCGATGAGATCGTGCAGATCGCGGGCCAGGGCGAGGCGCTCCCCGTGGCGGACCTCGCGGGCCGTGCGCTCTCTGCGCGCTTCCAGGGCTCGGATGGTGTAGCCGAGGGTGATGAAGATGGCGAGCGCGACGGTCAGCACATAGCCACCGGTGGTGAACGCCTCCCAGGACCCGGTGCGCAGGGGCAGCAGCAGTACGGTCGCGCTGATCAGGACGGTTTCCGCCGCCGCGGCGGCCGTCCGGCCGGATTGGGCCGTGGTGCGCAGGCCCATGCACAGCAGGCCCAGTGTCTCCAGAACTCCCCACCACGCCATGGTGCTCGGTGCGATCAGGCTCCAAGCGGTGAGTGCCAAGGACAGTGACACCACGGCGGCGACGCAGGTGTCCAGCGACGGCGACCAGGGGGTCTCCAGGACGGCCAGGGCGATCAGAGGGCCGGTGGCCACAACGGGCAGCCAGGCGGTTCCGGACGCCATGGAATTGCTCCTGACCACGGCGATGTCCGCGAGCCAGGTGAGAACGAACGCGAACAGGCCGCTGACGGTGACCAGCCGCCTGATGTGCGGAGTACGCGGAAGATGTCGATCCACGCCGCTCAGCGTACGTACCGGGTGGGCGCGGGGCTGTCGGCCGTTCGGCCGACAGCCCCGCGCCCACCCGGTACGTACGGCTGACGTGACGCCGCGTGTCCCGGGCCGACGATGGTGATCGCGGCGGTCGGCGGCATTCACCGAGGTCCGGCCTCCGACCGGCGCGCCGTCCCCGGAGGGGGCGTGTGCGGCACTTCCCGCTGTCCCGACCTCCCCTCTCCCAACGTCGCATGAGTAGAAAGTCTTCCGCACCCTCATGGCCACCTTCCTGCACTGGATCGGTCGGACCGCCTTCAAGCGGCGCCGGCTGGTGCTCCTCTTCTGGGTCATCGTCCTTGCCGCCGTGGGCGCCGCCGCCGCGCACACCACCGGCGGTTCGACGTCCTCCTTCACCCTGCCCGGCACCGAGGCGCAGCGCGCCAACGACCTGCTGAGCGAGAAATTCCCCGCGGCCAACGCGGGCGGCGCCACCGCCCGCGTGGTGCTGCGGGCCCCGCACGGGGAAAAGATCACCAGCACCGGCAACCGGGCCTCGGTGGCCGCGACCCTGAAGAACCTGGCGGCCTCCTCTTCCCGGGTCGGTGCCGTCAGCGACCCCTTCACGAGCGGAACGGTCAGCGAGGACGGCGCGACCGCCTACACCACGGTCGCCTACCGGTCCGCGGCCGCGGACCTCACCGATCGCGACCACGAGCGGTTCGACGACGCCCTGCACGAGGGCAGGGAGACCGGGCTGACGGTCGAAGCCTCCGGCAACGCGGTCGCCACGACGGAGGAAGGCACCTCGGCCGAGGCCATCGGCTTCGCCCTGGCGGCGATCATCCTCCTCCTCACCCTCGGCTCCTCGATCGCCGCAGGTCTTCCGCTGCTGACGGCCGTGATCGGGGTGGGCATCAGCCTCGCCGCGCTCACGGCGCTGGGTCCGGTCTTCGACCTGAACAGCAACACATCGGCACTCGCCTCGATGCTGGGCATCGCGGTCGGCATCGACTACGCGCTGTTCATCGTCTCCCGCTACCGCTCCGAACGTGCCGCGGGTCACGACGCCCGCGAGGCAGTGGGCCGGGCGAACGGCACCGCGGGATCGGCCGTCGTCTTCGCCGGCCTCACCGTCATGATCGCCCTCGTCGGCCTGGCCGTGGTCAACCTCCCGGTGCTGACCGCCATGGGCATCGCCGCCGCCGGGGCCGTCGCCGTCGCCGTCCTGGTCGCCATCACGCTGGTCCCGGCCATGCTCGGCTTCGCCCCTGAGCGCGTCCGCGGACGTACCCGCGACCGCGCGGTGGGCCGCGGCGGCCGTGAGGCCGAGGCACCGCGCGGCAGCCATGACACACAGGCGTCCCGCGACAGCCGTGAGGCGAAGGCGCCCCGCGACAGCCGTGAGGCGAAGGCGCCCCGCGACAGCCGTGAGGCGAAGGCGCCCCGCGACAGCCGTGAGGCCAGGGCGCCGTTCGGCCGCCGGTGGGCCGAGGCGGTGGTGCGCCGACCGGTGCGGGTTCTCGTCACCGCCGTGGCGGCGCTGGCCGTGATCGCGCTCCCGGCCACCGGGCTGGAGCTCGGACTGCCCGACGACGGCTCCCAGCCGCCGTCCACCACCCAGCGCCGGGCCTACGACATGCTCGCGCAGTCCTTCGGGGAGGGCTTCAACGGCCCCCTGACCGTGGTCGTCACCGACCAGTCCGCGGCCACCGCCAAAAAGACCGCCGCCACCATGCACGAGAAGATCCGCGAACTCGACGATGTGGCCCTGGCGACCCCCGCCGTGTTCAACCCCTCCGGTGACACCGCCATCATCTCCGTCGTCCCCGACAGCGCGCCGTCCGGCGACGCGACCAAGGACCTCGTCACCGGTATCCGTTCCCTGGCGGCAACGACGGAGAACTCCATCGGCGCCCGGAGCATGGTCACCGGGACCACCGCGCTGAACATCGACATCTCCGACAAGTTCAGCGCCGCGCTGATGCCCTACCTCCTGGTCGTCGTCGGACTGGCCGTCCTGGTCCTGATCCTCGTCTTCCGCTCCCTTCTCGTGCCGTTGAAGGCGGCGCTCGGCTTCCTCCTGTCCGTCCTGGCCTCACTCGGCGCCGTGGTGGCCGTCTTCCAATGGGGGTGGCTGAAGGACCTGTTCGGCATCGAACAGACCGGGCCGATCATGAGCCTGATGCCGATCCTCACCGTCGGCATCGTCTTCGGCCTGGCCATGGACTACCAGGTCTTCCTGGTCACCCGCATCCGCGAGTCCTACGTCCACGGCGCCGATCCGCGTCAGGCCATCTCCACGGGCTTCCAGCACAGCGCGCAGGTCATCACGGCCGCGGCCCTCATCATGATCTGCGTGTTCGCGGGCTTCATCGGCTCCACCGAATCCGTCATCGCGGCCCTCGGATTCGGCCTCGCGGTCGCCGTCGCCCTCGACGCCTTCATCGTCCGCATGACCATCGTGCCCGCGGTCCTGGCCCTCCTCGGCCACCGGGCGTGGTCCCTGCCCGCCTGGATCGACCGCGTCCTGCCCAACGTCGACATCGAGGGCGAGCAGTTGGCCAAGTCCCGAGCGGCCGACGCGCGGCCGGAACCCGCGACCGAACTCAGCACCCGGCCCTGACCCGGATCCACACCATGAGAGCGGCGCCCACCCGCGGTGGTGCGCCGCCTCACGCAGGCCAGTGGCTTTGAATCCGTTCTGGCTGAACTTTTCGCACGTCATTGGCTCGTGGTGGCGTCTGGCCGACCGGGCCGAACTCGCGGCATTCAAGGAGCGGAGGCTCTCGGCGGAGCTGAAATGCGGTTGCGCAGCCGCGCCCACAACGCAGCCCCTGACGCCGGTCTCCCCGGCGGCTTCCGCTGCGGCCTTCAGCAGGCGGGCGGCCGGTTCCGTAAAAGCCGGCGGGTCCGGGTCAGGTGCCGGGCGGCTGGTGTCGCGTACCAGCCGGACGGCCGCGCGACCGGCAGCGCGTCCAGCCCGGCCGCGGAGTGCCGAGTTAACTCGACACTTCCTCCCGTCGCCGGTCGTCGCCGGCTGTGGCGGGGATGGCGTTGTCGATGAGGACGGCGGCGATGGCGGCGGCGGCGGGGAAGGCGTCGGCGTTGAGGACCCGGGTGCGGGCCGCGGCGCCGTCGATGAGCAGCGCGAGCTGCTCGCCGAGCTGTTCGGGGTCGGCGGCGCCGGCTTCGCGGGCGGTGTCGGCGAGCCGCGCGGCGACGGCTTTCTTGTAGTCGCGTGCGCACTGGGATGCGGGGTGCTGGGGGTCGTGGAGTTCGACGGCTGCGGCGATGTAGGGGCACAGGGGGGTGGTGGGGGGAATGTCGAAGGCGGCGAGGAGCCGTTCGCGCGGCGTGAGGTCGGTGCGGTCGAACACGCCGGACAGAACGGAGGGGTCGAACCGGCGCAGGTACTCGGCGACGAGCTCGTCCTTGCCGGTGAAGTGCTGGTAGGCCGTGCGCTTGGACACCTCGGCCGCCGCGCAGAGCTGGTCCATGCCGGTGCGGTTGATGCCCTGCTCGCGGAACAGCTGCTGGGACGCGCTGAGGATGCGCTCGCGGGCGCCCCGGCCGCGGCGGCGGCCCTTGGGGCCCTTCTCCAACTCCGTCATGCCCCCATGGTACCCCAGCCGGGTAACGACCGGTGTACATAGTTTGCGCCCCGGCCGCCCGCCCCGTACTGTAAGCACACAGGGCGGTGTACATAACACCGTCATCCCAGGTGCGCACGGCACCACCGACCCAAGGGAGCGACCATGGGAAAGCTCGACAGCAAGGTAGCGGTCATCACCGGCGGCACCACCGGCATGGCGCTGGCCGGCGCGAAGCTGTTCGTCGACGAGGGAGCGCACGTCTTCATCACCGGCCGCCGCCAGGACGCCCTGGACGAGGCCGTCAAGCAGATCGGCCGCAACGTCACCGGCGTCCAGGGCGACGCCGCCGACCTGGACGACCTGGACCGCCTGTACGACACCGTCAAGCGGGAGAAGGGCAGCCTCGACGTGCTGTGGGCCAGCGCCGGCGTGGGCGAGCCCGCCCCGCTCGGCGAGATCACCGAGGCCCACTTCCACACCGCGTTCTGGCTCAACGCCCGCGGCACCCTGTTCACCGTCCAGAAGGCCCTGCCGCTCTTCAACGACGGCGGCTCCATCCTCATGACCGGCTCCAACGCCTCCCTCGGCGCCTTCCCCGGCTGGAGCGTCTACGCCGGCAGCAAGGCCGTCCAGCAGGCATGGGCCCGCGTCTGGCTCAACGAGCTCAAGGACCGCCGTATCCGCGTCAACGTCCTGACCCCCGGCCAGGTCGCCACCGCCAAGCAGGAAGAGCTCTTCGACGAGGCCACCAAGCGCCAGTTCGAGTCCCTCATCCCCCGCGGCCAGATGGGCCGCCCCGACGAAATCGCCACCGCCGCCCTCTTCCTCGCCTCCGACGACTCCAGCTACGTCAACGGCATGGAACTCGTCGCCGACGGCGGCACCACCGCCATCTGAACCGAACAACACACAACCAGGGCAGGACATCTCATGAGCGACATCAGCATCATCGGCACCGGGAACATGGCCCGCACCATCGGCGCGCGGGCGGTAGCGGGCGGCAACACCGTCGAGGTCATGGGCCGCGATCGGTCCAAGGCCGCCGACCTGGCCAAGGCTCTCGGCGGCGGCGCCACGACGGGAGAATGGGGCACCGCCCCGGCGGGGGACATCGTCATCGTGGCCCTGTTGTACGACGGTGTCGTGCCGGCCGTCACCCAGTACGGAGACGCTCTCGCGGGCAAGGTCGTCGTCGACATCAGCAATCCCTTCAATTCCACGTTCGACGGGCTGGCCCACCGCGAGGAGACCTCGATCGCACAGGAAGTCGCCAAGGCGGCCCCGGCCGGCGCCAGCGTGGTGAAGGCGTTCAACACCATCTTCCGTCATGTCCTGGAGAAGGGCCGGCCCGACGTCTTCATCGCCGGCGACAGTGCGCAGGCCAAGGCAAGCGTGGAGGCGTTCATCGAGAGCCTCGGGCTGCGCCCGCTGGACGTCGGCGGCCTGAAAATGGCGCACTGGCTGGAAGGAGCGGGCGTGGTCACGGTGGGCCTCGCCAACCACGGGGTGGGGAACTTGGACTTCGCCCTCAGCATCGCCGAACTTCCCGTCTGAGCCAGCTCTGAGCGGCGCACTCCCCGCCGACAAGGCGGCGCATCCCACTGCTGGCCGGATTCCTCACCCGCCGCCTGGGCGAAAGAGCCCGGGGCCGCACCTGGTACGAGACCAGGCTGATTCCGCGCATCGGACCGTTCGCCCTGTACGGGCTGCTGTTCACCATCGTCGTGCTCTTCGCCCTCCAGGGAGAAGCGATCACCTCGCGGCCCGTCGACGTAGTGCGCATCGCGCTGCCGCTGCTGGTGTACTTCGCCGTGATGTGGGCCGGATCCATGGCCCTTGGACGCGCGGTCGGACTGGACTACCCGCGGGCGGTCACGCTGGCCTTCACCGCGGCGGGCAACAACTTCGAACTCGCCATCGCCATCGCGACCTTCGGCGCCTCCTCCGGACAGGCCCTGGCCGGAGTCGTCGGCCCGCTCATCGAAGTCCCCGCCCTGATCGGCCTGGTCCACGTCGCCCTCGCCGCACGCCGCTTCTTCCCCGCACCCGCCACCGACACCGTTCCCCCGGTCACCGCCCCGGAAGGCCCCGCCCGTGTCTGACATCCACAAGCCCTCGGTGCTGTTCGTCTGCGTCCACAACGCGGGCCGCTCCCAGATGGCCGCCGCCTTCCTCACCCACCTCGCCGGCGACCGCATCGAGGTCCGCTCCGCCGGATCCGCCCCCGCCGACACCGTGAACCCCGCCGTGGTTGAGGCCATGGCCGAGGTCGGCATCGACATCGCCGCCGAAACCCCCAAGATCCTCACCATCGAGGCCGTGCAAGCATCCGACGTCGTCATCACCATGGGCTGCGGCGACGCCTGCCCCGTCTTCCCCGGCAAGACCTACCTCGACTGGAAACTCGACCCAGCCGGACGAGGAACCGCGGCGGTGCGACCGATCCGCGACGACATCCGCACCCGCGTCCAAAACCTGATCACCGAACTCACCCCGGGCGACCGCGCATGACCGCAGCAAGTACAGCGCTCAGGACCCGCCAGCCAAAGCGCTCACTCGCCGACTTCGGCGCTCACTCACAATTGGCGACACTCCGAGCGATACTCACTGCCCCAAAGAATCGAACAGGTTTATGATTCCGGACATGGCCAGAGCCTACGAGTTCCCTGAGGACCTGCTCACCGCGCAGGAAGAGCTTCACCAGGTCGTCCACACCCTCAGGGCGCTGTGCGACCGTCTCCCGTGGCCTGTCGAGCCCCATCCCGGCTTCCACGACCCGGGATCCTGGCGCCCGCGGCGGCGCCCCGCGCCCGACGGCTGGTCCGAGGAAGACCAGGCGGAAGTGCAGCGGCTCCGGGGCCGGCAGCAGGAGCTGAGCATCACCCTCGCCACACATCCCTTCTGGGAGACGCTGGAGGGACCGGACCTCGTCACCGCACGGATGGTGCTCAAGCACGTCCACCACACACCAGCCGTCGACGCACCCGCCGCATAACGGTGACGGACCCCTTCGGCCCCGACAGCCCGGACCCGGACACTCCCGGGAACTCCCAGGTAGAGGAGGGGAGCGCAACGGCCCGGCCGAGCGCCCTCCACAGGGCAAAAGCCCTGGTCAGAGCCATGGCGGCGGACGAGTCGGCCTGTACGCCGGGGACAGTAGGGGCTCCCCCACAGATACCCTCCGACCTGCACCTACATGCCGCATCACCGATCGTGATGCACATCTGGTGCACAACCTTCCGAAGCCGAGGAACCCCAGCCGCATGGAAGTCAACTTCGCCGATCATGAGTGCTGCCCTCCTCGTGTCTCCGGGACCTTGTGCCGTGGCTACGATCAATCTGCCAGCGAAACGCCCGTCCTACCCGGTAAGCACCGCAGGTTACATCCATCGCTCACCGAGGTCGTTGGGAGCTCCTTCGTTCACGCTCGGCTCGGGGTGTCAGGGCAACCTCAGGCAGGCCAGCAGGCGCTGCGATGCCGTACAACTCCTCGAACGAGGCGGGAGCGTTCTCCCAGTCAACTTCCCAAACGAGGTAGCCGTACGTATCCAGCGTCTCGGCCAGCCGTGCGTGGCGCATGCGCGCCTGCACCTTGCGCGGCTCCAGGCCCGAGGCGACCAGCACGGCATCAGCAAAATGCCGAAGGTCCCGGAATGTGGCCTTCTTCGGGATCTCCACTCCTCGCACCCGAGCCCGCTCCTTCGCCAGGTTGAACGCCCGACACAGGGCGTTCTCTCGTACGGGCGTCCAGTACCTGGTTACTGTGACCAGGTCTCCGTACTCCTCAGGGACGGGGGGCAAACCTCGCTTTTCCCTCTTACGTAGCGCCGCAGTCGACAGAGGCGCTCGCCAACGAGCCATGTGCGCCTTGTACTTGTCGAGCAGGAAGGAACCAACATCGAGCACCGCTTGACTGGCTTCCGTCTTCAAGGGCACTGCTTTCCCCCGTTGCCGCTGTTCCTCCACT
>NZ_JANIIC010000069.1 GCF_024519315.1 Streptomyces malaysiensis subsp. samsunensis | reverse complement strand
GGGGCGGGGGACCCCCGGGGGCTTGGGGGCCGGGCGGCCGGGGGGGGGGGAAAGGGGGGGGGGGGGGGGGGGGGGGTTCCCGTCCGCGCCCCGCCGTGTGGGGGGTGCCGTGGGGGGTGGGTGATGTGGGGCTTCATGCGGCCGACGGACGGTGTGGGGCCGCCCCGATGTCAGCCGTCGCTGCTGTCAGCTGTTGCGGCTGCCAGCTGTTTGCAGCTGGCAGCTATCGCGGCCGTCAGCTGTTGTAGGCGGCGAACGCCTTGGCGAAGGCGAACTCCTCCTGGTCGATCGAGCTGCACGTCGGCGATGCGGTGTCCTGCGGGCTCGGGCACTGCTTGTCGCGGGTCGCGGACCACATCGACAGCCACGCCAGCCCCTTGGACTTGGCGAACTCCACCAGCTGGGAGGCGTCGTCGACCTTGAATATCTCGTTCTTGACGTCATTGACGCCGATCATCGGGGTGACCGCGACGGCCTTCCACGCCTCGTCGTCGCTCAGCCCGAGGGCCTCCTTGATCTGGCCCTGGGTCGCGGTGGCGGCGTCGATGGCGTACTGGCCCATGTCGCCGTCGAAGGAGGCGCCGTAGTCCATCGCCATGATGTTGACGGAGGAGACCTTCACCCCGTTCTTCTTGGCGTCGGCGACGAGGTCCACACCGTCCTGGGTGAGACCGGTCGGGAGCACCGGCAGGGTGAAGGAGACGTCCAGGTCCGAGTGCTGCTCCTGGAGCTTGGCGATGGCCTGGGCGCGGCGGGTGTTGGCCTCCTTGTTCGGAAGCGCGCTGCCCTCGATGTCGAAGTCCACCTTGGTGAGCTTGAGGGCGTCCACGACCTTGCCGTAGGCCGCGGCGAGCTCGTCCGCCGAGGTGCAGGCCAGACCCAGTTCGGAGCCGGAGGCACCGCCGAAGGAGACCCGGACGTCACCGCCGGCCGCCCGCAGCTTCTCGGTCTGGTTGGCCACCTCGTTGTCGCCGACCTCGGTGACGCCGCCCCACTTGGGGGTACAGCCGCCACCGGAGGTGATGAAGGCGAGGTTGAACTGCTTGACGCCGGTCTTCTCGGCGGCGCCCACCATGTCGTAGGCGGGGTAGAGCGAGGTGTCGATGTACGGGGCAAAGCCGCCGGCCGCCGCCGCGGCGGGCTTCTCGGAGACGGTTCCCGCGTTCGCCGCCCCGCTGAGCGCGAACGCCGTGCCACCGGCCAGGACGGCGGCGGCGGTCACGCCGATCACCTTGGTGGTCCGGCTTGCCATGCGACGGTGCGTACTGCTCATCAGGTGCCTGCCTTCGCTTTACGGATGTGGGGGGAGATGGTGCGGGCGACACGCTAGCGAGGGGAAGTCGGACAAACGGCAGGATCCGTGCACCAGCCACGGATCTTATGGCTGCCTTAAGGAACCCATCGGCGGCGATTAATGCTCCGCGGGCTCCCTGGTGCGGCCACGGGTCCTCTTCTTACGGCCGCGCCGCCGCTGCCCCGGGCCGGCGAGGCCGCCGCCGTTCAGCGAGAGCCACACCCGTACCTCGGTGCCGCCCAGCACCGACCGCCCGATCCGCAGATCGCCGCCCGTGGACTCCGCGACCCGGCGCACGATGTCCAGCCCGAGGCCGGTCGAGCCAGGACCGCCGTCGCCGTGGCCCCGGCGGAGCGCCGCGTCCGGGTCGGCGATCCCGGGGCCCGCGTCGGAAACCAGGATGATCACTGAATTGCTGGCGTCCCCACCATCGTGGACGTCCACCGCGAGCGCGGTGCCCTCGGGCGTGTGCCGGAAGACATTGCCGAGCAGGGCGTCCAGGGCCGCGCCGAGTTCGGGGCGGGCGACCGGCACCCGTACGGTCCGGTCGACCCCGGCCAGCCGCACCGTACGGTCCTCGTCCTCGGCGAGCGCGGACCAGAACTCCATCCGCTCCCGGATCACCTCGGAGGCGTCACAGCCGGAGGGGGTGTGCGTCTTCTGCTGGCGCGCGGTGCGGATGATCTGGTCGACCTCGCGCTCCAGTTTGGCCACGGCGGCGCGGGTCTGCTCGGCCGCGGGTCCCTCGCCCAGCGAGGCGGCGTTGAGCCGCAGCACGGTGAGCGGGGTACGCAGCCGGTGGGAGAGGTCGGCGGCCAGCTCACGCTCACTGGCCAGCAGTTGGACCACCTGGTCGGCCATGGAGTTGAACGCGGTGGCGGCCGCCCGGAGTTCGGCCGGGCCGTCCTCCGGGACGCGCACCCCGAGCTCGCCCCGGCCCAGGTCGTGGGCGGCCTCGGCGAGCTGCCCGGCAGGGCGCACCAGCCGGGTGCCGAGCCGGTCGGCGATGGCGACCGCGCCCACGATCAGCGCGAGGCCCACGCCCGCCAGCACCAGCCAGGACGTGGTCACCCCGCTGGTGACCAGGGCACGCGGCACATACACCTCCACGACCGCGACCTGACCGCTGCTCAGCGCGGTCGGCTGGAGCAGTGCGTAGCCCCCGGGGGCGTCGGACACCGAGGCGCGGCCGAGCCGCCGCGCGGTGGTCAGCTCGCCCTTGGGCGCACGGCTCTTGCCGAGGTCGTAGCCGCTGCCCGGCTCGCCCGGATCATCCGGGACATGCACCGCCATCCGGCCGTCCCCGCCCGCCTGGGTGCTGGCGACCGCGCGCTGGAGCCGCGCCCGCTCGGTGGTGATGGCGAGCGCCGGGCCGATGGTGGCGGCCTGCCGCTCGGCGTCGGCGAACGCCCGGTCCCGGGCCAGCTCCTTGACGACGAGGCCGAGCGGTACGGCGAAGGCCACCACGACCATCGCGGTGACGGCCAGGCAGACCTTGACCAGGGCCCATCTCACGTGTGCTCCGCCGGTGGCTCCAGTTTGACGCCGACCCCGCGCAGCGTGTGGAGGTAGCGCGGCCGGGCGGCCGTCTCGCCCAGCTTGCGGCGCAGCCATGACAAATGGACGTCTATGGTCTGGTCGTCCCCGTACGCCTGGCGCCAGACCTCGGCGAGGAGCTCCCTGCGCGGTACGACGACACCGGGCCGCCCGGCGAGATAGGCGAGCAGGTCGAATTCGCGCCGGGTCAGATCGAGCGTCACCCCGTCCAACTGGGCCTGGCGGCGCAGCGGATCGACGGCCAGCCCGCCGACCCGGAGCACCGTGGGGAGCGCCGCCGCACCGCCCGGCTCCCCCGCCCCGCCGCCGCGCGCACGGCGCAGCACCGCGGTCATCCGGGCGGAGAGATGGGCCACGGAGAACGGTTTGACCAGGTAGTCGTCGGCACCGTCGTTGAGCAGCCGGACGATCTCGGCCTCGTCGTCACGGGCGGTGGCCACGATGACCGGCACATCGGTGATGCCCCGCAGCATCTTGAGCGCCTCCGCCCCGTCCAGATCGGGGAGGCCGAGGTCCAGGATGACGACGTCGAACCCGATCTGCGCCACCTCGCGCAATGCCTCCAGGGCGGTGCCGACGCTGCGCACGGTATAGGACGCCTCGGTCAACTGCCGTATGAGGGCTGAGCGTACGAACTGGTCGTCCTCGACCACGAGCACACTTGCCATGACCGGCACCGTACGCCATTCGGGTGAGGCAAGATGAGAAAGATGCAAAGAGGTCTGGTCCAATGTCTGGCGTGGGTGCTGGCGACCGGCGCCGCGGTCACGCTGTCGTGGTACGGCGTGCGGACAGTGCTGACCGGTACGGCCTACGATCCGCCGCGCGCGCTGCCGATCACGGACGGCTCCCGCTCGGCGAGCGGGGCCTGGTCCTCCTCGACGCATCGGCCCAAACCCCCTTCGCCCGCCGCGACTTCACCGTCCGCCCCGTCTTCGCCTTCGCGTCCCGGGGCGGACAACGAGGGAGCCGAGGGAGCCGATGGGGACGGGAAGACGGGGTCCGGTTCGGCCGGGGGCACCCGGAAGCCGACCCAGGCACCGACCCGGCGGGAGTCGGCGCGGCCGGAGGAGAGCGGCGAGGTACGCAGCTATCCGGCCAAGGGCGGCCGGGCGGTCTTCGACATCCGGGCGGCATCGGCGGAGCTGGTATCGGCCACACCGGACGGCGGATGGCAGATGCAGGTGTGGAAGCAGAGCGAGTGGATCCGGGTGGACTTCGTCTCCGGGGCCGACACCACCACGATCTTCTGCACCTGGCACGACGGCCCGCCCAAGGTCCGCATCGACGAGCACTGAGCGCTCCGCGCACCTCCGCTCAGCGCCCTCCGGTCCGCTCCGGTCCGTTCCGGTCCGCCTCCGGTCGGGTCAGGTCGAGTCAGGTCAGGTGAAGACGGCGGGCGGCGGGGCCGGGGAGGGAGCGGCGGTCGCGTCGGTGACCGGGGCCGCGCCGCCGGTGAAGTCCGTGAGCGCACGGCCGTGTTCCACCCGGGCGGGGTACGGATCGCCCGCGGCGCGCCGGGTGAGCTCGGCCAGCGGCAGTTCGCGGTCGGCGGCAAGCAGCACGGCGTTGCCGAAGCGGCGGCCGCGCAACAGGGCGGGGTCGGCGGTCAGACACACCTCGGCGAACACGGCGCGGGCGGTGGCGATCTGGGCCTTGAGGTGGGCCAGCGGCGGGCCGTCGGCGAGATTCGCGGCGTAGAACCCATCCGGGCGCAGGGCGCGCCGCACCTCGGCGAGGAACTCCACACTGGTGAGATGGGCGGGGGTGCGGGCCCCGCTGAAGACATCCGCGACGATCAGATCCGCCCAGCCGTCGGGCACCTTGGCGAGCCCCGTCCGCGCGTCCGCGCCGCGCACCCGTATCCGGTCGCCGGGGTCCAGCGGCAGCTCACGCCGGACGAACTGGACGAGCGGGGCGTCGATCTCGATGATCTGCTGGGTGGAGCGGGGGCGGCCGGCCGCGATGTAGCGGGCGAGTGTGAAGGCGCCGCCGCCCAGATGGACCACGTGCAGCGGGCGGCCGGGAGGGGCGGCGAGATCGGCGATATGACCGAATCTGCGCTGGTACTCGAAGTCGAGATGGGCGGGGTCGTCGAGATCGACATGCGACTGCGGCTTGCCGTCGAGCAGCAGCGTCCAGCCGCGGGGCCGGTCCCGGTCCGGCACGAGCTCGGCGAGCCCCCCGTCGACGGATGCGGTGGCCGGCACGGGGCCGCGTCCCCGTGCCGCTCCGCGCCCGCGCGCGGCTCGCTTGTTCGTGCCTTTCGCCATGTGTCCCAGTATGCGGCGCACCACTGACAGCGGGTCGCCGGTGTGGAGGACGCGGCTGGTCACCGCCGATGGCCGGTGCTCATCACCGACGGCGGCGGTCACCCGGGTTCACTGGCAGCGGTCGACGGCCTCGATCGTGCGGGCCGCCTCGCCGAGCGCCGCCCGGAGTTCGGCGGGGTCGGTGGCGACCGTGTACGCCGCGTCGGGCGGCACCAGCCAGCCGGTGCCGGTGCCCGGCGGCGCCTCGACCCCGGCCGCCGCGGCCGCTAAGTCCCCGGGTGCGGGGGCTTCGGCCGGGGGGTCTCCGGCTTCGGCGGGGGCGCCGGTGCCGGAGCCGGTATTTATCCGGATCCCGCGCCCGGAGGTCTGGGTGCACGCCGAGCCCGGCAGGTCCCAGCCGTCCGCCGTACCGGGCGGGACCAGGAAGCCGAGGGTGTCGCAGGCGTTGTCGTGCAGGACGGGACCGAGGCCGTCGCACGCACGACGCAGGATGTCCACCGCCTCCAGCCCCTGCCGGGCGGGCACGGTGACGAGATCGCAGTCATGGCGCTGAGCGTGCTGGGGGTGCTGGGCAGTCGTCCGTGAGCGGCTGATATCCACTCCGGCCTCCCTCTTCATCGGGTCGCACCCGGTTCAACGCGCGGCGGTGTCAACGGCTACGGCCGAATGCCGCCGTAAAGGATGGCAGTTCATGGCAGATCATGGGAGGGATGTAACGTTTGCCGGAAATCTCCGAGTGTCGCCGATCCCACGGCCGGTACGGTTCTCCCCCGCCCACCTGGCATCACCAAGGGAGAGGCTCAGATGGCGCCGCTTCCAGAGCCCTCGCCGCCCCGGCCGAACACCGCGTTCCGCCGGCTGCGCGGACAGCTCTCGCCCTCCGAGTTCGCGGCGTCCGTACGCCGTGCGGCCCGTGAGATCGGCGAGCAGGTCTCCTGCGACGCCCGCTATATCGGCCGCGTCGAGTCAGGAGCGATCCGCTGCCCCAACTACGCCTACGAGCGCGTGTTCCGCCATATGTTCCCCGGCCGCACCCTTACGGATCTCGGCTTCGCCTCCCGGGAGTCGGTGCGCGGCCATGGAGCCCGCGGCCCCGTGTGCCCTTCCGTCCCCGTCGTCCCTGTCCCCGTACCCGGCCCGCGGCTCGGGGCCCCCGAGTCCGAGGGCAAGGGGACCGTCGACATCTTCGAGGAGAGCGAACTCCTACGGCGCTCGTTCGTGGCCGGTGGGGCGGCGGCCGCCGCCGTGGCCGCCGTTCCCCGGGCCGGGACGCCGCCCCGGCGGACGGGGCGGCGGGTGGGCGAGGCCGAGGCCGCCGCCGTGGAGGAGGCCGTACGGCGGATCCGGGTGCTGGACGACCGGCACGGCGCCGACCCCCTCTACGCACACACCGCCAAACCGCTGAGCGCCGCCTACGCACTGCTCGACGCGGGCGGCTACAGCCGCTCGATCGCCGAGCGGCTCTGCACGGGCGCCGGTGAACTGGCCATCTCGGTGGGCTGGCTGGCCCATGACTCCGGGCGGCTGTCCGACGCGCGGTCCCACTACGCCGAGGCTCTGGCCACCGCACGCGTCTCCGGCGACGCCGCCCTGGAGGCACACACGTTCTGCAACACCGCCTTCCTCGCCCGCGACGCCGGACGCCCCCGCGAGGCCGTACGGGCGGCGCAGGCGGCCCAGCGGGTCGCCGAGCGGCTCGCCTCACCACGGCTGCTGTCGCTGCTCGCGCTGCGCGAGGCCGGGGGGCTCGCCTGGCTGACCGACCGTGGCGGCTGTGAGCGGGCGCTGCTGCGCGCCCGGACGCTGTTCGGGCGCGGGCCCTGCGACGCCGACCCCGAGTGGATGAGCTTCTTCGGCGAGGCCGAGCTGGAGGGGCTGGAGGCGCAGTGCTGGTCGGCGCTCGGCGATTGGCAGCGCGCCGTGGAGCACGCACGGCGCGCGGTCGCCCTCCAGAACCCCCACTTCACCCGCAATATCGCGCTGTTCACCACGGAGCTGGCGAGCGATCTGGTGGCCGGGGGCGCGCCGGACGCGGCCGCCGCCGCGGCCGGCCGGGCGCTGAGCCTGCTGGACCAGGTGAAGTCGTCGCGGATCCGCCGGATGCTCGACGACACGGCCCGGATACTGCGTCCTTACGGTCGCGATGAGGCGGTCGCGGACTTCCTCGCCCGCCATGAGGCGGCCGTCGCCCGTCCCGAGGCGGCCGGCCGCACCAGCCCGGTCTGACGCCGGTCCGGGGCCTCAGGCGAGATGACCGGTGTCGTTCCAGCGCTCGATGGCGGGTTCGCCGTAGGCCCAGCCGAGCACCGACAGGGACGTCGGATCGAGCCGGATGCGGGCGGCGAAAGAGGCGTCGTAGCCGAGCCAGCGGGCGCCCAGCGTCCGCAGGATGTGGCCGTGCGCGAAGACCAGCACATCGCGGTCGGCCGAGCGCGCCCACTCCACGACCTCGTCCGCCCGAGCCTCGATCGAGGCGATCGGCTCGCCCTCGGGCACCCCGTCGCGCCAGATCAGCCAGTCGGGCCGGATGGCCTTGATCTCGGCGGGGGTCATCCCCTCGTACGCGCCGTAGTCCCACTCCAGGAGCGCGTCCCACTCCCGCGCGCGGTCGCCGAAGCCCGCCAGGTCACAGGTCTCCTTCGCCCGCGACAGCGGGCTGGTGCACACCTCGGTGTCCGGGAGGCCCGCCCAGGGGCCGTGGTGCAGCCGCTCGCCGAGCAGCTTGGCGCCGCGCCGCCCCTCGTCCAGCAACGGAATGTCCGTACGGCCGGTGTGCTTCCCGGAGAGCGACCACCGCGTCTGTCCGTGCCGGGCCAGGAGGATGCGTGGTGCCATGGGGTACTGCCTTCTTTCACCGGTCTCGCACCGCCGCCCCGCCGTGCGCCATTACACGCCGCTGCCTGCGGTTTCATGCACTTCGCGGGACCGGCACATGGCCGGTCGCCATCCCCCCATCATCGCGCACGTGATCGGCGGGCAACCTCCGGGTCACTCCTGGCGTCTTCCAGGCTGCGCGCGAGTCCGCCGGGGTCCCGGAGCGGGCGCGCACGCGGACGGGGGCGGTGCGTGGGTCGCTTCGCCTACACCGTAC
The DNA here is from genome assembly GCF_024519315.1 of Streptomyces malaysiensis subsp. samsunensis. Lineage (GTDB taxonomy): Bacteria > Actinomycetota > Actinomycetes > Streptomycetales > Streptomycetaceae > Streptomyces > Streptomyces malaysiensis. The sequence goes on along the minus strand of NZ_JANIIC010000069.1, from coordinate 41,192 downwards.
GGTTGACCGCGCGCCTTTTTGTGGCCGCCTGATCTTTGGAGAGCGTCCGAATGCCCCATACCGTGCCCCGTGCCGGAGCAGCACAGGGCAGTCGGCCCCGTTGGTGGACCGAACTGCCGCTCATAGCGGTGGTGTACGCCGCGTACTCGGCCGGTCGGCTGCTCGCTCGCGGCGATGTGTCCACCGCCGTCGATCACGGTCTGGCGATCCTCCATTTCGAACAGCGGCTGAACATCGACTTCGAGTCGCCGCTGAACGACATCTTCACGGCCCACGCGGCGATAGGCATACCCGCGGACTTCGCCTACGCCTCACTGCACTACGTCCTGACCCCGGCGATCCTGATGTGGCTGTGGAAGCGCCGGAAGGCATCGGACTACCGCTTTCTGCGCACCTGGCTGCTGGTCTCCACGATCATCGGACTCATCGGCTTCACCCTGCTCCCGACCTGCCCGCCGCGCCTTCTGGAGGCGAGCCACGGCTTTGTCGACACCATGGCGCAATACGGCTCGTACGGCTGGTGGGGCGGCGACGCCAGCGCTCCGCGCGGACTCGGCGGGCTGACCAACCAGTACGCGGCGATGCCCAGCCTCCATGTGGGATGGGCGCTGTGGTGCGGGATCGCCCTGTGGCGGCACGGACGCTCGGTGTGGACCAAGATCGGCGCGGTCGGCTATCCGCTGGCGATCACGATCGTGGTCATGGGCACCGCCAACCACTACTTCCTGGACGCCGCCGCGGGCGCCGTCGCCATGGGGCTCGGGGCGCTGCTGACCGGCCCGGCGCTGCGGCTCGCCGACACGGTGCGCACCCGCCTGCGCCCGGCCCGCGAGATGGCCACCGCCGCCCGAACCGCGGGGGTGCCCGCGAATGTCGGTGACAAGTGCGAGACTTCGGCGCGTGAACGGGAACGGATCCCCCGGCAGCAGGGCGGGGGCGCGGACAGGCGGCGCAAGGACGGTGCCGCGGACGACGGCGGCCGGGGAGCCGGTGCCGGTGCCGACGGCCGGAGCACCACGGCCACGGGCGGCACGGCCCCCGCGGCAGGCGACGGGGCTGCGGCAGCGGCTCGCTGAGCTGCGCGGCCCGGCCACCACTCCCCGTCCGATGGACGCCCGTGCGCTGGCGGCGCTGGCCGCCAACCCGGGCTGCCGCCGCCGCGCGCTGCTGGACGGGGCCGGGGTCGACAAGGGCGCGCTCGCGCAGGCGCTGGGGGCTCCCGCGAACTTCGGGCAGTCGCAGTTCGCGCATCAGCGCGGCAACTCCTTCGAGGCCCGGGTCAAGGCGGACGGCGGCGCGGATCTGGTGCGGCTGCTGCACGAGCGGCTGCGCGACGGCACGGAGCCGCCGGGCCCCGGCGCCGTGGCGACCCCCGATCTGGCCGCGCCCGGCCCACAGGGCCGCACGGCCCGTACGGCGCTCGCGCTGCGCGAGGCCACGGAGGCGGGGCGCTGGGCGCTGCTGGACCATCCGATGGTGAGCCTGGACGTCGCGGGCTCGCCCGCCTTCCTGGAGCCGGACGCGGTGGTGGTCCACCCCGACGGATCGTGGACGGTCGTCGAGATCAAGTCCTTCCCCATGGTGGACGGCTCCGCCGACCCGGCCAAGGTGGGCGCGGCCGCCCGGCAGTCGGCGGTCTACGCCCTGGCGCTGGAGCGGGTGGCGTCGATGATCGGCGAACCGCCGGAGGGCGGCGACGACGCGGCGATGGCTCCGGGCGCGGCGGGCCCGGCGAACGCGGCTGAGACGGCCGGGGCGGCGGACGCGGCGGACGCGGCGGGCGTGGTGGTCCCGGCGGAGGCGGCGAGCCCGGCCGGGACGGCGGAGGCAGCAGCCCCGGCGGAGGCAGCAGGCCCAGCGGAGGCAGCAGGCCCGGTGGTCCCTGCACCCCCGGCGGAGGCGGCGGACGCGGCGGGCCCGGTGATCCCGGCGGAAGCGGCAACCCTGGCCGGGACGGCGGACGCGGCAGGCCCGGCGGACGCGGCAGGCCCGGTGATCCCGGCGGACCCGGCAGAGGCGGCGGAGGCGGCAGACCCGGCTGGAGCCACAGCCCCGGAGGGCCCGGCCGCACCGGCGGGCCCGGCCCCTGCGCGGGCCCGGGTGCGCCATCAGGTGCTGCTCGTATGCCCCAAGGACTTCTCCAACCTGCCGACCGCCGAAATGGTCGACGTGCGCAAGCAGCTGGCGGTCACCCGGCGGCAGTTGGACCGGCTGACCCGGATCGAGGAGATCGCCGCCGCGCTCCCCGAGGGCACCACCTTCGACCTCCGGCTCACCGACGACGGCCGGACCCCGACCCGGCCGCTCGAGGAGCTGACGGCCGCCGTGGACGCGGTGGACGCCGCGTACGCCCCGGAGTGCCTGTCCGCGTGTGAGCTGGCCGCCCACTGTCGGACACGGTCCCGTGGGGCGGGCCTGGTCGAGGCGCTCGGCCGTGGTGTCCGGGGCGAGCTGGGCGGGCTCACCACCGTGGGCGCCGTCCTTACGGCCGCCATGGAACGCTCCGCCGACGACATCCCCACCGGCGACCCCGCCGTGGACGCCCTGCGCCGCGCGGCGGCCCTGCGTGCCGAGGCGCTGGCGTCCCGCCCCGAGGCGGTGGCATGTCGCTGATCACCACCCTGGCCCGGATGGAGGCGGTCCGGGAGGGGCGGGCCCAGCCCCTGACCACCGTGCGCCACCGCCATCTGTCGGAGCGCCCGCTGGCGTTCGTCCCGCTCACCACCGCCGGTGAGGCGGGTGCGCCGCTCGGGGCGATGGTGGGCACCGACCGGGACGCGCCGCGGCTGCTGATCGTGGCCCAGCCGCGCGACCGCGATCTGCGGTTCGCGTTCCTCGCCGAGCTCGCCGAGGAGATCCAGCCGTATCTGGACTCGTACGCGGACGGGATCGAGCTGGAGGAGCGCAAGGAGACGGATCCGGAGACCGGTAAGAAGGTGCCGGTCCAGGTCGAACTCTGTGAGGACGCGCCGCAGCTGCTGGTGCCGAGCGCCGCGGGCGTGGCGTTCGTCCGGCTGCTGGGCCGCTCGATGCGGTTCCGGCGGACTGCCGAGCAGGACCCGGAGACGCCTTTCCCCGCGCCCGCGCGGGTGCCGCTGCTCGGCCGCTGGCTGACCCACTACGGGGAGCGGTCGCGGGTGCCCGGCTCATGTCTGCTGCTGTCGCTCACCGAGCTGCTGAGCCGGCACTGGGCGACCGGGCAGAGCAATCTGGAGGATCAGCACCTGGGCTCGCTGCTGGCCTGGGTCGACCCCCCGGAGGGCGTATCGGGTGCGGAGGCAGCGCTGCGGGCGGAGTCGGAGCGGGACGCGCACGGCCAGTTGCGCTGCCCGCCCGCCGGTCCGGCCACCGACCCCGCCTTCGACAACAAGCTGCTGGCACCGGCGATGTCCCGCTACGACGCGGCGCGTGCCGAGGCGTCACAGGGCGTGGCCGGGGGCGAGGCACGGCTGCGGCTCGCCGAGGAGGAGCTGCGCCGGCTGCTGGCGTCACAGCTGCGGCCCACCTGGGACGCGCTGTGGCGCGGGGTGGACCTGCTGCGCTCCCTCCCGGAGGGCGCGCGGGTGACGGACCGCTGGAGGCGCGACCGCTGGTCCTACACCGGCCACCGGGACCGGGTCAGGGCCGGGGAGCCGCCGCAGCCCAAGCGGGACGACGCGGTGACGGCCGCGCAGAAGCTGGCCGCGCGCGAGACCGCGCAGGCCCAGCTGGATGCCCATGAGGCGCTGGACGATCCGCTGGTCATGGCGGGGCGGCGGCTGGCCGGAGAGGCGTTCGCGGGCGAGGTGATCGATGTGGAGATGGCCTGGTCGGACGCGAAGGTGCCGCGCCCGCGCCCGCTGGTCACGGTCCGCACCGAGGACCGTCCGCACCTGGCCGAGCGGGTCAAACTGCACCGGGTCGTGGCCGACGGCAAGGCGCAGAGCGGGGAGTTCGCCGGTTTCGCGGACATGGACGGGCCTGAAGGAGCCGACGAGTCCGGTGAGAGCGACGAGAGCGGCGGAGCCGGTGGCGCGGACGCTTCGGATGATACGGGTGCTTCGGGCGCCGAGTACGGCCCCGGCGGTGCGGCCCGTGCGCTGGTGGTGCGGCTGACCGGCGGAATGGGCCGGGGCAAGCAGCCCGAGCCGGGCACGGTGCCCGAGAAGGGCGACCGGGTGTGCTGGACGCTGTTCGAGCATGCCCCGCGCGGCGGCCCGGAGCTGCCCGACCCGGAGAGCACGCCATGGACCCACGGCGGCCCGCCGGACGCCGCCGCCCCGGCCCAGGGCCCAGAGCCCGACCCGATGACCGAGGAGGACTATCTGTGATCGGCGCGGACCCGGCCGCCGCCGCGGCCCACACGGGCCGTGCCCGCGCGGGCGAGCCGTTCGACCCCTCGGCCGCGGCGGCGCGCGCGACCGAGGCGATCCTGCGGGACACGCTGCACGGGGCGGACCGCGGCGTCGTGGTGGACTCCCCGCCCGGTGCGGGCAAGTCGACGCTGGTGGTGCGCGCGGCGCGGGAGCTGGCCGCCGCCGGGCGGCCGCTGATGGTGGTCGCGCAGACCAACGCCCAGGTGGACGACCTGGTGGACCGGCTGGCCACGGCGGATCCCGACCTTCCGGTGGGGCGGCTGCACAGCAGCGATCCACACCCGTACGACCCGGTGCTCGACGGGCATGCGGCGGTCCGCGCCTCCGCGAAGATCGCCGACCTGGCCGGGCTCGACATCGTCGTCTCCACGGCCGCGAAGTGGGCGCACATCAAGAACGTCGAGCCGTGGCGGCACGCGATCGTGGACGAGGCGTACCAGATGCGCTCCGACGCGCTGCTGGCGGTCGCCGGGCTGTTCGAGCGGGCGCTGTTCGTGGGCGACCCGGGGCAGCTGGACCCGTTCAGCGTGGTGGGCGCCGACCAGTGGGCGGGGCTTTCGTACGATCCGTCGGCGAGCGCGGTCACCACTCTGCTCGCGCACAATCCGCGGCTTCCGCAGCACCGGCTGCCGGTGTCCTGGCGGCTGCCGGCCTCGGCGGCCCCGCTGGTCTCGGCCGCGTTCTATCCGTACACGCCGTTCCGCAGCGGCACCGGCCACGGCGAGCGGCGGCTGAGCTTCGGAGTGGCCTCCGACGGCACGGGGCCGGACCGGGTGCTGGACGAGGCCGCCGCATCCGGCTGGGGGCTGCTGGAGCTGCCCGCCCGGCGCACTCCGCGCACCGACCCGGAGGCGGTCGCGGCCGTGGCGCAGGTGGTGCGGCGGCTGCTGGACCGGGGCGCGGTGGCGGTCAGCGAGCGGTCCGAAGAGCCGCTTCCGGTCGCGGCGGACCGGATCGCGGTGGGCACGGCACACCGGGACCAGGCGGCGGCGGTCCGGGCCGCGCTGACGGGGCTCGGGGTCTCCGGCGTCACCGTCGACACCGCCAACCGCCTCCAAGGGCGTGAGTTCGATGTCACGGTCGTTCTGCATCCGCTGTCCGGGCGCCCGGACGCCACGGCCTTCCATCTGGAGACCGGGCGGCTGTGCGTGCTGACGTCGCGGCACCGGCAGGCGTGTGTGGTGGTGTGCCGGGCGGGCGTGACCGAGCTGCTGGACGAGCATCCGTCCACGGAGCCGGTGCAGTTGGGCGTGACGGTGAAGTTCCCGGACGGATGGGAGGCGAATCACGCCGTGCTGGCGCATCTGGCCGAGCACCGCGTGGCATGGCGGCCGTAAGGGCGTGAGGCGCGACCCCGGCGGCCGTAAGGACGGCGCGTCCGCGGCGGGCGTACGGTCCGTCACCGGTAGTGAGGGGTCCGGCCATGGTTCAGGGGGCGATGGGGTGGGGAGAGACCCCAGGTCGGCGGCGTACGGCGGGGGCGCCCTTGTCCTACGCGCGACAATGGAGACAACAGGACCACCACGAACCGTATGTGCCTCACGACCCAGGAGGAGAGATCACATGCCCGAGCCGGAATCGGCTCACGGCCGGCATGGCTCCGCGCCCCGGCGGCTGAAACCAGCGCCCCTGCTCTTCGAACCGGCCGCCGCGGCCTCGGACGAGGCGCACTTCTTCGACCTGGAGTCGATCGAAGACCCACGTGAGCTGCTGTCCCGCTCGACGGAGCTGGTGCTGGCGTTCCGTGCGGCGACGGACCGGGCCATGGAGTTCCAGGCGATGGCGGCCGCGCAGCTCGCCGACCCGAGGCGGTTCGATCGGCTGACCCCCGCCGTGATCGCCGAGCGCGCCGAGTGGACCGAGGACTACGCCAAGAAGATGGTCGAGTTCGGTCGTGAGCTGATGCGGGGCGGCGAGGTGCCGGACTGACGGCACCGGACGGACGGCAGGCGTGAGCCCGGGGCATATGCGGGCGGAAGGTACCGGATGCCGCCACCCGATGTCCCGGTTTCGTCTCATCTCTCTACACGTCATCGCCGACGGTAAAGGTGGAAACATGAGCAGAACGCCTCAGGACTCACTTCACGCCGCCGTCTTCGTCACCCCGGCCGGTGCGGACTGGCTCGCCTCGGCCAGCGCCTCACCGCGCGGTGTGCAGGCCCTGTGGGCCGGGGCCCCGACCGCCCCCGTGACGCTGCCCTGCGGCACGGCGTTCGACGTGATCAGCATGGACGCGCTCTTCGGCCGCCGGGTGGTGGGCCGGTTATGGACCGACGGGCCCGGCACCGGGCCGGTCGCGGCCCAGGGCGGCCGGGTGATGCTCTTCGCCGCCCCGGGGACCGCCCAGCGGCTGCCGGCGCTGCTCGGCTGGGAGGAGTGGCGCGCCGCCGCTCCCCCGCTGCTCTGCTACGGGCGGGGCGACGCGGTGACCGTGCCGCCGCTGTTCCCGCCGGACCCCGATCCACCGGCGACGGCGCCGCTGGAGCAGGACGCCCTGGAGCACGGTGCTCAGGAGCCGGGCGCGAGGGAGCCCGGAACCCCGGAGTCCGGCGTTCCGGAGCCCAGCGCCGTGGAGTCCGGCGCCGTCGAGTCCAGCACTCCCGAGCCCGGCGTCCCGGAACCCGCCGTCCCGATGCCCGGCGGAACGCGGGAGTCCACTCCGGCGCCATCGCCTCGCTGGCTGGTCGCGCCCGATGTCCGCAACCCCTGGCTGCCCGGCCCCGAGGTGCTGCTGTGGGCCTGTGTGAGGGCGGCCCGCACCGCCGGTAATGATCTTGTCGGCACGGCTGTGACCAGCGCACCCGCCGTCTTTCCGAGCTGAAACTTATCGATTTTCGCTCCGTGGCGTCCGGGTGCTAAGGTCTCCTACGTCAGCAGGCGCCGCTAGCTCAGTTGGTTAGAGCAGCTGACTCTTAATCAGCGGGTCCGGGGTTCGAGTCCCTGGCGGCGCACAGACAGCGAAAGGCCCCTCACTTCGGTGGGGGGCCTTTCGCATGGCCTCACGCGCGAGGAGGGGCCTTCGCGTATCACGGCCGCCGCAAGGCCGGGTCGCGCATGACGGCCCTCATACGGCCGGGCCCGCGAGCCGGGTGACCGCCCGCACCGCCTTGTCCGGGCCGGGCATCGCGAGCGCCTCACGGCGCAGCACATGCGCCGCCGCGACGTACGAGGGCTGCTCCAGCAGTGCGAACAGGTCCAGCGCCAGCCGGGCCCCCGCGGCACCCGCCCCGCGCCGTGTGCCGTCGAGGGCATCGGCGGGCAGGTACATCCCGGCGCCCGCCCGCGCCAGCCGCGCCCCGTTCAGCTGGTGCTCCAGACGGGGCGCGACGACCAGCTGCGGCACCCCGGCCATGGCGGCGGCCAGCACCGACGCGCCCCCGCCCTGGTGGAGCAGCGCCCGGCAGCCCGGCAGCACCCGGTGCAGCGGCCCGGCGGGCGGCCGCCCCTCGGCGGCGCTCCCGACCCGGACGACCTCCACGCCCCGCGCCTCCGCGGCACACAGAGCGACCCGTACGGCGTCCGGCGGACCACCGGCGTCGTCCCACGCCGCGCACACCCGCACCGGTCCGGAGCGCCTGGGGCCGCCCGGTCCGCGCCGCCCGTTCGACGCGGCGGCCCGGCGCCCGAGGTACGGCCCGGCACGGCGGGCCCCGTACGGCGACGGCGCCTCATCCAGGGAATTCGGCAACCCCAGCGGGCGCGTAGCACCCGGCGAGCCCGGCGGCGATCCGCCCTGGGGAAGGAAGCGCACCGGCAGCCGCCGCGCCCGCGAGGGCAGCGCGAGGCTCGGCGGGCAGGGATCGAGCCACAGGTCAGGCTCGCGCGACGGGTCGGCGCCGTAGCGCCGCATCAGCCGGGCGTAGCCGGGCAGCGGCGGGCCTTCGAGCCGCTGCCGGTCCAGCCGCAGGACGGCCGCGCTCCCCCACAGCTGACCGACGGCGGGCACCCCCAGCGCGCCCGCGGCCACCGTGCCCGCGTAGGCGCTCGCGTCGTGCACCACCACCTCCGGCTGCCAGCAGCGGGCGAAGGCCACCAGCCCCTGGGCCATCGCCTCGGCGATCCGCACCTGACGATCGCCGCACGCGCGCAGCACTCCGTGCTGCTCCGGGGTGAGCGCGGCGGGCCGCACCGGCCAGTCCGTCGGCCAGACGCCGCGCGGGCGCCGCGCCGGGTCCGGCGCCCTGACCACCGCCATGGGCAGGGCGCAGATCTGCACCGGCACCAGGCCGGCGCGGGCGACGGCCGCCGCGCATGCGGACGGCACCGCGACCCGCACCTGATGCCCGGCCTCGAGCAGGGCGCGCGCCAGCGGCACCATGGGGACGAGATGGGCGCCCGAGGCCCAGGTCGTGAACAGGACGCGCACGGTGACCTCCCGCGGAGTCGAGCCGGCCGGACCGCCCCGTCCGGCCGATGGACATGACACCGAGCCGACTCATCACATCCCGCGCTCCTCGGCGGGCTCAGCGGCGCCCCGCGAGCGTCAGCGCTTCGCCGGTGACCGTGCCGTTGGCCGCGGAGCACAGGAAGAGGAGGGTGCGGGCGATGTCCTCGGGGGTGGTGGGCGGCCGGTCGGGCGGGGTGGGCCCGGGGCATACGGCGTTGATCAGCACTCCGTCGCCGCCCACCTCGTCCATCAGACCGCGGACCAGACCGTGCAGCCCGGCCCGCGCCACCGCGTGGAACTCCCCGCCGGGATCGCCGTCCGCTGCGTACGGCGCGGCCACCAGCGCGATCCGGCCCCAGCCGCGCTTGCGCATCCCGGCGAGGGCCCACTGGACGGTGCGGATCGCGGGCGCGAAGCCGTCGGTGACCAGCGGCCGCCAGTGCTCCTCCGATACGTCCTCGAACCGGGTGTGCGGCTCGCGTCGCGCACCTCTTCGCCGGGCGGTCGCCACCAGCACGTCCAGCCCGCCCCAGCGCTCCTCCACGGCGGCCACGACCCAGCGCGGCGACGCGGCGTCGTCCAGGGCGTACGGCACGGCGAAGGCCCTGCCCCGGTCGGATCCGGACAGCTCGTCGGCCAGCGCCTCGGCGGCCTCGCGGCGGTGCCGGAAGGCGAGCGCGACCCGGGCGCCCTGCTCCGCGAAGGCGCGCGCGGCGGCCCGGCCGATGGCCCCGGTGGCCCCGGTGACCAGGACCGTGCGCCCCTCCAGGCCGAGGTCCAACATGGGCACTCCTCGCGGTCGTTCCCACTGAGAAGGCCATGGTCGCCGCCGTGACTCGAGGCAGCCTCGACCCGCGCCCGCCCCTGCCGGGATGTGGCGGCCGTCCGGCGTTCGCCGGAGCGACTTCCGGCGTTTCGCAGAAGCGGCTTATCCGGCGTTTCGCCGGAAGGCGGAGCGGTAGCTGTGCGGGCTGGTGCCGACGACGCGCTTGAAGCGGTCCCGGAAGGAGGTGGGCGAGCCGAATCCGACCTGGGTGGCGATGCGCTCGACCGGGTGGGTGGTGGCCTCCAGCAGATACTGCGCCTGGCGGATCCTGGCGCGGTGCAGCCATTGGAGCGGGGTGGTCCCGGTGTGCTCCCGGAAGCGGCGGTTGAGGGTGCGGGTGCTCATGCCGGCATGGGCGGCGATCTCGGTGAGGGTGAGGTCCCGCGCGGCGTTGTCCTCCATCCACCGCAGCAGGGGTTCGAACAGCGATCCGCGCGGTACGGGCGGCTGGTCATGGACGATGAACTGGGCCTGCCCGCCCTCCCGTTCCAGGGGCATCACGGACAGCCGGGCGGCGTCGGCGGCCACGGCGGAACCATGGTCGCGCCGGATGATGTGCAGACACAGATCGAGCCCGGCCGCGGCGCCCGCCGAGGTGAGGAACTGGCCGTTGTCCACATAGAGCACATCCGGGTCGACCTGGATCTTCGGATGGAGCTCGGCGAGCAGCGCACCGCCGAGCCAGTGTGTGGTGGCGCAGTGCCCGTCGAGCAGCCCGGTGGCGGCGAGGATGAAGGCCCCGGAGCAGATCGAGGCGATACGGGTGCCCCGCCCGGCCGCGTCCCGCAGCGCGTCGTTCACCTCGGCGGGGACCGGAAGCAGTGGGTCACTACGGCCGGGCACGACGATGGTGTCGGCCTCGGCGAGCGCCTCGAGTCCGTACGGCGCCTGGAGGGCGAACACCCCGGCGTCGATGGTGGGGGTGGGCCCGCAGACCCGGACCCGGTAGGGCTCCCGGCCATCGGGCAGCCGGGTGCGGGTGAACACCTCGATCGGGGTGGCCAGATCAAAGGCGATGACCTGATCCAGCGCCAGGATCACGACAGTGTGCATGGCCTCAACCTAGGCCATACGGCCTATGGCACCACCGTCGGGGTGGCGAGAAGCGGTGTGCCAACGAATTCCGGCCATCGCGCTCCGGCGCTATGTCCGGCCGCACACTCCGGCGTCGGCGATACGGATCGACGGATTGCCGTAGGCCATGCGCTGGAGGATCTTGCGATAGAGCGGTGTACGACGCAGCGCCCGCGCGAGACGGGGGCGCACCCGGGTGGTGAACGCGCCCTGCGAGAGGATCGCCCGGCTCTGCAAGGTCTGCATCCGCATGACCGCCGCGATATCGGGCCCGCGCCGCCGCTCGAACTCCGCCAGCCGCTCGGCGCTGGTGTCGCCCTCGGCCAGGGCACGGGTCAGCAGGGGGTGCAGCACCACCGCGTCCTGCACCGCGAGGTTGATGCCCTGGGCGCCGATCGGGCTGTGGGTGTGGGCCGCGTCACCGATCAGCACCAGACCGTCGGCGGCCCAGCGCTCGGCACGGGCGGAGAAGACATCGAGCACACCGAGATCGGCCGGGGTCCGGATCTGGTCGCGGATCAGCGTGGCGTACCGCGGCACGGCGCGCACCAGCCGCTCCTTGACATGGTCGAGGCCGAGGGCGGCCAGATGGCCGTAGCGCCGGTGCGGCAGGGTCCAGCCGATCTGGATCCGGTTCGGCCAGGAGCCGTAGACCAGCACCGGGCCGCCGCCGGTGCGGAACACCCGCACATCGCGGACCGGCGGCTCCTCCGGGGACGCGGTGAGCGCGCACCACAGGACATCCTGGGCGAACGCCTCGGCGCGGCCCGCCCCGATACCCGCCAGCCGCCGGACCCGTGAGAACCGGCCGTCCGCGCCGACCACGACCCGCGCCCGTACGGCACAACGGCCCGGCGGTCCGTCGGCGATCACCCCGGCGATCCGCTCATCCCGCCGCAGCAGACCACCGGCCCGCCATCCGGGCAGATAACGGAAGCCGGGCGAGCGGCGGCAGCGGGCGAGGAGCTCATCCAGCAGATGGGGGCGCGGAACGCTCAACAGGTGGTCGTACGGGGCCGGAAGCAGCCGGTAGTCGGCCTCCAGCAGCACCCGCTCGCCCTCCATCACCAGGAACCGGTGGTGCTCATGGGCACCGCGGGCGCGGGCGCCGGAGAGCACATCGAGCGCGTCCAGCAACTCCATCGCGCCGGGCTGGAGGATTTCGCCGCGGACCACGCGCTGATGCGCGCGGGCGCACTCCAGGACGGTCACCCGGGCCCCCGACCGCAGCATCAGCAGCGCCAGCACCAGACCGGCCGGGCCGCCCCCGACCACGCACACATCGGTGTCGATCTCGCGCATCGTCGCGCCTCCTGCTGGTCGGGCTCCAGGACCTGGGCACCGGGCGCCAGTGACACCCCCTGACGCTCCCTGGACGCGCTACGGCTCCGCTTGCCCGCGCGGGGGGATCGGGCAGCGGAGCCGTAGCAGGCCCGGCTGAAGGGCGGCGCCGGGCGTTTTTGGGGGGATGGTTCATCGGACGGGGACGGCTGGTACGGGACCTACGAGACCTACGGGAACCGGGCCCACGAGACTTCGGACGAGGGCGGTATCAGGGATCGGCTGTCGGCTGTCGGCTGTCGGCTGTCGGCTGTCGGCTGTCGGCTGTCGGCTGTCGGTCTATTCGGTCGAGGGACTACGCGGTCGAGGGGCAATGCGGTCGAGGGGCTATGCGGCGAACAGGTCGAGCACCGGGCGGCGCCAGTGGCCGTCCAGGTCCAGATCGAGCGCCGGGTCGGAGGCGAGCACCGCCTGCTGGAGCTTCTGGAGCCGCGGCGACGGCTCCAGCCCGAGGTCCTCGACCAGCCTGGCGCGCAGCCCCTGGTAGACCTCCAGCGCCTGCCAGGGGCGGCCCGCGCGGTAGAGCGCGGCCATGCACTGGGCGTGCAACCCCTCGTGCAGCGGATGGCGGGCCGTCAACTCGGTGAGCTCGGTGAGCAGCTCGGCATGGCGGCCCAGCCGCAGATCGGCCTCGATACGGCGCTCCAGGACGCCGAGCCGGCTCTCCTCCAGACGGGCCAGCTCGATCTCCAGAACCGGCCCGACCTTCACATCCACCAGCGCGGGGCCGCGCCACACGGCCAGCGCCTCGCGCAGCAGCAGGGACGCCTGCACATCGTCCCCGGCGTCCAGCGCCTCCCGCCCCGCGGCCACCAACCGGTCGTACTCATGGATGTCCACCGCACCCGGCTGGGCCTCCAGCACATATCCGCCGTAGCGCGTGGCCAGCACATCCTTGGATGCCTGCGGGGCCTGCGGGCCATAGGCGGCGGCCAGCCTGCGGCGCAGCTGGAGGATGTAGGTCTGCAAAGTGGTGAGCGCGCTGCGTGGCATCTGTGTGCCCCAGATTTCCTCCATAAGAGTGGGCACCGGGAGCATCTGGTTGGCGTAGACGGAAAGCAATGCAAGGATCTGGCGCGGCTTGCCCGCGCTCGGCACGATCGACTGACCGCACGCCTCGACGCTCAGCGGCCCCAACACCTTGATGTCCATGGTCGTGTACCTCCGTCAACGGTCCGTCAAGTGCCTCCTGGCCGCGCGGCCCTGCCACCGAGGCATCTAAGAGCCTCGCTTGTGGGCGGCCTGTGCGGCCAGTGCCGGAGTAACGAGCTCGATATGAGTTCCAGAGCCCCGCACCATGACAAATTCACACCCCTGGCGATGAGAGAGTCCGCGATGACCGATACGCCCGTCCCAAATGAGTCCACGAGCCCCGCCGGCCTGGCTTCTTCCGCCGAGAACACCGAGGTCACCGGGGTCGCCGAGATCACCGAACGCGTCAGGCTCGCCGAGCGCGCCGGGGACGTCGGGGCCGCCGAGGCCGTTCATCCGCCCGTCGAGGCGGACGACCTGGTCATCGAGGACCTCTCCGAGGCCGCCTGGGCCGTCCCCGCGGCCGGCATCTGCATCTGCACCGTCGGCGCCGAATGACCGGCCGATGACCGGCGAACTGGGCTTCACACCACATCTGCGGGTCGAGCCGGTGCCGGGCGAGGCCGTGTATCTCGTCTCCGAGCACGGGGTCACGGCGCTGCACGGGCAGGCGATCGCCGCGCTGGCGCCGCTGCTCGACGGGTCGCGGGACCTCGCCCACATCCTCACCGAGGCCGCCGCGCCCGCCCGCGCCGCGGGCCCGGCCGGCGCGGTCCCGGCCGGGCAGGCCGAGCGCGTCATCGCCCGACTCCGCGCGGCCGGGCTGGTCTCCGAGCGGGAGCGCGCCTCGACCCCTGAGGCGGCGTACTGGGAGCTGGCGGGGCCGGCCGCCGTGGGCGGCCCCACCCCGGCGCCCGCGCCCCGGGCGTCCCGCCCCGCCGTGGCCCCGCTGGTCCTCGGCTCGGCCGACCCGGGCGAAGTGGTCCGGGCGCTGCGCGCCGCGGGGCTGAGGACCGCTGCCTCGAGGACCGTGGGCGGGGCCGCGGCGGACCGGGGGGCGGTGGACGGCGATCCGACGGTTTCCGGGGCCGCTACTCCTCGCCGAGAGATATGTCAAATCGCCCCTCGTCAACATGGCGACACAGAACTCACCCTTGTGGTGTGCGATGACTACCTCGATCCCCGGCTCGCCGCCGTGGACGCCGCGCACCGCGCAGCCGGCCTTCGCTGGCTGCCCGTCAAACCGGTCGGCACCCAGGCGTGGCTGGGCCCGTTCCTCGGCGCCCCCGACGATCCGTGCTGGGACTGTCTGGCCGACCGGCTGTGGCGCGGACGGCAGGCCGAGGCGTATCTCCAGCGCCGGCTCGGCCGCCCGGGGCCGGTGCCGCGCCCGCCCGCCTCCCTGCCCGCGAGCCGCGCCGCGGCGCTCCAGCTCGCCGCCCTGGAGGCCGCCAAGTGGCTTGCCGGACACCGGCATCCGGGCCAGCGGGAGCTGCGCACCCTGGACAGCCTCACCGCCACCGTGGACCGCCATCCGCTCGCCCGCCGGCCACAGTGCGCCGGCTGCGGCGATCCGGCGCTGGTCGCGGCCCGGATACGGGCGCCCCTGTCGCTGCCGTCGCCACGGGACCCGCTCATCGGTACCGACGCCGACACCTCCCCGCGCGGGATCATGGAGCGCTACGGACATCTGGTGGACCCCGTCACCGGGCTGGTCACCGAGATCCGGCGCGATCCGCGCGGCCCGGCCGTCCTCAACTGCTTCCACGCCCGCCACCCCTCGTACGCCGGGGCGGGCCCCCACAGCGGCCTGGACGCCGTAAGGGCGGGGCTGCGGGCCGCCGCCCACGGTAAGGGCCGCACGGCCGAACAGGCGCGGGCGAGCGCGCTGTGCGAGGCCCTGGAGCACTACAGCGGCCATTTCCAGGGGGACGAGCCCCGTCAGCGCGCCCGCTACCGCGATCTGCGCCCGGACGACGTGATGCATCCGGACACCGTCCAGCTCTTCGATCCGCGGCAGTTCCGGGACCCCGCCCTCCCCGCGCGCCACCGGATCAACGATCCGTTCGACGAGGGCGCGGAGCTGGACTGGACCCCGGTGTGGTCGCTCACCGCCGAACGCCACCGGCTGCTGCCCACCGCGCTGCTGTACTACGGCGCCCCGCAGCCCCCGGGCGGCCGCTGCTGCCGGGCGGACTCCAACGGCGCGGCGGCCGGCGGCACCCTGGCCGACGCCGTCGTACGGGGCTTTCTGGAGCTGGTGGAGCGGGACGCGGTCGCCCTGTGGTGGTACAACCGCACCCGGCAGCCCGCCGTGGCCCTCGACGCCTTCGACGACCCCTGGCTGGCCGAGGTGCGCGCCGCCCACCGGGGCGTACGGCGCGAGGTGTGGGCCCTGGACCTCACCACGGACTTCGGCATTCCGGTGGTCGCCGCGCTCTCCCGGCGCCTCGACAAGCCCGCCGAGGACATCACCCTCGGCTTCGGCGCCCACTTCGACCGGCACACCGCGCTCTGCCACGCCTTCGCCGAGCTCAACCAGATGCTTCCGGCGGTGGTCGAGGCCCGTGCCGACGGCGGGGGCTACGGCGCGGCCGAGCCCGAGGCGCTGCGCTGGTTCCGCACCGCGACCCTCGCCGACCACCCGTATCTGACACCCGATCCGGCCGCCCCGCCGCCCCCGATATCCGGCCCCCCGGAGGGCGACGCGACGGCCGCCGTAAGGGAGTTGGCGCGCGGGCGCGGGATGGAGCTGCTGGTGCTTGACCAGACCCGGCCGGATGTGGGACTGCCGGTGGCCAAGGTGCTGATGCCCGGGATGCGCCCGCACTGGGCCCGGTTCGCGCCCGGCCGGCTCTTCGACGTACCCGTCGCGCTCGGCCGGCTGTCGGCCCCCACGCCCTATGCGGACCTCAACCCGATTCCGTTTTTCCTGTGATTCCCCGTGACACCCGGTAACTCTGCGTACACCATGAGCCTTCTACGCGGCCTCTCCACCTCCACCGAAGATCGGATACTCTCGGGCAAGCCACCCAATCCGGCTCGACCATCCGGAGGACGAGTGCAGGGGAGCCTCTTGCCCGACGGTGCCGGGAACCACCCACCGCGTCACCATGACGATCTGGCGCCGCGTCTGGCCGTGGTCATCACGGTCATCGTGCTGGTGGGCTACTTCTCCGTGGCCGTCACCTATGTGGTCGACGGCAATCGTTCGGGCGGGACGATCGACGCGGCGATGCTCGCGCTGGCGCTGCTGCCGATGACCGTCCTGCTCTGCCTCCAACTGCTGCACTCCTTCCCCGGCCTCGCGCCCCGGCTCAGCGGCGCCCGGCACTGGACGCTGGCGCTCCAGGCGGTGCTGACCTTCGCCCCGTTCGCGATCTTCAAGCACGCCTGGCTGGGCATGCCGGGCTTCCTGGCCGGCTCCTCGCTGCTGGTGCTGGTTCCGGCGCTGGCGTGGCCCGCGTTCGCGGCCATCCTGCTGTGCACGGACGTGCTGCTGTTCCAGGTCGGCTTCGGCTGGGGCCAGGTCGCGTACACCTCGGTCTCCACCGCGCTGACCGGGCTGGTGGTCTTCGGGCTCTCGCGGCTGTCCGGGCTGGTCGCGGAGGTGTCCCGGTCCCGGGCGGAACTGGCCCGGCTGGCGGTCGCCCAGGAGCGGCTGCGGTTCTCCCGGGACGTGCACGATCTGCTGGGCTACAGCCTGTCCACGATCACCCTCAAATGCGAGCTGGTGCACCGGCTGGTGCCCCGGCAGAACTCCCGCGCCCAGCAGGAGCTCTCGGAGATCCTCCAGACCTCCCGTCAGGCCCTCGCCGACGTACGGGCCGTGGCCAGCGGCTATCGCAAGATGTCGCTGTCGGCGGAGGCGGCCACGGCCCGCTCGATGCTGGCCGCGGCGGGCATCAGCGCCACGGCCGAGATCGACTGCGCACCGCTGCCGGAGCTGGTGGACACGGTGCTGGCGAGCGTGTTGCGCGAGGGGCTGACCAATGTGCTGCGCCACAGCAAGGCCGACCACTGCGCGTTCGAGGCACGGCGCAGCGGCCACCGGGTGTGGCTGACCCTCGTCAACGACGGGGTCGGCCGGCCGTCCACGATCCTGCGCGCCGACAGCACGGACGGCGGCAGCGGAATCGGGAACCTCCGGGTGCGGGTGGAGAACCTCGGCGGGCGGCTGCGCGCGGGCGTACGGTCGGACGGCTGGTTCGAGTTACGGGCGGAGCTGGATGTGTCCGTGGCCGCGCCGCGGCGAAGCGGCCGGGAGCGCGGCTCGGAGGAGGAGTACGGCCCGGGGCCGACCGTGACGGCGTGACAGGCGGCCCGGGGCGGCGTAACAAGGCCCGTGGCGGCGTGGCCCCGCGACGCGCGGCGAGAACCGTGGCGGCGCGGCGCGACCATGGCGGCGCGGCGCGACCATGGCGGCGCGGCAAGGCCCGGTCGCCGCTACAGCCAGCCCGCCTCGCGGGCGATCCGGATGGCGTCGACCCGGTTGCGGGCGTCCAGCTTGGTCACGGCGGACGTCAGGTAGTTGCGCACCGTGCCCACCGACAGAAACAGCTTGGCCGCGATCTGCCCGGAGTCCTCCCCCTTCGCGGCGAACCGCAGAACCTCCAGCTCACGTGGGGTCAGCGGCTGCGGACCGTCGTCCAGGGCGGCCAGCGCGAGCTGTGGATCGATCACCCGCTCGCCCTTGGCGACGGCGCGGATGGCGTCGCTCAGCTTCTCCGGGCTGCTGTCCTTCAGCAGAAAGCCGGAGACATGGGCGGCCAGCGCCCGGCGCAGATTCCCGGGGCGGCCGAGGCTGGTGAGCATCATGGTGCGGCATTCGGGGACGGCGGTGCTCAACTCGGCCGCGGCGGTGAGCCCGTCCATACCGGGCAGATCGATGTCGAGCACCGCGACATCCGGGCGGAGCTCACGGGCGCGCGGCAGGATGTCGGCCCCGTCGGGGAATTCGGCCACCACCTCGATGTCCGGTTCGAATTCCAGCAGGGCGACCAGGGCCTTGCGCAACATATGCATGTCTTCCGCGATCAGCACCCTGACCATGCCGCCCCCTGCTCCACCCGCCCGGCTTCCCCCGCATGACGATTATTCCCCCGCTCTCCCGGACCTTCCATCGATTCGCGGGCAAATCCGCCCGTCGAACGCATACCCCGTAGCACGAGCGCGATCGCGCGCCCCCTTGTCATGCCGCACCACCCCGGCAGGGCTCACCGGCCTCCCTCCCGAACTCGGCGTGCGGCGCGCGTACTTCACCCGGGTCGACCCCAGGGCGTCACGGATCCGTCCGGTCGTCGGGTCCACGACGGCGGGGCGCGGCGGGGCGGGAAGGCGGCCATGGTCCCGGCCGGGACGGGCGCCTTCGGCCGGCGGGCCGCCGCGTCATCCGGGCGCCTGGCGGTTGACCCGTACGGTCCAGCCTCCGTCGGCGGCGCGGCCGGCCACCGTGATCCGTACGTCGTCCTCCTTGACCGAAAGGGTGTCGCCGACGCCGAGCGGGGCGTCGGCGAGTTCGGGGTAGACCGACTCGTTCCAGCAGGCGGAGGTGGTGGGGTGGCCGTCCAGCACCTGGACGGGGCCGTCGCCGGACGCCTTGTCGTTGTGGACGCGGTAGACCAGCACGCCCTCGGTACAGATGCCCGCGTCGTTGCCACGGCCGCCGCGCGCCTCGATGGCCAGCGCGGTGGTGGGCCCGGTGCGGACCACGACCAGCCGGGTGCGGAAGTCGGCGCCGGGCCCGCCGCGCGCCATGGGGGCGCTGAGGGGCTGGAGGGTGTATCTGCGCGGACCGGTGAGGCGGTCGCAGGCCACCTGGCGCGCGCCGAGCCAGCCCAGCTTCCACTTGTGCCAGCCGAACGGATCGGGTGCCATCCCGAACTGGCTTCCCATCAGGTCCCAGTCGCCGACGTAGGTGTCCCATTCGGCGTTACCGTCGGTGTCCTTCGGCCGGTGGTAGAGGTCGGGAAGGTCGAAGACATGCCCGGTCTCATGGGCCAGCACATTGCGGTCCGGTGGATGGTGCTCGAAAACGGTGACCAGACGACGCAGATCGACACCATCGGCGCGCAGTGGCTTTTCGAAGTTGACCACTTTCGTCGCATCGGCGTCCACACCGGGGGCATCGGGGTCGGCGACCAGATAGACGAGGTCATAGCGGCCGAAGTCGAGGTGCGGATCGGCGGACGCGATGGCGTCGCGCAGATAGGCGGCCCGCCGCTGGGCGTTCCAGTCGCGCTGTATGGCGTACGCGGTGGACCGCTGGGGCATGGCGATCCAGCGCCGCAGCGGATGTACGCGCAGCGCGAATTTCCCGTAGGAGGCCCTTTTGAAGAAGTCGGGGGTCGCGGGGATATGGTCGGCGGCCAGCCGGGCGGGGGTCACCCTGGGCCTGGCGTCGGGAAAGGACAGGAAGACCATCGCCGCGTCCAGTCGGCGTACCGGGCGCGGATAGCGGGAGTTCCAGGTGTCCAGGCCCTCCGAGTGGTGGGCGTCGGTACGTTCCAGGTCACAGGGTCCGCCGGGGCCGGCGGCGACGGCGGGGCCCGCCACCACGGTGGTCGCGATGAGCGCGCTCAGCGAGGTCAGCAGGGCCTGGGTCCGACGCAGCCGAGGCCGCTGGTGCACTCCCTCGGGTACCTGAGGACGCACCATGTCGACCTCCCGGGCGTAGTCGGAACACCCACTCCACCCTGAGGTGAATTGGCGGGGTACGCCCTGTTGAGTTGGGCTGGTCGAGTGAAGAGGCCGCTATCCGGGTACGTAACAGACGGTCACATTCGGTCAGAGCGGCTGTTTGCACGCGCAGAGTCGAACAGATACGACCAAACACATTGTCAAGGCGGCGGTGAGCGCGATGACGTCGATGGAACGCCCGAAGTACGAGCCCCTATGATCGGCACATCTTCAGCGGGGAATCCCCCTTCAGGCAGCCAATTACGGTCTGCCCGGCACCCGGTGTGAGACATGCGCAAGATGTGTACGAACAACTTGGAAACAACAAACGCCACGCGGGAGCGAGCGGTGAGCGGAACCCCCGACGGGCAGGGTCGCGCCCCGGGCGCGACCCTGCCCGCGATCACAGAGCGTGATGCCATCCCGAGCGTCCTCCCTGTCGCGGAGGACCCCGGCGCACCACGTCCGGCCCCAAGCGCGCCGTCGGTCCCGGGCGCGCCCCCGAGCCCGGTCACGCCCCCGGGCGCAGGGCACACCCCGGGCCCGGCGCCCGGCGACTACCGCGCCGCCTTCAACGCGGCGCGCCTGGCCATGGCGGTCGTCGACCGCGAGGGGAGGGTGCTCGACGCCAACCCCGCGCTCGGCGCCCTGCTCGGCACCGATCCGGGCCTGCTGACCACCCGCAGCGCGGCCGACCTGGCCGATCTGCACGAGGATCCGCGCACCTGGCGGGAGTACCGGGAGGTCCTGGGCGGCCGCCTCGCGCGGCTGCGCCGCACCCGGCGGCTGCTGCGCGCCGACGGCCATGCCCTGTGGGCCGAGATCACCGTCGAGCCGGCGCCGGACAGTTGCAGCCTGCTGCTGTCCATGGCCGACATCAGCGATCAGCGGGACCTCCAGGGGCGGCTGCGCCATCTCCAGATGCACGACCCGGTGACCAAGCTGCCCAACCGCAGCCTGTTCTTCGAGCGGATGACCTCGGCGCTGGAGGCGGCCACCTACGACCACGAGGGCACCGGCCGGATCGGGCTCTGCTATCTCGACCTGGACGGCTTCAAGGCGGTCAACGACACCCTCGGCCACCGGGTCGGCGACCGGCTGCTCGGCGCGGTCGCCCAGCGGCTCATCGACTGCGCGGCGCCCGGCGGCCATCTCGTGGCGCGGCTCGGCGGGGACGAGTTCGCCCTGCTGGTCCGCAACTCCACCGGCACCGAGCAGCTGTGCGACCTCGCCCGGTCGGTGCTGGCCGCCCTTCAGGAGCCGTTCGACGTGGGCGGGCAGCGGCTGTCGGTGTCGGCGAGCATCGGCGTGGTGGAGCGGCCCGCGGCCGGCACCCACACCACCTGGCTGATGCAGGCCGCGGACACCACGCTGTACTGGGCCAAGGAGGACGGCAAGGCGCGCTGGACCCTCTTCGACCCGGAGCGCAACGCCCATCGGATGACCCGGCAGGCGCTGTCCAGCACCCTGCGCCCGGCGGTCGAGCGGGAGGAGTTCGTGCTCGACTACCAGCCGCTGGTGGGTCTTGGCGACGGGGTCGTACGGGGGGTGGAGGCGCTGGTGCGCTGGGACCATCCGCAGTTCGGACGGCTGTCGCCGAACCGGTTCATCCCCCTGGCCGAGGAGAACGGCGCGATCGTGCCGCTGGGCCGGTGGGTGCTGCGCACCGCCTGCCGCCAGGCCCGTGCCTGGCAGCTGGCCAATCCGACGCATCCGCTGGTGGTCAGCGTCAATGTGGCGGTCCGCCAGGTGTGGGACTCCGATCTGGTGGCCGATGTCGGCGCGATCCTGGCGGAGACCCGGCTGCCGCCGCATCTGCTTCAGCTGGAGCTGACCGAGTCGGCGGTGATGGGCTCGACGGGGCGTCCGCTCCAGGCGCTCCAGCAGCTCAGCGACATGGGGGTGGCCATCGCGATCGACGACTTCGGGACCGGCTACTCCAACCTCGCCTATCTCAGCCGGCTGCCGGTCTCCACGCTCAAGCTGGACGGCTCGTTCGTCCAGGGGTTCCGGGCGGAGGAGCATCCGAATCCGGCCGACCAGACCATCGTCGAGGCGCTGGTGCAGCTAGCGCACCGGCTGGGCCTCACGGTGACGGCCGAATGCGTGGAGAGCGCCGAGCAGGCGGAGCGGCTGAGGCGGATCGGCTGCGACACGGGACAGGGGTGGTTCTACTCCCGTCCGGTGCCGCCGGACCGCATCCAGGCGATGATCACCACCTGCCCGGCGTCGGGGTAGGGCTACGCCTCCGTCTGCGCCGTCGGCAGATCGTAGGCATCGGCGATCAGCTCGTACGAGCGCAGACGGGCCTCGCGGCCGTGGGCATTGGCGGTGATCTTGATTTCGTCCACTCCGGTGCGCTTGATCAGCCCGTCGAGTCCCTCACGGACCTGGTCCGGGGTGCCGTACTCGACATTGGCGAGCCAGCTGTTGATGAAGTCGCGCTCGATCTCGTTGGACTCGTACCCCTCGGCCTCCTCGGGCGTCGGCACCAGGCCGGGGCGTCCGGTGCGCAGCCGGATCATGGCCAGGGCGCCGGTGAGCACCTGGCGGTGGGCCTCCTTCTCGTCCTCGGCGGCGAAGGCCGAGACGCCGATCGAGGCGTACGGCTGGTCCAGCACGGCGGACGGCCGGAAGGTCTCGCGGTAGAGGTCGAGCGCGGGCACGGTATTGGCCGCGGAGAAGTGGTGCGCGAAGGAGAACGGCAGCCCGAGCATCCCGGCGAGCCGGGCGCTGAAGCCGCTCGAGCCCAGCAGCCAGATCGAGGGCCGGCCGGCGGACTGGACCCCGCCGGGCACGGTGCCCTGCACCGGCCCCGGCACCGCGTGGATACGGGCGTAGCGGTGGCCGTCGGGGAAGGAGTCGTCGAGGAAGCGGGTCAGCTCGGCGAGCTGCTGGGGGAAGTCGTCGGCGCCCTCGCGCAGCCGCTCGGTGCGGCGCAGGGCGGCGGCCGTGGCCCCGTCGGTGCCGGGCGCGCGACCGAGGCCGAGGTCCACCCGGCCGGGGGCGAACGCCTCCAGGGTGCCGAACTGCTCGGCGATGACCAGCGGGGCGTGGTTGGGGAGCATCACCCCGCCGGAGCCCAGCCGGATCCGCTCGGTGTGCGCGGCGAGATGGGCGAGGATCACCGCCGGGGAGGAGCTGGCGACCCCGGGCATGGAGTGGTGCTCGGCGACCCAGAAGCGGTGGAAGCCCCGGCGCTCGGCGAGCCGGGCCAGCTCGGTGGTGGTGCGCAGCGCCTCGGCGGCCGTCACCCCGCTGCCGACGGTCGCGAGGTCCAGCACCGACAGGGGCACCGGTGCGCTGCCGAGGGGCCGGGCCCGGATGGGGTCGCGCTGGTCGTCTCGCCGGTCCTGCTCATCGGCCACGGTGGCCCGCCTCCCTGGTCGCGCTGCGGTGCGCGTACGCCTGTGCGTCTGCTCGTACGTCTTCGGCTCTACGCCTCTACGTCTACCGGGCACATTCAACCGGAGAAAGGCTCCGCTTTATTCCCCGGCCCCCGGCGGACGGCCGGGCCCGCCGCCACCTGGGGAGGAAGTGCGGCGGCGGACCCGACGGCGGTGTGCCGTCTCTCGCGGCGGACCGGGGCTAGCCCACGGTCCGCGCGGTGCGGCGGCGGTGGAGGGCCAGCGCCGTACCGGCGCCGCCGAGCACCAGCACACCCGCCGTGATGCCGATGGGCAGGGCGGCGGAGGTGCCCCGGTCGTCGGCGAGACGCCGGGTGGTCAGGGCGTCGGCGGCCGCGGCGTTGACGATCGGGGCGTGGGCGGCCAGGGCGGAGGTCGTGTAGTGACCGGCCTTGTGGACCGACGCGACCGAGCCGTCGGACTTCAGCAGCACCTGGGTGTTGTTGGGGTGACGGAAGTCGAACAGCCCGGAGAGGGAGTTCGCCCGGCTGTCGAAGGAGGCGTCACCGATCCGACCGGTGTGCCAGTTGTCCTCGATGAAGCGGGTGATCGACGTCTGCTCGGTCCGGGTGTGGTCGACCTTGTTGGACTTGCTGAAGGGGGAGATCACCAGCAGCGGCTGCCGGGGGCCGGGGCCGCAGCGGTCCTGGTAGCCGCCCGCGGGCGCGGGGCCGGACTGGCAGGCGGGGCTGTCGGTGGCCTTGCCGCCCGAGCCCGTGGTCTTGTCCGTCGACCCGTTGAGGGGCTTGGCGTAGGCGTGGTCGTACCAGCCGTCGCTGTCGTCGTACGCGACGACGATCGCGGTGTCCTTCCACTGCGGGGACTTCTGGATCGCGTTGATCTGCTCGACCAGGAAGTGCTGCTCGTCGACCGGGTCGGAGTAGGCGGCGTGGCCGTCCTGGTACTCGGCGGCCTTCAGGAAGCTGACGGCCGGCAGATGGCCGGTCTTGAGCGCCGCGCCGAAGTCGGTGAGGTCGTAGTTGTGGTTGGCCCGGCCGCTCCGGCCGATCTCCTGGACGTTCTTCGGCGGGAGGTGATGCGGGTTGGCCGTGGACTTGTAGTACTGGAACGGGGCGTGGTGCGGGCTGTAGTCCACCGACTCCGCCCCGCCGACGTTCTTGTGGGTGGTGCCGGAGCACTTGGCGTAGTGGTCCTGCCGGCCGTCCCAGGCGGTGCTGGGCCGGAAGCCGCCCTGGAACCAGCCCCAGGTCACACCCTTGTCGTTGAGCAGATCGCCGAGGTTCCTGCCCTGCATCAGGGCCAGGGCGTTGCCGCTGGTGTGGTCCTTGTTGGAGCAGTCGTCGTAGGCCGGGTCCGGGTCGTTGATCATCGTGCCCACGCCCTTGGCGTCCGGTGAGGCCACCGTGTACGCGTCCGGCTTGTCGGTCTGGATCGGGTTCTCGGTGGAGGACTTGGGGTCGGTGGAGATCACGCCGTGGGTCTGGCCCGAGACCAGCTCCAGCGCTCCGGGGGTGGAGGGGCCGTAGGCCGAGCTGAAGGAGCGGTCGCTCATCGCGTAGTGCTGGGCGTAGTTCCACAGCCCGGTGACGGTGTTGCCGTCGTAGTAATCCATCACCAGACCGGGCTCGCCGAACAGCCCGGTGCACTTGCTGACCTCGGTGTTCTCCACGAACTTATCGGCCTTGCCGGCGTTGGCCGCGTACTGCTCGGGGCCGTAGGAGTGGTTCTGGTCGCAGGTCATGGCCTGGTCGCTGCGCAGCCGCTTGGGCTTGTAGAGATTGGGGTTCTTCTTCAGCAACCCGGCGTGCGCCAGGGTGTCGATGTCCTTGGGGGTGCCCTTGGCCGGCGTGAACGTGGTGCCGTCCGTGTTCGCCGCCTTGGGGTAGGTGCCGAAGTAGTGGTCGAACGAGATGTTCTCGTCGAAGATCACCACCACATGCTTCACCGGGGTCGCGGTGCCGCCGCCCTTGGCGGGCGCGGCCCATGCGGGGGCCACCCCGCCCACGGTCGCCAGGGCCGCGGCGCCGGCGAGGGCACCCCAGCGCATGGCCCGGCCACGCCGTCGGCCGCCTACGGATCCTGCCGTGCCGCCCATGTCATGCCTCCACATGATTCGCGATTCACGCCTGCGCCTGATCCTGTGCCGCGGGCCGGACTCTCCGATGGAATCCATGGAGGCGGCCGAGTGAATAGAGGGTCAGAAGAATCCAAGGAACTCTTGAGGTGTTCTTGACCGGAAGGTGGGGCGGTGTCAGGCCAGAAGGGCGCGCCCCAGCCAGTCGGAGCGGTCTCTCACTCCGGGGAGGGCGAAGAAATAGCCGCCGCCGAAGGGGGTGATGTAGTCCACCAGGGGCTCGCCCGCCAACCGCTTCTGGACGGCCTCGAACTGACGCACGAGATCCTGCTGATAGCAGCAGAACAGCAGCCCCATGTCCAAGTTGCCATTGCCGTCCATGCCCCGGTCGTAGTTGTAGGGGCGGCGGAGTATGCGCTGGTCCTCGGTGCGGGCGGTGCGCGGATTGGCCATCCGTATATGGCTGTCCAGCGGAATGATGTCGCCTTTGGGGTCCTGTGCGTAGCACGGGGTGTCGAACTCGTGCTGACCGTCCAGCGGGGCGCCCGAGTCGCGGCTGCGGCCGAACATGCGCTCCTGCTCGCTGATCGACACCCGGTCCCAGAACTCCACCAGCATCCGGATCAGCCGGATCACCTGATAGCTGCCGCCGGTCGCCCAGGCCGGCTCCCCGGAGTGGGCGCCCACCCACACCAGACGGTCCATCGCACGGGCGTCATCGGTGTCCGGATTGGCGGTGCCGTCCTTGAACCCCATGTGGTTGCGCGGGGTGCCGGACGGGCGCGGCGGGCTGACGAAGCCGTCGATACGCCAGCGGATCTGGAGCGCGCCCCGGGTGTGCCGGGCGATGTCGCGCAGCGCGTGCAGCACCGTGTCGGGGCTGTCGGCGCACAGCTGAAGACTCAGATCGCCATGGCACCAGTCGGGGTCGAGATCGTCGTCGGGGAAGGATTCCATCGTGCTCAGCCGCCGGGGCTTGCGGTCCCGCAGGCCGTAGCGCCCGTCGAAGAGCGAGGCGCCCACGCCGGCGGTCGCGGTCAGCCGGCCAGCGGCCACCTGGGGGCCGAGGGTGCCGGAGTCGGCGGGCGGCGCGGTGATCCCGACCGGGTCGGGGGTGCCTCCGGTGGTGAGGAAGCGGCACCGCTCGGTGAGCGTGCGGAAGGCGTCGGTCAGCTCCTCGCGCCCCTCGGCCATGACGTCGAACGCGATGAAGGCGGCGGCCCGCTGGGGCGGGGTGAGAATGCCGGACTGATGGGGGCCGTGGAAGGGGACACGGGTGGGCTTCTTCTCCGGGCCTTCCTCCTTCGCGGACGCCGTGCCCGCGGCAGCGCCCGCCACCGCGCCGACCGTGCCCGCGGCAGCGCCCAGCAGAAAGCCCCTGCGCAGCACCTCGCTCACCGGGTCCTCCGCACATCCATCAGCGCCGCCACCCGCGACAGCCGCTCCACCAGCGTGCCCGCGTCCGCGTTGAGCCGCTGGCGCCCGGTGCGGCTCAGCCGGTCCAGCGTGGTCCAGTGGTCCCCGTGGTGCGAGCGCTCCAGGGTCCGCTGGGTGCGGTCCAGGTCGCTCTTGAGCTCGGGCAGCCACGGGGCGCGGGGCTTCAGCAGCGGCTCCAGCCGGCGCAGCACGGCCCGGGTGCCGTCGACGTTGGCCCGCGCGGTGGCCAGGTTGGTGCCGCTGCCGTAGTCGGTGCGGCCGGTCAGCTCGAACTGCACGGTGTTCTCCATGATCTCGTGCGCCCGCAGGCCCAGGTCGGCCGGGTCCATCCGCGCCTGCGACCAGTCCTCCCTCAGCTTTCGGACATCCTTGACGAGCTGGTCGGCGACCGGGCGCAGAGCGCTCGCGGACTGACCGTGCCACAGGCCGTACTCCAGGCGGTGGAAGCCGGTGAAGTCCGGGTCGTGGACCCCGCCGGACAGCCCCGCCGTGGTGCCGTTGATCGCCCCATCGGCGTCGCCGAAGGCACCATAGGCGGCGCCCATCCGCTCGTACACCAGATGGGCGGGCAGCCAGGCCGCACGGGCCGTGGCCGGCTCACCGCAGTGGATGGCCGAGCGCAGCGCGTCCGTACGCCGCACCAGCTCGTCCATCCGGCCCGCCACCCACTTCTGGTAGGCGATGGTGGGCGGGATCAGATCCTGCTGGCTGACCGGGACCGCGGCCGGTCCACCGCCGCGCGCCGGTCCGGGAACACGGACGGTGGGCCCGGTGACCGCGTCCGCGTCCTCGGGCAGGCAGACAAAGGCGTAGGAGCCCCCGCCGAGCGTGACGCTCAGCGGTCTGCTGGTGCCGGGGCCCAGGCCCTCCACCTCTCCGTAGACGGCGCCGTTCGCCGGATCGGTGAGATGGACCTCGGCCGGTCTGCTGGAGGTGTTCCGCAGATCGAAGACCTGCTTGCCACGGGTGGCATCGGTCCAGCCATGGCCACAGCCACCCTCGGACACCTCGACGGAGGTGTGCCGGAGCCCGTCCGGGGCCTTCGCGGGCGCGCTCGCGCTCGCGGAGGGGTTCGCACGGGGGCCGTCCGAGGATCCTCCGCCGACCGCCAGCACGCCGATCCCGACGGCCGTGGCCACCGTCACCGCACCGGCGACCAGCAGATGACGTGCCGACGGGACCGGGGAGAGATGATGGCGACGCACGGCTGCATGCTAGGCGCAGTCCGATAAGCGGAATGCCCCGATGGCGAAAGAGCGACATGGAATTCCGCCGGGATTCAGCTCCCTGTCATCGGCTCCTCGGCCATCTCGGCACGCCCCCCGGCGGCCGCACCGCCTTCCGCTATCCGCCGCTCCGGGCGAACAGCGTGCCCAGCCGGTCATGGACCGGATCGCGGCCCAGCAGCCGCAGCCCCTCCCAGACCGTGACCTGATTGGCCGTGAGCACCGGCTTACCCAGCTCCGCCTCCAGATCCGGAATCCAGGCGGCGGTGTGCAGGGCGGTGTCGGGCAGAAGCACCGCCTGGGCCTCGGGGTGGTCCCCGGCGCGGCCCAGCTCCAGCACCTCCTCCCGCCCCCAGGTGCCGACCTCCGCGGCCGTGATGATCCCGCTGCCGCGCATCGAGACCACCTCGGCTCCGGCCGCCTTCAAAAATGCCCTGAAGTAGTCGGCGACATCCTCCGGATAGGTGGCGGCGATGGCCACCCGCTCGGCGCCGAGCTCCTGCACCGCGTGGGCGAAGGCGAAGGAGGTGCTGGAGGCGGGCATCCCGGCCGTCTGGCTCAGCTCGCGCACCTGCTCCTTGGCGCCCTCCCAGCCGAAGACGAAGCTGGCGCTGGTGCACGCCCAGACCACGGCCTGGGCACCGCGCTCGGCGAGCTCGGCGACCCCGGCCGCGAGACGGGCCGCCGACCCCATCTCCAGCAGGGCGTCCACCCGGTGGGCGTCCTCACCGATGTCGGTGTGGACGAGCGGAAGCCGGATGTCGCCGCTGTCGCCGCCGAGCATGGCTTCCAGGCGCGGATATTCGTCCTCGGCGGAGTATCCGGGGTAGAGAAAGCCCACTGTGTCCGGGGCCGGGCGCGTCGAGTCCACCATGACTTGCCTCCTTGACTGGCGTGCCCCCGCCTTCGGGCGGGGGAGGAATCGGAGCAGAGCAAGGAACGGGATTTCACCTCCGGGGCGAAAACGCCCACACGGTTGGGTAAAGTGCGTGTCGTGCGTTGCGAGAACCAAGCACGCATAACGTGCTGAGCGAGAGCCAAGCCAGCGCAACCCCACGCTTTCGGGCGACCGGGCAGGTTCCGTCCCGGCTGGTGCCGAGGGAGTAAGACCCTTCAGGTCGCAGACCTGCGGGGCTTCCTGAGCCAGGAATCCCCCTTTCTTCATCGGGGGGAGGGTTCAATTCTCCTACACCGCGGACCTCCTGCCCGTCTCACCCGGGCAGGCTTCCCGGCCACGCCGGGGCGCCCGCCCCCTCACTCCGGGGCGGGCCGCCCTCCACATCACGTCACATCACGCCGGGCCGCCGCCTCACCCCGCGGCCGGGCCTCCCGAATCGTCGAGATAGGGGCCCTCGCCGAGGCCGGCTCCGAAGCCCGGGTCGAGCCCGTCGACCGGATCGCCGTCCGACCCGGGCGACGCCGCCCCGGCCAGCGCCGCCTCCGGCTCGTCCACCACCGACTCGACCGACTCCACGGCCTCGATCACCGACTCGACGACCGGGTCCGTCATCGGGAGCGGGCCGCGCAGCGGCGAGACCGACATCCCCGCGGGACCGGACCGGGCGACCGGGTCAAGCAGCGCCTGGTACGGCCCGACGGCCTGTGCGCCGATCGCCCGCAGCGCCGCCCACATCGTGACCTGGTTGGCGGACAGCACGGGCATCCGCAGCTCCGCCTCCAGCTGCGGGATCACGTCGTAGGTCGGCAGATTGGTGCAGCTGATGAAGAGCGCGTCGGTCGCCCCGACCACCGCCTGCCGGGCCATGTCGACCACATCGCGGTACGGCACCTTCCAGATGTGCCGGGTCAGTCCGAGGTACGCCCGTCCGGTGACGGTCATCCCGCCCTCGGCGAGGTACTCCTCCAGCGAGTCGGTGACGGACCGGGTGTACGGGGTCACCACGGCGATCCGCCGGGCGCCGATCTCTCTCAGCGCCTCCAGCAGGGCGCCCGAGGTGGTCAGCGACGGGATCTCACCCGCCTGGGTCATGGCGGCGCACATCGCGCGCTCACCGGCCACACCGCCGACGAAGCTGCCCGAGGTGCATGCGTACGCCACCACTTCCGGTGCCACGGCGGCCAGCGCCCGCACCGCGTCGTGCAAGGTCTCGTGCTCGCTCACGAGCCGGGCCAGGTCGAGGCTCACCTCGACGGGTACGAACGGGGTACGGGTGAGGTGCAGGGAGACCTCGTCCGGTACCCAGCGCCACAGTTCACGATCGAGTGCGAAGTCGAACGGTGCCACCACTCCCACGCCGCGCTGCGGCTGTGGGCCACCTAGAAAAGAGACGTCCAAAGCGAGCCCCAATACGGAACGGAGGGACTGGACCATTGGCCAGAGGTTTCGATGGAGAGAGACCGGCCTGATGCCGGGACGCCGGGACAGATGCCGTTGTTGACGACGGTAGTTTCCGCTGCCTAGCGTGGTCAATCCTCAAACTGAGGCGCCTGCCCCCTCCTCCTCCAGGCAAACCCACCCACGTTTCGAAACGGTTTCCCGCCTATGTCCGAAAGCACAGTTGTCGTCTTCGGCGACCAGCCACCCGTCCACCTGGACCGGGTGGCCGAGCGGGCCAAGGTGCTCGTCTGTGACGAGAAATCGCTCCCCCAGGCGCTCCCTGTCGCGGATGTGCTCCTGGTCTGGGACTTCACCTCCGACGCGGTCCGCGACGCCTGGCCCGGCAAGGGCCCCCGGCCGGCGTGGGTCCATACCGCGAGCGCCGGCGTGGACCGGCTGCTCTGCCCCGAACTCATCGCGTCCGACACGGTTTTGACCAATGCCCGGGGGGTCTTCGAGCAGCCGATCGCGGAGTATGTGGCCGGCCTGGTGATCGCCATGGCCAAGGACTTCCACGGCACCTGGGAGCTTCAGCGGCAGCGCCGCTGGCAGCACCGGGAGACGATGCGGCTGGCCGGGACGCGGGCCGTGGTCGTGGGTGCGGGCCCCATCGGCCGGACGATCGGCTCCACCCTGGCCGCGCTCGGTGTGGTGGTCGACCTGGTGGGCCGCTCCGCGCGGCAGGGCGTGCGCGGCGGTGACGAGCTCCCCGGGCTGCTGCCGTCGGCCGACTGGGTGGTGTGCGCGGCACCGCTCACCGAAGCCAACCGCGGCATGTTCGACCGGTCCGTCTTCGACCGGATGAAGTCCAGCGCCCGGTTCATCAACATCGGCCGCGGCCCCCTGGTCGTCGAGAAGGACCTTACGGCGGCCCTGGTGGCCCGCCGGATCGGCGGCGCTGCCCTGGATGTCTTCGAACACGAGCCGCTGGCCTCGGACGATCCCCTGTGGGACGTGCCGGGGCTGTTCGTCTCGCCCCATATGAGCGGCGACACGGTGGGATGGCGCGACCATCTGGCCGAGCAGTTCCAGGACAACTTCGAGCGCTGGTGCGCGGGCGAACCACTGCTCAACATCGTCGACAAACGCCTCGGGTACGTACCGGTGGACTGATCGCACGACCTATCGCACGACCTGAACGGAGAGCCGGATGACCGATACGCACGACCTGACAGCCGTTCAACTCCTGGAGCGCTACGCCTCCGGCGAGCTCTCCCCCGTCGAGGCGACCCGTGCCGTCCTCCACCGGATCGAGCAGATACAGCCGGAGGTGAACGCCTTCACAAGGGTGGACGCCGAGGGCGCGCTGCGACAGGCGGAGGAGTCCGCAGAGCGGTGGCGGCGCGGGGCCCCCGCGGGCCTGCTGGACGGCGTACCGGTGTCGGTGAAGGACATCCTCCTGCTGCGCGGCGCCCCCACCCTGCGCGGTTCGCGGACCGTGCGGCCCGATGTCCAGGCATGGGACGAGGACGCGCCCTCGGTGGCGCGGCTGCGCGAGCACGGCGCCGTGTTCGTGGGGAAGACCACGACCCCGGAGTTCGGCTGGAAGGGCGTCACCGACAGCCCGGTATACGGGGTCACCGGCAATCCGTACGACCCTCAGCGGACCGCGGGCGGCTCCAGCGGCGGCAGCGCGGCCGCGGTCGCGCTGGGCGCGGGTCCGCTGAGTCTGGGGACGGACGGCGGAGGTTCGGTCCGTATCCCGGCCGCCTTCTGCGGCATCTTCGCGTTGAAACCCACCTATGGGAGGGTTCCGCTCTATCCGGCGAGCGCGTTCGGCACCCTGGCCCATGTGGGGCCGATGACCCGGGACGCGGCCGACGCGGCGCTGATGATGGATGTGATCTCCGGTCCGGACTGGCGTGACTGGTCCCAGCTGGCGCCGCCCCCCGAGGGCGGCTTCCGGGAGGCGCTCACCCCCGGCGGGGGCGGGGTGGACGGGCTGCGGGTGGCCTACAGCCCCGCGCTCGGCGGCGCGGCCGCGGTCGACCCGGAGGTGGCCGCGGCGGTGCGGCGGGCGGTGGATCTGCTGGCGGAGCTGGGCGCGGTGGTCGAGGAGATCGACCCGGGGTTCGAGGACCCGGTCGAGGCGTTCCACACGCTGTGGTTCAGCGGCGCGGCCCGGGTGGTGCAGCCGCTGGGGCAGGAGGACCGGGAGCTGCTGGACCCGGGGCTGCGCGAGATCTGCGCCCAGGGGGCCTCGTACAGCGCGCTGGACTATCTGGCGGCCGTGGATGTGCGGATGGCTCTCGGCCACGCCATGGGACGGTTCCACTCCGCGTACGACCTGCTGGTCACCCCGACGCTCCCGATCACCGCCTTCGAGGCCGGGGTCGAGGTGCCCAAGGGGTCGGAGCACACCCGCTGGACGGGCTGGACGCCGTTCACCTACCCCTTCAACCTGACCCAGCAGCCCGCGGCATCGGTGCCGTGCGGCCTCAGCGGCGCGGGCCTGCCGATCGGTGTGCAGCTGGTGGGCGCGCGCCACGCGGACGCGCTGGTGCTGCGGGCGTCGCACGCGCTGTTCGAGGCGGGGCTGGCGGACGGAGTGCGCCCGGGGGCGGCCTGAGCGCACGGGGTGCGCCCGGGGGCGGCTTGAGCCATACGGGTCCGCCCCCGGCGGCCTTGAGGCCCACTGGCCGTAAAGCCCACTGCCCGGCCCGGGGCGGCTCCGCCCCGGGCCCTGCTCACGCCCCAGGCCGCGCCCGGCGGAAACCAGGGGCCACACCGGGCGGCAACCAAGGGCCACACCCGACGAAAACCAAGGGCCACACCGGGCGGCAACCGAGGTCCCCGCCCGGTGAAAGCCGAGGATCTACGCCCGCCGGAAGCTCAGGGTCTCCCCCAGCGCCCCGGCACGCCACAGGTCCTGGCAGGCGTCGGCCATGCGGTCGAGGCCGTCGACGACCGCGCCCCAGACGATCCCGGGCACCCACCCCGCGTCGCCGTTGATCAGCAGGTTGTTCCGCTCGTAGAAGAGCGCCAGGTCGACGACCTGCCGCCGCCCCTGGTGCTTGGCCTCGGTCTCGTATCCGTACGACTTGGTCCCGAGCTGGGTGTCGGTGAAGGTGAAGTAGCACAGATCCCCGGGGATCGGGGTGATCGTCGGGTTCTCCAGGGGCGGCTCCTCCGGCGCGAAGGGGGGCACCAGCGCGTAGATCTCATTGCGCGCGTACTTCGCGTGATACACATCACCTCCCAGCGGCAGCGCGTTCCACACCGCCTCACAGGTGATCGGCGCGAGCTCGTCAAGGAGCTTGGCCGTACAGCTCACCCCGCGCTTCTCGAGCGAGACCTCGATGAACCGGTCGGCTCGGTCAACCATCGACTTTCCTCCAGGTCGCTTAGGAACCAGTCCTGCCCCAGGGGCCTACCCACGCATCGGCTGTATCAAGGGCCGGAAACAGACTGCATACATCTGTTGGAGTCGGGTAGCCGCGCGCCCATGGCTCCACCACGTGGGAAAGACACCGATAGCAGAGAAATAGCAAAAATAGGACCCAGCCGCCGCTCCCTTCTCGCCGGCGGCGCGGCCCTGGGTCTGCTGGGCGCGGTCGGCTGTAGCCGGGTGTCCGCCTCCGGCACCGAGGACGGGGGCAATCTGCTGGAGCGACTGCGGTCGCAAGGCACGGTCCGACTGGGAATAGCGGGGGAGATCCCATTCGGCTACATCGACAAGAACGGCGAGTTCACCGGCGAGGCACCGGAGATCGCGAAGGTCATCTTCAAACGGCTGGGAGTGCCCAAGGTCCAGCCCGTGCCGACCGAATTCGGCTCGCTCATCCCGGGCCTGCGGTCGCAGCAGTTCGACGTGGTCTCGGCGGGGATGTACATCAACCCCGAGCGCTGCGCCCAGGTGATCTTCTCCGACCCCGACTACCGCATGCGTGACGCGTTCATCGTACGCAAGGGGAACCCCAAAAACCTGCACAATTACGAAGACATCTTTAAGAAGAAGGCCAAAATGGCCACCGGCACCGCCTACGCCGAGATCGGCTACGCGGAGGACGCCGGGATCAAGCAGAGCGACATGCTGATCCTCCCCGACCAGCTGGCCGGGCTGCTCGCCGTGGAGCAGGGCCGGGCCGATGTCTTCGCGGGCACGACCGTGACCGTCCACAACGTGGTGAAGCAGCGGAACAGCCAGCGGGCCGAGGCCACCGAGCCGTTCCAGGCGTACGTCGACGGCAAACCGGACATCGGCGC
The DNA here is from genome assembly GCF_024519315.1 of Streptomyces malaysiensis subsp. samsunensis. Classification (GTDB taxonomy): domain Bacteria; phylum Actinomycetota; class Actinomycetes; order Streptomycetales; family Streptomycetaceae; genus Streptomyces; species Streptomyces malaysiensis. Next base: position 6,850 of record NZ_JANIIC010000069.1, on the reverse strand, counting down.
CGGCGGCTTCGCCTTCCGGCCGGAGGAGGCCAAGCTCCGGGACGCCTTCAACGTGGAGCTGCACAAGATGAAGAAGAGCGGCGAGCTGCTGCGCATCGTGCGGCCCTTCGGCTTCACCGAGGAAGAGATGACCGATCTGACCGCCAAGGAGCTGTGCTCATGACGGCCGGGCTCTGGGAAAACTGGCTTCTTCCGGGCGTCTGGATCACCATCCAGCTGACCCTGTACAGCGCGATCTTCGCGGCCGTCGTGGCGTTCGGCATCGGGATCGCCCGCACCTCGCGGCTGTGGATCGTCCGCTTTCTGACGGGCTTCTATGTCGAGGTCTTCCGCGGCACCTCTGCCCTGGTGCTGATGTTCTGGCTGTTCTTCGTGATGCCGCTGGCCTTCCAGTTCCAGCTGGTGCCGATGTGGGCGGCGGTGCTGGCCCTTGGCCTCACCTACGGGGCGTACGGCTCGGAGATCGTGCGCGGCGCGATCGCCGCGGTGGCCCCGGCACAGCGCGAGGCGGCCATCGCGCTCAGCTTCACCCCCGCACAGCGGATGCGCCGGGTGATCCTGCCGCAGGCCATCCCGGAGATGATCCCGCCCTTCAACAACCTGCTGATCGAGCTGTTGAAGGCGACCGCCCTGGTCTCCGCGGTGAGCGTCGCCGACATCACCTTCGCCGCCCAGCTCTCGCGGCTGGCCACCGGTGACAGCCTGGAGATCTACGCGATCATCCTGGTCCTCTACTTCGTGCTGGCCTTCGTGCTCACCCGGCTGATGCGGCTGCTGGAGCGGCGCGCCAAGGCGGGGATCGGCCAGGCCCCGGTGGACTCCGGCAAGCGCTCGCTGATCACCCGGAAGCTGTCCTCGCGCCAGGAGACCGAGCAGTCGTCCAACATCATCACGGCGGGAGGTGCCCAGTGAACTGGAACTGGGATGTGGCGAAGGACTTCCTCCCCGAACTGGGCCGCGGACTGCTGATCACGCTGGAGGCGACCGCGCTGGGCTCGGTCCTGGCGTTCGCGCTCGGCCTGGTGTGGGCGATGGCCTTCCGCTCGCCGACCCGCTTCGTCCGCTGGCCGGTGGCGGCCGTTGTGGAGTTCATCCGCAACACCCCGCTGCTGGTGCAGCTGTTCTTCTTCTACTACGTGCTGCCGACCTGGGACATCAAGTTCTCGGCGCTCACCACCGGGGTGATCGCGCTCGGCCTGCACTACTCGACGTACACCGCCGAGGTCTACCGGGCCGGTATCGACGGTGTGCCCAAGGGCCAGTGGGAGGCGGCGACCGCGCTCAGCCTCTCCCGCGGCCGTACCTGGACCGCGGTGATCCTGCCGCAGGCCATCCGCCGGGTGGTGCCCGCCCTGGGCAACTACGTGATCGCGATGCTGAAGGACTCCCCGATGCTCGCGCTGATCGGCGTCGTCGACATGCTCCAGAAGGCGCGCGCGGAAGGCGCGTCGTCCTTCCAGTACATCGAGCCCTACACGATGGTCGGCATCGCCTTCATCGTCATCGCCTATCCGGCTTCCCTTCTTATGCGAGCCCTGGAGCGTCGTCTTGGCCACTGAAACCGACCACACGAACCCTGCCGTGGACGGCAGTGAACTGATCCGCTTCGACCAGGTGACCAAGCGCTTCGGCAGCAATACGGTCCTGGACAACCTCGACTTCTCGGTCTCCTCCGGCAAGCACGTCACCCTGATCGGCCCCTCGGGCTCGGGCAAGACCACGATCCTGCGGCTGCTGATGACGCTGATCAAGCCGGACGAGGGCACGATCAAGGTCGACGGCGACTACCTCACCCATGAGGACAGAGGCGGCACACTGGTCCCGGCGGGCGAGAAGCACACCCGTGAGGTGCGCAAGAAGATCGGAATGGTCTTCCAGCAGTTCAACCTCTTCCCCAATATGCGGGTGCTGCGGAACATCACCGAGGCCCCGGTGCATGTGCTGGGCCTCGGCAAGGACGAGGCCGAGACCCGCGCCCGGGAGCTGCTCGACCTGGTCGGGCTCGGCGACAAGTGCGACGCCTATCCGACGCAGCTGTCCGGCGGGCAGCAGCAGCGGGTGGCGATAGCCCGCGCGCTGGCGATGCGGCCGCAGGTGATGCTGCTGGACGAGGTGACCTCGGCGCTGGACCCGGAGCTGGTGGCCGGAGTGCTGGATGTGCTGCGTGACATCGCTCACACAACGGACATCACCATGCTGTGCGTCACCCATGAGATGAACTTCGCCCGGGACATCTCCGACGATGTACTGATGTTCGACGCGGGCCGGGTGATCGAGTCCGGACCGCCGGAGAAGATCTTCACCGAGCCGGAGCACGAGCGGACGAGGGAATTCCTGAGCGCGGTTCTCTAGATCGCCCGGCCCCGGCCGGGCCACGACCGGCACTGCCCCCGCGAGCCGCTTGCGGGGGCATGCCTGTGTCATATGCCACAGAAATACGCCCCTGCTGACCGGGGCTGTGGCGCCCCGGCAATATCCTCAACAGCCGATCCGGATAAGCCCCTTGGCGGTTATCGTGATACAAAGCCACGCCAACCTGCGAGGGGGGAAATCGTGGCGCTCAGGCCCGAGCCGACCGCGCCGTTCCACTCGGTGCAGCACGCCCTCCGGATCCTTGAGGTCGTCGCCAAACACTCGTCCGGCGTCAGCGACATCATGATCGCCCGGGAGACCGGGCTGCCGGCCCACCAGTTCGCGGACCTGCTGCGGATGCTGCGCCGCGAGGGCTATGTGGAGCAGATCGCCGACGGCGCCTATGTCGGCGGCAGCTCCCTGTCCCTGCTGGGCTCCGCGGGTCCCGGCCACGGCCACGCCGTCCAGGACAAGCTCCAGCGGTCGCTCAGCGCCCTGCGCGACTCGGTGGGCGCGGCGGTCTACCTCAGCCGCTATGTGGACGGCGAAGTCAAGATCACGCAGTACGCGGACGGGCCGCGGGCCCCCAAGGTCAACGAGTGGGTGGACTTCCGCTCCGCCGCCCATGCGATGGCGCTCGGCAAATGCCTGCTCACCCAGCTCGACCACGACAGCCGCCGCGATCACATCTCCCGCCACAAGACGGTGCGGCTCACCTCCCGGACCACCACCAGCGAAAAGGCGCTGTTCCGCAAGCTGGACAGCCAGCCCGCCACCGTGCCCGTGCTCGACCTCCAGGAGTACGCGATCGGCACGGTCTGCGCGGCGGTCCCGATCAGCGCGGGCCGCTCGGTGGGCTGTCTGGCCCTCTCCCTCCCCCTGGCCCACGCGCACCGCCTGCGCCAGGCCGCCGACACGCTCAACCGGGAGGCGGCCCCGATGCTGCTCTCCCTGTCGATCTGAGCCCATCCGCGCGCGGTCAGAACCACCCCTTCGGACCGGGTAGTATTTATTTCGTCAGCAGGCGCCGCTAGCTCAGTTGGTTAGAGCAGCTGACTCTTAATCAGCGGGTCCGGGGTTCGAGTCCCTGGCGGCGCACAACTGATCAAGCGGATGGCCCGGGTGCTCAAAAGCCCCGGGCCATTCAGCGTGCCGCCCCACCCCGCACCTCGAGCGAGGCCAGCAGCTCCCCCGTGGCGGCGGCGATGGCCTCGACGGCCTTGTCGAACGCCTCCGCGTTATGCGCGGCGGGTTGGCGGAAGCCGGAGATCTTGCGGACGTACTGAAGCGCCGCGGCGCGCATATCGGCCTCGGTGACCGACTCGGCGTACGGCGGGCGAAGGGTCTTGATGGATCTGCACATACTGACGACGGTACGCCGGGGGTACGACAGTCCCTAGGGCATGGCGGCCAGTCCCGATGCGACGGCGGCCAGTCCCTATGCCGTGGCCGCGCCGTCCAGGACGAAGGCGCGGATCAGGTCGGCCAGCGGCCCCGGCTGGTCCTGGGGGATCAGGGTGTAGCTGTCGGGGATCTCCACCAGACTGCCCCGGGGCAGCAGCCCCGCCAGGCGCAGACCGTGCTCGGGCGGCATCACACGGTCCTCGGACGCCCAGGCCACCAGGGCGGGGCGGTCGAAGGTGCGCAGCGCCTCGGCCCAGCGCAGCAGCTCGTCCACCGGTGGCACCCCGAGAACGTACTTCCGCAGGTCCCGGCGGACCTCCGGGGAGGTCCACAGCGGCTGGAGCCAGGCGTCCATCACCTTGGGGTCCACCGGGCGCTTGGTCATCCAGCCCCAGGTCATCGGAAGCCGCCTCAGGGGCGCCACCTTCAGCAGCTTGAAGACGGCGTTGAGCCCGCCCGGCAGCTTCGCGGCCATCCGCAGATTCCGGCCGGGCAGCCCGGGCGGGAAGTTCTCGAACGCCTCACAGGAGGTGATCACCAGCCGGCCGATCCGCTGGGCGCGGGCGTCGGCGATCAGCGCCTGCGCCCCGCCCCAGTCGTTCATGGCCAGCGTGACATCCGTAAGGTCGAGCCGGTCCAGGAACTCGGCGACCAGCCGGGCCACCCCGAGCACCGTTAGATCCGCGTCGGGCCGCATCGCACGGCGGTGGCCGCCCAGCGGGAGGGTGGGGACGACACAGCGGATGTCGGGGCTCAGCGCGGCGACCACATCGCGCCACAGGGAGCCGTCCATGGCCACGCCGTGCAGCAGAACCGCGACGGGGCCCTCACCTCCCGTGTCCTCGTACTCGACGGTGCCTGCCGAGAGTTCCACCTCGCGATGCGGCATGGCGCCGACTGTACTCGGGCCGATCAGCCCAGGGGCAGACCGGACAGGGTCACCACCGGCCGCGCCGGGCCGCCGGGCGCGGCCTCGTGCCGTACGGCGACCGCGGCGTGGTAGCCGGGCGGTGCGTCGAGGTCGGCGAAGCCCCAGCCGCTGGGGCCGGACGGCGCGTCGGCCGGTGCCAGGCCCTCGGCGAGGCCGACATGGTGGGCGCCGATCCCGCCCGGCAGCCCGGTGCCGATGCCCTTGAGGTACGCCTCCTTACGGACCCAGCAGCCCAGGAACGCCTCCTCCCGCAGCTCCTCCGGAAGCGCGTCGACCGCCGCGCGCTCCTCGGGGTGCAGCTGCCCGATCAGCCCCGTCAGCCGGGTCCCCACGCGCCCGGGGTCGCGCTCCTCGACGTCGGCGCCGACGGGCACCCGGGCGACGGCGCACAGGGCGGCGTCCCCGGAGTGGGAGAGCGAGAAGTGCAGCATGTCCTCGCCCGCCAGGGCCGGGCGGCCGTGCGGTTTGTCGCAGTCCGGCATTCCGCAGGTCTCCCGGGTGAACACGACGTCGGCCGGGGCGATGCCGAGATAGCCGCCGAGCAGCGTCCGCAGCCCCACATGGGAGGTCACATAGCGCTCGCGCGCCACCTCGGACCGCAGCCTCGCCGCGCGCTCGCGCTCCCCCTCGTCCAGGGTGCCCTCCGCGACGGCGGCGGCAGCGGCGGCGGACGGCGGGATCCGCAGCAGCCATACGGCCACCTCGCCGGGGCCGGGGCGGTCTCCGGGGGTGGGCAGGGCGCGGGCCGGGGCCCAGCCCCGGGGCTCCCGTGCGGGCTGAACCGGGCTGCTGAAGGACACTGTTCCGCTTCCCCCGTGCTATCGGCCGATGATGCGCTCGCTGTGGACGTACTGACGGTACAGCGGCGCGCGCGGCGGCGCGCCGTCGGAACGCGCCGCCATGGCGGGTTCACGCGCCCCCAACCCCCTTGACCCGAGGCGGCGTTGCGGATGAGGGGCACCCGGTGACTTAGGCCACGTTCATCTCCCCGCCGACGCGGTCACCTTCCGTGCGCACTACGATCGCGCACGTCCGGGCACGATCGGTGATGGGGGTTTGGCGACCATGGCGACGGGATTCCTGGCGAAGGCGGCCTCTGCGGTGACCCTCCCGGTGGCACCGTTGTACGGCGCCTTCCTCTCGTACATGATCTTCCACCCGCCGCGCAGACCGCATCACAAGAAGCCCGCCGACCTGAGCCTGACCAGCACCGATGTCAACGTTCCGCTGAACGGACAACAGGGTCGCGGGCTGCATGTCTGGCTGATTCCCGGCGACACCGAACGGGTCGTGGTCCTCGGACACGGCCTGGGGCTGAGCAAGTCCGCGAGCCTGGCGCACGCCCGGATGCTCAACGAGGCGGGCTATACGGTCGCGATGTTCGACCACCGCAACCACGGTAAGAGCGCCGCGGACCGGGCGGGCTGGGGTATGAGCGACCGTCACACCGACGATGTGGTCGCCGTGGTGCGGCATATGCGGTCGATGGAGGAGTACGCCGCCGCGCGCATCGCGATCTACGGCTTCTCCATCTCGACCTTCCCCTCCTTCTACATGCTCAAGAGGGAGGACTGCCCGGTCGACGCACTGGTCTTCGACAGCGGTCCGGCACTGGAACTGGCCCCGCTGTTCCGGAACTTCGTGGCGGCCGGCGGGGTGCCCATCCCCGGCCCGCTGGGGGCGGGCCCCTCCCGCCCGGTCGTGGAGTCGGTCGCCTCGTCGGCGGCCGTGGCGATGCTGCGGGTGCAGTGGCCGCCGCCGGTCGGGGGCGCGTACGAGCGCACCCCGATGCTCTTCCTGACCGGTGACCGCGACACCATGATCCCCGCCTCCGGGGTACGGGCGCTGGCCGAGCGCTATCCGCTGGCCGAGGTGCACACCCTGCCGGAGACCGACCATCTACAGGGCATCAAGAGCCAGCCGAAGACCTACGCGGACACCGTTCTGGGCTTCCTGGAGCGGACGCTGAAGGACTGACCTCGGGGACCCTCGGGGACCGGCCTCGAAGACCGGCCTCGTCGAGGACCGACCATGACGGCGGGCCCCGGTCGGAGCCCGCCGTAAGGACGCCATGGCGGCTGGTCAGTCCTTGAGCTCGCAGATGACCGCGCCCGAGCTGACCGAGGCGCCCACGTTCGCGTTCAGGTTCTTGACGATGCCGCT
>NZ_JANIIC010000068.1 GCF_024519315.1 Streptomyces malaysiensis subsp. samsunensis | reverse complement strand
GGCGGGGGGGGCGGGGCGGGCCGCTCACCCGCCACTTCGAGACCCGCGAAGCCCTCGTCGAGGAGGTCTACCGCCAGGAGGTCGACGAACTGTGCGCCGCACCCGCGGAACTCCTCGCCCGGAGCGCCCCGGAGGAGGCCCTGCGCCACTTCCTGCTGCTGCTCGTGGAGCACGCGGCCGTGGGCAAGGGAATGGCCGTCGCGCTGGAGAGCATCATGGCGACGGATTCACCCGTCTTCGATGACTCCCGTACGCAGATGGCGGAGGCTCTCGACCAGTTGCTCAAGGCGGGCGCGGCGGCCGGCACCATCCGTGGCGACGTCAGCGGGCGCACAGTGCTGCGCGCGCTGGGAGGCATCTGCGGAATGCACACCACGGAGGGCTGGCAGGACGAAGCCGTGCGCATCACGGCGATCCTCGTCGACGGTCTGCGGTTCGGCGCGGACCACGCGGGCTGAGCCGACGCGGCAGTCCCCTCCCCGCTCGCGAAAGCCCGCTGAGCCGGGAATTCCTCCCCGCCAGCGGGCTTCGCGCACCGTCGGGACGGCGGGAGCGGATCAGATGAGTGTGGCCACCTTCTCGGAGGGCTTGTTGCGCCGCCAGCCCACGGCGAGGTAGGCCAGCATCCCGGCGGGCGGGAGCGCGCAGACGGCCCAGCTGATGGACAGCGGCGGGCCCGGCTGGTCGAGCACGCCGACACCCCGCAGGGTGCCGCGCCCATGGCCGGCGTGACCGTCGACGTCGAACGTGAAGCTCCATGTGCCGGATTCCGGCAGGGCCTGAACGTCCAGGCCCCAGACATCCCGTTTGCGGGGGTGCCTGACCAGCGGGGTCTCCCGGTCGTCGGCGTCCAGACCGGGCCCGTCGAGAGTGAGCGTGCCGTCCTTCCCCGCGATACCGCCGTCGGGTGCGAATGTGAAGTCGAGTGACTGCATGGCCCCGCAGGGGCCACTCGGAGAACCCGACCGTCACCGTGTAGGGCCCCGCCTGTACCCGCTCGGTATGGACGACGCCCACCGGGGCGTACGCCGCGGCCGGCGCGGTCGACACCGCCACCAGCGCGAACGCGGCGGCCACCGCGAACACCAGCCGGCGTGCGTGGTCCCGCACCCACCGGGACGCGACGGCCACGGCGCGGAGTAGCGGTGAACGTGAGGAGCACATGGGTCATCGGCCCTTCGTGGCTGGTGCGGTGGAGTGCTCGCGCAGCAGAACGGCGAGCCGGGCGGCGAGATAGCCCGCGATGGCGCCGGTCACCAGGCCCACGGCCGTCATCGTCAGCAGTTCGGCCGCGGTCGGGCCGGTTTCGCCGAACAGGGCGCTCTGGACGGGAAGGGAGAGGCCGATCACGGCTCCGCCTCCGGCGCCCATGATCTGTGGTGCGATACGGCCCGACCAGCCCCGCTTCCTGCTCAGCCTCAGCAGTGCGGTGATGGCCGCCGCGGCGAGGAGCATGAACACCGGGATCTCGGAGGGCAGTTCGGGCGGGTTGTGGCCGAGGTTGTCGCGCAGCGGCAGACCGCTCGCGTCGGCGTAGACATGGGCCGCCCACGGGGAGAACCACCACAGGAGGATCTGTAGGGCGCCGAGGGTCGCGGCGGTCGTCAGTGCGGTGCTCCACCGGCCGATGGTGAGCGTTCCCATGATCAGCAGGAGGGTGGAGAACAAGATGTTCCCGACGAGATCGGGTTCGACCGGCAGCGGGAGGGCGTCGAACGCCTTCGTCGTGATGGGGCTGAAGGTGATGAGCACGGGGATGCTGAGGATCACCCCCGCTCGGCCCCAACGGGTGTCGCGCGCCGCGGCGAAGACGATGACGCTCCCCACCATGGTGAAGGAGATCGACAGGAACAGGCCGATATGGGGTGGTGAGTCCAGCACCGCGTCAAAGCCGTACAGCGAGTGCCACCACAGGTCCAGAAGCCCGAAGAGAAGGAACAGGGCGGCTCCCGTACCCGCGATCAGGTAGCCCAGCGGAGCCCGGAAGACCCCGCCGAAGACGCGTACGGGTTTGCCGCCGGGAAATCGGTCCACGGACCGGCCGGCGCGCTGGGCGGCGGTCGCGATCATCCGTCACCTTCTCCATGGACGGCACATGAGTCTGCGTATCCTCCTGGCCGACGACCACGCCATGTTCCGCTCCGGACTGAACGCGGTCCTGAGCACCCAGGACGACCTGTGCTGTGTCGCGGAAGTGGCCGACGGCCAGGCAGCTGTCGAGGAAACCGCCAGGTTGACGCCCGACGTGGCCATTCCGCATCGGGGCGTATGGTGCCCTGAAGTGAGAGGACGCCAGTTCTATTGTGAGCCGGACCGGCCTGAACCCGGCACTGACCGGGGACCGTCGACCGGGCCCGAGGCGCGGAAGGTGCGCCGGTACGCCGACGGGGCCACACCGGCCTCCGCCGCCAGATGGCGGCGGAGTGAGGTGGCGGTGGCGAAGCCGACCTCGTGGGCGACCCGTTCCACCGGCAGGTCGCTGGATTCCAGCAGGTGCCGCGCCCGCCGCAGCCGCTGCTGGGTCAGCCAGCGGCCGGGGCTCAGACCGGTCTCCTCCCGGAAGCGCCGGGCGAAGGTACGGGTGCTCATCGCCGCGTGCGCGGCCAACTCGTCCAGCGACAGCGGCAGTTCCAGCCGTCGCAGCGCCCAGTCGCGGGTCGGCCCGGTACCGGTTTCGCTCGCCGGGGGCAGCGGCCGCTCGATGTACTGCGCCTGCCCGCCGTCCCGGTACGGCGGTACGACACAGCAGCGGGCGACCTGGTTGGCCACCTCGCTGCCGTGGTCCTGGCGCACCAGGTGCAGGCAGACGTCGACACCGCTCGCCGCTCCCGCGGAGGTCAGCACGTCGCCGTGGTCGACGAAGAGCACATCGGCGTCGAGTTCGACCCGGGGGAACAGTTCCCGGAAGTGGCCGGTGAGGGCCCAGTGGGTGGTGGCCCGGCGCCCGTCCAGGAGACCGGCGGCGGCGAGCAGGAAGGCGCCGGTGCAGATGGACACCAGTCGGGCGCCGGGGCGGACCCGGGACAGGGCGGCGAGGGCCTGGGGGTCAGGGGCGGCGGCCGAGGCACGGGAGATCGCGTACGGCGGGATGACCACGGTGTCCGCCTCGGCCAGCACCTCGGGGCCGTGCCCGGGGGTGACGGTCAGGTCCGAGTCGGTACGTACGGGCCGCCCGTCCACGCTCGCGGACAGCACCTCGTAGCGGCCGTCCGCGGAGCCCAGGACCCGGTGCGGGATGCCGAGTTCGAAGGGGTAGACACCATCGAGGGCGAGGACGACGACCTTGTGGGCGCCGGGCCGCGGGGCCGGGCTCATCCGGCGGTCCAGTTCGGCCACGCGGTCGGCGAAGTCGCGGGCCGGGGCGGGTGCGGCGGACGCGGGGCGGGCGGTGGAGGTGGCGCGGGCACCGGGAACGCGGCGGGCGGCAGGGTCGACGGTCATGGCCAGAATGTATCGGAGACTGACCTTCTTGCCATCGCCCGGACCGGACCGTACGGCCAGGATCGAGGCATGACTTCGACGGACACCTCCGAGAACCTCGACTCCCCGGACCCGGCGGCCGCCGCCGACTCCCCGAACCCCGCCGCCTCGAACCCCGCCGCCCCGGAAGGCGCCCCGGACGCCGCCCCCGTGATGCTGGCCCTGCACCAGACGGCCCTCGGCGGCCCCGAGGTTCTGCGGCTGACCGAGCTTCCGCGGCCCACGCCCGGCCCCGGGGAGATCCTCGTCGCCGTGCACGCGGCCGGGCTCAACCCCACGGACTTCAAGCACCGCGCCATGTCCATCTTCCTGCCGCCCCCGCCGATGACCCTCGGCTGGGACGTCTCCGGCACCGTGCTGGAGACCGGCTTCGGCGTCACCCTCTTCCGGCCCGGTGACGAGGTGTTCGGCATGCTGCCCTACCCGCACGGGGCCGGGTCCCACGCCGAGTACGTGACCGGGCCCACCCGTGCCTTCGCCGCCAAGCCCGCCGGGATCGACCACGTCCAGGCGGCCGCTCTGCCGCTGGCCGCGCTCACCGCCTGGCAGGCCCTCGTCGAAACCGCGGACCTCCGGGCCGGACAGCGGGTGCTGATCCACGCCGCGGCCGGGGGTGTCGGCCATCTCGCCGTACAGATCGCCAAGGAGCGCGGCGCACACGTCACCGGGACCGCGAGCGCCCCCAAGCACGACTTCCTGCGCGAGCTCGGCGCGGATGCCCGCATCGACCACCGCACCGAGGACTTCACCGACACCGAGGAGCGCTACGACGTCGTCCTCGACACCCTCGGCGGGGAGAACGCCACCCGTTCGGTGAGCGTGCTCCGCCCCGGCGGCGTCCTGGTCTCCCTGCTGCCGGGCGCCCAGGACACCCCGGCCGCGGCGGAGAAGGCACAGGTCCGTGCCGTCACCCTGGTCGTCGAGCATGACCGGGCCGGGATGCGCGCCATCGCCGACCTCGTCGACCGGGGCAAACTCCGCGCCCATGTCTCCGGCACCTTCCCCCTCGCCGAAGGCGCCCGGGCCCACGTCCAGGGCGAGACGAACCGCACCACGGGCAAGCTGGTCATCACCGTGCGCTGAGCCGGGGTGTGGGCGGGCCGCGCCTCAGCCCGCCTCCAGGGGGAAACGCTTGTCCCACCGCGGCTTCAGCTGATCCGTGTTCCGGCCCACCAGGAATTCGGGGCGGACCGGATGGGGCGGCGCGTTGTCGATGGAGTTGTACGACACCATCAGCAGCGCCCGCCGGTCCGGCGAGGTGTTGTCCGACGAGGAGTGCACGATGTTCGGATGGAATGCCTGAATCGTGCCCGCCCGGCCGGTCGCCCGCGTACTGCCGTGGGTCGCGACCAGTTCCCGGGCGCGGTCGGCGTCCATGATGTGCTCGGGATCCGTGGCGAAGTTCCTGCGCCAGTCCCCCTTGTCGCCCGGTGTGACCTTGCCGGGGCCGAGGTAGCCCAGACGATGGGATCCGGGGATGAGCATCAGCGGACCGTTGCCCTCGTGGACATCGTCCAGCGGTACGGCGAGGGTGACCGCCGCGGGCCGTGGCATGCCGTCCTCCGCGTTCCAGAAGGCGAAGTCCTGGTGCCACGGCCACGCCCGGCCCTCCCGGGCCTGCTTCAGGTTCACCTTGAACTGGTAGACGTACACCGGTGTCCCCGCCAGTGCCTCGGCCGGCGCGAGAAGGTAGGGGTGGCGTACGAACGCCGCGCACACCTCGTCGAACGCGTGGCAGCCGTGCACCGCGCGAACAGCCGTGCTGTCCACGACCACCTCGCGGACCGGCTGCGTGCCCTGTGCCAAGAGGAGGGGGCGAGCCTGTTCATGGCGCTGCTCGCCGGGTTCTATGTCGTACTGCACCGCTACAGCGGTCAGGCCGACCTCCCCGTGGGCGGTACCAACGACCCTCACTGGCGCCGGGCCTGCGCCGTGACCGTTCCGGACATCGACGCCCATGTACGGCGCTGGCTCCCCGAGCCGGTGGTCCCGGCCCATTACGTCCCGCTGCCCGAGCTCCCGCTCACCTCGAACGGGAAGACGGACCGCGCCCAGCTGCGCCGTCTGGCCGCGGATCCCGAGGTCGTGGAGCGGGCCGCATGGACCGTGGCCACCCGGGAGCTCACCGGTACCGAACAGGTGGTCTCCGACGTCTGGCGCGAACTGCTCGACTGCGGTGACGTCACGCCCGACGACGACTTCTTCGGACTGGGCGGGCACTCCCTGCTCACCCTCCAGGTCGTCTTCCGCCTGCGCAAGCGCCTGAACATCGCCCTGCCTGCGCGCGCCCCGTTCGACCACCGGACCCTCGCCGAGCTGGCCGCCTGTGTCGACGCGCTGCGGGCGCCCGAGGCCGAGCCCGAGGCGGACACCGCACCGCCGCCGCTGACCGCCACCTCCCGCGCCGGAGCGCTGCCGGCCTCGTGCGCCCAGGAACGTCTGTGGTTCATGGACCGGTTGAACCCGGGTGATCCCCGGTACAACGTGCCGGCCTTCGACCGGATCCACGGTCCGCTCGACCCCGAGGCGCTGTCCCGGGCGCTGGACGCGCTCGTCGCCCGGCATGAGGTGCTGCGGACCCTGATCACCGCGCCCGAGGGCACGCCCCGGCAGGAGATCCGGCCGCCCGAGCCGGTGCCCTTCCCGCTGGTCGATCTCACCGCCCTGCCCCCGATCGCCCGCGAAGCGGAACTGGACCGGCTGGTACGGGCGGAGTACCACCGCCCCTTCGATCTGGCCGAGGGGCCTGTTCTGCGCGCCCATCTGGTGCGCCTCGCCCCCGAGGACCATGCCCTGCTGCTGTCGCTCCACCACATCGTGCACGACGGCTGGTCGTTCGGGCTGTTCAACTCCGACCTCGCCGCCTTCTACCAGGCCCTCGCCGAGGGAGGCGAGCCCGACCCGGACACGCCGCCGGTCCAGTACGCCGACTACGCCGTATGGCAGCGACGGCTGCTCGACGAGGGCCACTGGGACGGCCAACTGGCCTACTGGAAGCGCAGGCTGGCCGGTGTCACGGAGCTGCCCCCGTTGGCCACGGATCACCCGCGGCCGGTCCGGCCCACCGGCGGGGGCCGGCTGCTCCCGGTCTCGATCCCGGCGGAGGCCGTGGGTGAGCTCCGGCGGCTGTGCCGGACGGCCGGGACCACTCCGTTCGCCGTACTGCTCACGGCGTTCGGCACGGCCCTGTGCGGCTACACGGGCGAGCGGGAGGTGACCATCGGCACCGATGTCGCGGGCCGGACCGCCGCCGAGACGCAGGAGATGCTCGGCTTCTTCGTCAACCAGTTGGTGCTCCGGGTCGACCTGGCCGGCCGGCCGACCCGGTGGGAACTCCTGTCGCGGGTCCACGGCACGGTGCTCGAAGCGCTCAGCAACCAGGACGTGCCCTTCGAACGGGTCGTCCAGGCGCTCAATCCGCCCCGCAGCCGTCGGCACAGCCCGCTCTTCCAGAGCAAGCTCGTGCTGAACAGCACGCCGGGACGGCCCGGCCTCGAGCTCGCCGGGGCCGCTCAGCGCCGCCTGCTGGCAGGCGATGGCCGATGCCAGAGAGCCGGGCACGGGCGGCCGGCTCGACGGCCCCGGACGCGGGCCGGCCACACCGCCCCGCGGTCATCTCGCCCCCCTTGGTCTCCTCGCCCTCCGCGGCGCTCGTCAGGGATCTGGAGGCGCGCGGTCTGCTCGGGAACTCCGACTCCCGGATCGAGGCGTACGACGCGTTCTTCTACGTCCAGTTCGACCACACCGGAGTGCCTGACAGCGCCAAGAAGCGGCTGGAGTTGGTCCAGCTGCTCACCGCCATCGGGGATGTCTCCGCCGTGGCCACCTCGCTCGACGTCGGCAGCGGCACCTTGCGCTACCCCCAGGTGCTGAACCGGTTCGGGGTGCGGTCGTACGGGATCGACCTCAGCGACGCGGGGATCCGCGCCTGCGTGGACCAGCGGTGGGCGGGCAGGTTCGCCGTCGCGGACGGCACGGCGATGCCCTTCCGCGATGGCTCCTTCGATCTCGTCACCTGCATGATGGGCACGGTCAACCACCTGTCCGCGGCCCAGCGCGAACGCTTCCTCGCCGAGTCGTTCCGGACGCTGCGGCCCGGCGGACTCCTGGTGGTGAGCGCGTGGGATCCCGCGTGCCGCTTCCAGACGTTCATGTCCTTCTACTCCCCCGCCGAGATGGCCCAGCTGCGGACGCGGCTGACCGAGCGGGAGCCGCTCCGCGCGGAGTGCGCGGCGGCGGGCTTCGGCGATGTGCGCACCACGCCGTTCTGCACCTTCCCGGACTGGCTGGTGACGGGGGCCGGCGCGGCGGGAACGAACGCCGACCGCCTGGCCCGGCTGGTGGATCTGGACCGGGACCGCACGGCGCACGACCCCACGGTCTCCGGCCAGATGTTCCTGCTCAGCGCCCGTCGTTGACCTCTGACCGGGGCTTTCGGAGTCCGGTCGGGGGCCATAGGAGTTCCCTATGGCGCCTGCTGACATTTGGTCTTTGCCTCTCGTTCTTTTCCGGATCTACCGTGAAACAGCTCGACGAGGTGCTCACCGCGAATTCCCCGGAGAATCGCGCTCTGCGCATATCGACCCCTTTTCCGTCGAGCGGACGAATACGCGATCGAGAGGACCGGTGGCATGGCCACGAGCGAGAATGGATCGGGAACGCGAGAATTCGCGGGAAAGCGGGCCCTGGTCACGGGTGGTTCGCGCGGCATCGGAGCGGCCGTCGTGCGCCGGCTCCTGGACGCGGGCGCCGAGGTGCTCACGACCGCCAGGTCGGCGACGAGCACGGCGCCGGAGGGGGCCACCTTCGTGGCGGCCGATGTGCGCACCCGGGCCGGAGCCAAGGCGCTCGCCACGGCCGCGCGGGAGGTGCTCGGCGGGGTGGACATCCTGGTCCACAACGCGGGTGGGGCGGGACCGCACAAGAGCGCTCTGGACATCCCCGACGAGGAGTGGCAGAACGCGCTGGACCTGAACTACCTGGCGTCGGTGCGGCTGGACTCGCTGCTGGTACCGGGGATGCGGGAACGGCGTTCGGGGGCGATCGTGCACATCTCCTCGGCCGCGGTCCGCACCCCGGTAGGGCAGTTCCTGCACTACACGACGGCGAAGGCGGCGCTGGAGAACTACAGCCGGGGACTGGCCCTGGAGCTGGCCCCGTCCGGAATCCGGGTCAACACCGTGAGTCCCGGCAGGGTCGCCACCCCCGGCGGCGAGGCGACGCGGGAGCAGTGGGCGCGCCTGGCCGCGGCGCCGGCCCAGACCAATGTCGACGACGCTCCCCCGCTGGGGCGCGATGGCCGGCCGGACGACATCGCCCAGGCGGTGCTGTTCCTCGTGTCCGACCGGGCGGGCTGGCTGACCGGGAGCAATCTCTTCGTGGACGGCGGCGAATTCCCCAGGGGCTGACCCCGCCGAGTTGTGAGAGAAGAAACAAAGGAATCTGGCATGGATAAATACACCGGTAAGAATGCGGTGATCACGGGTGGCGGCAGTGGCATGGGGTTCGCCATGGCCAAGCTGCTGGTGGACGGCGGAGCCCGGGTGGTGATCACCGGTCGTTCTCGGACCACGCTCGACGCCGCGCGGGCGCGGCTCGGCGAGAACGCGCTGGCCGTCCGGGGCGATGTGGCCTCACTGCCCGACCTGGACGCTCTGGCCGAGCGGGTGAAGGACGAACTCGGCACGATCGACGCCCTGTTCGTCAACGCCGGTATCGCGACCCTCACACCCTTCGAGTCGACGACCGAGGAGATGTACGACGAGCTGTTCGCGATCAACGTCAAGGGCGCCCACTTCACCGTGCGGAAGCTCGCCCCGCTGCTGGCCACGGGCGCCGGTGTCGTCCTCACCACCTCCGTCGCGAACGTCATCGGCATGGTGGACACCAGTGTCTACGCGGCCGGTAAAGCGGCGCTGCGCTCGATGGCCCGCAGCCTCTCCCGCGAACTGCTTCCGCGCGGAATCCGTGTCAACGCGGTCAGCCCCGGTCCCATCGACACGGGCATTCTGGACGCCACGATGACCGAGGAGGACGCCGAGCGGTTCAAGGCGCAGCGGGTCGCGGACAATCCCATGCGGCGTTTCGGCACCCCCGACGAGGTGGCCAGGGCGGCCGCGTTCCTCGCCTTCGACGCCACTTACACCGCCGGTGCCGAGTTCGCCGTGGACGGAGGCGCCACCCAGCTCTGAGCTCGTCCTACCGGCTCGGACCAGGTCTCCTTGCGCAGGAGTTCGAGCAGGGCCGTCTCCGCCGGGCCCGCGGCGTGCCGGAGCACGGCGATGACGGGCTGGGACACGGCCGGGAAGACCGGGCGGACGAGGTGCTCATGGCCGTGGGGCACCGCGGAGGCCGGGACGAGCGTCACCCCCAGCCCGTGGGCGGCCCAGCGCACGGCCGTGGCCGTCTGGGACACCCGGGCGGCCGTGGTCGGGGCCAGATCGTTGTTCCGCAACACCTCCAGCAGCACGCCGTCGAGCGCGCTGTCGCGGTCGAACCTCACCCATGGCTCCCCCTCCAGCTCGCGCAGCTCGACCCGGTCCGCGGCGAGCCGCGGGTGCCCGGCGCCCAGCACCACGACGAATTCCTCGTCGCCGAGGTGGTGGGCGTCGTCGGGGGTCTGCTCACACGCCGCCATCAGGGCGAGGTCCAGCACGCCCCGGCGCCCCAACCGCTCCAGCTCGGCGGAGCTCGGCTCCTCGAAGACGGTGACCTCGAGCCGCGGGAAGCGGCGGCGCAGCGCGCCCAGCGCCCCCGGCAGCTGGCGCGTGCCGAAGCCCATCTGCACCGCGACCACCAGCTCGCCCACCAGCTGATCGGCACCGGCCCGCGCCGTCGCCCTCGCCCGCCGCGCGGCGCTCACCACGACCTCCGCCTCCCGCAGGAAGGCGCGGCCGACCACGGTGGGCACCAGCCCGGTCGGCGTGCGGGCGAACAGTTCCACGCCGAGCTCCCGCTCCAGGCCGCGGATCCGCTGGGACACCGACGGCTGGGCGACATGCAGCAGCTCCGCCGCCGCGGTCACCGAGCCCGCCTCGGCCACGGCCAGGGCGTACTCGAACTGCCGAAGGCTCATCGGCTCCCGTTCCCTTCCCGCGGTGGACCGCGGCCCACCCGGTTGTCATCGTCGCAACCGTAGGCAACCCGGTTCCGCCGACGGACATTCCCGTGGCCACCGGCGGGCCTCCCAGCAGCGGGCGGACGCCCGCCACGGCGCGTGTGCGCCGTGGCGGGCGTCCTCGGGTGACGGTGACGGCGGTCAGTCGCGTGGTGCGGAGGACCGGTTCGCGGAGCCGTTGATCACGAACTGTGAGCCGGGCTCCTTCACCACATCGCCCTGAGCCGAGTTGGTGATCGTCACGTTGGTCAGCGTGGCGTCGCCGCGTGCCCCGCCCATCGCGAGGATCCCGGACCCGTTGTTGGACTTGTCGATGGTGACGTTCTCGATCTGGACGCCGGGCATCGCGCCGCCGCCCGTCTTGAACTGGATGCCGTCGTAGGTGGAGTCATGGATGTCGGTGTCGCGGATCGTGACCCCGGGGATGTTCTGCCCCTGGGCGAACAGGGTGATCGCGCCGAACTCCTGCGCTTCGCCCCAGAACGCGCCGCCCGTGCGGTACAGGCCGTTGTTGGCGATGAGCGTCTCGCCCGAGAAGGGCAGCGGGTCGTGGTCGGTGGCCAGCATGATCCCCGGGTAGTTCATGGTGTCGGAGATCAGGTTGTTCTCGATCGTGTTGCCGTAGCCGCCGTAGACCGCGATGCCGTTGGCCCGCCAGGGCAGTTGGATGGTGTTGTTCCGGAAGTGGTTGTCGTGGCCGATGTCCGTCGAGGTGTCCTTCACGTACTTGTTGGCCCAGACCGCGAGTGAGTCGTCGCCGGTGTTGCGGAAGGAGGAGTTGTACACGGTGGAATTGCGGGTGCCGTTGGTGAAGTTGACGCCGTCGGCGTAGGTGTTGCGGATCCGTACGCCACTGAACTCGAGGCCGTCACCGGGCCCCCACAGCGCGGGGATGTTGGAGTAGTCGCGGCCGACCCAGGCACCGACGTTGGCGTGCTCGAGCCACACGTTGGTGATCTTGGTGTTCTTGCCGAAGCGGCCGTTGAGCCCGACCCCGCCCTCGGCGCCGCCGTCGCCGCCGCGGATGGTGCCGGAGCCGAAGATGGCGATGTCGGAGATCTTGGTGTTGTCGTCGATGTCGAAGCCGAAGTTGCCCTCGTGGGGGTGGTTGATGCCACCCGCTTCCTGGGGCGGGATGAGCGAGTAGAGCTGGGAGTGCCACATGCCGGCACCGCGGACGGTGACGTCCCGGATGCCCATCTGGTTGTACTGGCCCTGGTTCTGCGGATCGTCGGTCAGGATCTTCTTCTCCTGGCGCCACTGGCCCGCGGGGATCCACACACAGGGGATCGCGCCCTCCTGGTCCGCCGTGACGGCGCGCTGGATGGCGTCCGCGTCGTCGATGCCGTCGTTGGGCACCGCCCCGTAGTCGGTGATGGAGACGCATTCGGAGGGCTTGGCCGCCGGTGCCGCGACCTGCTCCAGATCGATCATGTCGATGATGTAGAAGGCCGCGTCGTCACCGCTGTCCCGCTGGAGCCGGAACTTCGTACCCACCGGGTAGGTGTCGGTGAGCAGGGCGTGGGACTCGTCGAACAGCCGCCGGGCGTCCCCGCCGGGCCGGTTGGTCAGGCCCTCCGGGTCGTCGGTCGTGCCGTAGAGCCAGCTGTGCTTGGAGGACAGGGTCAGTTTGCGGACGAACGTGCCGTCCGCGTAGAGGCTGATGGTCGCCTCCCTGCCGCCGCCGGCCGCCGCGTCCGGGATCGAGTTGCGGACGACGATCGAGTTGGACGGCGTGGTGGAGGTGAACTCCACGTACTGACCGGTGGTGTCGAGCCGGACCGACTCGCGCCCGGAGGACTCGGTGGCGAAGTTGGTGTGCCCGAAGGTGCGCTTGGCGTCCGTCTTCAGCAGGGTGCCGTCGTACCGGCCGTCCTCCGCCTCGTACTCGGTGTACGGCACCGCCGCGCCGCGTCCGACGACGAGGGAGCGGGCGAAGGTGTTGTTGTCCTCGTTGGTCTCGGCGACGGTGCCGGTGGCGTCGGCCGTCGCGGTGAGCGTCGCTCCCCCGCTGGTGGCGGTCCAGTCTCCGTTGACGGCCACGGTGGCCGTGCCACCGGCCGGGATGGAGCCCGTCGTGCCGTTCAGCGTGGTCCCGCCGACGGTGAGCCGGGTGACCGATCCGGCGGGCACCGTGCTCGTGCCCCTGTTGTGCACCGCGACGGTGAAGGTGACCTTGGCGCCGACCGCCGGGCTGGAGGGGTTGGTGGTGATGCCGGTGACCTCCAGGTCCGGTCCGGGGGCCTGGCCGACGACCAGCTTCGAGGCGGCGTTGCGGCTGTTGTTGGTGTTGTCGAGCTCGGCGACCGTGTCGGCCGGGTCGACGACGGCGGAGACGGTGTAGCTGCCCATGGGCCGCTTACCGACCTCGACCGGCACCTTCACCGACGCGCCCGGTGCGAGCGCGCCGACGGCGCCGCTGCCGGCGACCGTGCCCTCGAGGCTGACGTTCACCGTGGTCGCGGGCGCGGCGGCCGTCCCGGCGTTGCGGACCGTCGCCTCGACGGTGACCGCGTCCGCCTCGGAGGGCGACTCGGGCGACCAGGTGAGTTCGGTGACGGTCAGATCGGGGGCGGGCGCGGCCGTGCCGACGACCTCGAACTCGGCGACCTGTCCGCCGCCGACGCCGGTGTTGCCGAAGAACTGGAGGCGTATGTCCGCGTACCGGCCCGTGACCGGGATGGTCACCGTGTTCTTGTTCTGCGACGGGCTGAAGGTGTAGTCGGCCCGGTCCTTCAGCGAGGTGAACCCGGCCCCTCCGACCGGCCGTCCCAGCACCTGGATGCTCTGCGACCGGGCGCTCCAGACGGGATCGGGGTTCAGCTTGACGACGACACCGGTCAGATCGGCGTCGGAGCCCAGCTTCGCGGTCAGCGTCGAGGACTGGCCGCCCGCCTCCCAGTAGGTGGAGGTGCTGCCGTCGTTGGCATTGCTCGCGATGTAGTTCTGGGTGGTCGACGACGCCTCGATCGGCTTGCGCAGGGCCAGGTTGGTGCCCGCGGGCGGGTTCCCCGGAGGCTCCTCGTCGGCCTCCCCGCGCACCTCCACCTCGGAGAGCTGGGCGGCGTTCCAGCCGGTGTTGGCGGTCACCTGTACGCGCACGTACCGCGCCTCGGCCGTGACGTCGAGCGCCACGGTGTTGCCGGACGATGGCGAGAAGTCCTTGCGCGCCTCCGCGACCACGGTGGTGAAGTCCTGGCCGTCGGCGCCGGCCTGGACCCTCACGGCCTCGGTGCGGGACTCCCACGACGCGGGGAGCTTCAGGACCACCTCGTCGATGTCCGTCCTGGTCCCGAGGTCGACCTGTACCCACTGCGGGAACGAGCCCGGGGGACCCTCCCAGTAGGAAGCCTGGCTGCCGTCGGTGACATTGCTCGCCGGATAGGAGCCGTGTGCCCCGCCGGCCGTCACCGGCCTGCCCAGCGCGAGATTCGCTCCCTCCGCGGCATGGGCTCCCGCCGCGGCATGAGCTGTCATGGGCAGCGGCCCGACCGTGAGCAGACCCGCCGTCACAAGCCCGGCGAATAACCGCCGACCGTGCTGTCTTCTTCTCATGAGGCCCTCTCGATATGACGGTGTTCAGCGGGCCCAGACGGTGCCGCGGTGGATCCGAGCCAGCCGCAGTACAAGAGTTGAGTGATTTCGTCCATCTTTTGCAGCGATGCTTTGACAGATTTCTACCGCTCATCGACTTTGTCAACGGCCTGGTACGTCGCAGTACTTGATGGGCCGCCTGCTCACTCCGCCCAGGTGGCGGTCGACGTCCACGGCAGGGGGCGGGACAGCGGGACGGCGATCGGGCACAGACCGCCGGGAACGCATGCGCCCCTTGCCCCGGCGGGCCGTCGCCGGATGTGCCGGTGGCCGGAAGCGCGCCCTTCGAAACGATCAACGAGCAGAATGACCTGACCATTCAGCGGCCCCGCACTTCGCGCCATGCGATCCGCGGGCCCACCTCCCACTGTTCTCCCTGCCACGGAAGAAGTTCCATGACCTCCACCGCATCCACCCGCCCCACCGCCGCCATCGCGCGCCTCGTCATACCCGCTGCCCTGGCCGCGGCGGTCGCCGTCCTCGTGGTCTACCTGATCTTCGACGCCGCCGGAGCCGACTTCGAAGTCACCATGTCCGGCGACCAGAGCACCGTCACCGCGGTCCAGGCGGGCCTCGCGGCCTTGCTGGTGAGCCTGGTCGGCGGCACCGTCGCGCTGCTCATCGCCCGGCGTACCGCCCGGCCGGCTCGTACCTTCGCCACGATCGTGACCGTCGCCATCGTGCTGTTACTCGTCGGGCCGCTGGTGGGCGCCGACCAGGCGCTGACCGTCGTGGCCCTCGAAGTACTGCACCTGATCGCGGCGGCGGCCGTACTGCTCGTCATCCTGCCGCGCATCGACACCGACACCACGTCGACGGACGCCTGACCGTCTCGCGCCCGTGACCGCCTGACGACTCTGGACTCATGCCGCATCGCCGCGCGCACGAGTCCAGGGTCGGGCACCCGGCGCAAGAGAAGTGCGCTTCCCCATCCCGATGCCGCGCCGGATCCGGACAGTCCTGAACGCCGCCACGATCTCCACCCGGCTCCGGCGGGCAACTCCCGGTGGACGACCGCGAGTTCACGGTCCCTCGCTACGACCGCGGCTTCCTGGCGCCCTGCGCGGCCTTCAGGTCGGCCAGCAGCTCGGCCTGGCCGGCGAGCACTCCGGACAGGATCGTCCGTGCGACCCGCAGAAGCTCCGCGACCTGCGGGCTGGTCAGTGAGTAGTACACGGTCGAACCCTCCTTGCGGGTCCTGACCAGATTCGCCCGCCGCAACACGGCCAGCTGCTGGGACAGATGCGCGGGTTCGATGCCCACCTCGGGCAGCATCTCCCCGACCGCGTGCTCGCGGTCGCTCAGCAGCTCCAGGACCCGGATACGGGCCGGATGGCCGAGCGTTTTGAAGAACTCGGCCTTCAGCTGGTACAGCGGCGTACTCATCGTGCCGTCCCCTCCCCGACACCACAGCACGGCCCCGCCGGCCGGAGCTCGGCGCGTCCCATCCACCCACTCGTCAAGAACATACGGCCCATCCTCGCCTGCGCCACCGGCCGTGCCGAAACCCGCGGGCGGAAACCGAGCCGCCGAACCAGGCGGTGATGAGCCGGACCGAAGCGCGCCGGGGCCATACGCACGCGAAACCGCCCGGGACGTCGTTCCGGGCGGTCGGCATGGCGCGGTGCCGGGTCAAGCCTTCTTGACCACGCTGGATTTGAGCTGCATGGCGCCGAACCCGTCGACCTTGCAGTCGATGTCGTGGCCGTCCACGCCGTCGACGAGACGGATGTTGCGCACCTTGGTGCCCGCCTTGATCCCGGTCGGGCTGCCCTTGACCTTCAGCGTCTTGACCACCGTGACGGTGTCACCGTCCGCGAGCTCATTGCCGACCGCGTCCCTGATCACCTTGTTCCCGGTGCCACCCTCCGATTCCTCGGACGGCGACCATTCGTGCCCGCACTCGGGGCAGATCAGGAGCACACCCATCTCGTAGGTGTACGCACCGGAGCATTCGGGGCAGGCGGGAAGGTTGTCGCTCATGGCACCAGGGTCTTTCAGTCGGTGGGCCGATACGGGGGTGGGGCGGGGTCAGCTGGGCCGGCCGTCCGTGCGCCGCACCCGCTGCCCCTCCTCGGGGGCCGATGGGCGCCGGGCGTGCGCGGCGAGGGCGGCGGCCAGGTCGCGGTGGACGGGGATGTCCGGGCCGTCGCCGGGCGGGACCAGCGAGCCGTCGGCGGGGACGGCGGCCACTTCCAGGCCGCGCCCCGCCCCGGCGAGGTGGTGGGCCGCCTCGGTGATGGCCAGCCGGCCCTCGGCGGACCAGCTGCGCAGCCCGGTCAGGTCGAGGATGACCGGTCCGGTGCCGCGGGCGGCGACCCAGCCGACCGCGCCGGCGAAGCGGTGGACCGCGTCCGGGCCCAGGTATCCGGCGACGGAGAGGATGCCGTGATCCCGCTCGACGGTGTAGTGCCACTCGATGGTCATGGGGTGAACCTCCTTGCGGTGCGACCCGTCGGATTCAGCGGGGGCGGGTGATCCAGATGCTCTTGCCGTCGGCCGCACATCGACACCGCCCCGCGCCCCTTCGGGGCGCCTCCGCACCGGAGACCTCGACCATGCGCAAGGGCGCGGGGCGTAGGCTCATCGAGCGGCCTCCGCACGGATTTCGGGGGGTGTCGCGGGGTTCGGGACCCCCTTCTGCTTCTGCCCGGCGGCATCCGCGGGCAGGACTCCCGCCCACTCCAGGTGATCGCGAGCGGCCCGGATCGCCTCCGGGGTGGTGGCGTAGTCCCGGCCGTCGTGCCGCAGCGGTTCCAGCGCGCCGACGGAGTCCAGGACCTGGCGCTGGCCGGCGCGGATCCCGGAGGCCAGGACGAGGATGCCGCGCCGTCGCAGCTTCTCCACCGCGTCCTTGAGAACGAGGGCACCGGTGGCGTCCATGGTCGACACCCGCGACATGCGCAGGATGACCACCCGTACGTCGGCCACCTCGGTCAGCTCCAGCAGGAAACGGGGCGCGGCGGCGAAGAACAGCGGCCCGTCGATCCGGTAGGCCACGATGTGCTCGGCCAGCAGCGCGTGCTCCTCGTCGCTGTGATCGCCCCGGTCGAGCGGCACCTGGTCGAAGCGGACCTGTTTGGCCACCGCGCGCAGGGCGAGAGCACCCGCCACGACCAGGCCGATGATCACCGCGTACACCAGGTCGAGCGCGAGGGTCGCGGCCGCGGTCAGGGCGAGGATCAGCGCATCCGACCGGGTGGCCTTGGCCATCGCCCGCAGCGAGCCGACCTCGATCATGCGGACCGCGGTGGCCAGCAACACACCCGCGAGGGCGGCGAGCGGGATCTTCGACACCAGGGGCGCCGCCGCGAAAACGGTCACCGCCAGGATCGCGGCATGGGTCAGCGCGGCCAGCCGGGACCCGGCGCCCGTGCGGACGTTGACCGCGGTCCGGGCGATCGCGCCGGTGGCGGGCACCCCGCCGAACAGCGGGGCGGCGATGTTGGCCAGCCCCTGGCCGAACAGCTCGCGATCGGGGTCGTGTTTCTGCCCCACCGTCATGCCGTCCGCCACCGAGGCCGACAGCAGCGACTCCAGGGCCGCCAGCGCCGCCACCGCCACGGCCGGAGCGAGCAGCGTGCCGAGCGAACCGGCGTCCAGGAAGCCGAACGAGGGCGCGGGCAGCCCGGACGGAAGATCGCCGATCGGCCGCGCCGCGTCCAGGCCCGCCACCTGGGCGACGGCCGTGGCCGCGATGACGGCCAGGATGGAGAACGGGACGGTCGGCCGCCAGCGGGCGCCGAGCAGCATGACCACGGCCACCGACACCGCGAATCCGGCCGCCGTCCAGTTCGGATGCCGTACGAACTCCTCGACGGCCCGCCAGGTCACCACCAGCACGCGGTCCCCCTCGGGCGCCGGCACCCCGAGCGCGTTCGGGACCTGCTGCAATCCGATCACACAGGCGATACCGAGGGTGAAGCCCTCCACCACCGGCGCGGGCACGTAACTCATGTACTTGCCGGCCCGCAGCGCCGCGAGCGCCACCAGCATCACGCCCGCCATCAGCCCGACGGTCAGCACCCCGGCCGGCCCGTACTCGCCGACGATCGGCACCAGCACCACGGTCATGGCCCCGGTGGGCCCGGACACCTGGAGGTTGGACCCGCCGAACACGGCGGCGAGCGCACCGGCGACCACCGCGGTGGCCAGGCCCGCCTCCGCCCCCAGACCGGAGGAGACGCCGAAGCCGAGCGCGAGCGG
Source organism: Streptomyces malaysiensis subsp. samsunensis (assembly GCF_024519315.1). Taxonomy (GTDB): domain Bacteria; phylum Actinomycetota; class Actinomycetes; order Streptomycetales; family Streptomycetaceae; genus Streptomyces; species Streptomyces malaysiensis. The sequence goes on along the minus strand of NZ_JANIIC010000068.1, from coordinate 31,594 downwards.
CAGGGCCACGATCGCCACGGTCAGCCCGGCGAGCAGGTCCCGCCGGGGATCGTGCCGCATGTCCGCCAGGTCGGCGCGGGTGGGCAGAAGCACGGTGAGCCGGGCCGCGGCCCGGCTGATCGCCGAGGTCATCGCGCGGCTACCTCGGCTTCCCGCAGCTCCGCCGGCAGCGCGCCCCGCCCCGCGAGCATCTCGGTCAGGATCCGGCGCGCGGCCCTCATCAGGTCGGCGAAGAACTCGGCCTCGGCCTGGTACAGCGGAACGGACACGACCCCTCGGCTTCCCCTATCCACACTCCGCCCGTGGGGGGCGGACACGACTGCGCTGCGCCCGCGGCTACCGGTGGAGCGGGCGCAGCCACTTCAGCATGTATGGACTTGCGAAATTTTGCAATCCATACATCTGTCAGCGCCCCGCTCGGGCGGGCGTGGGACGGTGGAACCGCTACGCTTGAAGAGTTCTTCAATTCACTAGTTACCATGGAGCGGCCACCAGGGAGGAGATCCGGATGGGCAGGCCCGTGTTCGCCGAGGCTCTGCTGGAGCGGGTGCGTCAGGCGCGAGCGGCTCTGGAGGAGGCATTGGAGTCCGAGGACGCCTATGCCGTGGCCGTGGCCGAGGACGAGCTGGACGACGCGGTGCGGGTTGCGCGCGGGCTCGGAGTGGATGTCGAGGAAGACGAGATGGAAACGGAAGAGGGGTGATCCAGATGCCCGTTCCCCTCTATGAGGCGAAGGCCGAGTTCTTCCGGATGCTGGGGCACCCGGTACGCATCCGGGTGCTGGAGCTGCTCCAGGACGGACCGAAGCCGGTGCGGGACCTGCTGGCGGCGATCGAGGTCGAGCCGTCGAACCTGTCCCAGCAGCTGGCCGTGTTGCGCCGCTCCGGGATCGTGACCGCGACGCGCACCGGGTCGACGGTGGTCTACGCGCTGGCGGGCGGCGATGTCGCGGAGTTGCTCGCCGCCGCGCGGCGGATCCTGGCCGTGTTGCTCGCCGACCGGCAGGACCTGCTGGACGAACTGCGGGCGGCGGAGACGGCACGGTGACCGGCACCGTCGGGTTCCGGCCACCGTGGCGGCGGCAGGCCGGCGGCGGCGATGTCAGCGCCGGGCCGGCCGTCGAGCGCTGCGGCGAGGCCGTCCTCGTAACGTCCCGGATTCCTTCGCGGGCCCACGCACACAGCAGGGAGATGACACGGTGAGCGAGACGGAGAAGGCCGGTACGGGGCCGGACGACGAGAGCTGGAAGGAGCGCGGCATCAAGCTGCGCGTCTTCATCTACGTCTTCGCCACCCACATCATCGCGGGGTTCGTGATCCTCTTGTTCTACGTGGGCGACCACGCCAATAAGTAGCGGGCCCCCTGGGAACGCATCGGACCATCACCAGGGCACGACTCCCTTGTCGTCGAACAGCTGCCCGGTGGGGCCGTCGTCGGGCAGCGTGGCCAACCGGATCGCGATCGCCGCGCCCTGCTCGGGCGTCTGCGTACCGCTGAACCCATTGAGGTCGGTGGCCACGTAGCCGGGGCAGGCGTTGTTGATCAGGATGTTGGTGCCGCTCAGCTCCTTGGCGTACTGGATGGTGACGGCGTTGAGATGGGTCTTCGTCGGCGCGTAAGCCCCGCTGATCCCTCCGAGGTCGGCATCGGGCGCGGTCTGGAGGGCCAGAGAGCCGACATGGCTGGACTGGTTGACGATCCGCGGGTGGGCCGAGTGGCGCAGCAGCGGCAGCATCGCGTTGGTGACCCGGATGACGCCGATGACGTTGGTCTCCACCAGCCGCCGCACGGTCTCCAGGTCGATGGTCGTGGGCGCCTCCGGCCAGCCGCCCGCGACACCGGCGTTGTTGACCAGCACGTCGAGGCGTCCCGCCCGCTCCTCGATCAGCCGCGCGGCGGCGGTCACGCTCCCGTCGTCGGTCACGTCCAAGGGCACGCCGAACGCGTCGGCACCCGCCGCGCGCAGTTTCGCCACGGCCTCCGCCCTGCGCCGCTCGTCCCGGGCGCCGACACCGACGCTCCAGCCCAATGCGCCCAGCCCGGCCGCGATCTCGTACCCGATTCCCTTGTTCGCACCCGTGACCAGCGCGATCGTCTTCTCACTCATGGCAGCCAGCATGGCCGCGCCGCGACCGGGCACCAACACCATCTCGGTAGCGCAGCGATACCCGGGCGACATCGATCGACCGTCCGCCGGAGATACGGTGCACATATGGAGATACGCGAGCTGCGGTACTTCGTCGCCATCGCCGAGGAACTGCACTTCGGCAGGGCCGCCCAGCGTCTGGACATAGCCCAGCCGCCCCTGTCCCGCGCCCTCGCCCGGCTCGAACGACAACTCGGGGTCACGCTTCTGGAGCGCACCAGCCGCAAGGTGACGCTCACCGAGGCCGGAGCCGTGCTGCTGTCCGAGGGGCGCGCCATCCTCAGCGCGGTGGCCACGGCCGAACGGCGTACCCAGCAGGCCGCGCAAAGGCGTCCCCACCTGGTCCTCGCCGCCAAATCCGGCACCGCCGACGAGTTGCTGGCCAAACTCCTCGACGCCCACCGCGCGGAACCCGGCGCGGCCACCGTCGATCTCCTGCTCTGCGAGGCACATCAGCACCAGAAGTTGCTGAAGAATGGGCAGGCCGATGTGGCTCTGCTGCACTTGCCATTCGATTCGACGGCCGGACTCGACACCGAAATTCTGTATACCGAGCGGCAGGTGGCGATCCTGCCCACCTCCCACCCACTTGCCGGCCGCTCACGGATTCGGGCCGCCGAGGTCACCGAATTGCCGGAACTCCCGATGGCTCGCTGGCCCGGTCCCGATGGCGACTATCCGGAGGGACCAGGGGCGGAGGTACGGAATCTGACCCAGCTCTTCCAGCTGATCGCGCTCGGCCGGACGACCGTGATCATCCCCGAGTCCGCCGCCACCGGCCTGCGCCGGGACCTCGCCGCCGTGCCGGTCCTGGACGCTCCGCCCGTGACCACGGTGCTCGCCTGGCCCCCGCAGAGCCGACTTCGCGCGGTGGCCGACCTGATCCGGGTGGCGACACGTCTGACCACGGTTCCATGAACGGCGGGTGAGGCTGTCCGTCAGCCCAGCGACGCGCTCGCCGCACGCAGCTCGTCCAGGGCCACCAGGGCGTAACTGGCCAGCTCGTCCTTGCCGTCGCTGTCGCCCTCGGACCATTCCGCGTACCCCCGTTTGAAGGCGAGGACGCCCAGCTCGCCCGCGAGAGCCGCGGTCGAATCGGGCACGCCGCGGGCGATCAGGGCGGCGGTCATCGCGGCCGCGAGGCTGACGCTCTTGAGGGCGTCACGCTCCTGGAGCTCGGCGCTGGCGGCGATGGCCGCCTTCAGCCGGGGGGCGAGCTCCCGATTCACGGCGCCCATCGCGCTCGATGCGCGCTCGAGACCGGCGGCGACCGCCTCCAGCGGGCTGGCGTCGGCGGGCGCCTCCGCGATCCCCTCCGCCAGCAGTCGGCTGAGCGTCTCCTGCCCGGCCACCAGCAGCTCGCGCTTATCGGGGAAGTGCCGGAAGAAGGTGCTTTTGGTGACCCCGGCGCGCTCGGCGATCTGCGCGACCGTGGTGGCGTCGTACCCCTGCTCGGTGAACAGGTCGACAGCAGCCACGACGAGGCGTTCGCGCGCCCCTGGTTCCCACCGACCCATGCGCCCATCATACGTGATGGGACTCTTGTCCCATCACCCTGCTAATGTGATGGGACAAGAGTCCCATCACTCGTGGGAGAGTTTCCATGCACGTCTTTGTCACCGGTGGCACCGGCCTGATCGGTTCCGCCGTCGTCGCCGAACTCCTCGGCAACGGCCACACCGTCCTCTCACTCGCCCGCTCCGAGGCATCCGCGCAGGTCGCCGAGGCGGCCGGCGCCGAGCCGCTCCGGGGAGCCCTCGCCGATCCGGACGTCCTTCGCGCCGGCGCCGCCCAGGCCGACGGAGTGATCCACCTCGCGTTCGCCAACGACTTCAGCAGCGCCGAGGCCGTCGCCAAGGCGGTCGCCGAGGAAAGCGCCGCCATCGCCGCCATCGGCGAGGAACTCATCGGCAGCGACCGCCCCTTCGTCACCGCCTCGGGCACGCCCTGGGTGCCGGGCCGCGCCTCCACCGAGGCCGACCCGCCGCCCACCGACGGACCGGTCGGCGGTCGCGGCCTCGCGGTCACGGCGGCCCTGGGGCTGGCCTCGCGCGGGGTCCGGAGCACGGCCGTACGCCTGCCGCGCACGGTGCACAACCAGGGCACCGGCGGGTTCGCCGGTCTGCTGACCGACATCGCACGCCGGAGTGGAGTGTCCGGCTACCCTGGCGACGGCGCGCAGCGTTGGCCGGCCGTGCACGCGCTCGACGCGGCGGTCCTCTTCCGGATCGCCCTGGAGCGGGCACCGGCCGGTAGCTCCTGGCACGCCGTGGCCGACGAGGGGGACCAGGTGCGTGACATCGCCGCGGTCATCGGCCGGCGGCTGGGCCTGCCGGTCGAGTCGGTACCGGCGGAGACCTACGGTCCGCTCGGCCCGATCTTCGCCGGCGACCAGCCGTCCTCCAGCGCCCACACCCGGCAGGCGCTCGGCTGGGAGCCCAAGCATCCGCGCCTTCTGGAGGACCTGGAGAACATCCAGCCCTGACCGGGGACCGGGACGATCGGGCGGGCCCGCCTCGGGCGCCCGCGGCGGCAGCGGAATCCTCACCCGCGTCCATCGCGGCCGACCGTCCCGGCGCCGCGCCGCCGGCCGAGCGGCGATTCACATCCACGGACAACAGTCCACAACCAACAGGAGGTCCCGTCATGGTGACGGTTGTATTCGGCGCCCGCGGCAACGTGGGTCGTCATGTGGCCGATGGCCTGCTGGCCGCCGGTGAGCGGGTCAGGGCGGTCAGCAGAACCCCGGCCCCGGACTTGACGCCCGGGGCGGAACCGGTCGTCGCCGACCTGGAGCGCCCCGAGACGCTGCCCGCGGCGCTCGACGGTGCCGACAAGGCGTTCCTCTACGGAATGCTCGATCCCCAGAAGCCCTACGACATCGAGAAGGTCGCCGCGGCGGCCGAAGCCGCGGGGATCCGGCAGGTGGTTCTGCTCTCGTCGGTGTCGGTCCTGAACCCCGACGCCGACCACCCGGTCCCCCGTCAGAACCGCACGATCGAGCAGGCCATCCAACGGTCCGGCATGGACTGGACGTTCATCAGGCCGGGGACGTTCGCCATCAACACCCGCACCTGGTGGGCCGAATCCATCCGCACCGACAACGTCGTCCGCCTTCCCTACCCGCTGGCGCAGTCGGCACCCGTACACGAGAAGGACATCGCGGCGCTCGCGGTGACCGCGTTGACCGAACCGGGCCACTCCCACCAGTCCTACACCATCTACGGGGCCGAGTCCCTGACCCTGCAACGCCAGATCGAGCACATCGGCGAGGCCATCGACCGGCACATCCGGATCGAACACATCTCGGACGAGCAGGCTCGCGCGGAAGTCGGCAGAACGATGCATCCGGCCTTGGCCGAGGCGATCGTGGGTCAGTGGGCCGCCGGCACCGCCGCACCGGCCCCGACCTCCGCCATCGTCGAGAAGATCACCGGCACGCCGGCGCACACCTACGCCCAGTGGGCCCTCGGCCACGCCGACGACTTCCGCTGAGCATCCGGGCAAACCCCGTGCGGGGCACGATCATCTTATCGAGTTAATACAGACGGCTCCCCGAGGCCGAGTGGGTGCATCGGCCGCTACTGTTCCCCGGGTCTGGGCGGATTCCCGGATGTTTGCCCCCTCCTTTCCTCTTTGCCGGTGACACGCGCACATACGCCAGCCACCGGCCCCACCGAGGAGCCATGGATGCCCGCGCCCGAGCCTTCCCCTCCGCAGTCGAGCCCCTCTGCGGCCGCTTCCCACTCCGGGGCGTATGTCCTCGCCGAGGCCGCCGCCCGCGCCCGCGACATCGGAGCCGCCACCGGCGGCCGGCCTCTTGTGGCGCGGGTGCCGCCCTTGCCCACACCGCCTCCCGCCGACGCCCCCACCGCCGAGGCGCGAGCAGCGGGCGGCGCCCTGGATCGGATCCTGCGCGGGCCCAGTGGCCTGGGCACGGTGAGTCTGCGACCGGCCCGGTGCGAGGGCGCGTCGGCGCCCGTGGAGGCACCGGCGGCACCGGCGGAAGGCAGCCCGGTCCCGGGCCTCTACCACCATCCGGTGCCGGAGCCCGACCCGGTGCGGGTGGCGGAGGTCGGCCGAAGGATCAAGTCCTGGGCGCTGGACGAGGTCGAGCTGTATCCGGAGGACTGGGAGGACCAGTTCGACGGCTTCTCGGTGGGCCGCTATATGGTCGCCTGCCATCCGGACGCCCCCACCGTCGACCATCTGATGCTCGCCACCCGCCTGATGGTCGCCGAGAACGCGGTGGACGACTGCTACTGCGAGGACCACGGAGGATCGCCCATCGGCCTCGGCGGACGCCTGCTACTGGCGCACACCGCCCTCGACCCCTTGCACACGACGAAGGAGTACCAGCCGCGCTGGGCGGAGTCGCTCCATTCGGACGCGCCCCGGCGCGCGTACCGCTCCGCCATGGAGTACTTCCGCGGGGCGGCCAGCCCCTCCCAGGCGGACCGGTTCCGGCACGACATGGCGCGTCTGCACCTGGGGTACCTCGCCGAGGCCGCCTGGGCCCAGACGGACCACGTACCCGAGGTGTGGGAGTACCTGGCGATGCGGCAGTTCAACAACTTCCGCCCCTGCCCCACCATCACGGACACCGTCGGCGGCTACGAACTCCCAGCGGATCTGCACGCCGGGCCCGCCATGCAGCGCGTCATCGCGCTCGCGGGAAACGCCACCACCATCGTGAACGACCTGTACTCGTACACCAAGGAACTCGACTCCCCCGGGCGGCATCTGAACCTGCCCGTGGTGATCGCCGAACGTGAGGGCATCGCCGACCGCGATGCCTATATGAAGGCCATCGACGTCCACAACGAGCTCATGCACGACTTCGAAGCCGAAGCCGCGGCCCTGGCCGCCGCCTGCCCCGTCCCGGGCGTGCGGCGCTTTCTGCGGGGCGTGGCCGTGTGGGTCGACGGCAACCACTACTGGCATCGGACCAACACCTATCGCTACGGCCTGCCCGACTTCTGGTAAGAGAAATGGACTTATCCGTGACCAGCACCGAACTCACCACCGATGCCGCCATCTCCACCAGCGCCTCCGCCGCCACCGGCGCCTCCGTGTTCATCCCCACCCCGGGGACGCCCTACCAGGAGGACATCGCCCGCTACTGGGACCGCGAGGCCAGGCCCGTGAACCTGCGGCTCGGCGATGTCGACGGCCTTTACCACCACCACTACGGCATCGGCGACATCGACCGCACCGCCCTCGGCGACGCCGACGACAGCACGTACGAGAAGAAGCTGATCGCCGAACTCCACCGCCTGGAATCGGCACAGGCCGAACTCCTCCTGGACCACCTCGGCCCCATCGAGCGCGACAACACGCTCGTGGACGCCGGCTGTGGCCGCGGCGGCTCGATGGTCATGGCCCATCAGCGCTTCGGATGCGAGGTCGAGGGCGTCACGTTATCGGCCAAGCAGGCGAGCTTCGCCAACCGGCGCGCCCACGAACTCGGCATCGAGGACCACGTGCACGCCCGCGTCTGCGACATGCTCGGTACGCCCTTCGAGACCGGGCAGATCGCGGCCTCGTGGAACAACGAATCGAGCATGTACGTCGACCTGCACGACCTCTTCGCCGAGCACGCCCGTATCCTCGCGGCCGGCGGCCGCTATGTGACCATCACCGGCTGCTGGAACCCCCGTTACGGCCAGCCCTCGAAGTGGGTCTCCCAGATCAACGCGCACTTCGAGTGCAACATCCACTCCCGCCGGGAGTACCTGCGCGCCATGGCCGACAACCGCCTCGTACCCCAGGCCGTCATCGACCTCACCGCCGCGACCCTGCCCTATTGGGGGTTGCGAGCCACGTCCCCGCTGGTCACCGGCATCGAGGAAGCGTTCATCAACTCCTACAAGGACGGGTCCTTCCAGTACCTGCTGATCGCGGCCGACCGCGTCTGACCACCTGCCTGCCGAAGTGTTCGGCGGTTGCCACACCCTTCGAGCAGGGTCTGGTGGAAGCGCTCATGGACTCCCGGGCCTGAGACACCTTCCCGCGCGTTTGAGCGTGCGGGTGACCGGAGCGCTTTCCACCTGGGCGACGCCGGGCAGGGCGGCGATCGGACCGGTGAGGTAGGTGTGCAGTTCGCGGCTGTCCGCGCAGTTGACGGCCGCGTACAGGTTGGTGGGGCCGGTGGTGGAGGCCGCGAAGGAGACCTGCTGGTGTCCGGCGAGGGTGGTTCCGGCCTCGTCGAGGGCGGCGGGGGCGACGGAGAGCCAGAGCATGGCGGCGCGGGGGCGGTGGAAGACCTGGGGGTCGTAGTCCAGGTCGAAGTAGAGGACTCCGCGGCGTCTGAGCTCCGCCACACGTCGTTGGGCGGTGGAGGGTGAGCAGCCGGCGGCGTGCGCCAATTCCTTTGTGCTGGCGCGTCCGTCGGTGTGCAGGACATGGAGAAGGGCGTGGTCGACGGGGGTGAGCCGGGGTGAATCCGCGGTGTGGCCGGGCAGGGTGAGCTCGGCGATCTGTTGCGGAGTGAGGGGGCCGACCTTGTCGAGTGGGCTCTGCGGGCCGCCGAAGTAGGTGTGCAGCAGGCAGTGGGCGGTGAGGGTGGTCACCCGAGGGGTTTTGGGGAGGTTGCGGAGCAGCAGTGGTTCGCCGCTCTCCGCGTTGCGGGTGGTGCAGACGATCTCCGTCCCTCCAGAGGTGACATGGGCCCATACGGTCTCCTCGTGGCGGGCCAGCGCATGTGCCACCTCCTCGGTGGCCCCCGGGGCGCAGCGCACGCGCAGGAACCATTCCTCCTCGCCGACGGCATGGGGGTAGGTGCGGCCCAGGACGCGCAGGGACGCGGTGGTGCGCAGGTCGGCGTACCGGCGGTTGACCGTCTGCGGTGAGATGCCGAGGATCGCGGCGATCGCCCGGAACGAGGCTCTCCCATCGATCTGGAGGGCGTGGATGATTTTCCGATCGATGTCGTCGCTCATGGAACAAAGCCTCGCATCAGCTGTTCCTGACGTTCATCGTCCCACCGTCCCACCACCGCATGGGTCTTGGGCGCATGGGCTCCCCAGACTGGTCGGGAGGCGTCGGCGCGGGGGCCGGCCCCCGCGGCCGCCCGGAGCCATGGCCTTCCGAACACCCCCGCACAACCATCGAGGAGCGACCGTGACCACCCGCGTCTTCCGCAACGCCCGCCTGCTCACCATGGATCCCGCACTGGGTGATGTCGAACACGGCGATCTCATCGTCGAAGGTGACCGCATCCTGGAGGTCGGCACCGGCCTCCAGGCCCCCGCGGGGGCGGAGATCGTCGATGCCACCGACCGCATCATCCTGCCCGGCTTCGTCGACACCCACCGCCATATGTGGCAGGGCGTCCTGCGTGGCATCGCCCCCGGCCACACCTTCGAGCGGTACATGGAAAACATCCTCGACGACTTCGGTCCCGCCATGACGCCGCGGGACCTGTACACCGGCAACCTGCTCAGCGCCCGCGCCGCCCTCGCGTCCGGCATCACCACCATCCAGGACATCTCCAATATCCAGGACTCCCCCGCGCATACGGACGCCCTGGTCGCCGCCCTACAGGAGTCGGGGATGCGCGCCGTGTTCGCCTACGGCAAGAGCTTCCCCGACATCCTCGCCCACGGCACCGTCCTGCCCGACGACACCCGCCGCGTCCGCGCCGAGTTGCTCGCCGACACCGGCGCCCTGGTCACCATGGCCCTGGTCGCCGAAGGCGGCAGCGACGCGGACGAGCGTGCCAACGCCGCCCTGGCCAGGGAGCTCGAGGTGCCCGTCGCCCGGCACTTCTCCTCCCGCCTGTCCGCGGCCCACCTGCGCGACATCGACGCCCTGCGGCCCGGCACCACCTTCATCCACGGCAATGGGCTCGGCGCCGAGGAACTGGCCGTCATCGCCGACAGCGGCGGCAGCATCTCCATCTCCCCCGCGATCGAGATGATCATGGGGCATGGCTACCCCATGGTCGCCCCGGCACTCGCCCGGCCGAACCTGCCGGTCAGCCTCAGCGTCGATGTCGAAGTCACCGTCGCCGGGGACATGTTCACCCAGATGCGCGCCGCCTATCAGGCAGGCCGCCACGCACAGCACGCCGATGACTCCCGCACAGGGGTCACGGTCCGCGACATCCTGCGCATGGCCACTCTCGACGGCGCCCGTGGCCTGGCCCTGGCCGACCGCACCGGCTCCCTCACCCCCGGCAAACAGGCCGACATCCTCGTCCTGCGCGCCGACCGGCCCGATGTGACGCCGGTCCACGACCCCTACAGCACCGTCGTCCTCCAGATGGACCGCTCGCACATCGACACCGTCATGGTCGCCGGCCATGACCATGTCCGTGCCGGGCGCGCCATCGCCGACAGCTCCGGCCTCCTGCGCGACGCGGCCCGGACCGCGCGCCGCCTGGGCGAGGCGAATATCAGCGCCGCATAGCGGACCGCGATCGCCGGTCACGGCCGTGACCGGCGGAAAGGCCCGTCCCACACCCACTCCGGCCCGCCACACTCCGCACACCCGAGCCATTGACCTGCACAAATGAAGAAATCCGGCTGGAGCACTAACAGCTGAAGAACTGATTGGCGCACACAAGCACTCGATCTCAGCCACATTGGTTCACCGAAAAGTGGCCGAAACCCCGGACACATCATGTTTAAACATCTCAATCGTCTTGAAGCGAAAGGTATATAGCGGATATTGATGGCCCAATTGACCCGGGGCGGTTAACACGAGACCTCACCGAGCGACAAGGGCGCAATCGCCGCCCGGCATCACGTACTTCACTAGTCCTGAACAGAATCGGTTTAGGCCGAAACTGGGACCCTAAGATCGTTGACCCCCTGAAAGAAGCGCAGTTACCTTAACTAGCGAACCCGTTCAACAAGGAAAATCCTCTTCAGGGTCACGCATTTGCGGGAATGGCCACCAACAAATGGTGGCCAGGGTCGAATTTCGCTGGACTCGCCGCTCCGATATAGCGAAGCAAGCGGACGTATGTCGTCGATTTCATCGCGCCGTCGTGGCGTTTCAGTGCCCCGGCTGAGCCAATGCAACATCGCCGGCAGTCGGGACGGAGATGAGGGTGATGCACGTGGTGGATTCTGTCTTTGTCATGCCCGGTACGGTGGCTGCCCCGCGTGGAGGCATCCTGTGCGATCTGCACAACCGTTACGAGACCGTACGTGAAACGCTGTCCCGCATCGACAAGGCAGCCCGGGAAATGGGACTGCCCAACATCAGTACCCGGCTTGTCGAACAGAATGAGACCAGCGACCGGCGCGGCCCCGAGGTGCAATATCTGGAAATCTTCGCGGTCAGCATCGCGACGCACCATATGCTGATCGCCGAGGGCGCCAAACCCGTCGCGATCGTCGGGCAGAGCATCGGGGAGCTGTGGGCCCTGGCCGCCGCGGGGCATCTGTCCGTGGAGGACGCCGCGCGTCTGGCCGTGGCCCGGTCCCAGGTACTGACCCAGCAGGGCTGGGGCGGAAAGATGCTCGCGGTCGGAGTGGACGGCCGCCGGGCGGAGTCGCTCGCCGAGCTGATCAACCATCCGCACCTGGTGCTGGCCTGCGAGAACGCCCCTCGGCAGAGCGTCATCAGCGGCCCCGAGGCGTTGATCGAGCATGTGGAGCGGGTGGCCGACGCGCTCGGCTGGCCGAGTCTCCAGCTCGACGTCCCGCATCCGACGCATACTCCGGCGATGGCGCAGGCCGCGCGGGCCCTGCGGGAAACCGCGCCACGGGTTCCGTACGGTGCCGGGCGCTGGAGGGTGTGCTCCCCATGGATGGGGCGGGATGTCGGCGACGACGACCCGGTCGACCTGGTCGCCGGAGCGCTCACCGCCCGGGTCCGGATGCTGCACACCATCCGTGAGCTGCACGCGGCGGGCGCCGACGCCTTTGTCGAGTGCGGGGAGTGGCCCGTCGTCACCAAGTTCGTCGAGGCGTCGATCCCCGGTGTGCAGTGTGTCGTCCCGCTGAGCGAGAGCGACCCGGTCGAAGCCGTCCGGGCGCTGGTCGCCGACTCCACCGACGTGGGTACGTTCCGCTCGCGCCTGGCGGCACCGTCGAGCAACGGAGATGGTCCCGTCGTACGGGTGAGTGAACCCGCGCCGGCCGGAGCGGTCGCGACACTCCCCGTCGCCGATCTGCTGACCCGGACCGCCGTGCCCGCGCCCACGGCCCCGGTGTCCTACGTGGCCCCTGTCTCCGCCCCGGCCGCCCCCGCGGCTCCGGCTCCCCCGGCCGCTCCGGTTACGGTCGCCCCGGCCCCTCCGGCCGTCGTCGCCGCCCCGGCCACAGTCGCCCCGGCCGTCGCCCCGGCCGCCGTCGCCCCGGTCGCCTCGCCGTCGCCTGCCGGGCTGGACTACGACACGGTGCTGACGGAGTTGCGGACGCTCTACGGCGACTTCCTGGGCTACCCGCCGGATCTGCTCGGTGAGGACGACGGCCTGGAGGCCGACCTGGGTGTGGAGTCGCTCAAGCAGGTCGCCCTCCTCGGGCGGGTGTCCGACCGGTTCGACCTGCCCGATCTGCGGTCGGATTCCTCCCTGCTGACCGCCGGCACGCTGCGCCGGATCGCGGAGACCGTCGTACGCGCCCGAGCGGAGGCTGCCGGTCGATGACCTCCACCGAGCATCTGCGGGGTCGGGTCGCACTTGTGACAGGGGCCGCGAAGAGCCTCGGCGCGGACATCGTTCGCCGCTTGGCGGGGAGCGGGGCCCACGTGATCGTCAACTACTTCCACTCGGTCGAACAGGCGAAGCTGCTGCGGGCGGAGCTGGAGCAGGCCGGTCACAGCTGCGAGTTCATCCGCGCCTCAGTGGCCAAGACCAGCGAGATCGACCGGATGTTCGACCTGGTCCAGGAGCGGCACGGCGGCCTGGACATTCTGATCAACAACGCCGCGGGCGGGGCCTTTCTGCCTCTGTTCGACATCGATGACACCTACTGGCAGCGGGCGTGGTCCACCAATGTGATGGCGGCCTACCACTGTTCGCGCCGGGCGGCCGAGCTGATGGCGGGAAGAGACGGCGCGAGCATCCTCTGTCTGTCCAGCGTCGGGGCGCATCAGCCGGTTCCGGGTTACGGCCCCGGCGGTGTCACCAAGGCGGCCCTGGAGTCGCTGGTCCGCTATCTGGCACTCGAGCTGGTCGGCCAGGGCATCCGGGTCAACACCGTGCTGCTGGGCTCCGTCGCCAGCGAGATCGTCGTCAACCTCGACGCCCCGGCGGCGACGCCCGGTGGCCCGGCCGAGGCCAGCGAGCTGATGCGGCGTACCCTCTCGACGCCGGAGGCGGCCAGGTTGATCGTCCACCTCCTGCACGAGGACACCGGCTTCATCACCGGGCAGACCATCGTCGCGGACGGCGGCATCAGCATCGGCGGGATGCAGGGCCTGCGGCTGCACAGCAGGCTGGCGGACCAGGTGAGCAAGCCCGCCAGGCGCCAACCGGTGCCCGCGGCGGCGGTGACGACACCGGCCGTGACGAGCCTCCCCGCCCCCGAACAACCCGCGGCTGCCGACCCGGCGCCCGCGCCCGCACCGGAGCAGGTGGCGGCCCCGGCGCCGCGGATGCCCGCATCGGCACAGGCTCCGTTGGCCACCCCGGCACCGGAGCGAACACCGGAGACCTCCGCGCCGACACCAGTACAGACACCGGCTCCAGCACCGGAGCGAACACCGGAGGCCCCCGCGCCGACACCGGCTCCGGCCCCGCCACCGGCCCCGGTGTCGACACCGCTCCCGGCCCCGGCACCGGACCACGCGGCGGAGGCGGACCCCGGAGCCGTCGCGGTGGTCGGCCTCGGGCTGGCCCTGCCCGGCGCGAACAATACGGCGGAGTTCTGGGACCGGCTGCGGGAGGGCGCCCTGCTCTCCAGCGAGCCGTCCGCCTTCGATCTGAAGCACTTCTGGGCGCCGACCCGGGAGGACACCGACGCCTTCTACGTTCGCGAGGCCGCGTACGTCCACGGCTTCGTCCCCGACCCCGCCTCGATCGCCGAACCGGACGGGAACGTCGGCCACCCCGGCTGGCCGCGCACCACTCGCTGGCTGCGGCACTGCGCCGTCCAGGCCCTGGCAGGGGTGGGCCGGCGCCCGACGGACCGGTGGCTCGCCGCGACCACCGGTATCCATGACCAGACGGGGCTCGGCCCCCAGGGTGTCGTGCTGGGGGACGAGTACCGGCGCATGGTGCGCGAGGCGATCCCCGCCGATCAGGACGGTGACTGGCTGGCCGAGCTGGCCGACCACGCGATCAGCGCGCACTACGGCGGCGACGGCGGGGCCCCGCAGGCTTATCTGCCCGCGTCCGTCTCCCGCGACGCGCTGCGCGGGCTGATCCCCGACGACTCGCAGCACCTGACCCTCGACGCGGCCTGTGCCAGCGGACTGTTCGCCCTGGACGCGGCGGTCAAGGCGCTGCGCGAGGGTTCCTGTGACGTGGCGCTGGCCGGTGGCACCTCGGTGATCGAGCCGATCGGGTTCACCCTCTTCTGCCGGGCCCAGGGCATCTCGATGAGCGGCAGGGTACGCCCGTTCGACAAGGCGGCCGATGGAACCCTCATCGGTGAGGGCTCCATCATGCTCACCCTGAAGTCGTACGCACGGGCCGTGGCGGACGGCGACCGGGTGCTCGGTGTCATCCGGGGCACCGGTCTGGCCGCCGACGGCCGCGGAAAGGGCATCCACGCTCCGGCCACCCGCGGACAGGAGCTGGCGATCGCCCGTGCCTGGGCCGACGCGGGCGTCGAGGCCGACGACGTGGACTGGGTGGTGGCACACGGCACCGGCACACCGGTGGGCGACGAGATCGAACTACGTTCGCTGCTCTCCCGGTTGGGGCCGCGGAAGCGGGCGTGCCTGCTGACCTCGAACAAGCAGGTCTTCGGGCACACCGGTGTGCTGGCCGGCCTGGTCTCGGTCGCGCACGCGCTGGTCGCTCTGGACCGCGGGGCGGTCCCAGGTCAGCCCGTGGTCACCGATCCGCACCCGCTTCTGGAGGACGGCGCACGGCTGACCGTACCCGTCAGGGACGCGCCCTGGCCGACGGATGACACACGGCCGCGCGTGGTCGGGGTGTCGTCGTTCGGCCTCGGAGGAGCGGACGCGCATGTGGTCCTGTCCGACCGCGTGCCGACGGCCGCCCCCGCGCGGCGGCGGGGCGCGGACACTCCCGCGGACACGGAGCAACTGGTCGTCGTGGGCTGGAACACCCATCTGCCCGGTCTGGACACCGCCCAGGTTCCGGCCTGGCTGAGGGGTGACGGCCCGCTCCCGGAGGCCGACTTCGGCATGCCGTATCCGCTGCCGTCCCCACGTGAGGTGCGCATCCCGCCGCTGACGATGCGGCATATGGACCCCGCCCATCTGATGATGCTCCAGGCCCTCGGCCCGCTGCTCGACCAGCTCGGCGAGGCGGGCGTCAGCCTGCGGCCCACCACGGCGGTGGTGGTGGGGGCGACCCTGCCGACCACGCACAACACCCGGGCCGCGCTGCGGGTGCACGCCGGCGAGTGCGCCACCACGTTCGACATCCTGCCCGACCCGGCGCAGGCGCGGACGCTCAAGGAATACCTCGCGAAGGGGATGGCCGAGGCCAAGGGGGTGATCCCCGGCGACCTGAACGAGGACGACTTCACCGGGGCGGTCTCCTGCATCCTGTCGGGCCGGGCCGCCAACTACTACGACTTCCAGGGCATGGGCACCAGCGTCTACGCCCACCGGGACTCCGCGCACACCGCACTCGACGTGGCCCTGCGCCAACTCCGGCACCGCGCCTGCGACCTCGCCCTGGTCGGCGCGGTGTGCCAGCGGCCCATCAGCGGCTGGGACCGCCACCTCGACGATCTGGTGCCGGAGGGCCGGTCCATCGCGGAAGGCGCCGCCGTCCTGGCGGTCACCCGGCTCTCCACCGCGCTGGAGCACGGCCTGCCCGTCCTGGGCTCGCTCTCCACCGTGGTCGACGCCACCGATCCCGGGTCCGCGGCCACGCTCGCGCACGCCCTTCCCGTGCTGGCCGACACCGGACACACCTACCTGTCGCTGGACGCCCTGCTGACGGTTCTCAAGGCCCTCTCCACCGGAGCGGACACCGTCGTGACACCCGCCGCCGCCGGATCGCCACTGATCCGGTTCACCCCGCCGGCCGGCCCGCGGCACCACGGCCCGGCCCGGGACGAGGTGGCGCGGGCCGTACACACCGAGCCGGAGGGGGCGGCGCGCACCGAGCCGGAGCGGGCCGCGCCCGACCGGTCCGGGCCGGAAGACGCCCAGGACACCGGCCGCCGACAGACCTTCCGATTCGTTCCGACGGCCCCGCCGCGGAACGGCTCGGCCACGGGGTCGATCCCGCCGGGCACCATCGTCATCACCGACGCCCCGGATCTCGCCGCGGCCGCCACCGGCCCGGACATCGCCGTCTGGTCACCGCGGCCGGGCCTCGCCACCCACGTCGCGCCCGAGGAGGCGCCCGGCGCCCTGGCCGACCTGCCGTTCATCCCGCGCCATATCCGGGTCCTGTCCCGGCTGCCCGGCCAGGACGACGAGGACGACGGGGGCACCGACGCCGAGGCCACCCGTCTCGAGCACCTCCAGGACCTCATGTTCACCACACTCCAGGCGGCGCTGCCCGCGCTGCGCGCCGGCGGCTCGCTCGGCGCGCTGCTGCTCGGCGCGGTGCCGGACGATCTGCCGCCCCCGCTGAGCGGGCTGTTCACCGGCCTCGTCCGGTCCGTACGGGCCGAGGTCCCGCAGTGCGGCGGAGTGACCCTGCTCAGCGACGCACCGGACGCCGCGACCGCTCTGGACCAGCTGGCGCGGGCGGAGACCGCCCAGGTGCCGACCCACACGCTGGCCTGCCGCGGGGGCGACTGGTTCACCCTGGCCGTCGCCGACGACCATGCGGAGCCGCCCCCGGCGGGGACCCCCTCGCTGCCGCCCGGCGCGGTCGTGGTCGCCTTCGGCGGCGCCCGGGGCATCACCCCCGAGCTCCTCCACGCCATCGCCCGCACCAGCGACCGGCCGCATGTGTACGTCATCGGCCGCACCCCACTGCCGGAAACCGACGACGAGCTGCCGCCGCAGGCCGAGTTCATCGCCTCCGAGCACCGCAGCCGCCCCGGCGCGTCGGTGGGTGAGCTGCGCGCCGCCTACGAGCGGGCCCAGGGGCGCCTGGAGGTACGCCGTACCGTGCGACGGCTGACGGAACTGTGCGGCCAGGACCGTGTCCACCACCGGGTGTGCGATGTCCTCGACGCCGAGCGCACCGCCGCCGTCCTCGGTGAGATCGTCGATCGGCACGGACAGATCGACCTGCTCATCAACACCGTTCTCGATCTGCGGTCGCGTGCGCTGCACGCCAAGACCCTGACCGATTTCCGGGCGGTCCGGGCCACCAAGGCGACCGGATACCGCAACCTCAAACGGGCCCTGGCCGGGCGGCCGCCCCGGATCTGGTGCAACTTCAGCACCCTGGCGACGCTCGCCCCCGCGCCCGGTGACATCGACTACTGCGCCGTCAACGAGTACCTCGCGTACGCGAGCGCCTGGGCCCAGCGGCACGGACCGGACGGCCACCAGGAGTTGGCGATCCTCTGGAGCGGCTGGCGGGAGGTCGGCGTCGCCAGCAGCGTCACCATGCGGGAGACCCTCAAACGCAACCAGATGGACGCCTACATCAGCACCGCGCAAGGATGCGCGCAGTTCCTCTCCGCCGTGACCCGGCCGCCGGCCGGTGGGGTGGCGTTCTTCATCCGGGAGGAGGAACGGGTCCTGCTGGGCCGGCGTGGCATCAGCACCTACGGTTCCTCCGACGACTTGCGGATCCCCGCCCCGGACGCGCCGCCGCCCGCCCCGCCGGATCCCTCGCTGACCAGTCCGCTGCTCGACGGCGTCCTGCACCGCGGCAAGAACTGGGCCGTCTTCACCAAGACCTGGGATCCGGCCACCCTGGCCGAGCGGGACGGGCGGTGGATGCGCCACCACCGCGTCAACGGTGAGTACACGCTGGCCGGCACGTTCACCCTCGAAGCCGCGGCCGCCGCGGCCGCGACCCTCTGCCCCGACCTGGTGGTCACCGGGTTCCGCGGTCTGGTCTGCCGGACGTCGATCACGGTCAGGCTCGCCGGACCGCTGCGCACCGTCGCGGTGGAGGCCCGGGTCATGAGCCGGAGGCCCGGCGGCGCCGAAGTGGCCGTCAGAATGACGGCGCACCGGATCGGCAAGAACGGCAAGGTGCTGCGCTTCAACGACCTGCTGTGCGAAACGACGGTCATGCTGGCGGATCGCTATCCCGTGCTCACCGGGCCGCCCGACTGTTCGTCCCACGTCCCCGAGCCCGATTTC
Source organism: Streptomyces malaysiensis subsp. samsunensis (assembly GCF_024519315.1). Classification (GTDB taxonomy): domain Bacteria; phylum Actinomycetota; class Actinomycetes; order Streptomycetales; family Streptomycetaceae; genus Streptomyces; species Streptomyces malaysiensis. Next base: position 13,122 of record NZ_JANIIC010000068.1, on the reverse strand, counting down.
ACGATGCCGGTCTACTCCCCCGACCCGCCGATCTCGCTCACCGGCCCGTTCGCCGGCACCAGCGACTACGCCCGCGGGCCGGACGGGAACAGCGCCAGGTTCGGTCTGGACCACGCCGCCTGGGCTCCGGCCCTGGCGGGGATGACCGTGCCGGCGATCCTGCTGGACGCGATGGTGCACCTGTTGCTGCTGCCGCCGCGCGGTGACCACCCGCCGCTGGTCGGCCCGATGGCCGGCCTCGACGAGGTCGAGCTCAGCGGACCGGGCGACGACTGCCGGCTCAGCGCGGAGCACCCGGCCATCCGGCTGCACTGCGACTTCGCCACCGGGGACCTGACCGCCGTGACCGGTGACGGCCGGGTGCTGGCCCGCATCACCGGGGTCACCGCACACCCCTTGGACCACAGCGGAGAACTGGTCCGGCCGCATGCCCGCGTTCCCCAGTCGCCCCTTTCGTGACAGCCGAGGAGACAGCAGTGTTGTGGCAGGACATCACGATCGCCGGGACCGGAGCGTGGGTACCCCCCATCAGGCCCGAGCACAAGCCGCGGGGCGGACCGGGCGCCGGGCAGCCCTCCATTCTGGCGCTCAACGGATTCACCTCGGCCGCCGTCTCGAAGGACAACACCGCGACGCAGATGGCGGCCCGCGCCGGTCTCAAGGCGCTGCGCCACGCGGATGTCGCCAGCTCCGATCTGAGTCTGCTCGTGCACGCCGGTTTCCAGGACGGGGACCACTACACGCCCACGGCCTATCTGATGCGGGTGCTCGGCGGAAAGGACACCGCCGGGGTCGAGGTCGGTGCCGCCAGTGACGGCGGGGCCGCCGCGCTCGTCGCCGCGGCCGAACATCTCACGGCCCGGCCGGATGCGAAGGCCACGCTGGTCACGACCGGTGTCCGGTTCCCGGACGAACGGTGGGGCTATTCCCGGGAGATGGGTTATGTGGCCGGTGACGCCGGCGCCGCCGCCGTCCTCACCCGGGGGACGGGCTTCGCCCGCCTGGTGGCGACCGCCCATGTCACGGAGCCGCAGCTGGAGGCGCAGACCCGGGCCAGGGAGGGCTACACCGGTGCCGCCCGGCGGTTCCCCGTCGAGGAGACCGGGTTCATGCCCCATATCGACGTGCTGCAACGGGCCACCCACCGCTGTATCGAGACCGTCCTCGACGAGGCCGCCGTGAAACCGGCGGACATCGCGCACGTGGTGCCCATCGCGATCGGTTCGGTCGTGCTCGACATGCTGCTCACCGGCTCACCGCTCGGCCTCCGTGCCGACGACACCAGCTGGACCTACGGCCGGCACATCGGCCACGCCGGCCCGTCCGATGTCCTGCTCGCCCTCGACCGGACGTTCCGCTCCGGCACGCTGCGGGCCGGGGAACGCGTCCTCGTCCTGAGTTTCGGGGTCGGCTTCCGCTGGACCACCGCGCTGCTCGAGGTCACCCGCGATCCCGTCGCCGCGGCACCGGCCGGTCGCGCACAAACAGAAGGAGGTTGTCCATGACGGACACGAATACGGCGACCGCCGCGTCGGTTCCGCTGGCTCCGCGGGCCCTGCCGCTGCTGGGCCATGCGCTGCCCCTGCTCCGCGATCCGCTGGCGTTCATCATGTCCCTGTCCGAGTACCGCGAGATGGTCCGCGTCCGGCTGGGCCCGACCACCGCCATGCTGATCTGCCATCCGGACCTGACCCGGCAGGTGTTCCTGAACGACCGTGTCTTCGACAAGGGCGGCCCGATCTACGATCGGATCCGCGAGGTCATCGGCGACGGCCTGTCCACCTGCCCGTACCCCCTGCACCGGCGGCAGCGGCGGCTGTGCCAGCCGTCGTTCCACCCCACCCGGCTCCCCGGGTACGGGGCGGTGTTCGCCCGGGCGGCCGAGCTGAAGGCGGACTCCTGGCGCGATGGCGACGTCCTGGACATCACCCAGGAAATGATGACGCTGACGACGCGGGCCACCATGGAGACGATGTTCAGCGGCTCGCTGCCGGCGGAGACCATGCGGCGGGCCCTGGCCGACACCGCCACCATCGTGAGCGCGTTCTTCCGCCGGATGATGACACCGGCCCTGCTGCGCCGGGTGCCGACTCCGCAGAAGCGGCGGTACGACCACGCCCGTAACCGGCTGGCGGCCACCATCGCGGAGATCATCGCCGAGCGGCGTGCCGATCCGACCGACCATGCCGACCTGCTGTCCACGCTGGTCGCCGCGGTCGACGAGGAGAGCGAGGACGGCCAGAAGCAACTGAGCGACACCGAACTCGCGGACGAGGCCCTCACGTTCTTCCTCGGCGGGATGGAGACCACGGCCATCACCCTGGCCTGGGCGCTGCATCTGCTCGCCACCAACCCGGACGTCCAGCACCGGCTCCGGGCCGAGACCCATCAGGTCCTGGCCGGTGGGAAGGTCGATGCCGCCCATCTGCCCTCGCTCGACCTGGCCGCCCGGGTGGTGACCGAGACGCTGCGGCTGTATCCGCCCGCCTGGATGATGACCCGCGCGGTCCGGCAGGACACCGAGCTCGGCGGGGTACGGCTCAAGGGCGGCAGCACCATCGTGCTCAGCCCGTACCTCCTGCACCGCAGGCCCGACCTCTACCCCGACCCCGACCGGTTCGACCCGGACCGCTGGCTCGGCGCTCAGCCCGACCGGGCCACCTACATCCCGTTCGGCGCCGGCGCGCGCAAGTGCATCGGGGACCAGTTCGCCCTCACCGAGGCCGTCCTGGCCCTCACCGCGATCGTCGCCCACTGGGAGCTGACCCCCGTCGGCGACCAGCCGTTCAAGCCCAAGGTGGAGACCAGCCTGAGTTCGCGCGGGCTGCGCCTGCGGCTCAGCGAGCGGCGGCCGAGCGGAACCGACGACGCCGAACTGCACACGGCCACGCCGCAGTCCACACCGTCCCAGCCATCCACGCCGCCGGGCGCCGGCGCCTGCCCGGTGAAGCACTAGGAGTGATGCCGTGAAGCCTCACCTGAAGCCCCTGGTGAAGCAGCTTCTCAACGCCCGGAGGGTCCGCCTGCCCGGTGCGGCCCCGGCCGACAGCCTGCGCACTCCCTCCCTCCCCTACCCGAACGGCTGGTTCTGCCTGGCCTTCGGCGACGAGGTGCGGCCCGGATCCGTCACCACCCGTCCGCTCGCGGGCACGGAGGTCGTGCTCTACCGGACGACCAGGGGCGTGCTGCGGGCCGTCCGGCCCCGGTGCCCGCATCTGGGGGCGCATCTCGGGGTCGGCGGATCGGTCGAGGGCGAGGACATCGTCTGCCCCTTCCACCGGTTCGCGTTCGACCCGGGCGGTACCTGTGTGCGCACGGGGTACGACAAACCACCGCCGAAGGCGTCGCTGGCGCAGTACCCGGTGTGCGAGGCCAACGGCTCGATCTACGTGTGGTGGCACGCCCTCGGCGTGCCCCCGCAGTGGGAGGTCCCGGCCTTCCCCATGGACGACCGGCAACCGTTCAGCCACGACACCTTCGACATCGCCGGTCATCCGCAGGACGTCATCGAGAACGCCTTCGACTGGGGTCATCTGCCGGCGTTGCACGGCCTCAAGGGTCTCGACATCGAGGGCACTCCGGTGACCGGGGAACCGACCAGCACCGTCACCGCGACCGCCCGCGGCACCATGATGCGCGGGTTCCGCCAGTCCTACACGCTCACGGTGATCGGCCTGGCCACCATCGCGGCACGCACGGTGCTGCCCAAGGGCGCGGGCACCCTCCATGTGATGCTCCACGCGACCCCCACCGGACCGGGGCGCATCCAGCTCCGGTTCGGTACGAAGCTGGAGCTGAACGGCATCCCCGGCGTGCCCGGGACGGTGGGGCGCGCGGCGGCCATGCCCGTCGCCCGGCTGCTCAGCGCCGTCCTCCAGCGGGTGGCGAGCGTCGACACCGGCGCGGACCTGCTGATGTGGCACTACCAGGAGCATGTCGAGCACCCGAAGCTGGCCAAGGGCGACGGTCCGATCGGCCGGTACCGGCAGTGGGCGCAGCAGTTCTACACGGAGCCCACGGGCGATCTCATGCCACCGCGGCCTCCCCGGGCCGGCGCGAGCCGCTCGGAGGAGTGACCACCGGCGACGGCGGCCCGGGAGCGCTCGCTCAGCTCCCGGGCCGCCGTCTCCGGCGAGCACCGTGTTCGACGTGGCCCGGCCCGGCCGGCCGGGCCGGGACCCGAAGAGAGGCGGCATGGCAGCGGAGAACGGTACGCCCGGCGCCGGGCGACGATTGGCGGTGCTCGGAGCGGGGGTGATGGGCTCGGGCATCGCCGCGCCGGCGGTCGGGCACGGGATCGCGGTGTCGCTGATCGACCCGGACCGGCGGCGGCTGGACGAGGCCCCGGCCAAGATCGACCACCAGGTACGGATGGCGCGGCTGATGGGTGCGCTGCCGGACGAGGCCGTCCCCGGCGCTCTCGTCACCGACGAAGGGTGCCGCCCCTGCGGCTTGCTGCTGGAGCTGGTGCGCGCCGGCCACCTGGGCCGCAAGAGCGGGCGCGGCTTCTACGAGTACGAGGGAGAACAGGCATGACCACGTCATCCGACCAGCCGGTGCCGGAATCCAGCGCCGTCCAGACGGAAATGCTGGGGTACCTGACGAAGCGTACGGGGACGACCTGGGCGACCGACGCGGATGTCTTCGGCTCCGGTGGGCTGTCCTCGCTCTTCGCCATGGAGCTGGTGGTGCATCTGGAGAAGTCGTACGGCATCGCCATCCGCGGCGCCGATCTGCGGATGGAGAACTTCCGCACCGTGCGGCGGATGGCCGCGCTGGTCGAACGGCTCCGGCAGCCCACCCCCGGCGGCTCCGGCGCGTGAACCCGTCGCCCCGGCGGCCGCGGCCGTCACCGAACTGGTCGGCGCAGTCTGTGCGGCTCGCCGCGGAGCGTCATGACCTCGCGGGGCATGGCCGCGTGGACCGTGGAACGGCTCGGTGACCCGGAACAGACGGCGGATCTGCTGCCGCGGCTCGCCTCGGGCGGAACGGCGGCCGTGGCCTTCAGCGAACCCCAGGCGGGCAGCGACCTGTCGGCCATCGCGACCACTGCCACCGTGGTCCGGGAGGTGATCGTCGGCCTGGACACCCGGGGCATACTCCAGTCGGTGTCCAGCCGCAACGACCACGACCTCGCCCGGGCACGGCTGGAGGCGCTCGGCGTCGCCGACTACTTCGTCCTGCCGGAGATCGGCTGGGGGCGCAAGTCGGACGCGGTAGGCCGGATCGCCGAGCGGCTGAACTTCGCCCCCGCCACCATCGCCTTCATCGACGACCAACCGGCCGAACGGGCCGAGGTCGCCCACCATCTGCCGGAAGTGCGCTGCTACCCGCACGACGGCCCGGCTCATCGCGCCGGATCTCATCGCCGACCGGGCACCGGCCCCCACGGGCCTCCTTGATTGAGCGCGGCACACCGGGGTCGGGCCGGTCGGGCCGGTCGGGCCGGCCCGACCCGGTGGCGGTCACCTCCGGCGGACCAGAGTGATGCCATCGGCCATCGGGAGCATGCAAACTTCGGCCATGACCTGCATCGCTTCCCCACCGGGCAGCTCCGCGCGGGCCGTCGGTGTCAGCCGCTCAGGGCGGCGAGGGTGGCGTCGAGGTCGGCGGCCCGCGGCCGGTTGTGGGGCAGCTTGGCGAGGACCTTGGCCATGCCACAGGTATCGGTGAGGGCGGAGAACACCAGGCCGCCGGCGACGCCCGCGGCCAGCCAGCGGGCGGCGGGCCGGCGCCGGCCGGTGAGCAGACCGGCCAGGACGAGGGATCCGGCGGCGAGGCGTACCTGGCGCTCCATCGCCCAGACGGCGCGGGCGCCGGCGGGGCGCAGCACGTCGTGGCCGAGTTGTATCCAGCCGTTGGTGCCGCCGGTGAGGTCGGCGGCGGCAATGCCGTATTGGGCCAGGCGCTCGCGGGCCTGGGAGGAGCGGGTGCCGGAGGCGCACACGAGGAGGAGGTCGCCCCGACCGGCGGCGGCCTCCAGGGCGGGCAGGGCCGAATCGAGGTGGTCCAGGGGGATGTTGTGGGCACCGGGCAGATGGCCGGAGGCGTACTCACCGGGGGTACGGACGTCGATGACGGTCAACTCGGCGAGGCGGGCATGGACCTGGGCGGCGGTGAGGGAGGTGAGAGAGGCGGTGGGTGTCACGGGGGACTTTCCTTTGCTCTTCAGGGGTTGCTCACAACGGTAAGATACCCAAGGGGGTATCTGTGAAGGAGTGCGGGCTGTGGAATTGGCGATGGCTGCTGAGGAACTGAAGACCGTGGTCAACCGGCTGCGCAGGGCGCAGGGCCAGATCGCCGGTGTGATCAAGATGATCGAGGAGGGACGGGACTGCGAGGACGTGGTGACCCAGCTTGCGGCCGCCTCACGGGCCCTGGACAAGGCGGGTTTCGCGATCATCGCCACCGGTCTTCAGCACTGCCTGACCGATGCGGACATGGCCGCCTCGGAGGACCGGGAGCAGATGCGCGCCCGGCTGGAGAAGCTGTTCCTGTCACTGGCCTGAGCGGCCGGGGCCGGGTACGCGCCGCTCGGCTCAGGCCACGGCGTCGACCAGCATGAAGGCGGCGACGGCCAGCAGCAGGATCGCGAACGTGCGCTTCAGCCGGGTGCCGCCGACCCTGGCGGCCAGCCGCTTGCCGTCCCAGGCACCGAGGATCGCGGCCCCGGTGAAGGGGGCGATCAGCCCCCAGTCGACGCCTGCCGTGGTGGCGCCGCGGGTGGCCAGCGAGGCGAGCGAGTTCGCCGCGATGACCAGCAGGCTGGTGCCGACGGCCGCCCGCATCTCGAACGCGGCCACCGTGACCAGGGCGGGGACGGTGAGGAAGCCCCCGCCGACGCCGAGCAGTCCGGTCAGCGCCCCCAGCCCCGCACCGGTGCCCGCGACCTTCACCGGCCGTACCGCCACCGCCCGGTCGCCGACCGCCGGGCCGCTGTCCGCCGGGCCGGGGCGCAGCATGCGTACGGCGGCGAGGGCGGCGACGGCGGCGAACGCGGCGGTCAGCACCGGCTGGGGCAGCCGGGCGGCCGCGGCGCCGGCCGCGGCGGCGGGCAGCAACCCGGCCGCGGCGAAGAGGGCGCCGGCCCGCCAGCGCACGGCGCCGGTACGGGCATGGGCGTACAGGGCGGTGATCGAGGTGGCGGTGACGATGATCAGGCTCGCGGTGGTGGCGGCGGCCGGGGTGAAGCCGAGGAGGTAGATCAGCGCGGGCACCGCCAGGACGCTGCCGCCCCCGCCGAGCGCGCCGAGCGCGAGCCCGACCACGGCACCGGCGGCCAGGGCCAGGACCAGCGCGCTCACGCTATGCCGCCGCTGCCGGCGGTGACCGGCAGGCCCTCGCGGGTCCGGGCGGTCGTACCGCCCACGACATCGGTGGCCGCCGCACCGCGGGCGGCGATGAAGCCGGTGGCCGTGCGGGAGCAGCTCCCGGAGCGGCGGACCGTGACCACGGGCCCGCCCTGCGCGGCCCGGGGAGGAGCCGCCCCCGCCCGCGGACGGCTCAGCGGCGGGTGCGGCGCACCGGGCGCGTGCCCGGTCAGCCGCCGCGGCAGCTCGCGGACATCCAGCGGAACCGCCCGCGCGTCACCGGTCCGCCGGTGGACCTGCCGTGCGGTGAGCCGGGCGGGGCCACGGCGAAGAAGCGGGAACATCGGGTTTGATCACTCCGTGCGGGTGGTGCGAGGTACGGGGTAGGTCGTTCAGCCGGCGTGGTCGGGCCAGGTGAGGGTGAGGCCCGCCGCGGTGGCGGCGGTGAAACCGTCGTCGACGGCGACCACATCGCGTCCGGCGGCATCGAGCAGGGAGGCGGCGATCGCCGCGCGCATCCCACCGGCGCAGTGCACCCACACCACCCCGTCGGGCACCTCGCCGATGCGGCCGGGGAGTTGGTGGATCGGGATGTGGACCGAGCCGTTCACGTACCCTTCCGCACGCTCGGCATCGCGCCGCACGTCCAGCACCACCACCCGCTCGCCGCGCTCTCGCACCTCGGCGAGGTCGGCGAAGCGGGCTCGCGGGAAGGAGACGAGATCCTCGCCCGTGCGGACCCAGCCGGCCGGGTCGCCGGTGGCGGCGGCGGCCGGGCGGTCGATGCCGACCCGGGCCAGCTCCCGCTGCGCGGAGGTGATCTCCCCGGGCGTCCCGGCCAGCAGGGTGACCGGCTTGCCCCATGGGATCAGCCAGGCCAGATAGGTGGCGAGCTGGCCCTCGCCCTCGAAGTTGAACGATCCGGCCACATGTCCCTGGGCGAAGGCGACCCGGCCGCGCAGGTCCACCACCCACTCCCCCGCGGCCAGCCGGTCGGCGATCTCCTTGGCGTCCGCGGGCACGGGCGGGGTGAGGTCGACCGGCGCGGGGCCGGCGGCGTTGGCCGGGCCCATGTGCGCGTAGTAGGCAGGCACATCGTCGAGCCCCGCGAGCATCTCGGCGACGAAGGTGTCCACGTCCCGGGTCAGCGCGTGGTTGGTCCCGCGCTCCTGACCGATGGTGGTGGCGTTCCCCTCCGCCTGGGAGGAGGAGCAGAAACTGCCGAACCCGTGGGTGGGCAGCACCGGGACCTCGTCATCCAGCTCCTCGGCCAGACGGTGGGCCGAAGCGTGCTGCGCGCGGGCCAGCCGCTCGGTCAGCCGTGGCTCGACCAGATCCGGCCGGCCCACGGCGCCGATCAGCAGCGACCCGCCGGTGAACGCCGCCACGGCCCGGCCGTCCGCCTCCAGCACATAGGAGGTGTGGTGCGGGGTGTGACCGGGGGTGGCGATCGCCCGCAGCACCAGGTGCTCGTCCACCGGGAAGGTGTCGCCGTCGGCGACCGGAGTGCGGGCGAAGGCGACCGATGCCCCGGTGGGCACCAGGTAGCGGGCCCCGGTCACACGGGCCAGCTCCAGACCGCCGGTGACGTAGTCGTTGTGCAGATGGGTCTCGCCCACGAGGGCGATACGCACCCCGCGCCGCGCCGCCGCGGCGATGACCTGCTCGATATCACGGGGCGGATCCACCACCAGCGCGGCGCCGGGGCCACCGGCCAGATAGCTGCGGTTGCCCAGACCCTCGATTTCCAGGGTGTCGACGAAGAACACGACTACGACTCTCCTCTCGAGCGAGCTATGTACCCCCGGGGGTATCTGGCACTCACCCTAACAGGAGTACCCCGGGGGGTATTCCGAAGGGGGGAAGCACCCCGCCGCCGGGCGGCGCTCCATCCGCCGCGGGTACCCCGCACCCGCCGAAAACCCCATCCGCCCCATCCGGCTCCGCCTGACGTGCGCCGCATGATGGAGTCGGATTATGCGATGGGTGGCAACTCTCTGTGACCGCCGCGGAGCCGCACGACGGCCGTACGGCGCTGAGGAGGTATCACCCTGATGAGGCTTGTTTCCGCTTCGCGTCTCGCGGTGGCGGCTGCCGGGGCCGTGCCCGGGAGGCGTGGGGCTGACCACCGCGCCGTCCATCCTGCCGGGCGGCCGGGTGGTGGTGGGCAGTCTGCCCACGGCCGACGGCACATCCGCCACGGCGCAGGCCGGGTGTCTGCTCGTGCTGGACAGCCATGGAAAGGTCCGGGAGACCTTCAGCGGCCAGGGGATCAACGGTCCCTGGGACATGACCGCGAAGAGCAGCGGCGACAAAACCGATCTGTTCGTCACCAACGTGCTCAACGGCACGGTCGCCGGCGGCGGCGACATCGTGCGACGCGGCACCGTGCTGCGGATCACCCTGCGCACCCACGACGACCGGCCGCCGACCCGGGTCGCCACGACCGTGATCGGTTCGGGCTTCGCCCAGAAGACAGACCCGGCGGCCCTCGTGATCGGGCCGACGGGTGTCGGCCTGCGGGACGGGACGCTCTATGTGGCGGACACCGTCGACAACCGCATCACCGCGATCCCGGACGCGCCGACCCGGCGCACCAGCGCCGGCATCGGCAAGGTGGTCAGCACCGACCAGCACCTCAACGGCCCGCTCGGGATGGCGATCACCCCGAAGGGCAACATCCTCACCGTCAACGGCGGCGACGGCAACATCGTGGAGACCACCCCGCGTGGCGTCCAGGTGGCCGTGCGCACGCTCGACACCAGCGGCAGCCCGCCGGGAGCGGGCGCGCTGTTCGGGCTCGCCATCGCGGAGGACCCCGACCGGGTCTACTTCGTCGACGACGCGACCAACACCCTGAACCTGCTCAGCCGGCCCTGAACCGCTCGCGCCGGGCCGATCAGGCCCCGCGCGAGCCCAGGCACACGAAACGGCTGGTCGCGCGGCCCCGGCGCCTCATGAGAAGGCCCACGGCCTGCGCGCCGCGGGCATCACCACCCCCGTGCTGGTGCTCACGGCCAAGGACGGGGAGTACGACGAGGCGGACGCCCTCGATCTCGGCGCGGACGACTATCTGACGAAGCCGTTCTCGTTCGTGGTGCTGCTGGCCCGGATCCGCGCGCTGCTGCGCCGCAGCGCCCCGCAGCGGTCGCCGGTGCTCCGTGCGGGCGATCTCTGGCTGGACCCGGCCGCCCACCGCTGCGGCCGGGGCGAGGAGCGCCTGGAGCCGACACCGCGCGAGTTCGGACTGCTGGAGTTCATGCTGCGCCGCCAGGACGCTGGCTTCCAGTTCCCCGGCCGGGCGGCGGTCGCCATGCTGCTCCGTCATGGCGTTCATTTTCGCAGACGGTCGTCCACGGCCGCGTCGTCCGACCACCGGCCCGCGGAGGACCGTCGCGGACTCACACCCCTCGTGGATGTCAGGCCGCCCGCCGTCCGGGGCGGAACAGACGATGCCGGGCGATGAGTTCGACGGTCACGGCGACCGCGATGGCCTGGACCGCCATCAAGGCGATCAGGACGAACAGCTGAACGGCACCGGCCATGAGCGGACTCGCCCCGCCCAGCAGCATGCCCACGAATGCCCCGGGGAGCGTCACCAGCCCGACGGTGCGCGTCTGGTCCAGCCCCGGCAGCAGCGCGTCGGAGGCGACCGGCCGTGCGATCTCCATGCGCGCGTCCCGGTCGAGGAAGCCCAGGGCCATCGCCGCCTCGACCTCGCCGCGGCGAAGTTCCAGCTCGTCGAGGGCGCGTCGGCCCGCGAGCACCGTCACCGTCAGGGCGCCGCCGATGAGGATGCCGCTGATGGGGATGAGCGCAAGGCCCTTCGCGGGAACCAGCCCGGTCAGCAGCAGCGCGGCCACCGTGGGAACGACACCGGCGGCGATCGGCGCGGCGGTCAGCCACCAGGTGCGGTTGCTGGTCAGCCGTCGGCCCGCCGTGCGCACGGCGACGCCGAACATCACGACCAGGAACGCCGCCAGACCCGCCATGTTGGTGACCGCCCAGGTGATGACCAGGGACACGGCGGCGAGCTGCGCTGCCGCGCGCACGCCCGAGACCACGATCTCCCGCGGGCGGTTGGCGGAGGGGCTGGGGGACAGACCGAACCAGTAGGCGACCCCCGCGGCCACGGCCAGCAGCACGGTCAACAGCACGCCGAGGGTGAGGTTGACCGGCAGCAGGGATCTCGCGCTCAGCGTCACGTGCCTCACCGTAAACGCCGATGGCGACGCGCGACAGCCCGTCCCGCGTTCCGCCGGCGCGACCGAGGGTCCTGCCGGGCCGCTGCCCGCCCCACACACCACGGCGCGTCGGGCGGGCCTGACGGCGCCCCGTCATCCGCGGCCGGTCACCAGTCGTGGACCGTACCGTCGTGGAGCCGGTTCACCGGCAGATACGCCTGCCGGTAGGGGTGGGCCGCGGCCAGGTCCTCATCCAGTTCCACCCCGATACCCGCCGCCTCGCCCGGGTGCAGATGGCCGTCGGTGAAGGTGTAGGCGTGCCGGAAGACCTCCCGTGTCAGGGCGTTGTGCCCCGAGTGCTCCTGGATGCCGAAGTTGTGGACCGCCAGATCGAGATGGACGGCCGCGGCCATGCCGACGGGCGAGATGTCCTCCGGCCCGTGGATGCCGCTCTTGATCTGGTACTGGGCCGCGAAGTCGAAGAGCTTGCGCAGCGGAGTGACACCGCCGAAGTGGGTGACGGCGGAGCGCACATAGTCGATCAGCTGCTCGGTGATGAGGGTCTGGTAGTCGTGGACGGTGTTGAAGACCTCGCCGATGGCGAGCGGCACGCTGGTGTGCCGCCGCACCAGTCGCAGCGCCTCCTGGTTCTCCGCGGGCGTGCAGTCCTCCAGCCAGAACGGGCGGTACGGCTCCAGCTCCTGGCCCAGTCGCGCGGCCTGGATCGGTGTCAGCCGGTGGTGAGCGTCGTGGAGCAGCGCCAGTTCCGGCCCGAACTCGGCCCGTACCGCCTCGAAGACCCGCGGAATGTGGCGCAGGTACGCCTCGGTGTCCCAGTCCTCGACGAGGGGCTTCGCCCCCTGGTGCGGTACGGGCTTGTCGTCGGTGTCCGTGGTGTGCACGCCGTACACCGAGGTGAGGCCGGGAATGCCGGTCTGGATCCGGATCGCCGGGAAGCCCTGGCTCAGCCGGGCGCGCACCGAGTCGAGGAGCTCGGGGAGGTCCCGGCCCTCCGCGTGGCCGTAGGTGCGGATACGGTCACGGCTCGCCCCGCCGAGAAGCTGGTACAGCGGCAGCCCGGCCGCCTTCGCCTTGATGTCCCACAGCGCCACGTCGACGGCGGCGATCGCGGCCATCGTGACCGGGCCACGGCGCCAGTAGGCCCCCCGGTACAGCGACTGCCAGGTGTCCTCGATCCGGTGCGCGTCCAGCCCTATGAGCAGCGGTACGACATGGTCCTCCAGGTAGCTCACCACGGCGAGTTCGCGCCCGTTGAGCGTGGCGTCCCCCAGGCCGGTGAGGCCCTCGTCGGTCGTCACCTTCAGCGTGACGAAGTTGCGTCCCGGACTGGTGACGACGACCTTCGCGTCGACGATCTTCATCGAGGCCTTCCTTCGTGGATATCCCGTCCTTTGGGGCGGGGAGGGAACGAAGCTCCTGCGGAGCAGGGCAGGAAAGCCGGTTCGCCGCCAAGGCGGACCGGCGTCTACCGATCATCGGCCGATACCCGTACTTACACCGAAACTGATGGGATGTGAGGCATGACGCGGCAGGTCGAGCGGGCTTTCAGGTACCGCTTTTACCCCACGGACGAGCAGGCGGCTGAGCTGTCGCGCACGTTCGGCTGC
>NZ_JANIIC010000067.1 GCF_024519315.1 Streptomyces malaysiensis subsp. samsunensis | reverse complement strand
CGAGCCCTTGCAGAATGATCTTCATGTGGCACGGTGGAGGGCCGGTGACCTCGTTCCTCGGGGTGAGGATGGCTCGGCCGAAGCCGTGGGAGATCAGTGACGAGCTGTGAGCGGTGATCGAACCGCTCCTGCCCAGGCACGAACGCCGCTACCGGCATCCGGGCTGGTAGCGGATCGACGACCGCAAGGCGCTGCAAGGGAGCCTGGGGGTTCTTTGTGGAGCGGGTGACGGGAATCGAACTCGCGCTCTGAGCTTGGGAATCACGGGTTGCTTGCGGCCGATCGTTGCGCTGACCTGCGTGAATGGCGCTGGATGCGATCTTGGATTTGGGCTCCTGGTAGCCCGCGTTGACTATGGTTTGCCGCTCGTTCTGGCACGCATCTGGCACGGCCGTCTAACGGTGATCAACGCCTTGCAAGTTCGATCACAGGCCAGGCCGGCCTCAGGTTGGGCTGGGCCTATTTGGCAGTAGTCAAAGCCCGACGCCCTGTGGTCGGTCTCACCTTCGAGTATCCTTTTCCCGCATCAAGGGGAGAGCGTAGAGGGGGATAAATGGCCTGGAATGAGACACCTGCGAAAGATGACCCGAATCTTTCCTTGCAAGCCTATTACGTAAGGCCAAACGTACTACAGAGCATGCTCAAGCCGGTAAGTCGAGCCATTTTCCAAAACATTTGGAATGCAGTCGGCGCCATGGATAGTGGGGGGCTTCGGAAAGCGGATTTTGTAGGCGATGTGGTTGCCGACCTGATTCGCGGACTCGGGCTTGTGGAAATCTCGGAGTCGTCTCTCGGTCCGGGCGACTGGTTTGTTCATTCCGGAGTTACTAGATATCATCCTCGGGATGCCCACTCTGGCAGAGCAGAGATCAAACTCGCTAGTGGGAAAACGGTCGTGGGTGTGGTGCGGCATGACTGCCGGATTACTAATTCTGCTTCCGTTAATATGTCAGGAGACGACGACGTCTCATTTGTTGTAGGGCGACTGCTGACGAGTGAAAAATTCGACCTAGTGGTCGCTGGGTACCGCGATCCGTTTGCGTTCTTCTCGCGGGGGCTTGACGTTCCTAGGATCTTTGACGTGACTCAAGGCGGAGACCTGTCGCAGATGGTTTACAACAAACCATGGGCGTCACGCTTCAAGATGCGTCTCGACATGCCTGACGCAGAAGCGCTTGCTGAAGTCATCGGTGACGTCATGGAGAGCTTCGCAGCTGCGGTGGGTAGGCAGGGAGCCTGGAAGCTCCTCTATGGGCGGGATGGTCGCCCCTTGCATGAGTCGCATCATCAAGGCATGTTCAGGCTTTTCTCGCAGCTTCCATTCGGGGCGCTCGGTATACATGTTGAGCCGAATGCGGACCACGGATCCGGGCCTACTGATTTTACGCTCAGATTGAACGATTCGGTAAATATCATCGAATTCAAGAAAGATGACAAGAAGGAAGAAATAAGGCACGGGCTAGCGGTTCAACTTCCAAATTACATGGAGTCGGCTGGAGCGGGCCGGGGTACTTATGTGGTCATGTGTCATAGTCGAGAAAAGGAAGACGTCTATAGGTTGCTGGCGGAAGTAATAGACTCCGATCCGACTCTGCCAGATATTGACTGCTGTGTAATCGATTGTCGACCCAAAACGTCGGCCTCCAAGGCGAGATCGCGGTACCCGCGCGAATGAGGTGACGGATTGCAGCTGTCGGTGGAGCGGGTTTGGTCGGTGGCCTGCCCGGTTTGGGGTCGGGCATGGTCAGGGGCCGTGCGCTGGTTGCCAGAGGGGGTCTGCTCTGCACGGGCACTTGTCTGTAGTCAAGTAGTGGGTCGCTGTCAAAATCCATCCCTGAATTTGGCGGCTCGATCTGATATCATCTTGTGGTCGCCAGTTGAGACTAGGGGCAGGGGCTTGGGGTTCGATTCCTCTTGCGTCCTTCCTCGTACTCGTTTCGGCCGCTTTGGCAATCAGGTTCATTATTCCTGTCCTAGGAAACACCACGTCAGGGAACCAGGCAGCCTCCGCCGGGCGGAAGGAGAGCGTTATGGGCAAAATTCGAAAGTCAATTAAGGTCGTCTTGAAGGTGGCCGTGGCGGTCGTAGAAGGCTCCGCAGCTGGGCTGCTGCTTCCTGCCTGAGCTGGCGAACCGCATGGCCCCGGACCTTACTGAGTCCGGGGCCATGCGGCATTTGCACTCCTGCACCAGCCCACCACTCTCCCCAGCTCCCATCCCGTCTGCCGTCGACCCACACACCGTGGAGCGGGCGCGGCCCCTGGCGTCCAGGTGGAGCGCGCCACTGTACGAACGACCTGGACGCCAGGGGCCGCGTCTGCTCGGCTCTGCCTGGGTCGACGGCAGACGGGATGGGAGCTCCCCGCGCACGCCACCGTTGGCCCGCACTCGCGAACGGAGCCCCGTCCATCCCGGAGCCTGAGCGCCCCCGCCGGAGGCATCAATCTCTAAGGTCAAGCGGCTGATTGCTGTGTGCGCGGCACGGGCGGCGGCCGGGGTGGAGCGGGGCGGAGACAGGAGCGCAGGCCCGGCCGGGGGCCGGGCCGCGCGCGGGGAGCGGAGCGAGCCGCCTTGAACCTGTAGAGAAGGTTGTAACTCAGTAGCCGTTGGCCTGGTGTCGGGCGATCTTGTGTGTGGTGGGGCAGGTGAACTGTTCGGCGCATGCCGGAAGGCGTCGGGACTCGCGGTGGGCGAGGGGTAGGAAGATGACCGGCCGGAGGATCCATTCGATGTGGGTGTCGTGCTGGGTGAGGGCGAAAGTGGCTGCTTGCCCGTTGGCCAGGGCGTCTTCGGCCTCTTTGTGGCCGTAGGTGACCCAGTCCCATGCCTGGTGGGCTGCTTCCCGGTCGAGTGCTGAGGCGATGGTTCGCACGGTGACGCGGATCCATCGGGTGGCCTCGCTCGGGCTGTTGGTTTCGATGGAGGCGAGCAGGACGGAGCGGGGTCCTGTGGCTGGTGAGCGCGTCCAGCATTCGCACCAGTAGCCGGGTCGTAGCAGGGGCCTCAGCATGTCGTGGCTCCTGCCTGCTCGGGTGCTACGAGCTGGGCGGTGACGGTGCGGCCGTGCTGGCTGCCGGTGATGTCCAGGCGGCGGGCGAGTGCCATGACGATGGTTAATCCGCGGCCGTGGGTGTCGTCCGGGTCGGCTTCCGTGTGGCGGGGTTCTTCGGGGTGGCCTCCCTCGTCGGTGACGGAGATCGCGACGGTGCGGGGTGAGAGGGACAGCGTGAGCTGGAAGGTGCCGTAGGGGGTGCCGCTTGCGGTGTGGGTGAGGGCGTTGCTGCCGAGTTCGCTGACGATCAGCTCGGCGTCGTGCGCGCAGGGGTGGCCGTTGAGGATGTCGCGGGTCCAGCGGCGGGCGCGGGTGACTTCTTCTCGGGATCCTGGGCACATTAGGCCCCAAACTCGCGGAGCACTCATATACTCGTCCATACAAGTTCCTTCGTGCTGGTAGGGGCTATGGGTCGTGGGTGCGTGCTAGATGAGTCGTACGCCGTCGTGGGCGCGGATGGCCGGCGGGCTGGTGTTGTCGAGCGCGTCCAGGACGCGGATGGCGTATGCCTCGTCGGCGAGCTCGGTGACCTCGTCGCGGGTGGCCCAGCGCAGGGCGCGGGTTTCCGCTCCGGTGGTCGGGGTGCCGTCGATGGCCTCGCAGCGGAAGACCATGGAGACGATCAGGCCGGTCATGTTCTTGTAGACGCCGGTGAGGGTCGCGGGAAGCGCGATCTTGATGCCGGTCTCTTCGAGGACTTCCCGTTGCAAGGCGTCGGGGATGGTTTCCTCGCGTTCGAGCACGCCGCCGGGCGGTTCCCACTTACCGTTATCGCGTCGCTTGATCAGCAGCGCACGGCCAGCGTCGTCGACGATGACTCCGGCGACGCTTACGGAGTGCGGGCGCTCAGTGCTCACGTTCCTCGGCCCTCTCGGCTGGCTAGGCTCTCCACCGTAGCAATTCCAGTTAGCCGCTCGTCTAGATACCTAAAGGAGTATGTGCACATGCCTTCTCTGACTTCCGTTCTGGGTGTATTGGATCCGACGAGCGACCGGGCGGTGTTCCGGCAGATCGCTGACGCGCTGCGGGAAGCGATCGACAAGGGACGTTTCCGGGAGGGGGACAAGCTGCCCTCCGAGACTGAGCTGGTCGACCACTTCGGCGTCTCGCGCATGACCGTCCGCAACGCTCTGTCGCTGCTCCAGCAAGAGGGGCTGGCCGTGTCCGAGCACGGCAAGGGGGTTTTCGTGCGGCCCCGGCCACCCGTGCGGCGGCTGGCCTCGAACCGGTTCGCGCGGCGCCATCGGGATCAGGGGAAGGCCGCCTTCACCGTGGAGGCCGAGGCGGCGGGCAGTCGCCCGGAGGTCGACAACCTCGAGGTGAAGGAGGAGCGGCCGTCGCAGGACATCTCGGCCCGGCTGGGTTCGCCTCGTAAGGTGCTGGCCCGGCGGCGGCGCTACCTGCTGGATGGGCGGCCGGTGGAGTTCGCCACCTCGTATCTGCCGCTCGACCTCGCGCGCAACACTCCGATTGCCCAGCCGAACCCCGGCCCCGGTGGGATCTACGCCCGGCTGGAGGAGATGGGCCACCGGCTGGACCACTTCGACGAGGAGATCCGGGCCCGGATGCCCTCCCCTGCCGAGGTGCGCACGCTCCAGCTCGCCTCCGGTGTACCGGTGATCCATCTGGTCCGGACTGCCTACGACGTTGAGGGGCGGGCGGTGGAGGTGTGTGACACCGTGATGGCCGCCGACGCGTACGTCCTCGCCTACCAGCTTCCTGCCAACTGACGCACGGCCGGGGCGTGGTGGCCCCGGGCTGCTTCTTCTGACTCGTACACACGAAGGCACTACTCGTATAGACGAGTGGGCAAGCTGTGTGGCATGGTGGTCCCCGTTCCCGCTCGTTCGGGTTCGAAGACCGCAACTCATCTACACAACTAGGTGCGTTGTTCGTGAGAGAAGGAGAAGTAGTTGCGTTCCATTCGAGTTGAGACCTCTGGTGCCACGGTTCTGCTGACTGAGGCGCCGGAGCCGAAGGTGAAGGACCGGCAGACTGGCGAGATCGCCAAGGACGCGCAGAGCGGTGAGGTGCTTATGCGGCTCGGCGTCGTCTACATCGACGGCGGGGAGCCCTCGTTGCTTCAGGTGACTCTGCCGGAGAGCGGCGTGACGGAGGGGCTGGCGCTCGGGGCGCCGGTCACGCTGATCGGTCTGATTGCCCGGCCCTGGGAGTCCGTGTTCAACGGGCAGCAGCGTCACGGGATCGCCTTCCGGGCCGAGGCCATCGCCCCGGCCGCCATATCGGTTGGTGCGGGGGCCTGAGCCTGATGGCTGACGTGATGACGCTGATGGAGGTGGGTGGTCCGGTCGCCGCTACGGTCGGCGGGGCCGCCTACCTCCGGGCCCGGCACCCGGCCGCCTACTGGTCGACGGTTGGGATGCCTATTTCGACGGCCCGGTTGCTGGGGTCGTATGGGTCCGTGATGGATGCGTGTGGGCTGACCGTTCCGCCGTCGCGGCTGCGGGCCTGGGCGGTGCAGGCGTTCACGCATCGGGAGGTCCGGCCGGTGCCTCCGCGTCGGGGGCTGATCCGTCCGACGTCGACCGGGCTGCGGGTCCGGCTGCGGCTGGCACCGGGGCAGGAACCCGCCGACGTGGCCGCCTCGTGCGAGCGGCTGCGGCATGCCTGGGGCGTTCACGGCGCCTACGTGGAGGAGATCAAACCGGGCGTGGTCGAACTGCGGCTGATCGGCTTCGACGTGCTCCGGAAGGTCCGGATGCCGCGCAAGACCGGCGGCGGCTTCCTGAAGGTGCCGGTGGCGCTGCGGGAGGACGCGACGCCGTTCGTCCGGGACTACCGGGCCATCCCGCATCAGCTCACCCTGGGTGCCACGTTGTCGGGGAAGTCGATGTTCCTGCGGCACCTCATCGCCGGGCTTGCTCGGCAACCGGTCGCGCTGGTGGGGATCGACTGCAAGCGGGGTGTCGAGCTGGCGCCGTTCGCTCCACGGCTCTCAGCCTTGGCTACTGATCCTGTGCAGGCGGCGGAGCTGTTGCCTGTGCTGGTTGGGCTGATGGAGGACCGGTACGACCTGATCAAGGCTCGGCAGGGCATCGCGCCCAGCACTCCGGACGAGGAGATCACTTCTGACATCTGGGGGCTGCCGGAGGAGGAGCGGCCGGTGCCGGTGGTGCTGGTTGTGGACGAGGTGGCCGAGCTGTTCCTGGTCGCCACGCGGAAGGATGAGGAACGGCGGGATGAGATGGTCACCCAGCTCATCCGGCTCGCCCAACTCGGCCGCGCGGCAGGCATCTACCTCGAGGTGTGCGGGCAGCGCTTCGGCGCCGAGTTGGGCAAGGGGGCGACGATGCTGCGGGCGCAGTTGACCGGGCGGGTCTGCCACCGCGTGAACGATGAAGCCTCCGCCAAAATGGCGCTCGGCGACATCGCCCCCGAAGCGGTCGGCGCGGCCTGCGCCATCGCCCCCGAATGGCCCGGTCTCGCGGTCGCGGGTGATACGTCCGGCGGCTGGTCACGCATCCGTCCGCCCCATCTTTCACTCGCTGACGCTGCGGCCGTCTGCCGCGACCATGCCCATCTCGTCCCGGACATGCCCGCGCTGGAGCCGTTCCGGCCGGACGCGCCGGCCGTTCCGGTGAGCGCTCCGCCGTCCCTGCTCAAGCCGCTTCCGGCTGCCGAGTAACCCACCCCGTCTGACGGCTGGTGCGACCGCATCGTGCCGTGTCCCTACCCCCGCCATGCCTGAAAGCGAAAGGGAGCCCCTGTGTCCCGTCCCACCATCTCCGAGGTCTCCGCGCTCCTGGCCGACCTGGCCGACTTCCGCACACGCGGGGTCGGAAGCAACGCCGAGCTGATGAACCGCAAAGCGGACCTCTTGGAGCGCATCGCCGCTGCCCAGCCCGATGACGCCCAGGCCGCTGAGGTCGCCGCCGCTGCTCGCGCCCATGCCGATGAACTCACCGCAGACGGCTGACTGGACCGGAAGGAGTTGCCACCCATGCGCGCTTACCTGGCGCGGGTTGACGCGGTGTTGGTGCAAGCGGTCATCGCTGCCGCGCTGTCTTTCGCCCACCTGCATGACCTGGCCTCGGCGGCCGGGCAGGACGGGTGGAAGGCGTGGGCATACCCGGTCTCCGTCGACCTGCTGCTCGTCGCGGCCTGGAAGCGGCTCCGGTCGGGGGCGTCCAAGGCGGCGGGCTGGTGCTGGTTCGTCGTGGCTTTGGCCGCGTCGCTCGGGGCGAACGTCGCCACCGCCGGGCTGCTCGACCTGGCCGACGTACCGGACTGGCTGCGCATCCTCGTCGCCGGATGGCCCGCTGTCGCCTTCCTCGGCGGCACGCTCCTCGCCCACACGAGTGCTCCGCTCAGCAACAGAGACGGCAGCACGACACCGCAGGAACGCGACCGGCGACCGCCCGCCATAAGGCGGACCCCCCACACGAGGCGGCAGGCTGGCGCGGTCGCCGATCCACTCGAAACCCGCACCACTCAGCCAGGTACCCAGCCGAGTGCACGAAGCGAAGCCAACGATAGCCGCAGTGGCGAAGTTCCTGCCACGCAACCCGCTGTCGATGAACAAGCTGACCCCATAGACGACTTGGCCGTACCACCGTCGGCAACGGTCAAGTTGCCACCCGCCCTTGTCGCCCACGCGCGCAAGCTCGCCGACGATCACCACGCCCGTACCGGCTCGCCCATCGACCCCGAGACCCTGCGCGCCCGCCTCGGCGTCCCGGCGCCGTTGGCCGACGCCATCGCCTCCCGTCTCTGAAGGAGTCCACGATGCTCCGCCGCTTCCGCAACGTCGCCCGTATCGGGCCGGTCCGCGTCGGCACCGCCAACGACCAGCGGGGTCGGGTGAAGCACACCGCCGTGTGCACCGCTCCCCGGTGTGACTTCTCCGCCGACTACGACACCCGCGCCGCCGCCGAGCTGGCCGCCCGTACACACCGCTGCCCCATCCGCTGAAAGGAGATCGCCAGTGACCGTCAGCCTGCCCTTGGTTCTCGTCCTGGGCGCCGTCGCCTGGATCGCGATCAAGTTCATGGGCGTCCGCCTGTGGGTCGCCGTCGTGATCGCGCTGTTCGGCTTCTGGCTCGCCCACACCGGGCTTGCGCCCTCCGTGGAGTCCGGTACGCGCTCCGGCGTCGACTCCGTCAACGAGCAACACGACTAGACGAGTAGCTGAGAGGAGATCGCAGTGTTCCGACCGAAGTACCCCGAAGCCCCCAAGCCGTCGATCGTCCACGTGCCCACCGCCGTCCCGGCGGCCCAGCACGGTCACGCGACGGCCTGCTCCTGCCAGCACACCACCGCGCCCGCTCCGGCTCGCCCGGCCGGGGTCTTGAGCGGTCTCAACGCCGGAACGGTCGGCGCCGTGGTCACGGTCGGCATCGTCCTGACCGCGCTCCTGGCCGCTGTCGCTGTCACGGCCGTCTCCGTCGCCGTGGCCGCCGTGGTCATGCGCTCGCTGCTGGCCAGCCAGCGCCGCCGCTGATCCCGCTCGAACACGACTGCCGGGGCGGCCTCGATACCGCCAAGCATCCGCCGCCCCGGCAGCCCAACCCCTCCCCGACCCAAGAGCCGAAAGAGGAGACCCCATCATCACCCGCACCACCCCGCCACCGCTGCCCCAACTCCGCACCCTGGCAGCACTGGGCACCATGCCCGCACTGCTCCGCCAGCTCTCCGGCCTTGGCGGCTGCACCAACCCCATCCGCCTCGACGGCCACCGCACCGAACACCACCTCGACCGCGACACCGGCGAGATCGGCCGCATCCTTCATCACCTGGACTCCACCGAACTGCCCGCCGGGCATCTCCTGGTCCGCTGCAACAACCGCCGCGTCACCCGTTGTGCGGCCTGTGCCGAGACCTACCGCCGTGACACCTTCCACCTGATCACCGCCGGACTGCGCGGCGGGAAGGGCACTCCGGAAGACGTGGCCACGCACCCGCGCGTCTTCGCCACCTTCACCGCGCCCAGCTTCGGCCCCGTCCACAACCGGCCTACCGGTCCGGCTGGCACGGTCCGCCGCTGCCGGTGCGGCATCCGCCACGACCAGGAGGACGACGCCCTTGGTACCCCGCTCAACCCGGACAGGTACGACTACGAATCCGCGGTGCTCTGGAACGCTCACGCGGGCCTGCTGTGGCGGCGCTTCTCGATCTACCTGCGGCGGGAAGTCGCCAGGCGGGCCGGGCTCACTCAGCGGGCCTTCCGCGAGCACGCCCGGTTGTCCTTTGCCAAGGTCGCCGAGTACCAGAAGCGCGGCGCCGTCCACTTCCATGCCGTGATCCGCATCGACGGCCCCGATGGCGGCGACACCCCGCCTCCGGCCTGGGCCACGGTCGAGCTGCTGGCCGACGCTATCGAGGCGGCTACACCCAAGGCACAGGTTGCCGGGCCGGTCATCGACGGCCGGGCGTACACCTTTGTCTTCGGTGACGAACTCGACGTACGGCCCATCCGGGGCGCCGACTTCAGCGGCGGCCAGGAGCTGACCGACCGGGCCGTGGCCGCGTACATCGCCAAGTACGCGACCAAGGGTGCCGAGACCGCGACGGGGGCCCTGGACCGGCCGATACGGCTCATCGCCGAAGTCGCCCAGCTCGACATCAGCGAGCACGCCCGCCGTCTCGTCCGCACCGCTTGGGCCCTCGGCGCCCGCAAAGACCTGGAACACCTCCGGCTCCGCGCCTGGGCTCACATGCTCGGCTTCCGGGGCCACTTCTCCACCAAATCCCGCCGCTACTCCACCACCTTCGGTGCCCTCCGTGACGCCCGCGCCGCCTGGCGTCGTGCTCAGGCTGCGGCCGCCGACTCCAGCCCGGCCGAGACCACGCTGGTCCTCGCCCACTGGGTCTACGCCGGAACCGGCCTTACCCCCGCCGAGGAATGGCTGACCGCCACCATCACCCCCGCTCCCGGAACGGAAGGAGAACCCACCCATGGCTGATGAACTGCTCACCGTGCCGGAGGTGATGGCCCGGCTCAAGATCGGCCGTTCCACGGTCTACGACCTGATCCGGTCTCGGCGCCTGCGCTCCATCACGATCGGCCGCGCCCGGCGCGTCCCGGCCGCCGCACTCCGCGACTTCATCGACCACCAGATTGCCGAGGCCGCCTGATGCCATCCCAGCGCAAGCGCAACCCCAACGGGGCCGGAACGATCATCAAGCGCAAGGACGGCCGCTACGAGGGCCGGGCGTATGTGATCACGGCGTCCGGCATCCGCAAGCGCAAGTCCGTGTACGGCGAGACGTGGGAGGAGGTGCACCGGAAGCTGATCGATCTCCAATCCCAAGATCACAAGGGGGTGCCCCTGCCCGACACAGATTCGACCCTCGGTGAGTACCTGGCCTACTGGCTGGCTGAGGAGGTCGCCCCCAACCGGCGGCCCAAGACGTACCAGGGCTACGAAAGCGTCGTGCGCGTCCACCTGGTCCCCGGCCTGGGTAGCAGGAAGCTCCGCGACCTGCGCGCCCAAGAGGTCCGGGTCTGGCTCAACCGGGTGCGCGAAGAGTGCCAGTGCTGCAAGCACGGCTGGGACAAGGAACGGGCAAAGCCGCAGTGCTGCGCCGCTCGCCGCTGCTGTGAGCGCAAGCTGTCGGCCCGCATGATCCAGTCGATTCACGCCGTGCTGCGGAACGCCCTGGAGCACGCCGTACGCGAGGAGCTGATCATGCGGAACGTCGCCAAGCTCGTGAAGAGCCCGGCGCCCTCCTACCGGACCGGCAAGGGGCTCTCACCCGCCCAGGCCAAGCTGGTGCTCAAGGAACTCCGGGATCACCGCCTGCACGCCCTCTACGTCCTGGCGCTGCTTCTCGGCATGCGGCGCGGCGAGCTGCTGGGCCTGCGCTGGTCGGCTGTGGACCTGGAGCGGGGCACCCTCACCGTGCTGACCAACCTCCAGCGCGTCGGGGGAGAGCTGCGGCTTGTCCTCCCCAAGACGCGGTCTTCCGAGCGGACCATCCCGCTCCCGCCCCTCGCGGTCTCCGCGCTCCGTGCCCACCAGGAGCGTCAGGCGCAGGAGCGGGTGGCGGCCGGCATGGGCTGGCAGGAAAATGGGCTGGTCTTCCCGTCCCGGATCGGGACTCCGTATGAGCCGGACAACCTGCGCCGGAGCTGGGACCCGGTGCGGAAGCGGCTCGGCCTGGATCTGCGCTTCCATGATCTCCGCCACACCTGCATCACGCTGCTGCTGGATCTTGGCGTGCCGGTGCACGTCGTCCAGCAGATCGCCGGGCACAGCGATCATGGCGTCACCATGCAGGTCTACGCCCATGCCTCGCTCGATGAGCAGCGGAAGGCGCTCGGCCGCCTGGAGGACCGGTTGGCGTAGATCCGGTGATCCGGCGCCGTTGGCGTCAGCCGTAGGCGTCACAGGCAATGAAGAAGCCCCCTGCCGGACGGACCGGGAGGGGGCTTTGCCCTGGTGAGGGCTGCAGTGGCTGGGGCCGGGGTCGAACCGGCGACCTTCCGCTTTTCAGGCGGACGCTCGTACCAACTGAGCTACCCAGCCGCAGCGGTCCTGACGGGATTTGAACCCGCGGCCTCCACCTTGACAGGGTGGCGAGCACTCCAAACTGCTCCACAGGACCTTGCGTGTACGAGCACGAGTCTCGCACATGTGGGGTGCGCTCCCAACGGGATTTCCCTCGTGGATTCGCACTCCTCGCGACCTTCGAACCGGGGCCTTGATTTTTCTCCGCCGCGTCGTTGTCGCTGGATCAGCGTATCAGACCTCTGACCGGGTTCTGACCGCTCAGCGGGTGGGGTCGCCCCGGTCGGAGGTGTGCTGGTTTTCGCCGGGGTCAGGGGCGGCCGCCGCGTTCCAGGGGGATCCGTTCGCCCGCCTCGATCGCCACCGGGAGGCGGTTCTCGGTGGGTGGCAGGGGGCACGTCGCGAGGTCGGTGTAGGCGCAGGGGAGGTTGGTGGCGCGGTTGAAGTCGAGGGTGACCCGGCCGGCGTCGTCGGGGGCGTCGATCTGGACGGAGCGGTTGGCGGCGTACGTGGTCACGCCCGAGGTCGCGTCGGTGAGGAGGACCATCAGGCTGCCGGGCCGCTTGCCGTTGAAGGCGGTGAGCCGGTACGTCTCGCCGGCCAGTTCGAACTCGACCTGGCCGGGCGCGTCGTAGACATGCTCCAGTCCCTCCACCGCGGCGCCCACGGTGATCGCGCGCGGCTCGTCGAACGGGAGGTAGCGGCCGGCGCGCACCCAGCGGGGGTCGGGGGCGTAGGCGGGGGTGTGGGTGAAGGCGGTGCGGAGGGGGTTGCCGGGGTGGCGGGGGCGGACGATGTCATGGCCGCCGCGCTTCGCGATCTCGATCACCGCGTCGCCGTACCCCGCGTACACGCTGTCCCGTTCGGCGATGGTCCCGAAGACGTACCGGCCGTGCACCGCCGTGCCGTCGACCGTCAGCTCCTCGCCGTCGGCCAGCTCGACCACCACCCCCTCCGGGCCGCTGGACCAGGCGCCGGGGGCGTCCTCGAAGCGGGTCGGCTCGGGGCTCAGCCAGCGCAGGCTGGTGATCGCGAGAAAGCCGTGGGGGTCGGCGAGTGCCTGCTCATGTGTGCGGTGCCACCGCTCCCACTCCTCGGCGAAGCTCACCCGATCGACGTCCTGGACGGTCATCTGCGCTCCCTCGTGTGGGCTGCGGCGGGTCTGCCGTTCATCTACAACCGCGCCGAGGAGGGAGTCATTCCGCAGATGCGAGGAGGTTGTGCGCGCAAAAAAAGTCACCGGCAGGTGCGTTTTGACCTGCGGTGACTGAAAAGGTGGTGCCCCCAACGGGATTCGAACCCGTGCTACCGCCTTGAAAGGGCGGCGTCCTGGGCCACTAGACGATGAGGGCCGATGGCCCACCTGGGCGCCTTGCGGCGCTTTCGGGGACGCGAGAAGCATATGGGATGCCGGTGACGTTCGCCAAAACGGTTTACGGAGTGGTGGGTGTCGGCGTCGCCCCCGGGCGGTTCTCGGCCGGCAGATGACGGCTGACCTCGGCCTTCGCCAGGCCCAGACCGCCCAGATCGATCTCGTCCCACGCCTGGAGCCGTCGCGTGTCCCGGTCCAGGTAGAGGATCGACGCCTGCACCGTGTCCGGTGTGCCGTCGTCCACCGCGCGCAGTCCGCTGCCGCCCGTCGACCCCTCCGTCATCAGCCGGGTGCCGCCGGGGAGCACCTCCGTACGGCGGTGGTGGACATGGCCGGTGAGGGCGAGCGGCACGGTGCCGTCGGTCTCCCGGGCGGCGATCGGGTTGTGGGC
This sequence comes from Streptomyces malaysiensis subsp. samsunensis, assembly GCF_024519315.1. Lineage (GTDB taxonomy): Bacteria > Actinomycetota > Actinomycetes > Streptomycetales > Streptomycetaceae > Streptomyces > Streptomyces malaysiensis. The sequence continues at coordinate 42,872 of NZ_JANIIC010000067.1, read as the reverse complement.
GAGGGCGATGTCGACCGGGGTGCCGGCGGCCTCGCCGTCCCGGATCGCCTCGGCCAGCAGCCGTCCGGCGCTGTGCTCGGCCGCGTCACCGGCGGCCGCGGCGGAGCGGTCGGGGGTGAACTGCGGATCGCCGATGCCCGCGATCCGCAGCCCGGCGACATTGATCACCTCGCCGTTGTCCACCACATGCGCCCCCTTGCGTTTGGCGAGGTAGCGCTGGGTCGAGGCCGAGTCGTGGTTGCCGCGCACCCAGACATAGGGGGCGCCGAGGTCGGAGATGGGGTCGAGGAAGCCGTTCTCGGCGGAGGTGCCGTGGTCCATCGTGTCGCCCGTGTCGATGATCACGTTGACCTTGTACTGCCGTACCAGCGACTCCACGATGTGCCATGCGGCCGGATTGAGATGGACGTCCGAGATGTGCAGCACCCGCATGGTGGTCGGATCGGGCTGGTACGCGGGGAGCGTCGAGGTCGCCTCGTAGAGCTGGGTGACATTGGTCACCAGCCGGGCCAACTCCCGCTGATAGACGTCGAAGTCGGTCACGATGCTGCGCGCGTTGCCGACCACCGAGGGGGCGCTGGAGAGCAGCCCGGAGTAGCGCGGCTCCAGGACGGACTTCGGGTTCCAGGTCGCGTAGACGGCGCTCCCGGAGGCGGCCAGCAGCGTGAGCGCGAGCCCCCCGGCGGTCAGCGCCCGGCGCGGGCGGCGGTAGACCGCCAGGCCCAGCGCGGTGGCGCCGAAGACGACGGCGACGCAGGAGCGGACCGCGAGGCCGAGGGTGCCGCGGGTGACATCGCTCGCGACCTCCTCCTGGAGCCCGGAGAGCCGCTCGGGATGGTCGACGAGGGCCTGGGACCGTATGGGGTCGAGCCGGTCCACATCCACGTCCAGGCGGAGCGGGGCGTGGTGGCTGTTCAGCTCGAGCGCGCCCAGCGGCGCCACGTTGATCTTGGTGCCGCCGGTGAGGGAGGGCCGCAGTGCCATCCGGGTGTCCATGGGACCTACGGAGATATGGACGCTGCCGACCACCAGCAGTCCGATCCAGGCACCGAGGACGGTCACGGCGGCCAGCTCGGAGGCGCGGACGAGGGGACGGGCGCGCGTGGCGGGATCGAGCGCCGTGGGATCGAACGCCGGCGGTTTGGGGGAGGGGCGGGGAGAGGGCTTCCGCGAGGGGCGGCGGAAGCGTTGGATGCGGCGAAGGGGGGAGACGACCGCGGTACGTGCGCGCTGAGCGGTGGCACGGAGCAGCCGGAGCGGTTCGCGGGCCATTGGTCGCGTATGCCCGTCCGCGCGGGGGCGTATGTCTGGGCCAGGTGGGGTGGGGTCGGGGGTGGGGTTGGCCGTGCTGGGCTGTGGTGCGTCTGGTGCCCGGTCTGGTGCCTTGTCGGCGTTTGGCGCGGATACGTTGGCGCGGACCGCTCCTTTCCGGGCCCGGCTGCCTGACAATGGCCTCGTGCTGGAGATGACGCGCGAGGAGTTCGAGGAACTGGTCGCCGAGGCGCTGGACCGGATCCCGCCGGAGCTGACACGGCTCATGGACAACGTCGCCGTGTTCGTGGAGGACGAGCCGCCGGCGGACGATCCCGAGCTGCTCGGGCTGTACGAGGGGACGCCGCTCACCGACCGGGGTGAGTGGTACGCGGGCGTCCTGCCGGACCGGATCACGGTCTACCGGGGTCCGACGCTGCGGATGAGCGAGACGCGGGAGGACGTCGTCCAGGAGACCGAGGTGACGGTGGTCCATGAGATCGCGCACCACTTCGGGATCGACGACGCCCGGCTGCACGCGCTCGGCTACGGCTGATCAGGGCGTTGGGTTGGGGCGCTGGACGGGGTGCTGGGCCGGGGCGCTGATCGGTGTTGATCGGGGGTTGCGGCCGACTCCGGCGCGCTGCTGATACCCGGCCTTCGGCCGCCGCCGACACCGCCCTCCGGCCGTCCCGTCTACGACCGACGCCGGATGCGCGGTCTACGCGAGGGGCCGGGTCCGTGCCATAGGCGTGTCCTGGGCGGGGCGGTGCCAGTTGGGCAGGGCGTCACATCCCCGCTGTCTGGAGGTGTCCCGCGCATGCCCGGATCCCCCGTGCCCGGATCCCCCGCTTCTCGCACCGCCGCCCGTTCCTCCCGTTCCCCCCTTTCCTCTCGGATCTCCCGGATCTCCCGGCGTGTGCCCCGTGCCGCGGCGCGAGGCGTGGCGGTCGCGGCGCTGGTGGCCGCCGCGATGGCGCTGGGCGGCTGCATGAGCATCTCCGACGACCCCGAACGGCCGGACAAACACCGCGGCTCCCACCAGAAGGGCGGGGCGGCGGACGCGGACGGCGCCGTGGTGCGGTCGGACGGCCGGGGGCGTGCGTACACGGACTCCGACCGGGACGAGAAGGACGGGAAGGAGAAGAAGGGCGAGAAGGGGAAGAAGGGGAAGAAGGGGGACGGCGAGGAGCGGTCGGCCTCGGCCTCCGCGACCGACCCCGAGGCCGAGCCCTCGGACCCGCCCGGTAAGCACGGGGACCCGCACCATCGCCCGGACCCCTCCGCCCCGCCGCAATCGGGCGGCGACGCCCCGTCCGACCCGCCACCCGTGCCCCGGCCGTCGAGCCCGCCGCCGAGCGCGCCGGACCCGAAGCCGACCGACGCCCCGCCCCCGAGCGCGCCCGCCTCCCCGTCGGACCAGCCGGCGGGCTAGGCCCCGTACCCATACGGCCCATACGGTTCAGGAGGCCCATAGGGCCCGCGGAACCCGGCGGGTCCAGCGGACGGGGCCCAAGGCCCTAGTGCCGCCGTCCAGCGCGGACGGAGTGAATTTGCTCTTGAGGGGTGAGGGTGCGTATGGTGGTAGATCGTTTGATCCCATTTGCCCGGCGCCTCGTAGAAGTGCGCCGCGAGGCGCGTTCCTTGCCATCCCGTGGCTGACCGCATAGAGGCGGTCGATTGCGACACCACACGGAGTTTGGGCGCGTGCCGAGACTCCGGAAGGTTTCGCATTTCGCATGTCCGTTTCCACTGACCACGCCGTCATGCCCGCCCTCGACGAGCCGAGCGAGCCGACTGCCCCGGCCGCCACCGCCGCCCCGGCCGAGCCGGGCGAGCGCGACGAGCAGGCCGCACAGCCCGAGCAGGCCGAGCAGACCGCGCAGGCCGAGCAGCATCAGCAGGCCACGCAGCCCGAGCAGAACGAGCAGGCCGAGCAGCCTGCGCAGGCCGCGCCGTCATCCGAGCAGGCCGCCACGGAAACCCCCGAGACCCCTAAGGCGCCCGACATCACATTCGCCGACCTCGGCCTCCCCGAGCAGATCGTCCGCAAGCTGGCGCAGAACGGCGTCACCACGCCGTTCCCGATCCAGGCCGCGACCATCCCCGACGCCCTCGCCGGGCGCGACATCCTCGGCCGTGGCCGCACCGGCTCCGGCAAGACCCTCTCGTTCGGCCTTCCGCTGCTGACCACGCTGGCCGACGGCCACACCGAGAAGAAGCGCCCCCGCGGGCTGATCCTCACCCCGACCCGCGAGCTCGCGATGCAGGTGAGCGACGCGCTCCAGCCGTACGGCGATGTCCTCGGCCTCAAGCTCAAGGTCGTCTGCGGCGGCACCTCGATGGGTAATCAGATCTACGCGCTGGAGCGCGGTGTCGACATCCTCGTCGCCACTCCGGGCCGGCTGCGCGACATCATCGAGCGCGGTGCCGCGTCCCTGGACAAGGTGCAGATCGCGGTCCTCGACGAGGCCGACCAGATGGCCGACATGGGCTTCCTGCCCGAGGTCACCGAGATTCTCGACCTGGTGCCGCAGGGCGGGCAGCGGCTGCTGTTCTCCGCGACGCTCGAGAACGAGATCGACACCCTGGTCAAGCGGTATCTGGTCAAGCCGGTCACCCACGAGGTGGACCCGTCCGCGGGCGCCGTCTCGACCATGACCCACCATGTGCTCGTCGTGAAGCCGAAGGACAAGGCGCCGGTCACCGCCGCCATCGCGGCGCGCAAGGGCCGCACCATCATCTTCGTACGGACCCAGCTGGGCGCCGACCGCGTCGCCGAGCAGCTGTGCGACGCGGGCGTACGCGCCGACGCGCTGCACGGCGGCATGACGCAGGGCGCCCGCACCCGCACCCTGGCCGACTTCAAGGACGGGTACGTCAATGTGCTCGTCGCCACGGACGTCGCCGCCCGCGGTATCCACGTCGACGGCATCGACCTGGTGCTGAACGTGGACCCGGCCGGCGACCACAAGGACTATCTGCACCGCTCCGGCCGTACGGCGCGGGCGGGCCAGAGCGGCACCGTCGTCTCGCTGGCCCTGCCGCACCAGCGCCGCCAGATCTTCCGGCTGATGGAGGACGCGGGCGTCGACGCCTCCCGCCACATCGTCGGTGGCGGCGGAGCCTTCGACGAGGACGTGGCCCAGATCACGGGCGCGCGTTCGCTCACCGAGGTGCAGGCGGAGGCGGCCTCGAACGCCGCCAAGCAGGCCGAGCGCGAGGCGCAGGAGCTCACCCGGCAGCTGGAGCGGGCGCAGCGGCGCGCGGTCGAGCTCCGCGAGGAGGCCGACCGGCTGACCGCGCGGGCGGCGCGCGAGCGCGGCGAGACCGTGGCTCCGGCGGAGCCCGCTGCCGCGGCCGGGACCGAGGCGGTGGCCGAGGCCGCCGCCGGTGTGACGCTGCCGGCGCAGCGCACGGCGGAGCCCGAGACCGTGCCCGCGGTGAAGGCCGCGGAGGCCGCCGAGGGCGCGCTGAACGACGAGGGGCCGCGCCGCTCCTCGTACGACCGCCGGGACAACGACCGTGGCGGCCGTCCGTACGAGCGTCGCGACGACCGCGGTTTCAACCGGGACCGCCGTGACGACCGCCGTGACGACCGCCCGTTCAACCGTGACCGTCGGGACAACGACCGGGGTGGCCGGTCCTTCGACCGCCGGGACGGTGACCGCGACCGCGGCTTCAACCGCGACCGGCGCGATGACCGCCGCGACGACCGTGGCTTCAACCGCGACCGCCGGGACGGTGACCGCGACCGCGGCTTCAACCGGGACCGCCGTGACGACCGCCGCGACGACCGCCCGTTCAACCGCGACCGCAAGGACGACCGTGGTGGCTTCGGCCGGCGGGACGACCGTGGCGGCCGTCCGTACGAGCGCCGTGACGACCGTGGCTTCAACCGTGACCGCCGGGACAACGACCGTGGCGGCCGTTCCTTCGAGCGCCGCGACCACAACCACCGTGGCGGGGACCGCCCGGTCAACCGGGACCGTCGCGACGACCGTCCCGCCCGCCGTGACGACCACCGGGGCGGCGCCACCGGCGGCCGTCCGTACGAGCGCTCCCACGGCTCGCACGACCGGTCCTTCGACCGCCGCGCCGACAAGCCGCGCTGGAAGCGCAACGGCTGATCGGGCCGTGTGACGAGGGCCGTGCAACACCGCGTTGTTGCACGGCCTTTCGCTCCCGGAGGGTATTGGCTCGGGTGTTGGCCCCTGGCCGAGCTATGCTGCGGGGGTGCGGGTCATTAGCTCAATTGGCAGAGCAGTGGACTTTTAATCCATTGGTTCAGGGTTCGAGCCCCTGATGACCCACAACGGAAACCGCAGGCACCATCGGTGACCTGCGGTTTCCTCGTTTCTGAGGGGCCCGCCGCACCGCCTTCCGCGCCCCCGGACCGGGGTCTTCACACCCCCGTCGTACAGAAGATCGAGTCTCACTCGACCGGCGCTTGAGCGGATGCCGAACGGTACTCGACCGCAGAGTCTGAACCTGCTGCGTCTGACCCGCTGCTCGGAAACGCGTAAGGAGACTCCTCGTGCGACTCGCTACAACGATCCGGGGGTTGATCCCCGTCATGGCGCTGGCGGTATCGGCATGGGCGGTCTCCGCTCCGGCGTCCGCCGAAGGAAAAGGGGGCGCCGGAGGGAAAGGCGAGAAGGCGGCCCCGGTGCCCTGTGGGGACACAGCGGCGCTGATCGCCGCGGTGAGTGAGGCCAACAGCTCACCCACGGGCGGGTCCGTCGCCCTGACCACGGGGTGTGTGTACACGCTGGGCGCCGCGGCGTTCACCGGTCCCAACGGCGCCGACGGACTGCCGCTCATCACCCGTGACGTGAATATCACCGGGACCCAAGCGACCATCAGGCGCAGTGCGTCCGCGGCGGACTTCCGGATCGCGGAGGTCGCGCCCGGCGGAAGCCTCACCCTCAACGGCGTGACCTTCTCAGGCGGCCGGGCGACCTCGGGGTCCGGCACCGACGGCGGCGGCATCCTCGACCGGGGCAGCCTGAGGCTGATCCAGTCCACGGTCACGGGCAACACCGCGAGCAACGTCGGCGGTGGCATCGAGGTCGCCTCAGGCGGCTCGGCGGTGCTTGCCGGCACGGATGTGACGCACAATTCCGCGGGCGACGGCGGCGGCATTCACATCGATACGTCGGCCACCCTCAGTGCCTCGGGCGGCAATATTTCCGACAACACCGCGGACAGCTCGGGCGGCGGCGTCAGCAACTTCGGAACGACGCTGCTGAGCGCCGTCTCGGTATTGCGGAACAGGACCAACAACTTCGAGGGCGGCGGCATCGCCACCGCGATCGGAGATTTCACGATCAACGGCAGCCGGGTGGGCGAGAACACCGCGGGGAGTTTCGGTGGCGGTATCGCCAATATGGGCAGCACACTGCGGGTGCAGTCCACCACCGTGTCGGGGAATACCGCCACGCTGAACGGCGGTGGTGTGTTCCAGCACGCGGGCACCACACAAATGATCGGTGACACCGTCACCGGCAATACGGCCAATGGCGGTCAGGGCGGCGGGATCTTCACCGACGGCGGCTCGATCTCGCTCACCGCGACCACGGTTTCCGGGAACAACCCGAACCAGTGCGTGCCAGCCCTCGCGGGATGCTGAACCGCGCCGCTGAACGATCGGGCTGATCGGGCAGGTCCGGTTCATCGGGCAGGTCCGGCTGATCCGGCTGAACGCCGGGGCGCCCCCGGAGAACGTGATTCCGGGGGCGCCGCATGCTCGACCGCGAGGTCGACCGTCAGTGCTTGCAGTCCTTCTTCTTGGCCTTGACCTTGGCCTTGTGGTGCGGCTTCGCCTTGGCCTTGTGGTGCTGCTTGGCCTTGTGCGGGTCCTTGGCCTTCGGCTTGGCCTTGTGCGAGTGCTGCTTGGCCTTGTGCTGTTCCTTGGCCTTCTGCTGCTTCTTCGGCGGGTCCTTGTGCACGACGACGACCGGGTCCGGCTCATCGAGGGCGATGTTCGTGCAGTCGGAGCCGACGTTGATGTCGCCCGACGGGGAGGCTCCACCCATCTGGGCGATGGCGCCGGTGGTCGTGTCGCAGTCGTTGGCCTGGAGGACCGCACCGCTGTTGGTGAAGTTGACGCAGTCCGCGCCGGTGGTGACGTCCCTGGTGGGGGCGGCTCCACCGACCTGGGTGATGGCGCTCTGGTCCAGGTCGCAGGAGTTGAGCTGAGCGGCCCCGCCGGTGTGCGGAAAGAGACCGCTGGCGCTCGCGCTACCGGCGCCGCCGACGACCATTGTGCCCGCGGCCGCCGCGGCCATGAGAGCTACCTTCTTGCCGATCTGCATTATGCTGGTGCCTCCATATCAGGTTCTCCGCGAATGATCCGCAGACACCTCATCAACGAGATATCCGAGACCGGGATCCGGAATTATCGGGAGCATCACCCGTCCGCCACAGTAAAGGTATATTCAGCCGGTGGTGAAGTCGGTGGGATTACCTGGGTTTCCAGCTTAGAAGGGCCGGTCCATGATGGGCGGGCCGCGAATCATCACGACATGAACGTGGCCCCGGGGTAATTCCCCCAAGGCCGCGTTCATGATGAGCGGGCGCTCCCGGAGCTCGGGGTGAGTTTCGGAAGCACTCGGCGATTCAGGGCTTCTGGCGACCGCCCTGACCACCGCTCTTCCCGCTCTTCGCACCGTCCGCGCTCTTCTTCTGCTTTCCGTTCTCCGGGTCGGAGTCCGCCACATTGGCGCAGTTGGTCTCGTTGTTGACCTCGCCGGGGCCGATGGTGATCGGGCCTAGCACCGAGGTCGTCTGACAGTCGTTCGTCTGCTTACTCACGCCGCCCGACTTGCTGACGTTGACGCAGTTGGTGCGGTTATTGATTTCGGATCCGGGGGCCAGTGCGACGGTGATCGGACCGATGACGGAGTGGGTGCGGCAGCGGTTCTCCTGCTCCGCCACGCCCGACTCGGCGTAATTGACACAGTTGGTCTCATTACTGATCTCGGTCGAACTGGCGGCCACCGTGACGGGACCGATGGCGGAACTGGTGTCGCAGCGATTGCTCTGGCTCCCGCCGTTGGCGCCGACCGCGGGGCCGGGGCCGGCGGCGTCGGCCCCGCCCGTGCCGCTGATGAGCAGCGCGCCCACGGCCGCCACAAGAAGCGCCGTCCTTTTGCGCATGTGCATAAAGAGCCTCCAAATGGACTTTCCGTGCGGTGCGCTCAGCACTGTCACCGAAAGTCTTTTTCGTGGCAGCGGCCCTGGAAGGGAGGCTTCCAGGGCCGCGATTCCCAACGGGGGGATGCCTCACGGTGTCCCCGCCGCGGGCGGGAACACCGTGAGAGGGTCAGCGACTCACGGGGTGTCGTCGACGGCGATGTTGGTGCAATTGGCGCCGGCATTGACGTCGCGCGTCGGGGAGGCTCCACCCGTCTGGATGATGGGCCCGGTGCTGGTGTCGCACTTGTTGGCCTGGACGACCGACCCCTCCTTGTTGGTGAAGTTGACGCAGTCGGCCCCGACCTCGACGGTGCCCGTGGGGGCGGCGCCGCCGACCTGGGTGATGGCACCGGTGGACGTGTCACAGTGGTTGAGCTGCGCGATGAAGTCGTCGTTGTTGTTGGCCAGGGCACCACCCGCGCCACCGATGACCAGAGCGCCGGCGGCCGCGGTAAGGAGAACTGCCTTCTTGCCGATGTTCACTTAATTCCTCCGTCTGGGTTGCTCCGCGAATTCACGGACGCATGACACAACGAAGCTCATCAGTTAAGGCTTCGGGCCGCCAGTCAGCTTCACCCGTCCGGCATAGTGTGGCTCTTCCGGCGCGTGTTCTCCGAGAATCCCGCTAAGGGGGACCAATGCAAGGACCATTTGGCCCAGCAGACACCGGAATCCCTTTTATGGGAATGCGGAGAAGTGGGTGCCGGGGACGGGCGGGAAGCGGTGCGGAGGTGGGGTGGCGACGGCGCGGAGGCACGGGAGTGGGCCCGCGGGTGTCCGACGGCCGTACGGTGGCGGGGTGGTGACGGTCGTCCCGCCTTCAACCACCGGACTTGTTCGACCGGTCGGACGAGTGATACATCCAGGCTCTACGACGCAGGAGTGAGTGAGGCACAGTCACACCGACAGCTTTGCCGAACCGCCAGCGCGGCGCGTGTTCGCGCCGCTACGCTAAGTACGCGAAGTGGTCGCCCGGGGGGCGCGGCGAATCAAAGCCGGGAGGCGGGAGGAGAGACATGGGGCACTCACGAGGGGACGCAATGCCGTCCGAGCTGATGGACGGGCTGCTGGCCCGTGCTCAGAACGGCTTCGATATCAGCGAGTCGGTGCTGGCCCAGGCGCGGAGCGCCCTGATGCACCAGTCCGAGTTGCGGTCCTGCCGGCAGTGCAACGAGCGGTGCGGCCAGCTGGGGTACAGCACCTATCGGCATGTCTTCCTGCTCCCCGACGGCAGCAGCCTGATGCTGTGGGAACTGGAGCACAACACGGGCGAGGGCAATCGCCCGCTGTACGAGCTCTACGCGGACGAGGACGCCCTGACGCTGGCCGAGCGCCGCGTCCATGAGCGCCTCGGCGGCGCCCGCTGGGAGGAGCTCGACGGGTTACCGCTCTGGCTCCCGGACCAGCTGCTGCACACGGCCGAGCCCGTGGAGAGCTCCCGTGCCTATGTGGCCGACAATTCGGCCGACCATGCCCGCCGCGTCCTGCGCCGCGCGGAGAATTCCGACCGCCCAGGCGAGGAGACCGAGCGGCTGCTGGCGACCGCGTTCGCCCATGACATCGCCCTCGCGCCCAAGCCCCGTCGCCGCTCCGGCGGTCCCGACGCCACCTGGTGCCGCTTCTACGAGCATGCCTTCCTGCTCGCCGGAGGGGACGAGATCGTGCTGTGGGAGCTGGAGCACAACCTCACCCGGGACGGACGGCTGGTGTGCGAGGTGTACCTCGACGAGGTCTCGGCGGAGCTGGCGGCGGACCGCCGCGCCCGCGCGCTCGGCGTCGACCTCTGACGCACCCTTAGCGCGTTCGCCGCGCCCGTAAGGGGGCCATCAAGGCGCGAGGCCCAGGAACGCCTCCGTTACGGCAGCACGTATCCCCATCCCATCCCCAGCATCGCCGGGACCGTTCACGCCACCCGTCCGCAGCGCCTGTCCACAGCGCCCGTCCGCAGCACACCCGCTTGGCCGACACCGACTCGCCTGGCGGCCCGTCAGCCGGAAGCCTGGTGACGACGGTGACGGCAGCGGCGGCAGTGACGGCAGTGGCGGCAGCGATGGCAGTGGCAGCGGCGACGGCAGTGGCGGCAGCGACGGCGGCAGGACGCGGACCAGGGAAGCGAGAGAAGCCGGTGCGGGTGCGTGGGAGCAGGGCTCGTACGGGCGCCCGTACGGAGTCGCGTACGCAATGGCGTACGGCCTGGCCCCGACTGAGCCGCCCGCGCGCCCGCCGCCCGACCCGCCTTCGTACGCTCATCGACACCGCCGCCGCGTCCGGTGCCGCCGCCGACGCGTTCACCGGGCCCACCGCGGTGCGGTCTCCGATGGCCGATGAGGGCGGCAAGGGGCTGCCGGGTCGCCGGTTGGCCCGCTGGGCCCCGTCACTCCTCATCCTCTGTGGCATCGGCTTCGACCTGGCCGCCCCGCCCGGCTACACCGCCTCGCCCTTCTTCGCCGCCGCCCCCTTGGTCGCCGCGGCGCTCTTACCGTTGCGCCAGACCATCGTCACGGCCGTCGTCGGCATGTTCGCCACCTGTCTGCTGGCGGAGTTGCACGGTGTGGGGGACCCGACCCAGGCGGCCACCGAGATCGGCACGGTCGCGACCGTGACCGTGCTGGCGTTGGTGATCAACCGTGTTGTACGCCGCAGCTACCACCGGCTCGCCTCGGCGCGCGGTGTCGCGGAGGCGGCCCAGCGCGCCGTTCTGCCCGCGCCACCCGCCCGTCTCGCCGGGCTGGAGATCGCCGCGCGTTACGTACCGGCGGAGAAGTACGCGGCGATCGGTGGTGATCTGTACGCGGTCCAGGACACCCCGCACGGTGTACGGCTGACCGTCGGGGACGTACGAGGCAAGGGACTGCAAGCCGTGGAGGTCGTCGCGATCCTCCTCGGCTGCTTCCGGGAGGCGGCGGAGCAGGAGACGACCCTGGAGGCGCTCGTGGGCCGGCTGGAGCGGGCGCTACAACGCGAGGGCGCCCGGCGGGCCGACCTGGAGGTGTTCGAGGGGTTCACGACGGCAGTGGTGGCCGAGATTCCGCGTGGCGACTCCACCCTGCGGCTGATCAACCGCGGTCATCCGCCACCGCTGCTCCTGGAGGAGGACGGTGCGGTGCGCGCCCTGGAGCCGGAGGTGTCGGCGCTGCCGGTGGGGATGGGGGAGTTGGGCGGCTGGCCGGACCGGGTGATGGAGCTGGGGTTCGAGGAGGGGGAGACGCTGCTGTTGTTCACGGACGGGGTGACGGAGGCCCGGGACCGCGGCGGCGTCTTCTACGACCCGGAGAAGCTGCTGCGCGGCCGCCGCTTCTCCGGTCCGCAGGAGCTGCTGGACGCGTTGGTGGCCGATGTCGAGCACCATACGGGCGGCGGGACACCGGACGACATGGCGCTGCTGGCGGTCCGCCGAACCCGGGCCCGCGGGAACGGACACGAGAACGGATGCGGGAACAGGCGTGAGAACAGACACGAGAACGGGCGCGAGAACGGACGTGGCAACCGGCGCGACAACGAGCGCGACAACGGCAGCAGGAACGGGCAGAACGGCGACCGTACGAGAGACAACGCCCCCGACCCCCGCCCGTAGCCGATCTGGGCCGTACACCGTCCGTAACCGACTGAGACCCCTCCGCATAACAATTGATGCACGATCGCCCGGCCTGCGGTTATGCGACCCCTCACACCGCTCACCGACTCGCCCCCATCTGTCCGCTCTTGAGCGCTAAGTTCATGCCAAAGGTGCGCGGATTCCTCGGAACAGCTTGGAATCACATCGTGCTCTCTATTAACGTTCGATAACGCAGCGCGGTCGTCACAACCGTCGCAAGGACGGCACCGTGCGCCGTCGCCGAATCCCGTACGCACAGCGGCAGTACCGCACCAACAGCAGCACCAAGGGAACCGGGGAACCAACACCTTGGGGTGAATCGGGTCGAACCTGACCCGTAGGAGACCTTCCTGCTCCGAACCCGTCAGCTAACCCGGTAGGCGAGAGGGAAGGAAAGGAGTGCGCCTCCGTGGCGTCCAACAGGTCTGTCCTGGACGAAGCCCCGTATCGCACACGGGGCGGCGGTTCGGGGACCGCCACCGCCTACGGCCCCGGCTTCGACGCCGGCGGCGGGATGAGTTCCGGGGACGGCCGCTTCGCCCCCGACGATTTCTACGCGGACGAGGGCGCCGCCGAGGGCCCGGGTGCCGGATTCGACACCGAGACCTGGGAGGAGTGGAACCCCACCGAGGAGTCCATCGCTCCCGTACGCGGCCGGCACCGCGTGGCCAAGCAGCGCGGCGGGACCATGGCGCGCAGCGGCGCCGTCCTCGGGGTCGGCGTGATCGCGGCGGTCGGCGCGGGCGGTATGGCCAGCGCCAAGGACCGTCCCGCACTGCCCATATCCATGCCGGACCTCGGACATGTCGCCGATCAGGTCAAGGCCAGCCTGCCCGCCGCCAAGGACCTGCCCGGCATCGGCTCCTGGGCGTCGGACGACAGCGGCGGCTCGCAGACCGCCGCCGCGCCCCTCTCCCAGGCCGGTCTGACCAACGAGGACGAGCAGCGCGGCACCACCGACGCGGGCGAGGCGCTCCGCGCCCGCATCCTCCAGCAGGCCGAGAACCAGCAGAACGCGGCGGACGAGGACAGCCGCACCGCCGCGGCGCAGGCCGCCGCCAAGGCCGCCGCGGACAAGGCCGCCGACCAGGCCGCGGAGGCGGCCGCCAAGCGGAAGGCCAAGGCCGAGGCCGCCGCCGCGGCGAAGCGGGCCGCCGAGCAGCGGGCCAAGGAGGCGGCCGAGAAGAAGGCCGCGGCCGAGCGCCAGGCCAGACTCGCCGCCGCGTACACCCTCCCCGTCGGCTCGTACACCCTGACCGCCAGCTTCGGCCAGGCGGGCGACATATGGTCGGCCGACCACACCGGCCAGGACTTCGCCGCCCCGACCGGCACCCCGGTCAAGGCGGTGCACGGCGGCACCATCACCCAGGCGGGCTGGGCCGGTTCGTACGGTTACCGCATCGTGCTGACCCTCGACGACGGCACCGAGCTCTGGTTCTGCCACCTGTCCTCGATGGTCGTCACCTCGGGCAAGGTGTCGACGGGCGACGTCATCGCCCGCGTCGGCGCCACCGGCAATGTGACCGGCCCGCACCTCCACCTCGAGGTCCGGCCCGGCGGCGGCTCGCCGATCGACCCGATGCCCTGGCTGCGCCAGCACGGGATGACCCCCTGATACTCCGGCGGCTCTGGCGCTCTCTCCCCCCTTGACGCCAGGGCCGCCGGTTTTTTTACGGACCAACGGCGCCGCTCCCCGGGAACGGCGGGCCGGAACAACACACGTACGCCAGCGGTTGTAGAAACGTATGGCTGACAACACTGACACCGCTGACATCACGAGGAAGATCGGCGGCCTGTCCGTCTTCCCGCTCTCCCTCGGTGGGAACGTCTTCGGCTGGACCGCGAACGAAGCCGAGTCCTTCAGGGTCCTCGACGCCTACGCGGCGGCGGGCGGCAATTTCATCGACACCGCCGATGTCTACTCCGCCTGGGTGCCGGGCAACCAGGGCGGCGAGTCCGAGACCATCCTCGGCAACTGGTTCGCCTCCCGCGGCAACCGCTCCGACATCGTCCTCGCCACCAAGGTGGGCGGTGGCTCCCCGGAGCCGCGCGGCCTGACCTCGTCCGCCATCAAATCGGGCGTGGAGGAATCCCTCCAGCGGCTGCGCACCGACTACATCGATCTCTACTACACCCACTACGACGATCCGTCGGTGCCGGTGGAGGAGATCATCACCACCCTGGACGAACTGGTCAGGGAGGGCAAGGTCCGCGAGATCGCCGCGTCCAACGTGGCCGCGGACCGCCTGGAGGCCCTGCTGACCTTCTCCACCCGGGAGAACCTGGCCCGCTACGTCGCCCTCCAGCCGCACTACAACCTGGTCTCGCGCGACACCTTCGAGGGCGACTTGGCCGATGTCGCCACCCGCCACGGCCTGGCGACCGCCCCGTACTACGCCCTGGCCTCCGGCTTCCTCACCGGCAAGTACCGCCCGGGCACGGCGGTCGACAGCCCCCGCTCCACGGGCGCGGCCAAGCACCTGGAGACCGAGCGCGGCCAAAAGGTCCTCGCCGCCCTGGACGACGTCGCCGCCAACCACGGCGCCGAGCCCGCCACGGTCGCCCTGGCCTGGCTCCTCGCCCGCCCCACAGTCGTGGCCCCCATCGCCAGCGCCCGCACCGTGGACCAGCTCCCACCCCTGCTGGCCTCGGTGAACCTCAAGCTCACCCAGCCGGAACTGGACCTGCTGACGTCGGCGTCGGACTGAGCCGCGACTGGCCGGGCGGGCCGAACGACAGCCAATAGGGCCAATGGACACCGGGCGGGCACCAAGCACAGACGACTCCCCCGCCCGGTTGACGCCTACGCCGGCATCCGCCCTACGACCGACCCCTACCGCCGATCGGCAAGGGCCCAGGACGCGAGGGCCACGCCACCGGCGACGGCGAAAACGGACGGCCAGGCCCCGATCTTCTTGGCGAGCGGGTGGGACCCGGCGAAGGCGGCCACATAGGCCGCACTGAGCGCGGCCGCCGTCCCGCTCCCGGCCTTCTCCCGCCACCCCCGAGCGGCCACCGCCCCCGCAGCCGCGAGAGCAACCCCACCCAAGGGCCGCCTCCTGGTCCACCGAGCCACCCCATACCCCCCGACCAACCCACCCGCAGCCACAACCCCCGCCGGCACTCCAGCCATCCCGATACCTCCCACTCCGAAGGATCTCCTTACTCCTGACCCTACGCAGCTGGCCTCCCGAACCGGCGCTCGACCCAAAAACGGACATGGGCGAGGGTGAGAACCCGCTACCCGGCTGCAATGGCCGAGTAGGTCCAGACGTCGGCGGGCAGCTCATGGCGGAGTCGCCAGACAATGCCCATGGGCTTGCTGCCCTCATGAGATTCGTACTCGGCAGGGCCGAGCAGCATCCAGGGCTGAGGTCCCCCGATGTCTGTCTTCTTGTAGCGCCGTACGAAGAGCAGCACATGGGATCCCCGCTCCCTGTGATGCTGATACCGCTGGCCCGTGGGTGAGGAATCAGAGGTTTGGTTCTGTGATTCCCAGTGGAAGCAGTCTGGGCTCATCGCGAAGTCCTTGTACCGGGTCTGCGGTGAGAAGTCCTTATCATCCTTCTCGAGGGTAATCAGGAGCGCGTCCGTCTGGATCCCTTCGCACCACTTCACACCCTCGCGGAAATTCCCCGGCATGAAGCCCCCCACCTCTGCCTGGCCGAGGGCCGGGAGAATCTCCTCCCGGCTGTACGAGGCGTGGATCGCCAGGGGTACACCACTGTGCTCGCCCAATAGCGGGATGGGGTAGTGGTCGGTGTGCTCCAGGTTGTACGCCAGCACTTGGCTCAGTTCGTTGCGGAAGGCGCTCTGCTGGCGCAACGACTCGAAGCCATCGGCGTAGCTGCTGAACCCACCGCCCAGCGGCCACAAGGAGAAGAAGAGCATCCGTGAGTACGCCTGCTGTGGTGCGTCGAGCGAGTCGTATCCGGGGGCGTCATCGGCCAGCATGCGACGGTAGGCATTCACCCGCTGTGGGTCACCGACATGGAGAAATGCAGAGACGCGTTTGAGAAGTGCAGCCTCTCCTTCAGGCGGCTCGCCGGTGAGGAGTTTGGCTCGCCTTAGCAGACCCGTCCATGAGTTGTTTGCCCGGTAGAGCTCCTTGAGCTCGCGGCGGCTCTCCCGAAGGTAGGCGTCGAGTCGTGGCTCGGCGTACGCCGCAACCTCTTGCGCCAACTGCCGTACGTTGACGTTGATCTGGCTTTTGATGTTGTTCAGGATCCGTTCCTTGGACTTGCGGTCCAAGATGATCTGACAGCCGGAAGGGAGCTGGGGAAAGTCTCGCTCCATGTGCTCGGTCAGCCGATGACGCGT
Organism: Streptomyces malaysiensis subsp. samsunensis; assembly: GCF_024519315.1. Lineage (GTDB taxonomy): Bacteria > Actinomycetota > Actinomycetes > Streptomycetales > Streptomycetaceae > Streptomyces > Streptomyces malaysiensis. Next base: position 26,506 of record NZ_JANIIC010000067.1, on the reverse strand, counting down.
GAAGTTCGTCAGCGCACGGAACTGCTCTTCAAATCGGAACTCTTTACGGTGCTGACCGATGAAGTCGAGCACGGTGAGAACTGGCTTGTCTGGTGTACGCCGAAGCCCTCGGCCAAGCTGCTGGAGGAAGACCGTGGCGCTACAGGTGGGGCGGAGCAAGAGAAGGGTGTCTACATCCGGGACGTCCAGCCCCTCGTTGAACAGGTCGACCGAGAAGAGGATCTGTACCTTGCCTTCACGCAAGTCTCTCAGGGCCTGGGCGCGTTCAGGGGTGGGGGTAGAGCCGTCAAGGGCCTTGGCATTGACACCCGTCCGACGGAAGAAGTCAGCCATGAAGTGCGCGTGTGCCACGCTGACGCAGAATCCCAGCGCTCGCATAGTGCCCGGGTCGGTGACCTTCTCCTGGACGGCCTTGACGATAAGCCGAGCTCGCGCGTGGTTGCCGGTGTAGAGCTGGCTGAGCTCACTTGCGACGTAGGAGCCTTGCTTCCAGGTGAGCCCTTCGAGATCAGTGTTGTCCGCGATACCGAAATAGTGGAACGGGCTGAGGAGATCGTTCTCCAACGCTTCCCATAGCCGCATCTCGGCTGCGATGTGGCCATCGAAGAACTCATCCTGGACGTTCCTACCGTCCATCCGCTCAGGTGTGGCGGTCAGACCAAGAAGCTCGATGGGTTCGAAGTGGTCGATGATGCGCCGATAGGTGGGGGAAACGCCATGATGGAACTCGTCGATGACCACCACATTGAAGTGGTCAGGAGTGAAATCTTCCAGGACCCGGGCATTGAGGGACTGAACGCTGGCGAAGACATGTGTCCAGTCCTTCGGCACCTCTCCTCCGAATAGCAGTTCGCCAAAGTTCGCATCGTCGAGCACCTCCTGGTAGGTGCGCAGCGATTGCTTGAGGATTTCCTGGCGATGGGCCACAAAGAGGATGCTGAGAGGACGCCCTTGATGGGCGCGCTTCAGCGCCTTGTAGTCGAGGGCGGCTATGACCGTCTTGCCGGTCCCGGTCGCTGCGACGAGCAAGTTCCTGTGCCGACCGTGGATGTCACGCTCGATGCGGAGTCGTTCGAGCATGTCTTGCTGATGGGGATATGGGCGTACTTCAAGGCCGGACAGGCTGATGGCGTGGGTATCGGTCTTCTGCTTACCGCTGGCCAGAGTGAGCGCCTCGTCTAACCGGGTGGCATCGCGCTCGGGATCGTAGGGCTCAAAGGCGGGCTCGGCCCAGTACGAGTCGAAGGTCGCCTCGAACTTCCGTAGCACCGGTGGCGTCGCCACGGATGACAGACGGACGTTCCATTCCAGGCCGTCGAGAAGCGCGGTCTTGGAGAGGTTGGAACTCCCCACGTAGGCAGTGTCATAGCCACTGTTGCGTCGAAACAGCCACGCCTTCGCGTGGAGGCGGGTGGATCGCGACTCGTAGTTGACCTTGACCTCGGCATTGAACTCCGTCACGAGGCGGTCCAACGCACGTCGCTCCGTAGCGCCGATATAGGTGGTCGTGATGACGCGGATGGGCACTCCACGATCGCGAGCCGCTTTGAGCGACTCTTCCAGGACGCGCAGACCATGCCACTTCACAAACGCGCAGAGCAGATCGACGCGGTCGGCCGTGGCCAACTCGGCCCTCAGCTCGAAGCCAAGATTTGGATCCTCGGGCGCGTTGGTGATGAGCGCTGTTTCGGACAGCGGTGTGGCCGGACGAATACTATAGACGCCCGGCGCTTCCTGCTCCGCAATGGCCGTCAGCTGGTGGGGCCCGTCGGAGACAAGGTCCACCCACTTCTTGGCCCCATCGAGAGTGTTCATCGACTTGAGGATGTGATTCGCCGCGACGACCTGTTCTTCGGTCGACAGGGAGACGAAGATCTGCCGGACGGTCTCGCCGATGTGACGGGCGAGCACATGAGGCGAGGAGTGTTCGCCGACCTGCTGCCGGATGGTCTTCCATCCGCTGGCATCCAGGGCATTGAGCTGCTCCTCCATCCGAGAGGTGATCAGCCGCTCATACAGCCCAGGCACCGGCGCCGCTTGGTCCGCAAGGTGATCGGCCATGGGCAGCTCTCCTCGAAGTGGGCTAGGTGATGCTCCTGTTCTACCAATCGCCTCTGACACTGGGCCTGGATTGGAAGACAGCGCACGGGCCTTGGGCTGGTGGCTCGAGTCACTCGAGCTTGAACGCTCTGCCCTCGGGCCAGGCCACCCTCGCCCCCGACACGTTGCACAGGTCGATTAGGTCTCGTCGCGGGCGCGAGGGCAGCAGCACGGCCAGGGACGGTGCGGGCGTGATGTACCGCCGGTAGTCATAGAGCTGCCCTATGGCCATGCGCACCGCTTCGCGGGCCACGCTGCCCTTGGCCTCGATCAAGACATGGTCGGTGGTGTCAAAGAGGTCGGTATAAAGGGGCCTGACCTCTCCGGCCGGGATGATCTTCTTACGCGTGACGGTGTGACCACGTTGTAGCAAGTAGTCGCGATAGGCGGTGACCAATGGTGCCTCGCGCCGCTCTGCCTCGCGCTCCTGTGTCTTCGAGCTGACGAGCATTCGTTCCGTCTGGTGCTTTTCAACCGCGACGTCCTCAACGACGTCCTCGCTGCGTGGGGTGAAGGCGAGGTTCTCACCGAGCTTTGCCACGGTACCGACAGGCTTGAGGCGGAACATGATCACGCTTCGGATCTCGTCCTGCGCGTCCGGCGCATCCTGGTAGTACCAGGGGGTATCCGTGGCGAGAGTGAACTCGCCCATGTAGGCCACGACGCCCCGCGCCACTGAGTCAAACAGGTGCAGGGCGCGCCCTTCCTGGACGTGTCGAAGGATGGCCAGGTTTCCCCGGGTCATCTCCTGATCGCCCTTCTGACCTTCCCCGGTGTAGTGGTAGTAGCCGTCGGCTCCCCAGCCGTCGAAGTAGCCGACCTGATGGCCCCGGCCGGGGTTGGAGAACAAGAGCACGTTAGGGCTCTGGCGCGAGTGCGCGATTCCTGCTTGCCGATTGCCACCGTAGAGGTCTTGTATCGCCGTACGCTTGCGCTTCTCACCAGGCGCGATGTCCAACGTGGGTCCCCGAAGATCCAAGAATCATGGTTGACCCAGAGGTTAGCGCTATAAGCGTATTAATTCAGGTAGCGCGCCGCCCACGGCATGCTGCGGGCGGCGCTGGCATCACAAGCGGCCTGCTCAGCGCAGGGCGCTGAGTTTTTGCCAGGAGGGGTAGGGGAGGTTCCAGTCGCCGAAGCCGTTGCCGGGGGAGACCGTGGCGCGGGTGGAGCCGGTGATGTGGACGATGTCGCCTTGGGTGGCGCGGTTGTAGAACCACTTGCCGTCGGCGAGGGACATGCCGACGCAGCCGTGGCTCATGTTGGTCTGGCCGAAGTAGCCGCGGCCCTCGTTCCAGGGGGCGGCGTGGGCGTAGGTGCCCGAGGTGGTGAGGTGGACGGCCCAGGGGACGTCTTTGTCGTAGGGGTCGGCTATGCCGACGGACTCGCTGGTCATGTTGACCATGGGGGCCTTGTCGAGGACGACCATGGTGCCGTTCCAGGTGGGGTAGGAGGGCTGGCCGGCGGATATGGGGGTGGTCTTCTGCTTCTGGCCGTCCTCGTAGACCGTCATCGTGTGGTTCTTGATGTCGACCTTGGAGATCCGGGGCGTGCCGATGGTGAAGGTCGTCGAGACATCGCGGCGGAGGTAGCGGGAGTCGCCGGTGTTCACGCCGCTGAGGTGGGCTTGGAGGGTGACCTTGGTGCCCTTGTGCCAGTAGGTCTTGGGGCGCCAGTCGACGCGCTCGAGGCCGGTGAGGGGGTCTTTGGTCCAGCCCCAGGAGCCTTCGGTTTTCGGGCTGGTGGAGATGGAGAGGTGGCGTTCCACCGCTGCCTTGTTCCGCACCGGGTGGTCGAAGGCCAGGGATACCGGCTGGCCAACGCCGACGGTGGAGCCCTTGGACGGGGTGACGGTGACGCCGTTGATCTGCTGGGCGGTGCGGGTGCGGAAGGTGGAGTGCTGGACGGCGGACTTGCCGGCGGCGTTGGTGGCCGTGGCCTCGACGGTGTAGGCCGTGCCCGGGGTCATGGTGCGGGTGGAGTGCCAGCTGCTCTTGGAGCGGGAGAGGGCGCCGGTGACCGTGACGGCCTGGGAACCGGCGCCGTCGGGGACGACGCGGACCTTGGTGAGGGTGCCGTGGGAGGCGGTCACCTCGACCGTGGCGTCGGGGGCTATGGCCGCCGTGTCGCTGCCCGGGGTGATGGTGATCCGGGCGGGCTTGGCGTCGGCCGGGTCCACCGAGGCGGTTTTCGAGGCCGACTGGCAGCCGACGAGCAGGATGACGGCGATGGCGGGCACCGCGAGGGCGCGCAGGGAACGGATGGAGTGCACAGAGGACCTCTTGCGGGAGTCATGAGGGGCGGTGGGAGGGCACGAGTGGGTCAGCAACGCCTCTTCGCCTCCTCGGGGTTGCTCCGGTACGGGCCTGGCGAGGCGGTGGCGGTGGGATCCAGGCGCCAGAGGGAGACCGATACGCAGTAGGCGGAGGGGCCGTCGGTGTAGTCGCCGGACGGGCTGCCGATGCCCTCGGTCTGGAGCACCGCGACCCGGGCGCCCGAGCGCATCAGGACGACCTGGGCGTCATGCGGTGCGCGGGACGAGCGCCAGCCGTAGGTGATGGTGGTCGGCCGGTCGGCCGTGGGCTTGGCCGGAGGGGTGGTGCCCAGTGCCTTGGGGCGGGCGCAGCGGTCTTTGAGCGTCTGCTCCAGGGAGGCGAAGACCTTCGCGGCTTCGCCGCCACTCGCATAGGCGTTGATGGTGTGACGCGCCCGCTCCGCCTTGCGGCCCTGGTAGTCGCGGGTGCGCTGGGCGAGGGGGTGCGGACCGTCGAGACGGCAGCCGGGGGAGAGGTCGAGCAGCGGTGCCCGGCCGCCGCCGGTGGTGTCGGTGGCGTCGGTGGACTCGACGGTGGGGCCGACCGTCTTCCAGCGCGTCATCGCGTCGAACGGCAGCGCCGAGGGACGAAGGAGGGCGCTTGCGGGGATCGGCGCCCCCGGGAGGCGGTCCGTTCGCGGGGCGGGCGGGGCCGCCGGGAGCGTACGGGTGGAGTCGTCGCCCGGCAGCAGCCGCCAGGAGCCCGCGGTCACGGCGGCCACCGCGAGAACGGCCGCGGCGGTGATGGCGGCGCGCTGCCGTGCTCGGCGCCGACGGCCCCGCGCACGCACGGCTTCCGGGTGCGCCAGACGTATGGAGGGCTCGACGCCGCGGGCGATATCGCGCAGGCGCTCGTCCAGATCAGCCATGGGAGGGCACCCCCTTCGGGTGGCAGGCGGGCGGATGGGGTGCCGGTGCCTCGGCGCCGACGCTGGAGCCGGCATCGGTGTCGGGGTCGGTATCGGCGTCGGCGAGATGGGAGCCGAGGGTCTTGCGGGCACGGCTCAGCCGGGTGCGTACGGCGCCGGGGGAGACACCCGTCTCCCGTGCCACCTGCTCAATGGGTAGATCGAGAAGGTGGTGCAGGACCACGGCCGTGCGCTGCTCGGGCTTCAGGCCGCGCAGGGCATGGATCAGCGCCACCCGGTCCGGGGCGAGGTCGGGGAGATCGGGGGGCGGGCCATGGCGGAAGTGGGCCCGCATGCGGTTACGGGCGCGGCGCCAGGAGCTGACGGCGAGGCGCAGGGCGACGGTACGGACCCAGGGCGTGGGATCGCCCTCGGCGGTCAGACGGTCCCAGCGCTGCCACGCCCGGGCGTACGCCTCCTGCACAGCGTCCTCGGCCTCGGCCAGGTCGCCCGTCGCCGCATAGACCGCGGCCACGAGCCGCTTCGCCGTAGCCGTATAGAACTGGTCGAAATCGGATGGTGTGAATGAAGGTGATGGTTCTGACATGAATCCCCCGCGCCCCCGCGTGCTCCCCGCTTCTATGTAGGAACACGTCCGAAAGGGGCGGGAGGTTACAGATGGCTTTCGGGGGCGCCGGTGCCGTACGGCACGGGGGAGGTGCGGGGCGCCGACGGGGCCGCGGGCGGCTGCGGGGTCCGCGGTGGCTGGGCGCCGTGCGGGGGAGGGGTGCCCCACGGGGCGTACGTCGGCTGGGCTCCATACTGGGCCTGAGCGTCGTACTGGACCTGGGCCTGGGCCTGGGCCTGGGCCTGGGCTTGGGCTTGGGTGCCGTACCCCGGCCCGGCGTATCCGTAGCCGCCGTGCCCGCCGGCCCCGTATCCGTGCCCGTGCGCGCTCCCGTACCCGTACCCGTACCCGTCGCCGCCTGCGTGCCCGCTGCCGTACGCGAACCCCTGTCCGCCTCCACCGCCGCCGTATCCGTATCCGCCGCTGTACGGCCCCGCGGGCCAGAACGGTGCGGGCAGCGTGCCCGGGGCCGGCACGGGTACGCGGCGGGGCCGGGGGAGCGGCACCGACAGCGCGGCGTGGGCCAGGGCGGGCTGGGCGGTCTCCCGCCGCTCCCACAGACGGTCCAGCAGCTCCTTCTCGCGCGTCGTGAAGTCCGGCCCCGCCGTACCCCGGTGCGCACGCCGCCGCAGCAGCGCCAGTGAGGTCGCGAAGGCGGTGTACTCGCCGACCGCACGGGCCGCCGCCGCGCCGTGGGTGCGGCGGGCGAGGTCGCGGGCGATACCGCGGGCGCGCATCGAGGACAGCGCGATGGGCTCGGGCGGGGTGAGCCAGCCGGCGGCCTGGTAGGTGGTGAGCTGCTCCCGTATGGCGCGCAGTTCCTTGGCGCGGGACCAGAGCGTCAGCCAGGTCAGCAGCCCGAACACGGGGACCATGAACAGGGCGTAGACGATGAGGAAGCCGTAGCCGCCGAGGGACGCCGAGCCGTTCCAGACGCCGTGCAGGACCATCGCGGTCAGCAGCATCGCGATCGGTATGAGGACGCGGCGGGCGCGCTGGTGCCGTGCCGTCGCGGCGGCTATGCCGAAGCCCACACCCGTCATCGCGGTGAAGAGGGGGTGCGCGAAGGGGGACATCACGGCGCGGATGAAGAACGTCGCGGCCGTGGTGGACCGGATGCCGGAGTAGCCGAGCGTCTCGTCGCTGACGAAGGCCGAGCCGAGGTAGAGGATGTTTTCGGTGAAGGCGAAACCGGTGGCGGTGATTCCGGCGACGACGACCCCGTCGACCAGCCCGTTGAAGTCGCGGCGGCGGAAGAGGAAGAGCAGCAGGACGGCGGCCGCCTTGGCGCTCTCCTCCACGAACGGCGCGATGAAGGTGGCGCCCCAGGTGTCGGCGTCGGCCTGGCCGGTGGGGGACGAGGAGTCCACGGTCGTCATGAGCCACTCGGTGGCGAAGCCGTTCGCGATCAGCGCGACCAAGGTCGCGGCGCACGCACCCCAGGCGAAGGCGAACAAAAGGTTTCGCCAGGGTTTGGGGTCCACGCGGTCCAGCCACCGGAAGACCGCGATGATCAACGGTACGGGGAGGACGGCGAGGCCGAGCCCCACCAGGAAGCCCTTGGTGCCCGTCTGCTCGCGCACCAGCGCCAGGATGATCAGGCCGGAGAGCGTGAGCAGACCGGTGAGCGCGGTGGCCCGGAGCGCCCTGTTGTGCCACAGGCGGGCGAGGCGGCCGTCCGGGCCCCACAGGCCCTGACGAGGCGGCTGCGGCCAGCCCGCCGGTGCGGCCCCGGCCTCGAACCACGGGTGCTGGCCACCGTAAGGAGCTCCGTACGGGGGGCCGTAAGGCGTGCCGTACGGAGTCTCGTGCGGCGCGGCGTGCGGTGCCACGTGGCCCGCCTCGTACGGCCCGTCGTGCGGTGCGTCCAGCCTCGGCTCGTACGGTGCGCCTTGCGGTGGTGCGTCCTGCCTCGCCTCGTGAGGTACGCCATGCGCCGCCTCGTTCGGCGCTCCGTGCGGCGTGGCGTGCGGAGCGCCGTGCGGCGGCGTGGCCGGTGGTGGTTCGGGCGGCTCTTGCGGGGGCGGGGACTGATGCACTCAACCGACCCTAACGAAAGGGGGAAGGGGGGACTCAGGGGTTATGCCCATCCCCTTGGGGTCGTTATGTGTCGTTGCGGCGGAAGACCAGGTCATGGACGAGATGTCCCTTGTCCAGCCCCTGGCTCTCGAATTTGGTGAGCGGCCGGAAGCCCGGACGGGGGGTGTAGCCGCCGTCGGCCTGGGTGTTCTCGAAGGCCGGGCTCGCCGAGAGGACCTCCAGCATCTGCTCCGCGTACGGCTCCCAGTCGGTCGCGCAGTGCAGCAGCGCACCGGGCTTCATCCGGGTGGCGGCGAGCTCGATGAACTCGGGTTGGATGAGGCGGCGCTTGTGATGCCGCTTCTTGGGCCAGGGGTCGGGGAAGAAGACCCGCAGCCCGGAGAGCGAGGCGGGGGCCAGCATCTCCCGGAGCAGGATGATCGCGTCGCCGTTGGCGACCCGGACGTTGTCCAGACCGTTCCGCTCCGCGAGCGCGAGCAGATTGCCCTGGCCGGGGGTGTGGACGTCGGCGGCGAGGATGCCCGTGCCGGGGTCGGCGGCGGCCATCTGCGCGGTGGCCTCACCCATCCCGAAGCCGATCTCCAGGACGACGGGAAGGTCGGGGCGCGGGCCCGCCTCAGTGGCGAATATCTCACCCAGGTCGATACGGCTCAGCCCGTCGATGTCCAGGCCCCACTGCGGCCACAGGCGGCGCAGCGCCTCGCCCTGGCCCGGGGTCACCCGGCCTCGGCGGGGGCGGAAGGAGCGGATGCGGCGCTCATGGTGCGAGCCCGCCGGATCGGCCACGGGGCCGCCGGGGAACATCGGCTCGCCGCGGTCACGGGGGGCGGCCAGAGCGCGCTTCGCGTGGGAATCGGGGGCGGTGGGATTCTCGGACACAGTGCTTCGATTCTACGGGCGGAGGCGGGGAGGACGGCGGGGCCGATACGGCGGCTGGGGCGCCGGGGGCTGGGGCGCCGGGGCGGTCCAGCCCCGTTGGGCGGTGCGCGGCCGGTTAATCGGTGCCCGGCTGGTCGCGGCGGTGGGACGGGCAGCCGGGCGTACGGGCAGCCAGGCCCGGACGTACGGACAGTAGGGCCGGGACGACGGGCCGTCGGGTCCGGACGTACGAGCAGCCGAGCCCGGACGTAAGAGCAGCCCGATCAACGGGCAACCCGACCGTGGGCCGCCAGGCGGTGCCGTCCCAGCCCTGCCGTACCCCCTTACCGCGCCCCCCGCACCCTGCCCGCCCCCAGCGTCTCCAGCACTCGGCGGGCGACCTCCCGGCCGATCGGCAGCGAGGCCGTGGCCGCGGGCGACGGGGCGTTGAGCACATGGACGATCCGGGGCGACTGCGAGATCAGGAAGTCGTCCACCAGCGTGCCGTCCGGCAGCACCGCCTGGGCGCGCACGCCCGCCGGGGCCGCTATCAGGTCGTCGGCCGTCACATCGGGCAGCAGGCGGCGCACGGCGTCGGTGAAGGCCCGCTTGGACAGGGAACGCCGCAGCTCACCCGCTCCGTACCGCCAGTGGCGGCGGGCGATCCGCCAGGAGCCCGGATACGCCAGCGTGCCGGCCAGCTCCTGCGGGCGCACCGTATGCCAGGCGTACCCCTCGCGGGCGAGGGCCGGGACCGCGTTGGGCCCGATGTGGACGCCGCCGTCGATGCCGCGGGTCAGATGGACGCCGAGGAACGGGAACGCCGGGTCGGGCACCGGGTACACCAGACCGTTCACCAGTGAGGCGCGGGAGGGCACCAGCTCGTAGTACTCACCGCGGAAGGGCACGATCCGCATGCCCGGGTCGTCGCCCGCCAGCCGGGCGACGCGGTCGCAGTGCAGCCCCGCGCAGTTGACCAGGGCCCGTGCGCGCAGCACGGTGCCGTCCGCCGTACGCACCGCGACCGCGGAGGGGCGCCGGCCGATGGTGCGCACCCGCGCCCCGTATCGCACCGAGGCGCCCGCGTCCTGGGCCAGCCGGGCCAGCCGGGCCGCCACCGCGCCGAAGTCGCAGACGCCCGTGGTGCCGACATGGATCGCGGCGAGTCCGCGCACCCATGGTTCGTACTCCGCGATCTGGGCGGGGCCCAGCTCGCGCACCGGGATGCCGTTCTCCCTGCCGCGCTGGACGAGGCCGTGGAGCCTCGGCAGCTCGGAGCGCTCCGTGGCCACGATGAGCTTGCCGGTGACCTCGTGCGGAATGCCGTGCTCGGCGCAGAACTTCACCATCTCCGCGGCACCGCGCGCCGCGAACCGCGCCTTGAGCGACCCCGGCCGGTAGTAGATACCGCTGTGGATCACGCCGCTGTTCCGCCCGGTCTGGTGGCGCGCCGGGCCCGCCTCCTTCTCGAGCACGGTCACGCGGGTGCCGGGCGCGGCGCGCGTGATCGCATACGCCGTCGACATGCCGACGATCCCGCCCCCGATCACCAGCACATCGCAGTCCAACGCCGTCACGCCATGTCACCTCCCCACGCGCCACACCGTTCAGTCGCCCGACCGTCGATCCCTATCATGACCTGCGCCGCTGACAGCGGCCCGAAACCCCTGCGAGGACTAGGGTCCGGGCTAGGCCCACCGGTCACGCCACTGGTCACACCGGTCACGTCGGTCACACCGGGCACAGGGATCGATTCACACCGAGCCGCTCATTCCGATTCCGGGCGACTCGCGTCCGAAGCGCTCGTCCCGGGCGGCGCTCGCCTCCGTGCTCATTCCGAACCGCTCCCGCCTCACCACTCACCCCGGCCGCTCACGCCTGGGCCACCAGCAGCGGCCGGGCCTGCTCGCGCAGCTCGGCGACGCGCGGCTCGTCGCGGTACGCCTCGAGGCGCCGCATCAGGTCGCGTACGTACTCCGTGGTGCGCGCGGACGAGATCCGGTTGGCGACCTCCACGGCACGGGCGCCCGCCGCACAGGCCGCGTCCAGATTGCCGGACTCCAGTTCGGCGACGGCGGACACCACGAGCCGCAGCCCGTGCGACCGTACGAACTCCTCCGTCGGCCGGGCCAGCGCCTGCTCGGTGAAGCGCCGCACCTGGCGCGGCAGCCGGAGATCGCGATAGCACTCGGCGGCGTCGGCCGCGAACCGCTCATGGCTGTAGAAGTCGAGCCAGGACGGATCGGCGTCGCCCGCCCGCGAGCGCTCCAGCCAGCCCTCGGCGGACTTCAGGGCCGCGCCGCAGGCCGGGCCGTCCCCGGACTTGGCCTGGGCACGCGCCTCCACGAGCCGGAAGAAGCTCATGGTGCGGGCGGTGGCCAGGCCGCGGTTGCGCTCCAGGGCGGCCTGGGCGAGGTCCACGCCCTCGTCGGCGAACCCCCGATAGGTGGCCTGGAGGCTCATCGACGCCAGCACATAGCCGCCCAGGGGGACGTCGGCGGCGGCGCGGGCGAGGCGCAGCGCCTGGATGTAGTACCGCTGCGCGGCCTCCTGTTGGCCGGTGTCGAAGGCCATCCACCCGGCGAGCCGGGTCAGTTCGGCGGTGGCGCCGAAGAGGGAGCGGCCGACCTCGTCGCTGTACGAGCCGAGCAGCAGGGGGGCCGCGTCCACCCGGAGGCATTCGGGAACCATGGACGAACGCCAGTCGCCGCCGCCGTACTTGGAGTCCCAGCGGCGCGCGTCCTCGGCGGCCTCGCGCAGCTTGGTGACATCACTGTGGCCGACGCGCAGCGGCTGTATGGCGTCCGCCGCCCCGCCGGCGGCGCTCGCGGTGGTGGCGCCGTCCTCGGCGTCCTTGGGCTCGCGGGCCACCGAACTGTCGGCGGGGGATATGAGCCAGCGCGAGGCCGGGGTGGCGTACGCGCTTACTGAGAAAGATCCGGCCAGGCTCTGCCAGATGCCCACCCCACCGCGCCGACCCGCGAGATCCAGCCGGTAGAGCTCGGTGGCGGAGCGGACGGCCTGGCCGATGTCGCGCGGGAAGGCGAGACCGACCTCGGGGGCCGGATCGGCATCGGCCAGGCCGATCTCATGCAGGGGGACGGGCCGCCCGAGTTTGCTGCCGATCGCAGCCGCAATCAGGTGTGGCGCGGCGCCTTGGGGGACCATGCCCTTGGACACCCAGCGCGCGACGGACGTCTTGTCGTAGCGAAGCGTCAGGCCACGCTGGGCGCCGAGGTCGTTGACTCTGCGCGCGAGCCCGGCATTGCTGATCCCAGCGAGGGCGAGAACGGTGCCGAGCTTTTCGTTCGGCCCGCGTGGCTCCCTGGACATGCGCACCCCTCGACAGCACCGACGGCCGCCCCTGCATAAGCGCGGGGCATTCGTAAACCCAGCGTAGTTCGCCGCATCCCGACCGTTAAGAGGTGGTGTCCCGGATGGCGAGATTCTTGTACGAACGGGCGTGCGGGGCGTGACGTGTGCTCCCGGTGTGTGTGGCTGTGCGCCCGTGTGTGCGCTCTGTCTCAGTCGCGGCGCGGACGTTTCGATGGATCCTGCGTGGGTCGGCCCGCTGTACTGGATCCAGTGGGCTGGGGGACGCCGCCGCCTCATTCCCCGCGGGCGGCGGAACGGTCCGGGAGGCGAATGCCGCCTCCCGGACTGTCGTGTCGGGAGGCGCGAGAGGCGGAAGTTGAGTACATACAGGGCGTCGGCAGGGCCATCGAGAGCGCCACGGCAACTTGGCTGAATATCGCCCCTCACGGCCGGGCTCCCGCGTCGGGCCGGGGAGGGGGAGGCCCGACGCGGGAAGCCCTTCTCGACGCGGATTCCGTACAGAACGCGCACGGATCCCGTCCGGAGCGGTGCGCCGCGTAGCACACGCCGCGGATGTCGTCGTACGCGGCGGGCGCCACGACACGGAGCGCTGCGGGGCGTAAGTCCCCGTCCTGGTCCGCAGGTTGGCGACTTTCCGTGCGCCCCTTCGTGCGCCTCTTGTGCGCCGCTCCGCACACTCATCGATCCCTTGCGCTCTTGTGCGCCCCAGTCGTGGCAGCATGGGCCACGGCGGAACGGTGGGTCGTTACCGGCGGTGGTTCCCTCATGAGCTCCTTACGGATGCCTTTTTGAGCGGTGCCAACCCCTGGGATCAACTCTGCGATTCCTGCGGTCATCTGTGGTCACAGGACATCCAGGAGATCCATGTTGTTGTCCGGTTCGATGCCGAAACCGTCAACATGCTGTGCATGATGGCACCTACTTCTTGGTTGCCCTGGATGCCCACAGCCTGTGGAGGCGGCGATGCGGTGGTTGGTGGGGTGGAGCAGTACCGCATCCGGCCCGGTCCCCCCGGAAGGCCGTGCGATCCAGCCGGTCGGTGCCCAACTCCTGTGGTCCGACCCCGATCCGCTATGGGCGGTCGGCGACTGGCGGGCCGATGAGGTACGCGTCGTCCAGGCCGACCCCTTCACCCGCCTCGCCGTCTTCGGCTGCTGCGGCGCCTCCGACGAGGAGCTGCGGGTGGGCCTGTTCGCCGCCCGCGGCGGCGCCCTGCGCCATCTGACCGCTTGGCCCGGCAGCTACACCGCCGTCGCCCAGGTCGGCCGCCGCGTCACCATCGTCGGCGACCTCGCGGGCGCCCGGCCCGTCTTCCACACCGACTGGGCCGGCGGCACCGCCTACGCCACGGCCGCGCTCCCGCTCGCCGACCTCATCGAGGCCCAACTCGACGTCGCCCACCTCGGCGCGCTGCTCGCCTGCCCCGACTCCCCGGAGGCCATGGGCGACAGCACGCCCTATATGGGCGTCAGACGCGTCCCCCCGGGCCATGCGCTGATCCTGCGCGACGGCGCCCGGGACATCACCGGCTACGAGCCCACCGCGTCCCTCGCCGTCGCCGCGCCCCCGCTCGACCAGGACACGGCCGTCGACGCGGTCCGGGACGCCCTCGTGGAGGCCGTACGGGCCCGGCTCACCGCCCCGCGCCACGCCCCCGAGACCGACGACCTCGACCCCGGCCCGGTGCCCGGCATGGGGCCCGCCGAACGGCGGGCGGCCCGCGGCGCCCCGGCCCCCGGCATCGGCGCCGACCTGTCCGGAGGCAGCGCCTCCGCCACCCTCGCACTGCTCGCCGCCGGTCTTCCCGGGATGCCCGGCACCCTCTTCGGGCACGGCACCGAGGCGGGCGAGCGGCTCCTGGCCGTCACCTTCAACGACCTCGCCACGGCGGGCGGCGCCCGCACCCGCGAGGCCGAACTCGAACGGGCCGGCGCCATCGCCGCCAACCCGCGGCTGCACCATGTGGTCGTCGCCGCGGGCGAGGAGGCCCTGCCGTACGCGGGCCTCGACATCGGCGCCCTTACCGACGAGCCCGGCCCCTCCCTCGTCATCGCGGAACGCCACCGGCGCCGGCTCGCCGCGGGCAGCGCGGACCACTTCATCGGGCACGGCGCCCGCCAGGTGCTCGACGCCCACCCCGCACGCCTCGCGGACCTGCTGCTCGACCGCCGCAGACGCCACCTGCTGCGCCCCGCCACCGCGCTGGCCAAGGCCGACGGCCCCTCCGCGCAGTCCTTCTTCGTGCCGTTCACGGTCTACCGGGCCGCACGACGGCTGGCCCGCACCTCCTACCGCGACGGCGTCCAGGAGGCCGCGGCGCGCCTCCTGGAGCGCAGCTTCACCGACGACCAGACGGTACGCGGCCCCGGCGCCGTATCCGCCTCCCTCGCCGCCCTGACGTGGTGCCGCCCCGGGCCCGCGGCCCGCTGGCTCACCGGGGAGACGCTCGCCGAGGTGTCCGTCCGGCTGGATGAGGCGGCCCTGCGCCCCGTACTGCTGCGCCGCCCCGGGGAGCGCCGCGCCGACGCCGCCCTCGCCCGCTACGCGGCGGACCACCGCGTCTTCGAGCAGGCCGCCGAGATCCGCAGCCAGCGTCTGCACGCGCCCTTCCTCGACAACCAGGTCGTACGGGCCTGCCGGGCGCTCCCCGAAGCGCTTCGGGTGCAACCGGGGGCGCGCGCCGCCGTGCTGCGGACGGTCCTCGCCGGAGCGGGCATCCGGGAGCTTCCCCCCGGCTGGGGAGCCACCTCCCACGCCGCCCACACGGCCGCCGTACGGACCGGCATGCGCACCTGGACCGGCGAGCTGATGAACCTCTTCGACGCGCCGCTGCTGGCCGACGCGGGCCTGATCGAGGCCCGTGTCGTCCGTAAGGCGCTCCGGGCCGCCGCCCAGGGGGAGCGGCTGCCCCTGGACGGCCTGGCCGAACTCGTCTCCACCGAAGTCTGGCTGCGGCGCCTGCTGGCCCGCCGCGGCACCTGCTGGACGGGCACGGCGGCGCCGCGGCAGCGGGCGGTGGCGGGCGGAGTGGTGCCGCGGCCGAGCCTGTGACGGCTGCCGCACCGGGGCGACACGAAGCCGCCCCGTGACACACCGCCCCGGGCGCCCCCGCCGGGGATGGCCGCCGCCGATCAGGGAGCCGGGCGCTCACCGCGGACGAAGCCGACGTCCTTACGGCGGACGAAGATGTCCTTACGGCGGATGTAGACATCCTTACGGCGGACGAAAACGAAGGGCGATCTCCGCCCCCGTGCCGGACCATCTCCCCGGCGGCAATCGGCAACCAAGGAGAATGGCCCCTGTGCGGTATCTGATCCTCGGCACCACCGAAGCACGCGACGACCACGGCGCCCCGCTCCCTCTCGGCGGCCCCCGGATCCGCGCGCTGCTCGCCGCGCTCGCCGTAAGATCCGCACGCTCCGCCCCCGCCCCCGTCGACGTCCTGATCGACGAGGTGTGGGCCGCCGACCCTCCGCATGACGCGCCCGCCGCGCTCCAGGCGCTCGTCGGCCGGCTGCGCCGGGCCATCGGCAGGGACGCCGTCATCTCCTCACCCGGCGGCTACCGCCTCGCGACCGCCGCCCCGCAGGACGACGTCGACCTGCTGCTCTTCGAGCGGCTGACGAATGAGGGCATACGCGCCCTGGACGCCGACGACCCCGAGACGGCCGCCGCCACCCTCCGTAAGGCGCTCGCCCTGTGGCGCGGCCCGGCCCTCGCCGACCTGCCCGACCGGGAGACGGCCGCCGCTCGCCCCGAGGCGCTCCGGCTGACCGCCCTGCACCGCCGGATCGACGCCGACCTCGCGCTCGACCGCCCCACGGACGTCATACCGGAGTTGCGCGAACTCGTCGCGGACCATCCACTCGACGAAACGTTCCACGCCCAGCTGATCCGCGCGCTGCGGGCGGCCGGTCACTCCGCCGACGCCCTCGCCGCGTACGAGGATGTCCGCCGGACCCTCGCCGACCGCCTCGGCACCGGCCCGGGGGCGGAGCTGAAGGAGCTCCACAGACAGCTGCTGACGACGGACGCCGGGCCTGCCGGCCGGGAGCCGAACGCCGCGCGCGGCGGCGCGTATACGGCGGAGGCCGTGGCGTCCAGGGCCGACGGCCATGGGGGGAGCGGCGGGACCGAGGCCGACAGCGGGGTCAGGGGGGCGTTCGACGGCCGGGACGGCTACGCGGCCAGGGGCGGGAGAGGAACCGGCGCCGGGGCCGGAAGCCGGGCCGACGGCCGGGAGGCGGGTTCTCACACCGCCGGTTCGTACACCGTCGGTATGGGCGGCGTCGGCATGGGCTCGCGCACCGCCCGCTTGGGCTCGCGCACCGCCGTGCCGCCTCTGCCGCACGGCAACCTCAGAGCCCGCCTCACCAGCTTCGTAGGCCGCCAGAAGGAGATCGGCGACATCCTCCGGGACCTGGACGGCGCCCGGCTGGTCACCCTCACCGGCCCCGGCGGCTCCGGCAAGACCCGGCTCTCCGAGGAGGCCGCCGCGACCGTGACGGACGGCTACCCGGACGGCGTCTGGATTGCCGAACTCGCCCCGCTCGACCAGCCCTCAGCCGTCCCCGGCGCCGTTCTGAGCGCGGTCGGCCGCCGCGAGACCACGCTGCTCGCCACCGGGCTCGAGAGCCGCGCCACGGGGGCGGACGGCGGCGATCCGACCAGCAGGCTCGTCGAGTACTGCGCCGACCGCAGGCTGCTGCTCCTGCTCGACAACTGCGAGCACGTCATCGACGCCGCGGCCCGGCTCACCGAGACCCTGCTCGCGCACTGCCCGGGGGTGACCGTGCTCGCCACCAGCCGGGAGCCGCTGGGGGTGCCCGGCGAGACCATCAGACCGGTGGAGCCGCTTCCGCCCGCCCCCGCACACCAACTGTTCGCCGAGCGCGCCGCCACCGTACGGCCCGGCTTCGACCCGGCGGCGGACCCGGACACGGCGGCCGCGGTCGCGGAGATCTGCCGCCGCCTGGACGGTCTGCCGCTGGCGATCGAGCTGGCCGCGGCCCGGCTGCGGCTGCTGACCCCACGCCAGATCGCGGCCCGGCTGGACGACCGCTTCCGCCTGCTGACCAGCGGCAGCAGAACCGCGCTGCCCCGCCAGCAGACCCTGCGGGCCGTCGTCGAGTGGTCCTGGGACCTGCTCGACGAGCGCGAGCGCACCGTGCTGCGCCGCGCCTCGGTCTTCGCGGGCGGGTGGACCCTGTCCGGGGCGGAGGCGGTGTGCGCGGACGGCCGGCCCGGTAAGAGCGCCCTTACGGACGGCACGGCCGCGGAAGACCTCATAGCGGCCGAGGAAGGCGTCACGGACGGCATAGCGGCCGGCGTCGACGTTCGTGGCGCCCTTACGGACGCGACGGCGGGCATTCCGGAACCGGACGACACGGTCGCGTACGACCACACACGCTCTCCCGTGCGCTCTCGTACGCGCCCCCACGTCCGGATCGCGCCCGCCGAGGTGCTGGAGCTGCTCGGGGCGCTGGTCGACAAGTCGCTTCTGATCGTCGACCACCCGTCGCACGGTTCGGCGACGGAATCCGCCGGTCCGGCGGGCGGGGAGCCCCGCTACCGGATGCTGGAGACGATCCACGAGTACGTCGGCGAGCGCGCCACCGAGAACCCTGCGGCCCGCGCCGACCACAAGGCCACGGTCGCCCGTCACACCGCCCACTTCCGAGACTTCCTCCGCACCGCCGAGCCCCGTCTGCGCTCCGCCGAACAACTGCCCTGGCTGCGCCTCGTCGAGACCGACCTCGACAACGTCCGGGCAGCGCTGCACCGCTCCCTGACCACTGCGGACGAGGACTCGGTCTTCGCGCTCATCAGCGCCCTGGCCTGGTTCTGGTGGCTGCGCAACTACCGGGACGAGGGCGCCGCCTGGGTCGGCCGTGCCCTGGCCCTCGAGGACCGCCCCGACCGCGGTACGGACGGCGAGGCGGACCGGGCGCCGGACGGGAGCGATCCCCTCGACCAGTTCCCGCGCATCCCGGCCCGGGCTCCGGACGGCGAGGACGGCGTCGACCGGGAGGCCACCCGGTACTGGCAGTTCATGGACCTGCGACTGCTGCTCTTCTTCCTGCTCGCGGAGCAGGGCACCGGTCCGGATCTGCGCGACCCCGAGATCCGGGACGCCGCCAGACGCATGCGCGACGCCTACGCGAGCCATCCAGGGGCCCGCACCGCGTGCTTCCCCGGTCTGCTGTGGCCGTTCACGGCCTTCGTCATCGAGGGCTTCACCGGTGAGCTGCTGCCGCTCATGGACCAGACCGTGGCCGGCTGCCGGAGGCACGGCGACGACTGGGCGCTCGGCGTCACGCTGATGTACCGCACCCAGCTCGCCATCGACATGCCGGGCGGCGTCGAAACCATCGACGACGACCTGGCCGAGCTGTGCGAGCTGGCCGCCCGCGTCGGCGACCGCTGGATGCTCGCCCAGGCGGAGGGCGCGCGCGGCGAGGTCGCCACCTTTCGCGGCCGGTACGCGGAGGCGAGGGCCGCCTATGAGAAGGCACGGCGGCTCGCGCAGGAGCTCGGCGCCCACACCGAGGTGCCGTTCCTCTTCACCCGCCTGGCCGATCTCGCCCTCAATGAGAAGGACATGGAGGGGGCGCTGGAGCTGGTGGAGCGCTCCGAGGAGGAGTCGGAGCGCTGCGGCACCCAGGATGTGCGGGCCTTCAACCACATCGTGCGCAGCGAGGCCGAGCTGCTGCACGGTGATCTGGCGCGGGCGCGGACGTACTGCGACGCCGCCCGGCACCGTGCGCGTGGCACCGCACCGCCGCAGTTCTGGGTGGTGGCCAATGGCCTGGACGCGCGTATCACCGGACTGGAGGGCGATCTGGTCGGCGGGCTGCGCAAGCTGCGGAACACTCTGCGCGAGGGCCTGGAGATGAACTCCATGGAGCTGCTGCTGGCCCATCAGGCGGAGTCGGCGGCGGAGCTCCTGGCCGGATCGGGACGCGGACAGGAGCGGCTCGCCGCGCGGCTGCTGGGCGCCGCGGACGGCTGGCGCGGTCGGCTGCCCCGCTCACCGCTGGTGGCCGGGGACGTCGATTCGACCGTGGCGCGCGCGAGCGAGGCGCTGGGCCGGGACGCGGTGGAGAAGCTGCGTACCGAGAACTCGACCCTCACCCCCGAGCAGGCCATCCGCCTGCTCGACGAGGCGCTGACCTCGCTCGACGCCCCTCTCGACGCCACCGGTGCCCCGGACGCCCCCGACGTCTCCGATACCACCGACGCCTTGGACGCCTCCGAAGCGCGAACCGAAATCGCCGGCCAAGCTCAAACGGTCGACAAAACCGAAACCGTCGGCCGAACCCAAACGGTCGGCCAGGCCCAGGCGGCCGACCGGACCGAAACCGCCGACCGGACCGAAACCACCGACCGGGGTGCCACACCGCCGCCCGCCCGCTGACGCGGACATAAGCGGAGGCGCAACGCCCCGGCCGACCACTCATACGGAGGAGGCGACACGCGGCCCCGGAAACCGATGCACGAACCGCGGAGCCCATGACCCGCTCCAGGGCCGACGGCATCACCCCAAGGGGCGCGACCGCAGCCCGTCCAGCAGGATGTCCAGCAGCCGGGCGGATGCCGCCGCCTGCTGTGCCGCGTCCGGCAGCGAGGGCGCCGCCGTGGCGATCACCAGCAGCACATCGGCGACCGTCACATCCGGGCGCAGCTCGCCCGCGGCCCGTGCCCGCTCCACCAGCTGCCCGACGACCTCAAGCAGCGCCGCGGCGCCCGCGTCGTCCGGCTCGTCCTCAGGTGCGGGCGTCCGCTCGACCAGCCGCAGCTCCGGCTGAGCCGGTCCGGCTAACGCCGCCTGCCGCTGCTGCGGCAGCCGGATCTCGGCCTCGACCTCGACCCCGACCCGGAGCACCTGCGGCGGCAGCAGCCGGCCCGCGCCGGACGCCACCGAGGTGCGCAGGAACCGGGCCAGCGCGGACCATGGCTCGTTCTCCTGACCCAGCGCCGCCCGCGCCTGATCGGTCAGCCTTGCCGTCTCCTCCTCGGCTATGCGGCGCACCAGCACGTCCTTGCTGGGGAACCGCCGATAGACGGTGCCCACCCCGACCCGCGCCCGGCGTGCCACGTCTTCCATCGGAGCCCCGTATCCCAGCTCACCGAAGACCTCGCGCGCCGCCCGCAGGACGTGCTCCAGATTGCGCTGCGCGTCCACGCGCAGCGGTGTGTTCCGTCCGCCGTTTCCGTCCGACGACGCGACGGCTGCGGACCATGACGAACCCTGAAGGTGCATAAGTGATCCCCCGGTAATGATGTCTCCCCCCGGAGACTCCCCGCCCAGACTGTCGAGGCAGTCACAACCCCGACGAAGTACGAACATAGTTGAGCCCAGGTCAAGAAAGAAGAGGGTAGCTCGGGACAGAACGCCCCCCGATCAGAGCAGAGGACCGCCTTTATCGGACTCTCCGCCCGTCCGTCACCCCTCATCTCGGGGCTGACCTGCGGACATTTCGTACGTGTAACCGATTCCGTACCGGGGGCCGGGTCAAAACGTCCGGTCACACAATTCGCCGGGCCTGTGGACAAACCGCGGTCGCACGTGCCTCATGGGAGGGTGAAGGAACCCGCGCGCATTCTCGTTGTCGGTGGTGGCTACGTCGGGATGTACGCCGCGCTGAGCCTCCAGCGGAAGCTGAAGCGAGAACTGAGGCAAGGCGGCGTGCAGGTCATCGTGGTCGACCCCGAGCCGTATATGACCTACCAGCCCTTCCTGCCGGAGGCGGCGGCCGGATCGATCTCCCCGCGCCATGTCGTCGTGCCGTTGCGGCGGGTCCTGCCCGACTGCACGGTCGTCATCGGTGAGGCCACCGCGATCCACCACGGCAAACGCACCGCCACCGTGAGAACCCTCGCCACGGAGGAGGAAGGCACCGGCACGGTCGACATCCACTACGACGAGCTGGTGCTGGCTCCCGGCTCCGTGTCGCGCGCCCTCCCGGTCCCCGGCCTCGCCGAGTTCGGCATCGGCTTCAAGACCGTCGAAGAGGCCATCGGCCTGCGCAACCACGTCCTCGAACAGCTCGACATCGCCTCCTCGACCCGGGACCCCGACGTCCGCGACGCGGCGCTGACCTTCGTCTTCGTCGGCGGCGGATACGCGGGCGTCGAGGCGCTCGGCGAACTGGAGGACATGGCCAGGTACGCCGTCCGCTACTACCACAACATCTCCCCCGAGGATCTGAAGTGGATCCTCGTCGAGGCCACCAACCGGATCCTTCCGGAGGTCGGCGAGGAGATGGGCAAGTACGCCGTCCGGGAGTTGCGCGGCCGTAATATCGACGTCCGGCTGGAGACCCGGCTGGACTCCTGCGCCGACCGGGTCGCCGCACTGAGTGACGGCTCGCGCTTCCCCACCCGCACGCTCGTGTGGACCGCGGGCGTCAAACCCCACCCGATCCTCGCCTCCTCCGATCTGCCGCTGAACGAGCGCGGCCGGCTCAAATGCACCGCGGCGCTCCAGGTGGACGGCGTGGAGCACGCCTGGTCGGCCGGGGACGCCGCGTCGGTCCCCGATCTGACGGCCGACCGGCCCGGTGCGGAGTGCGCCCCCAACGCACAGCACGCCGTGCGCCAGTCCAAGGTCCTCGCCGAGAACGTGGTCGCTTCGCTCGCCGGCCGGCCGCTCACGGACTACGCGCACAAGTACGCCGGCTCCGTGGCCTCCCTGGGGCTCCACAGAGGCGTCGCACACATCTACGGGCGCAAGTTGAAGGGCTACCCGGCCTGGCTGATGCACCGCGTCTACCACCTCAGCCGGGTGCCGACGTTCAACCGTAAGGCGCGCGTGCTGGCCGAGTGGACCCTGTCCGGGCTGTTCAAACGGGAGATCGTCTCGCTGGGGTCGCTGGAGAACCCGCGCGCCGAGTTCAAACTCGCCGCGGACACCGGCCGCCATCCCGAGGCCAGTTGACCCGATCGGGGCGGAGCCGGGAACTCCCCTCCCACGATCGGCGTCTCACGGATGTCAGTCCGGTCGGCCACACTGGTCGTGTGACCATGGGTGGGCTCGTATCTGCAAAGAGTGACAATCGCGAGGATTCGGAAGTTTGCTGCATTCCCCTGGGGGCCGTCCCCCGTACCCGCACCCATCTCCCCGATCCCGCTCCGGCGCGCCGCTCAGCCACCACCCGACGAGGTAATCCGCAGTGAACTTCACGCGCTGGAGCGCCCGGCTCCCCCGAACCCAGCGACGCACCGCCGCCCGGGCAGACCGCGGTGCGCGGCGCCCCAAGCCCCCGGCCGCCGCGGGCGGCGGCTCCGTCCCGGCGGCCCGGGGCGAGCACGCCGACCCATCGGGGCGCGGCGAGCCGCCCGCCGCCGCCCCTTCCGACGCCGCGCCGCCCGCCGCAGTGCCGACCCTTGACGGGTTGTCCGTCCATGACCTCCTCAGCCAGGTGCCGGCGCTGGTCGCGGTGGTCTACGGCCCCGAGCACCGCATCGCCTACCTCAACGACACCTATGTCGAGCTCTTCGGCTCCCGGGTCCCCGGCACACCCGCCCGCCAGGCCCTGCCCGAGCTGAGAGAGCTGGGGCTGCTGCCGCTGATGGACCAGGTCCTGCGCAGCGGCAAGCCTCGTACGGTCAAGTCCCGGCGCGTGCCCGCGGGCGGCCCCGCGATCCCGCCCGGGCCGCGGCGGGAGGGCGCGGCCCCCGGCCCCGGCCGGTCCCGCCACGGCTACTACACCTTCACCTGCTCCCCGATCGAGATGGCCGCGCCGAGGGCCGTCGCCCCGGCTGAGCCGGCGGGGGAGCGGGCGGTGGACGGCTCGCCGGTGGACGGAGCGATCCGGGAAGCCGCCCTCCGTAAGGCCGTCACAACGGAGGCGGTCGCCATGGAGACCATCGCCACGGAGGCCGTTGCCCCCGGCACCACCACCGGCACGGTCGCCGCCGAGCCGGTCCGCGGCGTGCTCGTCTTCGGCGCCGACGTCACCGACCAGGTCGAGTCGGCGGAGCGGCTGCGCGCCAGCGAGCGCCTCCAGCGCGAGGCCGCCGTCACCCTCCAGCGCAGCCTGCTCCCCCAGGGGCTGGAGCAGCCCGACGATCTGCGGGTCGCCGCCACCTATCAGCCCGGCGGTACGGAGGCGGCGGTGGGCGGCGACTGGTACGACGTCATCACCCTGGGCGCCGGCCGCACCGCCCTGGTCATCGGCGACGTCATGGGCCGCGGGGTGCGGGCCGCCGCCGTCATGGGCCAACTGCGCACCGCCGTCCGCGCCTACGCCAGGCTCGATCTCCCGCCGCACGAGGTCCTCCAGCTCCTCGACGGCCTGGCATCCGAGATCGATCCCCACCAGATCGCCACCTGCGTCTACGCCGTCCACGACCCCAATGAGAACCGCCTCGTCTACGCCTCCGCGGGCCATCTGCCGATCCTGGTCCGCGACCCGGACGGCACCGTGCGCCGCGCCTCCGAGCCCACCGGCCCTCCGCTCGGCACCGGCGGCTGGCTGCACACCACCGGCTCGGTCCAGCTCGGCCCCGGCGCCAGCGCGGTCCTCTACACCGACGGCCTGGTGGAGCGGCGGGACAAGGACATCTACGACGGTGTGGCCGCGCTCGAGCGCGTCTTCGCGGGCGCGACCGGCTCGCCCCAGGTGATGTGCGACCGCCTCATCAGGGCCCTGGGCATCACCGCGGAGCACGACGACGATGTGGCGGTGCTCGTCCTCCAGCACCCCGCCCGTACGGGGCATGACGCGGAGCTCTTCCACAACGCCGCGCTGGAGCTCCTCGGCGGGGTGGAAGCCGCGCCGCGCGCCCGGGCCTTCGCCTCGGGGGTCCTCGCCAGCTGGCGTTTCCCCATGGAGCTGCGCGATCTGGGCGTGCTCGCCGCCAGCGAGCTGGTCGCCAACTCCCTTCAGCACGGCACGCCGCCCATGCGGCTGCGGCTGCGCCGCACCGACCGCCGCCTGATCATCGAGGTGACGGACGGCGATGAGCATCTGCCGCGCCGCCGCCGGGCCGAACCGGTGGACGAGGCCGGACGCGGCATCTCGATCGTCGCGACCATCGCCTCGTCCTGGGGCTCACGCCGCACACCGGGCGGCGGTAAGGCGGTGTGGTGCGAGTTCGCCCTGCCGGCGGACTAGCTAGCGCTACGAAGGGGCCCAGGAGCACGGGCCCGAGGGGGACAGGACGCCCCCGACCAGCACATCGCCCTGGCGCGGCGGGGCCGACTGGCTCCTGACCGCACCAGGGCGATGGCGGAATAGCGGGATGGCGGAATGCCCGACCGGCTCAGGCCGCGGTGGTCACCTCGTCGGACGAGGCGGCCCGGGGCGCGGGCACCGAGGCACCGGCGATCGCCCGCAGGGGATTGTCCTGCTGGGGCGTGAGCCGCTTGCCGAGCCTCAGCGCGAGCGCGGTGATGCCGAGCGAGCAGATGATCAGCGCCACGATGTACGCCCCGTACAGTCCGGCGCCCGCCATCAGCCCGCCGACCGCCGGGCCCACCGCCAGGGCCAGCTGCTTCACCAGGGCAAACGCCGAGTTGTACTGACCGAGGGCCGACGCCGGCGCCAGATCTGCGACCAGCGGGGCGACGGTCGGCGACAGCATGGCCTCACCGAGCCCGAAGAGCGCATACGCCGAGATGATCGCGGTGATGCCGACGGCCTGGCCCCCGGGCACCAGCCCGGCGGCCCCGGCGGCGAACCACGCGACCGTCCAGACCAGCCCGACCAGCGCGATCACCCGGCTGCGCCGCCGCCGCTCGACCAGCTTGAGCACAACGAACTGCGCCAGCACGATCGCCGCTGTGTTCGCGGCAAGGGCGACGCCCAGCATCGAAGGCGATATCCGCGCGACATCCACCGCGAACGCCGACAGCCCGGACTCGAACTGGCCGTAGCAGGCGAAGAACATCGTGAAGCCCAGCACGCACAGCTGCACCATGGCGCGGTTGCCGAGCAGGGCACGCCAGCCACCGGCACCACCGAGGTGCCCATCGGCGGACGGCACCGGGTCGTCGAACACCGGCGTCCGCTCCAGCCTTACGGTCGCCACGGCCGCGGCGAGCGCCAGAAACATCACCGCGTCGATCGCGAAGAGCCGCACAAAGCTCGACGCGGCGGAGGTGTCCACCAGCAGTCCGCCGAGCAGCCCACCGACACCGAGGCCCAGATTGCCGAGGAAGAACTGGGTGGCGAAGGCCCGCGACCGGGTGACCGGCGTCGAGCACCAGACGATCAGCGTGGCCAGCGCGGGCTGTATGGCCGCTATACCCGCGCCCAGCACCCCGGCCGCGGCGATGGCCAGCGGCTCGCTCGCCGCCAGCCCGAGCCCCATCGATCCGACGGCGGCGGCGACCGCGCCCGCGACGGCAACGGACAGCGGCCCTCGCCGGTCGATCAGCCGACCGATGAAGGGCAGCACGGCAAGCGCGGCCACGGCGAACGTCGCGAGCACCACGCCCGCGGTATTCGCGCCGAGATCCCGCACCCGCGCCACATAGACGAAGAGAAACGGGACCGTGAAGCCGTTGCCGAACGCGCTCAGCGCGTTGCCCAGCTGGATACGGCGCAGCGCTGCGCCCATCGCGGTGGTCACACTCACCTACCTAGGTCAAGGAGGGTCATGGGGACAGCAGGTCTGACCTGCGTGTCAGCCCGGAGGATCGATGTCTGAAGACTTCGAAGCTAAACTTCAATGGTTAAGAGTACAGAGAGAAGGACTTAAGTGCCAATGAGTTTCGTGCCATACTCTCCACATGGCGGAGACCCCCGAGCCGGACGACCTGCTGAGCCTCGAAGACCAGATCGCGGCCTATCAGCGTGAGTTCCAGGGCCTGGACCCTCAGGTGGAGCAGGTGGTCAGCGCGCTCAGTCGACTCACCCGGCGTATGAACGTCGCCTACGGCCGCCAGTCGGCCACGCTGGGGATCAGCAACGCCGAGTGGGAGGTCC
This sequence comes from Streptomyces malaysiensis subsp. samsunensis, assembly GCF_024519315.1. Taxonomy (GTDB): domain Bacteria; phylum Actinomycetota; class Actinomycetes; order Streptomycetales; family Streptomycetaceae; genus Streptomyces; species Streptomyces malaysiensis. Next base: position 445 of record NZ_JANIIC010000067.1, on the reverse strand, counting down.
TCAAGGCGCTCGTGCTGTCCGGGGCCCCCTACCGACTGGGCCCCGGAGAGCTGGCCAAGCGGCTGGGTCTGACCCCCGCCGCCATGACCCACCGCATCGACCGAATGGTCAATGAGGGTCTGGTCACCCGTGAGCGTGATGCCGACAACCGGGTCCGCGTCATCGTCGAGCTGACCCCCGACGGCCGGGAGAAGTGGATGGAGGCGATGCGCCAAGCCACGTTCTTCGAGGCGGACCTTCTCCAGGACCTCTCCAGCGAGGAGCGTGGAGCCCTCGGCGAGATGCTCAGCCGTGTATTGCGCCGGGTGGAGGAAGACCAGCCCGACGCCGAGGGACGGCTGACCGACCTCGGTTGAGGCATTTGGCCGAAGCGAGGTTGACACCGCCCTGGGCCATCCGTAACGTACTCCGAGCTGCCACAGAGCTGTAACGGTTCACTGGTCAG
>NZ_JANIIC010000066.1 GCF_024519315.1 Streptomyces malaysiensis subsp. samsunensis | reverse complement strand
AGGGGGGGGGGGGGCGGGCCCGCCCCCCACAGGCAACCCCCCCCCCCCCCCCCCCCCCCCCCCCCCCCCCCCCCCCCCGCCCCCCCTCCCCCCCCCCCCCCCCCGCCTCTACCGTGCGGCCGACGTTACGGAGCTGCGGTAGGGGGGACGGGCGCGGCCCGGTGCCCCTGCCAGCGTGTGGCAGGGGCACCGGGCCGGTTGGTCGTCGGTCCGCTCGATACGAAAGCCTTCCCGGTCCGTCAGTCCTCGAAGGCGACGATCATCTTGCCGGTGTTCTCCCCACGGAGCATCCCGAGGAAGGCGTCCACCGCGTTCTCCACACCCTTGACGACGGTCTCGCGGTAGTGCAGCTTGCCCTCGCGGATCCAGCCGCCGACCTCCCGGAAGAACTGGTCCTGGAGGTGCTGGTGGTCGCCGACCAGCATGCCCTGGATCCGCAGCCGCTTGCCGATGACCATCGCGAGGTTGCGCGGGGCGGCGGGCGGCTCGGTGGCGTTGTACTGCGCGATCATGCCGCAGGCGGTGATCCGGCCGTGCACCTTGAGGCGGCTGATGGCGGCCTCGAGGTGCTCACCGCCGACGTTGTCGAAGTAGACGTCGATCCCGTCGGGCGCGGCCTCCTTCAGCTGCTCACCGACCGGGCCGTTCTTGTAGTTGAACGCCGCGTCGAAGCCGTACTCGTCGAGCAGCAGCTGGACCTTCTCGTCCGAACCGGCGCTGCCGATCACCCGGGAGGCGCCCTTGAGCCTGGCGATCTGGCCGACCTCGCTGCCGACCGCGCCCGCCGCGCCCGAGACGAAGACCGCGTCGCCCTCCTTGAAGGACGCGACCTCCAGCAGGCCCGCGTAGGCGGTGAGGCCGGGCATGCCGAGCACGCCGAGGTAGGCGGGGAGCGGGGCGATCTCGGGGTCGACCTTGACGGCGCTCTTGTCGTCCACCACCGCGTACTCACGCCAGCCGCCGAAGTGCAGGACGTGGTCGCCGGCCGAGAGCCCCTCCGCGTTGGAGGCGATGACCCTGCCGACCGCACCGCCTTGCATCGGCTCGTCCAGCTGGAAGGGCGGGACGTACGACTTCACGTCGTTCATGCGCCCGCGCATGTACGGGTCCACCGACATGTAGAGATTGCGGACCAGCGCCTGCCCGGGGGCCGGCTCGGAGACCGGGGCCTCGCGCAGTGCGAAGTCCTCCGGCTTCGGCCACCCCTGGGGGCGGGCGACCAGGTGCCATTCACGGCCGGTGGTGGGGATGACGGACATGGTGGAAGGGCCCTCTCCGACGTTCCAGCAGATGAAACAATCATGCTGCTGGATATTTCATGCTGTCAAGTAAATGGGTACGCTGGTGGGCATGACGCCCCGCATCGACCCGCTGTCCCTCGAGGTCGTCGAGCTCATCGGCACCATCGTGGCCCGCTACCACGAGGAGTACGAGGAGGCGGCGGCCCAGCACTCCCTGACCGGGGCGCAGGCCCGGGTGCTGAGCCTGCTGGCCGGCGGGCCGACGCCGATGCGCCGGCTCGCACAGCAGCTGAAGTGCGAACCGTCGAACGTCACCGGGATCGTGGACCGCCTGGAGTCCCGCGGGCTGGCCGAGCGCCGCCTGGACCCGGCCGACCGCCGGGTCAAGCTGGCCGCGGCCACCGAGGCGGGCCGGGCCACCTCCGAACGGCTCCGGGGCTCGCTCGACTTCGCGCGCGAACCGCTGGCGGAGCTCTCGGACGAGGAGCGCACGATCCTGCGCGATCTGCTCAAACGGATGCTCGGCATCGCGCCGTAAGGGCACCGGACACCACCGGCCCGTGACGCTCCGGTGCGCCCGGCCGGGCGCACCGGAAGACACGGCTAGGTGCACCACCACAGGAAGCGGGTGCAGGTCTCCGAGGGCGTCGGGGTCGGCGTCGGCACGACGGTCGCCGGGGCGGTGGGCCTCGGATTCGACGGGGTGGGCCGATGGGTCGCACCGGGGCCGCCCGGGGCCGAGGAGGAGTCGTCGGACGGATCGGAGGACGAGCCCCCGTCCGGATCGGGCGAGGTGTCGCCGTCCCCGTCCTTGGACTTCCCGCCGTCCTTGCCGTTGTCCTTGTCCTTGCCCTTGGAGGACTCACCGTCCCCGCCGTCCCCCGCCGAGGGGACCGCGCTGGGGTCGTCCGGGTCCCGGGTGACCGGCTCGTCGGAATCCGTCACCCCGCCGCTGCGGTCGGCCACCGGCTCCTGCCGACTGGGCGCCGGGGAGGACTCCCGCCAGTGCCCCTCGGTGGCCAGCTCGGCCACGAACACCGCGGCCAGCACCGGGCCGAGCACCGCCGCCATGATCGCCACTCGGCGCCCCCGGCCCCGGCGGGCCCTACGGGCGCGGTGGCCGAAGATGCCACGGGACTTGGGCTTACGGCGCGAGGCACGGGTGCCACCGGAGCCGCCAGAGCCACCGGAATCGCCAGTGCCACCGGAACCACCGGCGGCATGGGACGCCTGCGCCGCACGCCGGTCGGCCCGCCCTTCGGCACGCGCACCCGCACGCCGGTCGGCCCGGCGCTCCGCACGTCGCTCCGCCCGCGGCGCGGGCACATCGCCCCCGCCGCCCACCTCCCCCGCGTCCGCCGCCGCGGAGGGCAGCCCGAGTTCCTCGGCGGGTCTTCCGCACCCAGGGCAGGAGACGGCTCCGTTGAGATGGCGGCGGCAGGGAGAGCAGTAATCCATTTCGCCGGGCAGGTTATGTGACCAGCAGGTAGGTCAGCAGGACGCGGGGTGAGGATCCTGTGCAAAGAATCGTACGAAAGCCCTTGTCAGGCCCGTGTCCCCGGGACAGCCGGGCTCCGTCCGGCCCCGCTCAGCCGGCGAAGGCGGGCTGTGCGAGACCCTGCCCGGCACCCTCGATGACCAGCAGCGACCCGGCTAGTGGCGGTGCGGAGGCGCCGAGCCCGACCCGTGCCGAGGTCAGATACAGATCGGTGAGGTCCGCACCGCCGAAGGCACACGCGGTCGGGCGCGGGAACGGAAGCTCCACCACCCGATCGAGTGTCCCGTCGGGGGCGTAGCGACGGATCGCGGCGCCGTCCCACAGGGCGACCCACACCGCGCCGTCGGCGTCCACACACAGCCCGTCCGGGAAGCCCGCGCCCTCTTCGACCTCGGCGAACGGCCTGCGGCCCGAAACCGCCGGGCCATCGGCACCGGCCGCCGCCCCCATATCGGGGTCCACATCGAAGACGTCGATACGGCGGGTGGGGGTGTCGATGTAGTACATGAGACGGCCGTCCGGGCTCCAGCCGATGCCGTTGCTGACCGTCACCTCCGGCAGGAACTCCGTAGGGGAGCCGTCGGAACCGACCCGGGAGAGCGTGCCGCCGCCGGCCGCCTCGTCGTAGCGCATGGTGCCCGCCCAGAGCGAGCCGTCGGGCGCCACCGCGGCGTCATTGCCACGGCGGCCGGGGACCGGCTCGCGCAGCAGCCAGTCGAAGCCGCCGTCGGCGCCGTAGACCCCGATGCCGTCGCGGAGGTTGACCACCAGCCCGCCGCCCGCGCGGGGCTTGGCCGCGCCGACGTGCTGCTCGGTGGCCAAGGTGGTGCGGCGGCCGGTGGCGGGGTCGTAGCCGTGGACGCGGGAGGAGAGGATGTCCACCCAGATCAGCCGCCCGGCGGCGGCGTCCCAGGTGGGTCCCTCACCGAGCGCGGCGCTCGCGCGCACCGCTATCTCGAGCGACGGCCGTGTGCTCATATGTCCCGCCTCCGATGTCCCAACCGCACCGACAGTTCTCCCGCGCCCTTGGCCGCGAGACCCTCCAACTCGGTCTGGCGCTCCTCGCTCCAGCGGATCGTCGGCACCGAGATCGACAGCGCCGCGACCACCCTTCCCGTGGAGTCCCGTACGGGGGCCGCCACGCAGTTCACATCCGGGTTGGACTCCCGCTGCTCGACCGCGACACCGCGCTCGCGCACGGCGTCGAGGTGGCGGCGCAGTTCACCGGCGGAGGTGATGCTGTTGTCCGTCATCGCGACCAGCGGCTGATCGCCGGACAGCCGCGCGTCCAGGGCGTCCTCCGGGAGGGAGGCGAGCAGCATCTTGCCGACCGAGGTGCAGTGGGCGGGCAGTCTGCGGCCCGCGGCGGAGACCATGCGGACGGCGTGGGTGGAGTCGACCTTGGCGATATAGATGACGTCCATGCCCTCGAGGATCGCGACATGCACGGTCTCGTCGCAGGTCTCCGCGACGCTCCGGGCCACCTGCTGGCCCTCGGCGGCCAGGTCGAGCTGCTCGGCGTAGCGGCTGCCCAGCTGGTACGGCCGCACCCCGAGCCGGTAGCGGCCGGGCTGGTCGGGCACCTGGACCAGATAGGAGCGGGCGGCCAGAGTGGTGACCAGCTCGTGGACCGTCGTACGGGGCAGTCCGAGTCGACGGGTGATCTCGGGTGCGGAGAGTGTGCCGTCTCCGTCCAGGAAGAGCTCGAGTATGTCCAGAGCCCGAGTCACCGCGGGCACCAGGCGTCCCATAGTGCTCGCCCTCCCCTTCTGGTTCAGATGGCAAGCGTTCGAGATTCCGGCTGATGGCCGGTATCGCGAACACAGATTATGCGGAGGGGACTTCCCCCGGCAATGGTCCGGCAAAGGCACGCTGTGCCGAGCACGCGCCGCCGGTACGTCATGGGACCCGGGACGGGGACGACGCGCCCGTGCGCCACGATAGGAGCCATGGATTCCGCGCCCGGTTCGTTCCCTCAGGCCGACTCGTTCCCCGCCCCCTTCCCCTTCGTCCTCGTGCTGCTGCGCCGGATGGCCGACCACCAGCCGGGGCTGGTCGAGGACGCACTGCGCGAGCTGGGCTTCGGACGTGCGGTGATGCGCGAGGCCAACCGCCGCTGGCAGGCCATGCAGCGCTCGCCCCGGCGGCGCTCGGCCCTCGCCCGCTACCGCGCCGTGCTGGGTCCGCCCGAGTCCACCGCCACCCGCCGGATCGGCGATCTGACCTGCGAGGCGCTGAGCTGGTCCGTACCGCTGTGGCCGGATCTGCGGTTCGAGGTGCTCACCGCGCCGAACGGGGCGGTGTGGAACGAGTGGCTGGTACGCGCTCCCGGCGCGCCCGGACCGCGGCTGCGCACGGCCGACGACCTCGTGCCCTGGTCCTGCACGGTGGACGAGGTGGCCCGCGCCTTCGCGCCTGCGCGACCCATGGAGGGCTCGGCGCCCACCCGCTGGCGGCTCGCCTTCGACGCACCGGAGGCGGAGAACGGTGAACTCCGCCACTATGTGGCGGAGTTCACCTGGGGACTGCTACAGCGCATGGAGAACGTCAGGCCAGCTTCGCCGACAGGGTGATCTCCGTACCGGCGAGCGCCTGGCTCACCGGGCAGTTCTTCTTGGCGTCCTCGGCCGCCGCGGCGAACGCGGCCTCGTCCAGACCCTCCACCGTGCCCTCGACGGTGAGGTGGATACCGGTGATCCCGGTGCCGGGCTGGAAGGTGACATCGGCCTGGGTGGTCAGCTGGGTCGGCGGGTTGCCCGCCTGGGTGAGGCCGTGCGAGAGCGCCATCGAGAAGCAGCTGGAGTGGGCCGCCGCGATCAGCTCCTCCGGGCTGGTCTTGCCGTTCGCCTGCTCGGCGCGGGACGGCCAGGAGACCGCCTGCTCACCGATGCCGGAGGAGTCGAAGGTGACGGTCCCCTTGCCCTCGGCCAGATTGCCCTGCCAGACGGTGTGCGCGGTACGCGTCGTAGCCATGCTCGCTGTTCCCTGCTTCCTGTCGGTGACGTCCGTCTGTCGGTGATGACACGCCGGACGTGAGATACGGGTCGGAGACGATCACCCGGCAGGGGTGCCACCGCCGTCGGTCGCCCCCTGCCCGGAGATCGATTCCGAGCCTACGTTCCAGGCGACCATGGCCGGGCGACCATGCTCAGTTCCGAGTCGGCTCACGGTCGCGGTGTCCAGCCGGAAGAGCGCCCCGGCGGACGGGGGCAGGCCCAGCCGCCGGGCGGTGAGCACCCGCAGTACATGGGCGTGCGCCACCAGCACCACATCGGCGCCGTCCGCCGCCGCCAGCTCGGGGGCGATCCGGGCGAGCACCCGGTCCACCCGGGCGCCGATCCCCTCGGGCGACTCCCCGGGGTGGTCGGGGCCGCCCGGCGGGACGCCGTCGGTCCACAGGTCCCAGTCGGGGCGGGTGCGGTGGACCTCGTCGGTGGTGATGCCCTCGTAGCCGCCGTAGTCCCATTCGCGCAGATCGGGCTCGACCGTGAAGTCCTCGAGCCCGGCGAGCCGTGCGGTCCGCACGGCTCGCTCCATGGGGCTGACCAGGATCAGCCCGATCTTCCGGACGGCGAGCCGCTGACGCAGGGAGCGCGCCTGCTCCTCACCGCGCGGCGTCAGGGGCACGTCGGTCCAGCTGGTGTGCTGGTGCGACCGGCTCCACTCGGTTTCGCCGTGCCGGACCAGCAGCAGGTCAGCCACGGTCGCCGGATGCCTTCTCCTCGCCCGCGACCGCCTGCTCCTTCTCCTCGTCGATGGCCCGCTTCTCGTTCGCCGCGGCGGCGACGGAGGCGCGCACCGCGTCCATGTCGAGGTCGCGGGCCTGGCCGATGACATCCTCCAGGGCCTGCTCGGGGAGGGCGCCGGGCTGGGCGAAGACCGCGATGTTGTCCCGCACGATCATCAGCGTGGGGATGGACTGGATGTCGAAGGCGGCGGCCAGTTCGGGCTGGGCCTCGGTGTCGACCTTGGCGAACAGCAGGTCCTGGTGGCGCTCGGCGGCCTTCTCATAGACGGGTGCGAACATCCGGCACGGCCCGCACCAGGAGGCCCAGAAGTCAATCAGTACGAATTCGCTCCCGGACACGATCTCGTCGAAGTTGTCCTTGGTGAGCTGAACGGTGCTAGTGCTCATGCCTGCGTTACCCGCTTCCCTACGTCGGCAGATGCCACATCGACGGTAACCCCGCCACCGTCCGCCGTTATTCCGGGCCGGTGACGGGGGCGCGGCCGCCGGGAGGGCTAAGCGCTTAGCTGGAAGTGCCCCGACCTGCCGTCGATCGTCTGCGGCGCCGTCGTGGCTGGTCGCGCAGTTCCCCGCGCCCCTTCGGGGCGCCACCGAACCGCAGCCGACTTCCGCCGATCCGCTTAGGCAGTGCGGAAGCGTATGCCCAGGTCGGCGGGGGTGAAGCGGTGCACGTCCGAGGTGGACAGGCCATGGTCGGTGCCCCGGAAGGCCCAGAAGCCGCCCGTCCTGCCCCGGCCGTAGCCGGGCGCGGCGGCGATCACGTCGTCGTGTCCGTCCCCGTCGACGTCGAGCAGCGGCGGCTGCGGGGCGAAGGCATCGGAGCCGTACGGAGTGTGCCGACCGGGCACACCCGGCGTGTCCAGGTCCAGCGCCTGCGCCCCGCCGTCCCCCTCGCGCGCGCCCGCGGCCGGGTCGTACTCGCCGCCGCGCCCGTGCCGTGAGCCGGGCAGCAGGGTGAGCCGCCCGTTGCCGTCGTTCTTCTCCGGGGTGGCCACCACCAGGTCGGGGCGGCCGTCGCCGGTGATGTCGCCGACGGACGGCGAGCCGCCGAAGCCGTCGCCGCGCCGCGCGTCGCCGGACAGGCCCGGACCGGACTGATCGATCGTGAGGTCCGAACGCCCCCGGCCCAGCCCGGACCTGGCGCCGTGGACGACAGTCAGCCGCCCGGAGCCGCGGTGCCGGCCGGGGCCGAGGGTCCCCTGGCCGGGCGCGAGCAGATCGTCGATCCCGTCGTGGTCGGCGTCACCGGCCGCGGGCTCGCGCGGACCGCCCTCCGTGCCGAGGGCGTGGGCCAGGCGCGCCTCGGGCCGCTGGTCCCGCACCAGGCCCTCGGGCCCGCCGCGGTAGTGGGCGACGGGGGTGTCGAGGGGGGCGGTGTCGTCGGGCTCCGGCTGGTCCGGGCGATCCGGCCGATCTGGCTGATCCGGCTGATCCAGTTGTCCGACGTCGTAGCGGTAGGTCAGCACCACATCGGTGCGGTGGTCGCCGTCGAAGTCCCCTGCGGTGGCGCTGGCGGGCGCGGTGCGGCGGGGCCGGTCGGTGGGGAGCGGGGCGGTACGGGCGGGGCGGGCCCCGGTGCCGAACGGCCCGTACAGCACCCGTACCGCGCCCCGGCCGTCGGCCGTCGAGGCCAGCAGGTCGGCCGCGCCGTCCCCGTCGAAGTCCCCGGCGGCCAGCGCCAGAAGTCCGGCGGTGCCACCCCCGAGCGGGCGCGGCGCGGCCAGCCCCCGGGGGCCGCCGCGCAGCACGACGGTCTGCCCCACCCGCTCGGCCCCCGGCGAACTCCCGTGCCGGAACCGCGCCACCACCAGATCGGCGAATCCGTCCCCGTCGAGGTCGGTCCGCAGCAGGGGTCCCACATAGTCGTCCTCGGCGCCGTCGACCACCAGGTGGTGGCGCGGGTCGAGGCCGTGGGCCGAGCCGTAGACCACCGCGAGGCGGGCGGGCAGCGGTCCCCGGGAGGCGCTGGTGGGGCGGATGGCGGTGGCGAAGTCGTCGTAGCCGTCGCCGTTGAAGTCCCCCAGCGGCGCACCGGCCGCTCCCTTCGTGGCCCCCTCCACGGGCCCCCGACCCCCGTGGCCGCCCTCACTGCACCCGGCGAGCAGCAGCACGGACACGGCCACGGCGGCGACGGGAACGGACGGACGCACGGCGGCACCTCGCGGGGCGGATCGAGCGGACACGGGCGACGGACACCGGTGACATGGATACGGGCAGGGACGCGGACGGGGATATGGGTACGGACGCGGACGAAGGCTTCACCGCTCAAGGACTCCAGGGAGCACTCCCGGGTTGCCTCGCGGGCGCCCCGCGGAATGCACGCGACACCGGGGCGCCAAAATTGCGATCATGTCGCGAAACCTCCCCTGAGGGAAGAAAGGGCGATACGCGATGCCGGCCATACCCGCCGATCCGACGGTGCTGCACCCGATGCCCGAGCAGCCGCGGGTGGTGCTGCTGAAGCCGCTGATCACCTCGCCGCTGATCGAGGTCGGGGAGTTCTCGTACTACGACGACCCGGATGACCCCACCGCCTTCGAGACCCGCAATGTGCTGTACCACTACGGGCCCGAGCGGCTGGTCATCGGGAAGTTCTGCGCGCTGGGCGAAGGGGTGCGGTTCATCATGAACGGCGCCAACCACCGCATGGACGGCCCCTCCACCTTCCCCTTCCCCATCATGGGCGGGTCATGGGCCGACCACTTCGACCTGATCACCGGTCTGCCGGGGCGGGGCGACACCGTGGTGGGCCACGATGTCTGGTTCGGCTACCGGGCGACGGTGATGCCCGGCGTCCGCATCGGCCATGGGGCGGTCATCGCCTCCGGTTCCGTGGTGGTGGACGACGTTCCCGACTACGGCATCGTCGGCGGCAACCCGGCCAGGCTCATCCGCCGCCGCTACGACGACGCGGACATCGCCCGGCTGCTGGCCCTGGCCTGGTGGGACTGGCCGATCGAGCACCTCACGGCCCATGTCCGCACGGTGATGTCCGCAAGCGTGGACGAGTTGGAGGCGGCGGCCCCCCGGTAAGCCCTGGCGCGGGGCCGAAGAGAGCCGAAAAGGGCCGGAAGAGGGGCATCCGTAGAACGACCCGCCCCTCCCCTCTCAGCTCTCCAGACTCATGTACAGGCGGGTGCCCCGGGGCTGGTAGCCGACGCGTTCGTAGACACGGCGGGAGCCCTCGCCCGAGTACTCCAGCCACACCGACCGGGCCCCTCGGGCGAACATCGTCTCCGTCAGCCCGGCGGTGACCGCGGCGGCGATGCCCCGGCCGCGGAAGGCGGGCCGGGTGCCCACGCCCGCCAGTTCCGCGGTGCCCACGGCGGGCGCCGAGCAGGTGGCCCCTCCGGCGCAGCCCCCGTCGGGTGCCCGGACGAACCGGACCGCGCCCCCGTGCTCCTGGACGCGGCGCAGCCGGGCCGCCCCCTCCGGGGAGGCGGCGAACTCGCCCGCGAACGCCTCGGACAGCGTGGCGTCGATCGCCAGGTAGTCCTCGTCCGTGGACGGAACCGCCACCGGAAGGGCAGCCGTGCCCTGGGGAATCGCGAGCCTTTCCGGGGTGCACACCAGATACGCGTGCACCGCCTCCACGGTGAACCCCGCCGCGCACAGCGCGGGCTCCACGGCGGGTGCGGCGTCCGGCGCGAACTCCAGCCGCGGCTTGAGATCGCGCACCCGGAACGCCTCGATCAGCTCGATGACGTCCCGGGCGGTGGGGCGGACGCCGGGGAGAGGGGTCGCGTAGTTGATGTACGGGCTGGTGGTGCCGGGGTCGAACCCCGCCACAAAGCCCCCGGTCTCGACGAGCACGGGGCGGCGGCGGAGGTTGGCGACGGCAAAGCTCTGGACGTCAGTGCCCATGGTGATATGAACCTCACGGGAAAACGCGGCGGAAGGCGCCGCGGGAAGCGGAAACGGTGCGCGAACGCGTGGGGCCGCCGTGAGGAGACGCGGTGTGGCACCGATCGCTCAGTGCCGACGGCGGCCGCTGGGGGACGCCGAGTCCATGGGCTTCAGTCCTTATGGCAGGTCGGAGGAGTCGCCGTGCGGAACATATCGCACGGCGTGGCCGAGTGACAGTTCGTTTTGGCGGAGTGCGCGGGAAGCCGACGCCGTCTCAGTTGCCGGTGTCCCAGTGACATGTCGTCGCCCCACTCGCAACCTCGGCCCCCGCCGCACGTCTGACGACATGAACGCCCTTCCATCCCAGCGAACGGAGCATCATGCGCATGACGCACCCCAGGACCGCCACCGCGCGCCTACGCACCCGCCGTACGGCGACCGCGCTGGCCGCCGCGGCCACGATCGCCGGAGTCCTCGCGCCCGCCGCCGGGGCCGTGTCCTCGCCCGACGCCGCACCGAAGGCCGGTTCCCCGGCCGAAGTGAAGGTGGCGGTCCACGCGATGGCGTCGACGGCCCAGGACGAGCGGCGCGTCCGCGCCCACTGGACCCCGGAGCGCATCGCGGCCCTGAACACCCCGCTCTCCGACAACCCGCCCCACGACGCGGCCGACGGAGCCCGGTGGAAGGGCGGCGGCGCCGTCACCACCACGGTGGGGCGGCTCTTCTTCACCGACCACGGCGAGGACGCGAGCTGCACGGCGACGCTCGTGAGGAGCGCGAACCACGGCACGGTCGCCACGGCCGCCCACTGCCTCAACAACACCGACCTGCTGGGCGAGAACAACCAGTGGCAGAGCAACGCCATGTTCGTCCCCGGCTACCGCGAAGGCGAGGCCCCCTTGGGCGCGTTCGTGGTCCGCTGGGGCGTCCTCAACTCCATCTGGCTGGAAAACAACCAGACCGACCCGGTCACCTACGACAGCCACGATCAGGCGTTCGCCGTACTCGGCCGGAACGAGCGCGGGCAGACCGCCGAGGAAGCCGCGGGCACGGCGCAGGACATCGCGTTCGATGTGCCCGGCGACCGTACGGCCTTCGAGTTCGGCTACCCCCGTGCCGCGTCGGACCCCGCCCGCGAGGGGCTGCCGGAGTACACCGGCAGGGCGATGGCGTACTGCCAGGGAACGCCCCGGGAGTACCCGGGCACCCCGGACTTCCCGGAGCCCGAAGGCATCTGGGGCGCGCCGTGCGTCATGGGCGGCGGCGCGAGCGGCGGCCCGCGCTTCAGCGGCTTCTCGGCCACCACGGGACACGGCGCCCTGGTCGGCGTCAACACGCAGTCCGGCCGTATGGACGCCACCGGCGCGGGCTGCGACGACGAGGGGGACCCGGCGTGCGTACGTCATCTGGTGGGACCGCGGTTCACCACCGCGCTCACCGAGCCGCTCCACGAGAAGGCACAGCGCTTGCGCTGAAGGGCGTATGAGGCGGCCCTGGGCGGCTTTCCTCCGCCCAGAGGATTGACGCGGACACACCACGACTCTACCGTCACGACAGGTCTCGTCGTTCATAACGAAACACACTCTTCACCTACATGAACGCCGAGGTCATCCCACCCCCCACGGGAAGGCACTCCCATGCGCATCCGAACGCTGCTCACCGCGCTGGCGACCGTGACCACCGTCATCGGTGGCCTGGCTCTCGCGGTCCCCGCCGGCGCCTCCCCCACGGCCACCTTCGCCGACCCGTCGAAGGCGCCGGGCGGCAACTTCGACCTGTCGGTGTGGCAGCTCCAGGAGCCGGTCGGCTCCCCCGGCAAGCCGACGACCATCCCCTCGTCCCGGCTCCAGGGGGCGAGCGGATTCCAGGACGACTACTTCTACACCGACAAGCGCGACGGGGCGATGACGTTCTGGGCGCCGGAGAAGGGCGTCACCACCCCGAACTCCAATTACGCCCGCTCCGAACTGCGCGAGATGAACCGCAACGGCAGCGCCGCTGACTGGTCGCTGAGCGGCTCGCACAAGTTGCAGGCGACGCTGCGTGTGGTGTCGGTGACGAAGAACGTCTGCGTCGGGCAGATCCACCTCGGCTCGGGCGGGTCCTCCACCAAGCCGCTGGTGGAGCTGTACTACCGCGCCAATGGCGACATCGTCCTCGGCACGGAGAACTCGCCCGACGGCGGTCAGACGCTGCACGACGTGGGCCATGTGTCGATCGGCAAGACGTGGAACTACACGATCGGCGTCTCCGGCGGGAACACCATCGACCTGACGGTCAACGGCAGCACGACGCACTACAACATCCCGTCGTCCTTCTTCCAGTACAAGCAGTACTTCAAGGCGGGCTCGTACAACCAGTCGTCCTCCGAGAGCACCACGAACGGAGCGCGGGTCGGCTTCTACGGGCTGACCGTCTCCCACGGCTGAGCGACCCCACGGACCGACAGCCGTAAAGGCCCGGCGCCCACGGCGCCGGGCCTTCGCGCCGTCAGCCTGCCGGGAACCGGGCCACCCAGCGCCGCTGCCAAGGGGTTTCGACGGCCCGGGGGTGATGGTGTGCACGCGTCCAGGCGACGGCGTCCGCGGGGGACACACCCGCGAGGACGGCCAGGCAGGCGATGACCGTTCCGGTGCGGCCGACACCGCCCCCACAGGCGACTTCGACGGACGTACCCGCCCGCGCCCGTTCATGCAGCGCGCGGATCCGCCGCACGGCCAGGTCGCGGTCGCGGGGCAGCAGGAAATCGGGCCACTCGATCCACGCGCGCTCCCACTCCAGCTCCCCGTCGTGCCGGTCGCGCAGCCGGGCGGACCCCAGATAGAGGCCGAAGCCGGGCAGGGGCCCGTCCGGTCGTGGGCGGCGCAGACCGCGGCCACGGACCCAGGAGCCGTCCGGAAGCCGGAGCGCGCCCGGCAGTGGTGCTTCGTCGCTCATCGACGGACTATACGTCGCACCACGGACGCTCGTCCGTCGAAGTTGACGTCGGCGCCGGGGAAAGCAACGTGCTAGCTAGGACGTGTGGCCGCCGAAGACCGCGGCCACTTCGGGGATGCGGTCGATGTAGCCTTCGAGCAGCTTGCGGCCGACCGTCACCGAGTCGACCAGGGGATGGAGGGAGAACGCCTTCGCGGCATCGGCGCGGGAACCGGTGGTGGCCGCGCCGATGGTGAGCGGGTGGACGCCATTGGCGTCCACGGTGACCGGCACCTGGCTGGAGATCGGCCTGTGCCTGGTGCTGTTCATCGCCGGCATCGGACAGATCCCGGCGGAGCTGTACGAGGCGGCGAAGCTGGACGGGGCGGGCGCGGTACGGGAGTTCTTCGCCGTCACCCTGCCCGGACTGCGCGGGCAGATCACCATCGCGCTCACCCTCACCGTGATCGCCGCCCTGCGCACCTTCGACCTGGTGTACGTCGCCACCCACGGCGGTCCGGGCAACGCCACCAGCCTGCCCGCCTACGAGGTCTACAACCGGGCCTTCGGCACCGGCCAGGTCGGCTCGGCCTGTGCCATCGCCGTCGTCCTGACCGCGGTGATCCTCCTTCTCACCTTCCTGATCACCAAGGTCCAGCCACGGGAGGACGAGAAGTGATCTCCAGCCGCGAACGCGTGCTCAACTACGCCATCCTCACGATCTTCGCCGCGCTGGCCCTGCTGCCGCTGATCGGCGTGGTGGCGTCCGCACTGACCCCCGCCGCGGAGTCCGGGCCCTCCTTCACCTGGCCTCGCCATCCGGACCTCGGCAACTTCGGCACCGCCTGGCGCCAGGGCCACTTCGCCACCTATCTGACCTCCAGCCTGCTGGTGGCGGTGTCGGTGGTGGTCCTGACGGCCGTCCTGGCGATCCTGGCGGGCTTCTCCTTCGCACACTTCGACTACCCCGGCCGATCACTCCTCTTCTACGTCACCCTCATCGGGCTCATGGTGCCGCCCGAAGCCTTCGTCATCCCGCTCTACTTCAATCTGCGCGACACCGGACTCACCGACTCCTACTGGTCGCTGATCCTCCCGCAGACCGCCCAGTCCCTCGCCTTCAGCGTCTTCTGGATGCGCAACTTCTTCCGCTCGGTGCCGGTGAGCGTCATCGAGGCGGCGCGTCTGGACGGGGCGTCCGACTGGCGGCTGCTGTGGCGGATCCTGGTGCCCACCAGCCGTCCCGCGCTGCTGACGATGGCGATGCTGGTGTTCATGTGGACCTGGAACGAGTTCCTGCTCCCGCTGGTCATGATCACCGACGAGAGCAAGCGCACCGCGCCGCTCGGCCTGGCCTTCTTCCAGAGCGAGCACACCACCCAGTACTCCGTGCTGGCTGCCGCGTCCATCATCGTCGCCCTGCCCGTCGTCGCCTCGTACGTCTTCCTGCAACGGCACTTCATCTCCGGCATGCTCTCCGGCGCGGTGAAGGGCTGAACGAGCGGGCCCCGACCGCCGGGTCGGCCGGCTACGACCGTGACGGCTTCCGGTCCGGATGCAGCTCGATGGTGAGCGCGGCGGCGATGAAGATGGAGGAGTAGGTGCCGACCGCCAGGCCGATGAGCAGGGCGAGGGCGAAGTCGGCGAGGGTGTCGTCGGCGATCACGGCGAGGGCGGTGAGGATGAGTGCCGCGCCCATACCGGTGTTGACGGTCCGTGGCAGGGTTTGCAGGATCGCCTTGTTCGTCAACCGGCCGAGCGGCGTTCCGCGGTCGCGGTCGAGCAGTTCGCGGACCCGGTCGAAGAGGACGACGGAGTCGTTGACCGAGTAGCCGATGACGGTCAGCAGGGCGGCCAGGAAGACCCCGTCGATGGGTTTGCCGAGCCAGGCGAAGACGCCGATGAGGATCACCACATCGTGGGCGAGCGCGGCGACGGCCGAGGTCCCGAAGATCCAGCGGAAGCGGACCGCGAGATACAGCAGTTGGGCGCCCAGGGCGAGGGAGAGGGCGATGAGGGCGTTGCGGCGCAGCTCATCGCCCATGCTGGGGCCGATCAGCTCATCGCGGACCTTCTTCGTCCCACCGCCGAGGCCGCTGATGGTCTCGGTGACGGTGGCCTCTTCGGTATTGGTCAGCTTCTCGGCGCGCACCGTGAGCCCGGTGTCGCCGGAGGACTGTACGACCGCGCGGGGGAACCCGGCGTCGGTGAGGGCGGTGCGGGCCCGGTCGGGGTCGACGGGGCTGCTGGTGGCGTACTCGATCAGTCGGCCGCCGGTGAACTCGATGCCGAAGTTCAGGCCGCGTACGACTATGCCCGACGCGGCCAGGACGAGGAGGGCGGCGGAGGCGGCCAGCCAGCGGCGCGGACGGCGCAGCGGGACCGGGTCGCGGCGCAGCAGCCGGTCGCGCACCCATCCGATGCTCGCGATCCCGGTCATACGAGGCCGGCGGAAGACCGCGGGGCGGCCGACCGCGAACTCGGCGAGCACCCGGCTGATCACCAGGGCGCTGATCATCGAGGCGAGGACGCCGATGCCCAGGGTGATGCCGAAGCCGCGTACCGGACCGGAGGCGAAGGCGAACAGCAGGCCCGCGGCGATCAGCGTCGTGATGTTGGAGTCGGCGATCGCGCTGAGGGCACCGCGGAACCCGGCCTTCAGTGCCGAGCGGGGGCTGGGGCGGCTGCGGGCCGCGTACTCCTCCCGGGCCCGTTCGAAGACCAGGACGTTGGCGTCCACGGCCATGCCGATCGACAGGACGAACCCGGCGAGGCCCGGCAGGGTCAACGTGGCGCCGAGCGCGGCCAGGGCGGCGTAGGAGATGAGGCCGTAGCAGGCCAGGGCCACGGTCGCGAGCAGGCCGAGGAACCGGTAGACGGCGATGATGAACAGCGCGGTCAGCGCGGTGCCGACCACGGCGGCCCAGGCCGCGGCCTCGATGGCCGCATCGCCGAGCGTGGCGCCGATGGTGCGCTGTTCGACGGTCTCGACCGGTACGGGCAGGGCGCCACCGGAGATCAGCAGAGCCAGTTCGCGGGCTTCGCTGTCGTCGAAGGAGCCGGTGATCTGGGTGGTACCGCCCGGGATACCGGCCCCGCACCCCACGGAGGGGTCGACCTGCGGCGCGGAGATGATCTTGTTGTCGAGGACGATGGCGACCCGGCGCTGTGGATCACCGGCCGGATGACAGGCGGCGTCCGCGGTGACCTTCCGCCATCGGTCATGGCCGGTCTTGGTGAAGTCGACGGTGACATGCCATCCGGCACCGCCCTGCTGGTCGAAGCCGGCGTCGGCGCCCTTGACGTGTTGTCCGGTCAGATCGGCGGCCCCCAGTCGCAGGGGCTGTCCGGACTCGTCCGACAGAACGCGCTCCTTGGCCGGATCGGCCGGCGGGGCGGCGGCGCGGTCGGACTTCCCGGCCGGGCCGAGGACCGGGTGGACGGTGAGCTGCGCGGTGCGGCCCAGCACATCGGCGGCCTTCTTCGGATCGTGCACGCCGGGCAGCTCGACCAGGATGCGGTGGTCGCCGGAGCGGACGATGGTCGGTTCGGCGACGCCGAGCGCGTCGATACGGCCGCGCAGCACCTCCACGGTGCGGTCGGTGGCCGCGCTGTCGGCCTTGGTGGTGGGGGTGGAGCGGGTCTCCAGCATGATCTGGGTGCCGCCGCGCAGATCGAGGCCGAGGCGGACCGGCGTGGTGAGGGCGATGGCCAGCGATCCGGCGATCACGACGAGGGTGAGCAGCACCCGCAGGCGCAGCGACTTGTTCCGTTTGTTCCGGCTGTTCCGGCTGTTCCGGCGTTTCAACACGAGCCTCCGGCAGGCATGCCGCGGCGGCGGCGCACGCGGCCGCGGCGGAAGAAGGGTGATGGGTTGCGTCAGGTGCCGGGGGACGCCGGAGGTGCCCGGCCGCGCTGCTGGGCCCATCGGCCGGAAGGGACGGGTGCGCATGCGCAAGGCCCTGCTGTGCGGGTGCCGGCAGCCGGGCCGGTATCCGTACCGCGAGGGTGGGTGGCGTGGTGATCCGGCAGGGAGGGGCGCTCGCCGAGGTGGTCGTGCCGGGCCCTGGCCCAGGCCGCGCGGGCGGCGGCCCACGCGTCGTCCGCGTGGGGAGCGGTGTCCGGGCGCTCGGCGCTCGTGGCCGCCGGGGCGGGGTGGGGCGCCGGAGCGGAGGCGGCGCGCGCGGTGTCGGCGGGAACCAACGCCAGCAGAACGGCGAGGAGCACGACGAGCGTGCCCGCGAGCCGGTGGCCGGCGGGCGGGATGGTGCGGGGTGCCGGGCGCATCCACCGTCCCTTTCCTGCTGGGTGCTCGACTTCCTGCTGAGTGCTCGACGCGGGGTGCCGGTCCGGAGCCCCGGCCGGGGAGTAGGCGATCGGAGCCCCGGACGCTCATGGGGGGTCAGGGTTCGATGAGACCGGCGCGGATGGCGTAGCGGGCCAGCTCCAGCCGGTCGTGCAGACCGAGTTTGTGCAGGATGTTGGAGCGGTGCCGGTGCACGGTCTTGACGCTGATGAACAGCATCTCGGCGATCTCCTTGGAGGAGTGCCCCTCGGCGACGAGTTTGACGACCTCCTCCTCGCGGGGGGTGAGGAGCTGGTCGGAGTCCTCCTCGCCGTGCCGGACGCGGTCCAGATAGGTGCGGATGAGGGCGGTGACCGCGCCGGGGTAGAGGAACGGCTCGTTGCGCATCGCGGCCCGGCAGGCGGCGACCAGATCGCGGTCGGCGACCGACTTCAGCACATAGCCGCAGGCCCCGGCCTTGAGCGCCTGGAACAGATACTGCTCGTTGTCGTGCATCGTCAGCATCAGGATGCGCAGGGCCGGCTTGAGCGCCGCCAGTTCGCGGGTGGCCTGGAGCCCGGTCAGCCGCGGCATGGCGATGTCGAGCACGGCCAGGTCGATCTCCTGGTTCCGGGCCGCCTCGATGGCCTCGGCGCCGTCCCCGGCCTCGGCGACGACCTCCAGGTCGGGTTCCCGGTCGAGGATCAGGCGCACACCGCGGCGTACCAGAGCGTGGTCGTCGGCGAGCAGGATACGGATCGGCGTGGCGGTCCCGGGAGACGGTGCCGGGGCCGCGGTGGGCTCGGTCGGGGTCGGATCGTGCATGGTCAGGGCTGCTTCCTGGGGACGGGTGTGATGAGGCGGATCCGGGTGCCGGTGCCGGGTGTCGAGGTGATGTCCAGGGTGGCCCCGGCGAGCAGGGCCCGTTCGCGCATACCGCGGATCCCGGCGCCTTCGCAGGCGGCCTCGATACCGCGGCCGTCGTCGGTCATCTCCAGCACCACCGCCTCGCCGGAGCGGTGCAGGCTCACCTCGACCCGGTGCGCGTCCGCATGGCGGGCCACATTGGTCAGGCTCTCCTGGGCCACCCGGTACAGGACGAGCTCGCTCTCCGGGTCGAGGGCGGGCAGATCGGCGTCGAGGCGGCGTACGACACGCAGCCCGGTGTGGGTGGCGAAGTCCTGGGTGAGCGAGGTCAGCGCGCTGACCAGGCCCAGGTCGTCCAGGACGCCGGGGCGCAGACGGCGCACCAGGCGGCGGACCTCGTCCAGGCTCTCCCGGGTGATCTCCTGGGCCTGCTGGAGGTCCTCGCGCAGCGGCTCGGGGGCGTCGTCCGCGGCGCGCTTGAGCACCAGCAGGATCGCGGTCATGCTCTGCCCGACCTCGTCGTGCAGTTCCTGGGCGATACGGCGGCGTTCCGCCTCCTGGGCCAGCAGCACCCGGGCGCTGGCCGTGGCGCGTTCATGCTCCAGCCGGTCGAGCATGGCGTTGAAGGCGCGGATCAGCTCGGACACCTCGCTGCCGGCGCCGGCGCCGGGCACGGGCAGCCGCTGGCCGGGGCGCAGCAGGTCCACGGTGGTCATCAGCCTGGTCAGCCGCTCCAGCGGGGCCAGGCCCCAGCGCAGCAGGGTGCCGTTGGCGATCAGCATGACGGCGAGACCGCCGACCAGGATGATCGCCTCGGTCAGCAGCACCGGCACCGAGACGGTCACCGGCGCCCACAGCAGCAGCGCCGTGGCGGTGCCCAGCACCACGGCGTTCAGCCCGAAGATCCGCCAGAACAGCGACACCGGGAAAACTCCTCCTTCTGCGTACCGACTGTGATCAGTTCTACTGTCGGTCATCGCATCCGGGCGGAGCTGCGGCAACTGGTCACGACAGATTCCGGCCCAGCCTGCCTCCCCTTACCGCGCGCGGTCGATGGGGTCCGGCCCCCATATCCGAGGTGGCCGGGTACCCATCCGCCGTTCCCCGTCGGCGCCGTGTGGTCACCACTGCCCAGGGCAAATGGGGTCTGCGCCCGATGGGCTTCCGGCGCCGGGTCGAGCAGAGTCGTAGGTGACCGAGCCGCCCGGTTCGGCCGATTCGTGGTCGGGGAGACCGCGGCCGGCGGAACCGGGCGGCCACTGCTGCGCCCGGTGCGCTTTGATGCCCCGCCGGGCGCGCTGAGAGAAAGGACCTCATCGTGTCGCTCGACACCGCCGAGACCGGTCCCCGCCCCGGGCGGCTGACCGCCCACGAGGCCCGCCAGCGCCTCGAGCACGCCCGCAACAGCCGCCTGGCCCAGCTGCAAGCCCTCAAGGAAACCGGCCAGAGCACGGACGACCATCTGGTGTCCGCGCAGACGGAGGCGATCCAGCGGGTCCTCACCGAGATCGACGAGGCGTTCGCCCGCGTCGACGACGGCTCCTACGGCACCTGCCAGGGCTGCTCCAAGCCCGTCCCCGCCGAACGCCTGGAGATCCTCCCCTACACCCGGCACTGCGTGGCCTGCCAGCGCCGCGCCGCCGCCTGACCAGCGCCCCGTCCCACCCGTCTTCGTCTCCGCCCTGCTCAAAGGGGTGAAGTGGTGAACCACCAGACCATGGGCGACCGTGCCGCGCACCTGTCGCCCGAGGATCTCGCCGCACTGCGGGAGAACCTCCATGAACAGCGCCTGTTCCGCCAGGAACAGCTGCGGCGGATCGCCTCGGCGCCCCGCGCCGAGGACCTGCTCCGGCGCCGCTCCGCGGCCCAGGCCGAAGTGCACATCAAACTCGCCGCCTCCGCGCGTATGGTCCTCGCCGATGTGGAGGCGGCGCTGCAACGCATCGCCGAAGGCAGCTACGGCGCCTGCCATCTGTGCCGGCGCCCCGTCGAACGGGAACGCCTGATGATCGTTCCGCAGGCCCGCTACTGCGGACGGTGCCAGCAGGTGCGGGAGGCCGGGCGATGACCGTCATCCGGCGCCTCCGGGCCGGCTCCCGCATCAGGCACCGGCACCGGCCCTGGCCGTTGTGCCGGCACTGCTGCGGCCTCGCCCTCGACATGGGCAGCGCCCGCACCCGCGCCTGGATCGCCGGCCGCGGAACGATCATCGACGTACCCACCATCACCTTCCCCGGCGCCGGGGCGGTCCACCCGATCCAGCGCGGTGCCATCGTGGACGTACCGGGGACGGCCCGGATGCTCGACCGGCTGCTCAGCCGTCGGCTGCCCCGCCTCACCCGGCCGCTGGTGGTGGTCACCGCGCCGGTGCTGGACGGCCCCGCCTACCGGGAACGTGCCCGCACCGCCGTGGAGGTCCTGCGCCCGCGCGCGGTCCTGACCGTGCCCACCGCGCGGGCCATCGCCCTGGCCGCCAACGCCGACCTCTCGCTGCCGCTGCTGGTGGTGGACATAGGCGCCCACCTCACCGAAGTGGTGCTCCTCGTCGACGGCATCGTCTTCGACGCCCGCCGTACCGCCCTGGGCACCACCGATCTCGCCGACGCCGGTGCCACGGCGGAGATCAGCGAGGCCATCACCGGCATGATCACCTCGATGCTGCGGCAGGACCGTACGTCTCTCACCGCCGATGCCCTGAGCCGGGGAGCCCTTCTGGCCGGCGGCGGCGCCCTGCGCCCCGACCTCACCCGCAGGCTCATCGGCGGACTGCACGCGCCGCTGCGGGCGGTCCCGGCACCCCATACCGCCGCGGTCCGTGGCGCCGCCAAGATCCTGCAAGCCGCGCACGCCCATCCCTCGGCGGGCGGCACGTCCCCGCCCGGACCCGGGCCGCTCTCCCGCTGAGCCCGGTCCCCCTCGGCTTTTCCCTCCCCGCACCGGCCGCGCGCCGGTCGCGGTCGCACGCCCACTTCTGCCCAGCTTCTGTCCAGCTTCCGTCCAGGAAAGGAGACCCACAGTGTCCGGCGTGATACCTCATGCGCAGCCGCCCCCCGACCCCCGACACGACAAGCCCGTCCATCCCCTGTCGCTGTGGCGCTGGCGGCACAATCCGCTGTACCGGTACACCGACCGTCTCCAGGGCTGGATCGCCCTGGCGCTGCTGCTGCTCGTGCCGGTCCTGGGACTCGGTGCCATGTTCGTCGCCGGTGGCGCCGCCCAGCACCACTACCGCGCGGCCGCCGAGCACCGGAAGGAGACCCTGCACCGCACCACCGCCGTCCTCACCCATGACGCCCCGGGTCACCCGGAGCCCGGATCGGCGGAGGCGAGAGAGACCCGCTACCCGGCCACGGTCCGCTTCACCGATCCGGACGGGCGGACCCGCACCGCCAAGACCGACGTCCTGCCCGGCCTGGCCGCGGGGAGCTCCGTCCACGTCTGGGTCGACAAGGACGGGGCGATCGCCGAACCGCCCATGCCCGATGCGCAGATCCGCAGCCGCACCATGGGCTGGGCGCTCATCGCCTTCGTGACCGTCACCCTCGCCGGTGCCGCCGTCTACCGCTGCACCACCGTGGTCCTGCGCCGGCGCAATCTCGCCGAGTGGGACACCGAGTGGGCCGAGACCGCACCACGCTGGACCACCTCCCCCTGAGCCCCGGCTCCGCACTCGGGACAGCGGCCGGCCGCGACCCCGGCGCATATCGCGCTCCCACCGGGTTACCCAGGGGGGACGAGCCGGGCATGAGAAGCGCGCATGCGCTCGGCCCGGCTCTCCACCAGCGAGAAGGGACCACGGCGATGACGGCTCCCCGCGATGTGCCCGCACCTGAGCAGGGGCTCGTTCTCACCCACTTTCTGACCGTGCGCGACGTCGCGAGATCGAGGCGCTTCTACGCGGACGTCCTCGGCGGCGAGGTCGTACTGGAGGAGAATCCGGCCATCGTGAAGGTGGCCAACAGCTGGATCATCATGAACCCCGGAGGCGGCCCCACCCCGGACAAGCCCGGCATAACCCTCGTACCACCGGACGACGGTGACACCGTGTCCAGTTTTCTGAACGTCCGTGTCGCCGACATCGGCGCCTTCTACGCCGCCGCCGTGGCCAAAGGAGCGGAGTTCCTCACCGTGTCGCCGACATCGGCGCCTTCTACGCCGCCGCCGTGGCCAAAGGAGCGGAGTTCCTCACCGAGCCCATCGACCGCAAGGCCGAGCTGCGCTGCTATCTGCGTGACCCCGACGGCTACCTCATCGAGGTCGGGCAGGCCACCGGTCTGCTCCGGGGGGTGTTCGCCGACCGTTAGCCGGCCGGGGCCGCCGCGTCGCTCGCGGGCCGGGCCCGCCGCGTTCGTTAGCGTCGCCCCGTGCTGCATACGAGATTCACCGAAATGTTCGGTATCACCTACCCGGTGATGTCGGCCCCCATGGGCCTGCACAGCGGCGGAACGCTCGCCGCCGCCGTATCCGCCGCCGGTGGGCTCGGCTCCTTCGCGGGGACGCACCCCTGGAAGGGGCCCGACTGGATCCATGCCGAGATCGCGACCATCCGCGCCACGACGGACCGCCCGTTCGGAGTCGGCTTCATCACGCCGTTCCTCCCCTTCACCGAACCGCATTTCGACGCCGCGCTGGAGGAGCGGCCGGAGATCATCGCGCTGTCGTTCGCCGACCCCCGGCCGTGGCTCGCCCGCGCCAAGGACGCGGGGACCCGGGTGCTGTGCCAGGTCCAGAACTACGAGGACGCGGAGGTGGCCGTCGCCGCGGGCGCCGATGTGCTCGTGGCACAGGGCAACGAGGCCGGTGGCCACACCGGGACGATGGGACTGCTGCCGTTCCTGGCCGGAATCGTGCGGCGTCACCCCGATGTCCCGGTGCTGGCCGCGGGGGGCATCGGCGACGGCCGGACGCTCGCGGCGGTCCTCACCGCCGGTGCGGACGGCGCCTGGCTGGGCACGGCATTCCTCGCCACCCCCGAGGCGGTCGAGGTGCACGACGCCCATAAGCGGCTGATCGTCGAGAGCGACGGCGGCGACACCGTATGGACGCGGACCTACAACATCGTGTCGGGGCTGCCCTGGCCGGAAACCCTCGGCGAACGCGTCCGCCGCAATCGGTTCACCGACGAGTGGTCGGAGCGTGAGTCAACACTCCAGAACCGCAGAGCGGAATTCGCACCCCCGGAAGACGTCCACCCCGTCGAGGCCCCGCCCGACCCCGACACGAGCGAGATCATCTACGGTCAGTCGGCATGCTTCGTCGACGCCGTCCGCCCCGCCGCGGACGTGGTCCGGACGATCAGCGAAGAGGCCGAGGCGATCCTGGACTCACGGCCTCGATCGCTACGCACAGCAGTCAGGTGACCCCTGAGCCGTTGGAGCCGCCTGCGCCCTGCCGGGTCCCTGGATCTTCGTCCGAACGAATGAACGGAAGCCATCGCCGAGGAGCGCTGCCGGTCCGCATCCGCGGGCAGCCTCCTCGAACGTCACCTCCAATGGCGTATCCCCACGTGCTGCGCACACCATGGTCCGGTAGGGCCACAACAGTGGGTGCAGGCATTTCTTCGCTCTGCCCCGCATTCACCATTTCCGCTGGAAGCATTCATGACTCACGGCAGGTGAATCACTTCAGGTAGGTGAATCATGGGCACCCGAATAGGAAAGACCAACACATTCGCCGCGCTCGTCGCGGCACTGGTGACTGTCCTGGTGATCTCCCTCGGCGCGAGTTCCGGAGCATGGGGCGAGAGTCGCGGGCATGGCACCGCGACGAAGCAATCGCCGTCGCCTTACCCGAAAGTGAAACCGCCCCCCGGCTTTCAGTCCAAGTACGCGAACGTGAACGGCTTCCGCATGCACTACCTGCGGGGCGGCACAGGTTCACCGGTCGTGCTGATCCACGGGTTTCCTCAGTCGTGGGCCGAGTGGCGGGACCAGATGGGACCGCTCTCCAAGAACCACACCGTGATCGCCGTCGACCTCCGCGGCGCCGGCAACTCCGAAGTCACCAAGAGCGGTTATCAGAAGGCGCAGATGGCCAGGGACGTACATGAACTGCTGAAGCGGCTGAAGCTGAACGACGGCGTTCAGGTCGTCGGGCACGACGTCGGCCTGTGGGTCAGCTACGCCTACGCGGCCCAGTGGCCGTCCGAGGTGCGCCGCATGGCCGTGATGGAAGCTCCCATCCCGGACGACAGCCTGTACCGCTTCCCGGCTCTGGAGGCCAACCCGAAGACCCCGTCGATGTGGCACTTCGGCCTGTTCCAGTTGCCTCTCGCCGAGCAACTCATCTCTGGTCACGAGCGCGTCTTCGTCCATGGCTTCATCGGGGAGCTTCTGGTCAATAAGTCCGCGTTCACGCCGGCTGACTACGACTTCTACGCCCACTACCTGAAGCAGCCGGGCCGCACGCTGGCCTGGATGCGCATGTACCGCCAGCTCCGCGAAGACGTCCAGCAGAACAAGAAGTTCCTGGCCGAAGGCAAACTGAGGATGCCCATCCTGGCGATCGGCGGCCAGGCGTCATTCGGTGGCAAAATCGCCGACCAATGGCGTGACTACGCCATGAACGTCCACGGCCGGGTCGTGAAGGGTTCGGGTCACTGGGTGACCGAGGAGAAGCCGCGGGAAGTGACGGCCATGCTCCAGTCCTTCCTCCGGAAGTAGGTTCCACCATACGCGCGCCCCCGAGAGGGTCCGGCGGAGCGACATCGCCGTCCGCCGGACCTCGAAGGGGCGCCGGAAAGCGGCTGAAGGCTCCCCTGTCCCCTGAACCAGCCTCGTGGCCCCTGTATGGTCCCTGGATCTTGGTCTGAACGGATGAACGGGAGCCCCCGCATCGGCGCGGCGACTCCCGTTTCTGCATCTGCGCAGGTCAGAATGGGTCTGCCCGCGTAGTGCCCTGGTGGGGCGGGTGGGACTCGAACCCACGGCCGACGGATTATGAGTCCGCTGCTCTAACCGGCTGAGCTACCGCCCCGTAACGGCGCGTCGTGCACATCCGCGCGCGCCGTCTGCCGCAGCATAGCTGCTCATACGATCTGCTGCTTCGGAGGGCCGATGCTGGGAGCCCCCCTGGCTTCGATCATGACGTAGATCACGCGCGGAGGGGCCCGGAAAATGAAAAAGGACCCCTCAAGGGGTCCTCCTCCCAGCTCCCCCGACTGGACTCGAACCAGTAACCCTCCGGTTAACAGCCGAATGCTCTGCCAATTGAGCTACAGGGGACCGAGCTCCCCCGACTGGACTCGAACCAGTAACCTGCCGGTTAACAGCCGGCTGCTCTGCCAATTGAGCTACAGGGGATTGCTCCGTGTGCCGCGACCGTGGCCCCGCCCGGGGGTTCCCGGACGGCGTGCGCTCGCTGCGACACATACATTAGCGCAAGCAGGGGGGTGCTCCGCCAATCGGTATCGCCGCGTCCGCCCCCGCGCGATCCCCGGCCGATCCAGGGATGATCTTCTACGTGATCGAGGGTGATCTGCGGCACGGGCGGGTAGGCGTGCGGCACGACCCCGGGGTCCAGTTGTGAAGGACAGCGAGAAGGGCAGGTCGATGCGCTACCGGCTGACGTTCATCACCGGGATGGCTGTGGGTTACGTACTGGGCACGCGAGCCGGCCGCGAGCGGTACGAGCAGTTGCGCGCGTGCGCGCAGAAGCTCGCGCAGAACCCGGCCGTCCGCAATACCGCCGAGTCGGCCGTGCAGGGAGGCCGGCAGGCCGCCGTGAAGGCGCTGGACAAGGTCCGGCCGCTGCGCGAGAAGATCGGGCAGCGCGACGCCCGCGCCGTACGAGAGGACGACTGGGGCACCAGCAACACCTAGCCGCGGCGGTGGCATGATCTGATCCATGGGGATAGTCGCCGGGTTGGACAGTTCGTCCGAGAGCACACGAATCGTCGTCTGTGACACCGATACAGGTGCCGTGATCAAACAGGGGTACGCCCCGCACCCGGTCGGCGGCAGCGGCAATGTGGATCCACAGACGTGGCTGATGTCCCTCGGCGAGGCCGCCGAGGGCGGGCTGCTCGAAGGGGTCCAGGCCATCGGCGTCTCGGCGCAGCAGCACGGGCTGCTGGCGCTGGACGCGGGCGGGGTGCTGGTGCGCCCCGCCTCGATGGGCAATGACAAGCGCGCACAGTCCGCGGCCGCCGACCTCACCGAGGCGCTCGGCGGCCGCACCGCGTGGGCCCAGGCGGTCGGCGCCGTGCCGACCGCCTCGCAGCCGGTGGCCAAACTGCGCTGGCTGGCGCGGAACGAGCCGGAGTCGGCGCACCGCGTGGCCGAGCTGATGCAGCCGCACGACTGGCTGGTGTGGCAGCTCCTGGGACGGCCGATGCGGCGTACGACCGACCGCGGCACGGCCTCCAGCAGCGGCTACTGGTCGGCGGCGAGCGGATCCTGGCGCCCCGACCTGGTGCAGCTGGCCCTCGGTCACCAGGTGCGGCTGCCCGAGGTGATCGGCCCGGCCGACGCCGCCGGGCACACCCCCGAGGGGCTGCTGATCTCCGCCGGTACGGGCGAGACCATGGCCGCCGCCTTCGGGCTCGGGGTCGGGATCGGCGACGCGGTGATCTCGCTGGGCGCCTCCGGCTCGGTCTTCTCCGTCCACCACGAGGCGCTGGCCGATCCGACCGGCACGATCCTGTCGTACGCCGACGCCACCGGAATGCATCTGCCGGTGGTGCATACGCTCAACGCGGTACGGACGCTGCGCGGTACGGCGGAGTTGCTCAGCACGGATCTTGAGGGGCTGTCCGCGCTCGCGATGAAGTCCACCCCGGGGTCGTACGGGCTGGTGTTCCTGCCCTATCTGGAGGGCGAGCGGACCCCGCATCTGCCGCATACGGCGGGCACGCTGACCGGGCTGCGCCGCGAGTCGATGAAGCCCGAACATCTGGCGCGGGCCGCGTTCGAGGGGATGCTGTGCGGGCTCGCGGACGCGCTGGACGTGCTGCGCGGGCGCGGTGTCCAGGTGCGGCGCGTCTTCCTGCTCGGGCCCGCGGCCGATCTCCAGGCCGTCCGCGCGATCGCGCCCGCGCTGCTGGGGGCGCGGATCGTGGTGCCCCAGCCCGCCGACTACGCCGCGCTGGGCGCGGCCCGCCAGGCCGCGTGGGCGCTGGGCGTCTCGCACGGCACCCAGTCGCCGCACGAGCCGCCGCGCTGGCCGGCCGCGGCGAGCCAGGTCTTCGAACCAGGCGAGGACCTGCCGGTGGGGCAGTCGGTGCGGCAGCAGTACGTGGCGGTGCGGGAGCAGACCCACCCCGGGGCCTTCGAGCCCGGCGTCTTCGAGCCGGGGCCCCAGGAGGCCATGGGGCATGAGGCGGTAGGAGGGTATGGGGCCGTGTGAGGGCCCGCGGACGGGAGGCCCTGCCCGCGCGCGGGGCTTCGCCGCTAGGGCCTGTCTGGGGTTGTGATCTGGGTCAGGGAGCGGGGCGTGGTGCGTGCGATCGCAAGGCGCCGGAAGGCCCTCGTAGCGGAGCTACTAGGGCCTTCCGGCAACGCGGCGAGCGTGCGTGCCACGCCCCGCGAGCCCAGATCACAACCCCAGACAGGCCCTCTAGTCCAGATAGCCGCGGAGCTGATCGGCGAAGGCGTGGTCGCGGAGCTTGTTGAGCGTCTTCGACTCGATCTGGCGGATCCGCTCCCGCGTCACCCCGAAGATCCGGCCGATCTCCTCCAGGGTGCGGGGGCGGCCGTCGGCCAGTCCGTAGCGCAGCTGCACCACCTTGCGTTCGCGTTCGCCGAGCGTCGACAGCACGGCCTCCAGATGCTCGCGGAGCAGCAGGAAGGCCGCGGACTCCACGGGTGAGGCCGCGTCGCCGTCCTCGATGAGGTCGCCGAGTGCGACATCGTCCTCCTCGCCCACCGGCGCGTGGAGCGACACCGGCTCCTGGGCCAGCCGCAGCACCTCGCTCACCCGCTCCGGGAGGAGGTCGAGATGGGCGGCGACCTCTTCGGGGGTGGGTTCGTAGCCGCGCTCCTGGAGCATCCGGCGCTGGACCCGGACCACCCGGTTGATCAGCTCGACGACATGCACCGGGACCCGGATCGTCCGGGCCTGGTCGGCCAGGGCGCGGGACATGGCCTGGCGGATCCACCAGGTGGCGTACGTCGAGAACTTGTACCCGCGGGCGTAGTCGAACTTCTCGACCGCGCGGATCAGGCCGAGGTTGCCCTCCTGGACCAGGTCGAGCATGGTCAGGCCGCGGCCGACATAGCGCTTGGCGACGGAGACGACGAGGCGGAGGTTGGCCTCGATCAGCCGGCGCTTGGCCATCCGGCCCAGGACCACCAACCGGTCCAGGTCCAGGGCGAGTTGAGTGTCCAGGTCGGGGGCGTTGCCGAGCTTTTCCTCGGCGAAGAGACCCGCCTCGACCCGGCGGGCCAGCTCGACCTCCTCGACCGCGGAGAGCAGCGGGATCCGCCCGATCTCGCGGAGGTACTGGCGGAAGAGGTCGGCGGAGGGGCCGCTGGAGTCGGCGCGGGCGGGCGGCCCGACCGGTTCGACGGGCTCTTCGGCTTCCACGGCCTCCAAGGGCTCGGTGGGCCCGGCGGGCTCCTCGGGTTCCGCTTCGGGGGCGCCGTCGGCGGCGGGGCCGGAGACCGTGTCGGGGGCGAGGTCGGCCAGGGGGTCCGGTGCGGCGTCCTGGCCGGTATCCGGTACGCCTTCCGGGGCGAGCTCCGTCGAGTCCTCGGGCACGGCCGGCGCTACCGCTGTGGCGTGGGGCGGGTGGGGCGACCGGGGGTGCGGCGAAGGTGCCGCGTCGGTGAGGGTCTGGGTCTGCACGGGGGCGACCTCCAGGGTGATCGCTGCTGAGGGGGCAGAACGATCGGGCACGGCACGGCGGCCGCGCCGCCGTCCGTCCCGTACGTCTTGAGCGACTCTGCGGGGGATTCCGGCCCTACCCGGCCAACACCGCCGCGCTCCGAGGACTCAGGCACCGCAACCAGTGTGGAGTACGACGCAGGCCCGCCACGAGGGGCGTGCGGGCACTTTTTGCTCAGCGGGCCGTGACCGTACGACTACCCGGCGGCTACAGCGACCCCTCCGGTCCGCCCGCCGACCCACGAACGGGCTGGCCGGAACCCATCCACCGGCCCCGTGCCGCGCTCACCGGTCCGGTGCGGCCCCGGACTCCCTGAGCGCCCGCTTTCCCTACAGCGCCGCCGCGCCCCGGTCCCGGAGCGACTGGCCGTACTGCTGGAGCACCCACAGCTCGTTCTGCACGGCGGCGAGGTGGGCGGGGTCGGCGTGCTGCCCCAGGCGCTGGAGGGCGCCCCGCACCTCGGTCACGCGGTGGTTCACCGCGGCCAGCCGTACGGCCACCAACTGCACGCCCGCGTAGATCTCGTCCGGGTCGCGGCGGGTGTGCGGCGGCTCGACGGCGAGCTCGGTGACCATGGCCCGGACCGTGTCGTCGGGCGCCGCCTCCCGGACCCGGGCGAGATAGTCGGCGTCCGCCGCGGCCGCGCCGCCCGCGTCCTCGATGGCGCGGCGCACCGCCGCGTACGGCGGGGCGGTGAACTCGTCGATGCCGTAGGCGTCGAAGGCCGGGGAGACCAGCTGGGGGTGTTGCAGCGCCAGCTTGAGCAGCTCGCGCTCGACGCGGTGGGCGGGGCTGCGCAGGTTCAGCGCCGGGCCTCGCGGGACCGGCGGCGCACCGGCCGCGCCAGGTCCTCCGGGCCCACCGGGACCAGCCGGACCGCCGGGGCCGCCGCCGCGCTGGTCACCGCGGCCGCCGAACCGGGATCCCCCCGGGCCGCCGCCCCTCTGATCGCCGCGGCCACTGTGCTCCGGGCCGCCGTTCTGCCTGCTGCGGGCCAGCCCGCGCACCCGGCGGATGATCGACTGCTCCTCGGCCTGGGTGGCGATGCCGACCATCCCGATCAGCCGGATCGCATAGCGGTCCCGCAGCCCGGGGTTCTTGATCGCCGCGACGACCGGCACCGCCTCGTCGACCGCGGCGATCCGCCCCTCCTCGGTGTCCAGGTTGTAGCGGGAGACGATCGACTTCAGCGCGAAGGCGAACAGCGGGGTGCGGCTTTCGACCAGGTCCGCCACGGCCTCGTCACCGCGGGCCAGGCGGAGCTCGCACGGGTCCATCCCGTCGGGGGTGATCGCGATGGAGGTCTCGGCGGCGAACCGCTGGTCGTCCTCGAATGCGCGCAGCGCGGCCTTCTGCCCGGCCGCGTCGCCGTCGAAGGTGAACACGACCTCCGCCCCGGAGTTGTCCATCAGCAGCCGTCGGAGGATCTTGATGTGGTCGCCGCCGAAGGAGGTGCCGCAGGTGGCGATGGCGGTGGTGACGCCCGCGAGATGGCAGGCCATGACGTCCGTATAGCCCTCGACCACCACCGCCCGGCTGCTCTTGGCGATGTCCTTCTTGGCGAGGTCGATGCCGTAGAGGACCTGGGACTTCCGGTAGAGCGGGGTCTCGGGGGTGTTGAGGTACTTCGGGCCGTTGTCGTCGTCGCGCAGCTTGCGGGCGCCGAAGCCGACGACCTCACCGGAGATGTCCCGGATCGGCCACATCAGCCGGCCCCGGAAGCGGTCGATGGGGCCGCGGCGGCCCTCCTGGACGAGCCCGGAGAGGATCAGCTCCTTGTCGGTGAAGCCACGGCCGCGCAGATAGCGGACGAGGTGGTCCCAGCCGGCCGGGCTGTAGCCGACGCCGAAGTGCTGCGCCGCGGCCTGGTCGAAGCCGCGCTGGGCCAGGAAGGTGCGGCCGATCTCCGCCTCGGGGCCGTCCAGCTGCTCGATGTAGAACTGCGCGGCCGCCTTGTGGGCCTCGACCAGCCGGGTGCGCTCGCCCTGCTGGCGGCCGGGGGTATAGCCACCCTCCTCATAGCGCAGGGTGATCCCGGCCTGGGAGGCCAGCCGCTCGATGGTCTCGGCGAAGGAGAGGTGGTCGATCTTCATGATGAAGTCGACCGTGTCGCCGCCCTCCTGGCAGCCGAAGCAGTAGTAGAGCCCCTTGCTGGGGCTGACCTGGAAGGACGGGCTCTTCTCGTCATGGAAGGGGCATAGGCCCTTGAGATTGCCACCCCCCGCGTTACGCAGCTGGAGGTATTCGGATACGACGGCGTCGATCGGGACCGCTGCCCGCACCGCCTTCACGTCGTCATCGTTGAT
This sequence comes from Streptomyces malaysiensis subsp. samsunensis, assembly GCF_024519315.1. Taxonomy (GTDB): domain Bacteria; phylum Actinomycetota; class Actinomycetes; order Streptomycetales; family Streptomycetaceae; genus Streptomyces; species Streptomyces malaysiensis. The sequence goes on along the minus strand of NZ_JANIIC010000066.1, from coordinate 26,117 downwards.
CCTGCCTGCCACGCCCGAATTCTACGGCCGGGGTCCGACATGGCCATCCGCCGCCTGCCGGACCCCGGCGAATGCGCGCCAGGCACCTACGTGAGCAGCGAGTTCAGCGGGACGGACGGGTCGGCCAGGGCCGCCGGGTCTAGCTGGTGGCCGCCGCGGATGAGCCGTTGGATCGATTCGGTGACGTCCCAGACGTTGACGTTCATGCCCGCGAGCAGCCGGCCGTCGTTCAGCCAGAAGGCGATGAACTGCCGCTTGCCGACGTCGCCGCGCACCAGCACCTGGTCGTACGAGCCGGGCGGGGCGTAGCCGGAGTACTCCAGGCCGACGTCGTACTGGTCGGAGAAGAAGTACGGCACCCGGTCGTACGCGACGTCCTGGCCGAGCATGGCGCGGGCCGCCGCCGGGCCGCCGTTGAGGGCGTTGGCCCAGTGCTCGACGCGCAGCCGGGCGCTCGGCGGGAGGGCGGCCCGTACGGGGGTGCCCTCGAGGAACGCGAGCGGGGCGGAGGCCGCGTCGCCCGCCGCGAAGATGTCCGGGTCGCTGGTGCGCAGCGAGGCGTCGACCGCGATACCGCCGCCCGCCGCGCGGTCCACCACCTCCAGACCCGCGGCCTCGGCGAGGGCGGTGCGCGGGGCGGCGCCGATGGCGGCCAGCACGCTGTGGGCGGGGTGCTCCTCGCCGTCGTCGGTGAGGGCGGCCAGCACCATGCCGTCCTGGCCGGTGATCTCGGTGAGGCGGGCGCCGAAGTGGAAGCGGACGCCGTGCTCACCGTGGAGGTCGGCGAAGAGGGCGCCCAGCTCGGGGCCGAGGACGGGGTGGAGCGGGGTGGGCTCGGGCTCGACGATGGTCACCTCGGCGCCGTAGCCGCGGGCGGCGGCCGCGACCTCCAGGCCGATCCAGCCCGCGCCCGCGATGACCAGCTGGCCGTTGTCCCGGCCGAGGGCGGTGAGGACACCCTTCAGCCGCTCGGCGTGGGCGAGCCGGCGCAGATGGTGGACCCCGGCCAGATCGGTGCCGGGGATGTCGAGGCGGCGCGGCTCGGCACCGGTGGCCAGCAGCAGCCGGTCGTAGTGGACCCGGGTGCCGTCGCCCAGGGTGACGGCCTTGGCTGCGCGGTCCAGGTGGACGGCGGGCAGGCCGAGGTGGAGCTCGATATCGGACTGGGCGTACCAGGCGGGCTCGTGGACGAAGACGCTGTCGCGCTCCTGGCTGCCGGTGAGGAAGCCCTTGGACAGCGGGGGCCGTTCATAGGGGTGGTCGCGCTCGTCACAGATGAGGATCACCCGCCCGGTGAATCCCTCCGCTCGAAGGGTTTCCGCGGCTTTCGCCCCGGCCAGGCCCCCTCCGACAATGACGAATGTCTGGTGTGCGTCGACCACTTGTGTCCTCCTCGCTGCCGAGCGGTGCCGAGCAGTTCCGCTATCAGTGCCTTACCCCGGTCACGTCAGGTCGTGCCGTCACCGCCCCGGAAGCTGTGCGGAAACGCTGTGCCGGACGGTGCTGGACCGTATACCGAATACCGAAAGCCGTACCGAACGCTGTGTCAAAGGGGAGCCTCCCGCACCGGGCGTGCGTCGGGAAGGGCCGGTAGGCCGTATGTGTGCACGGAAACGGCGTCCGGCGGGCGGTGCTTCAGGCGGTGAGCCGTGCGTGCAGCCCCCGGGCCGAGGTGTCGGTCAGGGAGGCGATCTGGTCGACGATCGACCGCAGCCGGCCGCGGTCGTCCCCGGCCGCGTCGAAGAGGCCCCGGAACTGGGGGTCCAGGCCGTCGGGGGCGCGGGCGATCAGGGCGGCGCCCAGCTCGGCGATGACCACGCGCTGATCGGCCCGGACCAGCTCCTGGTCGGCGCGCTGGATGACGTACCGGTCGGCGACCGCCTTGAGGACCGCGCACTCCAGGTGGATGGCGCGCGGCACGACCAGCTCGGCGTGGTAGCGGGTGAAGCGGCCGGTGCCGTACGCCGCGCGGGTGGCGCCCTCGGCGGCCAGGCAGAAGCGGCCGATGAGCTGGCTGGTGGCGTCCTTGAGACGGGCCTGGGCGACGGACGAGCCGTCATAGCCGTGCGGCCACCACTCCTGGCCCAGCAGCCGGTCCAGCGCCTCGGCCAGCTCCCCTGGCTCGGCCCCGGGGGCGTAGCGGTCCGCGACGACGGCGAAGACCTCGCGGCGCTCGGGCCCGGAGAGCAGGCTCGCGGGGTCCAGATGGCCCGCGTGCAGCCCGTCCTCGACATCGTGGACGGAGTAGGCGACATCGTCGGACCAGTCCATGACCTGGGCCTCGAAGGTCGTACGGCCCTCGGGGGCGCCCTGCCGGTACCACTCGAAGATCGGGATGTCGTCCTCGTAGACCCCGAACTTCGGGGAGCCGGGGCTGTGCGGATGGCCGCCGCGCGGCCAGGGGTACTTGGTGGCGGCGTCCAGCGCGGCGCGCGTGAGGTTGAGGCCGACGCTCACCGGCTCGCCGGTCTTCCGGTCGGGCACGAACCGCTTCGGTTCGAGCCGGGCCAGCAGCCGCAGCGACTGCGCGTTTCCCTCGAAGCCGCCGCAGCGCTCGGCGATCTCGTTGAGCACCCGCTCGCCATTGTGCCCGAACGGCGGATGGCCGAGGTCATGGGCGAGGCAGGCCATCTCCACCAGATCCGGGTCGCAGCCAAGCGCGGCCCCCAGCTCACGGCCCACCTGGGCGCACTCCAGGGAGTGGGTCAGCCGGGTGCGGGGCGTGCCGTCGAAGGCCGGGGCGCGCCCGGCCGGTCCGGGGTCGGCGGCCGGTGCGGCGGGCACCACCTGGGTCTTCCCGGCCAGTCGGCGCAGCGCGGCGGAGTGCAGCACCCGCGCCCGGTCCCGCTGGAAGGCGGTCCGGCCCGGCCGCTTGTCGGGCTCGGGCGCCCAGCGCTCGAGGTCCGCCGCGGCGTAGCCGGGGACGCGGCGGGTGTCGGCCTCGGGGGCACCGGCCCAAGGGGCCGGATCGGGTTCAGGGGGCGCGCTGGGGCTCATACCCCGACGGTAGCCGCCGGGTGTGACAGGGGCGCAGAGGCGAGGGCCTGTTCATAGCGGCGGAGCACGAGCCGCGCCACCGCCGGGTGGGCGCCGAGCGGGGCGGCGGCGACACCGGGGGCGGCGTTCGCGCACTGGGTGGCGAAGCGGCCGGGCGCGGTGAAGTAGGAGGCCACCGCGATCCGGTCACGGCCGAGCGCGGCCAGCGCCCGTACGGCCTCGGGCACGGTGGGGCCGGAGCCGGAGGCGTAGCCGGGCAGCACGGGCACACCGCCGAGCCGGGCGCCGAGCAGGGCGGCGGTCCGGGCCGTGTCGAGGGCCGCGTCCGGGTCGCGGGAGCCCGCGGCGGCCAGGACGACGCCGGCCCGGTGCGGGGCCGACGTCTGTCGTCCCGCCTCCATCGGCCAGGCGTACGCGGCCTCGGCCAACCGGGCGTCCAGCGCCTCGGCGAGCAGCGGGTCGGGGCCGAGCGGAGCGGCGATCCGGGCGGTGAGGTGGGGCGCGGCGGCGACGGCGTCCGGGATGTCCTGTTTGATGTGGTAGCCGCGGCTCAGCAGCAGCGGGACGAGCACGACCTCGCCGCGCAGCGCGGCCAGCGTGTCGCTCAGCAGCGGCTGGTTGAGCTCGATATGGCCGAGGCGTACGGGCAGTCCGGGGCGGAGCGCGCGGACGCGGTCCAGGAGGGCGGTCACGGTGCGCAGCGCCTCGGGGTCCCGGCTGCCATGGGCGACGGCGACGAGCGTCGGCGGACGGTCGCGGCGACCCCGGCGGACGCCGTGGGCGCCCAGCCGGTCGAGCTGGGTGGTGAGCTGTGTGGTGAACCGGGTCATGAGCCGCTGGGCACTGTCGAAGTCCGCCGTACCGTCGACCGCCTTACCGTCCAAGCCTGCCGTGCCGTCGAAGCCCGCCTTACCGTCCAAGCCTGCCGTGCCGTCGCAGGCCGCCCCACTGTCGGGGCGAACGGGACCGGAGAGACCAAGGGGACCAGGGTCAAGCGTCATGGCCAGAGCCTGGCAGCGGCAGATTGCACCGCCGTTGCGCCGCCGTGACAGGTGGTTGCGCCGATTTCACCGGCCGCCGGGCCCCGCGCTGAGGTCCGCGCCCCGCAGGTGTAACCCGAGGTGACGCGCGCTGTAACACGGCCGTAGCACGCTCCTGGGCATGGCGTACGTCCCCGGGGAGCACTCCCCCGCCTCCGACCCCGTCGACACGCACTGCCCTTACTGTTCGCTCCAGTGCGGTATGGCGCTGCGCCCGGTGGCGCCGGACGGCGGGCCGGTCGGTGTCGAGGTCGTCGAGCGCACCGCGTTCCCCGTCAACCGTGGCGCGCTGTGCGGTAAGGGCCGCACCGCGCCCGCCGTGCTCTCCTCCCGGGTGCGTCTGACCGAGCCGCTGGTCCGCCGCCCTGACTCCGGTCGGCTCGAACCGGCCACCTGGGAGGAGGCCCTCGACCGGATCGCCGAGGGCCTGGCGGCCACCGGCCGGGCGTACGGCCGCGACGCGGTGGGGGTCTTCGGCGGCGGCGGGCTGACCAACGAGAAGGCGTACGCGCTGGGGAAGTTCGCCCGGGTGGTGCTCGGCACCTCGCAGATCGACTACAACGGCCGGTTCTGCATGTCCTCGGCCGCCGCCGCCCATCAGCGGGCCTTCGGTCTTGACCGAGGGCTGCCGTTCCCGCTGGCGGACGTGGCCCGCACCGGATGCGTCGTCCTCGTCGGCTCGAACCTGGCCGAGACCATGCCGCCCGCGCTGCGCCATCTGACCGAGCTGAAGGAGGCGGGCGGCCGGCTGATCGTGGTCGATCCCCGGCGGACCCGTACGGCGGAGCAGGCGGATCTGCACCTGGCGCCGCGCCCCGGCACCGATCTCGCGCTCGCGCTGGGGCTGCTGCACCTGGTGGTCGCGGAGGGCCGGGTGGACGAGGAGTTCGTCGAACGGCGCACCAGCGGCTGGCCCGAGGCACGGGCCGCCGCGATGGCCCACTGGCCGGAGCTGGTGGAGCGGATCACGGGCGTGCCGGTTCCTGAGCTCCGTAAGGCCGTCACGATGTTCTGCGGCGCCGAGAACTCCATGGTGCTGACGGCCCGGGGCCCCGAACAGCAGTCCAAGGGCACCGACACCGTCGGCGCGTGGATCAACCTGTGCCTGGCCACCGGCCGCGCGGGCCGCCCGCTGTCCGGCTACGGCTGCCTGACCGGCCAGGGCAACGGCCAAGGCGGCCGCGAACACGGCCAGAAGGCCGATCAGCTGCCCGGCTACCGCAAGCTGGACGACCCGGCCGCACGCGCCCATGTGGCGGCCGTATGGGGCGTCGAGCCGGACGCCCTCCCCGGGCCGGGGCGCAGCGCGTACGAGCTCCTGGACGCGCTCGGACGGGACGTCCGGGCGCTGCTGCTGATGGGCTCCAACCCGCTGGTCTCTGCCCCGCGCGCCGCCCATGTGGAGTCCCGGCTGCGGTCGCTGGACTTCCTGGCCGTCGCCGATGTCGTGCTCTCGGAGACCGCCGCGCTCGCCGATGTGGTCCTGCCGGTGGCCCAGTGGGCCGAGGAGACCGGGACCATGACCAACCTGGAGGGCCGGGTCGTCCTCCGCCGCGCGGCCCTCACCCCGCCGCCGGGCGTCCGGACGGATCTCCAGGTGCTGGGCGGGCTCGCGGCCCGGCTCGGCTGGGAGAAGGGGTTCCCGGCCGACGCGGAGGAGGTCTTCGAGGAGCTGCGGCGGGCGTCGGCCGGGGGCCCGGCGGACTACTCGGGCATCACATACCGGAGGATCGCGGAGGAGGACGGGGTGTTCTGGCCCTGTCCGGAGCGGACGGAGCGGACGGAGGGGGCGATGGGGGCGGAGGGGACGGAGGCGGACGGCTCCGAGGGCGCGGGGAGAGCCGACTCCGTGGACGCGGAGTCGGCCGACCCCGACGGCGCGGAGCGGGCCGAGGGCGCGGAGCGGGCCCACCCCGACGGCGCGAAGGGGACCGGCTCCGGGAGTGCCGGGCGGGCCGGTGGTCCGCACCCCGGTACGCCACGGCTCTTCCTCGACCGCTTCGCCACGGACGACGGGCGGGCCCGCTTCGCCCCGGTCGGCCACCGCCCGGCGGCCGAGGAGCCGGACGCCGAGTACCCGGTGCTGCTGACGACGGGCCGGGTGCTGGCCCAGTACCAGTCCGGCGCCCAGACCCGGCGCGTCGCCGAGCTCAACGAGGCCGCGCCCGGCCCCTACGTCCAGCTCCATCCGCGGCTCGCGGAGCGGCTGGGGGCGGACGAGGGGGCACCGATCGCGGTGGTCTCCCGGCGCGGCCGCGCCGTGGCCCCGGCGCGCATCAGCCGGGACATCCGGCCGGACACGGTGTTCATGCCGTTCCACTGGGCGGGGCCGGGGCGGGCCAACACGGTGACGAACCCGGCGCTGGACCCGGTCTCGCGAATGCCGGAGTTCAAGGTGTGCGCGGTACGGCTGGAGCTGTCCGAGGGCTGATCGCGCACCGGAACCCCGCACACTGGGGGACTCAGCGGGCCCAGCCCTCGACCTCCTTCAGGTACGCCGCCCGCGTCTCCTCGTCCAGGAAGGCGGCCTGGAAGGAGTTGCGGGCCAGGGTGCGCAGAGTGGCCTCGTCGAGGCCGAGCGCGTCCCGTACGGCGGTGTAGTTGTCGCCCACGTAGCCGCCGAAGTAGGCGGGGTCGTCGGAGTTGACGGTCACCAGCAGACCGGCGTCCAGCATCGCGGGCAGCGGATGGTCCTGAAGGCGGTCCACGACGCGCAGCCGGACGTTCGACAGGGGGCAGACGGTCAGCGGGGTCCGGTCCGCGACCAGCCGGGCCACCAGCGCCTCGTCCTCCAGGCACCGCACCCCGTGGTCGACGCGGTCCACGCCGAGGACGTCCAGCGCCTCCCACACATACGCGGGCGGCCCCTCCTCCCCCGCGTGCGCGACGCACTTCAGCCCCGCCTCCCGCGCCAGCGCGTACACCTCGCGGAACTTCGACGGCGGATGCCCGACCTCCGCCGAGTCCAGCCCGACGGCGGCGATCCGGTCCAGGTGGGGGCGGGCCGCCTCGAAGGTCGCCAGGGCCGACTCGGCGCTCTCGTCGCGCAGAAAGCACATGATCAGGCGCGTGGTGATGCCGTACGTCCGCGGCGCCGCGTCCAGCGCGCGGCCGATCCCACGGATCACCGTGTCGATCTCCACACCGCGCGCGGTGTGCGCCTGCGGATCGAAGAAGATCTCCGCATGGCGCACCCCCTGCGCACGGGCGCGGGCGAGATACGCGTCGGTGAGGTCGGCGAAGTCGTCCTCGGTGCGCAGCACGGTCATCAGCGCGTAGTAGAGATTCAGGAAGTCCTGAAGGTCCCCGAAGGAGTACGCGGCCCGCAGCTCCTCCCGCGTGGCGAACGGCAGATCGACCCCGTTGCGCCCCGCCAGCGCGAAGGCCAGATCGGGCTCCAGGGTGCCCTCGATATGGAGATGGAGCTCTGCGGTGGGAATCGGGGGCATGACGGGGATCACCTGCTGGTTTTCTGCGGTGCGGGATGGCTGGTCAAGGCTATGCGGGAGCGGATGCCTCACCCTTGTGGGGGTACTGCGAACGAAAGACGGATACCGCCGGAAGGCCGTCGCTACGGTGAGCGAAACAGTACGCTCCGTAGCAGATGGAGGACGCGGTGACCGCGATATTGGAGCGGCCAATGACCACAGAGACACCGGACGCCGAGGAGCCCCGAAAGGGGTTCGAGGAACTGCTCCGGACCACGGAGGAACTGGATACGCCGGACGGCTATAAGGCCGAGCTCATCAGGGGGAAGATCGTCGTGTCGCCGTGGTCGAGGCTGCCGTACCTGTGGCCCATGCGGGAACTTCGGCTGCGGCTGGAGCCCCATGCGCCCAAGCGGCACATCGCTGAGACCTCACCGTTTCTCTTCACTTTCCCCTCCGCTGAGCGGGCATTCGGTCCGGATCTGTTCATCGCGGATGGCGAGGCTTTCCGGGGTGTTGAGGGACGACATGCCGATAGCGAGGCGCTGTCCCTCGTCGCCGAGTTCACGTCCATCTCCACCCGAGACGTCGACTGGCAGGAGAAGCTCGAGGTCTACGGGCGCCATGTGCCGGTCTACCTCGTGGTCGACATGCAGGCCGAGGAGATCACGGCCTTCTGGGATCCGTCGGACCGCGGATACCACGCACGGATGACCGTCCCGTTCGGTAAGCCGCTGCCCATCCCCGCGCCGTTCGACTTCGAACTCGACACGAACATCTTCTTGGAGACCGAGGAGCCCGAAAAGGAGGAAGCTACCGAGTAGCCCGCAGGCAACCGCCACCCCTTCCCTGGCGTCACACAGCGCGACCGGATTCGGTGAGAGATGGACAGGGGGAGCGCATGCCGGGGTGGTTGCGGGCGCGGTTGCCCAGGACGCGGCTGGGGTGGCGGCGGCTGGTGCGGGTGAGCGTCCTGGTGTGCGTAGTGGCCCTGCTCCCCGCGACCTGGCTGCGGCTGAGCACGGACGACCGGATCCGTACGGTCGCCGATGTGCCCTCGGCCCCGGTGGGGGTGGTCTTCGGGGCGGGGTTGTGGAACGGGGAGCCGTCGCCGTATCTGGCGCACCGGCTGGACGCCGCCGTACGGCTCTATAAGGGCGGCAGGGTCCATGCGCTGCTGGTCACAGGGGACAACAGCCGCCATGACTACGACGAACCGGATGCCATGCGCGCGTACCTCGTCAAGCGCGGGGTCCCGGACCGGCGGATCGTGAGCGACTTCGCGGGGTTCGACACCTGGGACTCGTGCAGCCGGGCCCGGCGGATCTTCGGGGTGCACAAGGCGGTGCTGGTGAGCCAGGGGTTCCATGTCCGCCGGGCGCTGGCGCTGTGCGGGGCGGCGGGCATCGACGCGTACGGGGTCGCGGTCGACGAGCCGCACGAAGTGACCTGGTACTTCGGCGGCACGCGGGAGGTCGTGGCGGCGGGCAAGGCGGCCCTGGACGCGGCGTTCGAGCCTGATCCGCACTTCCTGGGGCCGCGGGAGCGGGGGATCGAGGAGGCGCTGGCGGAGCGCGGCTCCGGCTCCCGCTGAGTCGGCGTCCCGGGCATCGGCCCCTGGGCTCGGCCTGCCCCGGCCGTCTCCCCGGCTCTCAGCCGATCGTCGTCTCCGACACCACCCACGCCAGGTAGTCCTCGCCGCCGTTCACGATCGGCGTAGCGATGATCTCGGGCGTCTCGTAGTCGTGCGCCTCGCGGATATGGGCCTCCAGTTCGTCGTAGCGCGCGGTGGTCGTCTTGAACAGCACCTGCCACTCGGCCGCCGTCTCGACCGTCCCCTCCCACCGGTATACGGAGGTCACGGGCTGGCTGATCTGCGCACAGGCCGCCAGCCGGGCCTCGATCGCCCCGCGGGCCAGCGCCTCGGCCTTCTCCGGGGTGTCGGTGGTGGTCAGTACGGTCAGATAGTCGGCCACTGCTGCTGGACCTCTCTCCACGGCGATGCCACGGCGCGATGCCACGGCGCGGCTGCGAACTGGCGCTCACCACGCTAGCCGGTAAGGATTGAGGGAACCCGCCGACGATCAGACCGGACCGATCGAGGGACACTCATGGATGACCTCACCACGCTCGCGCGCCACCATCTGGACCAGGCGAAGTCCGATCCGCACGGGCGCAGCGCACATCTGTTCCTGCATGACGGTCCGCTGCGGCAGAGCGTGATCGCCATGGTCTCCGGCTGCGAGCTCGATGAGCACAACGCCCCTCCAGCGGCCAGTCTCCAGGTGCTGCACGGGCATGTGCGGCTGACCGGCGGCGGTGACCGGATGGATCTCATCGCGGGCCAGGTGCAGGGGATCCCGCACGAACGGCACGGGTTGCGGGCGCTGGAGGACTCGGTGGTGCTGCTGACCGCCGTGACCGCCACACATGGCTGTCCCACGCCCTATGAGGAGGCGGCGGCCACCGCCTGACGGCGGGCCCGGCCGCCTAATCGCCGCTGCCACCACCACCGCCACCACCGCCGCAGGAGTGGTGGCCGCCGCCGTGGTCGCCGCCATGCCCACCGCCGTGGTCGCCGCCATGGCTTCCGCCATGATGGCCGCCATGGTCGTCGCCCCATGCGTGCGCCTCGTAGAAGGACTCGTGGTCGGGGTAGACCGGGTCATAGGCGAGAAGGACATTCCGGTCCCAGTAGGCCGGGTCGCCGGTCGGGATGGGTATCGCCGCGCTGACGGCCTTGCGCCGCGCCGGTTCCGGGACGACGAGGGGGCCGTAGAAGACGTACGCGGGGAGCGCCCCCTCCCGTACGGCCACTTCCACGCGGCGCCTGCCGGTGCGGGTGGGGCGGCCCCGGAGACGGGTGAGCAGACCGCGGGCGGCGAGCCGGTGCCGGATCTCCTCCAGCCCGGGTCCGCGCAGCAGCGCGGTGACCACCTGGTCCACCGGTTTCCAACGGGGGCACAGCTCGATGAGCGCGCGCTCCACCGGGTGCTCGGCGGTCTCACCCGCCGTGGTCCGTATCCGGGACCGGCGGAGGGTGATCGCGTCGCGCTCCTGGAGCGCTATCAGGACGGTCTGGATCACCCACCGCCGCCCGCCCACCAGATAGGCGATGTCATAGAGGTCCAGCGCCTGTGGCTCCGCCGAGGCGGGGCGTCTGGATATGGCCCACATCGGAATGCCCCCGTCCATCCATGTCCATCCACGTCCATCCGAGCTGCTCAATTACCGTCAGTTTTGTCCTTCTGAGCGGTAATGAACCCAGATCAATGCCGTTTCAGAGCAGGATTTGAGCTTTCCGGCCCGTTGGCGACGGCCTGCGAGCAACTGGCCGACGAGCTACGGGTCGTGCGGCCCGTCGTACGCCCACCAGCGCGGAAGGGCCCGGCGCGCCATGCGCGCCGGGCCTTGGAGCGGCCGACCCCCCACTTGGCCGGCCGATCGGTCAGGAGCGGGTCGAGCGGATCGCCTCGACCGCCGCGGTCTTCGCGACATCGGACGGCTTGGCGGCCCGGTGCCCGTCCTTGGGCAGGACGATCACGCAGGTCTTACCCGGCTTACCCGGCTTGCCGGGCTTGGTGGGCACGGGCTTCCCCGGCTTGCCCGGCTTGCTGGGCTTGCCCGGCTTCGTGGGGAAGGCGGGGATGGAGTCCGTCTTCCCGGTGCCACGCTTGATCACCACGACCTTGCAGGTCTTACCGGGATCGGTCGGGAAGGCGGGGATGACGATGCAGGTGTCGTCGTGCCCGTGGGTGCGGTCCTTCGACACCGCGGTGGCCTTGCCCGCCTCGGCCAGCTTGACCGACTTGGCCCGCTCAGCCGGCGTGGTCGGCGTGGTCGGCGTGGCGCTGTCGTCGTCGGCCCGGATCACACAGAGGGCCGGGCCGTGGGACGTCTTCCCCTTGGCGGCGGAGCCCGAGTCCGAGGAGGACTGGGAGGCCGAGGCGGGGGCCGCGGCCCCCAGTGCCAGGGCGCCGGCCGCCAGGGCGAGTACGACACCGCGCCGCTTCGCGGCCGAGGCACGGGGCAGGGTACGGGACATGGGCACAGCTCTCCTTCGTTCGGGGAGTGGAACTGGCTGCCGAAGGACCCTTGATCCGTCGGCGCACCCACCGTCGCGTACCGATGCTGAGCCCACGCTGAACCACCTGAGGCCCCGCTGAACCCGGTGCCGGATTCAGCGGAGCCTCAGCTTTCGCATGCCATTCTGACAGCGTGCGCATATTGGTGGTGGAAGACGACGCCCGGCTCCGCGAGTTGCTCACCGAGGGTCTGGAGCAGGAGGGTTTCACCATCGAGACGGCGGCGGACGGGCCGAGCGGCCTGGCGCTCGCCCGGTCCGGCGAATACGCGGCGATCGTGCTGGATGTGATGCTCCCCGGCTGCTCCGGCTATCAGGTGTGCTCGCGGCTGCGCGAGGAGCGCGACTGGACGCCGATCCTGATGCTCACCGCCAAGGACGGCGAGTACGACGAGGCCGATGGGCTCGATGTGGGCGCGGACGACTATCTGACCAAGCCGTTCTCCTTCGTCGTCCTGATCGCACGGGTGCGGGCCCTGATGCGGCGCAGCGGACTGGACCGGCCCGAGGTGCTGGAAATGGGCGATCTGCGGCTGGAGCCCGCGGCGTTGGCCTGTGCGCGGGGCACGGAGGAGGTCACGCTCACGGCCAAGGAGTTCGCCGTGCTGGAGTACCTCGCGCGGCGCGCCGGGCAGGTGGTCTCCAAGTCCGAGATCGTGCAGAGCGTCTGGGACACCGCGTACGACGGCGGGGCCAACCTGGTCGAGGTCTACATCCGGAGCCTGCGCCGGAAGATCGATGTGCCGTACGGACGGAAGTCGATCCGCACGATACGGGGCGCGGGCTATCTGCTGGCCCGCGACGGAGGGTGAGACGGTGGGGCAGCACATGGCACCCGAGGACGAGCCGGCGGACGCGGCGCCGCGCCGCCCACGTCGTCCGACGTCCGGGCTGAGCGTGCGGGCCAAGGCCGTGCTGGCGGCCGCGGGGACGGTGGCCTTCGCGATCGCGCTGTGCATGCTGGCCCTGGTGCTGGCCCTTCAGCACAACCTCCGCGCCAGCGCCGACCTGGACGCCCAGAAGGCCGCCGTCGCCATCAAGGGCCAGCTGGGGCGTACCCAGACGATGCCGAAGCGGGCGTTCATCGTCGCCCCGGGCGAGGTGACGATCAAGGACGCCTCCGGCCGGACGGTCACCCCCGTGGCCCCGACGGACCCCTCCGCGGCAAAGCCGACCTGGCATTCGACGCCTCCGGCCGAGCTCGCCGAGCCCCCCGGGGCCGGGCAGCCGTACAGCGTGAAGGTGAGCCCCTCCACCACCTCCCTCGACAGCGCCACCGGGCTGCTGCTGCGCCAGGCCGCCCCCGCGGCGGCCGGTCTTGTGCTGTTCGTGGCGGGTCTCACCTGGCTGCTCGTGGGACGCGCGCTGCGGCCGGTGGCCGCGATGCGGCAGGAGTTCACCGAGATCACCGAGCGCGCTCTGCACCGCCGGGTACCGGTGCCCCCGGCGCGGGACGAGATCCACCGGCTGGCCCGGACCATGAACGCCACGCTGGACCGGCTGCACCGGGCCATGACCCGGCAGCGTCAGTTCGTGGCCGACGCCTCGCATGAACTGCGCAGCCCCATCGCGGCCGTGCGCGCCCAGCTCGAACTGGTTCTGGCCCGTCCGTCGCGCACCGACTGGCCGACCGCCGTGCACAAGGCGCTGCGGGACACCGACCGGCTCCAGGCCGTCGCCTCCGATCTGCTGTTGCTCGCACGGCTCGACGCCCAGGAGGCGCCGCCCACCGCGGCGGTGGATCTCGGCGCGCTGGCGGCCGAGGAGGTACGCCGCCATCCGGGCGCGCTCACGATGGACGGGGACCAGGAGGGGGTGGCCGTCGTGACCGGCAGCCGGGTGCAGCTGTCCCGGCTGCTGACCAACCTCGCCGACAACGCCCGCCGGCACACCCGTACCACGGTCTCGGTCGGCGTGGCGGTCGAAGGCGGCACGGTCGAACTGGCCGTGGACGACGACGGCCCGGGTATACCCGAGGCCGACCGCGAACGCGTCTTCGAACGGTTCACCCGGCTGGATGATGCCAGGGCCCGCCACGACGGCGGCACCGGTCTCGGCCTCGCCATCGCCAATGACATCGCTCACGCCCACGGCGGCACCCTTACGGCGCTCACCAGCCCGCGGGGCGGCGCTCGCCTGCTGTTGCGCCTGCCACGGGCGGGGTAGCCGAACCCCGACCCCGGTGCGGACGCGGCTTGCCAGTCATGAGAGTTTGGCAACTACCGGACCAGACTGATCAGTTGGTCAGTAGTATCTGCCCTTTCTTGGCCGTGTCCCAGATGGAGGTGTCAAAGGTGCTGTCGGGGACCGGGGCCGTCATCCTGGCCGCGTCCGCGGTGCTGGTACTGGTGTTCGCCCTGTTCCTCACCTGGGTGGTCAGACTGCGCCGCGCGCTCCAGGACGCGCGTAGGGCGAACGAGCGAGAACGAGCCGTTTCCGCACGGGAACGAGCCAATGCCGCACAAGAGCGGACGCTGGCGGCCGAGCGCGGCGAAGAGGTCAAGCGGCTGGCCGCCGTACGGTCCGAGCTGGACGAGGCGGCGCGCCGGGAGCGGATCCTGCGCGACTCCGTCCAGGCGTCGTTCGAGTCCGTGGCCCGCAATATGCACGCCATGTCGATGGTCCAGCAGCAGGTCCTCGACGGCCTCGAGCAGCATGTCGAGGACGCGCGGCTGATGGGCGAGGTGATGAAGGCGGACCACGCCGCCGCCCAGATGACCCGTAAGGCACAGACGCTGCTGGTGATGTGCGGGATCTGGCCCGCGCGGCGGGAGACCCGGCCGGTGTCGCTCTTCGACTGTGTGCGGGGCGCGCAGTCGCGCATCGTGGAGTTCGGCCGGGTGGACGTCCACGGCGGGCAGAACCTCTACGCGGTCGCCCCCGCCGTGGAGGGCCTGATGCACGCGGTGGCCGAACTCCTGGAGAACGCCACGGTGTTCTCCCCCTCCCGCACCCAGGTCGCGGTCGCCGTCCGCGAGGTCGCGGCGGGCGCGGTAATCGAGATCGACGACGCGGGGCTCGGGATGCCGCCGGACGTGCTGGAGAAGGCCGTGGGCCAGCTGCGGGACGGTCTCGACCTGGCCCAGCTGGGCGCGGTGCCACGGCTGGGACTCGCCTGTGTGGGGCGCTGGTCGCGCGAGCTGGGCTTCGGCGTGGAGCTGTCCACGGCGTCGGCGTACGGCGGTACGCGGGTGGTGGTCTTCGTACCGCACCGGCTGCTGACCGAGCCGGCGGGCGCCGTCAGGGCGGCGGACCACAAGCCGGTGGTCGTGGAGCCCGTGGTCGTCGGCAAGGTGAACCAGGACGCGGGCGGCGCCGGTCTCGGCCCGGCCGCCTCGGGCCCCGCCGGGGGCGGCCCGCTGAACGGTGTGTCCGTGCCCGACGCGCCCGGCGTCCCCGCGCCGCTGGGCGATGGACTGCCCCGGCGCCGCAACCGCCGCCGTCCGGCCACCGGCACCGCCCCGGCCGACACGGCCACCGCTTCCGGCGCCGCGCCCATCCCGCCGGCCGTGGCCCCCTGGACACCCGAGGCCGCCCGCGCCTCCATCACCAGCGTCGTCTCCGGAACCCGCCGCGGACGGGCGGAGGCGGAGGAGGCGGAGACGCGGGCCGTACCGCTCGGGGATGAACCGAGTCCGGACCGAGAAGACCGAGAAGGAGGCTGGTAGTGGCCGGAACCATATCCAGGCTGCCCGATGTTGGGTGGATGCTGCGTCCGCTGACCGGGATTCCCGGGGTGCGGCATGCCGTCGTCGTCTCGGAGGACGGCCTGCGCATGGGCCATGACTCCGCAGAGGGGCTGACCGGCGAGGTGTCCCGGATCGGCGTGGACGAGGCGGAGTCGCTGGCCGCCGCGTGTGCCGCGCTGACGGTGACCAGCCAGTCCACCGTGTCGCTGCTGTTCGGCGACGACGCGGGGGTGCGACAGCTGATGATCGAGTCCGACAGCGGGTTCGTACTGCTCACCTCGGCCGGTCAGGGCGCCTCGCTGGGGGTGGCCACCGATACGGACGCGGATGTCGGTCTGGTGGCCCAGCAGATGCAGTTACTGGTCGCGAAGATCGGTGCCCATCTGAGCAGCCGGCCACGGGAGGGCCACCCGACGTCATGAGCTTTCCCGGCGAGGAACGCACCACGGCCGCGGTACGCCCTTACGTGATCACACGGGGGCGGGCCGGTTCCTCACGGAAAGCCCTGCCGCTGGAAACGCTCGTCATGGCGTCCGGAAACGCGCTGCCTCCACATCTTCAGCCCGAGTACCGGCGGATCGCCGACTTCTGCCAGGGGCTGCTGTCGGTGGCGGAGGTCGCCGCCCATCTCGGTCAGGCCCCGCCAGTGGTGCAGGTGCTGCTCGCGGATCTCATCGACTGGGGGCACATCGTGGCGCGTCCGCCGATCCGGGTGGTCAAGCGAAAACGTGCCGATTTGGACTTGCTGAGGAAGGTGCTCGATGGGCTTGAGAGCAAGCTCTGAGGTCTCGATGGCCGGTACGGACGGCACAACGACGAACATGGATCACACGGCCCGGCCGGGCCACCCTGACCGCACGACCCGCATGGACCACACCAACGAGACAGGCAAGACGGACGAGACGGGCGATACGGACGACATGGATGACATGGACGACACACCCGTCATGTACGTGCAGTCCAGCGTGGCCGGGGCGGCCAAGATCCTCGTGGTCGGCCCGATGGGCGTCGGCAAGACCACGCTGATCGGCACGGTGTCGGAGATCAAGCCGCTCTCCACCGAGGCGACGATGAGCCAGGCCGGGGCCCGGCTCGACACCAAGGTGCGGCCGTCGAAGACCACGACCACCGTCGCGCTGGACTTCGGGCGGATCACCCTGGGCGGCGAGCTGGTGCTGTACCTCTTCGGCACCCCCGGCCAGCAGCGGTTCCTGCCCGCCTGGAAGGACCTGGCGCGCGGTGCGCTGGGCGCGCTCGCGCTGGTCGACACCCGCGATCTGGAGGCGTCCTTCGACGCGATCGGACATCTGGAGGACCTGGATGTGCCGTTCTCCGTGGCGGTCAACGCCTTCCCGGACAGCAAACCGCACAGCGAGGACGATCTGCGCTCCGCGCTCGATCTGCTCCCGCACACCCCGCTGGTCATCTGTGACGCCCGTGAGCACCAGTCCTCGGTCAAGGCGCTGATCTCGCTGGTCTCACATCTGATCGAAACGCTCACGGAGGCGTCGTGACCGCCCGGGCCGCCTCGCGGGTGCCGCTGTACGGGACCGCGCTCGACGGTCCGCTGAACGAGCTCTACGAGCGGATGCGGCGCGACCACGGTCCGGTGGTCCCGGTGGAGATCGCGCCCCGGGTCGAGGCATGGCTGGTCATCGGCCACCGGGAACTGCTCCATCTCACCCGCGACGAACAGTACTTCTCCCATGACCCGCGCCGCTGGTCCCCGCTGCGCCAGGGCCGGGTGGCGGCCGATTCACCGCTGATGCCGCTGGTGGGCTGGCGCCCGGCGCTGCTGTTCGCCGACGGTGCGGCGCACCGCCGGATGCGCTCGGCGGTGGCCGACGCGCTGGCGCGGGTGGACGGCCATGAGCTGATCCGTACGGTGCGGGCCACCGCGGAGCGGCTGGTCGCCGGGTTCGCCGACCGGCACGCGGCGGACCTCGTGGAGAGCTACGCGCGTATCCTGCCGCTCCAGGTCGTCACCGAACTGCTGGGGCTGGACGAGGAGAACGGGGCCGAGCTGGTCGAGACGCTCACCACGATCGTCGCCCCGACCGTGGCCGCCACCGGCGCCAACAAGCGGATGGGCCAGATCCTGCTGGAGCTGATCGCCACGAAGAAGCGGCGGCCGGGCGCGGATCTGACGTCCTGGCTGCTGGAGCACCCCGCCGGGCTCAGCGACGAGGAGGTGCTGCACAACCTCGTGGTGATCATCGTCGCGGGAAACAACACCACCGTGAACTGGATCGCCTCCACCCTCCAGATCCTGCTCACCGACCCCGCGTTCCGCTCCTCGCTGTCCCGTGGCCACCTCACCGTGGACGACGCCCTGGACCTGGTGCTGTGGCGGCAGCCGCCCACCCAGAACTTCCCCGGCCGCTACGCCACCCGCGATCTGCGCTTCGGCGGCCAGGACATCCGCGCCGGGGACATGCTCATCCTCGGCCTCGCGGGCGCCAGCGCCGACCCGGAGGTGCTGCCCGAGGACGGGCGTCCGGTCGTCGGCAACCGCTCCTACCTCGCCTTCGGCGCGGGCCCGCACAGCTGCCCGGCGCGCGACCCGGCCCGGCTGATCACGCGCACCGCCGTGGACACCCTGCGCCACCGGCTGCCCGATATGGAGATCGCGGTGCCGGAGGAACTGCTTCCGTGGATCGCCTCGCCCTGGTCCAAGGGCCTGGCCAAGCTGCCCGTGCGGTTCTCCGCGCCGCAGCTCGCCGCTGATGCCTCGGTTTCGGCTCCGGCTGCGGCTTCGGCTCCGGCCCCGGCCTCGGCTCCGGCTCCCGGCTCACCGGCCGCGCCCTCCGACTGACCGGCCCGCCCTCCGACTGACCGGCCCGCCCTCCGACCGAACGGCCCGCCCTCCGACCGAACGGCCCGCCCCCGACTCCCCCGCAGGAGACCGCAGATGACCGAAGGCCGCTGCCCCGTGTCGCACGCCGAATCCGCCGCACCGCACCGTCTGGACGCCTCCGGGGCGCGCCAGCACGCGGTCAACGAAGAGCTGCGCGCCCGCGGAGCCGCGGTCCCGGTCCTGCTGCCCGGTGACGTACCGGCGTACGCCATCACCCGGCACGAGGAGCTGAAGGACTTCGTCACCCACCCCGACGTGGCCAAGAACGCCTGCCACTTCGCCGCCTTGCAGAACGACGAGCTCCCGCCCGGCTGGCCGATGCGGACGTTCGCCACCGTCCGGGGCATGATCACCGCGGATGGCGAGGACCACAAGCGGCTGCGGTCCCTGGTGACCCGGGCGTTCACCCCGCGCCGGGTGGAGGCGCTGCGCCCGGTGGTCCACGAGCTCACCGCCACCCTGCTGGACCGGCTGGCCGGGGCCGCCGCCGCGGATCCGGACGGGGTGGCCGACCTGCGCCGCCACTTCGCGCTGCCGCTGCCGATGAGCGTGATCTGCCGGCTCCTGGGCGTCGACGACGTGCACCAGGACCGGCTGCACGAGCTGTCCAACGAGATCGTCTCCACCCGGACCGCCCCGGAGCGGGTCCCGGCCGCCAACCGCGAGATGGTGGCGGTCCTCGGCCAGGTGGCCGCCGCCCGGCTCAAGGACCCCGGGGACGACCTCACCAGCGCGCTGATCGCGGCACGGGACGTCCGCGACGGGGCGGAGACCGGCGACCGGCTCAGCGAGGAGGAGCTGATCGGCACCCTGATGCTGACGATCATCGCCGGGCACGAGACCACCCTCAATCTGATCACCAACGCGGTACGGGCCCTGTGCAACCACCGCGACCAGCTCGAGCTGATCCGCTCCGGCACCGCGACCTGGGGGGACGCGGTCGAGGAGACGCTGCGGTACGACGGCCCGGTGAGCTACTTCCCGTTCCGCTACCCCACGAAGGACCTGCCGGTCGGGGACGCGGTCATCCCCAAGGGCACGCCCGTGCTCGTCTCGTACACCGCCGCCGGGCGCGACGAGCGGGCCTACGGCCCGGACGCCGACCGCTTCGACATCACCCGGAGCGCCCGCCATCTGTCCTTCGGCCACGGCGCCCACTTCTGCCTGGGCGCCCCGCTGGCCCGGATGGAGGCCGTGATCGCCCTCGAAGCCCTCTTCACCCGCTTCCCCGGCCTCGACCTCGCGGTCCCGGACGAGGAACTGGTCCCGCACCCCAGCTTCGTCGGCAACAGCCCGCAACGGCTCCCCATCCGGCTGGGGTCCCGCCCCGGGGTGGCTCACAGCGGCTGAGGGGATGCGCTGAGGGCAGCGTTGCCTCCGGGAAACGGAGGTGATGCGGTCGGGTAACAGGCGCCCCGCACGCTTCCTGGCATGGAGTCGTACAGGGAGCCGATGAGCCCGCACCGCCGCCGGGTGGTGATCGTCGGCGGCGGACTGGCAGGCACACGGCTGGCACAGCAACTGGCTGGGCGGGTGGTGGGGCCGGGGTCGGGTCCGGGCGCTGGGTCGGGCGCGGGCGCTGGGTCGGGTTCGGGCCCCGGGTCGGACTTGAGCGCTGGTCCGGGGGCGGGCGCTGGTCCCGGCTCGGGCCCCGGGTCGGACTTGAGCGCTGGTCCGGGACCAGGCGCCAGGTCGGACTCTGGCGGCGGGCCGGGCCCAGGCACGGGCTCGGACTCGGGCGCAGGTCCCGGCTCGGGCGCCGGGTCAGACTTGGGCGCCGGGTCGGATTCTGGTTCGGGCACGGGCTCGCTCGCCGTCGAGGTCACGATCATCGGCGAGGAGCAGCACCCCGCGTACAACCGGGTGCTCCTCGCCGAGGTCCTCGCCGGGCGATACGCCCCCGAGGTCATCGCCCTCCCCGCCCCCGCCGCCGGGGTACGGCGGCTCGGCGGGGTGCGGGTGGTCCGCGTCGACCGCCCCACGGCGGAGGTGCTGTGCGACGACGGCCGCCGCGTACCGTACGACGCGCTGGTGCTGGCCACCGGCTCCAACCCGGTGCTGCCGCCGCTGCGCGGCCTGTTCGAACCGGACGGCCACGACCTGCCGGACGGCGTCCACGCCTTCCGCACCATGGACGACTGCCTGGCCCTCGGCGCGGCCGTACGCCCCGGCGCCCGTGCCGTCGTCATCGGCGGCGGCCTCCTCGGCGTCTCCGCCGCCCGCGCACTGGCCCAGCGCGGCGGCCAGGTGGTCCTGGCGCACCAGGGCGAACACCTGATGGAACGCCAGCTGGACCCGGACGCCTCACGGCTGCTGCGACGGCATATGGCGGCGCTGGGCGTGGAAACCCACACCGAGTGCCGGGTCCGCGGCCTACGCACCCACTCCGCGGACGCCGGGGACGCCGGGGACGGCGGAGATGGCGGAGATGGCGGAGACGGCCGGGACGGCAGGGGCAGCGGCGGCAGCCGTGACGGCGGGGACGGCGGGGGGCGTGCGGCGCGGGCGGTGAGCGCCGTCGAGCTGGCCGACGGCTACGCCCTGGAGGCGGACCTGGTCGTGTTGGCGTGCGGGGTCCGGCCACGGGTGGGGCTGGCGCGGGCGGCCGGGCTTGAGGTGGCGCGCGGGATCGTCATCGACGACGAGCTGCGGACGAGTGACCCGCGGGTGTTCGCGATTGGCGACTGCGCGGAGCACGCGGGGGTCGTGTACGGCTTGGCGGGGGCGGCGCAAGAGCAGGCGGACGTGCTGGCGCGGGTCCTCTCCCCCACCCCGCCCCTCCCCGAAACCGGGTGGCTCCGCCCCCCGGCCCCCCACCGGGGCTCCGCCCCTGGGTCCCAGGGCGGCTGGGGTGCCGAACCCCGCCAGGGCTCCGTCCCGGGGGCCGCTGACGCAGACCGGTTTGTGGGCAATCGTTCCGCGGAGGGGGCACCTCCCAGCGGTAGCTGGGGGAGGAACGGGTGGGCACAAACCGGCCACCGGGCCGCACCCGGGGACGAAAACTCAGCCCGACACAGGGACCTCGCACCCACCGACCACGCCACGCGCAACACGTGCGCACAAACCGGCCGCCGGGCCGCACCCGGGGACGAAAGCTCAACCCGGAACAGGGACCTCGCACCCGGGGACGAAAACTCAGCCCGGCATACAGGCCCCGCACCCGGCGACGAAAACTCAGCCCGTTACACCGGCACCCGCGCCCTCACCCGTCTCACGCTCACCGCAGTGCCCAGCAGCCCAACCCTCGCCGTCACCACCGCGGCCGCGGAAGCGCATTCCGCCCCCGGCCCCCTCGATCTCGCCGCCTTCGGCAATCCCATCCCCGCCCCCGGCGACGACGTCATTCACCTCACGGACGCCACGCGCAACACGTACCGCAAAGTCGTGGTCCGCGGAGACCGCCTTCTCGGCGGCATTCTTCTCGGCGATCTCGGCACCGTCGGCGCGCTCGCCCGGACCTGGGAGGGCGATGAGCCGCTCCCCGCCACCCCCTTGCTCCACCTGCTGACCAACGATGGAGGCTCCTGACGATGAGCGCACCGAGCACCCCAAGTGCACCGAGCGCACCAAAGGACGAAACCGCCCCCGAAATCGCCGCCGAGGCCGTCGCCACGACCGCCGCCGTCCCCACCATCGTGCTGGTCGGCCACGGCATGGTCGGCCAGCGGTTCCTCGAAGCGCTGGCCGAGCGGAGGGTCACCGAGACCGCCCGCGTCGTCGTGCTCTGCGAGGAGCCCCGCCCCGCCTACGACCGAGTCCAGCTGACCTCGTACTTCTCCGGCCGCACCCCGGATGAACTCTCCCTCGTCGAGGACGGCTTCATGGCCCGGAACGGCATCGAGCTGCACCTGGGCGACCCGGCCGAGTCCATCGACCGCGCCGCCCGCACCGTGACCGCCCGCTCCGGGCTGACCGTCGCCTACGACACGCTCGTGCTGGCCACCGGCTCGTACCCGTTCGTCCCGCCCGTCCCCGGCCGCGACAGCGACGGCTGCTTCGTCTACCGCACCATCGAGGATCTGCTCACGATCGAGGAGTACGCCAAGAACTGCGCGTCCGGCGTCGTCGTCGGCGGCGGACTGCTCGGCCTGGAGGCCGCCGGAGCGCTCAAGGGGCTCGGGCTGACCACCCACATCGTGGAGTTCAACCCACGGCTCATGGCCATCCAGGTGGACGAGGGCGGCGGCACGGCCCTGCGCCGCACGGTCGAGGACATGGGCCTGATCGTGCACACCGGCGTGGGCGGTAAGGAGATCACCGCGGACGGCGACGGCGCGGTCACCGCCATGACGCTGTCCGACGGCTCGTCCATCGACACCGACCTCGTCATCTTCTCGGCGGGCGTGCGCCCTCGCGATCAGCTGGCCCGCGACTGCGGTCTGGAGGTCGGCGAGCGCGGCGGGATCGCGGTGGACGAGCGCTGTCGCACCAGCGATCCGGCGGTGTACGCGATCGGCGAATGCGCGCTGGCCGCCGATGGCCGGGTGTACGGGCTGGTCGCACCCGGCTATGAGATGGCCGAGGTCGCGGCCGGCACAATCGCCCCCCAGGCCACCGAAACCACGGAAACGCCCGGACACTTCACCGGCGCCGACACCTC
The DNA here is from genome assembly GCF_024519315.1 of Streptomyces malaysiensis subsp. samsunensis. GTDB lineage: Bacteria > Actinomycetota > Actinomycetes > Streptomycetales > Streptomycetaceae > Streptomyces > Streptomyces malaysiensis. The sequence continues at coordinate 3,422 of NZ_JANIIC010000066.1, read as the reverse complement.
CACCAAGCTCAAACTCCTCGGCGTGGACGTGGCCAGCTTCGGCGATGCCCACGGCACCGCCGACGGCTGCCTCGACGTCGTCTACTCCGACTCCCGCGCGGGCGTCTACAAGAAACTGGTGGTCGGCGCCGACGGCGCCCTCCTCGGCGGGGTGCTGGTCGGCGACGCCGAGTCGTACGGCATGCTGCGGCCGCTCACCGGCTCGGTGCCGCCCGTCGCCCCCGAACAGCTGGTGCTGCCGGCGGGGCTGGGCGCGCCCGCCGCCCTCGGCCCGTCGGCGCTTCCGGACGAGGCGATCATCTGCAACTGCCACAACGTCACCAAGGGCGCGATCCGTTCGGCCGTCACCGACCACCACTGCGCCACCGTCCCCGAGGTGAAGAAGTGCACCAAGGCGGGCACGGGCTGCGGCAGTTGCGTCAAGGCGCTCACCTCGCTGGTCAACGACGAGCTGGAGGCGAGCGGCGTCAGCGTCGACAAGGGGCTGTGCGGCTGCTTCGGGTACACCCGCGCCGAGCTGTACGAGATCGTCCGCACCCTGCGCATCACCACCTACGCACGGCTGCTGGACAGCCACGGCCGGGCGGAGGCCCGCCAGGGCGAGGGCTGTGAGGTGTGCAAACCCGCCGTGGCCTCGATCATCGCCTCGCTGGCCCCGACGCTGGGCGCGAGCGGCTATGTCCTGGACGGCGAGCAGGCCGCGCTCCAGGACACCAACGATCACTTCCTGGCGAACCTCCAGCGCAACGGGTCGTATTCGATCGTGCCCCGGATCCCCGGCGGGGAGATCACCCCGGAGAAGCTGATCGTGATCGGCGAGGTGGCCCGGGACTTCGGGCTCTATACGAAGATCACCGGCGGTCAGCGGATCGACCTCTTCGGCGCCCGGGTGGACCAGCTCCCGCTGATCTGGGCGCGGCTGGTGGACGCCGGATTCGAGTCGGGCCACGCCTACGGCAAGGCGCTGCGCACCGTGAAGTCGTGCGTGGGGCAGACCTGGTGCCGCTACGGGGTGCAGGACTCGGTCCGGATGGCCATCGACCTGGAGCTGCGCTACCGGGGGCTGCGCTCACCGCACAAGCTGAAGTCGGCCGTCTCGGGATGCGCCCGCGAATGCGCGGAGGCACGCGGCAAGGACTTCGGCGTGATCGCCACGTCCAACGGCTGGAATCTGTACGTGGGCGGCAACGGCGGGGCGGACCCGCGCCACGCCGATCCGCTCGCCCAGGACCTGGACGACAAGGAGCTGATCCGGCTCATCGACCGGTTCCTGATGTTCTACATCCGCACCGCGGACCGCCTGGAGCGCACCTCGGCCTGGCTGGAGCGGATCGAGGGCGGTCTTGACCACGTACGCGATGTGGTGGTCGAGGACTCGCTGGGGCTGTGCGCCGAGTTGGAGGCGCTGATGGCCGACCATGTGGCCGGCTACCGCGACGAGTGGGCCGAGACCCTGGGCGATCCGGAGCGGCTGCGGCGCTTCGTCTCCTTCGTCAACGCGCCGGAGGCACCGGACCCGACGGTGCGGTTCGTGCCCGAGCGCGACCAGGTCAAGCCGGATCTGACGGTCCTGTCCGGCCCCACCATCCCCGTCCGTACTCTCGAAGGGACTGCCAGCCGATGACCTTGGCACCCGGAGCCGAGCGGACCGCGGTCCGCGTGGAACTCCTCGTCGACCAGCGGTGGTTCGCCATCTGTGAGCTGACCGACCTCACCCCCGGGCGCGGGGTGGCCGCCCTGCTGCCGGACGGCGCCCAGGTGGCGGTCTTCCTGGACCGTTCGGGACGTGCGTACGCGATCGGCAACCGCGACCCGTTCAGCGGGGCGTATGTCCTCTCGCGGGGGCTGCTGGGCTCGGCGGACGGGCGGCCGTTCGTCGCCTCACCGCTGCTGAAGCAGCGCTTCGACCTGGAGACGGGGCGGTGTCTGGACGACGAGATGGTCGGCGTCCAGGCGTATGCCACGCGTACGCGCGCGGCGGTGTCGGTACCAACGCCCATCGTCTGAGCCCCCGCTTCCGCCTCACGCTTAAGCCCCGCTCCTCGATCGCCGCCCCTCCCCCAGCCCCGGCCGAGGCTTCGGCGCCGCGCGGCGCTGCGTAAGCTCAGGACCTTCATGGGGACGTCCCTCTCTCGTCTCTTCACGTCTGATCCGGTTTTCCGGAAGACTTCTGCAAGGTTCCGAGGGTGCGCCCCCGGAAAGTCAGAGGCGGGGATGGTTCCCGTCAATGGAGGAGGCGGAAATGGCTACGGAGAGCAGGGGCACCGAGGGCGGCGCCCGGCCCAAGGTGACGATCACGGCCATCGCCCAGGAGGCCGGGGTGTCGGTGCCCACGGTCTCCCGGGTGGTCAACGGCCGTTCGGATGTCTCGCCCGAGACCCGGGCCCGGGTCGAGGACCTGCTGCGGATCCACGGCTACCGCCGCCGCCAGAGCGCGCCCGGCGACCGCGCCGCCCTGGTGGACCTGGTCTTCAACGATCTGGACAGCCCCTGGGCGGTGGAGATCATCCGGGGCGTCGAGGACATCGCGCACCGGGACGGGGTGGGCACGGTGGTCTCGGCGATCCACGGCCGTGCGGGCTCGGCCCGGCAGTGGCTGAAGAATCTGCGGGCCCGCGCCTCGGACGGGGTGATCCTGGTGACGTCCGTACTGGAGCCGGTGGTCCACGAGGAGCTGCGGCGGCTGAACGTGCCGATCGTGGTCGTCGACCCGGCCGGCTCCCCCGCGCTGGAGGCGCCCACCATCGGGGCCACCAACTGGGCGGGCGGCATGGCCGCCACCGAACATCTGCTGAGCCTCGGCCACCGGCGGATCGGCCTGATCGCCGGTCCGCCCCGGCTGCTGTGCAGCCGGGCCCGGCTGGACGGCCATCGCGCGGCGCTCGAGGCGGCGGGCGTACCGTTCGATCCTTCGCTGGTGGCGCAGGGCGACTTCTACCACGAGTCCGGTTTCCACGGCTGCGACCAGCTGATGGACACCGACTCCCCGCCCACCGCGGTCTTCGCCTCCAGCGATCAGATGGCCCTGGGGGCGATCGAGGCGCTGCGCCGCCGGGGGCTGCGGGTTCCGGAGGATGTGAGCATCGTCGGCTTCGACGATCTGCCCGAGGTCCGCTGGTCGGCGCCGCCGCTGACGACGGTTCGCCAGCCGTTGGCGGATATGGGGAAGTTGGCTGCTCGTACGGTGTTGCGGCAGGCGCGGGGGGAGGAGATCGAGTCCCCGAGGGTCGAATTGGCCACGCAGCTGGTCGTCCGCGCCAGCACGGCCCCGCCCACCGAGGGCTGATCCCCCCCACTTCGCCCGCCGAGGGCTGATCCCCCACCCCGCCCCTTCCCGAACCGGGGCTCCGCCCCAGGCCCCGCCCGGGGCCCCGCCCCCCCCCCCGCCCCCCCCCCCCCCGCGGGCTGGGTTTTTCCGCCCC
>NZ_JANIIC010000065.1 GCF_024519315.1 Streptomyces malaysiensis subsp. samsunensis | reverse complement strand
ACAGCCGAACGTGCGCGACAGCTCAGCCGCCTGCTCATCCGTGGGGTAAAAGCGGTACTTGAAAGCCCGCTTGACCTGCCGCGCCACGCCTTACATCCTATCAGCTTCGATGTGAGTGGCGGGTATCAACCGGTGGCCGGTAGACGCCGGTCCGCCCTGGCGGCGAACCGGCTTTTCCTGCCCCGCTCCGCAGGAGCTTCGTTCCCTCCCCAGGGTATCCATGAAGGAAGACCTCGAGGGGAGGTGGCGAGCACCGAGGACTCCTCCGGCTCCGCCTTCCCCACCGCGTTCGTCTCCGCGGCCAAGGGCAAGCCGGAGCGCGACCGGAAGGTGGTGGCGGTCCTCCAGGAGGCCAACGACTGGCGGGCCGCGCACCCCGAGAAGTCCATCGCGCTGGCGGCGAAGCTGCTGGGGGCCGATGAGGCGAAGGTGGCGGCGGACGCGGAGCATGTGAAGACGATGACGACCGCCGAACTCGTCGCCGGAACCAAGGACGGCACCGTCGACAAGTGGCTGGACGGCATGAGCCGCTTCTTCGTCCGGACCGGGCAGCTGCAAAAGTCGCCCGCCGTGTCCACGTTCTACGCCGGTGACCTCTACACGAAGGCGGCCGCCCGATGAACCTGCTGTTCCTGATGACCGATCAGCACCGCGTCGACACCCTCGGCTGTTACGGCAATCCGCAGGTGGCCACGCCGAACCTCGACCGGCTGGCGGCGACCGGGACCCGCTTCGACCGCTTCTACACCCCCACCGCCATCTGCACCCCGGCCCGCGCCAGTCTGCTCACCGGACAGGCGCCCTTCCGCCACCGGCTGCTGGCCAACTACGAGCGCAACGTGGGCTATCTGGAGGATCTGCGGGAGGACGCCTTCACCTTCCCCGGCGCCCTGGCCGAACGTGACTACCAGCTCGGCCTGGTCGGCAAGTGGCATGTCGGCACCCATCGCAACGCGGCCTCGTACGGCTTCGACGGGCCCGATCTGCCGGGCTGGCACAACCCCGTGGACCATCCGGACTACGCGGCGTACCTGAAGGAGCGGGGCCTGCCGCCGTACCGGATATCCGATCCCATCCGCGGCACCACGCCCAACGGCAATCCGGGCAATCTGCTGGCGGCGCGGCTGCACCAGCCGGTGGAGGCCACCTTCGAGCACTATCTGGCCACCCGCGCCATCGAGCAGCTGGAGCGGTACGCCACGACCGGCCGACCGTTCTTCCTCGCCACCCACTTCTTCGGACCGCATCTGCCGTATCTGCTGCCCGACGCGTACTTCGACGCCTACGACCCCGACCTGGTGGAGCTGCCCGCCTCGATCGCCGAGACCTTCGAGGGAAAGCCACCGGTGCAGCGCAACTACAGCGCCCACTGGACCTTCGACACCATCCCCATCGAGGTGACCCGCAAGCTGATCGCCGTCTACTGGGGCTATGTCACGCTGATCGACGAGCAGATCGGGCGCATCCTCACCCGCCTCGACGAGCTCGGACTGGCCGATGACACCTCGGTGTTCTTCACCGCCGACCACGGCGAGTTCACCGGCGCCCACCGGCTGCACGACAAGGGCCCGGCGATGTACGAGGACATCTACCGCATCCCCGGCATCATCCGGATCCCCGGCGCGGCCCCGCAGGTCCGCCAGGAGTTCGTCAGCCTCACCGACTGCACCGCCACCATCCTGGACCTCGCGGGCTGCGACACCTCACCCGCCGTGGACAGCAGGAGCCTGGTGCCGCTGGTGCGGGGCGAACATCCATGGTGGCCGGGCGAGTTGCTCGCCGAGTTCCACGGCCACCACTTCCCGTATCCGCAGGGGATGATCCGCGACGAACGCCACAAGCTCATCGTCAACCCCGAGTCGGTCAACGAGCTCTACGACCTGGACACCGACCCCCATGAGCTGGCCAACCGGTATGAACACCCCGAGCTGCTGCCCGTGCGCCGCCGTCTCATGCGCCGCCTGTACGACCTGCTGCGGGAGCGCGGCGACAACTTCTACCACTGGATGACCCCGATGTTCGACATCGGGGACCTTGACTACGACCCGAGCCTGAGCTCCTTCGAGCCGGAAGGGACCGTGTAGATGAGACGAAGCCCCGGTCGACGCCCGAGACGAAGCCCCGGCGCTCTCGTCGCCGCGCTGCTGTGCGCACTGCTGGCCGGGCTGCTGCCCGCGGCCCAGGCGACCGCCGCCGCGCGCCCGGCCCGCGAGGCACCGGCGCTGCCCACCCCCACGACGCCCCGCGAGGCGGCCCGCTCTGACCTCAGCCGTGTGCACGGGTCTGCACTGTTGACCGGCGCTCATGACGGGCCTTCAGGTCAGCCGATTGTGCTGCTCGATGTCTGGCGGACGACAGACAGCCAAGCGGCGCGACCGATTCGGCGAAGTAGGAGCCGGACCACAACTTGTTCGCCCGCCAGTAGTGCCGGTCGGCGAACACCTTGTGCCGGTTCTTCATCACGAAAACCAAATACGCGTGCAGGACGAACGCGCAGTGGCGACCAGTTCGGATGTTTTCGCACTCAGCCATAAACCGCGCATGTATGGTGATCGATGTGCAGTTGAGGTACCGCTTCCGCCTGTACCCGAATGGTCCTCAGCAGGCCGCGTTGGCCAGGGCGTTCGGGTGCGCCCGCGTCGTGTTCAACGACGCGTTGCGCATCCGGAAGGACGCCCACGAGGCCGGGAAGCCGTACCCGAAGATCGGAGACCTGTCCAAGCAGGTCATCACTGAGGCCAAGAAAGCCCCCGAGCGTACATGGCTCGGGGAGGTGTCCGCCGTGGTGCTGCAACAGTCCCTGCGGGACCTGGATACCGCATACTCCAACTTCTTCGCCTCCCTCAAGGGCACCCGCAAGGGACCGAAGATCGCCGAACCGCGCTTCAAGTCCAAGCGGGACCAACGGCAGTCGGTACGGTTCACCGCCAACGCCCGCTGGTCCATCACGGCCGGCGGTTATCTGCGCCTGCCGAAGATCGGCGAGGTGCGCGTGAAGTGGTCGCGGACCCTGCCGTCCACTCCAGCCACCGTGACGGTACTCAAGGACGCGGCCGGGCGGTACTTCTGCTCGTTCGTCGTGGAGACCGCTCCTGGAACCCTCCCGCCGGTCGCACCGGAGGTCGGCATAGACCTGGACCTGGGACACTTCGCAGTCCTCTCCGATGGCACGAAGATCGACAGTCCGCGCTTCCTGCGCCGGGCTGAGAAGCGCCTCAAGCGCGTACAGCAGGCCCTGAGCCGGAAGGCAAAGGGGTCGAAGAACAAGGAAAAGGCCAGGCTTCGCGTCGCCCGCACCCATGCGCGGGTGGCCGATGCGCGGCGAGAGTTCCACCACCAGCTCTCCACCAAGCTGATCCGCGAAAACCAAGCCATCGCGGTGGAAGATCTGGCAGTCAAGGGACTCGCCCGCACACGCCTGGCCAAGTCCGTCCACGATGCCGGATGGTCGCAGTTCGTCACGATGCTGGAGTACAAAGCCAGCCGGTACGGGCGCACCCTCGTGCGCATCGGACGCTTCGAGCCCACCTCACAGGTCTGCTCGGCCTGCGGCGTCAAGGACGGCCCCAAACCCCTGCACGTCCGCGAATGGACGTGTCAGGCTTGCGGGACCGTCCTGGACCGGGACATCAATGCGGCCGTGAACATCGGCCGGGCCGCCGGACTGGCGGTGACAGCCTGTCGAGCGCAGGTAAGACCGGTACCCGTACCGGCACAGCGCGGTGAAGCAGGAACCCACCGAGACGGTCAGCCAACCGTGGTAGGAATCACCTCCCTTTAGGGAAGTGAGCGGAGGTCAATACAAACTGGTGCACGCGGTGCTCCCGGTGAGCCACACCGATGGGAAGGCGACGCATGTCACCGAGTTCGCGAAGGAGGGCGAGCGGCCCACCACCACACCGCCGACCCCGGTGGCCTACGGGCCGATGTTCGGCGGCCCGCCCGCGGACACGCTGTGGATGCGGCTGTCGTACCACGCCGACACCGCGCGGAACGAGACCGAGGTGCGCGCCGCCACCAGCACGGACGGTGTGCGCTGGACGCACACCGGCGTCTGGACCCTGCCGACCGTGAGCAGGCTCAGGATCGGCCTGGTGGCACAGAACACCGCGGGCGCGGTCGCGCGGTTCGACTATGTGCGCACCTATCGCGGCTGAGGTTTCCACGTGGCCCCCGTCCTATCCTGATCGTCGTTGTTGACGTGAGGACGGGGGCCGCTTCGGCGGCCGGAGAAGGTGAGAGAGCGTGGCCAAGCCTGTACGTGCGGCGATCGGGGACAAGTGGATCACATGTGTGTTCTGCAAGGGCGACCTTTTCCGGGATCGCGAGGTGAAGCTCAACAGCACCGGCATGGAGTTGCTCAAGTTCGGCTGGGCCAACGAGTCGGCCACCGGGTTGATCTGCTGGAACTGCGGCTTTGTGCACCTTTTCGCCAACCGGGACATCGAACTGTACAAGGTCAAGAACGGCGAGATCTAGCCACCCGCACCGGCGGCCGCGCGAGGTCACGGCAAAAGTTGCTGCGCGGGATCTTTACAACGATGTAAACCGGTGATGGCATACCCCTGCCCGGTCGAATCCCCTGCTCCCCCGGAGATCCCATGGCACAGCCCGGCATAGCCTCGCCCGAAGTCTCGAACGCCGTTCCACGACCCGAATATCCCCGCCCCAACTTCGTCCGTGAAGAGTGGCTCAATCTCAACGGCAGCTGGCAGTTCGCCTTCGACCCCGGTGACAGCGGGCTCGAGCGCGGTCTGGTGCACCAGGAGCTGGACGAGCGGATCCTGGTCCCGTTCTGCCCCGAGTCCGAGCTGTCGGGGATCGGGGACACCGACTTCCACCCCGCCGTCTGGTACCGGCGCACGGTCCGGATACCGGCGGACTGGGCCGGCCGGCGGGTGCTGCTGCACTTCGGGGCCGTCGACCACGACGCCACCGTCTGGGCCGACGGCCGCGAAGTGGCCCGGCACAGCGGCGGCTTCACCTCCTTCACCGCCGACCTCGGCGAGGTGCCGGGCGCGGCGGGCGGCGACGCGGAGGTGGTGATCGTCGTACGGGCCCGGGACGCCCGGCACGGCCCCCAGGCGCGCGGTAAGCAGGCCACCGAGTACGCCAACAGCGACTGCCACTACACCCGCGCCACCGGCATCTGGCAGACGGTGTGGATGGAGCCGGTGTCAGAGGTCCATCTGCACCGGCCCCGGATCACCCCCGACCTGGCGTCCGGGGCCTTCCACCTGGAGCTGCCGCTCAGCGCCAACCGCCCGGGCCACCGGATCACGGCCCGGGTGAGCGACGCGGACGGCGAGACGGTGGCCGAGGCGACCGTGCGCGCCGACCTCGGCATGGCACCCCGCATGGTGCTCACGCTGCCCGAGGACCGACGTCGGCCGTGGTGTCCGGAGGACCCCCATCTGTACCGGGTGCGGATCGACCTGCTGGACGGTGGCGGCGCGGCCGTGGACCGCGCCGAGTGCACCGCCGGGCTGCGCTCGGTGGCCATCGACGGCAAGCGGCTGCTGCTCAACGGCCGCCCCGTCTTCCAGCGGCTCGTCCTCGACCAGGGCTGGTACCCCGACGGGCTGATGACCGCGCCCGACGACGCCGCCCTGGTCCGGGACATCGAGCTGTCGCTGGCCGCGGGGTTCAACGGGGCGCGGCTGCACCAGAAGGTGTTCGAGGAGCGCTTCCTGCACCACGCGGACCGGCTCGGCTATCTCGTCTGGGGCGAGTTCGGCGACTGGGGAGCCAATACGGGGCGCACCGCCTTGGACAACCAGCGGCCCACCGCCGGTTTCATCGCCCAGTGGCTGGAGGCCGTGGAGCGGGACTACTCCCATCCGTCGATCGTGGGCTGGTGTCCGCTCAACGAGACACACCAGGAACTCCACGACCGGCAGACGGTCCTGGACGATGTCACCCGGGGGATGTTCCTGGCCACCAAGGCCGCCGACACCTCCCGGCCGGTCCTGGACGCGTCCGGCTACTCCCACCGCGTGGCCGAGACCGATGTGTACGACTCGCACAGCTATGAGCAGGACCCGGAGGCGTTCCGCCGCCAGATGGCGGGGCTGGACAAGAACGAGCCGTTCATCAACCCCGACGACCGGGGAAACCCCGACAAGAAGGACACCGACGCGGTGTGGTCGCTGCCGTACCGCGGCCAGCCCTACTTCTGTAGCGAGTTCGGCGGCATCTGGTGGAATCCGGAGGAGGCGGATGCCGCGGCCGGTGACGACCGAGAGGTGTCCTGGGGCTACGGGCAGCGGCCGCGGACCGAGGAGGAGTTCCAGAGGCGGTTCGCGGGGCTGACCGGGGCGCTGCTCGACGACCCGCTGATGTTCGGCTACTGCTACACCCAGCTCACCGATGTCTTCCAGGAGCAGAACGGGGTCTACCGCTTCGACCGGAGCCGCAAGCTGGACGTGGAGCGGCTGCGCGCGGCCCAGCAGCGTCCCGCCGCCTTCGAGCGGCCAACCGGTGAGGAGGGGCGATGAGCGGTCTGTCACGGCGTGGTCTGCTGAGAGGCGCGGTGTACGGGGCGGGGGCCGCGTTGACGGCGTCCGCGCTCAGCGGCTGCGGTTCGATCGCCGGGAGCGTGGCGAGCGCGGACGAGATCCAGTACTGGACCCTCTTCACCGGCCCCGACGGCGAGCTGATGAAGACCATGACGCGGAACGTGGAGAAGCGCGTCCCGGATCTGAAGGTCAGGACGACGGTGCTGGACTGGGGCCCGCCGTACTACACCAAGCTGGCGATGGCCTCGGCCGGTGGCCGCTCACCGGATGTGGCGATCATGCATCTGACCCGGCTGGCGGGCTATGCCCCGGGCGGTCTGCTCGACCCCTGGGACCTGGATCTGCTGGCCGAGTTCGGGCTGAAGCAGGAGGACCTCAACAAGACGCTGGTCAAACGGAGTCTGTACCAGGGCGACCCGTATGCCATTCTGCTGGACACCCACCCCTTCGTGGTCTTCTTCGACCGGGACGTCATGGACAAGGCGGGTCTCCTCACGGGCGACGGGCGGCTGGTGCCCTTCGAATCGCCGAAGCACGCCCTGGAGCTGATGAACAAGCTCCGCAAGGACAGCGGCAAGCTGGGGCCCGTCTTCGGCCACGCCAACGACGCGGCGATGGGCTGGCGGATGTTCTGGACGCTGTTCAGCCAGACCGGCGCCACCTTCGACCTCACGGGCGAACGGGCCGAGATCGACGAGGACACCGCCGTCGAGGTGGTGCGCTTCATGACCGACCTGGCGCGCGACAGCCGCACCATGGACGTCTCGACGGCGATCGCCGCCTTCGCCAACGGCCGGTCGCCGATGATCTTCTCGGGCGAGTGGGACATGGCCACCTACAAGGCGGCCCTGAAGGACAGGCTGGGCGGCTCTCCCATTCCCACCTTCTACGACCGTCCGGCGGGCGCGTCGGACAGCCACGCCCTGGTGCTGCCGCACCAGGACAACCCGGATCCGGAGCACCGGCGGCGCACCCACCAGTTCGTGGCCGAGCTGGTCCGGTCCGGGCTGACCTGGGCCTCGGCGGGTCATATCCCCGCGTACACACCGGCCGTCTCGTCCGCGGCCTACGCCAAGCTGCGTCCGCAGTCGGAGTACGCGGACGCCGCCAAGCAGCTCGTACTCGACCCGCCGGTGTGGTTCGCGGGCTCCGGCTCGGACTTCCAGACCCGGATGTGCCAGGCGCTCGATCCCGCGCTCGGCGGTTCGTCGTCCGCCCAGAGCGCGGTGCGCACGATGGTCTCCCAGATCAACACCCTGCTGGCCCAGCCGAATCCGGCCTGATCGCGCGGAATCGCAATGGAAAGGAGCGATGTCATGGCTTCCGTCTCCACGCCCGCGCGGCAGGCCGCGACCGGATCCCGGCGCGCCGGATTCCGCCGGGCGACCGCCACGGACCGGCGCCGGTCCCCGGGCGGCGCGGGGTGGCTCTTCGCCACCCCCTTCCTGGTGTTCTTCACCCTCTTCCTCATCGTGCCGATCGGCATCGGCCTGTGGATGAGCTTCACCGACGCCAGTCTGACCGGGCACGGTGACAACGCCTTCGTCGGACTGGACAACTACACCGAGGCGTTCGGCGACAGCCAGGTGTGGCAGACCCTCGGCAACACGGTCTGGTTCACCGTTCTGACCACCGTCCCCCTCGTGGTCATCGCCCTGGTGATGGCCCTGCTGGTGTATACGGGGATGCCCGGGCAGTGGCTGTGGCGGCTGGCCTTCTTCGCCTCGCATCTGCTGCCGGTCGCGGTGGTCTACCAGATCTGGAGCATGCTGTTCCAGCCGGACCGCGGGATGCTCAACAGCCTGCTGGGGATCTTCGGGATCGATGGGATCGCCTGGCTGACGGACGAGAAGTACGCGATGTGGTCCATCGCGCTGGTGACCCTGTGGTGGACGGTGGGGTTCAACTTCCTGCTCTACCTGGCCGCGCTCCAGGCGATCCCCGACCACCTCTACGAGGCCGCCGCGCTCGACGGCGCCGGTGCGTGGCGCCGGCTGTGGTCGGTCACACTGCCCCAGCTGCGCCGGACCACCGCCCTGATCGCGGTGTTGCAGCTGATGGCCTCGCTGAAGGTGTTCGACCAGATCTATCTGCTGACCAAGGGCGGCCCGAACGGGGCCACCCGGCCGATCCTGGAGTACATCTACGACACCGGCTTCACCAACTACCGGCTCGGCTACGCCTCGGCGGTGTCGTATGTGTTCTTCGGGCTCATCATCATCCTCTCGATCGCACAGCTGAAGATCTTCTCGCGCAGGGAGGACTGATCGCACCATGACCACCGAAACACTCTCCCCCCGTACCCCCGGAAAGCACCGCTCGACCATGCCCCGGGAGGTGGTCCGGCGGCGCCGCTACGGCGGCCATGCCTGGCATCCCACGCTCGGGACGGGCCCGCTCCCCCGTGTGCTGACGCTGCTGGCGCTGGCGCTGATGACCGTGGTCTGGCTGGTGCCGTTCGGCTGGGGGGTGGACACCTCGTTCAAGACGGAGGTCGACGCCAGCGCGTCGGGCGCCGACTGGATCCCCAAGGCGGGCTTCACCCTCGAGGCATACCGGACCATCTTCGGTCAGGGCAATCTGCCGGTGTGGGCGGTGAACAGCGTTGTGATCGCCGTATGCGTCACGGCGATCACCGTGGCCGTCTCGGCGATGGCGGCGTACGCCTTCTCGCGCACCCTCTTCCGCGGCCGCCGTGTGCTCTTCGCCGTCACCGTCGCCTCGATCATGGTGCCGCCGCAGATCCTGATCGTGCCGCTGTTCCGGCAGATGCTCGCGATGAACCTCGTCGACACCTACGCGGCGGTGATCCTGCCGCAGGTGGTGGCGCCCGCGATGGTGTTCATCCTGAAGAAGTTCTTCGACGGCATTCCGCGGGAGCTGGAGGAGGCGGCCCGGATCGACGGGGCGGGCAGCTTCCGGGTGTTCTGGAGCGTGGTGCTGCCGCTGTCCCGCCCGATCCTGGCGGCCGTGGCGATATTCGTCTTCATCAACACCTGGAACAACTTCCTCTGGCCGTTCATCAGCACAAGCGATCCGCAGCTGATGACGCTGCCGGTGGGGCTGTCGACCGTGAAGGACTCCACCGGGCTGCGGAACGCCCAGGAGTCGGCCGCCTCGATCCTCGGCTCCATCCCCCTGCTGATCGTCTTCATGCTGTTCCAGCGCCAGATCGTCAGGTCGGTGGCCACCACGGGTCTGGGAGGTCAGTGAGCGACCCCGGTGACACCGCCCTCGGTGGACTCGCGGATGTGGAGCGTATGTCCGACGACGACCTCCTGGGCCGGACGGTCCGGTGCCTCGATCCGCTCCAGCAGCAGATCGACGGCGTGCCGGGCGATGGCGGCCTTGTCCGGCGCCACGCTGCTCAGGCTCGGTGTGCTGTAGCGGGCGGCCTCGATGTCGTCGAAGCCCATCACGGCCATGTCGTCCGGCACCCGCAGTCCACGCTCGTACAGGGTCCGCAGCGCGCCGAGGGCCAGCGCGTCGTTGAAGCAGAACACGGCGTCCGGCGGCTCCGCGTGGTCCAGCAGAGCCGCCATCGCCCGTGCGCCCTCGGCCAGGTGGTAGCGGGGGGTCTCCCGCTCCAGCCGGGGGTCGGGCGGCAGCCCGGCCTCCTCCAGGGCCTGGCGGTAGCCGGTCCTGCGCAGCAGCGGTGTGCCGATGTACGGCTCGGGCTGGACGCCGATGGCAGCGATCCGGCGGCGCCCGCCGGCCACCAGATGGCTCACGGCCTCCTTCGCGGCGGCGACGTTGTCGATCACCACATGGTCGGCGAGGCCGCCGCTGGGGCGTTCGCCGATGAGCACGAGCGGCACGGTGCCGAGGTGGTCCGCGAGCGCGCTGCCGTGCAGCGCGAGCGGGCTCACCACCATGCCGTCCACGACCTGGTCGCCCAGGCCGTGGATCACCGCGGCCTCCCGCTCGCGGTCGCCGAGGGTCTGCTCGATCAGCAGGGTGCGGCCGTGCTCCTCGGCCGTGGTGAGGAAGTGGCGCCCCAGCTCGGCGAAGTACGGGACGTCCAGCTCGGGCAGGACGAGACCGAGCATGCCGGTGCTGCCGCGGCGGAGGTTGCGGGCCACCCGGTTGGGCCGGTAACCGAGCTCTCTGATGGCCCGCTGGACCCGCTCCCGGGTCGCCGGGGACACATGCACAAAGCCGTTGATCACATTCGACACGGTCTTCGGGGAGACTCCGGCGAGCGTCGCCACGTCCTTGACGGTGGCGCTGCGGGCGGCACCGTCCGAGCGCTTCCGCCCCGGTGCCGCTTGGTCCCTGGTGGTCTGCTGCTTCACGGCGGTCACCGACCGATCCTAGAGCGTGACGGTGGCGGGCCGCACCGCCGGGCCCGCCGTGGGCCCCGCCGCCTCAGGTGACGGCCGGTCGCGAGGGCGCGGGCAGGGCCTGCTCCGTCCAGATGCACTTGCCCGTCGCCGTATAGCGCATGCCCCACCGATCGGAGAGCGCCGCGACCAGTTGAAGCCCGCGCCCGCCCTCGTCGGTCTCGGCGGCGCGGCGGATCCGCTGGGTGGTGAGGCTGCCGTCGGTGACTTCGCAGATCAGTGTTCTGCCGTACAGCAGGCGCAGCCGCGGTGGGCCCTTGGCGTGCCGGACGACATTGCCGACCAGCTCGCTGACCAGAAGCTCCGTGGTCATCGACAGCTCGTCCAGATGCCACGCCGACAGCTGTTCGGTGACCCGGCGGCGGGCCTCCGCGGCGGCGATGGGGCCGTCCGGGAGCGCCCAGCACACCACCCGGCCGGGCGCCAGCGACCGGGTCCGGGCGATCAGCAGCGCGGCGTCGTCGTGGGTCGCGGCCTGCTCCGGCACCAGTGCGCTGATGAGGGCGTCGCACAGCCGGCCGGGATCGACAGACAGGTGGCGTAGAAGTCATCGCCGAGGTCGCCGACCAGTTCGTTGAGGTGGGTGAGGAGCTCATCGGGGGGAAGCTCGAGATCGGCGAGGGTGTGGACGGCCGTGCGCAGCCGGCCCATCGTCGCCGCCTCGGACAGCCCATGGCCCATGACATCGCCGATGACCAGGGCGACCCGTTCACCGGACAGCGGAATGAGGTCGTACCAGTCGCCGCCGACCTGCACGCCCTCGGTGGCGGGCAGATAGCGCGCCTCGGCGGCGACCGCCGGGACGGCGGGCAGCGTACGGGGCAGCAGCCCGCGCTGGAGCTCCTGGGCGCGGGTGTGCTCGGCGTCGTACAGCCGGGCCCGTTCCAGCGCCTGGGCGACCAGTCCGCTCAGGGCGATGAGCAGGGAACGGTCCTCCTCGGAGAAGTGGCGCGGCCGTGCGAAGCTCACCACGCAGTAGCCGATCTGCTGGTCGGAGGCGATCAGGGGGAGGAAGGCCCATGCGTTCATCCCGCTGCGGTAGAGGTAGCCGAGGGCGTCGGGGTGCTGTTCGGCGTACTCCCGCGGGGTGGACAGGAAGTGCGGGGTGCGGGAGCTGAGCACCTGCACGATGGCGGACATGTCCGAGACCATGAATGTCTGGACGGTCTCCAGGAACTCCTCCGGGTACCCGGCCGAACCGACCATCCGCAGCCGCCCGTTCTCGATCAGCTGGCAGATCAGGCCGGTGGCGCCGAACGGTGGAAGCATCCGGTCGGCGACCGCCTTCACCACGTCCTGGACGGTCAGCGCCTCGGCGAGCGCCGAGGTCAGCTCCCCCAAGGAAACGCCGTGGGGCTTTCTATGCTGGCCGCGTGGAGGACGGGACACAACGAGCAGGCGACATCGTCATCGGTGGCGGGCGGACCCCGCCCCATGCCGATCTGAATCTGCTGCGCACCTTTCTGGCCGTCTACCGCTCCGGCTCGTTCACCGCCGCGGCGCCGTTGCTCGGACTCTCCCAGCCGACCGTCACCGCCCAGATCCGCACCCTGGAGCAGCAGACCGGGCGGGAGTTGTTCACCCGGCTTCCGCGCGGGGTGGAACCCACCCACCTCGCCCATGATCTGGCCGGACAGATCGCCGGGCCGCTCGACGCCCTCGCCTCCCTCGGGGGCCGGAGTACCGTACTCACCGGGCGCACCACCCCGGTCCACCTGGCGGGCCCGGCCGAGTTTCTGTGCACCCGCGCCCTGCCCGCACTCGCCCCGCTGGTCGCGGAGGGGGTACGACTGCGGATCACGATGGGGCTGACCGATCCGCTGCTGGAGGCGCTGCGGGCGGGCCACCACGACCTTGTGCTCGCCACCAGACGCCCCGGCGGCCGCGCGCTGACCTCGCTGCCGCTGGCGGACGAGGACTATGTGCTGGTCGCCTCGCCCGACTGGGCCCGGCGCATCGGGGAGCGTCTGGCGGCGGACGGGCCGTGTGCCGCGGTCCGTGATGTACCGCTGATCACCTACGCGGAGGACCTCCCCATCGCCCGCCGGTACTGGCGCAATGTCTTCGGCAAGCGGCTCACCGCCCAGGCCGCGGTGACCGTGCCGGATCTGCGCGGGGCCATGTCCGCCGTCGCCGCGGGCGCGGGCTACAGCGTGCTCCCCCGCTATCTGTGCCGGGACGAACTCACCTCCGGCGGGCTCGTTCTGCTCCATGAGCCCGAAGAGCCACCGCTCAACACGCTCTTCCTCGTACAGCGGCCGGGGGCCGACGCCAATCCGGACGTCGCCCGGGTCCGCGAGCGGCTTCAGCTCGCCGCCCGCGCCTGGTGACGGGCACACATCGGCGGAAGCGCACACACCTCAGTGGATCTGCCGGGTCACCGCCCACCATTCGGCGAGGGCTCGTCCACCATGCCGTGCTCCCAGGCCCAGGCCGCGATCTCGACGCGGTTGCGGGCGGCCAGCTTGCGCTGGACGTTGCCGAGGTGGGTCTTGACGGTGGACAGGGTGACATGCAGATCGGCGGCCACCTCCTCATTGGTACGGCCACGGGCGACCCGCCGGACGACCTCGGCCTCGCGCTGGGTCAGCGGCTCGATCAGATCCCCCGGCCCGCCCTTCCCCCGGCGGGCCGGACGGGCCTCGGAGCGGGCCGGCCGATCGCGGTGGGGTGCCATATGCGCGAGCAGACGGACCGTCACCGACGGGGAGATCAGCGAGTTGCCCGAGGCCGCGGCCCGCACCGCTTCGGTGAGCAGACCGGGCGCGCCGTCCTTGAGCAGAAAGCCGCACGCGCCGTTGCGCAGCGCGCGGTAGACGTATTCATCGAGGTCGAAGGTGGTGGCGATGAGGACGTTGAGCGGATCGGGCACATCGGGTCCGGCAAGGAGCCGGGTGGCCTCCAGACCGTCCAGCTCGGGCATGCGGATGTCCAGGAGGCAGACATCGGGCCGCAGGCGGCGGGCCTGGTCGACGGCCTCGAGGCCGGTCGCCGCCTGGGCGATGACCCGCATGTCCGGCTGGGAGTCGAGGATCATGCGGAAGGCGGCACGGACCATCTCCTGGTCGTCGGCGATGAGTACCTGGATCGTCATGTCACGCATGATCGCAGGCAGGCCGGCCGTCAGCCGGAGGAGGCCACGTTCGGGGCCGCCTTGCCGAGGGTGACCTCCGCCGGGGCCTTCTTGTCCGGTGTCGCATCGTCCGGTGTCGCATCGTCCGGTGTCGCATCGTCCTGGGTTGCCTCGTCCTGGGTCACCCTGGCCGAAGCCGTGTCCGGAGCCACCTTGGCCAGGGGGAGGACCGCCAGGACGTGCCAGCCACCGTCGTCCCTCGGCCCCGCCGTGATACGCCCGTTGGCCTTCTCGACGCGCTCGGCCAGGCCGATCAGACCGTAGCCGCTCCCCTCGGCCGACCGCTCGGCGGCGGGCGAGGCGCCGCCTTGTCCGTCGTCGACGACCGACACCTCCAGCCGCTCCGGGTCGCCGGGCCGTACACCGATCCGCACCTCGATCCGGCCGGCCCCGGTCGCGTGCTTGCGGACGTTGGTCAGGGACTCCTGCACCACGCGATGGACCGTCGTGGTGATACCGGGTGGCAGCGGACGGTCGGCGACTTCGGGGGCGAGGATCAGCTCGGCGGACGGCCCCACCTCGGAGAACTCCTGGGTGAGGTCACACAGACCGCGAAGGCCGCGCAAACCGTTCAGGCCCGCCGGATCACCCGTGGGCCGGGTCGTGGCGGCGCCGGTGTGGTCGCGCAGGCTGGAGACCATGGCGCGCATCGAACCCAGCGCCTGGGATCCGGCCCGCTCGATCTGGGCGAGCATCCGGTCCAGGTCCTCCGGGGACTGGGTGTGTCCGGCCGCGGCCGTGAAGCGCGCGGCTTTGGTCTGCGCGACGATCGCCGTGACGTGGTGGGCCACGAAGTCGTGCAACTCCCGCGCGTGCTCAAGGCGCTGGGACTGCCGGATGGCCTCCCGCTCCCGCTCCCGCAGCGTGTCGTACAGACGCAGGCACAGCCCCACCAGCACCATGAACGGCACGGCGCAGACCGCGATGACGGCGATCAGATTCTTGAGGTGGTCGTCCCACACCTCGATCCGCAGGGGAAGGACCACGGCGGCGAGTGCGGGCCCCATGGCCAGTCCGACCGCTCTCAGCGGCGGGCAGCGCCGCACGGCGCGGGTGATGAGCAGCAGCAGCGCGATCAGCTCCACCATGCCCGGGGTGTTCGGGGGACGCTCGGACAGCTGCGCCTCCGTGAAGGTCAGCGCGCATGAGACGGCCGCCGAGCCGATGGCGCAGGGCAGAAAGCGGCGTTCCGGCACGGCGAGCGCGGCCAGACACACCACGCCGGACACCATCGTCGCCGCGGCCATCGCCGGATGCGGCGCGTTCAGCCCCTCCAGGACCACGAGGACGACGAGGCTGACGCCGACCAGGCCCAGCCGGAGGTGGCGGAGGCGGAAACGGGACCGGAACTCGGAGATCATGGCAGGTCACGCTACGGCCCGGCCGCCGTCGCCACATCAGACTTTCGGCCGAGGAAACCGGGGAAGGGGCACGGACGGCTTCGGCATTCCGGTGGATCCGCCACTCCGCGCCGCCGCGAAGGATGGCACCAGGGGCGGCCGGAGAGCGCTGGAGCGCGCCGCGCCACGCCCCTCCCGACCGTTCCCCCCTTCCGAAGGCCGTCGATGTTCCGCACCGCCCTGCGCACCCTCCGATCCCATCGGCTCCGTTTCGCGATGCCCGCCCTCGCCGTCGTACTCGGCGTGGCCTTCGTGACCGGTTCACTGCTCTACGGCGACTCCGTCAGAGCGGCCGTGAACCGCGCCCAGTCCAACTCCCAGCCCGACGCGTCCGTCTCGATCACCGCGGACCCCGCTGACTCCGACCCGCACCGGCTCGATGACACGCTGCTGCGGCGGCTGCGGGCGCTACCGTCGGCGACCGCGGCGCGCGGTGTGGTGGAGGGCGGCTCGTTCCTCGTCGGCTCGGACGGCACTCTGGTGGGCGATCTGTTCCAGGCCGCGGGCGTCAACTACGTGCCCGACGGCAGCGGCAAGGACATCCGCTATCCGCTCATCGCGGGCCGCGGCCCCCGTGGCGCCGCCGAGATCGCCGTGGACCGGCGGACCGCCGAGCGCGCCGGGTACCGGGTGGGCGCCCGGGTGCGCATCGTCGTGGGCGGCACGGCCCGTGACGCACGGCTGGTCGGTGTCTTCACCGCCCATGACAGCCGGGTGGACTCCGGCGGTACGCTCACCGCCTTCGACACCGCCACCGCCCGACGGCACTTCGCCCCCGCGCCGAAGAGCTACTCGGCGATCACACTGACCGCAGCCGATGGCACTTCGGATGCCCAACTCGCCCAGCGGGCACAGAAGTTGCTGCCGACAGGGCTTCGGGCGGTCACCCGCGCGGACCTGGAGTCCGGTGCCGCCTCCGACGGGGACGCGGACAAGCTCACCACACTGTTGCTGAGCTTCGCCGGCGTCGCCCTGTTCGTGTCCACCTTCCTGGTCGCCAACACCTTCACCATGCTCAGCGCGGCCCGCGCCCGGGAACACGCGCTGCTGCGGGCGGTCGGCGCCACCAGGAACCATGTGCTGCGGATGGTCCTGACCGAGGCCGCCCTGGTCGGCACCGCCGCCTCGGCCATCGGCTACGGGCTGGGCATCGGCGTGGCGCACCTGCTGGGCAGCCTGTTCGACGCCTCCGGGGCGGGGAGCGCCGATGTGCCGCCGCTGTCCGCCGGGCCGCTGCTCGCGGCCTTCACCGTGGGCATCGGCGTCACCGTGCTCGCGGCCTACGTCCCGGCTCGCCGGGCGGCGGCCGTACCGCCCGTGGCGGCGCTGCGGACCGTCCAGCCGTCCACCGCCACCTCGCTGCGCCGCCGCAACACCATCGGGCTGATCGTCACCGCGGGTGGCGCACTGCTGGTCGCCGCCGCCGTCGGCGCGCCGGACCTCCTCTTCGGCGCCGCGCCCCTGCTGCTGATCGGTCTGATCGTCCTCACCCCGCTGCTCGCCCTGGGCGTCACCGGGCTGCTGCGCTCGCCCCTGACCCGGCTGGCGGGCGTCCGGGGCAAGCTGGCGGTGGAGAACGCCCGCCGCAATCCACGGCGTACGGCGGCCACGGCGACCACCCTGATGGTCGGCCTTGCGATGGTCACCGCCGTCACCGTGGCCGTCACCTCGGTGAACCGCTTCGACGAGGAGGAGGCCGACCGCTCCATGACCTCGGACCTGCGCATCACGGCCGTGGACTTCGGGGAGATCGGCGAGGGCACGGCCGCCCGGGTGAGGCGGCTCGCCGACGCCGAGGCCGTCACCAATGTCATCCACACCTATCTCGACCTCGCCGACAAGAGCTCCTTGGCGGTCACCGCGGTCGACTCCGCCGCGGTGGAGCGCGCGGCGTCGCTCACCGTCCGCGAGGGGTCGCTTGACCGCCTCGGCGAGGGCATCGCCGTCACCGAGGAGCTGGCCGCCGCCCACGGCTGGCGGCTCGGCTCCCGTGTCACCGGTGCCTTCACCGGCCCCGGCGCGGACACCGCGGGCAGCCGTATCCGCCTGCCCGTCGTCGCGATCTACGACGGCCCGGAGGATCTGACCCCCGCCCTCGTCTCCGATCGCGCCCTGCCCCGTCCGGCCGGTGCCGAGGACCGGCCGAACATCGACTCCGTCCTGGTCAAGGCCGCCCCCGGCCGCACCGCCGCGCTCCAGGAGGAGATCCGGCGCACCCTGGACAACCCTGCGCTGCTCGTCCAGGACCGCGCCGACGCAAGGGCCACCGCCACCGCGCGGACCGCGCCGTTCCTCAACATCATGTACGCCATGCTCAGCGTCACCGTGCTGATCGGCGCCCTCGGGGTGGTCAACACCATGGGCATGGCCGTCTTCGAACGGGTGCGGGAGATCGGGCTGCTGCGGGCCATCGGACTGGACCGCGGTGGTGTCGAATCCGTGTTGCGCCTGGAGTCGGTGACCATCTCCCTCTTCGGCTCCGCGCTCGGGGTCGCCGCCGGTACGGCCATCGGCGCGGCGGCCGTCCTCGGCCAGGAGGTCGTTCCGCTCGTCATCCCCTGGGGCAGGACGGTCGTCTTCTTCCTCGCGAGCGCCGCGATCGGTGTCCTGGCCTCGCTCTGGCCGGGGCGTCAGGCGGCGCGCATGCCGATGCTGAAGGCCATCGGCGCGGACACCGAATGACGGTCGTGGGGCAACCGACCGGCTTGCCCCACCACCCGGCGTGTCGCGGCCGGGAAACCACCGGAAGACGACGGAGGTGGGTAAAGGTGTTTTTCCGGGAGGGGGGTCTCAGCGACGAGTGAGGAGCGCCCGTGCCCGCTGTCGACCAGTATCCGTGGCAGCCGGCCGCGGCCGTGGTGAGGGATTGGCTGGCGGGCCCGGCAACGTCCGGCGATCTGTCGGCGGCCCGCGCCCAGATGGGTTTCTCGCTCGCCTGGCACATCATCCTGGCCTGTCTGGGCGTGGGGCTTCCGCTGCTCACGCTGATCGCCGAGTGGTGGGGGGTGCGCACCGGCGACCCCTCGTACCGGCTGCTCGCCCGGCGCTGGGCGCGGGCCATGGGGGTGCTGTTCGCCGTGGGCGCGGTCTCCGGCACGATCCTCAGCTTTGAGATGGGGCTGCTGTGGCCGGGGCTGATGGGCCGTTACGGGCAGGTCATCGGGCTGCCGTTCGCCATCGAGGGGATCGCCTTCTTCATCGAGGCCATCTTCCTCGGCATCTACCTCTACGCATGGGACCGGCTGCCGCCGCGCATCCATATGCTCACCGCGGTCCCCATCATCGTCGCCGGTATCGCCTCGGCGTTCTTCGTGGTGTGCGCCAACGCGTGGATGAACGAGCCACATGGCTTCACCGTCCGCGACGGCCGGGTCGTGGATGTCGATCCGCTCGCCGCGATGTTCAACCCCGCCAGCCCGCCGCAGACCGTCCATATGATCCTCGCCGCGCTGATGGTGGCGGCCTTCCTGACCGCGAGCGTGTACGCGGTCGCCCTGCTGCGCGGCCGCACCGACCGCTACCACCGCGCGGGGTTCTTCATCCCGTTCATCCTCGGCGCCGTCGTCTCGCCCGTCCAACTCGTGGTCGGCGACTGGATCGCCCGCTTCGTGGCCGACCACCAGCCGATCAAGCTCGCCGCCATGGAGGGCGTGTTCACCACCTCCAGCCATGTGCCGATCACCTTGGGCGGCATCGCGGGCGACCACGGCATCAAATACGGTCTGGAGATCCCGAACGGCCTGTCGCTGCTGGTCGGTTTCAGCCCCAACACGGTCATCGAGGGGCTGAACCAGGTGCCACCCGCGCTGCGGCCCCCGGTCACCGGCACCCATCTGTCGTTCGACCTGATGGTTCTCGGCGGACTGTTCCTGCTCGGGCTCGGGGTCTGGCTGCTGCTGGCCTGGTGGCGCACCCGGCGCCGGGGCGAGACCGACCCGCTGGCCCGCCGGGGCACGCGCCTGTTCCTGTGGCTGGCCTCCCTCAGCGGCCTGGCGTCGGTCGTCTCGCTGGAGTGCGGCTGGGTCGTCACCGAGGAGGGCCGCCAGCCCTGGGTGGTGCAGGGGATTCTCAGTGTCCGGGACGCGGTGAACCCCGCCCCCGGCCTGATGATCGGGCTGTGGCTGCTGCTCGCGGTGTACGCCGCGATGACGGTGGCCACCGTCTATGTGCTGCGCCGGCTCGCGGGCGAGCGCCCGGTCCCGGTGGCCCCGCAGGAAGCCGATGTGACCGGTTATCCGGTCACATGAACCGCTGGAGGCCCTGATGCTCGCGGACACCGTCCTGGTGGTGATGTGGCTGGGTCTGATGTGCTACGCCCTCTTCGCCGGGGCCGACTTCGGGGCCGGGCTGTGGGATCTGGTGGCCGGTGGCAGCCGTCGTGGACGGCCGCAGCGCGCACTGATCGAGCACGCCATCGGACCGGTCTGGGAGGCCAACCATGTGTGGCTGATCTTCGTACTGGTGATGTTGTGGAGCGCCTTCCCCGAAGTGTTCGCCGCCGTGATGTCCACCCTCTATCTGCCGCTGACCCTTACGGCGCTCGGCATCATCGCGCGCGGCGCCGCCTTCGCGTTCCGCAAGGCCAGCACCGAGCTGTGGCAGCAGCGGCTGTTCGGGGGCTGCTTCGCCACCTCCTCGGTCATCACGCCCTTCTTCCTGGGCGCCGTCGCCGGTGGCGTGGCCTCCGGGCGCGTACCGTCCGGGCTGGCCGCGGGCAGTACGGTCACCAGCTGGATCAATCCGACGTCCATGCTCGGCGGTGTGCTGGCCGTGGTGACCTGCGCCCATCTGGCCGCCGTCTATCTGTGCGCGGACGCGGCCCGCGGCGGCGGGCCCGAGATGGTACGGGCGTTCCGGCTGCGCGCCCTGGTCAGCGGGCTGGTGGCGGGCGGCGTCGCGCTCGTGGGCATCGCCGTGCTGGACGCCGACGCGCCCCGGCTGTTCCACGGACTCACCCATCGCGCCCTGCCGCTGGTGGTGCTGTCCGCCGTCGCCGGGGTGGCCGGGCTGCTCCTGCTGCTGCGGTCGCTGTGGGGATGGGCCCGGGCCGCCGCCGCCCTCGCCGTGGCCCTCATTCTCTGGGCCTGGGGCGTGGCACAGTACCCGCTGGTGCTGGAACCGGACCTCACCGTGGCACGGGCGGCCGCTCCGCCGTCGGTACTGGCCGCGGTGCTGATCGTGTTCCTGGCCGGAGCGCTGCTGCTGATCCCGTCCCTGGGGTGGCTCTACACGCTCTTCCAGCACCCGAAGACCGGTGCCGCGGCGGGCGCCGAGGAGGCGCGCTGAGCGGTCAGGCGGCGTCGATCAGCGCCAGGTCCGGGGGGACGAGCGTGGTCGACATCATCAGGGCGCGGATCAGATGGTCGTTGAGCGCGTTGCCGACCGGTTCGCCGACCTCCTCGCGGGTCAGCCAGGGCACTCCGTCCCGGGAGAGCATCATGCGGACCCGGTTGACCAGGTGCTCGACGCGCTTTTCCCGCCAGCCTTCATCGGGGCGCACCTCCGCGAGCTGGGCGGCCGTCTGCTTCCAGGTGAGGGGCTGCGGCCGGGGTTCATGGAGCAGATACCGCTGGCCGAGGACGACGAGCGCCAGCTTCTCCTCGTCGGTGAGCACCCATACACGAGGCGGGCGGGTGACATCCCCGGGCAGCGGTACGGGCCGCTCGGTCTCGGGGCCGCTGACGAAGACCTCCAGCAGATGCTCACGGTCGCGCGAGCCCCGGACGAACAGCGGGGTGTAGCCGGTTTCGAGGGGCAGTGGCTCCTCGCCCGTGAAGAGCAGCCGCGACGGGAAGCGGAGGGGCAGCCGGCCGTTGTTGGCGACCCACCACCGGCCGTGGCGGTGGGTCAGTCTGCCCTGGCAGCGGCTGACCTGGGGGTCGTCCTCGCCCACACAGACGTGCACCTCGGGGCGGTTCCGCCCGAAGAGCAGTTCACGCCCGTCGCCGGGGCCCAGGGTGATGCCGCCGGTCAGGGCGAGCGCGAAGGCGGTGCCCGGCACCGGCGCGGTCACACCGCGGGCCAGGCTGCCGTGCGCGGCGGGCAGGAGACGGCCGCCCGCGGCGGGGCGGCCGGGGGCGGGGCGACGGGCGGCGGGGGCCCGTCCGGTGGCGCGGTGGTCGCTGCCGGGAGGTGTGCTCATGATGTCGGTAGTTTCTTCGCGGCCGTGGCGGCGAGCGCCTTGGCGGAGTGGCAGAGCGTTTCGGTGGACTTCGGCCCGTGGACGTTCAACGACACCATCTCAACGGTGTCGTCACCGAGGGAGTTGCGGTACGAGCGGTGGAGCATCCGGACGAGGCATGAGTCGTCGTCCCATTCATTGGGCGACACGACGCTCCGATTGCCCGCGATCACCGCCCGCTGACCGCCCTCCGAGGTGAACTGATTGTCCCGGTTGAACACCAGCTTCACCCCGGCGTCGCCCGAGCCGTTCGTCCACTCGCACTGCCAGTCCCCGAAGCCCGCCTCATGGTCCTCCACCTGGACACCGGAGGCCCGCTTGATCTCATCGCCGTCCAGCACCCGGCATGCGTGTCCCCGCAGCAGAGAACTCGCGGCCGGCTGCCCCGAGCGCCGGGGCACCTGGCCGCGGTCCAGCACGCTCACCGCGTAGTCGGTGGCGGCGTCGCCCAGTTGGCACGGATCGGGGGCCGGGGTGTCGAGCCGCTCGGTGATGATCCAGATCTGCTTGCGGTCGGCGGACGCGATGTTCCGCAGGCACTCGTCCCCCTCGCGCTGGAACGCGCCGACGGTGACATTGCCGACCCTTCTGGTGGGCACATCGCCGCCCGGCTCCGGCGGTTCGGAGGAGAAGTTGAGCTGGACGTCGGCGATGTCATCGCCGCTTTTGCCGTGCAGCAGGACATCGCATCGATCGATCTCGCCGTAGTCCGGGTCGAGTACGGTCTCGCCGAAGCGGCTGAGCGAGGCGGGATTGAGCAACTTGCAGGGATCGGCCGTCCGCGCGTCGCCCACGGTGCCGGCCGGTCCGTGCGGGGACACCGAGTCGGTCACCCCGGACGCGCCGCGCCCGCCGTCCTTGCCGGACCCGCGGCTCTCATCGGAGAGCCCGCCGCTCCAGGGTCCGAAGAGGGCGGCCCAGGCCACCAGGACCGCGGCGGTGCCCAGCGCGGCCGCGGCGATCACCACCCGGCGGCGCGGGCGGCGCCAAGACCCTCGGACCAACGGCTTCACCAGCCGCATCGTGAAGGGGGTGCGGTCCAGCGTCTCGCCGTCGCGGGGGTCCTCGGCGCTGTCGAGGTCCTCGATGTGCGGGGATGCCGGGGCGACCCGGCGCAGCAGCCGCACGGCCTGCTGGGCGGCGGGGCGCCGCTTCGGCTCCACGTTCAGCAGCGCGGTGAGCGTGTCCACCAGCGGACCGGCCCGGTGCGGGGTCTCGATATAGCCCTCGATGGCCCGCGCCACATAGGCCATGGGATGCGATGCCTCGCCGTACGGGGACCGGCCCTCGATCACCGCGTAGAGGGTCGCGCCCAGCGAGAAGACATCGGACTTACGGTCGGCCGCCTCCCCCCTGGCCACCTCGGGCGGCAGATACGGCGGCTTGCCGCGCACCCCGCCCGTCCTGGTCATCGTGGCCTCGCTCCACAGCGCCCGGGAGATGCCGAAGTCGGTCAGCTTGGCGACCCCGTCCTCCGTGATCAGCACGTTCTCCGGGGTGACATCGCCGTGCACCACGCCCTCGGCATGCGACTTCGCCAGCGCGGCGGCGATCTGGCAGCCGATGGAGCCGGCCTCCTCCGGGGAGAGCGCGCCCCGGCTGCGCACCATGTCCGCGAGGCTGCCCCCGGACACGTACTCCATGACGATCCAGCAGACCTCGCCCTCGTCCACGAAGTCGAACACCGACACGATATGCGGATGGTGCAGCCGTGCGGCGTTGCGCGCCTCGTTGGTGAGTCGCAGCACCGCGCGGTCGTCGTCCGGACGCGCGCACTTCACCGCGACCTGGCGGTCCAGCAACTCATCGTGGGCCCGCCAGACCACTCCCATCCCGCCCCTGCCGATGGGCTCCTGGAGGAGATATCGGCCGGCGACCCTGTCACCGGCCTCCGCCATCACCCGCACCCCCGCTACCCCGCTTCTTCGCACCAGTCACGTTCCATTGTCGCCACGGAGAGTACTTGCCCATGACGTCAGTGGGTAGCGCTTCCGGCGGATAGCCCCGGAAAGAGGGAAGCCTCCGGCGCACGGCGGTCGCTTCCGCAACGGGGCGGCGGGCGTTGGCCGGTGGAGCGCCATCGCGCGCCTGCCCATGTCACCCCTGCCCCGGACCGGCGTTCCGGGGCAGGGGTGATGCCATCAAGTGGCCGAGACGGGTGGCCCCACCCGGGTCACGGCACGATTTCCTCCTTGACCACGATGTGGCCGGAGTCGGGGTCGAGGACGCCGCCGAGCCGGGCGTACGCCCCGTCGGTCAGGTCGAGGCACTTGGGCACCGACGGGGTCCACGCGAAGGTGCCGCGGTCGTTGATCCGCACGACCAGCGACGCGTTGTTCGCGAGGTTGGTGACCTTCACCCGGGTCCCGAACGGCAGTTGCGGATCACGGCTCAGCGAAGTCGCCGCGGTGTCCGCGTTGTTGTCGAAGAGCTCGCCGCTGGCGGTGTAGGCACCGGGAGGTATGTAGCCGTAGTGCGTCGCCCAGCAGGGCTCACCGGCCGGCGGGGTGTCGCTGGTGGCGGCGGTGCTCGCCGGGGCGACCCCCAGCACGGCGGTCAGTGCGACGGCCGCGGCCGCCACTCGGCCGATCAGCGTTCCCTTGCGCATGGCGAAGGACCTCATTCCGGGTTGTCGTGGTGTGGGATGGGCGCGGGAGGGCCGTTCGTCAGCCGGCCGCGCGGTAGGCGGCGCCCGACTGGTTGGGCGTCGCACCGTTGTAGAGCCCGGTGCCGCCGCGATCCGCGGACAGCGTGAACCACGCGTATCGCTCGACGAAGGACAGCCCCTGGAGCATGGCGGTGGACTTCGTCACGAAGGCGGCCTGCTGGGCCTGGGTCGGATACCTCGGCGTACCGGTCGAGAAGTCGATCAGCGCGTACTCGGTGAGCCAGATCGGCTTCTTGTAGCGGTCGTACGTGGCCTGGAGATAGCTCCGCAGCTGGTCGGTCGCGCGGGTGGCGTCGAAGTCCCCGCCGTACCAGTGCAGCGGGATGAAGTCGACCTTGTGGCCACGGTCGGCGGCGCCCTTCATGAAGCGGTCGAGCCAGCCATTGGCGACGTCGCCGCCGTAGGCCACGGCGGGCGCGCCGAGCCGCATACCGGTCGACTGGAGCCGGGGCCACAGGTCGAGGGCCTTCTCCACGGTCATATTGGCCTGGCCCGCCATGTCCGGTTCATTGAAGCCGAGCAGGGTCGTGCCCTCGCTCTTGGCCCGGTTGAGTTCGGCGTCGGTCACCGAGCCCGAGCCCCAGATCATGGGCACGAACTCGACACCGGCAGGTGCGTTGATCTGCTCCCTGCCCGAGGCCCAGGTGTAGAACCAGCCGACCTTGGCATCGGACATCGCGGCGGTGACCCCGTTGAAGTTCCAGGCGCTGACGCCCTTCTTCTTCGCCGCGGCGGTGGCGGCATCGGTGGCGCCCGCCTGGCTGCCCGCGGTCAGCAGGGTCAACACCGCAAGCAGTACGGTCAGCAGGCGTACCCCGCGTGCTCCGCGTACCCCCCGAATCCCGTGTGTAGCGCGCATCCTGTGCACCTCGTCTCTCCCTTCCTCTCCTCATCCGGCCTGGTGGGTCAAGTGGCGGACCGGCCGGTCAGGCGGCGCTGTGGAAGGTGACGGTGAAACCGCTGCACCGGGCGCACTGCTGCATCACCTGGTTGCCCGGCTCCTGGTCCTGCTTGGACCATCCGTAAGCCTTGGGGCAATGGGCGGCGATCATGTCGCTGTAGGGCGTCTTGGCGTCCCGGTTGGGGCTGGTGCACAGCATCGGCTCGCCATCCGGCCAACTGGTCAGATCGCCGGGAGGGCACAGCGGCAGCAGGTTCTCCGAGCAGCCCATCGTGCCGCACCCTCCGCCGCCCGCGGCATCCTTCGGGGCGATGGTGACGGGCTGCGAGAACGCGTTGACGTAGCTGACGTTGTACCAGGGGGCGAGCGTGTCCTCGGTGTCGAAGTTGAACTCCGCGAGGCTGGTGGGTTGTTCACCGGTCTCGCAGTGGTCGGCGAACTTGCCGCAGTCCCCCACCAGGCAGTGGAAGGTGCTGCCCGATGCCCCGGTGCATCCTTGGCGGGCGAAGAACTTGCCACGCCAGTGGCCGGGTTCCGCCGTCCCGGGAATCGTCACCGTGCCCGACTGGCCCGGCTCCAGGATGGGTAGCGTGGCGAACGGCTTGGATCCGTCGTTGTTGACATCGCCGCCGATCCACACCTTCTTGCCGGTGTCGTTGACGAACGTGACCGTGTGATCGGCCGCCGTGGCCGCGGCAGGTGCGGCATCGGACAGCGTGTGCACGCCGGTGCCGGGGGTTGCGCCCGCGCTGGTCCCCGCATCGGGGCTCAGGGCCACCAGGACCGCTACGGCCGTGGCGGCCATGGCGGTCACGACTTTCCGCAAGGCGCCGTAGCGCTCCCATAAGCCGAATCTGTCACGATCATGACAATCTACACGCACCTAGAACTCTCCGAGGTCCGGCCTCGGTTGAGGGCATCAACGCGAGGACACGCTCCAGAGCTGACGGTCCCCCATGACAGCGTCCCGGGCCATATGTGTCAATGGTCTGGACCAAATTCGGACACCGGGAAGCATGGAGGGAACGCATCGAACCGTAGCCCGGCGCGCCATGAGCCGCTCCCCGATTCGGCAGGTGTCACGCCACGCCACTGGGGCGGAACTGGATGCTGATCCGCGGGCCGGTGGCGCGGGAGGATTTGGGGATCGCGTGTTCCCAGGTCCGCTGGCAGGAGCCGCCCATCACCAGCAGGTCGCCGTGGCCGAGCGGCCGTCGCAGGGCACTGCCGCCGCCACGCGGGCGGAGCAGCAGGTCCCGGGGCGCGCCCACGGACAGGATGGCCACCATGGTGTCCTCGGTGCCGCCGCGCCCGATGCGGTCGCCGTGCCAGGCCACGCTGTCCCGGCCGTCGCGGTAGTAGCACAGCCCGGCCGTGGTGAAGGGCTCCCCCAGCTCGGTGGCGTAGTACGCGGAGAGCGCCTCCCGGGCCTCGGACAGAACGGGGTGCGGCAGTGGGTCCTCGGCGCCGTAGAAGGCGAGCAGCCGGGGGACGTCCACCATCTGCTCGTACATATGCCGCCGCTCGGCCTTCCAGGGGACCTCGGCGACGAGCCGGGTGAACAGGTCGTCCGCTCCCCTCAGCCACCCGGGCAGCAGATCGATCCAGGCCCCGGACCCGAGCTCGGTCCTGCGCGTCCCGCGCAGCGAGCCGAGGCCGATGTCATCGGCCTGGTCGAAGAGCGAGCCCTGGAGATACGCACCCATATGGGCAGCGTACCCGCGTAATCGAGCAAGCGTTCCACAGGTGGTGGAGGTGGACATAGGGGGCGGACTCATCGTTGTTATGGCGGTGATATCGCAGGTCAGCGGCTGTTCGCCACGGCAGGCGCCAACGACGACATCGTCCGAGCCGTCGCGGGACACTTGGACCCTGACGAGTTCCCTTCCGCGTCGGCCGGGGACGGGCCCATGACCATGCGCACACCACGCGGCACACCGCGTCCGGCCGCCCCGGCGGCGCCACTCCCGGGGCTGGGGCCCAGGACCTGGGGCGAGGTGCCGCGCCGGTCCCGGCAGGTCCTGGTGGTGGCGGGCCGCGACCGGAACGCGCCGGTGTCCACGGCGGTCCTGTACGAGCACACCGGGGCCGGCTGGCGGGCCGGGCCGAGCCGGCCGGCACACAACGCGCTCAACGGCTGGACCGGCCACCACCGGGAAGGCGATCTGCGCTCCCCCATCGGCGTCTACACCCTCACGGACGCCGGCGGACGGCTCCCCGACCCCGGCACCCGGCTGCCCTACGACTGGTCGGCCGACTTCAGCGTGGGCGGCACGGGCTTCGCGGGCGAGCCCCTGGCCGGCTCGTTCGACTATGTGGTCGCCATCGACTACAACCGCCGGCCCGGCACCTCGCCCCTGGACCGGACCCGCCCCCTCGGCCCGGAGCGCGGCGGCGGCATCTGGCTGCATATCGACCACGGCGGCCCCACACGCGGCTGTGTGAGCCTCGGGGCGGACGCCATGAAGGAGCTGCTCCGGGCGCTGGACCCCGACCACCGGCCCGTCGTCGTCATGGGCGACGCGGCTTCCCTGGAACGCTGAGGGGCTTCGCCGGGACGCTCAGGGGCTTGGCCGGAACCCTGTGGGCTTCGCCGGTACGCCGTGGGTTTCACCGAAAGCCGCGGGTGTCACGGAACGCCGTGGGTTTCACGGACGCCGCGGGCCGGGGCGTCCGCGGCGGAGCACCGGTGCGCTGATGGCCGTCACGGGCCCGGATCACTCCGGGAAGCGGCTGCGGTGGGCACAGCGCGTCAGCGGCTCGGCGATGGCCCGCACCAGCCAGTCCAGTTCGGCCTGATGGGCCCGTACCGGGTTGCGCAGGGTGCCGACCCCCTCGATGGAGATCTCCACCACGTCCCCGGCGCGCAGCGTGAAGTCGAGTGCGGGCACGATGCCGGTGCCGGTGGACAGCACGGCGCCGTCGGGGAAGGGCTGGGAGCGCCACAGGTGGTCCACCAGCCCCTGCGGGGTGCGGTGGAACGCGGCCGTGGAGGTGGCCGCCTGATAGGCCGCCTCGCCGTCGCGCCACACCGCCATGGTGATCTCCAGCGCGTCAGGGGCCTCGATCTCCCAGGCGGGCACGATGGCGGAGGACACGGCGGCGCTTCCGGCGTAGATCTTGGCCTGGGGGAGGTAGAGCGGGTTCTCGCCCTCGATGGACCGGGAGCTGACGTCGTCGGCGACCAGATAGCCGACGGCCTCGCCGTGCCGGTTGAGGACCAGCGCCAGCTCGGGCTCGGGGACGTTCAGCTCGGAGTCGTCCCGTACGGCGATGGGCTCGCCGTCGGTCACCACGCGCCAGGGCGGCGATTTGAAGAACAGCTCCGGGCGCTCGGCGTCGTAGATCCGCTCGTACACCGACTGCTCGGTGCTCTCCTCCACCCTGGCCTCGCGTGAGCGTTCATACGTCACCCCCGCCGCCCACAGCTCCATCAGTCCGTCCAGCGGCGGCAGCGGCAGGACGTCCCGCTCATGGGCGGCCGCCGGGCCGGAGGCGGTGTGCTCCACCAGGGCCCGCAGCTCCGCCATGGACAGCCGCAGCAGCTCGGCGATGAGCGGCGCCCCGGGGAAGGCCCGGATCCCGCCGGTGTCGTCGGCCACTCCGGTCCGGACGGTCCCGGTGTCATCGGCGAAACGCACGATGCGTGTCATCTGTCGCCCTCTCCTCTCGTGACGCTGTGGTCGGGCCTCCCTACGGACCACACCGTCTCGCGGAAACATCTGCTCGCTTTCCCTCGCCCTTCTGCCCTCAGGAGGGCGCGCCGACCCCTCGTGCCGTCGATACCGAGATCACCGATGTCCGCTTCCCGACCTCCCAGCACCTCGACGGCTCCGACGCCATGAACACCGACGAGGCCACGTTCGACCGGCTCCAGGAGCGGATCGAGCGGGGTCAGATGTCGCGCCGGGCGAGGAAGCCCAGCAGTGTGCGCAGCTCCGCGCCCGCCCGGGGCGCCAGCGGCAGACTCGCCAGGCATGTCTCCACGGCGGCGATGTGGCGGTCGGCCTCCGCCAGGGCCGCGGAGCGGCCACCGGCCTGCTCGATCAGAGCGGCAGCTCGGCGTGTGGTGGCGTCGTCCGGGGTGTCCGGGAACTCCTCCAGGAGCGTGGCCAGCCGCTCGGCGGCCGGGGCGCCGGGGCCGCGGGCGCCCAGCGCGGCGAGCACGGGGAAGGTCTTCTTGCGCTGCCGCAGATCGCGGTGGACGGGTTTGCCCGTGACCGCGGGGTCGCCCCAGATGCCCAGCAGATCGTCCACCACCTGGAACGCCACGCCCATGTGCCGTCCGGCCCGGTCCAGGGCGGCCACGGTGCTCTCCGGCGCCCCGGCGAGTTCGGCACCCAGGGCGGCGGCGCAGCCGAGCAGCGCGCCGGTCTTGTGCTCGACCATCGTGCGGTACTCCGCCGGCCCCACCGCCGTGGGCCCGGTCCAGGGGCGCGACTCGAAGAGCAGGTCGTCCGCCTGACCGCGGACGAGGTCGCCCAGTGCCGCGCTCAGGCGCCGCACCGCGGCCGCCGCTCCGGCACCGTCCACGGCGGCCAGCGCCTCCACGGCCAGCGCGAACAGGGCGTCACCGGCGAGTACGGCCGGGCCGGTCCCGTATGCCTTCCACACGGTGGGGCGGGTGCGGCGGGTCTGGTCGCCGTCCATGATGTCGTCGTGCAGCAGCGAGAAGGTGTGCACCAGCTCCACCGCCACCGCACCGGCGACCGCCGCCTCACCGGATGCCCCGGCCGCCTCCGCGCACAGCACGGACAGGGCCTGCCGTATCCCCTTGCCGCCCGCTCCCTCGGCGGGCGTGCCGCCCACATCGCACCAGCCGAAGGAGTACGCGGCCATCTCGGCCACCCAGGGGTGCAGCCGCCCGACCGTCCCGACCAGCGTCGGGCGCACCAACTCCCGGCAGCGGCCCAGGATTTCGCCCGCGGTCGCGGTGGTCTCGTCCGCCCCGAGGAGCACGGGGAACGCCGTTGTCACAGCGCCACCTCCATGACCTCCGTGAGACCGAACTCCTCCCGGGCACGGTCCACCATCCGGCAGGCGTGCCGCAGCCCGATCCGCTCCAGCTCACCGGCCAGTTCGGACAGGTCCTCGGCGGTACGGGCACGGTCGCGGCCCAGCCGCGCCAGGGACTTGATGAGCCCGAGGCGGGCGAGCCCCTCGCCGCGCGGCTCACTCATGTCGCGGAACTCTTCCAGCGCCTGCTCGTACATCGCGCGGGCCGCCTCGTAACGGCCCGCGCGGTAGAGCACATTGCCGCGCATCTTGTGGTTGTAGGCCAGCGCGCTCACCAAGTTCATCTCACGACAGGTCAGTTCGGCCTCGGAGAGCAGTTCCAGCGCGCGCTCCACGTCCCCGTCGCGTACGGAGACGATGTCGGCCATGCCCCGCAGCGCCCATGCGTGTCCGCGCTGGTCGTCGGCCTTGGCGGCTATCTCCGCGGCCTCCTGGAACATCGCGTGGGCCGAGTCGTACGACCCGGTGTTGCGATGCATCTGGGCGATGCCCTCCAGCGCCCATACGGTGTGCCGTGCCTCGCCGCGCTTCCGCGCCTCGGCGAGGAGCCGCTCGTGCAGTTCGCCCACGGCCTCGTAGTCGCCCTGGATGCGGCCGGTCTCGGCCATCCCGGCCAGCGAGTAGCCACGGACGACGATGTCCCCGCCGCGTTCGCCGAGGTCGGCCGCGAGTCCGAGCAGCCGCCACGCCAGCGCCAGCGCGCCACGCTGCCGGGCGAGCGTGCCTCCGCTCCACAGCGCCCACGCCATCGCTCCGACGTCACCCGCCGCACGGGCCGCGCGGTAGCTGGCCTTCCACTCGCGGTCGGCCTCGTCCACCTGCCCCAGCCTCCGGTACGCCTCGGCGACCGCGAGCCCCGCACGGGCCGCCTCGCCCGGGGAGCCGCCCCGCTCGGCCGCCCGCAACTGCTTGGTGCCAGCCGCCAGTACGTCGGCCAGCGAGGAGTTCACGGACAGGGTGGTGAGGGAGCCCTGGTACTCAGGTGCGAATGCCTTGCCGTACATGGATGCCTTTCCGTCTGTTGTCCCAGGAGCGCGCGACCGCATCTATACGCGGAATGTATACGTCGAACGTATACATCGCAGGTATGCGCCCCATGTATACACGCCGCGTATAGGCGCCGGGAAACCGGGCCCATCAGGAGCACACTGCTGCGCGTCCGTTGTGGATCAAGACGCCATCGGGCCCGTTGAGGTTTATCGCGCGGCTCCGGGAGTGGCAAAAACTTATGGACCCGGTCGCGCGCCGTCCGCCACCTCGCGTTCGATCCAACGGCAGATCACATCCACCGCATAGGTCCGCTCCGCGCGGGTCAGCTCCCGCCCCTTGGGGATCTGGTGCCAGCGCTCGACGCAGGTACGGCAGCAGGTGGCAGTGGCATGCTGGGCGACGAAGACGGGGTGGCCGCGGTAAGGCGTCTGCTTGCCGTCTTTTCGGGGCTCGGCGGGAGCCAGCCGCTTGGCGATCACGTCGTACGCGTACCAGCGCATCGTCGACGGACCGCTCAGCTCGGCCGTGGCCAGGTCACGACCGCGCAGATGGAACTTCGCGCGGAACGGGTGGCGCGCGATGGCGGCCAGCCGCTGGTCGAGCGAGTCGGACATCAAAAGCTCCCGGAGACGGCAGAAGCCCCCTTCGATCCTATGACGACGGGCCCGCGCCACCATTGGCCGGTGCCCGGCCTTGCGGGCCGGTGGGACCAGAGGCACCGTGACGGCCATGGTGGACACGCAGTTCTCCGATCGCCGGCTGGCCGCGCTCTACGACCTGTTCTGCCCCTGGGACGAGCGCGGCGACTTCGCGTTCTACCTGCCCCTGGTGATGTCCGCCCGCTCCGTCCTGGACGTGGGGTGCGGAACGGGCGCGCTGTTGCGCAGGGCGTGGGAGGACGGGCACACGGGGCGGCTGTGCGGACTGGACCCCGGGGCGGGGATGCTGGAGGTGGCGCGGGAGTGCCCGGATGTGGAGTGGGTGCTCGGTGACCTGCTCTCGGCGCCGGGGTGGGACCGTGAGTTCCAGCTGGTGGTGATGACCGGCCACGCCTTCCAGGGGCTTCTCGGCGACGATGAGTTGCGCGGTGCGCTGGCCGCGGTCGCCACGGCGCTGACCGACGACGGCCGCTTCGTGTTCGAGACCCGCAATCCGCTGGTGCGGGAGTGGGAGGACTGGAACACGCGGTACTCGGGCGAGGTGGTGGACTCCGCGGGGACCGTGGTGCGCTGCGTGTGCGAGGTGGAGACGCCGGTGCGCGGCGATCTCGTCTCCGCCACGCACACCTACACCGGCGGGGGCTGGGAGCGGCCCCTGCTGAGCCGCAGCACGCTGCGGTTTCTCGGCCCGGACGCGCTGGCGGAGCTCCTGGACGAGGCGGGGCTGGTCGTGGCCGAGCAGTTCGGGGACTGGGACCGCGGGCCGCTGACGGACACCAGCCCGGAGATCATCACCGTCGCCCGCCGCCCCCGCTGACCCGGCGCCCGGCCGTCAGTGCTGGTCGCCGCAGCGGTGACGGTGATCGTCATGGGCTACCACAACCCCGCAAAGTCGCGAACTATCGCATCCGCCCAGGAACGCGTACTATCGCGTTCGGGTTGATCGAGACCGCCCAACTCCCCCCGCACGCCTTTGAGTTCCCCGAGGAGCACTCCCATGCCCACACTGCTGGACCCGGTCCTGGACCTGCTGATGCTCCGTGGCACCGTCACCGAGGCCGAACCGATCACCGCCCGTATGCGCCGACTGCGCATCGAGGGCGACACCCTCGCCGGGCTCGCCGTCCGCCCCGGGCAGCAGGTGCGCGTCCTGGTCGGCTCCGGACTGACCCGTCGCACGTACTCCGTATGGCGCTACGACCCCTCCGGTGCCGTCGAGTTGTGCGTGCTGGACCACGCCGGAGCGGGACCGGGAGCACAGTGGGGCAGGAGCGTCGAGGTCGGCGAGCGGGTGCGCCTGGGCAAGCCCGAGGGGTCGTTCACACTCCGGCCCGAGGCCGCGCACCACGTCTTCGTCGGGGAGGAGACGGCATCCGTCGCCTTCGGCGCGATGCTGACCGCACTGCCGACCGGGGCGCGCGTCTCCGGCTGCGTGGAGACGGAGACGGCCGCGGACCGGCTGCCCCTGCCCCACTCGGACCGCCTCGACTGGCTGACCAGGGGCGCAACTTCACTCCCGGACGCGATACGACGCCTCGCCCCCGAGCCGGGCGGGATCGCCTACGTGGCCGGGGAAGCCCGTACCGTGCAGCAGGTGCGGCAGGTGCTCGTCCGGGAGGCGGGCTGGGACCGTCGCGCGGTGCTCACCAAGCCGTTCTGGGCGCCGGGAAAGCGGGGACTGGAGTAGGTCGGCCAGGTCCCGCGCCCACCGCACACCCGCCGGGCGGAAGGAGCCGTCTCCGCCGACGATCCCGGGGGCCGGCCCGCGGCACCTCGGCCGCCCGGCGCTGCGAAGCCTGCCGCGGCGGCTCAGGCGGCCTCGGCCCGGGCGCGGCGCGCCTCGTGGAGGAGTTCCCCCCACCACAGCAACTCGTCGAGCATCGCCTTCGCGGCGCCGTTCGGGCCCTCCGGGTCCCGTAGCCGGCCCTCCGGGCCGAAGAGCTCGTAGTAGCGGGGGAACGTCACGGCGTTGCGCACCGTATGCGCCTGGAGCTCGGCGAAGACCTGGCGGAGCTGCTCGATGGCGAGCAGGCCGCCGCTGGCTCCGCTGTAGCCGACGAAGCCGATCGGCTTGGCCTCCCACTCCGTGTAGTGCCAGTCGATCGCGGCCTTCAGGGAGGCGGGGAAGCTGCGGTTGTAGTCGGGCGTCACCACGACCACCGCGTCGGCCTCCTCGAGCCGCCGGGTGAGGCCCGCCATCCCGGCGGGACGGGCCATACGGGGTTCGAGGGCGGGTGGCACCGCCGGGAGGGCCAGTGGCAGGGGCGTGTCGGCGAGATCGACGAGGTTCACCGTGAAGCGGCCGTACTCCTCGGCCCGCTCCGCGAACCACTTGGCGACCACCGGGCCGAAGCGGCCCTCCCGGACGCTGCCGATGACCACGGCGAGGTTGAGGGGTTCACCGTTCCGGGGCTGACCGTTCATGGGCTCAGTGGGCATGGTGGTTCGGCACCTCTCCTTGTGCTGGGGTCCGTTGGATCGCCTTCGAATCTGCCGTGGTTGCCGGGTGCCAGGAAGGCCGGGCCGAGGCTGGTAGTGGCAGGGCCACGATCCGGACGGGCGCGGCTGTTACGTTCACGGGGTGAGCGACAACGAGCTGGGTCTCTTCCTGCGCAGCCGCCGCGAGGCCGTCGCCCCCGCCGACGTGGGCCTGCCCACCGGGCCGCGCCGCCGCACGCCGGGGCTTCGCCGGGCCGAGCTGGCCACGCTCGCCGGGGTCAGCGTGGAGTATGTGACCCGGCTGGAGCAGGGGCGCGACCGCAGGCCGTCCGCGCCCGTGCTCTCCGCCCTCGCCGACGCGCTGGGGCTGACCGCGAGCGAGCGGGTCCATCTGCACCGGCTCTCCAAGGGGGCCGAGGGCGGGTTCACCTGCCGGGGCGGGGCGGTGCCCGGTCGCGCGGTGCGGCCCACCGTGCGGGCGCTGCTGGACCGTCTCGAGCCCGCCCCGGCCGTTCTGCTCAACGGGCTGGGCGAGCTCCTGGTCTGGACGGAGGCGTACGAGCGACTCACCAGGCCGCTGGGGCTCCTCGACGCGCACGGGGCGGACGAGGGGCCGCCCAGCCTCGTCCGCTTCATCTTCACCGACGCGCGGGCACGCACCGCCTACCCCGACTGGGACCGGGTCGCCGATGACCAGGTGGCCGCGCTCAAGCAGGGGCCGTTCCGCGCGGACCCCCATATCGCGGCGGTCGCCGACGAGCTGACCGTGACCGCCGGCCCGGACTTCACCGAGCGGGTGACGACCCTGCCCGGTCTGCCGAGGGCGAACGGCGTCCTGCGTCTCATCCACCCCGAGGAGGGGGCACTCCGCCTGGCGTACGAGACGCTGGAGCTGCCCGCCGACGACGATCAGCGCCTGGTGGTGCACATCCCCGCCGACGACGCCTCCGCCGCCGCGCTGGACCGGCTGACGGGCCGCCGCTCCGGGGCGCTGCGCGCGGTGTCCGGCTGAGACCGCCGGGGCCCGCGCACTCTTCGAGATCGGCTCGCTCGGCGTGCCCCGGGGAGCAGCGGCTCGGGGGCGCGGCCACGGTCAGTCAACAGCGAACCACCACTCCTGGGCTTGGGGCCGACCCCGAGCCCAGGAGCTGTGGTCTATCGGGATGCGTCGCCGGGGTAGGCGGCGGTCGCACGGATCTCGACGAGGAGTCCCGGGCTGGCGAGGCCGCTCACCCCGATGATCGTCCAGGTCGGGTAGGGCGCTTGGACGAGGCGCTGTTTGGCCTCGACGAAGCCGGGCAGGTGCTGGCGGATGTCGACGTGGTAGCTGGTGACGTCGACGAGGGCGGACAGGTCGAGGTTCTCGAGCCGAAGGATCTCCTCGATCTTCCGGATGGCGATCTCGGTCTGCTCCTCGATGGTGTCCGGGATGGTTCCGTCGGCGCGGCGCCCGATCGTTCCGGCGATGAACAGGAGGCCGTGCGCGCGGACCGCGGCGGAATAGCCGAAGCTCGCGAAGGCGCTGGTGGTTTGCCCGAAGACTGCGTTGTCCTCGGGGATCTCGACGGTGTGGACGGTCATTGCGGTGCTTCCCATTTCTTTGTTGAGGGGGTTCTTTGTTGGGGGGTCGTGCTTCCTTGTCGAGGGGGTCGTGGAGCCCGTGGGGTCAGTTGCCCCAGCGGGACGAACGGCAGGCGTGCTCCAGCCGGGTCCGGCCGAAGGTCTCGCGTTCACGGAGGAATTCACCGGGAAGCGCGTACCGGGGTGCGTTCTTCGGGCTTTTCGCGGCTTGCGCGACGATCGCGTCGGTGAGTGAGCGGATCATTTCCAGCCGTGGGTAGGCGGCGTGGACGGCATCGGCCTGCTCGTCGGTGACGGCTTCGACGTGGTTGGCTCCGAGCGCGCCGCCGAAGTCGAGCGCGACGCCTTCGCGGACGAGCACGCACAGCGTGCCGCGGCGTTCCGCGATGCCCGGGGAGGTGTGCAAGGCGATGGCCTGCCAGACCTCGTCGGCGGCCGCCGCGGGCACTCCGCGGTCGACGAGGAATGCGGCTGCCCGGTCGGCGCCTTCTACCTCGAACCGCTGACTGTGCGGGCCGTCCGATGCCACGCCCAGGTCGTGCATCGCGCACGCGGCGAAAAGCAGGTCGTCGTGGTAGTCGTGGCCGACGACCAAGCCGAGCCGGTCGGCCACCAGCCGGGCGAACAGGTAGCTGCGGACGCTGTGGTTGAACACGGACGGCGTTTCCACCGGTCGGATGAGGTTCATGACGGCGTCGGCAAGCGGAGTGCCGGGCAGTGTGATCAGGTCGGCGGTCGCCTCGCGAGTAGGTCCGGTCATGTTTTGAGTCTGGCCGCGACCGCCCTGACCAGGCGAGAGGCAAAATTTCCTCGCTTCGATAGAATCTTGCCATGGTGCATCGAGTAGCGGTACTGGCGCTGGACGGGGTCACCCCGCTCGACCTGGCGATCCCGACACAGATCTTCACTGCCCGGCCGGAGACTCCGTATGAGATGACCCTGTGTGCGCTCGACTCGCAGGTGGCCACCACCGCGGGCTTCGCCCTGGTCGCCGCTGGGGGCCTGGAGCAGGTGCGCGCCGCCGACACGGTGATCGTGCCGGGATACGAGCCGCTCCTCCGGCCGCCGGAGGCCGCGCTCGGCGTGCTGGCGGAGGCCCGTGATCAAGGCCGGCGGGTGGTGTCGATCTGCACGGGCACCTTCGCGCTGGCCGCGGCGGGCGTGCTGGACGGGCTGCACGCCACGACCCACTGGAAGCACATCGATGCCCTCGAGCGGGACTTCCCCGCCGTCAAGGTCGACCGCGACGTGCTCTACGTCGACGAGGGGGACGTGCTCACGTCGGCCGGAGTGTGCTGCGGCATCGATCTGTGTCTGCACCTCGTCCGCCGCGACCTGGGGGCGGTGGTGGCCAACCAGATCGCTCGCGGCCTGGTGGCCGCCCCGCACCGCGACGGCGGGCAGGCCCAGTACGTACCGGCTCCGGTCGCGGCGGCCGGTGAGGCGTCGCTCTCCGATACCCGGGGATGGGCCCTGCTCCGGCTCGACGAACCGCTCACGCTGCGCGTGCTCGCCCGGCACGCGGGCGTCTCGCAGCGGACCTTCATGCGCCGCTTCACCGAGGAAACGGGCACGACCCCGTTGCAGTGGTTGCTCAACGCCCGTCTCGGCAAGGCGCGGGAACTGCTGGAGACCACGGACCACTCGGTGGATCGGGTGGCGCGGGACTGCGGGCTGGGCACACCCGCCAACCTGCGGCTGCACTTCCGGCGCGCACTGGGCACCACCCCCACCGCCTACCGGCGCACCTTCACGCGATGACGGCGACCGGAACATCCACGCTTGTGTCCCACCGTGTAGAGCGTGTGCTCACCGCGCACATGCCGACGTCTCGGGCGCCACGCGCGGAAACGGCTGTCTATCAAGCCATCGTCTTATCGTGCTGCCGTCGCACCATCTCGGTGATCCAGATGGGCGCGAACGGAGATGTGCAGCCCGGGGGAGTCGGGTAGTCCTTGAGCACCTCCAGGCGCTCACCGATGTCGATCGCGCGGGCGCGGTGCTCGGCGTGCTCGATCCCGATCTGAGCCAGGCAGTGGTTCATCGCCCACTGGAGGCGGTCCGGGGCGTCTTTCATCTCCGCCTCGATGAGGTCGAGCAGTCCCGCGAGGTCGAGACCCTCGGGTTTCTTCGTCACGCGTTCGGCGGTCAGCGCCCAGCCGGCGCTCGCGACCGCTGGATCCGGATCGGCTGACCAGGCCAGACGCAGCTCTTCGGAGTGCGGGTTCTTCTTCACCACGTAGTTCACGAGCCAGTCATGCGCCTTGGGTGTGCGCGCCTCGCGCAGCATGACGTCCAACTCGTCACGCTCGAACGCCTTCGGGCGGCAGATCAGGATCGCCAGCAGCCTCGCCGCGGTGTCATCCGTCTCCCAAAGCCGGCACGCGAGTTCCTGCTGTGTCTTCAGCCGCTTCGCGAGCGCGCGCAGCTTGCTGAGGTTCACACCGTGATCGTCACCGTGCTTCTCGTTGACCTCGCGTGTCTTCTGGTCCGCGAGCTCGGCCAGCTCGGCCATCGTCTCGGTCAACCTTGTCTCGGACACCTCGGCCTCCTGCCCTTCACATGCGGGATTCAGCCTACGGCGGACGTCGGCCTCCCGGCGTAGGCGCCGACCCTACGGCATGGGCATGAGCGCCTTGGTCGGTCGGCGCTTCGCCGGGGAGGCCATGGAGCCCCGCCCGGCGGCCACGGGCCGGTCAGGAGGGGGCGGCGGGCCCGGTCTGCTCCAGCCGCGAGCGCAGGGTGGCTGCGAACTCCTCGGCGCGGGCCAGCTGACGGTGCAGCTCCTCGATCTTCCGGGCGGCGGCCGTCTCCTCGTAGTGCCGGATGGTGCGCAAGGACAGCTCCGTACGCGCGGCGACCTCGCCGATCTGCATGTGCTTGCCGCAAGCTCACCGGCGAACTCACCGCTGGCCACTGCCCCCTCCTCCGCCCTCAGCCACGGGTTCTGCCGGTGACGAGGCCGGGGCCGACGTGGCGGGCGGCGACGGCGGTGAGCGTCGGGGGCGGTGAGCGTCGGGGCGGGCCGGTCCGGCGGGCGAGTTTATGGGACCCGGTACGGTGCCCAGCCGTTTCCCGGCCGTCCGGCCGTGAGCTACACCGCCAGTCGGCCGTTCGGCCATCAGCTACACCGCATTCGCCATCCGCACGCCGCCGCTGCTGCTGCTCCGCCACCGGTCGGCGCGCCGCTCAGGACGGCGTTTCGCCTGCCCGCCACTCCGGTGCGAGTACCGCCCAGATCTCCATGTCGTACCGGCTGCCACGGTGCACATAGCTCTGCCGCAGTACGGCCTCCCTCTTCATCCCCAGCCGCCGGGCCACGGCGATGCTGGCCTCGTTCTCCGCTTTCGCCCACCACTCCACGCGGTGGATGCCCCGCTCCACCACGGCCCAGTCGATGATCACGCGCGCGGCCCGGGTCACCAGCCCCTTGCCCACCGCCGACGGCTCCAGCCAGCAACCCGCCTCCGCGGTGCCCTGGTTGACGTCCATCGTACGGAAGAGGACTCCGCCGACCAGCTTGCCGTCCGTCCAGATGCCGTAGATCCGCCCGGCGTCGGCCGCCGCCTTGTCCGCGTACCCCTGGAGGAACTCCCGGGCCGACTCCAGGTCGGCGACGGCGTCCGCCAGCGCGATGTACCGCCCGATGAACTCCCGTCCCCGGTCCATATGGGCGAGGAACTCCTCGGCCTGCCACGGCTCCAGCGGGCGCAGCTCCGCGCCGTCCTCACCCAGGGGTATCGCGTACATCGTCACCTTCCACGGTTTCCACGGTCCGACCCAGCGCGCACTTACGCCGGGATCCTCTCACCGAGGGAGCCGTCCGCGCGTTTCCTTTTGTACCTACTAGTATGTAAGATCCTGCCCATGGACACCCGGGAACGACTCATCGCAAGCACCCGTGAACTGCTGTGGGAGCGCGGCTATGTGGGCACGAGCCCGAAGGCGATCCAGGAGCGATCCGGGGCGGGCCAGGGAAGCATGTACCACCACTTCCGCGGC
Source organism: Streptomyces malaysiensis subsp. samsunensis (assembly GCF_024519315.1). Classification (GTDB taxonomy): domain Bacteria; phylum Actinomycetota; class Actinomycetes; order Streptomycetales; family Streptomycetaceae; genus Streptomyces; species Streptomyces malaysiensis. The sequence goes on along the minus strand of NZ_JANIIC010000065.1, from coordinate 18,500 downwards.
AAGCCCGATCTGGCCCTCGCCGCGATCGGCCGCAGCGCCCAGGAGTTGAGGGGCAGGGCGGAGGCCGAGTTCGGCGGCCCCGGCACGGTGGTCGAGCGGATCACCGCCTATCTGCGGCGGGAACGGGACGCCCTGAAGGGCTGTCCGGTCGGCCGCCTCACCCAGGACCCCGATGTGATGGCGGACCCGGACCTGCGCCGACCGGTGGAGGAGACCTTCGCCTGGCTCACCGACCGGCTGGCCGGGCTGCTCGCGGAGGGCCGGGCGAACGGTGAGCTCGACGCCGGGCTCGACCCGGTGGCCACGGCCACCGCGCTGGTCGCGGTGTTGCAGGGCGGCTATGTGCTGGCCCGCGCCGCCGACTCGGCCGAGGTGTACACCCGGGCCATGGACGGAGCGCTCGGCCTGCTCACCGCGCACGTCCGCTGACCTTCCACCGGCCTTCCGCTGGACTTCCGTCGGCCTTCCGCCGACCGACTCGCCCGAAAGAGAGTCCCGACATGCCCTTCGTTCGCATCGACGCGCTACGGGCCCGTACGTCGATGGATAACCGAGTCGCTCTCTGGCCTATTGGCTGAGCCAATGAGCCACCACGCCACTAGGCCACCGAGCCCCCGCATGGCGAGAATCCGTTGACATCTGTCATTCCAGCCTCTGGGTGATCTTCTCTCGGCTCTCTAGCGTGAGGCGGGCACCACCCGGTCCACGCTCGAAAGGAGACACCGGTGCCTGCCACATCCGACAGGCGGCCGGACGCCACCCGATGACCAAGATCCTGCTCTCCCTGCACGTCCTGGCCGCCATCGTCGCGATCGGCCCCGTCACCGTAGCGGCCAGTATGTTCCCGCCCGCGGCGCGCAAAGCACACGCCCCCGCCGAGGGCGAGGCGGACCTGGGCACGGTCCGGCTGCTGCACCGCATCTGCCGCATCTACGCCAAGATGGGCCTGGCCGTGCCCGTCTTCGGCTTCGCCACTGCCGCCGCGATGGGCGTTCTCAGCAGCGGCTGGCTCACCGCCTCCATCGCCCTGACAGCCGCGGCCGCGGGCATCCTGGTGGCTTTCGTCCTGCCCCGCCAGGACGAACTCATCCACACTCTCGGTACGCACAAGGTCCTGGAGCGGTCCGACACCGTCCAACTGGCCATGTTCACGGGCGTGTTCAATCTGCTGTGGGCCACGGTCACCATTCTCATGATCGTCCGCCCGGGCTCGACCACAGGGGCCTGACCCCGCCACGCCACGGGAGCCGACCCGACCGACCACGACCGACTCCGACCGAGCGTGGCCAGCCGCGGCCCGTCGCGGCCCGTCGCGGCGCGGGATAATGATCGGGAGTGCCGGGGCCAGGAATCAGAAGGCGGTGCGGTGAATGCACGGTGAGTACAAGGTGCCGGGCGGCAAGCTGGTCGTCGTGGACCTGGATGTCCACGACGGCACGCTGCGCGAGGTACGGGTCGCGGGCGACTTCTTCCTGGAACCGGACGAGGCGCTGCACACCATCGACCGGGCCCTGGAGGGCGCCCCCGCCGACGCGGACGCGCAGGCGCTGGCCGCGCGCATCGAGGCGGCGCTGCCCACCGGCACCGTGATGTTCGGCTTCTCCGCCGAGGCCGTGGGCATCGCGGTGCGGCGGGCGCTGGCCCATGCCACCGACTGGACGGACTACGACTGGCAGCTGATCCACGAGGGGCCGCAGGACCCGGCGCTGCACATGGCCCTGGACGAGGTACTGACCGACGAGGTCGCGGCCGGGCGGCGGCCGCCCACGCTGCGGGTGTGGGAGTGGGACCGTCCGGCCGTCATCATCGGCAGCTTCCAGTCGCTGCGCAACGAGGTCGACCCGGCGGGCGCCGAGCGGCACGGAGTGACCGTCGTCCGGCGGATCAGCGGCGGCGGGGCGATGTTCGTCGAACCGGGCAACACCATCACGTACTCGCTGTACGTACCCGACTCGCTCGTCTCCGGCCTCTCCTTCGCCGACAGCTACGCCTATCTGGACGACTGGGTGCTGGGCGCGCTGGGCGAGATGGGGGTCAAGGCGTGGTACCAGCCGCTGAACGACATCGCGACGGAGGCCGGGAAGGTCGGCGGGGCCGCGCAGAAGCGGATCGCGGCGCACGGCGGCGCAGTACTGCACCACGTGACCATGTCGTACGACATCGACGCCGCCAAGATGCTCGAGGTGCTGCGCATCGGGCGGGAGAAGCTGTCCGGCAAGGGCATCGCCAGCGCCGACAAGCGGGTGGACCCGCTGCGTCGCCAGACCGGGCTGCCGCGCCACGCCGTCATCGAGCGCATGGTGGCCTCGTTCCGCGGCCGGTACGGGCTCACGGACGGCAAGGTGACGGACGAGGAGTCGACGGCGGCGCGGCGGCTGGCGGCGGAGAAGTTCGGTTCACCGGAGTGGACATCTCGGGTGCCGTGAGCCGCGCCGTGGCGAGGTATCGCCCCGTCCGGGGTCGCGGCACGTTTCCGCTGAGATGGTGGCGGGGGCGTGCCCTGGGGTCAGTTGCTGTAGACCCGCTCGGGGTGGACGAAGACCGCGGCACGGCCCTGCTCGACCATCACACGGTCGTAGGCGGCCCAGTCGTCATGAGTGCCGCCCGCGGCGGTGAAGATCTCGCGCAGCAGCAGACGCAGACGCTCCTGGTCGACCCCGGGGAACGGGTCGTCGGGCCCAGCGATCTCGGTGCGGCCCTCGACGGCGGCCCAGTTCCATCCGGCGCGGAAGACCACGGTGGCGCGCGGCCGTGCCCGTAGATGGGCGAGTTTGGCGCGGCCGTAGGTGACGAAGGCGACCACCGGCTCACCGGACACCGGATGGCCGACGATCCCGGCGTTGACCACTGATGCCTGGACCGAGCTGTCGGCGCGCGTCGTCGACACGACCGCCAAGTGGTGGTCGGCCGCGGCGATGCGGTCCACTTCCTGAAGATCCGTCATCGAGTGCCTTTCTGGGCGGACCGGTCCCCCCACCATGGCATCCCCGGGGCGTGGGCGCACCCTGCTCGCGTCCATGCCGGTCAATCCCGGGTCGGGGGTGGGGTGTAGCGGGCTCCACCGTCGAAGGGGCGGCCCGCTCTCCCGCGCCTGCCCGGACGGTCTTCTAGCCTCGTCGGCATGGGTAGGACGATGCGCCACTCGGCGCGGGCCACTGCCGTGCTGACGTCGGCGCTCGCCTTGGCTCTCGGCGCGTATCTGCGCCACCGGCGGCCCGGCCCGATGGACACGGCCGTGTACATGGACAGGGGCACAGCCACGGCCACGGATATGGACACGGACACCGCGCGGCTGGCCGAGCGGGTGGCGGAGCTGGCGGAGACCCGGGCGGGTGCCGTCGCGGCACACGGCGCCGAACTCCGCCGTATCGAGCGGGAGTTGCACGACGGCACCCAGGCCCGGCTGGTCTCCCTGTCCCTGCGGATCGGGCTGGCGAAGCGGGCGTACGACCGGGATCCGACGGCCGCGCGCGGGATGCTGGACGACGCACAGGACCTGGCCGAAGAGGCGCTGACCGAGCTGCGCCACGTGGTGCGCGGCATGCACCCGCCGGTCCTCACCGACCGTGGCCTGGCCGGGGCGGTACGGGCGCTCGCCGCGAGCAGCGAGCTCGATGTCACCGTACGGGTGGACGATCTTGCGGAGGGGGTACGAGCGCCGACGGTGGTCGAGGCGGCCGCGTACTACGTCGTGGCGGAGGCGCTGGCGAACGCGGCCGGGCACAGCGGCTCCGACCGGGCCGAGGTCCGGCTGGCCCGCACGCCGAGCGGGTTGTGGGTCTCGGTGCGTGACGAGGGACGGGGGGCGGGTGGCACCGAGGCCGCCACCGGCGTGTCCGGGGCCGGGGAGACGGGTGGCTCCGACCCTGGCTCGCAGCTCGGCTCCGAGCCCGGAGCCGGCACCGGCCCCGGCCCTGGCTCCGGACTCCTCGGGATGCGCCGTCGCGTCGCCGCGCTCGATGGAACGGTGACGGTGACCAGCCCGCGTGGCGGCCCGACGGTCGTCGTGGTGGAGCTGCCCTGCCGTTGGCGATAGCCCGGGAGTCCGCGTGGCCGCCGCCGCTACGGCTGGCCGGACGCCTCGAGCAGGTCGCGCAGCTGGGAGCGGGCGGTGACACCGAGTTTGGGGAAGCTGCGGTAGAGGTGCGAGCCGACGGTGCGCGGGGAGAGGAAGAGCCGTTCGCCGATCTCACGGTTGCTCAGGCCCTGCGCGGCCAGCCGGATGATGTGCTGCTGCTGCGGGGACAGCGAGGTGAGGGCATCGGGCGTGGCGGGGGCGGATTCGACGCCGGCGGCACGCAGTTCGGCCTGGGTACGGTCGATCCAGGAGCGGGCGCCGAGGCGGCGGAAGGTCTCCAGCGCGGTGTTCAGCTGGTGGTGGGCCTCGGTGACGCGGTGGCGGCGGCGCAGCCATTCGGCGTGGTCCAGCAGGATCTGCGCCCGTTCGAAGGGCCATTGGCGCCCCTCGGGCTCGGCGAGGGCCGCGGTGAAGTGTGGCTCGGCCCCTGACGGTTCGAGCAGCGCACGGGCGCGGTGGATCAGGATGCGCATCCGGGGCGAGGGGTCCTCGGCGAGCCGGTCGGCGGTGCGCTCCACGATGGCGGCGGCCTCGGCGCCATTGCCGGTACGGACGGCCGCGGCGGCCAGTTCGGCGAGCCCGGCGTAGGAGCACGCGTAGTGGACGGGGTCGCCGTCGGCGGTGAACAGCGGCCGGAACTGCTCGTACGCGCCGACATGGTCACCGTCGGCCACCGCGGCCATGCCCAGCGCCCACCGGGCCCGGACGGCGACCGCACGGCTGCGGTGCGGATCGACGAGGGTCAACGCGGCCGAGCCCGCGGTGCGGGCCTCATCGGTCCGTCCGGCCAGTGCGAGGGCCGCGGCCTCCAGCGACCGCGCGGCGGCGTCGAGGTGCGGCAGTCCGGCACCCGCGGAGCTGGTGTTCACGGCGGCGGTACGGGCCTGCGCCCACAGCCCGTGGTCCAGGTACGCCCACCCGGCCGAGCAGCCGAGACCGATGGCAGGGGAAAGCCGGAGAACGGCGCCGTGGCCCCGCCCCGGATGCCCTCGCGTGCGTCCCGGGTTCCGGCCAGCACGGCGAGGGGCTCGTCGCCGATGCGCCGGGCGGCGAAGGCGAGCAGCTCCAGCGATCCGGCGTCGATCCACTGGAGGTCGTCGGCGACCACCAGGACGGGCGACTGCCGGGCGAGGTCCGACAACAGGGTGAGCAGCGCGACCCCGAGCAGCAGCCGGTCGGGCGGGCCACCGTGGCGGCCGTCTTCGCGCCCGGTGCCCTCGGAGCCGGTGTCGCCGCAGCCAGGATCCCCGAAGCCGGAGCCCTCGAAGCCGCCATCCCCCAGGCCGATGGCCCCCAGCAGCGCCGACCGCTGCCGCCCCGGGAGCCGGGTGGTCTCCCCCAGCACCGGCCGCAGCAGCTGGTGCAGCCCCGCGAACGTCAGGTTGGCCTCGCTCTCGGTGCCCGTCATCCGCAGCACCCGGCCCCGGTGACGATCCGCCGCGAGGCCCAGCAGGGTGCTCTTGCCCGCACCCGGTTCACCCGTGAGGACCAGCACACCGCTGGTCAGATCGAGTACGGCCGCGCTCTCACTTTCCCGCCCGACCATGGTCATCCCCCGACTCTAGCCCGTGGTTGCAGTCATATGACCGATACCGCCGACGCCCGCCGACGAGCAGGCTGGAGTCATGGACACCATCACGCTTGGAAACGTCGAGATCACCCGCGTGGTAGAGGTGACCCCGAGGGGTCTGGCACGCGACTTCATCTTTCCCGACGTGGCCACGGAGCACTGGCGCGCGCACGAGAGCTGGCTGGTCCCCCAATTCCTGGATCCGGCCGCCGATGAGATCCACACGATGATCCAGACCTGGCTGGTCCGCAGCGAGGGCCGGACGATCCTGATCGACACCGGCATCGGCAACGACCGGGAGCGGCCGCATATGCCGCACTTCCACCACCTCCACACGAACTACCTGGGGGAACTGGCCTTGGCCGGGGTCCGCCCGGAGGATGTGGACCTGGTGATCTGCACCCATGTGCACGGGGACCACGTCGGATGGAACACCTCCTGGCAGGACGGTGAGTGGCGGCCGACCTTCCCCAACGCGGAGTACGTCATCCCCCGCATCGACTTCGACTACTGGAACCCGGAGAACGGGCACCGGACCCGCTCCGGCCTCCGCATGATGAATGTGTTCGAGGACAGCGTCACCCCCGTCCACCAGGCCGGGCAGACCGTGCTGTGGGAGGGCGGCCACTACGACATCGACGGCGGGCTGCGCATCGAGCCCGCCCCCGGCCACACGCCCGGCTCCTCCGTGGTGCGGCTGCGGTCCGGTACGGATCGGGCGATCTTCGCGGGCGATGTGCTGCACAGCCCGCTTCAGATCGTCGAGCCGGACGACTGCCCCTGTTTCGACGAGGACGAGCCCAGGGCCCGGGTCAGCCGACGCCGGGTGCTGGCGCAGGCCGCGGACCAGGGCGCGCTGCTGTTCCCCGCGCACTTCCCCGGCCCCGCCGCGACCGAAGTGCGGCGTGATGGCGAGCGGTTCGCGGTGAAGGAGTGGGCGGCATGGCGATGAGTGTGTTCCGGAACATCCCGTACGCGGCCGCGCCGACCGGCGCCGCGCGGTTCGCCGCGCCGACCCCCGTGCACGGTGCGCCCGGCGCCGATGGGCCGGGGCCCACCGCTCCGGCGCCCGAGCGGCCGTTCGCGGTGGATCTGAGCCCGGCGATCGGTCAGGGCTGGGTGCGTGGCGATGACTATCTGACGCTCAACGTCTGGACACCGCGGACCGACGGAAGCGCCCCGGTGATGGTCTTCGTGCACGGCGGCGGTTTCCTCTCCGGCACCGGCCAGGCGCCGCTGTACGACGGAGCCCCCTTCACCCGCGACGGTGTGGTCCTGGTCACCCTCAACTACCGTCTGGGCGCGCCGGGTTGGCTCGATCTGCCGGGCGCCCCGCGCAACCGGGGGCTGCTGGACGTGCTCACGGCGCTGCGGTGGGTGCACGAGCACATCGCGGACTACGGCGGGGACGCGGACCGGGTCACGGTGTTCGGACAGTCGGCGGGCGGGATGATCGTCAGCTCGCTGCTGGTGACACCCGAGGCCGCCGGGCTGTTCCGGCAGGCGATCAGCCAGAGCGGTGGGCTCTACACCCTGACCGGCGCGGAGGCGGCGGAGACGACCCGGGCCCTGGCCGACCGGCTGGGCGTACCGGCCACGGTCGAGGCGTTCGCCGCCATCCCCGACGAGCGCCTGGTGTCGGAGCTCGCGGGGCTGCCCCAGGCGGGGTGGCGGCTGTCGCCGCTCGGCGTGGTGCTCGACACGCTCGACGACACGCCACCGCCGCATCCGGTGGAACTGGTGGCGGGCACGAACACCCAGGAGTCGCGGCTCTACCAGCGGCCGGAATACAGCGCGGCCATCGACGCGATGTTCCGCGACGCCCGGGAGCGGCTGGTGTCCCGCTACGACAAGGCGTTCACCTACGACTTCGACTGGCGGGGCGGGCCGTTCGGCGCGTGTCACACCGCCGAACTGCCGTTCGTCTTCGACAACACCGGTCTGCCCGCGCTCCGTTCGGCGAACGGACTGCTCGGACCGGACATCCCGCCGTCGCTGGCCACGGAGATGCACGGTGCGTGGGTGCGCTTCGCCACCACCGGGGATCCCGGCTGGTCGGGAACACACCGGTTCCACTGAGCGCTCCGCCGAAGGTGCGCCGAGCTGCCCACGACTCGTCCGCGGCTCCGTCGTGACCGGTCGCCCACGCGGCGGAGCCGCACATCGGCACAGCCGCGGCGGAGCCGCACTTCGGCACAGCTCCGCACCCCTTCGGGGCGCCTGTCGAACCGCGGCCGACTTCCGCCGAGCTGCCGAGGTCCCATGGGGTGTGGCGGGGCGGCCGGGGCGGCGGGGCGGTCACGGCCGGTCCCGTCTCGCCCCGGACCGGCCGCGGGTTCACCATGGGCGGTACTCCTGGCCGCCGTGGGGCGGGGCCGGGCGGCCCTCCCGGGCCCGAACGGGATCGTCCGGCGGCCGGCTCGGCCAGACCGGACGAGGCGGTGGCGGCGGGGGCCGACGTCGGCTGTCCGCCTTCTTCTCGTTCCACTCCCCCTCGCCCAGCACCAGCAGCGGATCGAACATGATGATGGTCCCCGCGATCACGAGGAAGACCACCGGACCGATCAGCAGGGGGAGGATGAGCGATACGGGCGCTTTGCCACCCACGGAGGCGCTGAGCACATCGTCCAGCCGCACTCTCACCGCCGCCATGCCCGTGTAGTGCATCCCGGTCGCCGCGACCCCCATCACCATGCTCGACCCCAGGCTGGCGCGGAAGCCGTGGATGGTGACGGCGGCCCAGAGGGCCGCGGTTCCGGCCACGACCGCGATCAGGACGGAGAGCAGGACGGTCGGCACGGAGTACTCCAGATGCCCCTGCATACGCATCGCGGACATCCCGATGTAGTGCATGCCCGCGACGCCGAGCCCGGTGAACACACCGGCCGGGAGCAGCACCGCTCGGGACGTGCCCCGGTAGCCGACCATGAAGACGCCGATGCCGACGACGACGATCGCCACCGCGAGGCTGAGCAAGGTGATCGGTATGTCGAAGCTGATCGGGGTCTCCTTCACATGGAACCCCATCATGGCGATGAAGTGCATCGTCCAGATGCCCGAGCCGATCGACGCGGATCCGAGCGCGAGCCAGCCCGGCTTCCAGGAGGGCCGGGTGCGCACCGACCGGGCGGTGCAGCGTAAGCCGAGGGCCGCCCCGAGACAGGCCATGAGGTAGGCCGCCACCGGAGTGGCGGCCCCGTAGCTGAACCCGTCGACCGTGCCGTACATGTATGCCCCATCCTTCTCGCCACGGGAATCCTGTGCAGAAATGTTGAACGTGCGGCGAGAGTAGAGCGCGGTCGAGCACGCCACCCACACATTTGGTCACGCATTGATAAAGGTGTCTCACCTGGCGTGACGGGATATCACGCCATTCACCCCATGCCCCTTTTCTCTTGATCACGAGGCGGGCGGTGTCATGCCGGGGGCATGTGCCTGACAGGAGGCGACACGGGGGCGGCCCGGGAGCCATCCGTGGCACCCGCGCCATCCGCGCCGCCCCGGAGCTTCTAGGTCGCGGACGAGTCCTCCGGATGTCTTACGGCCTTCTTCACCGCCCGCTCCACCTCGAATCTGCTCAGCCCGGCCGACGCGGCGTGTTCGGTGATCGCCGCCTGCACCCGCTCCGCCGCCACGCGCCACCGCTCCCACTGGGCCCGTCGCTCCTCGCCGTCCAGCCCGGACACCCGCTGATGTTCGGCATCAGCGGACTTTTGCAGGTCAATCAGCTCATCGGTCACCAGATCAGACATGCGAGCGATTCTAAGGAAACCGTGCGAAGAAGAGCGGAGGCGCCGCGGGAGTTTCCACGCGGCCTCCGGCGTACGGATCCGACCGGGCGATTCGCGGACGTCTTCCGGTCGGTTTCCGGATGGACCGATCAAAAGGCTCCTGCGCTCGTGCGCGGGGGCGGATGATGAGAGGGGCACAGCACCGGGGGATGGGGGGACGTTTCATGCACGGCACGGATGTCGCGGCGTTGCGCGACCGAGCGGAACGGGCCGCGACCGACGCGCTGGCATGGATCGTCCCTCCCCCGTCGAACGACCCCGCGGCCAAGCGCCCGCCCGCCGGAACTGACTCGCGGAGCTCGTCCCACGGTCCGGGGGCCGAGCGAGCGCCCGACGACCCGGTGGCCAAGGGCTCCCCCGGCGCCACTCGCCCGCCCGCCGGCGCCGATCCCGCGTCGCTCGACCGCTTCATCACCGAACTGGCCGAGCTGGAGACCGCGTTGGCGGCGGCCGTGCCGGACGAGGACGCGCTGCTGTGCACCGTACGCGCCCGGCTCGGCGGCCTGTACGCCGACCGCTACCGGCGCCATCCCACGGACGACGACCGGAGTCGGGGCCTGCGGGTGCTGCGGGCGGCGCGCGCGCCTGGGGTGCTCGACCCGAGGGACGAGCGGGTCTCGGCCCTGCACCTGGTGCAGTTGCTGCTGACGCCCAGCATGGTCGCCGGATGGGACGGCACGCTGTCCCGCCTCCTGGAGTCGTTCGCCCTGGGGCGCCAGGTGGTGGTGGGCGACTCCGAGCTCAGCGCCGATCTGACCGAGCTGCGCGGTCTGGTGGCCGAGGTGGCGCCGACCCTGCCCGAGGCCGTCGCCGAACCCCTGTTGTGGGCGGCCGAGGCGCTGGAGCGGGTGCCCGCCGCCGCGCGCTCCGGGGACTTCGAGCAGATGGCCGACCTGGCCGCGCAGCTGGCCCAGCGGATGCCGGGCCGCGGCTCCGAGCTGGTGCGGGCCCTGAGCGGGATGGCCGCCGAGTTCGCCACGGCCGGGGCGGGCGGAGACGGCGATGCGACCGATCCGCTGGAGGAGCTCACGGAGGAGGAGGCCGCCCTCACCTTCGCGCAGGCCGCGCTCATGCTGGAGATCGAGGTGCCCGGCACCATCCGGGCGGAGGATTTGACCACCCTGGTCGACGAGGTGAGCAAGGGACCGGCCGGCGAAGAGGCGGAGACCGCGATGCGGGCCGCGATGAGCCGTATGGCGCACGGTGTGCGCACGGGTGACGCCGATCGGCTGGCCGAGGCGGCCGAGTTGATCGGGGCGGCGGCCGGGAAGGGGTCCGGCCGGGTGGGCTGGATGGCCGGGCTCATCTCGCCGGGGCTGCTGGCCGCGGCCAACACCCTCGGCGGCAACCTCACCGACCGCGACCAGGCACGGGCCCGTCTCGACGCGCTCTTCGGCCCCGCCTCCGCGGTGTTCGACTCGGCACACGCCACCGGGCCCGGCGCCGAGGGGCTGCGGATCTGCAACCGGTGTATGCACCTTCAGCTGCGCATCACCGAAGCCCTCGCGGAGGAGGACACCGACAAGCTCGAGGATCTGCTGGACGAGCTGCTCGACCTGCTGGAGGAGACCGAAGACGGCGAATGGCAGTTCCTGGTCCTCTTCCTGCTCGGCCAGGCCCAGTTGAGCCTGGCCACGCTGGACGGCGGGGTCACCGCCCTGCGTACGGCCGTCGCCTATCTGGAGGAGGCGGCGGGGCATCCGAAGGTCCCCACGTTCGCGCGGCCCCTGATGGACGCGTGCTGGGCGCCCGCGCTGGCCCTCTCCTCCCTGATCGAACCGGATCCCGGGCGGGTCTCCGAGGCCGTGACCCGGGCCCGCGGGGCGCTGGACGGCCCCGCCTCGACGCCCGACCAGCATGTGCGCGTCCGGCAGGCCGTCGTGTACGCGCTGCTGGCCATCCACCGCTCGACCGACGACCCGTCCGTGCTGGAGGAGGCGGTCGGCGAACTGGAGCGGGCCCGCCGCGACCTCACCGAGCGCACCAGCCCGGACATCCGGCAGAAGGTGCTCTGGGAGCTGGCCGAGGCGTACCGGCTGCGCGGTGACCGGGGGCGTGACGACATCGATGCCGCCCTCTCGACGGCACAGGAGTCGCTGCGGGTGCTGGCCGAGGACGTGCTGCTGCAACTCGGCGCCGAGCACGGCCTCGAAGTGGCCAGGGCGGGGGCCAGCCGCGGGCTGCTCGCCGCCCACTGGGCCGCGGTGGACGGCCGGATCGAGGAGGCCGTGGAGTCGCTGGAGAACGGGCGGGGCCTGGTGCTGCGGGCCGCGGCCGCGGCCGCCGGGGTCCCCGAGCAGCTGGCCGCCCGGGGCGAGGCGGAGCTGGCCGAGCGGTGGCGTACCGCCGTACGGGACCTTCCGCCCCGGGCCGCGCCGACCGGCGGCGGACTCGCGCCCGGCGTCGGTGGCGGCACTCCGGAGGAGGTCCGGACGGCGCTCGCGCGGGTCCTGCCGGCCGAACTCGACCCCGGTCTCGCCATCCCCAGTACCCTGCGCCGCCGTGCGCTGGAGGCGCTGCGGCGGCCGGACGGCGACTCCGAGGCGCTGCGCGGGCTGCTCGGCGCGCCTGGTATCGCTCAGTTGCGGGAGGGGCTGTGCGCCACCGGCGCCGACGCCCTGGTGTATCTGGTGCCCGGGCAGGGCACCGCCGACGGCGTGGCCGTCCTGGTGGGGAGCGCCGGTGACCCGGCGGCGCTGCCGCTGCCGGGGCTCGGCGCGCTCGGCCGGGAGCCGCTGGAGCGCTATCTGGACGCGGGCGCCCGGCGGTCCGCCGTGTCCGAGCGGGGCATGGACGCCTACGCCGAGGCCCATCGCCGCTGGGAGGCGGCGCTGGAGGGGCTGTGCGACTGGGCGGGCCCGGCGGTGCTCGCCCCCGTACTGGACGCGCTGGGCGCCCGGGCGGAGGGCGGGCGCGGGGCACGCGACGCGCCGGTCCGGCTGGTCCTCGTGCCGTGCGGCAACCTCGGTGCCGTTCCCTGGCACGCCGCCCGCCTCCCCGGGTCATGGTCCGGTGCGCCGCGCCCGTACGCGTACGCCTGCGAAGCCGCGGTGATCTCGTACGCCGCGTCCGGGGGTGAGTTCCTGCGGGCCGCCCGGCGCGGCCGGATGCCCGCGGGTGAGCGCGCGGTGCTGGTGGCCGACCCCAGCGGGGATCTGACGTGGGCGCAGGACGAGGTGACGGCCCTTCGTACCGCGTACTACACCGGGGCCCTGCTCTACGGCTGGCACGAGGACGCGCCCGAGAGCGCGCTGGGCACCTCCGAGGACGTGCTCTCCCACCTCCCCGGAGGCCCGGCGGTGCCCGCCGCCTCACTGCTGCACCTGGTGGTGCACGGCCTGGCCGGGCTGCGGCCGACCGATTCGGCCCTCCACCTGGCCGGCCCGGACCCCGCGGACACCCCGGACCCCGCGGACACCCCGGATCCGGGCAGGCTGACGGTGACGCGCATTCTCGACGTGCCCGCCGTGGAACAGTCCACCGCCGGGCCGCTGATCGTGCTCAGCGCCTGCGAGACGGACCTCAGCAGCCGCGACCACGACGAGGCGCTGACCCCGACCACCGCGCTGCTGGCGCGTGGCGCCACGGATGTGGTCGGCTCGCGGTGGAAGGTCTCGGACAGCGCGTCCGCCGCGCTGATGGTGGTCTTCCACCATCAGCTGACCGTCGCCGGGCTGGCCCCGCCGGACGCCCTGCGCGCCGCCCAGCTGTGGATGCTGGACCACGACCGCCGTCCCGTCCCCGGGCTGACCGGGCTCCTGCTGGCCGAGACGCAGAGCGACGCGGGCGGCTTGGCCCGGGTCGTCTCCTGGGCCGGATTCATCCACCAGGGCAGCCCTGCTCCCCACGCATCCGCGGAAGGACGACAGCCATGACCACCGACGATCTCCTGGAGCTGCTGCGCCGGCATCTGCCGGAGATCCGCGCGTCGCTCACCGCCACGCAGTTCAGCGGGTTCCAGGACGGCGTGCTGCGGCTGCGGGCCGCCGGAGACGACACCAGGGCCGTGCGCGGTGCGCTGCGGGAGGTGCGGCTGGCGCTGCTGCCCCTCCCCCGCGAGATGGAACTGCGCAGAAAGCTGGACCAGTTCAGGTCCGGCGGCGCCGCCCCTTCGGCGGTGCTGCCGGACGCCGACCGGCTGGCCGAGCTGATCCGGCTGCTGGAGTCCGTGGACTGGCCCGCGCTGGACCCCGTGAGCGCCGAGATCGCGCGGGCCGTACAGCAGCGGCTGCTGACCGCCCCCGCGCGGGGCCCGGAGCGGCTCACCGGCGCCGCCGCCGAGGATCCCGCCGGGGCCGGGCTGATCCGTCTGTCCGACCCCGAGCGCGGCGACCGCTACCCGGACTTCCAGTTCGACCCGGACACCGGTGAGCCACGGCCGGTGGTGCAGCGGATCAACCGGATGCTGCTGTCGGACCAGGACCCGTGGGGCGCCGCGGACTGGTGGCTCGGCGGCAACACCTGGTTGCGCGACGCACCGGCCGCCCTGGTGGGGCGGGTGCCGGACGCGCGGCTGACCGAGGCCGCCGCCGCGCTGATGGGAGAGGGCGGATGGTGAGGCAGGCGCCCCCCGAGGGCGCGCGCATGAGCCCGAACCTGTCCGTTCTGAGCGCGGGCACCGAGCTGTGGAGGTGCCATGAGACCGCCTACGCCTGCACCGAGTTCAACCCGAAACCCGCGCACTCCTTCTTCGGCGGCAACCGCTTCGACGCCACCGCCGAGGACCGGTACGGGTATCTGTACGCGGCCGTGGAGCCGACCACCACCCTGGCCGAGGTGATGCTGCGGGACATGGAGTTCACCGGGCCGGAGGGGCGGCGTCAGGTGCCGTGGGCGCTGGCGGCCACCCGCTCGCTGTCCAAGGTGCGGGTGACCGAGGATCTGACCCTGGTACGGCTGGTCGGGGAGGAGGACCTGGCCGCGGTGTTCCAGACCTCCTGGCTCCTGGAGACCGACGATTACGCGCAGACCCGCGCCTGGGCGCGGGAGATCCGGCGCCAAGTGCCGGGCGCCCATGGGCTGATGTGGCAGTCGCGGCGGCACCGCCCGCACCCCGCCCTGGTGCTGTTCGGCGACCGCTGCGGGGCGGAGCCGCTGAAGGCGGTGCCAGGACAGACACACAACCTGGGCACGTTCGAGGGGGCCAGTGTGGCCAACCGGCTGCTGGCACCGCTGCGGGCGGTCGTCATTCCGCCCGGTATGCGGACATGAGCGTCGCGGGGCGGCACGGGGGTTGCCGCCCCGCGACACCGCCCGGCACCGGCTCAGCCGGTGCCGGGCCCCGGTCCGTACAGCCGTACGGTGAAGCTGATCCGCAGCCCGAGCCGCAGCTGGTCGCCGTCGCGGACGGGGGTGCGCACGCCCGCCGCGATCCGGGCGCCGTTGAGATATGTGCCATTGCGGCTGCCCGCCTCGGGCTCCTCGGCCCAGGCGGTTCCGTCCGGCTCCACCGTGATGGACACATGGCGCCGGGAGACCTTGTTCCAGCCGGCGAACGCGGCGGCGGTCCGCGGCGCCCAGTCCGCGTGGCGGCCCAGGCGCAGCGGAGGGCCAGGGCCGTGTCTGAGCTCCAGACACGGCTCGGAGCAGACCAGCAGCACATGGGTGCGGGCCCGGCCGCAGGACGCGCAGCGGGTGTCCCTGGGGGCCACCGCGGCACGGCAGTTCCAGCAGGGCGCGGACACTTCGACGCCGTCCGGGCCCGGCGCGGGCCCGGACGGGGAGGTGGTCCGGGGATCCGGCTCCTGGGTCTCGTACGTCTTCTCCGCCCGCTCCGCTTCCGGCGGTTGTGATGCCTCCGGCGGTCGCGCCGGCGCTTCCGCTTCCTCGTCGTCCGGTTCGCGCCACCACCCCGGGGGAGCGGCTCCATCGCTCATCGGCCGCCACCCGGGCCGGGGCCCTCGGCCCCGGTGCGCACCGCCCGCAGGTCCAGCGCCACCGTGCCGTCCCCTACGGGCCGCACACCGGTGACGGTGACCGCCGTGCCCGCCAGCCGCTCCTGGTCGAACAGCGCCCGTGCCAGCGGGTTGATCAGATGCGTCTCCAGCAGCATGCCGATGCCCCGGCCGCCGTTGTCGACATCCGCCGTGCAGTAGGTGGACAGCGCCTGATGTGCCTCGTCGGAGAGGCGCAGATGGACCCCCTGCTCCTCCCGCAGCACCCGCTGGATGTTGCCCACCTGCGAGTCGAAGATCTCGGCGGCCACCTTGGCGTCGATGTAGTCGAATACCACCACATTGCCACCGAGCCGGTTCATCAGCTCGGGGCGGCCGATCTCCTCGACGAAGTGTTCCTTCACATTGGCCAGGATGATCTCCTCCAGCTGGTGGTACGGCATACCGGGCTCGGCCACCCGCCCTTCGCGTCCGCCGCCCTCGCCGGTCCGCTTCCTGACCCCGAGGTTGGAGGTGAAGATCAGCACACATTCGCTGAAGTACGTGGTGACGCCCTGCCCGTCGGTGAGCCGACCGTCCTCGAGCACCTGGAGGAACTTGTCGAGCACTCCCTTGTCGGCCTTGTCGATCTCGTCGAACAGCACCACCCGGAAGGGGTCGTTGCGCACCGCCGTGGTCAGCTCGCCACCCGCCTCGTAGCCCACGTATCCCGGCGGTGCGCCGAGCAGCCGGTCCACCGAATGCGGTGCGGAGAACTCGCTCATGTCGAAGCGCAGACACGCGTCCTCGGTGCCGAACAGCAGCTTGGCCACCGACTTGGCCAGCTCGGTCTTGCCGGTGCCGGTCGGCCCGGCGAAGAACAGCACACCGCGCGGCCGGCTGCCGGGGTGGGACGCCTGGGCGCCGGAGAGGCCGAGCGCGGCGCGCTTGAGGATGTCGAGGGCCTTGCCGACCGCCTTCTCCTGGCCCTTCACCCGGGCCCGCAGGTCCGCCTCGCCCCGTTGGATCTGCTCGCGGATGTAGTCCGCCTGCCACGGGTTGTCCTTGACGCCGAGCTGGTAGACCCGGACCGCGTCCCGCATCTCGGCGAACGACAGCCCGCGGTCGAGCGCGATCCGGGCGCTCTCCCGCATCGCGCGCAGGGTCAGCCCGGCGGTGGCGCGGGCGAAGGTGTCGATATCGTGCTCGTCCGGCCGCCGTGGCTTGCCCAGGCTCACCGGCCCGTCGTCCTCGGGTGCGGAGGCGGCGGTGTGCTCCTCGGCCAGCAGCTCGGCCATGCGCCGCCTGCCGCCCAGATCGGGCAGTGGGATGCCGATGGTACGGACCCGTTCGCTGCCCGCGACCAGCCAGGTGGGCAGGTCGCGCTCCCCGTCGGCGAGCCAGATCACGGGGTTGAACAGCCGCCGTCCGCTTCCCGGGGAGGGGAGCGGCCGGGCGTCCTCGGCCAGCTTCAGGCAGTTGAGGAAGAAGTCCCGCTCCGGATCGCTGAGCCGGGTGACATCGGTGGGGATCCGGGCCGCGTAGTCGATCAACAACACCACCCGGTAGGGCTGTTGGCGCTGTGCGGTGTCCGGTCGGGGCCGGCCGTCCGGTGTCTTCGGCCGGGGCCCCTGCTGCTTCCAGCCGGTGACGATGTCGCGCAGGGTCCGCTCCGCGTCGGCCAGGTGGACGGGGGCGTCGGCGCGCCGGGCGCGTCCGGGCCTGGCCGCGTCCCGCCCGTGCAGCAGCTCGCGGACCTCCTTGGCCGCCGGGCCCGCGACGGCGGTGAAGCCGTCCGCGATGTCGAAGCGGATCAGCGCCTCGTACCCCTCCTGCCACAGGGCGTTCCACAGCACCTCGGTGAGGGTGTGGTGGGCGTCGTATCGCCGCTCGGGACCGCCCTCGTCGGGGTTCTTGTCGTGGCGGACGAGGTGGATGTCCCGGATGTTGCCGTGCAGGACGTACTGGGACTGGACGCCGAGCGTGCCGACCAGCTCCTCGGCGAAGGCCGGGAGCCTGCGGTCGCCGCGGCCCGGGGACGTCGCTGACTCGGTCATGACGGTGCCTCCTGGTCACGGCGGCGGACCTTGGGTCCGGTGCGGTGGTCATGGCTGGACCGGGCCGCCGTGCGCGGGACCGGCCGCGCGGGTGGCTCGTCGAAGTCGAACGGCATGCTGAGCCCGGCGCGTTCGGCCAGTTTCCGCAGCTCCTCCAGATGGTCGGGGGCCTCGGCGCAGCGCCGCCAGTCGAGGTCCAGATCGTCGTCGGTCTCCTCACCGGGGTCGCGCTCACGGTGCATGGTGGAAACGCGGGCGGTGCCCCGGGCGTCCAGGCTGATGCGGAGCCAGTGTTCGTCCCCCCAGCCGGGCGGGGTCCAGTCGATGATCTGCACCGCTCCGGAGGTGGTGTATCCGGCCGTCTCGGGCTCCGAGTGCCGGACCGCCGCACGGATCACCTCCGTGGCGTACATCCGCTGATACGCGTCGACCCGCTCGCCGACGCGGGCCTCGATACGGACCCGCTCGGCCTCCTCCAGCGTCCCGCCCTGGTGCAGAAGGCGCTTCAAAACGGCGATCTCGGCGGTGGCGTCGGGCAGGGGCACGGGGGTGCCGGGGTCGGCGCGGAGGAAGGCGAGCTGCTGGGCGGCCCACTCCTCGGTCTCCTGCCGTCGCTCGGCGTCGCGGGTCACCCGCTCGGCGAACCGGGCCGCCTCACGCAGATGGCGCTTGGCCGCGGCGGGCCGCCGGGCGGCGACCTCCGTGGCGACGGCGACCTTCTCCTCCACCAGCCGGTAGTCGGCCACCGACACCTGGCGCGGAAGCATGGCGAGCAGATCCCCGCCCAGCCGCAGCACCTCCTCCTCGGTGAGCTCCGCGGTGGGAGCGGTCGGCGGTTGTGGCAGCGAACCGCGTGCCTCGGTTTCGGTGGCCGCCTCCTCGTACGCCTCCAGCGCCTTGCGGCGGCGGGCGCGCAGCTTGGCGTGCCAGCCGGTGCTCTCGGGGTGCGCTCCGGCCACCGGACGGGCCGCGGCCTCCATCGTGGCGCGGGCGTACGCGGCCTCGGCGTGGCGCAGCCGGCAGTCGGTGTCGGCGAGCCGTCGCCACGCCTCGTCCAGGCTCAGGCCCGTCAGGGCCAGCGGCGGCGGCAGGTCGGGCGGTTCCGGCGGCCCGTCGGGGCCTGCGGCGGGG
>NZ_JANIIC010000064.1 GCF_024519315.1 Streptomyces malaysiensis subsp. samsunensis | reverse complement strand
TTCGCTCACCGGTCGCTGTCCCTGGCGAAGAAGGCCGCCGCTGAGATATGAATCCACGCTCGAGCAGGCAGGTGGAAGCGCCCCGCGACAGTCGGCCGACGCTTGTGCTCAGGGGGCGGGCTCTGTGGTGACGCGCAGCCCGAGATCTTCCAGTTGGGCGATGAGCCGTCGGGCCCGGTGTTCGGGTGAGAATCGGCGGTGGGCCCAGTCGGCGCCCAAGTCTCGGTAGGGCACGTGGTCGTGGACGATGTGCCAGTAGGCGATGATGATGTCGTGCCGGGTGGCGCCGATGGCCTTGAAGCGTCCGGCCCGGCCCTTGATCTGAGCATGGTGGGCGGCCAGATAGGTGCCTTTGGTGCGGGCGGCTCCCCAGGCCGCTTCGGTGAGGGCCTGCTTGAGCCAGCGTGATCCCGGACGGGTGCGGCCGGGGCGGCGTTTGCCGCCCGAGGCGTTGTTGCCCGGGCAGATGCCGGCCCACGAGGCCAGGTGGCCGGCCGTGGGGAAGATGTCCATGTCGAGCCCGATCTCGGCGATGAGGACCTGGACGTTCTTCGGCCCGACACCGGGAATCGTGCAGATCAGCTCGACGAGATCGGCGTGCGGCGTCAGACGCCGGGTGATCTCGGCGTCCAGCTCGGCGACCGCTGCATCGAGGGAGTCGATATGGTCCAGCAAGCGCCGGGCCAGGACGCCATGGTGCTCGATACGGAAGCGGTGCGCGAGTGCCTCCACGAGCTGGTCGTGCTTGGAGCGCAGGCGGCCCTTGGCCAGACCTGCCAGCACTTTGGGGTCATGCTCCCCGCTGATCAGCGCCTCCAGCATGGCACGGGCCGATTTGGAGTACGCCTGTGAGGCGACCGAGGTGAGCTTGATCCCGGCGTCCTGGAGGACCTTCTCCAGGCGCTGCACCATCCGGGTCCGCTCTTGTGTCGCTGCCGCGCGAGTCCGGGTCAGGTCGCGCAGGTCCCGCATCTCCGGTGGCGGCACGAACGAGGGCCGCACCAGGCCGTGTTCCAGGAGTTGGGCGATCCAGGCGGAGTCGGCCACGTCAGTCTTGCGGCCGGGCACGTTGTGCATGTGCGCGGCGTTCAACAGCCAGCAGGTCAGGCGGTCTTCCAGCGCGGCGAACACCGGTTTCCAGTAGATTCCGGTGGCTTCCATGCCCACGAGTTCGACCTGCTCTACCACCAGCCAGTCCTCGAGCTCGGCCAGCCCCCGCAACGTCGTGGCGATGGTCCGTGTCTCCTGATGTCGGCTGCCCCGGCGCTTCCCCGGCGACCTGACGGTGGCCACCGCTGTGTCCCGGTGCACGTCCAGGCCCGCGCAGCGAGCCACGATCACATCCACCAATCCGCCCTCCTCGCGCACACGGTGCCGCCCGAGAGGGGGCCTACTGGTTGAAGAGTCTGAGATTCGCGCTCGTGGCAGCAGTCAACGATCCCTCAAGCCCCAGCGTCATACTTTTTTGCGGACTCGCAGTACCACACCGCACCGACGTCAGCCGGACGGCACCACCTGCATGATCGAGGTGGCGCGGGACTGGCGGGCAGTGGCGTCGCCGGAGCGTTTACCCAGACCAAGCGGACAGCAGGGAGCGAACCCCTGATTCTCATCCCGCCACGGTGACGCCGCGCAGCGGCGCCATGAATACTTTTTTCAAGATCTCGATCGTCTTCTGCTGCTCGGCGTTCTGCCTGCGCAGCCGCCTCAGCTCCTCGCGCTCCGCGCTCGTCAGTTCGCCCGACGTGCCCCCGCCCCGGTCGATCCGGTCACGCTTCACCCAGCCACGCAGACTCTCCGGGCTCACGCCCAGATCCCGCGCGACCTCGGTGATCGTCTTGTCGGAGGAGCGGGCCAACGTGATCGCGTCCCGCTTGAACTCCTCCGAATACCGCTTCGAGTACTGACTACCCACCTGGCACTACTTCCTCTGGAACCTCACGTCCCAGTTTCCAGGTGTCCAGTCACAAGGGGAAGCTTCACCTCGCACCTGACCGCCGAGATCTACGGCAAGAGCCGTGCGGTAGTGGACCGCCGGATGCTGGAGCGGGCCTGCGCACGGTTGATGGGGCCGCTGTGACCGGCGCTTCCGGGCCGGGAGAGGGCGCTTCCCGTTCCGGCGTGCGCGAGGACGGTCCGGACGCGCGGGGAGGCCTGCCTTCTTCCTCCCTGTCGGCGCTGCGCGGTCCTGCCGTGCGCCGGCTGCTCGCCCTGCGGCAGGAACAGAAATTGACCTCCCGTCATGTACGGCTGCGTTGGAGGTGACGGAGCGCACGGTGTGGCGGTGGCTGGCCGCCGCCGAGCGCGACGAGTCCGCGGCCGCGGAGCCTGGGGCACGGGCCCAGAGCAGGGACCGCTTCACCGTCACCTCGGAGGTGCGCCGCCTGCTGGCCTTGTGGAAGGGCAACGTCGCGGCGGCCCATCGTGAGCTGGCTGCTCGCGCGGCCGGGGGTGAGGGAGAGCCGCCTCCGTCGATTCCGACGCTGCACCGGGCGATCCAGCGGGACCTGACGCCGGGGGAGCGGGCCGGACTTGCGAAAGGCGAGCGGGCGGCGCGCAAACACGATGTGTTCCTGGCCCGGCCGCGGGGCTGGCGCAACCAGGCATGGGAGACCGACCACATGCAGGCCCCGGTGCTGGTCGATGTCAACGGAAAGCCCCGCAGGCCGTGGATCACCTGGTTCACCGACTGCGCCACCAACGCGATCACCGGCGTCGCGGTCACGCCGGTGCATCCGTCGCGGGAGTCGGTGCTGGCCGCGCTGCGCTCCGCAGTCCTGCGCGCGGACCCTTACGGCCCGTTCGGCGGCCTGCCCCAAAAGGTGCGGGTGGACCGCGGCAAGGACTTCCTGTCCCGGACGGTGACCGCCGCGTTCGATCTTCTGGACGTGACGGTGGAGAACCTGCCCGCCTACACCCCCCATCTCAAGGGCACGGTGGAGGGGTTGAACCGGGCGGTGGAGAGCATGTTCCTGGCCGCGCTGCCCGGCTATGCCCGCCAGCCGCGTCCCGGCAAACGGGTTTCCCGCCCAAAGGACGAAGTGCTGCTCGGCTTCGAGGACTTCACCGGCCGGCTGGCCTGGACTTCGTGGTGGAACACCGAGTATCACCCCGCGCCCTTGCGGGGCAGGACTCCGCTTGAGGCGTGGCAGGACGATCCCACCCCGCTGCGGGACGTGCCCGCGGCAGATCTGTGGACGTTCACCCTGGAGGACGCCGGCACTCGCACGTTGACCACCCGCGGAGTCCGTTTCAGGAAACGCGACTACGTGAGCGCGTGGATGACCGGTCAGGCCGGCATCCAGGTCTGGGTCCGTTTCATGCCCCACCCCCACCATGATCACCGGATCGAGGTCTACCACGCGGCCACCGGCCGTTACCTGGGGTCTGCGGAGCTGGCCGATCAGGCCACCGAGGAACAGGTCAGCGCCGTACGTAGAGCGCGGGCCGCTCGCTCCCGCCGTCTGAAGAAGGACCTGGAGGCTTCCCAGCGCGAGCGCTACGCCGCCGTGAACCAGCCCGAGGCGCCCCGGCGGCTCGGCGCGCTGACCACCGCGCAGGCCAAGGCCGAACTCGCCTAGTCCGCCGGCACCGCCCTGTCGGATCTGGCGATGCCGGACCTCATTCCGCCCGCCGCGCCCCCGGCCGACTGGCGTACCCCGCCTCCCCTCGTTACCCGGACCGCGCCTGGCCGGCCTCCTCCCGTTCCGTCCGAACCTGCCCCCGGGCGCCCGCCCGGACCGGCCGAACAGACCACTGAAGACGGAGACGCCTCGTGACCGCGGCCACCTACCAGTACGTCGACCTGCCCGATGCGTCGGTGGTCACCACCCGGGCCCTGCTCACCGCCCGGGACAACATCACCGACACGGTCGCCGCCCGCGCGATGATGTGCATCCACGGCGGCGCCGGCTTCGGCAAGACCCTCGCCGTCAACATTTGCTTGCGCGCACTCGAACCGCACGAGGACGTCCGCAAGATCACCTTCCGGGCCCGGCCCACCGCCCGCGCGGTGCGCTACGAGCTGTTCACCGCGCTCGACCTGGCCGGCGAACCGCCGCGCCACCCCAGCGAGTTCGACCGCCTGCTGAAAACCGCGCTGGCCGAACGCCCCCGCACCTTCCTCGTCGATGAGGCCCAGTGGCTCAACGGAGAGGCGTTCGAATACTTCCGCTACCTGTCGGACGAACCCTCAACCCAGCTCGCGATCATCTTCGTCGGCGGCGAGGGCTGCCACACCGTGCTGCGCCGCGAACCGATGCTGTCCTCCCGCATCTTCATCTGGCAGCACTTCACCCGCCTCAACCCCGAAGACGTCCTCGACGTCATCCCTTTGTTCCACCCGGTCTGGGCCGATGCCGACCCCGACGACATCACCTTCGCCGACAGCCACGCAGCCCACGGCAACTTCCGCGCCTGGGCTCAGCTGACCGCCCACACCCGCACCGCCCTGGCCCGCACCGGCCGCGCCCGCGTCGACCAGGAGCTGCTGCGCTGGGCCTTCAGCCGCCTTGCCTGACCACCTGCACCGCCCATGCCTCCCGCCCCGCCGCTGCCGTCCGTCACCGTGGTTCTCGACCGTCACGACGACGCGCTGCACACGCACACTGCCCTGGCCGCCCACCATCCGCCGTTCGGCCGGATCACCCCGCACCCCGGTCCGGGCACCACGAGCGAGACCGGCCTCGCCCACGACCTTCTCGCCGCTCTGGGCAAGCCGCCCCTGCTCCCGGGCCGCTTTCCCGCCGGCCGTCAGCCCGCCTGGGAAGCCGCTGCCGCCTGGATGACCGCCCTGCCCGTCACCCGGCTGACCGCCCTGCGCGCCCACCGCCTCACCACCCGCCGCACGATGCGCCTGCTGCAGCTACAGGCCCTCACCGGTATCCACCCGACCCTGGTCTGCCACCGCCCTCACCTTCCCGCCGCTCTGCACCAGGCCCTGCGGACGGCCGACTACTCCCTCACCGCCGACTTCGAGGCAGCCCGCCGCCACTACTACGGCACACCTATCGCCGAATCCCCGGCCGCAGACGAGCCCACCGAGCCGGCCAGCCGATGGCTCACCCTGCCCGCACTGGACCGCCTCGTCTCCTACGACAGTCCCCGCCCCTGCACCGACCCGCGCACGCCACCCCCGATCGCCTGGCGGCACCGCCCACCGCCCGCGCCTCTCACCGCGCCCACCGCGCAGCGAGTCGCCCACCGGCTGCACACGGCGACCGCACACCCTCGCCTGGCTGCGGCCGTCGCCGCCGCACTGATCACCGGCGCCTCCCTCCAGCAACTCGCCACCGCCCGCCCCCGCGACTACGACGACGCTGCGGCCACGCTCGCCCTGCACGACCGCGCCCGCTACACCGACGGCTGCGCCGCCTACCCCGTACCGCCCTGGGCAGGCATCTTCCTGCGGGCCGCGGCCTGCTTCACCCGACTCGTCTCCGGTGAGGACCAGGAACTGCTCGCCGCGCCAGGTGACCGTGCGCACCTGCTGGGCGTTGCGGAGACGGCCAGACTGCGCCCGCCCCAGCCGCCCGCGGCCCGCCGCCAAGGCCCGGTCGGGCGTGTGGAGTGGGACTGGCGCGAGCGGCAGGAAGCTGAGAGGTACAAAGCGGTGCCGGCCAGTCGCGTCAGGCTCTCGCTACGCTGAACACCCTGACGCGTTCGCTCGACAGGGCAGACTCAGCCGATCGAGAAGTCGGCGAACTCGACGTCGCTGAAAGCGACGTGCAGACCGTGGGCCCGGCGGCCCCATTCGCGAAAGTAGGCATGCCCCAGCGCACGGGCGAGTATCACCGTCTGCTGCTGCTCGCCCGCGCCGGCATCCCGAGCGGCGAACAGCTCCCGGGCCACCTCTCCCGGCAGGTCCTGGGCGATCCATCGCACCCGCGGATCGTCCGAAGACCCTGCTGGCGCGGCGAACCCGAATCGCGCCCTCGTGTGGAAGACGAACCCGTTAGCTTCGGCCTGTGCATGCCGACGGGCCCGTATCCGGGGCTGCCATCGGGCCAGGACCGCTTCCTCGATCGCCCGGAGCTGTATCGGACCCGGCGGACGACGCGCTCCTGGCTTCTTCGTCACCCACCGCTGCACAGTGCGCTGCGACACCCCCAGCACGGCGGCGACCCTCCAGGTGGAACCCCGGTGCGCCGCTAGCAAAAATCGCAGGCGTGCCTCGGTGCTTGAAGGAACGGGTCGGGTGCGCAACGCCCGCTCCAATCCCTGCTCGATCTGTCCCACGTCCGTCTCTCCAAGCGGCCAGCCGACAGGGCCAGCACCCCGCAGTCCGTAGCGTCAGTTCTGCCACGTCATCTGCCCCCGCCTGCCAGTTTCTGCATTCTCGGGACAGCGCCGGCTGACGCAGGCTACGAGCCCTTGGGCGAGCACCGGCGACAAGCTGGCGGCGCGGGTCACGACGGACGTCGCCGGCATCCCGGTGTTGTCCTTCTGGTATCGAGCCCCCCTGAGGCGGGAGAGTTCCGCCGACTACGCCTCGACCGCGACGCCGTCCGGCACGCACATGAGCCGAACGACCCGTACGAGGACAACGCCACCGCCTTCACTGACGAAGGGAAGAGCCGACGGCCGAGCCGGTATCCTGCCCGCAGGGCTGACGCCCTGGGCTTCGCCGACGCCCACACCGCACCCGGACACCCACACTGCCCGGCACACTGGTGGAAGGTCTTCCGGGATCAACGGACCGCTTGACGAACACCTTGAGGATCCATCGAGCCGGGGTTGCCGTGTGGGGGCGAGGACCCGGTGCCGAGAGGACCCGTCCATGACCAAACGCACTACCGAGCAGCAGCGCGCCCGCGAACTCCAGTGCACCGCACGCGAGCAGGGCACACACCTCAGCTACCACGAAGCCCTCAACTGGGTACGCGCCACCGCCGAGGCGCAGGCTGAGAACCCAGATGAGATCGTTGTCTTCGCACCGCACGCGGCCTGCATCATGATCTTCGACGCGGACGAGGACCCCGAGTACATCCGCGACTCGATCACGCCGATTCCCGCAGCCGAAGTCGAGCTCGCCAACGAGCTGCTCCAGCGGAGAAACGCTCTGATGCGCGACCACTCCAAGGCGCAGCTCGTAGCCATGATCCGCAGTAGGTGGGGTGTTCCGATCGCGGATCTCGTGCGCTCCACCAAGCAGGAGCTCGCCAACGATCTTGTGGACGGCGAGGACAGCCGCGAGCGCTACGAGGCGTACGGGCGAGTGGCGCTGATCAACGGCAGACCGGCGCGCGACTCACGACCTCTTTGCGGAGGCGTCGGCTGCTGCGGCCACGACAGCGCGACACCCTGGCCGGAAACCCGCGCGCGCTTCCGTGCCCAAGGGCCCTGCATCGACGCACAGTAGCCTGAGAGGCTTCTACGCCCTCGCCCATTTCAGTCCGAGGGCGGCCAGTGCGGCGCGTTGCGGCTCGGTGAGCTTGTCCCGCCTGGATTTGGTGTTGCTCATGAACACCCCTAGCCGAACGCTCACCGCGGTGTCGTGGCCGTTGATTGTGATCTCCTCTATGTGGCCTCTGGGGATGCGGTGGTGTCCTTCGCGTGCGATGTACTGTGCGAGAGCTGCCACGCTTCGATGGAAGGCCGCTGACAGCTTCCCCGCTGCTTTCTGGCCGCTGTGGGCCGCGGGGGCGGGTCGTTCTGCGGGTGTCATGCCCAGTGCGGTCAGCCGCTGCTGTTGCTCGTTGGACAGGCCCGTCCAGTTGTTTGCTTGCTGCTGGAGCCACTGCCCAAGGTCGTCGCCTTCGAATAGTACGCCGGGTGCGATGTGGGGTAGGTGGCCGCCGGGTTCGTCTTCGGCGAGCTGGGCGAGGATGCGGTACTGGCGTTGCCAGTCCAGGGGCCAGGGGCAGTCCCAGTCGGGATCGATCGCGGTGAGTTGCGCGGCGCGGGTCTCGGCCCGCTTGGGGTTCTTGCCCAGGCCGTTCTTTCTGCGGATGTTGGCTACTTGCTGGCCGATGGGCTGGGTGTCGGTATCGGTTTCGCCCCAGAGGGCGTCCTGCCGTGGGGCGAGGTGTCCGTGGGCGCGGCGGTAGGAGCGGAAGAGGGCCAGTTTGGCTTCCCAGGCTTCTTCTCCGGGTTCCCACACCATGCCGTCCTCGTCCAGGAGCTCGCGGCGCCAGGCGTCGAGATCCCCGGCGCGGGCCGCGCGGCGCTGCTGGGCCTCCCAGCGCCCGACCGGTAACCGGCCCCCGCCGACGGCTACGGCTGTTTCCGTGTCGTAGGGGGTCGGGTGGAGTCCGGTGATGCCGTTCTCTTCCCGCCAGCGCCGTCTGGCCTGGTATCCCTCGAGCCATACCAGGGACTCCGGGCGGTAGATCCGGGTGCGCAGGAACGCGGCGATGGTCGCCGGGTCGCGTGGGCTGGAGAAGTGCAGCAGTGCGGACTCGGCAGTACCGTCGGTGCCCTCCTTGTCCTCTCGGCCCTCACCGCCGCCCTCGACCTGGCTGCTGGCGCCGACGATCCGGCCCTGTGTGTCGCGGTGGATGTGCACGCGCCGCTGCTGGTGGCTGCGGGTGAGGGCGTGGGAGGCGAGCTGTTCGACCAGTTGTTCGGAGTGTGAGCGAAGGCCCTGGAGCACCGCGACCAGGGGGCGGAACGAGGCGCTGGCGACCATGTCTTCCGGGTTCTCGCCGGGCTCGAGGAAGACCGGCACGATGATCCGTGCGACCTTGGTGGAGCCGTCCGGGTTCGGCCGGAGCGCGCGGCCGATGTTCTGGACGATCTCGACCTGGGAGCCGCGGGTGTCGGCGAAGCAGACGGCCTCCACACCCCGTGTGCCGACGATGTCGACGCCCTGACCGAGCACGCGAACGCTGGCGAGGAAGGCCCGGTGCACCCGGCGGCCGGATGCGTCGACGCCATTGGCGAACTGGCGGATGGCCTCACGCCGCTCGGCCACCAGGTGGTCGCCGCACAGCCACGCGGACCATACCCGGTCCGGGGGTACGTGACGGCCTGCCTCCAGCTCGTAGAACTCCGCGTCGATCGACGACTCCGGCAGCCGCTCGGCCTCGGACAGGGCCTGCTCGGACGCCTCGGTGGCGTACAGCTCGGCCGCCGTCTTGGGCAGCTTCTCCGCGAACGCCGCCGCCTCTTCCACCCGCTGGTGGAACGTCATCACCGTCTTCAGGTTCCACCTCGCCGCGTGCTCCAGCAACGCGGCCTGCAACAGCGCCAGCCGACGCCCGCGCAGCGCCTCCTCCGACAGTCCCAGGACCGGCTTAGGGTCGCGGTGTCGCGGTTCGTTCGTTCTGATCGGCATCTGGGGTGTTGAACTGGGCTGATCAGTTGGCTGGTTGGGTCCGGCGGTGTGGTGTGTGCTGGCGAGATGCTTGGTGTTGTTTGCGGGTCGGGCCTGGGCGGGCCTGTGGACTGCGGGTTTCCTGCTCTGCGTTGGTCTTGTTGGTGTTGATCAGATCTGTTGGTTGGTCGGTCAGGTTCGCTGGGTGGCTGTTGTAGCGGCATAGGGGTGTGGGGCTGTGGATGCCGATGGTGCCCATCAGGTGTTGTTGGTGGGGGTGGAGCTGTTCCCAGGTTCGTTGCTGGGTGCGGATCCACTTGGTGGTGTTGTTGGGGAAGGACTGAGCCGTGCTGTGGTGGGCGTGGGCTTGGTGCCAGCTGTGGTTCCAGGTGGCGCGCCAGGGCGGGTTCCACCACGGGTCGAGCGCGGCGAGGTGGTCGTGGTGGGGCCAGGGCTGGCCGGTTCGTTTCAGGTGGGTGTAGGCGGCTCGGCGTTGTTTGTACAGCCACCATCCGAGGGGGAAGCCGTCGTGTTCGGTGCGGTAGCCGGCTGAGGTGAGGTTGCCGTGCTGGGCGGCCCAGGACCGGGCGTAGGGCAGGCCAACGGCGATGGACGAGGGCGAGTTCTTCAGACGGGGGCGGGCCGGACGGGATGGCTGGGGAGGTTTCGGCGGTGGGGCCAGGGCGCGGGCGCGTTCAGCGGTCAAGCCCATGCCGGCCAGTAGCTGGCGCTGCTCATGGTCGAGGCTGTCGTAGCTGGCGCATTGCGTGAACAGCCATTTCGAGGTGACTGTGGGCAGGGCGTCGAGGTCGGTAGTGGTGGCCAGGGGCCGGCCGGTGGTGTGGGTGCGCGCGGTTCGAAAGGCTTGCTGCCAGCGCGGTGTCCAGGGTGGGTTCCACCAGGGGTCGAGTGCGGCCAGGGCCTGTGCGCGGTCCTCGGGCAGCCGTCCGCGGGCGGCGCGTTTGCGTTGGTGGGCGAGCCATGTGCCGAGCGGGTAGCCGTCGTGGCGGGTGTCTCCGGTGACTGTGAGGTGTCCGTGCTGGGCGGCCCAGGCTTGGGCGTGGGCGAGGCCGGCTGTGAAGGCTGCGGCTTGGGGGATGCGGCG
This sequence comes from Streptomyces malaysiensis subsp. samsunensis, assembly GCF_024519315.1. Classification (GTDB taxonomy): domain Bacteria; phylum Actinomycetota; class Actinomycetes; order Streptomycetales; family Streptomycetaceae; genus Streptomyces; species Streptomyces malaysiensis. The sequence continues at coordinate 48,673 of NZ_JANIIC010000064.1, read as the reverse complement.
GGGCTGGGCGGTGCGGGCGCTTTGAGCGGTGAGGCCCAGGTCGGCGAGTAGCTGCTGCTGGTGGGGGTGGAGCTTGTCGTAGACGGTGCACTGGTTGTACAGCCACTGTCCGGTCCAGTCCGGTGTGCCGGGGAAGCCCTTGTTCGGGGCGAGGGCGTGGTCGGGGGTGAGCTGTGCGCGGGCGGCCTGGTAGCGGCGCTGCCATTTCATGCCCCAGGGTGGGTTCCAGTACGGGTCGATGCGGGCGAGGGCCTCTTCGTGTGGCCAGGGGGTGTCGAAGAGTTCGCGGTGGAGGTTGGCCTGGTGCCGTTGTCGGACCAGCCAGCGGCCGAGGGGGAAACCGGCGTGGTGGGTGGTGCGGGAGAGGTCGAGGGTGCCGTGTTCGGCTGCCCAGGTGCGGGCGTAGTGCAGGCCGGTCTCCATGGCCGGGTGTCGGGTGGCCGGGTTGGGCACGGCGGTGGCGGCGAGGGGTTTGGTGAGGCCGAGGTGGGCGAGGAGGTGCTGTTGGCCGGGCTGGAGGGCGGTGTAGTTGATGCACTGGGTATACAGCCACTGCCCGGTGAGGTCGTCGAAGTTACGGAATCCGGCTTCGGGATCGAGGAGACTGCCCGAGGCGACGGCGGCGTGGGCGATGTGGTGCTCGCGTTGCCAGTCGGTGGGCCAGGGCGGGTTCCACCGGGAGTCGATGTCGGTCAGTGCCTGGTCGAGTGCGGGGTCGAGTTGGCCGCGTCGTGCGCGTACTCGCTGGCTGTGCAGCCATTTGCCGATGGGGAAGCCGTTCTGGCGTGCGGAGGTGGGGGCGCACAGGTGGCCATGTTCGTTTCCGTAGGCGCGGGCGTGGTCCACAGCGGTGCGCCGGGCTGCCTTGAGATTCCGGCGCCTGGGCGCTGCGCCACGCGCTCGTTCCTGCGTGATGCCGAGTTCGGCGAGGAGTCGCTGCTGTCCGGGGTGGAGGCTGCTGTAGCTGGTGCACTGCTCGTAGAGCCAGGTGCCGAGATTTTCCGTGGTGCCGGGGAATCCGCGTTCGGGGGTGAGCGGCTGTCCGGTCTGCGCCAGTGCCTTGGCGCGGTGGTAGATGCGCTGCCACCACAGGTTCCAGGGCGGGTTCCACCACGGGTCGAGGGTGTCGAGGGCGGCGGCGCGTTCGGGAGCGAGCTCGGGTCCTGCGGCGCGCTGGTTGGCGAGCCACAGGCCGACGGCGAATCCGTCGACCCGCACCGTGTTGGGCGCGCACAGGTGGCCGTGCTCGGCGGCATAGGCACGGGCATGGCGCAGTCCACGCGCGAACCCCTGGGCAGCGTCTTCGGCGCTGTCTGGGAGCGGCGCAGGCTCGGGCTGCACAGGTGTCCCGCCCCGGTCACTGCTTTCCGCCAGGAGCTGGGAAACCGAGGTGGGCCGGTGGGGTGGGGAGACGCGCCACATGCTGCGCGTTTTCGGTTTGTGCCCGGCACGGGTGCGGACACAGGCGCGCACCCAGGCGTTCAGCGGCCCAGTTGTGACCACACTGAGGCGACCGGCGATCCACGGCCGCTCAAGACGCTGGGCCAGTTCGTCGACGAGGTGGGGGACATCGGCGAGCGAGTGCGGCTGATGCCGGCCCGCCTCGTCGAGCAGTCGCTGCTGTACGCCCGTATCGGCCAGGGCCGCGGCCAGCGTGACGGCTTCGGGATAGGTGACCGCATCCCGCGCCGCGGTACGCCGTGCGAGGCCGTTGCCCGCGGCCATCAGCCGCAGCCGGTCGGGCCAGATGGTCTCTTCCGGCCAGGGCTCGTCCCACCATGAGGCGAGAATCGCTTGCGCCGTAGTGAACGCTTCGGCCGCGTGCGGGCAGCGCCGCAGCAGCCGTGCGTGACGGCGCTGGGCCGCTGCGATCTGCGGCACGTGCCGCAGATTCAGCTGCCCGGGCCCGACCGTCGCTCCGTCGACGACGGGTGCTTCCAGCATCCAGCACTGGTGTTTGACGCAGACCCGTGCGTGTGGTGGGAGGTAACGGCGTGCTGTATCCCGGCCCTGTGTGGCCCTCGCGGTGCAGGCCCGGCACCCGGGGCCGGTCGGCGGGATGGTGGCTGCGGTGCGGACCCAGGCGGCCGGCCCGCTCCCGAGCCTGCTCGAGGGGACTTCCCGGCTCCAGGCTGGCAGGGCATGGTGCAGGTGTTCTTCGGACATGCGGCAGAAGGCGGTGACCACCGCCCTGGCCTCGGCGTTGAAGACGACTTCGCCGTCGGGCCGCACCGTGAAGAGGTTGGGGCGTCGTCCCACGTCCACGAGTGCGCCGATGAGTTCTTTGGCCGTGAGCCGGTAGCGGGAGGCGACTCGGCTCATGTAGGACAGCGTCGTCTCGCCGTGCAGCGGCGCTACCCGTACCGCGCCCCAAGCCCCTGTGTGCCCGGAAAGTTCGGGCTGCTCGCGCTGTGGTGGCTGCGCCTGCTGTCCGCTGGTGGTCTTCGTCACCGCCGCTCCGACCTCCGTCAGGATCCCGCGTTGTGGCTGCGTGGGCGCGGGAGGCGTTTTCGGGGCGGGCGGGCTTGTTGTTCGGCGCGGATGTCGAGCTGGATGCCGGCCAGGAGCTTCTTGGTGATCTTTTCGCTGCCGTCGAGCAGGGCGGTCAGGGCGGCTTCGCGGATGAGGTGGGAGAGGCTGCCCATGACGCCGCCGGTGCGCTGGTGGAGGTAGTCGGCGTGCCGCGCCAGGGTGTGCGGGGTGTGGTGGCGCAGGCGCAGGGCTTGCTCCATGTCGGTGACCAGACCACGCCAGATCTCGCGTTGCTCGTCGGTGGCGCAGGGCAGCGCGGTGTTGCGGACCAGGGTGAATCGGCCGGCGAGCTGGGCGCCACGCGGTCAGGTGAGCAGGGGAGAGGCTTCGACGTCGACGTCGACGTCGACGTCGACGCCGGCGTAGACGAAGGTGGCGGGGATGCGCTCGCCGAGGTGTTTCATCTGGTCGGAGGTCTCCGCGCCGGACCGGGTGCGGGTGTCGAGCAGGTGGACGTCGTCCACGAGGACCAGCTTCGTCTCCAGCAGGCACAGCAGATGGCAGACGGCGTCGGTGATCTGCGCCTGGTTCATGCGGGCCGCGATGGAGATGCCGAGGAACCGGGCGAATTCGCTGACCAGCATCTTGGGTGTGGAGGCCGGAGGGACGGCCAGGAAGACCACGGGCAGGCGGTCCGTGCGGCCGGGGTGCCGGCGCTGCTCGGCGAGTTCGAAGGTACGCCCCATTTCCAGCAGAGTGGTGGTCTTGCCGGTGGTGGGCGGTCCGGAGACGATCAGGCCGCGACGTGCGGTGCCCTGCTGGCGGCGGTTGAGGAGCATCAGGCGCCGCAGCGACAGGGAGATGCGTTCCATGGCCGGGGTGGTCAGCACCACGAACCGGGAGTGGTAGTCCAGCCGTTCCTCCAGCGACCAGTCCTCGTCCGCGGCCGGATGGGGCTGCAGCGGGGGAGTGGCGACGAACTGCTGCCAGCCGTCCCGCGTGGTCGGCGGCGCGTACGCCGCGGCCCTCGCTCCGTCATGAAGAGTGCTGTTGGCAGGGGTGTCTGTCACCACTGTGCTGCTTCCTGGTGGGCGTCATAGATCCGGGACGGGCGCGGAACGTGGGCGGGGGAGTCTGGCCGCTCGCCTCCGGCAGGCTCATCGGCGTCAGCGGGGCCGGGCAGCAGGCCGTCGTCCTCGTCCCAGCCGTCCTCGAATCCTGCCTCCCCTTCCTGATCCTCTTCCTCGATCGGGGCGAAAGCGCCCACCAGGCCGTAGGAGAGGGTCGGAGCCGCCACGGGGTCCGGGACCGCCTGCGGCACGGCCGGTCGGGCCAGGGACGCTGCGGCGCTGGCACGCGCCGCCACCGTCTGCTCGCGGCGAGTCCCGGCACCGTTACTCGCGCGCCGCAGGAGGCGGTCCAGGCACTGGGCGAGCTGCCGCTCGTGCTCGACGCGGTCGCCGCGGCGCTCGACTGCGGCACGGACGTGCTGCCAGGTGAAGTCGGTGAAGGGCAGGCTGACACAGCCGCGGTGGATCCACGGCACCTCCTCCCACCCGGTGGGCAGCCGCACCCAGATCTGATTGGGGTCGTAGGGGTTGTGGTGCACCTCCCATCTGCCGTCCGGCGCGCCCGACCGGTCCCCGCGATGCGGATTGAGGACCTTGTGGTCGTAGGTGCGGTAGTCGAAGCGGATGCCGTAGTCGTTGACGGCCACCCGCTTGACGGGCATGAGCTCGATGTAGTCGTCCGCGCTCAGCGGCACCGGGATATAGCCGGTGACTCCCACGAGCGCGCCCCACATCTCGTTCGGCGACAGGGCGATCTTCGGCGCCAGCGGATGGCGCAGCGACGCGTGCGGGCGGTACTGCCAGTCGGCGACGAGCCATTCATCCAGCAGGTCCTGCACCTGCGCAAGCGTCCAGCACGCCTCGTCCTCAACGCCCGTGCCGCGCCGGGTGACATCCGAGCCGCTGTAGCCGGCCACGTACTGGGAGAACCGGTCTCCGATGGTGCGGAACGTCCGCTCGACATGGCCCTTGGCCGGGCCGTTGGCCGGCGGCGCCGGCTGAACGGACACCCCCAGGTTCTCGCACGCGGCAATGAAGGAATGGGAGACAAACACCGCACCTTGGTCGACCACCACCGTCTCCGGCATGATCACCGGCCGGGCCGCTGCCCCTTCCAGCCGCGCATCCAACGACACCAACCGCTCATAGGGGATGACTGACCGGGACATCGCCAGCGCCATCTCCCACCCCGGGCGCATCCGCATGGGCGTAACCATCTGCGCCAGCAGCACCGCCGCATCCACCGATCTTGTGCCCACCGGACGCACCACCGCAGCACAGATACTGCGCGTTGCCACGTCCAACGCAATCGACAACTCAACCGAGCCCGTCACCCCGTCGGCGAGCACCACCAGCACATCCAGCGGCGTACTGTCCAGCATCACCAGCTCACCCGGCCGCAGGGCCACAGTCGGGGTGAACGGAGGAGCCGGCCGCGAGGTGCGCCGCCGCTGCTGCGCCGCCGACCCCAGCAGCCCATGGCCATCGGCGAGCGCGTGCACCAGCCGGTTGAACGTCGTCACCGGCGGCACCTCCACCACGCCCGGACCATGGGTTTCCTCCAGAACCCACCCGACCATGCGCCGCAGCCGGCTCAACGTGCCACTGGAGCGTTCCCGCTGCGCCTCCAGCACCTGAATGACCGCAGCGACCACACGCTCATCGGCCCGTCCCACCACAGAACGCCTACGCGCCGTGCGCTGGTCGACCAGCCCCCACAACCCCTTCTCGCGGTAACGGGCCCGCATCCGCCGCACGGTCACAGCACTCGTCGGCTGCCCCGCCGCGGTCAACTCCGCCGCCTTGGCCTCCTCCCGTTCCGCCACAGTCCGCTGCGCCGGATCGAACTCCGCCCGCGGCACACCGCCCTGCCCTGGCACAGGAAGACCCGTCTCCACCTCGCGCACGTGCCGCTCCCAGGCTTCAGCACGCTCGCGCGCCTGCACAGGCAGTTCCTCCAGGAGCCCGAACGGAGGCACCTGGCGGCGGGGCGCTCCAACGAGTTCGAAGCCAGGAGCAGCAAACAGATAGCTCACCAGCACCGTCGCCGTGGAGTTGTCCGAGCCGACCAGCCGGGCACGGGCCCCTTCGAGCATCACCACCGTCCAAGAGCGGTCCTCAAACCGCACCCGGCTCCCCACCTCAAGTACTGCCGTCGTCACGCAGACGCCCACTCGCCCGGGCCTGCTGTCACGGTCACCCGTTCATGCAAGGGCTCGTTCAGCGGGGCTGACAGTGTCCCGGTCCATAAGGCGTGGAAGAGGACCGGGAGGACCTTGATGCTGTCTCCGAGGGCACGTGCTCCTTCGATCAGCGGATGCGGACGGGCAAAGGCCCGCACCACCCGCTCCATGAGAACGGTGTCCCGGTAACGAGGGTGTCGATATCCCGACAGCCAGCCGAGGTTGGCAGCCACGACCGGTTCGGGAGGCGTGGCAACCCTGTACTGCCATCCCACCGCGCGAGCCGCCGCTGCCATGACGCCAGCGCGGTGTGCGAGCCGGGGCGAGATCGCCCCCCGCCCGGCGCAGTCGAGCAGCAGGCCCGTGCCGTCGCTGAGCCGCGCCATCAGATGCGGCGCATGCGACACCACGGTCCCATCGGACTCCTTCCAGGACAGCTCCACAGGGCGACATGCCATCGCCATCACGGAAGGATCATGGTCCAGCAGCATCACCTGGGTCCGCATGACACCCGACCCGTAGTGCACCAGCCGCCCGGTGGTAGCCGACCACCACCAGCCCGGCGCGAAACGGCGGCCAAGCCGTAGGGGAAACGGACGTACCGGGCCGCAGTCCTCCAAGCACACGACGCGAGCGGCCTCGCCCCACGGCATCCGCTGTTCTCCACCGTAGGGATCCAGGAAACGGGCGCTGTACAGACCGGGATCAGCAACCGCCCGGTGCGCTGAGGAGCCTTGCTGCCACACGCACCATCAACCGACGCGCATCCCATCAGGTAATGGCTACAAGGCGACCTGCTCCATCACACCCATTCCACGCCCAGTTCCCGCAGCGCGTCCAGCTGCTCGGTGGTGAGCTTGTTCCGCCTCGATTTGGTGTTCGAGACCCATACGCCCAGTTTCACGATCACCGGTTCCGTCTCGCCGTCGACCGTGATCTGTTCGCTGGCTCCGCGCGGCACCGGCCGGTCCGCGCCTTCCCGCTCCACCCACTGCGTGAGGGCCGCCAGGCCCCGCTGGAACGCCTGCTGCGCCTTGCCCTTCGCCGCACGCGCGGCCGCGGGGGCGGGAGAAGGGGCCTCAGGGCCCTTGATGCCCAGCGCGGTCAGCCGCTCCCGCTGCTCGGTCGACAGCTGTGCCCAGGTGCCCGGCTCCTGTTGCCGCCACCGCCACTTGCCCAGGTCGTCGCCGTTGAAGACGACGCCCGGCTTGATGTGGGGCAGGACGCCGTCGGCGTCGACGAGGTCGGCGAGGACGCGGTAGTGGCGTTGCCAGTCCAGCGGCCAGGGGCAGTTCCAGTCCGGGTCGATCGCGGTTAGCTGCGCCGCGCGTACGGCGGCCCGTTCCGGGTCCTTCCCGAGGCCGCCCTTCCGGCGCAGGTTCGCCAGATGCTGGCCGATCGGCACCATCGCCTCGACCTCGCCCCACACCGCGTCCTGCCGGGGCGCGAGGTGCCCGGTGGCCCGCCGGTAGGACCGCAGCGCGGCGAGCTTGGCCTCCCACGCTTCATCGCCCGGTTCCCACACCATCCCGGCCTCGTCCAGCAGCTCCTTGCGGTGGGAGTTGAGTTCTCCGGCCCGGTGCGCTTTTCGCTGCTGGTGCACCCACCTGCCCAGGGGAAAGTCCGTCGTGCCCACGGTCGCCTCGGTGTCGTAGGGGACGGCGTGCAGGCCGGTGATCTCGTTCTCGGCGCGCCAGCGCAGCAGGGCTTGGTAACCCTCCAGCCACACCAGGGACTCGGGTTTGATGACGCGGCAGCGGGTGAGTGCGGCGATGTCGGCGGCGTTCCGGGGCTGGGCGAAGTTGACCACGATCGAGGTGACGCGGTCCACCTCCTGCTGCGTCTCATCACCCGGTTCCTCCACCTCGCCGCTGCCGGTCCCTGCGGCACCGCGATCGGGACGGATGTGGAGACGGCGGCGCTCTGTGCCGCGGGTCAGGGCGCGGGAGGCGAGCTGCTCGACCATGCGTTCCGAGTGCGAGCGCAGGGCCTGGAGGATGTCGACCAGGGGCTGGTAGCTGGCAGAGGCGACCATGTCCTTGGGATCCTCGCCAGGGGTGAGGAAGACAGGGATGATGATCCGCGCGGTCTTCACGCTGCCGTCAGGGTTGGGCCGCAAGGCGCGTCCGATGTTCTGGACGATGTCGACCTGGGAGCTGCGGGAGCCGACGATGCATACCGCCTCTACCCCGCGCAGCCCGGTGATGTCGACCCCGACTCCGAGCGCACGCACGGACGCGAGGAACGCCCGGTGCACCCGCCGGTTCTCGGCGTTGATGCCATTGGCGAACTGGCGGATTACCTCACGCCGGTGAGCGATGGGGTGATCCCCGCATAGCCAGTCCGCCCACACCCGGTCCGGCGGGACATGACGACCGTCCTCCAGCTCGTACAGCTCGGCATCGATGGAGGAGGCAGGCAGCTCCTCCGCGTCGGCGAGAGCGGCCTCGGACGCCTCGGCCGCATACAGCTCGGCGGCGGTCGCTGGTGTGAGGTTCGGCCGTGATGTCGCTGGGATGTTCGGCGTTGTATGTCACTGACGTGTAGGTGTGTTCGCGCTGCTCAAGGGGCAGTTGATCGGTCGATCATGGTGACAGTTCCCCGAACATTGCAGTGACGTGAAGCCGTATCGGCCGGTGTCGTGTTCGCCGTGTCTCCTTTGTCTTCCTGGTCTTCACGGTGCCGTCTGGGCGTGCGGAGTGTGTCCGGCGGTTCCTGGCAGGTGCCGCGGGGGAGTGCGACGTCTGTGCCGGCGCCGCGGAGTCCGGCTGGTCCGGATTCCCGCGGCAGTCCCGAGGGCCCGATAGCACGCGCGTCCGTCGAACTGGCGGGAACGTTCTGCTGTCACCCGCTCGGGTGAGCGGCTGGGCGGGAAGCCCATGCGCGGCTCATAGCCTCGCATCAGACGCATCCGTCACTCGCGTGCGTCCTGGCTGAACTGACTCGTACGTAACCGTTGTTCGTTGTTGGAGGCTGTACGTGATCACCGTGCCGTTATCCGCCCGCCCACTCCAGGGGTGCTGGCACCGGTGACGACGCTGGACGACGCCTCGGAGACTGCGGAGACGGGCTTGGGGCGGCATCGGGACGAGTTGCGGCCCGCTGCTGTGGCCCGGCTGCTGCAGTTGCGTGGGGCGGGGAAGTTGACGACCGCTCACGTGAAACTGATCGCCGACTCGCTGGATGTGAGCGTGCGGCAGGTGTGGCGCTGGCTGGCGCAGGCTGAGGAGACCGGCAGCCCGGAGAAGCCGGAACGCTCCCGGTTCCGTATCACCGACGAGATCATCGAAGTTCTCGCCGACTACCAGGGCAACGTCAAACGCGCTCACGAGCACTTGGTGCGCGTCGCAAGGGCGGCGGGGGAGAATCCGATCGGTCTGACCACGCTGCACGACGCCATCGCCCGTGACCTCGATCCGGGTTTCATGGCGGGCCTGCGGGAGGGTATTCCGGCCGCCCGCGGGTTCGACCCTGCCTTCCAACGGCCGGCGGTGGCCCGGAACCAGGTGTGGGAGGGCGATCACAAGCAGGCCCCGCTCGTTGTGGCGATGCCCGACAAGAAGCTGTCGAAGGTGTGGGTGACCTGGTTCGAGGACCGCGGTACCAGCTATGTGATGGGCTGGGCGGTCACCGCCGGTTCCGCGCACCGGGGATCGGTTCTGGCGGCGGTGCGGGCGTCGGTGCTGCGGGAGGATCCTTACGGGCCGGCCGGGGGACTGCCGCACCTGGTACGGGTCGACGGCGGCGCCGACTTCCTGTCCAAGACCGTCCGGCGGGCCTTCGGGCTCCTCGGTGTCCCGGTGCACCGGGTGCGCAGCGCCCGCCACAAAGGCGGTATCGAGCGGCTGAACCGCACCAGCATGACCCGCTTCTTCGCCGACCTGCCCCGCTACACCAAGGCGCCCCTGCTTGACCACCGCCGACGCCTTGGCGACCAGGATCCACCGTTGACCTTCGAGGCATTCGTGGAGCGCCTGGGGGAGTGGGTCACCGAGCACAACACCAAGCATGTGGTGAAGCGCACCGGGGTGACGCCGCTTGAGGCGTGGCTGGCCGACCCCACCGAGATCCGTCCCGAGCCCACCCCGGCCGAGCTGCGGGCGTTCATGCTGGAGAGCGATCACCGGCCTCGGAAGATCACCAGTCATGGGGTGGAGTTCGCGGGCCGCTGTTACATGCCGGAGAACGGTGTCGGCCGGATCGGGGTGGAGGTGCGGGTGCGGTGGATGCCGCACCACAGCCACGAGATCGACCTGTACACCTTCCGCGGGGAGCGCTACCTGGGCCGGGCGTTCCTCAGCGACGAGGCCACCGAGGAGCTGCGCGCCAAGGTCCTTGCCGACCGCCAGGAGCACAGTGCTGACCTGCGCCGGGCCCTGCAGCGCTCCGGTGAGCGCAGACGCGACCGTTATCTGCCGGCTACCGAACCCCAACTGCCCGTCTCTGCGACCCGCATGACCAAAGAAGAGGCGCTCGCCGAACTCGCGGGCACCAGCCGGCGAGCGCCTGCCGCGCTTCGTCGTCGCGCGGAGCCGTATCAGCCCTTGACTCCCGTCCCGGCCGGCTGGGTACGTCCCGGCCAGGCCACTGCCCCCGCCGATCCGTCTTCGGAGGACGCATGACCACCACCGCCACTGCTGCCGCGCCGCCCCAGCCGCCCGAGTCGGGGGCGCCGCGCCGTCCGGATCTGCGCCCGCAGTTCTTCCTCGGCCTTGAGGACTCGTCGCTGGTCGCCACCGACACGCTGCTGCAGATCAAGGACACCGTCGTCGACACCGTCGAATCGCGGGCCATGTCGGTGGTCTACGGCGACGCGGGGCTCGGCAAGAGCTTCGGCACCCGGGCCACGATCCAGGAGATGAATCCGGATCTGATCCTTCCGCTGGACTTCGCCCGTTCCCGCCCGGGGCCGAAGGACCTGCGCGAGGAGCTGTTCCACCAGATGAACCTGTCCTGCAAGATGCCGGGGACGCCGACCGCGTTTGACAAGCTGCTGCGCGAGACCCTTCCTCGGCGCCCGTATGTGATCGTGTGTGACGAGGCCCAGCAGTACCGGCGGGAGAACTTCGAGTTCCTGCGCAAGCTGTGGGACAACTGCGACCCCAAGCCCGCCATCCTCTTCGTCGGCGGCCGGGAGGCGTACGAGACGCTGCAGAGCGATCCGGCGCTGGCCTCGCGGATCTACATCCGCCTGGAGATTCTGGCGATGACCGAGGACGAGGTCCTCAAGACCGTGCCCGACTCCCATCCGGTGTGGAGGGGCGCGGACGAGGCGCTGCTGAAGCGGGTCGACACCCAGTACGCGCTCGGCTCGTTCCGGGAGTGGGTGAAGGTCACCAAGCACGTGATCAAGGGCATGGAGCACTTCAAGGCCGACAAGGTCGACGACCGGGTCGTGGACTGGGCCCTGAAGCGATGCTGACCACCCCGCCCCCGCCTTCGCCGTCGGCTGTGTGGGGCGCGGCCGCCGCGGCCGAGCCCTTCGCCGTCATGGAAGACGCGGCCCCACCTGGCCTGCACTTCCTCGACACCCCAGGTGTGCGCACCTTGCTCACCCCGGGCATGCTTGCCGTGGGCGATGCGCTCGCCGATGCCTACGCCCAGGGCCGGTTTGTGTGCGTGCTGGGCGATGCCGGGGTCGGTAAGACCTTCGCCGTCCACACCGCCGCCCGCCGTCTCGGTGAGCTGCTGCCGCTGGACTTCCGGGCTCAGCCGGCGCCGGCGGACCTGCGCGCCGCCCTCCACCGTGCACTTGGCCTTGGCGGCGATGCGCCCGCCGACCCCGGGGCCGCCGACACGCTGATCCGCCGCGCCCTGGCCCAGGGGCCGCGGATCGTCGTGGTCGAGGACGCCCACCGGCTGTCGGCGTCCTGCTTCGAGTACCTGCGGTTCCTCCACGACGACCTCCCCCAGGGGCTGTGCGTGGTCCTGATCGCCCAGGCGCGCGGCGAACGCTCCTTGCGCGCCCAGCGGATGCTCGCCACCCGCAGTGCCGGCTGGCCCTACATCTGGCCGCTCACCCGCGACCAGGTCCCGCAGGCGGTTCCCGCTTTGCACCCGCTGTGGCAGAGCGTCGCGCCCGGCGACCTCAAGGCGCTGGACGCCCGTATCGCCGATGGCTGTCTGCGCCGCTGGGTCGTGCTGACCCTTCACACCCAGCGGGCTCTGGCAGCCACCGGCGCGAGCAAGCCGGATTGGGGCATGCTGCAGGCCGTGGCCGACCGGGTCGACGGCGAACGTCGCCCATGACCGCATCCACACTTCCTCCCGCCCCCGCCCCCGCCCCCGCTCCTGCTTCACGGGCCGCTACACCCCCGGCGGCCCCGGCGGCGGGGCCGGTGAGGCTGCTGCTGGACGGCGACGACGACCACGCGGTACACCGAGCCGCCTACCAGTGGGCCGATCCCGCCCGCGGCCGGATCACCGTCGATCCCACCCCGCACACCACCAGCCCGGCCTACCTCGCGCTGGACGTACTGCGCGCCATGGGCCGCGACGGGTTCTCCCATCCAGATGCGGAGCGGATGTCCACCGACCCGGCCTGGCGGGCGGTGACCTGCTGGACCCTGGCCTGCGGCCTGGATGAGGTCATCGTGCTGCGCGCCCACCGCCTCACCACCGAGCGGCTGCGCCGCCTGGCCGCGTGGCGCGCGGACACCGGTATCCGCCTGACCCTCCTGGCCCACACCCCGGAGCAGGCCGACTTCCAGCGCCTGCTCGAACACCTCACAGCCGCCGGGCTGGTGGACGTGGTGACCGTACGCGGCACGGCCGCTGTTCTCGAGGCGATCGGCCCGGCCGCCACCGGCCGTCGGGCCGGCCCGCCCCCGCGCGATCACGCCTACCGGCTCCCGACGCTGCCGCGCAGCTCGGTGGCCGCGTTCCGCGCGGACTGCTGGCGCCGCCAGAACACCACCGACTTCGCCCACACCGATGGTCAGTACCGCGCCGGCTACGCCGCCGCCCGCACCTGGCTGGCCCGCACCCTGCCACTTCAGCCACCCCGACCTGAGGTCACCGAAGGCGCCGGTCACCCGGCCGAGCCCACCCTCTTTACCCTGCAGGAGACGGAGGCCTTGCGGCTGTTCCTGGCCCGCTTGACCGTCTCAAGCCCCAGCGTCCAGCACACCGTGGCCCGCGTGCGCGGTGCCCAGGCCGGCTTCCTGGCCCGCTCGCTGCTGCTCAACGTGCCTGACGACCTCACCAGTTGCGCGGGGCCCGGCCTCACTACCGTGCCCCTCACCCCGCGCGTCGTGCACACGATCACTGTGCGCCTGCCCAACCCGCTGCGCGCCGCCGCCATCGCGGCTCTGCTGTTCACCGGCACCGCCACGTCGCTGCTGTCGATGACCCAGATCGGATCCGTCGACGAGGACGGCACCACCGTGGCCATCGACCGCGACTCGCGGATCAACATCGGTGAACCGCCCGGGCCCCGGCACCTGTACGCGATCCCGCCCCGCGCCCGCCCCCTGCTGCGCGCGGCCGTGGACTTCCGCCGCCGCACCCCGCGCACCGCTGATAACCATGGCCTGTTCGCGAACTGCTTCGGCACCACGCCACGCTTCGAGGCTCTTGTCGCCGACGCAGGACTCCCGGTCCCCTCCCTGGTCCACCCCCATGAGGGGGACGATTGGCACACCGCAGCCCGCTGCTGGTACCTGCACACTCCCCAACCACCCACCCCTGATGTCCTGCCGCGCCTTGTGGAGTCACGCACGTGACCGATCAGCCCCCGCCGCCCGGCGACACGTCCGCGGCCGCATTCGATCTGACGTTCCTGCGTGAGCGAGCCGCTCAGTGCAGGCTCACCGACGAGGACCTGACCGCGCTGACCGGCATCCCCACCACCGACTGGGACACCCACCTCACCCCGCACACCCTCCCCGCCGCGGCCCTGTTCCCCCTCGCCCGCGCCCTGAACACCTCACCCGAATCCCTCCTGCTCCAGCCCATGCCCGCCACCCGCCAGGGCCCAGGGGCGGCCACCCACGCCACCGTGCTGCACGCCGCCCTGCTCGAGGCCGACCGCATCCACCCAGACGACCTGGCCTCCGCCCTTCAGTGGCCCCCGCACCGTCTGAAGCGCGCCGCCACCACCCTGGCCGCACACCTCGAGCAGCCCAGCAGCCCGCACCGGCTCCTCCACACCGACACCAGCATCCACCTGACCACCGTCCCCGATCTGTTAGACCCCAAGCAGCGGCAGAACCTGTACAACACCGGCCACACCGCCGCCTGTCTCGCCCCCGGCGAGGCCGCCGCCCTCACCCGCCTGCTGCACCGCACCGCCCGCGGCCTCACCCTCGACCTGACCGACGATCAGATCCCGCGCCTGGCCAACCGACGCCTGCTCGCCCCCTCCGGCACACAGCCCGCTCCCCACCCGGACGTGCTGTTTGCCCTCGGCCTGGCCGCCCACCCCCTCCTGGACGCCTCCGGCCCCGCCGACCACCCCGCCTTGGACCACCGCCACGTCGCTGCGGCCGACGCGGACATTGCCGGCGGCTCCGCGGCGACGCCCGCCGCTGCCGCACCGCCACCACCCGGAGCGCGATGATGCCGACGCAGGGTACGGCCGCTGTGCCCGAGACCACCACCGGCGCGTGGAAGCCCACCTGGTCACCCGGCCACACCCGCCCCGGCCTGCCCCCGCTCACCGTGGTGCACGACCCGTGGGACGACCACGCCTTCATGGCTGCCGCGCTGGCCGCCCACACCCCCGCGGCCGGCCGTATCACCGTCCACCCCACCCCGGTGGCGAGTGCCCCCGCCTCTCTGGCCCACGACCTGCTGCGCAGCCTGGGCAAGCACCTCCCGCTGGCTGGCAGCGAGGACGGCGCCTACTGGACGGGCAACACCGAGACCGCTTGGCGCGCGGTCGCCGCCTGGATCTTGGCGTTGCGTATCGGTCACGTCATCGTCACCCGGGCCCATCGCATCAGCTCGAGGCACTTCGAGTACCTCTTCGCCCTGCGGGAACTCACCAAAATCCAGCTGACCCTGCTGTGCCACGGCCCCCTCCCGCCCGCTCTCGCCCCCGCGCTGGCCGCGCTCCGGCACGAAGAGGCGCACACCCTGGCCGCGGCCCACCGTGTCCTGGGCACGCCCGCTCCACCACCGTCCGCCGACCGGTTCGCGTGGTGGGAGGCGGACGGGCAGTTCCCGCCCCGCGAGGGCGAGCCGTGCTTCCTGCTGCCGGCGCGGCGCGCACTCGGCCGCGGCGACATCGACGCGGCTGCCTGCCGCCTGGGCCGCGCGGTGCTCCCGCTACCCGCCGCCGGCCGCTTCCCGCTCGAGCCCGATGAACACACCGCCGTGCTCGCGCACCGGCTGCATGCGCGCATCGCCCACCCCGTCCACGCCGCCGTGCTGGCCGCGCGGGTCTTCACCGGCCACCCGGCCGCACAACTGCAGATACCCGCCGCGGGGGCGGCTGCGGCCAGGGCAAGCCGTGGCCGTCAGGTGCTGACACCCATCTGGGCAGCGGACATGCTCGAGGCAGGGCGCCGCTTCGGGCAACTGGAACGGCCGGCGCACAGCGAGCGCCCACTGCGGCTGAGCCTCTGGGACCAGACAGCCGTGACCGAGGCAGCCCACGCCTGCGGCCTGCACGAGTACCAAGCGCCCCGCCCGAGGCGGCATCCTGCCGCGACTACTGCGCGTTCCCCACGGCCCGCTGCCACAGACCGGAGCGCGGGCAGCACATCGGCACCCAGCCGGGCAGCATGAGGCACAGCTGCACCCACCCATCCGCAGACGACAGGGAGTAGACGATGGCCGAGCCGGGGACAGAACTCTTCGAAGCGATCCGCCGCGACCACCGCGCGGGCGACAGGCTGCCCAGCTCCCTGGCCGCCCGCCACGGCGTGGCCAGAGCGACGGTGAAAGAGGCGATCTCGACCGTGCTGCCCCTGCCGCATTCCCTCCCGGCTGACGAGGAGGGACTGGCCGAGGCCCGTCAGTTCCTGGATGCGCTACTGGAAGAAGACCAGGCCAAGGCGCCCGATAAGCGTCGCTCGGCCTTCGAGCTGTACGAGGAGCTGAACCTTCGTACCGACGGACTTCCGGTGTCCTACCGGTGGGTGTGGGAGTACATCACCGATCGCCGCTCCCAGCAGCACGCTGACGCCGGCCCACCGGAACCATATGAGCGGACCTGGGCGGGCAACGTCCCTTCCGACATGCCGGAGTTCGTCACCGATCTGATCACGTGCGCGGTGCGTCACCTGGCCGAGCTGAAGATCGAGGGCACTGCGCCGGCCGCGACCGGCGTCGAGCTCGGCATGGTCTCCCTCGGCACTGCCAGGGCCCGGATCAACCAGGCCCTGTGGGAGCTCGCGCTGGTCGGACGCCGAAGCGGCCTGTCCTACGCCCAGATGAGCGCCTTCACCGGCATCCCCGAAGACGACCTGGCTCAGCAGGTCGAGCGCTATGACCGCCTCATGACGTCCTGAGCGGCGTGGTCGGGAGAGGGTACCTGGCGGGCGATCGAGACGGCCGTGGCCCAGGCACCCGGACCCGATCCACTACCGGGTGCTCCACGGCCGCCGCTGTCGCGTGCCGTACACCCCGCGGGCCCTGCGTTGAGCCTCCACCTGGGATCTCTACTGGCCGTTCAGTACGCCAGAAACGCCGTAACCGGGACGATCAGAACGTGTGGGACTCAGCGGGAGCCGCGCCTTGAGCCTCTTGCCCGCTCCCTTCGGGGACCGGGCGCGGGAGTCGTGCCGTGACGGTAGGTCTTGGTGACGCTGGCTCCCCCGGCCTGCTGGTTCCCAACCCGCAGCGATCTCACACGATGGCCGAATAGAGACCAGCCACCTCCAGCCCGCGGATGCGCAGGTAGTCCTCGCGTACTTGGCTGGCTTCGGGGTGCACCAGGTAAACCGAACCGAACGAAGTGAGAAGATCACGGGTCTTGCGGACGGGACCGACCGCCGCCCGGAGGAGCACCGAGTGGAATGCCGGCAGCTGCCGGATGTCGCCGAGGTCGAGTTCTTCGGACAGCGTCCCGTCGCGAGGGCAGTGCAGAGCCGTTTGCGCCAAGGTTGCCCGGTGCGGCAGGGGCTGTTCGGTGGCGGCCAGGAAGTGATCCGGTGCGGTGTACGCCGCGGCGGCCAGCAGGATCAGGTTGGCACCGTAGACCGGCAGCGTGATCGACGGGGCGATACCACCGTGCAACCGAGCGCCCAGTTCGATAAGCACCGGCCCAGTCGGGGTCACCATCACCTCGGCGTGGACCGGGCCCCAGGCGATGGCGAACGCATTGAGCACGGCGAAGACGTAGTCGGTGAGCACCGTGTAGACCGGGTCGGTTGGCGGCAGCAGGAGACTCAGGTCGTAGACGCGGGATCCGTCGACTACCCGCTTGTCCGCCCGCCATACCTCCGCGACCCGATGGTGGCCCGCCGCCGATATGGTGTCCACCATGTACTCCTCGCCCACGAGGAATTCCTGAGCGAGGAAGCTTGTGTTGATGTTTCCCCACATGTCCGCGCTGCCGACGTTTTTGGAAAAATAGGCCAGGGCGTCGTCGTCCGAATGCACGACCTGCACACCGAGGGTTCCGGCGCCTTGCAGCGGCTTCAACACGATGGGGTACCCTTCGCCGCGCGCTGCGAACGCCATCGCCTCCGCCGCCGTCGTGACGCGCTCCGAACGGGCGTGCCGGATTCCCGCCGCCTGCAAGGTTTCCACCATCAAGGCCTTGTGCCTCTTGGCTTCCGTCTTCCCGATCCCGTTGCGGGTGGGCAGTTCCATCCGATGTGCGAGATGATCAGCCACCCCCACACCGCTTTCCAACCCGGCCAGGACATGAGCGACGTCGTAGGCGGAGAGCCGGGAGAGGGTGTCGTCGAAGTCTCCGTGGAAGTCGACGACATCGATCACTCCCGGCGGCTGCTCCCCTCGGGCGTACGGCGCATACTCCTCATTCCGGTTCCGCACGTGAACGACCGGAAACCCTCGAGCTGAGAAGGCTGCCGGCAAGAACGCGCCGCTGCTGTACGCGTCCACGACGACGCAGACTGTTTGCTTGCTCCCCATCATTGTTCCCCTCTGTGCTTCGGGTCGGGACTCAGGCGCCGGGGCCGAACGGAATGCCCAGCAGGTACCAGGCGGTGAAAAAGCAGATCCACACAAGCCAGACGGCTCCCGCGAGCGGCAGCGTGAAGGAAGCCAGCGTCCCGATGCCCGCCGACTTGCGGTAGGTCTGGATGAACCGCAGCGCCATGAGGAAGTAGGGGCTCATCGGCGTGATGCAGTTGGTCGCCGAATCGGCCACCCGGTAGACGGCCTGAGTGGCCTCCGGGGCGATCCCGATCAGCATGAGCATGGGCACAAATACCGGTGACACCAGTGACCAAAGCGCCGACCCGCTGGTGACCAGCAAATTCATCACTGTGACCACGACGGCGATGCCTATGAGCACCAGCCAGCCCTGTGTCCGAAACCCCCGCAGCGTTTCCGCGCCGCTCACGGCGAGGATCTCGCCGATGTTGGTCCACTTGAAGTAGGCCAGGAACTGTGAGATCGCGAAGAACAGGACCAACGTCGGCGCGAGCGAGCGGACTCCGTCGGTCATCGCCGCGACGATCTCGGGAGCCCGGGTGAGCGTGCCTGCGAGCCGCCCGTAGACGACTCCGAGCATCGCGAAGAACAGGCCGAGTACGGGCGCCATCCCGGTGAACAAGGGTGAGGTCACCACTCCCCCGCCCGGGCCGCGCAGCGGTGATCCAGCCGGGATCATCACCACGACCAGTGCGGCGACGAACGCGACAGCCACCAGGCCGGTCACCCGCAGCGCACGCTGTTCGCGGCCGGTCGGCTCCGCCGTTTCCGGATCACCGGCACCGGCCTCACTGGGCTGGTCGACTGCGAGGTCCGGCCGCCTGGCCAGGACTGTCTCCACTACCACGGTGATGACCAGGGCGATCAGAACGGAGGAGGCGAGCCCGAAGAAATAGTTCGCCACCGGTGTCACGGTGTAGTTCGGGTCGACGGTTTGAGCCGCGGCAGTGGTGATGCCCGAAAGCAGGGCGTCGGTCGTGGTCAGGGACGGGGAGGCGTCGTAGCCGGCCGAGATGGAGACGAAAGCCACGACACAGCCCAGCACCGGACTGCGGTTCGCGGCGCAGAATGCCATAGCGCCGATGGGGATGAGCGTCACGTACGCCGCGTCACCGGCGATGTGGCCGACCATGGCCGTCAGCGACAACGCAAAAGTCAGGTAGCGGCCCGATACCCGGGCGACCATTCGACGCAGGAGGGTGGATATGAACCCGCTGCGGTCCGCCACGGAGATACCGAGCATCACCGCCACAATGGTCGGCAAGGGCGGGAAGCTCGCGAAGTTCCGCATGGCATCATCCACGATGACGACCAGTCCGTCCGCGCTGAGCAGGTTCCGCACCGCGATGCTCTTCCCGGTCGAACCCTGGACCACGCTGAACCCGGTGGCCGACAGGACCGCGCTGAGCACGACGACCCCGAGCGCCAGCAACCAGAACAGCCAGAACGGATCCGGGAGCTTGTTCCCGACCCGTTCGACGGCCGCGAGGGAGCGGAACGCGACGGGCGAACTGGCCCGTCGCGGTTCAACGGTTTTCACGTGATGATCCTTAAGGACGGTCTCAGGCGGCCCGTGTCCCGCGAGACATCTGGACGAGCCACTCCACTTCGTCGGCGAGGTCGGAGCTACTCCGGACGGGCGCCTGCGACGGCACGACCGTGGTGGGTGAGCGCAGCGCGAGACGGCCATCGTTGATCTCGATGACCCGGCGGCACAGGTGGTAGCCGATCTCCCGGAACCGCAGGAGATCGGCGATCCGCGACCTGGGCGGATCGAGGGCGATCGACGGAACCTGGTCGTACAGCTCCCGCCACAGCGGATAGAGGGCCTGATAACTGCGGTAGTCACGCAGCCACACCGACGCTGTCGTCAGCTTCGCTCCCCAGGCCGGCAGCGTCAGCCCAATGGCCAGCAGCGGGACGCCGGCGCCGATACACAACGGAGTGATGAACTCTAGGTCAGGCAGCTCCAAGCGCAGGTGCAACGCGATCACGCCGATCAGCCGGTGCGCGCAGTAGAGCAGGTAGACGGCCGCGCCGATCGCAGTGATCCGCAGCCCGCGACGCAGCCACACTCCGGGGGCCACGCGGGCGTAACGCACACAGAGGACCAGGATCTCGAGCAATCCGGCGGCGAAGGTCACCGTGTAGAGCACGAGGTACACGGCGACTTCAGGCAGTCCCATGTTGTCCAGCAGGTAGTTCCCCGACTGGACGGACACGGCGGACCCGGCGGCCAGCCACAGGCTGATCAGCACCCCCGCCACCACTGCGGCGAGGGCGAACACGAGCACCGCGCGCCGCCGGGCTCGGTCCGTCGGGTAGGTCCAGTAGCCCAACGCCACGAGGATCCCGGTGCTGCCCCCCGCTCCGCCGAAGAGGTGCACGCCCAGCGCGGTGAGATCCGGGATGCCGATCAGTTGATCGGCGATCGCCGCGACACCCGGGGCGGAGAGAGTCAAGGAGACGAACTTGAACCCGAAAGCCGAGGTCAGCATGAGCAGCGCGCGATCGTGCCGGTTCCTGCGCAGGCCCAGCGACATGTAGATGCACGCGGCCAGGCAGGTCGCGGCGCAGGACAGGAACGTCCAGTCCTTGATCTGGTCCACCGCAGATTCCTTCCGGGTCAAGTCCTGCGTAATGACTTCTGTATCCGGGCGAGTACGTCGGCTTCGGCAGCGGGCAGCTCGTCGGCCGCCCCGGGGTCGCTGCGGCCGAGGCGCTCCATCATGATCGTCGCGACGACCTCTGCCTCCTGCTCGTCGCGATCGGCGTACCCGCCGCGGCCCAGCATCCGACGGACCAGACCCGGGTCGAGATCGGGGAAGAGGAGCGTGGCCGCCTGGTCCGTCACTGCCTCTGTGCTGGTGTGACCGCAGAGCATGTGGGAGAACTCGTGGGCGATGATGTGGTTGCGGTGTTGGGCGCCGGTGGTCGCCTCGTAGACGACCAGGTCGGCGTCGTCCGTTTCGAGCCACAGGCCGCTGAGACCCGATCCGTGCATGGCCAGCGGGACGAGCCGGATCGGCCGATTCCGCTCCGCGCTCACTTTGTCACGGAGTGTCACAAGATCGCAGGGTGCAGGCAGGTCGAGGGACTCGACCAGCGTTCGAGCCCGCCGGCGCATGCCGCGGAAGCCACGGAGCCGCCGCGATTCATTTTTGTCCCGTCGGATCATCTTCGGCTTCCTCGTGAACGGGTGGCAGGCCTTGGAGCTTTCGGATCTGGTCCAGGACAGAGGCGACGGCTTCGAGGTTCTCGTTCGACAGCCCGACCGCTCGCATGGCGATGCCGCGGATGCCCGCGTTGCGCATCCCTTCGAGCATCTCCAACTGCTCGGTGATCCGGCCGGACTCGTCGCGGTCGAGGAAGTAACCGGGAGGCACGCCGAAGTACTCCGCGAGCGCCACCAGCAACTCCGGTGACGGGTTCACGCGTGTTCCCGCGCGCAACGCGGACAGATAAGCGCCGCTGACCCGGAGACCGGGGTGGCGCTGCCGCACTTGCTCGGCGACTTCGTTGTTGGTCAGCTTCTGCCCAGCGGTCTGGTTCATCCGGAACAGGCGATCGAGTCGTTGACTCAACACCGGCGCTTGGTCGTCGGCGGTGCCGGGCGTGCCTGGGTCTTGTGTGTTGCCCTCGTCAGGCACTTTCTACCTCCTGCCGCGCGGGGGGCGGAGCCGTCCCGGCGCACGGCCGTAAAAGCTGCCAGCGCTCCACCCGTGCCCTCATCGTGCAGGCAACGGACAGTTCACGTCAAGAGAAAAGATTCAACTGACAGTTGATTTGCGGGTCACCTCATGGTTACAGTCGGCGGCAGGGTGCTCGACGAGACCTCTGGTCCACGGCTCCGCAGTGGCGGGCCAGGGCGGAAGAGTAAGTGGACGGGCTCGCCGGAAGGGGAGGTATGACTGTTCTGCTTGCGTCCCGGTTCGGAAGATCCGCCGCCTGAGAAGGGTGGTGCCGGAGTCGCCTGCCGACAGGGACGCCCTCAGCACCCACCCAACCCTCCGTGTCACCGAAACACGAAACTTCACAGCACAAACGTGATCGCTTCCATGCCCGCAGAAACGCTTCGCGGGCCAATTTGTGGCGAAATGCCCACGATTTCACAAAGGATTTGAGCTATGCAGGAAACTGGGCCGACGACTCGTGTTGTCCTCAAGGACGCCGAACGCGCACTGGTCGAAGACGTGGTGTACAAGGTCTTAGAAAACTGCCCCGGCCAGACGGAGTACCGCTACCTGACCTTCCTGAAGGAGCACGTCGACACACCGATCGGCTGGATCCGCGAAACGTACGAATCAGCCGAGGGGCAGCCCGTCCTGCTGAGTAATCTGCCGCAATTCGAGAACGTCGAGCACAGCAAGATCCTGGCTTTGCTGATTGGCCAGACAGTCGGGAACTGTGTCGCCTACAGCGACTACAACGGCTCCTACATCACTGATATTCGGGCGACCGAGCTGTCCCGTGAGAAGAGCGCGGGAACCGACCTGCTGGCCATGCACAACGACCTGGCGTGGGCGAGTGACGTCTGCCGGCCCAGGACGCTGGTCCTGGTTCCACACATGGCCGAGGGGGTCGTGCCGCGCACCCTGCTGGCTCCGGCGACCGAAGTGGCGGCTCGCCTCGACCCCGCAGCGATCGAGATCCTGCGTTCGCCGGTCTTTGAGGCCCGCTCGGGATCATCACTGGGCTGGAAGTACGAACGAGTCCGCAAGATGCCCCTGCTGGAGGAAGCCGCCGGGAAGCTTGTTGTCCGGCTCAACTTCTCGGCGTTCACCCCTGCGGCGCACCTGGAGGGTGAACTGCGCGCGGCGGCTGCCGCAGCGCACCAGCAGTTGCACGACGCCGCACTTGCCGTCGGCCGGGTGCGAGGGCACGCTGCGCTCCAGGGAGAGGCGCTGATCGTCCCGAACGACCACTGCCTGCACGGCCGGGACCCGATCGACTCGGGCGCCTGCCGTCGGCTCCTGCTGCGTTCCTACGTCGTGCCCGACAGCGTGGTGGAGCACCACGGCCGCACGATGATCTCCCTCGAGGGCTAAGCGAGATGTCGGACATCATCGTCATAGGCGGCGGGCACGTCGGCCTGACCCTGCTCACGGACCTCGTGGCCGCCGAAGAGACCCACGGATTCCGGCCGAAGCTGCTGTTCGTCCGGGACGCCGGAGACCGTCCGCGCGGCCCGGTGACCCGGACGAATCTCATGGATGGCCAGCAGGACCGGGTCGAGCTACGGGAGGAGCACTTCGGATCCCTCTACGGCGAAGAGGCCGAGGCCCTGCTGGAGCGTGCCGAGCACATCATCGTGACCGTCCCCGACATCCCGGTGCTGCGCCTGGAGCTGATGCGTCGCATCGCCGGCCTTCGCTCCCTGGCGGGCAAGGTGGTGACGTTCGTCCGGGCGGGACAGGGCGGGCAGCCCGTCGTCGCCGACTGGGTGCGCCGCACTCCGCGCCTGCGCAACACCTCGATCGTCCTGGTCGAGGACTCGTTCTACGGGACCCGGATCTCCGGCCGGCACATCGCCTACAAGCGCAAGCTGTCAGTGAACGTGTCGGTGTACTCGAGGACTCCGCACATCGCCGCCGAACGGGTACGGACGCTGTTCCCGCTCGGTGCGCTAATCGGCAGACCATCGTGGCCCGATGTGGTGGTTCGCCCGGGCATCGGGCTCCTGTTCGACCCGCTCGGCTACATCATTCACATCGGTGTGGCGTTTCACGCACGGAACTTGGCCAAGACCCGGGCCGGCCGCAAGTACCTGCATTACACCGACGGCATTGACCGGGAACTCGCTCCGTTGCTGGCCGCGCTCGACGAGGAGAGGGTCGAACTGGCAGCGGCCTACGGGGTCGAGACGGAGACGTTCCCCCACATCATCGAGCGGCAGTACGGGCTCCCGTACCGGTCCGACTTCTACGAAATGATGCAGTCGTGCCGGGAAATTTACCGGTCCACCTCATGCGGCTCCCTGGATGAGCTGCGGGAGTCGCGGCTGATACGCGAGGACCTGCCGGGACTACGGACGATCCGCTGGCTCGCCGATGCCGCCGGCGCGGCCCTGCCCGTCACCAAGCAGTACGAGGCCGATGTCACCCGGACCGCCCTCGAACTGGGTGTCGCCGCAGCTGATCTGGACGGATACCTCCCGCAACTGTCGGCGATGCCGGAGGATGTGCCATTCCTCCGTTCCCTGCTGGTGGCCCCGCACGAGCTCCAGGAAAGCAGCGTCGACGGCAGGTCCGCGGCCGCCCTCCTGCGGCTTCCATGGTCCTGCATGCCGGGACCGGTGGCTCATGAAGAAGTCCTACAGAAAAGGCTCGAGGTGCTGAATGTTGGATGAGGCGTTAGAGGCCTTGTACGCGCGCTATGCGCGCAAGCGGCCGGTCAGCGAGCGGCGGCACGCCGACGCGGCGGCATACCTGCCCTCTGGGATCACGAGATCCGTACTCGATTTCGCGCCCTTCCCGTTCGCGGTCGAAGCTGCTTGGGGCTGCCGGTTGAGGGACGTCGACGGCCACGAATACCTCGACTACCTGGGTGACTACAGCGTCGGGCTGGCCGGGCACAACCCGGAGGCGGTGCGCGAGGCGGTCGAGTCCGTGCTCGACAGCGGGTGGTCGTTCGGTGCGGTCGCGCCCGAGGAGGCCGAAGTGGCTCGCCGTCTGTGCGAGCGGTACGAGTCGATGGACCTCGTACGGTTCACGAGCTCCGGGACCGAGGCCAACCTGGCGGCCGTTTCGCTGGCCGGCAAGTGGTCGGGACACAGCACCGTATTGGCCTTCGACGGGGGATACCACGGCGGCTTCCTGAGCTTCAGCCGTGACGGCTCCTCGCTCAACGTGCCTTTCGACGCGGTCGTCTGCGACTACAACAACCTCGAATCGGTTAGGTCGGCGTTTCGGGCCCACCACGGGCGGTTCGCCTGTGTGCTGATCGAGCCAATGCTCGGCTCGGGTGGCCGGATCCCCGGTGATCCCGCGTTCCTGCGCGGAGTGCGGGAGCTGTGCGACGTGTTCGGCGTCCCGCTCGTGTTCGACGAGGTGCAGACGTCCCGGACGGCGGTCGGCGGCGCACAGTCCGTTCTGGGAATCAGGCCGGACCTGACGACCCTCGGGAAGTACATCGGAGGTGGGTTCGGCTTCGGTGCCGTCGGTGGCCGCAACGACATCATGCGGCTGCTCAGCCGCACGAACGAGCCGCATTTCGACCACTCCGGAACCTTCAACAACAACCGCTTCTCGATGGCCGCGGCGGCGGCGATGCTCAACCGGGTGCTCACCGCGGAAAGCCTCGACGAGCTGCACCAGCGTGGTGAGCGGCTGCGCAAACAGGCCGGCGAACTGCTGTGCGGCCAGGGCTTCCAGGCGACCGGGTGGGGCTCGCTCATCAGCATCCACCCGGTCGACGGCGAGGTCCGCTGCGCCGCCGACCTTGCGGGAGCCGACCGGCGCCGGGTCCAGTTCCTGTTCCACGAGCTGCTCGAGCGCGGCGTGTACATCGGGAAGTCCGGGTTTGTGACGCTGTCGTTGGCCCAGGACGAGCAGACCGACGAGAGCTTCTTGAACGCCCTTGAGGGCGCCCTGCAGGCGGCAGCCGAAAACGGGGCCTGACGACCGCGTTTCCCTGGGTTCACAACAACAACGGATGGAATTCATGACGACCGTTGACATTCTCGACTCGATCACCTTCGAAGCCGGCTTTCCGGCGATGGCCCGCCAGCAAGGGGAGGCCGTGGGCACGGTGGACCTGTTGGCGAACCTGACGACGGAGCAGCGGGCGGCCACCCGCGACCTGCTCGACACGACCGGCTCGGTGCTCTTCCGCGGCTTCGGCGTGCGTACGGTCGACGACTTCGAGCGCACCGCCCAGGGCCTGCTCGGCGAGCTCGCGCCCTACCGGGGCGGCGACGCCCCACGGCAGGCGGAAAAGGGCTTTGTCTACAACGCCGCGGGACCGAGCCCGTCCCGGCTGCTCCGCGCGCACAACGAGCTTTCCTACGCACCCTGGCACCCCACGACGCTCTGCTTCGCGTGTGGCCGCCCTGCCGACGAAGGCGGCGCGACCACGATCATCGACGGGCATCGTGTGTACCTGTCGTTGCCCGCGGAGATCCGCGATGAGTTCCGGACCAAGGGCGTGACCTACATCCAGCACCTGCCGAATGACAGCGGTGATCCGAGCGGGATCAAGTCCTGGCCCGAGACCTTCGAGACCGATTCCCGCGAGAAGGTCATGGAGCTGTGCCGGTCCAGCTACACCTCGGCCGAGTGGACGGACCTCGGCCTGCTCACCACCAACCGCACGCCGGGAGCGGTGGAAGTGGGTTCGGACCACCGGATGGCCTGGTTCAACCAGGCACACATCTGGCGCAAGGACGAGAGCGTCACCCCGGACGTGACGAACATGGATCGCTGGCGGACCCGGTTCGGCTATGGCGCGATGTTCGGTGACGGCACGGAGATCCCCGCCGAGTACATCGAGGTTGTCAGCCAGACGTTGATCGATTGCACCGTGCCGGTGAACTGGGAAGCCGGCGACGTCCTGCTGGTCGACAACCGGGCAGTGATGCACGGGCGGTTGCCGTTCTGCGGCCCGCGCGAGGTGTTCGTGGCGTTCGCCTGATGAGCCTGATGAAGCACCAGGGGTTCCGCCACCTGTGGGTGGCGCAATCCGCGAGTCAGTTCGGCACCTACGTCAGCCGCGTCGTCCTGCCCCTGGTGGCGGCGACGACGCTGTCAGCGACGCCGTTCGAGTTGGGTGCGCTGTACGCGATCCAGAGCGTGGCGTTCCTGGTGATCGGCCTCCCGGCCGGGGTGTGGGTGGACCGGATGCGGCCGCGCACGGTGATGGTCACCGCCGACATCGTGCGCGCCGCGCTGCTTGCGAGCATTCCGCTGGCGTGGTGGGCGGGAGCACTGACGATGGTCCACCTGCTGGCCGTCGGCCTGCTCCTCGGCTTCGCCTCGGTGATGTTCGACGTCGCCTACCTCTCGTTCCTGCCAGCTCTCGTGAAGCCGGAGAATCTCATGGCGGGTAACGCGCGGCTGGAGACAAGCCGTTCGGTGCCCCAGGTGGCGGGCCCGGCCGCTGGAGGCAGTCTGGCCGGCCTGCTGTCCGCCGTGAACGCGGTGGGTGTGCAGGTGCTGTGCTACGTCGTCTCCGCGGTGAGCCTCAGCCGAATCCGCCAGGAGGTGCTCCCGGTAGTACGGGAACGCGCGCCGATGTTGCCGGAGATCGCGGCGGGGCTGCGCTACGTGTTCACCGATCCGCTGATGCGGGCGGTGACGTGCTGCTCGGCGACGTTTAACCTCTGCTATGCCATCGCTTCTCCGCTGCTCGTGGTGATGCTGGTGGACGAGCTGAAGCAGCCGGAGTGGGCCGTCGGGGCGCTGATGGCCGCCGGTGGAATCGGCGGGCTTGCCGGGGCGATGACCTCCCGGATGGTCGCTCAGCGGCTGGGTTCGGCCCGGGTGATGTGGCTCGCCCTGGTGACTTGCATGCCGTTCGGCCTGTTGATGCCACTCAGCTCGTCCGGGTGGGGTGTGCTGTTGTTCGCCGTCCCGTGGTTCGTATTGAACTACGGACTGATCCTCTACAACGTGGCGCAGATCAGCTTCCGGCAGCAGGAGTGCCCGCCGGAGATGATGACCCGGATGAACGCCACTGTGCGGTTCCTCATCTGGGGTGTGCTCCCGCTTGGCGGAATGGCCGGCGGCGCCCTAGGCGACTGGGCAGGCGCCCGCACGGGGCTGGCCGTCGCCGCGGCCGGGATGCTGTTCTCGGCGCTGTGGGTGCTGGCCTCGCCCTTGCGAACCATGCGGGAACTCCCGGCCGTACCCGCGACCGCGTGACCCACAATTCCGTTCACCGCCGCCTCGGTCCGAGGCAGGCAGAAAGGTCAGACAGTGGACCTGATGAATCCACCCCCGATGGGGACGGATCTCTGGAGCTCTCTTCCGCCTTCGTGGCAGGAGCGGGCGCTGGGGCTGGCCGTCGAGCACACGATCGGCGTCTTCGACGGTGTCGCGGGCGCAGCCGGACCATGGTGGCCGGCCCGGCCGGTTGTGCTGCGCGAAGCGTTCTACCGGGACCTCGGCGAGCTCGCGGACCGGCTCGGTGAGCTCGTCCTGCGCACGTGCATGCGGCGGGCCCGCACTGCGGGCGAGCTGCAGGATGTGCTCGGTCTTCCCGACAGCGAGGTGCCAATGCTGAGGCGGGACGAACCGCTCGGTGAGCACCTGCTCGCCGCGTCTCGCCCCGACGTGGTGCTGGCCTCGGGAACGCCCAAGTTCCTGGAGGTCAACATCGAAGGCGCGGTGGCGGGTACCGCGCAGGCGGACCTGGTCTCCCGCCGGTTCCTTGACCTTTACGAGCAAGAACTGCCCACCCGGGGGTTCGCCGCGCCGCCGTCCGCGGTGGACGCTCGGTTCGCGCAGATCCGGGCCCAGTTCGACCATGATCCGACGGTTGCCATCCCGCTGTACCAGTACGGCATCCTGGCTGGGGCGACGAACGAGGACGAGCGGATCGACCGGCACCGGCCCATGGTCGAGAGCGCCCGGCGGCAGGGGATCACCGCGTTTCCCTGCCCGTGGCGTGATCTGCACAACGACGCCGAGTACCGGCTCTTCGCCGGAGACCGACAGGTCGACGCCGTGCTGAGGCTGTTCGTCACCAGCTCGGAACCGTCGTGCGACGGGCTCACCGCCGTGATCGAGTCCGCGCGTCGCGGCACTATCCACCTGCACACCTCGGAAGCGACCTGGCTGCTGAGCAACAAGACCGTCCTGGCCTGGCTGTGGACGGATATCGACGAACTGCCGCCCGCCGACCGGCAGTTCGTGCACGAGCACGTGCCGTTCACCGTCATGGCCTCACCGGAGCACGAGCAGATCGTCAGCGAGGCGGCCGCCGAGCAGACGCAGTGGGTGCTGAAGCCCGTGCACGGTCATGGCGGCGCCGGAATACTGCTGGGACACACACAGCCGGCCGAGGTCTGGCGTGCTGCGCTGAAGGCGGCGATGGACACGAAGGACCACGTCCTGCAAAGGCTGGTGCGGGCCGACCAACTGGAGATGACATTCCTGGACGACCGGACCAGGCAGCTGCACACCCAGCCGGTTCCCTTTGTCCTGGGGCCTTTGATGTTCGATCGCAAGATCTCAAACGTCTTCGTCCGGCACAGTGCCCCGGGCGGCGGGCTGATCGTCAACGCCCAGCAGGGCTCCGCGGTCAACAGTGTCCTGCTCACACCCTCGTGAGCGAGGTCGTCCCGTTGTTGTCCGGATATCGTCGTGCCATGATCACCCATACGGCCGTTCCCCTCTCCGTCGACGCGATGCTCGACGACCTCAGGACTCTCGTCGAGATCGAATCGCCTTCCGGCGATCCAATCGCCCTGGCCAGGTCGGCCGAGGCGGTCGCCGGGATCCTGGCGAACCGCCTCGGCGGCCGGGCCATCCTGGTCGAGGGCGAGGCGGGTCCGCACGTGCATTGGTCGGGCGGCGGTGAACCCCGGGTGCTGATCCTCGGACACCACGACACGGTGTTCCCGCTCGGCACTTTGGAGCGCCGCCCGTTCACGGTCGAAAACGGACGGGTGACCGGCCCGGGCGTCTTCGACATGCTAGGCGGCTTGGTGCAGGCGATCCACGGGCTGGCCGCGCTCAAGGATCTGACCGGCGTCGAGATCTTGGTGACCTGCGACGAGGAGAACGGCTCCCACACCTCGCGGGACCTCATCGAGGAACGCGCACGGGCGTGCGGCGCGGCGCTGGTGTTCGAGGGCGCGGCCGAGGGTGGTGGGCTGAAGACCGGCCGCAAGGGGTGCGGCACGTTTCAAGTGCTGATCACCGGCCGGGCGTCACACGCCGGTCTCGAACCCGAAGCCGGCGTGAACGCCCTGGTCGAAGCCGCTCACCAGGTCCTCCGCATCGAGGCGATGAGCTGTCCTGAAGCCGGTACCACGGTCACTCCGACCATCGCTTCAGCCGGAACTCAGAGCAATGTCGTTCCAGCTGAAGCGACCGTGGTCGTGGATGTGCGGGTCGAGTCGGGAGAGGAGAAGGACCGCGTCGAAGCGGCCTTCGCGGCATTGGCTCCGCACGTCGAGGGAGCCGTGATCGAGGTGCGGGGTGGCGTGGGCCGCCCGCCGATGCCGCAGTCCGCGGCGGCGGAGCTCTTCGCGGTGGCGAGCCGGCTGCTGCCCGGCATCGAGGCCGTGGCCGTGGGCGGCGGGAGCGACGGCAACTTCACGGCCGCGCTGGGGGTGCCGACCCTCGACGGCCTCGGAGCCGTCGGTGCTGGGGCCCATGCCGACCACGAGTACTTGCTGGTCGAGAGCATGCCCGAACGAGCGAACCTGGTGACCGGGTTGGTGACCGCGATCCAGACAGGGCTTCCCCCGACATAGTGTTGTCCTCCTCGGAGTGGTGCGCGTCGGTGACAGCGCCCGTGATGCCTTGCCTCTGCCCGCCCAGCAGTTACTGGGCGGGCGCCGAGGTCGGACAGGTGAACCTCGTCGGTGACGTGCAGGTTGAACGCGCCCCGCTCGGCGTGCTTGTCGGCGAGGCTGGCCGCGATCACCGTGCCGCCTTGTCGGATAAGCACAGAGGTGCCCCCAGTCGCGTTCGGCTTCGTTCGCCGTGCACCACCGCGTACGATTCTCTGTGCTCAACCAGGTGCGCGTATCCATGCCGGAGCCGCGGTTGCCCGCGCAACGGTCAGGGGCGCTGGCGGTCAGCCTTCCTCATCGGGGGCGGAGCCGCGCGGACGGTGCAGGGGGATCACCGTGCCGTCGGACGCGGCGAGTTCCTGCCCTCGACGGGCGCCGCTGCTGGATCTCGGCCGCGCGGCGCAGGCGCCTGGCGCTCTGGCCGGTCAGGCGCACGGTCACGGTCAGCTCGGCGTGCTCGCCCACGGCGTCGTCGGCCGGGAGTGGTGCTGGGGGGTCCATGGGCGCTGACCGTAGTACCAGGCCGCGCGCGAGCGCAGCGCCTTCGGCCTGCGCAGAGGGCTCGGCGTGCTCCGGGGCACTGTCCTTCCGCCGGGATCGGGCACGTCGGGTGCAGCGGTGGCGTCCGGCTGGGGGCTTGGGAAAAGTTGTTCCAGCCAGTCGCGGGCGGCCCGTGCGGCCCGGCGGATCACCTGCTCGTCGGCTCCGACGCGGGTGCGTACCCCGATGGTCTGGTTGATGCGGGCGTTGACGTCGCGGTGTGTGGCACCGGTGGCCGCGACGAGCTGGTTGACCATCGCGGTCAGCCGCATGCGCGGCTCGGGCCCGGTGTCGATCTCATCGTCCCAGACCGCGTCCGGCTTCTGGCCGATCTCCGATTCGAACGCCGCGCACCGGCCGCAGAGGTCGAAGATGCCGTCGACTTCGGCTTGCCGCCGGCTACGCACACGTAGCCGTCGCAGGTCACGCACAGGCTGGAGGCGCTGTCGGCTTCGCGGCCCTAGGCGCGCTCCTGGGAGATGCACTGGCCGGTGCACGGCCGTGGGACACGGTGCGCCACGGTCGCCGCCGGCTACGCCTTTTCGCCCTGCTCTTCGCATGCGGCCACTTCCGCTGTCCGGCGGGCGGCGTGCTCGGCGTTTGCCCGGGCGCGGGCTTCCTGGCAGGCAGCCCATTCCGCCGGCGTGAGGTGGCTGGCACACGCCACCACAGGGGCGGGGAGATCGTCGTAGCGGGCCACTCGGCGGCATAAGCGCCGGGTTGACTTGGCCCGGCGGGTACACGTCGGCATGCCGCACCTCCCATTTGATCGTGTGGCCGGGCATCAGCGCGGTGCCCAGCGGTTCCCACGGCAGCATAGAAACCGGGACTGACAACTCCACCCGCAATCAGGAAAGTTCGCTGCACTGATTGCCGCGACGGGGGTGCACCGTCCAAGGGAGGGAAAACCGGCAGCGCACAGGTCCGCGGCGCTGCCTTGTGCGGCCCGTCCTGAATTCGGCCAGAACTGGCTACCGAACGTATGACTGTATTGACGGTTGGTCATCAACTGGTTCAACCTCTGGGGTTGCGGTACATGAAGCCGCGCTTCCCAGAGAGGAGTTCATGGCCATGGAGCCGACGAAGGAGCAGCAGGCTGCCCGTGAGGTGTTCGCCTCCGGCCGGGACCTGGCCCTGGTCGCAGGTGCCGGGACGGGCAAGACGTCCACACTGATCCTGATGGGCGCCGCCACCCGCAAACGCGGGCTGTACGTGGCGTTCAACCGGGCGATCGCCGACGACGCCCGCGGGCGATTCGGGTCCAATGTGGAGTGCCGTACCGCGCACTCCCTGGCCTTCCGCGCCGTCGGCCACCACTACCGTGAGCGTCTGGATGCCTCGGCGAGGATCCCCGCCAAGCACACCGCCCGCCTGCTCGGCATCACCCGCGACCTTGACGTGGGCTCCCGCCAGATCAAGGTCACTCACGCTGCGCGCCTGGTGATGGGCATGGTCCGCAAGTTCTGCTACACCACCGACCGGCAGGTCATGGCCCGCCACATGGAGCCGGTCAACGGCCTCGACGGTCCTGGCCAGGACTATCTCGCCCGCAACCTGCTGCCCTACGCACATCGCGCGTGGGAGGACATCTGCTCGCCCGCGGGCCGGCTGCGGTTCGAGCACGACCACTACATGAAGCTGTGGGCGATGACCTCCCCGCAGCTCGGGGCGGACTTCGTCCTGCTGGACGAGGCCCAGGACACCAACCCCGTCCTGGAGGAGGTCTTCCTCGCCCAGGAAGCGCAGCGGGTGTGTGTCGGGGACCCGGCCCAGCAGATCTACGGCTGGCGCAACGCGCGCGATGTGATGACCGGCTTCCCCGCCGAGCAACTGCGCCTGACCCAGTCCTTCCGCTTCGGCCCGGCCATCGCCGAGGTGGCCAACCGGTGGCTGGGACACGCCGAGTCGGAGATGCAGCTGACCGGCCACGGCCCCGGCTCCCGCGTCGGCGAGGTGGCGCAGCCCGAGGCGGTGCTGTGCCGGGGCAACGTGGACGCGATGAGCGAAGTCCTGTCCTACCTGGAGCTCGGCATCCCGGTGGCGCTGACCGGCGGGGGCAGCGCGCTGCAGCGCATCGCCAAGGCCGCACTCGAGCTCAAGGCGGGCCAGCGCACCAGCCACCCGGAGCTGTTCTTGTTCTCCTCCTGGGGCGAGGTGCAGGAGTACGCCGAGCAGGACAAGGCCGGCCAGGACCTCAAAGCGATCGTGCAGCTGGTCGACACCTACGGCCCCGACCAGATCATCGCCGCGGTGGACCGTCTCTCCCCACAGGAGAAGGCGCAGGTCACCGTCTCCACCGCGCACAAGGCCAAGGGACGGGAGTGGCCGTCGGTACGCATCGGCAAGGGCTTCATGGCTCCATCGGTGGATGACGACGGTCTGCAGCGCGCGCTGAATGCGAGCGAGGCCCGCCTGATCTACGTCGCGGTCACCCGCGCCCGCCATCTGCTGGACACCGAGGGCATTGCCTGGATCGACGAGTACGAAAAGACCATGGCCGACGCCGGCCGGGACGGCACGGTGTCCGGCCGGCCGATGATCGAGCTCAGTCTGACCGGGCAGCTGAAGTACGACTCCTCACCGATCTCGCAGTTCATGGCCGCCCACCTGCCCTCCAGCCAGAACCTGGTGGGCGACTACCAGGCGCGCATCGCCGGCCTCCCTCACCCCGTGCAGCCGATCGACGTGCAGTACCCGAACTGGTCGGCCCTCGGGCACGCCATCGACTACCGCCTCCGCCTCAGCCTCGGCGGGCGGCTCGGACTGGCTGTTGTCGCCGGTGTCATGTTCCTCGACGAGAACGGACCGCTGCGCGGCGCACCGGCGCGTGGGGTCCGCAAGGCCCTGCACACGGCGGGCCGGGAGCTGCTGGCCACCGTCGACACCTACCTCGCCGATACCGGCAGCCTGGACGAGAACGCGCTCATCCGGCTGTGCTTCGTTGCCGGCTTCTTCGAGGACATCGCCCGCACCGGTGAGATCCGCCGCTTCAGCATGCTCAGCTCTGCCACCCCGGCCACGACCCTGGACGACCTCACCGCGGCGGTCCCCGAGTACGTCGTGACCGACATCGACCATCAGATGCGACTCGCCGACGGCCCGTTCGCCGCCTTCCGGGCCCTACCGCAAAGGGCCCGCGTGTGCGGTCCGGTCTTCGCCGGCAGCGGCGACATCGGCGGCGCCGACGCCGACTACATCCTCGGCGGCCTCCTGCTGGACTGCAAAGCCACCAAGGACCCCCGCCGCCTGGGCCGCGAGGAGATCTACCAGCTCGCCGGATACCTCCTGCTGGACTACGACGACCAGTTCGGCATCGACCAGGTGGGCCTGTACCTCTCCCGCCAGGGCGGCCTGATCACCTGGGATGCCGCCGACTTCCTGCGTCGACTCGGCGCGGCCATGCCGCTGGCGCAGCTACGCGAACGGCTCCGCAGGCACCTGCACGAGGCTGCCCATCGCTGAGGCCGCATCGCACCGTGCCGCATCCAGCCGCTCCAGCGGCTGGCGATCTCCTCCAGACGGAAGGCTGACCGGGGCCGGAACCGAGCCCCCGGCTCCACGGGCCATGACCTCAGATGCAGCGCACACCCGCAAGCTGCGCCATGCAGTGATCCATAGCGCACGAAAGCGATGATTCAGTGATATACGCCGCACTATCCTTCGGCAGTCAATGTCAGTGGCGGCGGATACCGTCGCAGACACCAGCCAAGCGGGGCACGAACCGAGGCGGGACACCACCAAACGAACACGAGTTCTTGTGCGTGGAGGCGCCGTGGGAGCAAAGGGGCGGGCGACGAGCCGACCGCGCATGTGGTGGCAGGAGGTCCATCCCGGCGACTGGGCCGCCTTCGCGCTGCCCGATGACCTGGTCCGGGAGCGGTACACCGCGCTGCTGGCAGCCCTGGAGGAACTGTCCACGCGCGGCCCGATGTCCACGCTGGCGGATATCGCCGACCAGCTGCGGGCCATCGGCTACCACGACCCGCTTCCCGAGCCGGACCTGCTCAAAGCGCTGGACCAGCTGGCGAAGTGGGGATTCGCCGAGCCGTTCCGTGACTACGCCGCCCCCGTGCGCAGCTACCAGGGCATGATCATCCGCCAGGAGGCGTGGGCGCTGACCCGCAAGGGACGTGGCATCGTCGCCGCCGTCCGGGCGGCCGTGGTTGACGTTCGCCGCGCGCTGCAACTGCCCAGCCGCCTGCTGGACAGCGTCGAGCACACCGTGCGCGGCATCCTTGAGCACCTCGGCGCCGACCCCGGGCTGCTTCCGGTCGACCTGGAGGACGTCCGCACCCGCATCGACGAGCTCCAGCGGGTCACCGCCGACTTCTACGCCGCCCTGGCGCAGATGGTCCAGTCCGACGTCACCGACGACGGCCTGTTCGGCGACAACCGCGACCGGGTCATCGAAGCGCTGCGCCAGTTTCCCCGCGAGTACGGCCGGGCACTGCGACGGGTCGAAGCCGCGCTGGGCGACCTGCAGGCGGCAGGCCCCCGCCGGATCGTCGAAGCCGCCGTACCCCACGCCGGCCTGATTGACCCCGGTGACCAGCAGCACTGGGTCGACGAACGGGTGCGCCGCCTGGGGGACCTCCAGGCGTGGTTCCGCCCCGACGGCACCGTGCATCGCCTGATCGCCTCGGCCACCGGCGCCGTGCACACGCTGCTGGTCGCCATCGACCGGCGCTACACCGCGCGGCGGCGCGGCTCCGACCTGGGGGTCTACTTCCGCTCCCTCGCCTGCAGCCTCCACCGGCAGCCCACGCCGGCCGAGGCACGGCGCGTGTATGCCGCCGCCTGGCCGGCCTGGCACGCGGTCATCGGCCCGGCGGAAGAAGACGTCGCCCACGGCACCGCCGCCGCGGCCGGCACTGGCCGGCATCAGGTCGAGGTGACCTTGCGGGAACATGAGCGGCACGGCCCATCCAGCGGCCGGCCCCGCAAGGTACCCGACACCGCGGCTGAGCGACAGGCCGCGCTGGCCGAAGCCGCAGCTGAGGCGGCACAGCGTCGGCGTTTTGCCGCGTTGCTGGTCACCGACGCGGAAGTGGGGCTGGAGCACTTCGCCGGCCTGCCCACCGACGCGGCGGTCATCTTGTTCCGCGCCATCGAGGTCGCCTACGCCCAGATCGACCCCTCTACCGGCCGCGGGCAGGCCGAGGCCGACGGGGCAGGCGTCGTGGTCCACGTCCGGCGCGGTAGTGACCTCCATCGGCCGTGACCGTGGCCCTCGCCGAGGGCCGACTGACTGGACCCGATCTGCGGGTACGGGTCACCGCCACCGACCACGCCGCCGCGAGTGATCCACCAGACCGCGTCCCGAAGGCCTGGAGCGTGGCATGACGCCGCCGCACCTCCTCGATCCCGACCTGCGCGAGGCAGCACGCCGGCTCATCGCCACCGGCCGTCTGCGCGCGGAGAGCGACCCGGAGCTCTACCGCGTCGCCGTCAAAGGCGGCACGGCGCTTGCCCAGTTCTTCCGCGCCGAACTCGGCTGGCGCCTGGAGGTCCATGAAGTCGCTGAACTGGTCCGCCTCCACAAGCGCCCCGCCGACGTACCCGACGATCGCGGCCCCCACCTTCCCCGCGACGGCCGCGCCATGCACATGGCCCCCACCGAGGTCCTGGTACTGGTCTGTCTGGTCTGCGAGCAGCTGTGGCGTCGTCCGCGCGTCAGTCTGCGCGAGCTGCTGCAGGCCGTCGCGCAGGTGTGCGCGGCCGAAGCCCCCACCGGGCGGCTGCCACAGTTCCGTATCGTCGCCTCCGACGGCACCGGCAAGAAGGAAGCCCGCGAAAGCCGCCGGCACCTGGTCGACGCCCTCAAACTCCTGGTCGCCGAAGGATCACTCACCGTGGACGCCGACCTCGACCGCGCCGTCACCGATGAGGACAGCGACTTGGTCGTCACGGCATCCAGGGACCGTCTCGCCGCCAAGTTCTCCTCGCTTTCCCCCACGCTGCTCGGCCTGGACGACCTCTCCCCACAGCAGCACGCCGCCGCCCTGTCCGCCGAGTCACTGCTGGACCACACCGCCGCCGCCCTCGAACCAGCGGGCGCCCCGACCCGGGACGAGCGGCGGCTGAAGGCGCTGCGCCGGCTCGTCGACGACCCCGCCACCGACCCCCACGACGATGCTGCGGAGACCACCGCCTACCTCCACACGCTCACCGGCCGTGAACGGGCCCTGAGCGTCGTGGCCTCTCTCGGGCTTGCCGCCACTGTCCGCCGCGACTGGTGGCAGACCGCTGATCCGACGGGTCTGGGCAGCGGCATCGACTTCCCTCAGGGCCGCCGCACCGAGCGGCAGGCAGCCCTCGCCCTGCTCGCCGAGCTGCCCCGCCGCGCCGACCCCACTGGCCCGCTTCCGATCACCGAGGTGACCGCTCTGTTCCAGCGGCACCGCGACGACCTGCCTCGCTGGGCCGCCGCCTACGACCGGCGCCTGCCCGCCCTGGCCCGCGCCGCCGCCGCCGAACTCATCCAGGCCGGGCTGCTCACCGCAGACCCCGACCTGACCGACCACTGGCACCCCACCCCCGGGATCTACCTGTGGCGTACCCACCTGCGACACCCTCCCCGCTCCGTGCCAGCCGCACCCGGCTCCTCACCGCCCCCACCGCGCCGCACGCAGGACAGGCAGGAACTTAGCCCATGAGCGTCACCGACCATCCCACTGCGCACCCGGCCTGGGCAGTGCCCCTCGGACAGCCCGGCGCTGACGGCCGCTGGCAGCCCACCCGCGCCGGCATCGTCAACTCCTGGGCCTGGGCCAGCGAGGACCTGCTGTTCGCCGACGGCTGGCTCACTCTGGCCGGCCCCAACGGCTCCGGCAAGTCTCTGACCGCCTCCATGCTGGTCACCGTCCTGCTGGATGCAGACACCTCCCAGACGGCCCTGTCGGTGTCCGGCCAAGCAGCCGGCACACTCACCAGCCGCCACACCGACTTCAACGACCGGGAGGACCGTACCGGCGCCTGGTGGCTGGAGTACGGGCTGCGCGATGCGGACACCGGCGAGGTGACGTTCCTGACCACCGGACTGTGGCTGCGGGCAACCGGTGGCCACCTGCACCGCGCCTTCTTCCTCGCCCCCGGCCGCATCGGGGCCGACCTGCTGCTGCAACGCGACCGCGAGCCGGTCCGGATCGAGGACCTGGCCGAGCAACTGGCCGCCTGCGACGGAGAACTGTTCACCGCCTCACCCAGCCTGCGCACCAAGGCGCTGGCCCATCTGCCCGTCGTCGAGGACGAGCGCGACTATCGGCAGACCATCCGCACCCGCCTGTTCGCCCCGCTCGACGAAGTCCAGTTCGACGCGCTCATCGCCGTCCTGCGTAGCCTGCGCAGTCTGCGCACCGCCGAGGCCATCTCGCCCACGCGCATGCGCCAGGTGCTCACCGATGCGCTGCCCGCCCTCGACACCGACAGCCTCACCCTGATCGCGGAGGCGATGGAACGCATCGCCGAACTGGAGACGCAACTGCAGCGCACCCGCGAGGAAGCCAAGCTGCTTCAAAGCACCGACCGGGCCTACCGCCGCTACCTCACCACCGTCGCGCAAACCCAGGCCGCGGCGCTGACCGCTGCCAACACCGAGTTCGACGACCAGACCCGGCGGACACGGGAGGCGACCGCCCAGGTCCAGGCGGCCCAGGCCGCCGAGGCGGCAGCCGACCAGGAGCACACAGCCACCCTCAGTCGGATCTCCGAACTCGAAGGCCGCCTCGAGGCAGCCGACAGCGAACTGCGCGGCCACGCCGGGGCCGATCTGCCGCACCGGGAAATCCGGGCCGCCGAACTGGCCAAGACCGCCGACGAGGCCGCTGAACGTGCCGGGCAGGCCACCACCGACGCGAGCGCGGCCACCGAGCAGGCCGACGGCTCGGCGGACCTTGCCCGCACCAGCCAGCACCATCTGGTCCACCTGGCGGATGAACTGCGCAGCACCGCCACGACGCTGGGTGCCGAAGCCGCCATCGAACGCCTGCTGGCCGCCGCCGGGCAGCTGACTTCGGCCGACATCGGTAGCAAAACGGCCATCGATATCGACCCCCTGTGCGCAACCCCTGGGGCCTGGGCCGAAGCACGCGCCAGCCAGATACGGGCGGTGGACGACGCGCTGCGCCGCCACCAACTGGCCCAGGAAGCCGAGTACACGGCTGCCGAAGAGCTGCGCGCCGCCGAAGACGACGAGGACACCCACCGCCGGCTCGCCGCCGAAGCCACCGCCCACCGGCAACACACCGAGCACGAACTCGCCTCCCGCACCACCGAATGGTCAGCCGCCATCCGGCAGCTGGAACCCGCCTCCAGCGAACTCACCACCTGCGCCGACGACGAGCGCCGCGTGGACCTCGGGCAGTTGACCACCTGGCTCGCCTCCGCTGCCGCAGCGGCCCGCGCCCGCATCGACCTGCCCCGCCACCAGCAGACCGCCGCCACCGACGCCGCCCTGGCCACCGAGGCCGCCGCCACCGCTAAGCGAGCCCGCGCCGTGCACCAGGCCGCGCAGGCCACAGCGGCCGAAGCCATGGCCGCCTACCGCGACGCGCAGGAGACCGCCCGCGCCGAGACCGAGGAAGCCGAACGGCAACGAGACCAAGCCCACGCCACCTACCAGCAGGCCGAGGACGCCGCGCGCTCCGACCTCGCCGCCGCCCAGCTGCAATGGAACGCCGGCGTGGACGATGCCGCCTGCGCCGCCCGCACCTGGCTGGGGGATGTGCACCGCTGGCGAGCCGACCTCGTCCATCTGTCTGCCGAGGCCATCCAGGTACCCGAGGCCCCCGCATCGGACAGCCCCGCGAACGACACCGAGACCTGGCTGGGCACCCTTCGCCCGGCCGACATCGAACTGATGGCACAGCGCGCACACGCGGCAGCCGCTCCGCGCCTGCACCACCACGCTGAGGCCGCCGAGCACCAGACCGACCTCGCCGCCGACGTCGCCGCCATCGAAGCCAAGCTGGCCGCAAGCCGCCA
The DNA here is from genome assembly GCF_024519315.1 of Streptomyces malaysiensis subsp. samsunensis. GTDB lineage: Bacteria > Actinomycetota > Actinomycetes > Streptomycetales > Streptomycetaceae > Streptomyces > Streptomyces malaysiensis. Next base: position 8,891 of record NZ_JANIIC010000064.1, on the reverse strand, counting down.
GGCCGCCGCCACCCCGCCCGCCCCGCCGTGGCGGACCCGCCAGGACCACGACGGAATCCCCCTGTGGGCACTGGTCGACTTCGCCCCCCACCTGACCGACACCGAAGCCAGCCGCCTCGAAGGCGCCCTACTGGTCGCCGGCATCCTCGACGCCCTGGTCACCCCCGACGGCAGCGCGGTGGCCGGCGACCTCACCCTCACCCCCACCCTCCACCCCGCCGCCGGCCGACCTGCTGCACCTCGAACCAGACCCGGCCATCGACCCCGACCGCATCCGGCGACTCCTGCACGCCATCCCCGTCGATGCCCCCGGCAGCGACCTGGCCACCGGCCGGCTGACATCCGGCGTGCTCACGGCTGCCGCCCCCGACGGCTACCGAGCCGCGTACATCGGCCGTACCGCCCGCGAGCGGGCCCGGCTGGAGCGCGTCGCCGCCCTCGAAGGAGACTTGGCCGCCGCCGAGCAGCTCCTGGACGCCGCACAGGAGGAGGCCCGCCGCCGCCACCAGGACATCCAGGCCGCCGCCGACGAACGCGACGCCTTCCCGAAGGCGGCGGCGCTGCTGACCGCAACTGAGACCGTGGCCCGGCTGCGGCGCGAGGCCGAGACCGTCCAACGACAGACCGACAGCCGTATCGCAGATGCCGGACACAGGCGCCAGCAGGCCCTGGCCGAGCTTCAGACCGCAGCCGTCGCCCGCGCCGCACGCCTGGCCGCCGTCGAACAGGAACTGCGTCACGCCGAGCAGGCCGCCACCGACACCGGAACCCAGGCCGACCAAGCACACCAGGCACTCGATCAGCGGCAGCAGGCCGCACAGCGCAGCGAGACTGCCCGGGCTGCAGCCGCCGACGCACAACAACAAGCGGACGCCGAACAGGCCGCCTTCCCCCTCGCCGCCCTCGCCGCCGCCCGCACCGCCCAGGACGCCGAGAACGACGCAGACGCCGCCCTCACCCGCGCCCGCAGCATGGCGCTGGCCGCCGCCGAACGCCACCGAACGGCCGGTGAAACGGTCAAAAACGCCCTGCGTACGCTCAACCGACGGGCCACCCTGCCCGACGGAACGCTCCTGCCCACCGAGCCGGCCGCGCTCGACCGCCATCAACGTGCAACCGAACAACTCGCCTCGCAGACCGAGACATGGAAACACGCCGCGCTGCGCGCCACCGACCTGCTCCAGCGCGCCGGCCACGATGCCCGTGCGGCCAAGGAATGGACGAACCGCTGCGAACGCGCCCGCCAGGAGGCAGACACCGCCCATCGGGATGCCCAGCGAGAAGCCGCTGCCGTCGCCGAGATCCGCGCCCTGCACGGCGCCGAATACGAGCGGCTGCGGCAGCACCGCGCGAACACCGCCACCACCCTGAACCAAACCCGCACCCAGGCCGAGCAACTCCTCCAACGACGCAACAACGCCGCCGTGCAGGCCGCCACCGCCCAGACGACACTCGAGAGCATCGCCCCCTACCGGCAGGCCGCCGAAAACCGCCGCGACGCCTGCCTGCGCCAACTGGCCCGGCTCGCCGAGGAAGACCTCGCCACCGTGCCCGACGACCTGCCCACCGACGCCTCCAAACGGCCCGCTCACCTCACCGCCGGCCTGGCCTGGGCCCGCCGCTTGCTCGCCGACCGCCCCGCCTCCGCCGACCGCCTCGCCGCACTCACCCAGACCCGCGACCGCGCCCTGGCAGCACTGGAGACCAGCGCCCGCACAGCGAACACCGCGCTGGTCCGCTTCGACCGCCAGGTCACCCTGATCAGCATCGAGAACACCGACTGGCGCCGCGCCGTCGTCGCCGATCCAGGCGCCGGCCGCGGAGAAGACCTCCACACCGCCGTCCAGGCTCTTGAGGCCACCGCCGGCCAACTCGAGGACGACCTGCGCGCAGACATCAAACAGACCCTGAAGACCAGCCTGTTCACCCGACTGCGCAGCGATGTGCGCCTGCGCCGTGAGGCGGCCCAGGAACTGGTCCGCAAGATCCGCTCCACCCTCAGCGAAGTCCGCACCGGCGTCGCAGGCGTCGGCGTCCAGGTCGAATGGACGGTACGCGAAGACGAGGACGCCCAGCGCATGGTGGACCTCATCTCCCAGCCGCCCTCCGACGCGGTCTTCGAGCAGATGTACGCCGTGCTGCGTCAGCGAATGGACGAAAAGGCCGGCGAGCCCTGGGCCGATCGCGTCGCCCACACCTTCGACTACCGCGCCTGGCACGACTGGGAAATCTCCCTGACCCACGCCTCGTTCGGCGACGGCAGCACGGAGAAATTCCGCAAGGTAACCGCCCGCTCCAACCCGCTGGAGTCGCTGTCCACCGGCGAGCGGCGACTGGCCACCATGCTCCCGCTGCTGGCCGCAGCATGGTCGATGTACTCCGGCGAAGGCTTCCGCGGACCCCGGCTGCTGTCCGTCGATGAGATCGACGCAGCATTCGACGAACCCAACCTGCGCCAAGTCCTCGCACTACTGCGCTCCTGGGACTTCGACGTGCTCGCAACCGCCCCCTTCATGACCCCCATGATCAAACAGGAAGCCGGGCAGGTCATGGTCCACCAAGTAGTTACCGCCGGACGGCACCGAGTCACCGTGCCCTGGCTGTGGCAAGGCCACGGCGAACCACAACCCCTCACCCTCGACCTGGCCCTGGACCACGCCCGCCGCGAGGAGCACACGTGAGCGTTGACCTCGACCTGATTGCCGACGACCCCGACCTGGCCCCCCTGTGGGCAGCCATCCACGACCGACTGTGCTCCGGCCAGGCCCCCGAGAGGATCGCCGCCGTACGGGTACCCAAGTTGCCCCCGGCGGGGATCGCCACCCTACGCTCCTGGCTGGACACCACCGCCCGCCGCCGCAGCGTCCGCTCGGCCGTTGCCGTCGGCACGACCGGCGTCCGCGTGCCACTCCGCGAACTACTGACGGTCCTCGGCCTGACCGCCGAGCACCTGCCACCGCTGGTGGAACGCGCCGTCGGCCGCCCAGTGGAAGACCGAGCAGCAGACCGGCGCACAGCCGCAACGCTGCGCCAGGAACTGTGGGACTACACAAGCCGAGCCCTGCCGCACCTGCCTGCCCTGGTGGCGCGGATGCGGGCGGCCGGCGTCGCGGACGACGACGCGGCCTCAATACGCCGCCTCGTCGACGCCCTGGCTGCCGCCACCTCGCAGCTGCCACACAGCCCCGCGGTCTCTCTGGCGAAGCTCTCGCACAACTGCGCGGGCGACCCGCACTACTTCGACCTGGACACCACCGCCGGCACCCGACTGGTCGCCGCAATCGCCGAACTGGCCAAGCGCCCCGAGCCGAGCCGCCCGGACCTGGTCCGGGCGCTGCTCACCGACTACGGAGTGATCGCCGACCGGCTGTCGGCCACCGTGCTGCTGTACCAGGTGCAGGCGGTGGGCGACGGGCCGGTGGACCGGCGGCTACGAGGGGCGGCCACACCGGTGGCGCTGACCCTGCTCGACCTGACCCGTACCCCGCCGACGCTCGCGCCCCAGGTGCTCACCGTGGTCGAGAACCCCTCGGTCCTCGAAGCAGCCATGGCCTGCGACAGCCCGGGCCCGCTGGCGTGCACCAGTGGGCAGCTCAGCAGCGTCGACCACACCCTCCTGCAGCTCGCGGTCGACCAGGGGATCCACCTGAGATACAGCGGCGACCTGGACGGCAGTGGTCTGCGGATCGCCGAGTACGTGGCACGCACGTACGGAGCCGAGCTGGTCGCGATGGACGCATCGACGGTGCAAGACGCGGGCCCTGAGCCCTCATCAGTCCCTCTCGGGCCGGCTCCTGAGATAGAAGAGGAGACCGTGTGGGACGCCTTGAGGGCAGGCGGGCGAGTGGTCTTCCAGGAGCACGACGCTGTACTGCGCCAGGTGCTGGGTCAGCCAGTGGGCCCGCCGAAGGCAGGCAGATGAGTGTCGTTCACCTCAGGTCGGCCAGGGGGGTGATGCCGTACCGATGGAACCGGGCGGCGAGAACATCGTCGGCGACGAACGTGATCGGCTACCACGGGCGAAGACGTGAGCAGGCGAGCATGCTGATGCTGGGAACCCCCAGACTGACGGCACCTCCCTCGCATGCGTGTGGTCGGGCTCACGGCGGCGGTCCGCCCGTACCCAGGTGACGCGTAACCCCATGTGCAGGCCCGGGACTTGGCAAAGCGCCCACGTCTTACCCGTAGGTACCGAGACGATGGGATCAATGCGCGTGGCTATCCCGCGGCCGGTCCGCGCCTGGAAAGAGGAGCCTGGATTGTCCTTGACGTCCCAGATCGATTCGTCCGACAGCCCGTTCACCCGATTCACCGCGTTACACCTGCCACGTCCGCGTGCGGCGATGGACACCTACCGCGCCGCAGCCCGCGCCGCGCAGCGGCCAGTGTCCTTGCCGACGCCGCCGCCCGGGGTACGGCCGGCATGGGGCACGCTCGGCGCGGCGATCGACCACCGACTGCGCTACGCCTTCACCTGCCGGCAGGTGATCGACGGTGCGGTCCGCGAGGGTGTCGCGAGCGCGGCCGCCTGGTGCGCGGGTATGCGGCGCCCCGACGTCGCCGATGCGATTCTGGCAACCGGCCGGGACCTGGAGAGTGAACTGCGCTTTCTGCTCAAGCAGGAGCGGCCCGACGACCGGGGCCAGCCGATACTGCTGGCCGCCGCGGCGGAGGAGCGGCTGGCCCGTCTGTGCGTGGTGATGGTGTGGTTCGAGGAGGTCTACCGCTCCGGTGTTCTGTACCCGGGGTCGGCGATTGTGCGTCTGGCTGCCGGGCTGACGTTGCCCGGGTTGCTCGCCCAGGTCCCCGATTACATGGTGGACGACCTCACGGTGCAGGTGCGGCTTGCGCAGGACGCCCTCGGTGAGCTGCGCGCCGGCACCGAGGCCGAGGAGTGCTATTCAGGGCCTATTTTCGCCGGCTCGCGCGCGGTGGGCGGCGCGGACGCGGACCTGATCGCCGGCCAGCTGCTGCTGGACTTCAAAGCGCTGAAGGACCCAGTCCGTCTCCCGGCGGCGGCCTACCAGTTGGCCGGGTACGCGTTGCTGGACTTCGAGGATCTTTACCGTCTGGAGCGGGTTGGCTTCTACCTCACCCGCAGCGGGCAGCTGATCACCTGGGGATTGGGGGAGTTCGCAGGCTTGCTGGGTGCTCAGGTCCCGGTGCCCGAGCTGCGGGCTGAGCTGTCCGGCCGCCTCGCCAGCGAAGATCCGGATGCGGAGGCGTAACTGGCGCTTGGGCACTGTTCCCGGGACGCCGCGGTGCGCGCGAGGCGGCCACGCGACGGCCTGGGGGGACCGCGTTGCCGTAGGGAGGTGACACGGGACGGGGGAGTATCTACTCCTTGAATCGGCAATCAGGCTGTTCTGCGGTAGCGCGGGCTGTGTACCGCGCTGTCGTCGCCGTCGTTGAGTGCGAAGACCTGGAAGCAGATGATCGACCGGATGGTGCGGTCCAGACGGCGATCTGGGAGAGGAAGCGCTCGTAGAGCCGCCCGACCAGTTGCTTGCAGATCCAGGTCACGGTAGCCGACGTTTCTGCGGGGCAGCCGCTTGCTGCCCGCCTCGTGACGGGGCGCCAACTCTTCACTTCCTTACGCCTCACACACCGGCACCCCACAGCACCCTTACGCTAAACTCTTACGTGTCTTACGTGTCTTGTGTGGAGGGAAGGAGCAGACATGGCCGAGGACACACCAGGCACCACAACCACCACAGCTGGCGCCGTGCGGCGGTGGGGTATCGATGAGGCGCGTAAGGCTTTGTACGACCTGGTGGATGCCGCCGCGGCAGGTCGGTCCGCACTGATCGGCCGCGGTACGAAGTGCGCGGTACTTTCCCCGCTGAGCCATCTGGACTCCACCTGGCAGGCCCAGCTGTCCACCTTGTCGGCCACGCCGGTTACCACGGCGCGCGGGAAGCTGGGCGACCTGCTGGCCGCCGCAGCCTCCGGCACCCCGCAGCTGCTCCTGCACCGCCGCACACCAGTCGCAGCGCTCCCCCCCGCCACTCCCGAAGCTCTCTCGCCCTCCAGTGCCTCTGCCGCCCGCCAGGCCACCATCACTTCGCCGGACGTAGCAGCGGCCACGCGCCGTCTGACGGCCTTGGACGACGCTCTGGACGAGGTTCTGACGCCTAGCGCGTCCGGTCACGGTCAGGCCGTCTCGTTCGGCATCCCCACCCTCGACACGGCGCTCGGCGGCCTCAGACCAGGCACGCTGACCCTGATCGCCGCTGCTCCGGGTGCCGGCGGAAGCCTGTTCGCCGCGGCCGCCGCCCGCCACACCGCCCTCACCCGCGGGCTCCCCGTGCTGTACGCGGCGTCAGGACTGACCCGGGCAGATATTGCCGCGCGCATCATCGCCGCCGAGACCCCTGTGGACTACCGACGGCTGCGCACTGGCGCCCTGACCGCCGCGGAGGAGCAGGCCGCGACCGAAACCCGGGGCCGCCTTGCAGGAGCCCCTCTGCACATGGACGACGGCACGGACTTGACCGCTGAAGTCATCGCGCAAACCGTCCCGGACATCACCGGCCTGACACTGGTGGTGGTCGACCGCCTGCAGTACACCCACGACCCCGTGGTCCCGCTGTCCGGCCCCGAACTACCCGCCGTCACACGGGTTCTGGCCCACCTGGCCAGAACCCAAGACATCCCGGTCCTAGCCGTGCTCGACACCGACCTCCCCGAAGTGGTGGCCGCTCTGGACCCAGACGTCACTCTCACCCTGACCCGCACCGGCGAGCATGCCCGCATCGACGTCTCCGAACGCGACTTCGGCCCCCAGACCACCACTCAGCTGCGCGCCGAACTGCCCTATGCCCGCTTCACCGATCCCGCTGACAGCGCCCCAGCCTTCGGCTCCGTGCAGGCCACCCCCGCTTCACCGGAATCCCACCGACCACCCCGGTCTGTCCGGGAAGCGGCCACCATTCAGTGCCCTGCCCCCTCCGGCACCGCTTCGGCACCGGAGCAGCCACACCCCGTGTCCGCGGCGGCGCCCGCGCGGCAGCGGCGTGTCAGCTCTGCGAAGGCCAGCTTGTCCACGTTTGTCTCCGACCGGGTCGCTCGCGCGCTGGAGGAGCGCGGAGGCGACGCCGACGCGGCCCTGAAAGCACTGGCTGGTGACGGTGGTTCGGCGATTCCTGATGTGATGGAGTTGTTCGAGGCGACGCGGGTGGAGACGAGTTATCAGCACACGACCTACCCCAAGTTGCCCGAACCGTTGGTTCGCAAGAGGCGTGACAATGCGGACGAGGTGTGGGAGGCGCGCCCGAAGTTCACCAATCCTGCCGTGCCGGACGGTACGGAGGTGACTGAGCTCGATATCAACGCCGCCTATCTTGCCGCGCTGCAGTCCGCACATCTTCCGATCCGCACGATCACCCACAACCCGGAAGGCTGGGATGATCTGGCCAACTACGGGAAGGGACTGGATCTTTCGGGGATCTGCCGGATCGACCCGATCGACTGGCAACATCCCGAGTTGCCTCACCCCCTTGGTGACGACCGGGAGATGTCCGGCACGTTGTGGGTCCCGACGTCGGTGGTGCTGGGCCTGAGAGACCTCGCTTCACTGTTGTACGGGGAATTGTGCACACCACCGGTGATCCGGGAGGCTTACGTCGCAAAAGGCAGCGCATCCCTGTTCAAGACGCTGGTGAATGTGCTCAATGAAACCCGTATGCAGGCTGTTTCCGAGGGCGATGAACTGACGAAGACTTACGTCGCTGCGATGTACGCCAAGTTGGTTTCGACCATGGGCGATAGTCGAAAGAATCATGAATTGCGGCGCCCGGAGTGGCAGCATATTATTCGTGGGCAGGCGTTCTCCAACCTGCGGCGAAAGGCAGTCCGTGCGCATCAGGCAGGGCTGACGGTTGTTCAGGTAGGTGGTACGGATGAACTCCACCTCGCTGGTGATGTGTGGGCGGCTCGCTGGAACGGTAGGCCGCTGTTCATGGAAGGGCGCGCGTTGAATCAGATCAAGGTGAAGAGAATCTCGCGGCTGGGTGAGAGGTGAGGTCTCGTCGGCCTCGTCTACCACATAGCGGGGGGCCTTTGGGGTCCTGGGGACGCGGCCCCGACAGCGGCGGCACCGTGTTCGGCGAGCAGCTGAACACCGAGGTCCTGGACCTGATGGCTAGTGGTGAGGTTACGCCGCCGGCAGACGTGTCGCCTAACGTCCGAACGCAACTGGACTACCTGAACACCCGTAAGGGCGGGCGTGAGGCGATGGATCGTGCGGGCATCCCCGCACGTACGCGTCGCGGCTGGAAGACCCGCACCCCCAGCCTTGCCAGTCGTGAACGCATCAACCAGGCATACTGGCAGCTCCGCGCCACCAACTGGAAGCGCACCGGACGCACCCCACCCCCGCCTGTCCGCCAAGCCATCGCACCTCGGCTCAAGGAACGTGCCCACGGCAAGCGGATGAGCATTACCCCGGTCGACTGGCGGGATGTCCGCAGGCAGGCCCAGGGGGCGCAGAAGGAAGCCAGTGAACGCGAAATCCGCCCTAGCAGGTGCAGTTGGGACGACCTCATCGACGCATGGTCATCCGGCGACGAAACAGACCTTGACACGGCCTGGATGGACTTTGCGAGCGAAATTGACTCCCCGCCTGAGTTGTATTATGAAGTGGCGCATATTGGATTTTTTCTCTAGACTTGAGGAAGTTTCAGAACCCCTCTGGCTACCGAAACATAATCCATTGAGCCAGATCTAACAGTGAGAATCAGACCACCTGAAACAAAATCATAAATCCCTGAATTCAAGCGAATTCATCGCCCGAGCATCCCGACCCCCTCCTGCCAGCCAAAGGCGCGCGCAGCGCGCTGGCCTTTAATTGCTGCGCAGCGGCAATTCCCAAGGCGGTCCGCAGGACCGCA
>NZ_JANIIC010000063.1 GCF_024519315.1 Streptomyces malaysiensis subsp. samsunensis | reverse complement strand
GACCCCCGCTGATCCGCTCAGGCGCTGCGCCGGGGGCGCCCCTGGTCTGCCGTCGATCGTCCGCGGCGCCGCCGTGGCTGGTCGCGCCCACGCGGCGGAGCCGCACATCGGCACAGCCCCGCGCCCCTTCGGGGCGCCACCGCACCGCCGCCGACCCCCGCTGATCCGCTCAGGCGCTGCGCCGGGAGTGCCCAGGCATGCCGTCGATCGTCCGCCGCGCCGCCGTGGCTGGTCGCGCAGTTCCCCGCGCCCCTTCGGGGCGCCGTCGTGGCTGGTCGCGCCCGCGCGGCGGAGCCGCATATCGACACAGCCCCGCGCCCCTTCGGGGCGCCACCGCACCGCCGCCGGCTTTCGCTGGTCCGCCGAGCTCGCCCGCGCTCCCCAGGGTCACGCCGAACCCCCGTCACCAGCCCGGTGGGGGTGCGGGAGGTGTGGAGGGGGGCGGGGGCGCGGTGGGTGGGGGCCCGGGTGGTGGGGGCACCAGCGGCGGGGGGCTGGGCGGGGGCGGGCCGTAGCCACCGCTGCCGTACCCTCCGCCGCCGTAACCCCCGTCGCCATAACCTCCGGAGCCTCCGGCCCCGTAGCCCCCGGGCCCCTGGCCGCCGTAGCCGCCGCCGTAGCCCCCGGGCCCTTGGGCGTCGAAGCCTCCTGGTCCCTGGCCGCCGTAGGCGGCGTACGTCGGGGCGCCGCCGATGCCTCCGAGGGCCTCGGTGTCCTCCTCCACGCTCAGCCGCGCCAGCGCGATCAGGGCGATCAGCCCGGCGACCGCCTCGAAGAAGCCGGTGAGCACGCTGAGCACGCCCACCGTGGGCAGATCGCTGAGGTGGTCCACATAGTCCAGCTTGATGTAGAGCGATGCCTCGCTGATCCCCGTGGCCATGACGAGCGCCGCCGCCGTCATCCCCAGCGGGCGCGCCAGCGGGGCGCGTGCGAGCGCGGCGGCCGTGGCGGCCAGGCAGAGCGCGACCGCCGCCCACGCGGTCCAGGCTCCGGGCGCCGAGAGCAGGGTGGGCAGCGTGTGCTTGCCGGTGAGCAGGTACTTGTAGATCTCCCAGCCGCGCTCCTGGGCCCAGTAGATCTGCCAGGCGGCGATGACGGCCCCGACGGCGCCCAGGAACAGCGCGCCGATGACCGCCGCCCCGGGCGAGGGGCGGCCCGGCGGCCGGTCGGCGGGCGACACGGGCCGGCCGGGCGGAGCCAGGTCGGCGGGGCGGCGGGCGGCGGCGACCACGGCCAGCAGCAGCCCGGCGAGCACCACCTGCGCCCACGCGCTGAGGTTCGCCCGGGTCTTCAGATCGCCGGGGATGCCCTGGAGCCAGTCGGAGTTCAGGTTCCAGAGGCTGGGCAGACGCACCGCCACGGTGACGACCGCGACCGAGCCGAGCGCACCCGCGGCGGCCGGTGAGCGCAGGGCGGTGAGCCCGACGACCGCGTAGACCAGCAGCAGCACCAGGTCGAGCAGGGAGGAGCCGAAGATCCCTCCGGTGGCCCGGAACGGCAGCCCCGCCCAGGTCCACCACAGATGGCTCGATTCATCGGCCTTGCCCAGATCGCGGATGATCCACGCCAGCGAGATCAGCCCGAGGACCGCGCAGACGAGCGCCCCGAAGAGGCGCCCTCCGCTGTTGAGTATCCGTCCCTGCCCCATAGCCGTAGGTCTCCCCCGCCTCGTACCCGGGGCAACCGTCACGAGCCGAAGAAAAATACGGACCACGGAAGAAAAGGGAAGAAAAATGCGGATGGTGACCGTCCGGAGACCACCGGGAGACACGACGGTCCGGTGACCGCCACGGGACGCGCCCGCCGGGGCCGCCGGGGGTGCGACCGGCCGGGGCGACATGGCGCGTCCCGGCCGGTCTACGGCACCCGCACGGCCGTACGCAGTTCAGCCTGGCGCGTCCGTATATCGGTGTTGCGACAGTGAAGTTGCCTGTGTGTTAACGCGTTTCCTGCCCATAGTCCATGCTTTGTCGCCCATGGGGGATCTCTGTCAAGCACGCCCGGACCTCGATCTGCCAAATCTTCGCTCAAGACTCGAATGAGGGGCACATCCACCCTCCCCGGCCCCTTGACTGGGCCGTTCCCCGGTTGCGAAAGTCCGCTCAACCCGACACGCATGCACCACCCTGGCGAGCGGGCGGCGACATGACGCGCATAGATGACGCGAGTTGACGGTGTGACACCAGTGCGGGGGGACGCTACGCGATGACGAGTCCATCCCAGACCGGCGTGGTCGAGAAGACCGCACCGGGCGCGGAGGGCGGGGCACCGGCCGGGCTGGCGCCCCGTCAGCTGATGTGGCGGCGCTTCAAACGCGACCGCACCGGTGTCATCTCCGCGTGCGTGGTGGTCTTCTTCTTCGCCGTCGCCGTGCTGGCGCCGGTGATCTCCGCGCTGTACGGCAAGGATCCGTACACCACCTACGGTCTGGACCGCCCCGAGCTGCTGGATCCCCTGACGGGCTATCCGATGAAGCCCAACGGGGGTATCGACGGCGAGTTCTGGTTCGGCATCGAGCCCAAACTGGGCCGCGATGTGCTGACCCAGCTGGTCTACGGCATCCGCACCTCGCTGCTGATCGGGCTGGCCGCGACCGTGCTGTCCACGCTCACCGGCATCGTGATCGGCGTGGTGGCGGGCTATATGGGCGGCCGTACCGACTACTTCCTCGGCCGGCTCATCGATCTGCTGCTCTCCTTTCCGCAGCAGCTGTTCTTCGTCGCCTTCATGCCGGTGGTCACCGCGCTGTTCGTGAGCCCGCAGAAGGAGACACCCACGTATTTCCGGGTGACGGCCCTGGTGATGGTGTTGTGGCTGCTGGGCTGGATGCAGCTGGCCCGGCTGCTGCGGGGCCAGGTGCTGTCCCTGAGGGAGCGTGAGTTCGTCGAGGCGGCCAAGGTGACCGGCGCATCGCCGTGGCGGATCGTCCGCAAGGAGCTGCTGCCCAACCTCGTCACACCCATCCTGGTGCAGTCCACGCTGATGCTGCCGAACTTCGTGACGACCGAGGCGGCGCTGTCCTTCCTCGGCGTGGGCGTGGTGGAGCCGACCCCCGACTGGGGCCGGATGTTCGCCAAGGGCGCCAACTTCTACGAGGGCGACATCACCTACATGTTCTTCCCCGGCATCGCCATGGTGGTCTTCGTGGTCGCCTTCAACCTGCTCGGGGACTCGGTCCGGGACGCGATGGACCCGAAGACCACGCGGTGACCGGGGGGCCGGCCGGCCCAAGACAGTGAACGGCAAGTGTTCCGTCCGATGAGGCAGGTGCAGTGGCAACGTGAACATCGAAGAACGGTCGAAGAACAGTCGCAGAGCCCGTACCTACGCCGTCGCCCTGGCCGCGGGGGCCCTGGCGCTCGCGGGATGCAGCAGCGGAGGCGGCGGCTCGGACCCCAAGGATTCGAACGAGCCCAAGATGGAGTCCCAGGACATCACCCTCGGTACCGCGGCCGACTCCACCGGCCCGGCCAAGGACCTGGCGGGCGCGAAGAAGGGCGGCACCGTCACGGTGCTCCAGCGGGACGCCTTCGAGCATCTGGACCCGGGGCAGATCTATGTCAGCGATGAGCTGATCATGCAGACGCTCTACAACCGGACGCTGACGAACTACCAGTTCGACGACAAGACGGGCAAGGCCAAGCTGGTCGGCGACCTCGCCACCGACACCGGCAAGTCCTCCGACGGGGGCCGCACCTGGACGTACACCCTCAAGGCCGGGCTGAAGTACGAGGACGGCTCGCCCATCACCTCCAAGGACGTCCGGCAGGCCGTCGAGCGGCTCTACGCGCCCTATCAGACGAACGGGCCGACCTACCTCCAGCAGTGGCTCTCCGGTGAGGGCCAGAAGTACCGCAAGGCGCTTCCGGACGGCCCCTACAAGGGCAAGCACCTCCCCAAGTCGGTGCTGGACACCCCGGACGACAAGACCGTCGTCTTCCACTTCGACCAGCCGCGCGCCGAGGTGCCGTTCGCGGTCGCCATGCCGAACATCGGCGCGGTGCCGCCGGGCAAGGACACCAAGGAGAAGTACGACAAGGCGCCGCTGGCCTCCGGTCCGTACAAGATCCGGAACTTCAAGCCGGGCAAGGGCATCCAGTTCGTCAAGAACGACCAGTGGGACCCCAAGACCGACTCGATACGCCATCAGTACGTGAACACCTTCGACGTCTCCTTCGGCCACCAGTGGGTGGACTCCACCCGCCGGCTCCAGGCCGACAAGGGCGCCGACCGGAACGGGATGACGTGGACCAACGTGGTCGACCCGTCGCAGATCTCCACGGTCCTCAAGGACAAGGAGGCGATGTCCCGGTCGCTGACCGAAACGCAGCCCTATGTGGATGTCGTATCGATCAACACCGATCGGATCAAGGACAAGAAGGTGCGCGAGGCGATCGCCTGGGCCTTCCCCAGCGGTCAGTACCTCCAGCAGTTCGGCGGCCCCAAGGCCGGTGAGATCGGCGGCGGGCTGGTCGGCCCCACGCTCAAGGGCTACGACCCCTCGTTCGACCCGTTCCAGAAGAAGAAGTACCCCGGCGGCAACGCCAAGAAGGCCAGGGAGCTGCTGAAGGAGGCGGGCAAGGAGAACTACGAGCTCGTCTACGCCTACGGCAACGGCGACACCCACCAGGACGCCTCGGTGGTCGTCGAGCGGGCCCTGGAGCGGGCCGGGTTCAAGGTCGAGAAGAAGGAGATCGACCAGTCGACCTATTACACCCAGATCGGAAAGGTCAAGAACAAGTACGACCTGTACCGGTCCTCATGGGGTGCCGACTGGCCGTCCGCCTCGACCGTGGTCCCGCCGCTGTACGACGGCAAGAACGTCTACGACGACTCCGCGAACTACTCGCACCTCAACGTCCCGTCGGTCAATGCCGAGATCGGCAAGGTCGCCAAGGTCAGCGATCTGAGCCGGGCCACCTCGGAGTGGATCAAGCTCAGCGAGAAGATCCTCAGCGATGAGATCCCCGCCGTCCCGACCTTCTACAACCGGCTGTTCACCCTCTGGGGCTCGGGCATCGGCGGAGTGAAGTTCAACTCGGTCTACGGCGCCGTGGACCCGACGGCCGTCTTCATCAAGTAGCCGCGGCCGTACCCAGGCCGCGCAGAGCCCGGCCGCGTCCGCACCGGCGGACGCGGCCGGGACCTAGCGGAAGATCACCGACGTCATGTTCAGATTCCTCGCCCGCCGGTCCCTCGGCGCGATCGTGATCCTGATCCTGATCAGCGCGATCACGTTCTTCCTCTTCTTCGCCCTGCCCGCCGAACCGGCCCGGCTCGCCTGCGGCAAGAACTGCGACCCCACCTCGCTCGCGATGATCAACAAGAATCTGGGCCTGGACCAGCCGGTGCCGGTCCAGTACTGGAAGTTCATGGTGGGGATCTTCGCCGGGCGGGACTTCGCCGTGGGGCACTGCGACGCCCCCTGCTTCGGCTACTCCTTCGTCAGCCAGGAGCCGGTCTGGGGCACCATCGTCGACCGCTTCCCCACCACCCTCTCGCTCGCTCTCGGCGGCGCCGCCGTCTTCCTGGTCTGCGGGATCGGCATCGGCATGATCGCGGCGTGGCGGCGCGGCACCTGGATCGACAAGTTCTTCAGCTCGCTGTCGCTGCTCGGCGCCTCGATGCAGATCTACTTCGTCGGGGTGCTCGCACTGGCCTGGTTCGTCAGCGGCCTGGGGATCATGGACCAGCCCGCCTACTACCCTTTCACCGACAATCCGGCGAAGTGGTTCAGCGGAATGCTGCTGCCCTGGGTGGTGCTCTCGCTGATCTTCATGGCCAACTACAGCCGGATGACCCGCTCCCAGATGGTCGAGCAGCTGCAAGAGGACCATGTCCGTACGGCGAGGGCCAAGGGGCTCTCCAGCCGTACGGTCTTCTTCCGCTACGCCTGGCGCGGCGCCATCGCCCCCATCATCACCATCTTCGGCATCGACCTCGGATCGCTCCTCGGCGGGGCCATGGTCACCGAGTACACCTTCACCCTGCACGGCATCGGACGGCTGGCGGTGGAATCCGTCCAGCTCACCGATCTGCCGATGCTGATGGGGGTGATGCTGGTCAGCTCGGCGGCCATCGTGGTGTTCAACATCCTGGTCGACGCCGCCTACGCCTTCATCGACCCGCGCGTGCGCCTCGCCTGACAGACCCGGAGCTGCTGCCGAGATGACCACACTCACCAAGCCCGACGACGGCGCGACGCCCCCCGAGGCCGGCCCCGGCGCCTTCCTGTCCGTACGCGATCTGTATGTCCGCTTCGCCACCGAGGACGGGACCGTCAAGGCCGTCGACGGCCTCTCCTTCGACCTCGAACGCGGCCGTACGCTCGGCATCGTGGGCGAGTCCGGCTCCGGCAAGTCCGTCACCAACCTCACCGTGCTGGGCCTGCACGACCCGCGCACCACCACCGTCAGCGGCGAGATCCTGCTGGACGGGCAGGAGCTGACCGGGGCGCCCGAGCGCACCCTGGAGCGGCTGCGCGGCAACACCATGGCGATGATCTTCCAGGATCCGCTGACCGCCCTGTCGCCGTACTACACGGTGGGCCGCCAGATCGCCGAGCCGTACCGCAAACACACCGGCGCCTCCAAGAGCGAGGCCCGCTCCCGGGCCATCGAGATGCTGGAGAAGGTCGGCATACCCAACCCGCGGCTGCGGGTGGACGACTATCCGCACCAGTTCTCCGGCGGGATGCGGCAGCGCGCGATGATCGCCATGTCGCTGGTCTGCGACCCCGATCTGCTGATCGCCGACGAGCCGACCACCGCCCTCGACGTCACCGTCCAGGCCCAGATCCTGGATCTGCTGAGGGACCTCCAGCAGGAGTTCGGCTCCGCGATCATCCTCATCACCCATGACCTGGGCGTGGTCGCCAACACCGCCGACGATCTGCTGGTGATGTACGCGGGCCGGGCCGTGGAGCGCGGTACGGTCCGCGAGGTGCTGCGCGCGCCCCAGCACCCCTACACCTGGGGGCTGCTGGGCTCCATGCCGCGGCTGTCCTCCGATGTGGACGAGCCGCTGAGCCCCATACCCGGCTCCCCGCCGAGCCTGCTCAGCCCGCCGCCGGGCTGCCCCTTCCATCCGCGGTGCCGCTACACCGACCAGGTGGCGGGGGACCGCTGCGCCACCGAGCGGCCCGTGCTCCCGGACGGCCGCGGCGCCGCCTGCCATCTGGGCGCCGAGCGGAAACAGACCCTCTTCACCGAGCAGATCAAGCCCCGGCTGGGCTAGGGACCAGGGCTTAGGAGCGCTGACGCATGAGCATCGAGTCGGGCACACCCGAACCCCTCCTGGTCACCGAGAAGCTGACCAAACACTTCCCGATCATGGGCGGCTTTCCGTTCAAGCGGAAGGTCGGGGCCGTACAGGCGGTGGACGGGGTCGATCTGACCGTGCACGCCGGGGAGAGCTTCGGGCTGGTCGGCGAGTCCGGCTGCGGCAAGTCCACCACGGGCCGGCTGCTGACCCGGCTGCTGGAGCCCACCGGCGGGACGATCACCTACCGGGGCCGGGACATCACCCACGCGGGCCGCAAGGAGCTCGCCCCGATCCGCTCCGAGATCCAGATGATCTTCCAGGATCCGTACTCCTCGCTGAACCCACGGCAGACCGTCGGGGCCATCATCTCCGGCCCCATGGAGATCAACGGCATCGATCCGCCGGGCGGCCGCGAGGCCCGGGTGCGCGAGCTGCTGGAGATCGTGGGCCTCAACCCCGAGCACTACAACCGCTTCCCGCACGAGTTCTCCGGCGGCCAGCGCCAGCGCATCGGCGTGGCCCGCGCGCTCGCCCTCGAACCCAAGCTGATCGTCGCCGACGAGCCGGTCTCGGCGCTGGACGTCTCCATCCAGGCGCAGGTCGTCAACCTGCTCCAGAAACTCCAGCGGGAGCTGGGCATCGCCTTCCTCTTCATCGCCCATGACCTCGCCGTCGTACGCCACTTCTCGCAGCGCGTGGCCGTGATGTACCTGGGCAAGGTCGTCGAGGTGGGCGACCGCGACGCCATCTACCGCCGCCCCCGCCACCCGTACACCCACGCCCTGCTGTCCGCCGTGCCGGACGCGGCGGTGGTGATGGCCGAGGACACCGAGGACGACCCGGACTCCCTCCGCCGCGAACGCATCCGGCTCGCCGGGGACGTCCCCTCCCCCATCAACCCGCCCTCCGGCTGCCGCTTCCGCACCCGCTGCTGGAAGGCCCAGGACAAGTGCGCGCGGGAGGAGCCGCCGCTGATCCGCCTGGACGGCAACGGCGAGGGCCACCTCGCCGCCTGCCACTTCCCCGAGGACCCGACCCTCGAGGCCCGCGAGGAGGACGTCGTCCTGGACCCGGCGCTGATCGCGGCGGAGTCGGGTACGGAGGCGCCTCCGCGCAAGGAGCCGTAAGGGGCCGTAACGGACCGGGCCGGGGCCTCAGAACTCGGAGCCCAGAACCCAGAACTCAGAACCGCGAGAAGGAATGCGCACGCCCGACGGCGGTGAACCCGCGGCGGCCGTACCAGCGCAGCGGCCAGTCGTCCTGGTCGGCGACGAGGAACCGCAGCGCGCACCCCGCGGCGGCCGCGCGGCGCAGCGCGGCGGTCAGGGCCGCGTCGGCGTAGCCGCGGCGCAGATACGGCTCGGCGGTCGCCACCTCCTCGATCTGGGCGATCCCGGCGGCGGGCTCCAGATACAGATCGGCCCAGGAGGCGATCTCGCCGCTGTCGTCGTGGGCGGCGAGGAAGAGCACCTCCTCGGCCCCGGCCCGCCGGGCCGTGCGCCGCTCCACGAGGTCGTGCACGGTCCGCTCGTCCGCGTCCGGCATCCACCGCCGCTGCTGCGCCGTCAGAGCCCGCCGCAGCGGCCCGTACGGATCCGGCCCCAGGTCCCGCTCCACCACATCGGCCGCGGCGGCCTCCGGCACCGGCCCGGTGTGGACCATCAGCACCTCGGTGACATGGCTGTACCCGGCCCGTTCGAGCGCGGGCGCACAGAGCGGCCCCAGGGTCTCGTCGTGGACCGTGATCCGACGGTGCGGCAGGAAGGCCATGGCCTCATCGGCGAGCGCGGGCAGCCCCTCGGGGTCGGCGGGCCCGACGATATGCAGCTGATTGTGCTCATGCGACCGCGCGTACTCCCGGTGCAGCACCAGAAATCCCCCCGGCACCTCCCGCACCTCACCGGCCTGCCGCCGGGCGAAGGAGAGCCGGAAGTCCCGGGCACGCTGAAGGTCGTTCCGCGGCATTTCGCGATCATAAGCGAACCCACACCGCCGCCGTCGAGGCGGCCCCGCGGGCCTGGGCGGCCTCGGCGGCCGGGGTTCGCGCGCGCCAGTGGGCCACCCACAATCTGTCCATCCCCACGTTCGGATGAACCACCCTCAGAGGGCAGCTGGAACGGGCAGTGCGCCTGCATGATCGCCGTTATGAGCCTCGAACGTGTCACGATCACGATCCCGGGTGAGACCCCCCTGAGCGCCGCCGAGGAAGCGGCGAATCGCGAGGGCATGAGCGTCTCGGCCTGGCTCTCGCGCGCGGCAGAGCGCGCTGCCAAGATCGAGGCAGGGCTGATCGCGGCGGAAGAGGTGCTGACGGAGACCGGTCCGCCCACCGCCGAGGCGCGGGCGTGGGTGGACGCGTTCATGGACACGGTCACGAGGCCGGTCGAGGACGACGGCCGCGGCACCGGCGATCACGTGGCGGGTCCGGGCCCGGCGTCGACCCCCCTCACTACCCTCCCCACACCATGTTGCTGAAGGCCACGAACAGTACGAGGCCCATCCCCACACCCTGCACGGTCTTGCCCCAGCCGGGCATGGACTCGCCCCTCTTGGACGCGGAGCGCTGCGCGGAGAAGGCGAACGCGAAGGCGATGAGGGCGAGGGGGCCGAACACGATGGACAGCCAGTCGACTTGCACAGGGGTCATGGCGGAACTTCCTTGCTTTCACCTCGGCTACGGGCGGCCCATCATGCGCCGTACCGTCCGGGACCCCTCCCGGCGAGGGCTCGCCGGTACCGGCCCCGGTCAGCGCAGGTCGCGGAAGAACGTCCGTACGTCGTCCACCAGCAGATCCGGGACTTCCATCGCCGCGAAGTGGCCGCCCGTCTCGAACTCCGACCAGTGGGTGATCGCATGCCAGGGTTCGGCGAGGCGGCGGATCGCGGTGTCGCCCCGGAAGACCGCGACGCCGGTGGGGACGCCGGAGCGCTCGGGGGGTGTGCCCCAGACCGAGGCGGCCTCCTTGTAGAGGCGGGCGGAGGTGCCCGCCGTATTGGTGAACCAGTACAGGGAGACGTTGGTCAGGACCGCGTCGCGGTCGAGGGCCCCGGGTTTGTCGCCGTGGGCGGCGAACCAGTCCACGTTCCAGGCCAGTTGGCCCACGGGCGAGTCGGCGAGGCCGTAGGAGAGGGTCTGCGGGCGGGTGCCCTGGATGACGGCGTAGCCGGACAGCTCGCGGTGCCAGCGTTGGCTCCCGGCCAGCCGGGAGCGCTCCGCCGGGGTCAGGTCCGCCGGCCCGGCCGGGTCGGCCGAGCCGACGGTCACCAGCGCGTTGACGTGCACGCCGACGACCCGGGACGGTGCCACCCGGGCCACCTCGGGGGAGATCAGCGAGCCGAAGTCGCCGCCCTGTGTGCCGTAGCGCTCGTATCCCAGGCGCCGCATCAGCTCCGTCCACGCGGTGGCGATACGGCTGATGCCCCAGCCGGGCTCGCGGGGCGGGGCGGAGAAGGCGAAGCCGGGGAGGGACGGGATGACGACGTGGAAGGCGTCGGCCGGGTCGCCGCCGTGGCCGCGCGGATCGGTCAGCGGTCCGATGACCTCGGTGAACTCCGCGAACGAACCGGGCCAGCCATGGGTGATCAGCAGCGGCAGGGCAGCCGGCTCGGGCGAGCGGACATGGAGGAAGTGCGTCCGCTGCCCGTCGATCTCCGTCGTGAACTGGGGAAACGCGTTCAGCCGCGCCTCCCGCGCCCGCCAGTCGAACCCGGTGGCCCAGTACGCGGCCAGCTCGCGGACGTGATCGAGCGATGCCCCGTCGGACCAGCCGGCGCCCGGGAGCCGCTCCGGCCAGCGGGTGCGTTCCAGGCGTTGCCGCAGATCGTCGAGGTCGGGCTGGGGGACGTCGATACGGAAGGGATGGATCTCCATGGCCCGCACGGTAGGGGAGGTCGCGGACGGGGAGCGTCCGCGACCCGCGGCGACCGCGTGGCGCGCCGCGTGGCACTCCTCGTGGCGCGCCGCGTGGCACTCCTCGTGGCGCGCCACGCGGGAAACGCCCTGCGTGCCCTTGTGCGGCGGGTGGCCCCGGAGGCTGGTGTGAATGGATTGAATACTCGGTAACGGGGGCTTGAATCAGGTCTGTTGATACGGGAGAGTGCTCCAGAAAGCGCTTGCCGAGCGAGGGACGCACCGCTCGGCTCGCGCTTCACCAACCTCCCTCGCCTCCGGCCCCGCCGCCACGGACAGCGGCCATCGACGTGCGCCGCCGCCCCGGCGGATGTCAGATGGGCCTTAGGCGGATCTTGAACCGGATCCTCGGGAGGCGCCGTGCGTCGCGAAGCCCCGTATCCCCAGCGTGCCCGGCGCACGCCCTCCCCCGTCGCCCTGCCCAGGACGGCCCCGACCAGGACCGCCCTGGCCGGAACGGCCTTGACCAGGACGGTCTTGACCAGGGCGGCCCTGAGAGCCGTGACAGCCGCGACAGCCCTCGTGGCCGTGACGGCCTTGACGGCCTGCGGCGGCGGGGACGGCGGTGCCGACGCCGGTGTCATCCGCTCCTCCTGGGGCGACCCGCCCAACCCGCTGGAGCCTGCCAACACCAACGACGTCCAGGGCGGCAAGGTCCTCGACATGATCTTCCGCGGGCTCAAGCGCTACGACCCGAAGACCGGCGAGGCCAAGAACGCGCTTGCGGAGCGGATCGAAAGCCCCGATCAGCGGAACTACACCGTCACCCTCAAGAAGGGCTGGCGGTTCGCCAACGGGGAGAAGGTCACCGCGGCGTCCTTCGTGAACGCCTGGAACTACGGCGCCCGGATCGACCACCAGCAGCGCAACGCCTACTTCTTCGAGTACATCGAGGGCTACGACAAGGTCCACCCCGCCACCGGCGGCGCCCCCACCGCCAAAACCCTCTCCGGGCTGCGGGTCAAGGACGATCGGACCTTCACCGTCCGGCTCACCCAGAAGTTCTCCACCTGGCCCAAGACCCTCGGCTACAACGCCTATGTGCCGCTGCCCCGGGCATTCTTCGAGGACCACGCCGGCTGGCTGCGCAAGCCCATCGGCAACGGCCCGTACCAGGTGCGGTCGTACACCAGGGGCTCGGTGATGAAGCTGCGCGCCTGGGGCGGCTACCCGGGCCCGGACAAGGCCCGTAACAAGGGCGTCGATCTGCGCGTCTACACCGACAGCAACACCGCCTACACCGATCTCCAGGCGGGCAATCTCGATCTGGTCGACGATGTCCCGGCGCAGCAGCTGAAGTTCGTCCGCTCCGACCTCGGCGACCGCTACATCAACCAGCCCGCCGGGATCATCCAGACCCTCACCTTCCCGATGTACGACCGCGCCTGGAGCGGCCCGGCCAAGGCCAGACTCCGCCGGGGCATCTCGATGGCGATCAACCGTGCGCAGATCACCGAGCGGATCTTCCACGGCACCCGCACCCCCGCGACCGACTGGACCTCCCCGGTCCTGCGCCACCAGGGCGGCTATCAGCAGGGGCTCTGCGGGGACGCCTGCCGCTACGACCCGGTCCGGGCCCGCAAGCTGATCAAGGCGGGCGGCGGGCTGCCCGGCGGCCGGATGACGATCACGTACAACGCGGACACCGGCTCCCACAAGGAGTGGGTGGACGCGGTCTGCAACAGCGTCAACACCGTGCTGCGCAACGACCGGGCCTGTGTCGGCAAACCGGTCGGCACCTTCGCCGACTACCGCAACAAGGTGGCGGGCAAGAAGATGACCGGGCCGTTCCGGGCCGGCTGGCAGATGGACTATCCGCTGATCCAGAACTTCCTCCAGCCGATGTACTACACCGGCGCCTCCTCCAACGACGGCCACTTCAGCGACACCGGCTTCGACCGGCTGGTGAATCAGGCCAACGCCGCCTCCGCCGACGGCCGGGCCATCGCCGGTTTCCGGGACGCGGAGAAGATCCTCGCCCAGCAGATGCCCGCCATTCCGCTGTGGTATCAGAACGGCAGCGCGGGCTATTCACAGCGGCTCAGCGAGGTGGCGCTCAATCAGTTCAGCGTGCCGGTCTACGCACGGATCAGGGTCGGCTGAGCCATGGGCCGCTACGCACTGCGACGCCTCGCGCAGATGATCCCGGTGTTCATCGGCTCCACCTTCCTGATCTTCTTCATGGTGTACGCGCTCGGCGACCCGGTCGCCGCGCTCTTCGGCGACAAGGCCCCCGACCCCGCCACCGCCGCCCGCATCCGCAAGGAGCTCTACCTGGATGAGCCGCTGTGGCGGCAGTACCTGCACTACATGGGGCAGATCTTCAGCGGGCACTTCGGTACGGCCTTCAACGGGCAGCCGGTGACCGAGCTCATGGCGAGCGCGTTCCCCGTGACCCTCCGGCTGACCGTGGTGGCGGTCGTCTTCGAGATGGCGCTGGGCATCACCCTGGGCGTCCTCAGCGGGCTGCGCCGCGGCCGCGGACTGGACACCTCGGTGCTGCTGCTCACCCTGGTCGTGGTCTCCGTCCCGACGTTCGTCAGCGGCACGGTGCTCCAGTATCTGTTCGGGGTGAGCTGGGGCTGGGCCAGACCTTCGGTCTCCCCGGAGGCGCCGCTGAACGAACTGCTGCTGCCCGGGGTGGTGCTGGGGCTGGTGTCGCTCGCGTTCACCACCCGCCTCACCCGTACCTCCATCGTGGAGAACGCCCGCGCCGACTACGTCCGCACCGCCGTCGCCAAGGGGCTGCCACGGCACCGGATCGTCACCCGCCATCTGCTGCGCAACTCGCTGATCCCGGTGGTGACGTTCATCGGCACGGACATCGGGGCGCTCATGGGCGGGGCGATCGTCACCGAGCGGATCTTCAACATCCATGGCGTGGGCTACCAGCTCTACCAGGGCATCCTGCGCCAGAACTCGCCGACCGTCGTCGGCTTCGTGACCATCCTGGTGATCGTCTTCCTGCTCGCCAATCTGCTCGTCGACCTCCTCTACGCCGTGCTCGACCCGAGGATCCGGTATGCCTGAGCCCTTTGACACGCGCTACGACATGACCGAGGCGATCGCACCGGCCGGCGGAGGTGGTGGCGGCGGTGCGGTGGACCCCGCCGCCTCCGGCCCGCAGGGCCTGAAGGACAGGCCACGGCGCCTCACCCTCCCCTGGCGCAAGGAGCCCGGCCGCCGCCTCGGCGGACCGGCCGCGCCCACCGGGCGGGGGCTGTGGTCGGACGCCTGGCACGACCTGCGCCGCAACCCCGTCTTCATCGTCTCCGCGCTGATCATTCTCTTCCTCGTCGTCATCGCGATCTGGCCACAGCTGATCGCGAGCGGCAACCCGTACCACGGCGATCTCGCCAGGGCGCAGGACGGCCCGGCCCCCGGCCACCCCTTCGGCTACGACCTCCAGGGCCGCGATGTCTACACCCGTACGGTCTACGGCGCCCGCGCCTCCATCACCGTCGGCATCTGCGCCACCCTCGGCGCGGCGCTGCTCGGCAGTGCGCTGGGCGGGCTCGCCGGGTACTTCGGCGGCTGGTGGGACGCGCTGCTCTCGCGGATCGCCGATGTCTTCTTCGGCATCCCGATCCTGCTGGGCGGGCTGGTCTTCCTGTCGGTGGTCACCAGCGGTTCGGTCTGGCCGGTGGTGGGCTTCATCGTGCTGCTTGGCTGGCCGCAGATCTCCCGGATCGCCCGCGGCTCGGTGGTGACCGTCAAGGAGCACGACTATGTGCAGGCGGCGCGGGCGCTCGGCGCGAGCAGCGGCCGGACGCTGCTGCGCCATATCGCGCCCAACGCGGTGGCCCCCGTGATCGTCGTCGCCACCATCGCGCTGGGCACCTACATCTCGCTGGAGGCCACGCTGTCGTTCCTGGGCGTGGGGCTCAAACCGCCCACCGTCTCCTGGGGGATCGACATCTCGTCCGCCGCCACCCAGATCCGCAACGCCCCGCACATGCTGCTGTGGCCCGCGGGGGCGCTGTCCATCACGGTGCTCGCGTTCATCATGCTCGGGGACGCGGTGCGGGACGCGCTCGACCCCAAGCTGCGATGACCCGGCCCGGAGCTGGGATGACCCGGCCCGGAGCTGGGATGACCCGGCCCGGAGCTGGGATGACCCGGCCCCGAGCCGCGATGGCTTGCCGCCGAGCCGCGATGACTCGGTCCCGAGCCGCGATGGCTGGACCCCCGGCCGCGAGGACTCGACCCCAAGCCGCGATGGCTCGACCCCAAGCCGCTATGAGGAGCTGACCTGCCGTGACGCGCCTGCTGGAGGTACGCGACCTGCGCGTGCAATTCCGCACCCGGGACGGGATCGCCGAGGCCGTCGGCGGGGTGAGCTACGGCGTGGACGCGGGCCGCACCCTCGCCGTACTGGGCGAGTCGGGGTCCGGCAAGTCGGTGACCGCGCAGGCGGTCATGGGCATCCTCGACTCCCCGCCCGGCCGGATCACCGGCGGTGAGGTGCTGTTCCGGGGGCGGGACCTGCTGACGATGCGTGCGGAGCAGCGCCGCCGGATCCGGGGCGCCGCGATGGCGATGATCTTCCAGGACGCGCTCTCCGCCCTCAACCCGGTGATCACCGTGGGCGCTCAGCTCGCCGAGATGTACGAGGTGCACCGGGGGATGTCGCGCGGGGACGCCCAGCGGCGGGCGGTCGAGCTGATGGACCGGGTCCGCATCCCGGCGGCGGGGCAGCGGGCCGGGGACTATCCGCACCAGTTCTCCGGCGGGATGCGTCAGCGCATCATGATCGCCATGGCGATGGCGCTGGAGCCGGACCTGATCATCGCCGACGAGCCGACCACGGCCCTGGACGTCACGGTCCAGGCGCAGGTCATGGACCTGCTCGCGGAGTTGCGCAGGGAGTACGCGATGGGGCTCGTCCTGATCACCCATGACCTGGGCGTGGTCGCGGACGTGGCCGACACCATCGCCGTGATGTACGCGGGCCGGATCGTGGAGACCGCGCCGGTGCGCGACCTCTACCGCCGACCCGCCCACCCCTACACCCGCGGGCTGCTGGACTCCGTACCGCGCGTGGACCACGGGGGCGGGCAAGCCCGCCGGGGTCACGCGGATCATGGGCGTCACGGGGGTCACGAGAGTCACGGGGTCCACGGAGCTCACCGTGGCGGGAAGCTCTACGCGATCAGGGGAGCGCCGCCCAGCCCCCTCACCATGCCCTCCGGCTGCCCCTTCCACCCTCGCTGCCCGCGCGCCCAGGAGGTCTGCCGCGTCGAACGGCCGCCGCTGTACGAGGTGACGACGGATGCCGGGACGGACGCCGTGGCGAACACCGGAGCGGATACCGAGTCGGGCATCGGGTCGGGCATCGGGTCCGACGGGCGGACCAGCGCCTGCCACTTCTGGAAGGAGGAGCTGCATGCCTGACCGCATGCCCGACCCCGACGGGCCGGTCCTGGAGGTGCGCGACCTGGCCAAGCTCTACCCCCTGACGCAGGGCGTGGTGTTCAAGCGCCGGACCGGCGCGGTCCGGGCGGTCGACACGGTCTCCTTCGCCCTGCGGCGCGGGGAGACGCTCGGCATCGTCGGCGAGTCCGGCTGCGGCAAGTCCACGGTCGCCAGACTGCTGGTCAGCCTGGAGCGGCCGACCGCCGGGACGATCCACTACCGGGGCGAGGACATCACCCGGCTGTCGGGCCGGGCACTGCGCGCGGTCCGCCGCAACATCCAGATGGTGTTCCAGGACCCGTACACCTCGCTCAACCCCCGTATGACCGTGGGCGACATCGTCGCCGAACCCTTCGAGATCCACCCGGAGGCGACCCCGAATGGCAACCGGCGACGGGCGGTCCAGGACCTCCTGGACGTCGTGGGCCTCAACCCCGAGCACATCAACCGCTACCCCCACCAGTTCTCCGGCGGCCAGCGCCAGCGCATCGGCATCGCCCGCGGCCTGGCGCTGCGGCCGGAGGTCATCGTCGCGGACGAACCGGTTTCGGCGCTGGACGTCTCGGTCCAGGCACAGGTCATCAACCTGATGGAGAGCCTTCAGGACGAGTTCAACCTGTCCTACATCTTCATCGCCCACGACCTGTCGGTGGTGCGGCACATCTCCAACCGGGTGGCGGTGATGTACCTGGGCCGTATCGCCGAAACGGGCACCGGCCCCGAGATCTACGACCACCCGACGCACCCCTACACCCAGGCGCTGCTGTCGGCCGTCCCGGTCCCGGACCCGGATCCGGAGCCGGAGTCGCGCGAGCCCCGCACACGCATCCTGCTCACCGGCGACGTCCCCTCCCCGGCCAACCCGCCCTCGGGCTGCCGCTTCCGCACCCGCTGCTGGAAGGCCCAGGACCGCTGCGCGGTGGAGGTGCCGGTGCTGGCGGTGCCGACGGGCCTGGCGGGCCCGGGTGCTCATGCGTCCGCATGCCACTTCGCGGAGGAGCGCGCGGAGGTCAGGGAATGACGTTCAGGGCAAGATGTCGAAAATGCTCCCGCCGGAGTCGTTCCCCAGCCTCGTGCCCGGCCCCTGGGGCACCACCTTGTGCACCGGGTGGACACGCAACTGGACTTGGGGCGCGAACGCCTGCATGGCGGTGGCGAGCAGGGCGTGATCCACCTTCCACAAGGCGATGAACCGGCTGTTCCTGACCACCTCGTGCTCGATATGCGGTGCGATACCCGCGCTGAGCTGCGGGGTGAGCCCATGGTTGGGGCCGGGAGGGTCCGGCACGCCCTGCCGCAGCTTCAGACCTATCCGCCGTATCGGCCTCTCCATGGTCTTTTTCGTGGACCACAGAACGACGGCTTCGATGTCCCGCCACGGCACGACGGCCGTGAACCGCCGGTAGCGCGTCACGGGGCCGCCCAGGGTGACGCCCGACTCATCGGCCCGGAAGGCCACCAGCCGCTTCCAGCCGACGCCCGAGAAGAGCTGCCAAGGCATACGGGTGTAGTACGCCTGATAGACCGGTGAGTAAGGGGCAGTCATACCACGACCCTACGAGGTACGGCGCGGCGCCGTCTCGCGCCTTCGGCGCATTTGAGCATGGGTCGGGGGGGTGGGGGCGGAGCGCCGTCGCCGGGCGCCGGGCCGCCGGAAGTGGGCGCCGGTGGCGGCGCCCGTGCTCGGGGCCAAGACCGTTGCCGGACTGCCGGATCGCCTCCGGATTGCCGGGGGGTGGGGTACCCCTCTGGAAAACGTTTGACAAATTAGTTGCGTGAGATCAAGCACTTTCGGAAGGGGTACCGGGAGGGGCGCGGCTCACTCTTCGAGCCGGTCGAACTCCCCCACCTTCGCGGCCCGCAGGAACGCGCGGAGCGCGGCGGGGGCCGGGGATATGACGACCTCCGGGTCGTCGCTCTCGCGGAGGTGGGGGGTGCCGACGGAGTCGGCGGCGAGTTCGACGCAGTTGGGGGCGTCGCCCGTGCTGAAGCTGGACTTCCGCCACGGAAGCGAGGACATACAGCTCTCTCCTTAGAGAAGCGGGTAGAGGATGTGCTGGATGAGCCCGAGGGAATCCTTCGCTGTACGAGCCTCCGGCGCAGACTCAGCATCGACCGGAGGCAGGGCCAGTTCACTCAACCGCTCGAACGACTCCCCATACTCGGCCAGCGTTTGGCGCTCGTCGAGGAACTGCGCCTTGCCCACCTGGTCGACGAGCACCGTGCCCAATTCCACCACGCCTGGGTCAATCACCATGAACGGGTGACTGAAGGCCGCGCTTCCCTCGTTGTCAATGGGCACGATCTGGATGGTGACGTTCGGCAGTCGTGACACCTCGATCAACCGCAAGAGCTGATCGCGCATCACCGCACGCCCTCCGTAGAGAACGCGCAACGCGGCCTCGTGGATGATCGCGTGGAAACGAACAGGCCGATCGCCCGACAGGACCTTCTGACGCCGCATCCTGAATTCCACAGCCGAGTCGCGCACTTCGCTTACGGTCGGCGAAAAACCACCGCTGTGCACAGCGGTCGCGTAGTCGCAGGTCTGGAGCAGCCCCGGAATGAACAGCAACTCGTAGTTGCGCAGGGCAACGGCTCCGGCCTCCAGCTCTGCCAAGTCGAGGTGAGTTACACCGAGGGTCGTGCGGTAGTCGCTCCACCATCCCTTCCCGGATTCCCGCCCCAGGGCCTGCAAGGCGTCAACAGGGTAGGTATATGTACCGCTGAGCTCCTGAGTGAGCTTCTGGAGGCGTTCGGCCGACAGGCCCGTGCGCCCCGCTTCGACGTTGCTGAAGTGCGGCTGACGCATACCCACCACCTCAGCCGCCTCACCGACCGTCAGCCCCGCCGCCTCCCGCACCCTACGCACCTCGATACCGAATCGGCGCTGCCGATACGTGGGATCGCCCCTGAGCCCCATGCGGTTCCCCTCTCTCGTGCGGCGAGTGTTGCGCGGCGCACGCGCACGCGTCCACTCCGTAACCTCACCACGCCCAACGGGTTGAATATATACGCGCCACATCGCTACCTTACGTATGGCGCCAGTCACAATAGGCACTCAACCGGAGGCTGCCCCATGCGCACGCCCGAAGAGCCCTGGTCCTACGGCCTGTTCATCCCCCACGACCCACGCGCCGTGGGCGTCGTACGGGCCACCGTCCGTCACATCCTCAGGGCGGCGCGGCTCGACTGCATCGTGGACACGGCCGAACTGCTCGTGTCGGAGTTGGTCACCAACGCGTACCGGAACACCACCACCGATGCGTACGTCAGCATGGACTGGGAGCCGAAGCCACCCGACTTCCGGGTCACCGTGTGGGACTCGGGCTGCGGGCTGCCGCAACCGGTGACAGCGAACGTCGAGGACGAGAGCGGGCGCGGGCTCACGCTCATCGAGTCGTGCTCCGACACCTGGGGGGTGCACGACTACACCGACAAGGACGCGGGCGTCACCGGCAAGGCCGTATGGTTCACGCTGAACCCGCCGCCCGCCGCCTCCTGAACGACGACGAGGGCCGCCCGGCCGTGGTGATCACGGCCGGGCGGCCCTCGTCGTTCGGCTGCGGCTCGCGCGGGAGTGTCAGGCGTGGACCACGTCCTTTTCCTCCGCGAAGTGACACGCCGACTCATGCGCCGCAGGCGAGTCCGTGCCGGCGAAGCGCTGTGGGATGGCCAGGAGGGGGACCTCCTTGGCGCATTTGTCCTCGGCCTTCCAGCAGCGGGTGCGGAAGCGGCAGCCGGAGGGCGGGTTGGCCGGGGAGGGGACGTCGCCGGTGAGGATGATGCGTTCGCGGCCCTCGCGCGACTCCGGGTCCGGGACCGGGACGGCCGACAGCAGCGCCTGGGTGTAGGGGTGCGTCGGGTGGTCGTAGATCTCGGTGTCGGAGCCGATCTCGGCCATCTTGCCCAGGTACATCACGCCGACCCGGTCGGAGATGTGCCGGACGATGGACAGGTCGTGGGCGATGAAGATGTAGGACAGGTTGAACTCGTCCTGGAGGCCCTCCATCAGATTGATGACCTGAGCCTGGACGGAGACGTCGAGCGCGGAGACCGGCTCGTCGCAGATGATGATCTCCGGGTTGAGGGCGAGGCCGCGGGCGATGCCGATGCGCTGGCGCTGACCGCCGGAGAACTGGTGGGGGTAGCGGTTGATGTACTCGGGGTTGAGGCCCACCACGTCCAGGAGGTCCTGGACCTTGCGGCGGCGGTCGCCCTTCGGGGCCACCTCGGGGTGGATCTCGAAGGGCTCCCCGATGATGTCGCCCACGGTCATACGGGGGTTGAGCGAGGTGTAGGGATCCTGGAACACCATCTGGATGTTGCGGCGGACGGCCCGCAGCGCGCGGCCCGACAGCCGGGTGATGTCCTGGCCCTTGTAGAAGACCTCGCCCGCGGTGGCGGTCTCCAGGGTCATCAGCAGCTTGGCGACGGTGGACTTGCCACAGCCGGACTCGCCGACGATGCCGAGCGTCTCGCCCTGGTAGAGGTCGAAGGAGATGCCGTCGACCGCCTTGACCGCGCCGATCTGCCGCTTGAAGAGGATGCCCTGGGTCAGCGGGAAGTGCTTGACCAGGTTGCGCACCTGGAGGATCGGCTCGCCCCGGTCGACCTTCGCCTCGATCGCGGCGACGGCCTCGTCCTCGGTGGCCGCTTCGACCGTCTCCACCTCCGTGACGTTGGGGGTGGTGTCCGCGGCCGGTTCCATGGCCTTGTCGTTCTTCTCGGTGTCAGCCATGGATGGTCTCCTTCCAGAAGTGGCAGGCGCTGCCGCGGCCCGGCAGCTCCGTGCCGTCCTGCTCGGTGACCGGCACCAGGGCGGGGACCTCCGTACGGCAGATGTCCTCGGCCCTGGGGCAGCGCGGGTTGAAGGCGCAGCCCGTGGGGATCTTGAGCAGATTGGGCGGCAGCCCCTTGATCGCGTAGAGCTCCTGCCCCTTGCGGTCCAGGCGCGGGATGGACTCCAGCAGACCCTGGGTGTAGGGGTGGGCCGGGCGCTTGTAGAGCTCGTGCACGGGGGCGGTCTCGACGATCCGGCCCGCGTACATCACGGCGATCTTGTCGGCGACGTCCGCCACCACACCCAGGTCATGGGTGATCAGGATCAGACCCATGTGGTACTCGCGCTGGAGCTCCGCGAGCAGGTCCATCACCTGGGCCTGGACGGTCACGTCAAGGGCCGTGGTGGGCTCGTCGGCGATGATCAGGTCCGGCTCCAGCGCCATCGCCATGGCGATCATGATGCGCTGGCGCATACCGCCGGAGAACTGGTGCGGGTAGTCGCTCACCCGCTCCTTGGCCGCCGGGATGCGGACCCGGTCCATCAGCTCGATGGCCTTGGCCTTGGCGTCCTTCTTGGACAGGCCCTGGTGGACCCGGAACATCTCGCCGAGCTGATAGCCCACGGAGAGCACCGGGTTCAGCGCCGAGAGCGCGTCCTGGAAGATCATGGCGATCTTCCGGCCGCGGATCTTCCGGCGGTCCTCGGCCGACATGGTGAGCATGTCCTCGCCCCGGAACAGGATCTGCCCCTGGGGGATCCTCCCGGGCGGCATGTCCAGGATGCCCATGATCGCCTGGGCGGTCACCGACTTGCCGGAGCCGGACTCGCCGAGGACGGCGAGCGTCTCACCGGCGTGGACGTTGTAGTTGACGCCGTTGACGGCCTTGGCGACACCGTCCCGGGTGTGGAACTCCACATGCAGATCACGGACTTCCAGCAGCGGGGTGCCGCCGTCGCCCGCGCCCTCGCGGACGGCGTCGTCCGCGGTCTTCTCGATGGTGGTCACGTACGCCCTCCTCAGCGCAGCTTGGGGTCGAGGGCGTCGCGCACCGCGTCGCCGAGCGTGATGAATGCGAACACGGTGAGGCTCAGCATTCCGGCCGGGAACAACATCACATGCGGGTTGTCCCGGATGGCGTCCTTGGCGTCGGAGATGTCGATGCCCCACGAGATGGTGGGGTCGGCGAGGCCGAGGCCGAGGAAGGACAGCGTGGCCTCGGCGGAGATGTACGCGCCGAGGGAGATGGTGGCCACCACGATGGTGGGTGCCAGAGCGTTCGGCAGGACGTGCCGGAAGAGGATCCGGCCGGTGCCCGCGCCGAGCGCACGCGCCGCGGTGACGTAGTCCGCCTGCTTGGCGGTGATCACCGAACTGCGCATCACCCGGGCGATGGTAGTCCAGCCGAGGAAGGCGAGCGCCGCGATCACGACGTACACCTTGCGCTCGGTGAAGGCGTTCAGGACGACCATCGAGCCGAGCAGGAACGGCAGGCCGAAGAAGATGTCGACGAGCCGGGAGATGATCGAGTCGATCCAGCCGCCGAAGTACCCGGCCACCATGCCCAGCAGACCGCCGACGAGGGTCACCACCGCGGTCACGCCGACGCCGACCATGATCGAGGCGCGGGTGCCGTAGATGACCCGGGCGTAGATGGAGCGGCCCTGGCCGTCGTAGCCGAACCAGTCGGCCTGGAAGAAGTGGGTCAGCTCGGGCTTGGTCAGGAAGTGGTTGGTCAGATCGCCGTTGCGCGGCTCGGCGCTGGTGAACAGGCCGGGGAACGCCGCGATGGCCAGCAGCAGCACCAGCAGCACCGCCGAGATCCAGAACAGCGGACGGTGGCGCAGCTCGAACCAGGCGTCGCCCCACAGCGAGCGCGGCTTGCCCTGGGGGGCGGGGCCGGCGGCGGGAGCGGCGGTGGTGGCGGCGTCCGCCTCGACTGGCGGGGCCACGGCGTCGACCGCCGCGCCGCCGGACTGGGATTTGGTCACGTCAGGCATACCGGATCCTCGGGTCCAGGACCGCGTACAGCAGGTCGACGAGCAGATTGATCAGCAGGATGACGAGGACGAAGATCGTCACGACACCGACGATGGTGGTGCCCTCCCGCTGTCCCAGCGCCTTGAAGAGCAGATTGCCGACGCCCTGGACGTTGAAGATGCCCTCGGTGACCACCGCGCCGCCGACCAGCGCGCCGACGTCGGTGCCGAGGAAGGTCACCACGGGGATGAGCGAGTTGCGCAGCAGGTGGACGCCGACGATCCGGCGGCGCGGCAGCCCCTTGGCGAGCGCGGTGCGCATGTAGTCCGCGCGCAGGTTCTCCGCGAAGGTGGTGCGGGTCAGCCGGGCCACATACGCCATGGAGAGCATCGCGAGAACGAAGCCGGGCAGCAGCAGCTGCTGGACGTCCATCGAGTCCTGCACGTTCGGTGGCAGCCAGCCGAGCTCGTCGGCGAAGATGAACCGGGCCAGGTAGCCGAGGACGAAGACCGGCATCGAGATGACGATCAGGGTGAAGATCAGCACGCCGGTGTCGACGGCACGGCCCGCCTTGAGGCCGGCCCAGGCGCCGAGCCCGATGCCGACGATGATTTCGATGGTGAGGGCCACCGCCGCGAGGCGGAGGGTCACCGGGAAGGCCATCCCCATTTCCTCGGAGACCGGCCGGCCGCCGAAGGTCTGGCCGAAGTCGCCCTTGAAGAGGTCGACCATGTAGTCGATGTACTGCTTCCACAGGGGCTGGTCGAGCCCGAACTCATGGCGGAGCGACGCGACCTGCGCGGGGTCCGCGGCCTTGTCGCCCCACATCGCCCGGATGGGGTCGCCGGGAAGGACGTGGACCATGAGGAAAATAATCAGTGTGGTCCCGATGAAGACCGGGATCATCTGGAGCAGTCGCCTGGCGACGTAGCGCCCCATTATGCCTCCATGCCGTTGGGGGGCGGCGGAGGCCACGTCTCGTCTGCGCCACGCGGGTGGGGGGATGAGCTGCGGGCCTCACGCCTGCGGGCCGGTGCCGCCGCTCCCCGGTGGGGAGAAGCGGCGGCACCGGCCGGCGGTCCCGATGATTACTTCTTCTTCACCTGGACGTTGGTGAAGATGGGGTCGCCGTCCTGGCCGTAGGGGATCTTCCCGAGGACCTTGCTGGACTGGCCGCTGTTGACCTTGTAGAACCACAGCGGGATCGCCGGCATGTCCTTCGCGAGGATCTGCTCCGCCTGCTGGTAGAGCTTCACGGTCTCGTCGAGGGTGGGGGCCTTGTCGGCCTTGTTGGCGAGCGCGTCGAACTCCTTGTTGGCGTAACCGCTGGTGTTACCGGCCGCCTTGGAGCCGTACAGGTCCCTCATGAAGTTCGAGTTGACCGGGTAGTCGAGCACCCAGCCACCGCGGTACATGGACTTGACCTGGTGCTTGTCACGCGCGTTCAGGTCGGCCTGGAAGTCGGGCTTGGAGTCGCCGGTGCAGTCGACGCCGGTGGCCTTGCGGATGCTGTTGCAGACCGCGTCCACCCAGGGCTTGTGGTCCTGGTCGGCGTTGTACTGGATCGAGATCTTGTTGCCCGGGACCCCGCCGCCCTCCTTGATGAGGGCCTTGGCCTTGGCCGGGTCGTAGGTGACCTGCTCCTTGAGCGCGCCGGCCTTGTAGCCGATCACGCCGCGGGCGACATAGCTGTCGGCCGGGGTGCGGGAGCCGTGCAGCACGGTCTTGGTGATCGTGTCACGGTCGATCGCCATGGACAGACCCTGGATGACCTTGGGGTCGATGTCCTTGAACTGGTCGGTGTAGAAGGCCGGGACGACCGACTGGACCGCCGAGTACTCCTCGTCGATCGCGCGCTTGCCGAGGTCCGACTTGTAGTTGGTCAGCGCGGTGGTCGGGACCTGCTCGATCCAGTCGAGGTTGTTGGAGCGCAGGTCCGAGTAGGCGGCGTCGGCGGTGGTGTAGTTCTTGAAGTCGATGCCGCCGTTCTTGGCCTTGTTCGGGCCCTGGTAGTCCGCGTACTTACGGACCTTGATCATCTTCTTGTGGTCCCAGGAGACGAACTTGTAGGGACCGTTCCCGACCGGCTTCTCACCGTAGCCCTTGGGGTCCTTGAAGAAGCCGCTGGGCAGCGGGGTCCACACGTCGTAGCCCAGCTTGTAGGCGAAGTACGAGACCGAGCTGTTGAGCTCGATCTTGAACTCGTTGTCGTTGACGACCTTCAGGCCGGACATCTTGTCGGCCTTGGGCTTGCCCTTCTCCGGGTGGACGTCCTCGTAGCCCTTGATGTCCTGGAACCAGCTGGAGTTGGTCTGGTTGTTCGCGACGTTGGCGGACCAGTTCCAGGAGTCCACATAGGACTTGGCGGTCACGGCCTCGCCGTTGTGGAACTTCCAGCCCGGCTTGAGCTTGACGGTCCAGACGGAGGAGTCCTTGTTGGGGGTGACGGACTCGGCGTTGACGTACACCAGCTTGCCGGTGCCAGGCTCGTAGTCCACCAGGCCCGCGAAGATCGTGCGGAGCACCCGGCTGCCCTGGCTCTCCTTGGCGTTCGCCGGCTGCAGCGGGTTCTGCGGCTCGCTCAGCTGGGCGGTGAGTATCCCGTTCGGGTCCGCCGTGCCCTTGTTCATGTCATTGCTGCCGCTGTCGCTGTCGTTGCCACCACAGGCGGTCGCGGCGAGTGCCACAACTGCTGCCAACGCGACCCACTTGGCGCTCTGCGCACCGCGCATGGGTTTGCCTCCTCAGGAGTCCACTGTCACTACGAGAGGGGGCGCCCGGAGACACGCTGACACCCCTGACAGCGAAAGGGACCGGAACCCCCCAGATGCGCTCGTAGGTCCGCGCTCCCCACAGCGTGTGACCCATTGACCCGAGCTCAATGGACCCCATGATTGAGCACGTCCGGCCCTTAAACCACACCTTATGGGTCTCGCTTTGGTCACAGCATCTACGCGCGGAGCTTTGAAATCCGGACAAAACTGTCCCAGACAGACACACGCGAAACGGACTGTTAACACATCATGCGGAGCCCGGACGCCGATATCCGGACGCCCGGATCCGGATAACCGCTTGACTGGCACGTTGCTGACATGGCAAGAGCCCGGACCCCCGCCGTGGAAGCGGTGGGTCCGGGCCATGGACGGCTCACCGAGGCGCGGTGGGGCGCCTACGCTCCGTGATCGGCGCCGGTGTGCGCGGCGGCGCCGGGCGCGAGCCTCGGCGCGTCGTACCCAGGCGCGAGCGTCGGCGCTTGGCGCCCGGGGGCGAGCGTCAGCGCTTGGCGCGGGCGGCCGAGCGGGCGCGCTCCTTCTGGTCCAGCACCACCTTGCGGATCCGCACCGTCTCCGGCGTCACCTCGACGCATTCGTCGTCGCGGCAGAACTCCAGGGACTGCTCGAGCGAGAGCATCCGCGGCGGGACCAGGGACTCGGTCACATCCGCGGTGGAGGACCGCATGTTGGTGAGCTTCTTCTCCTTGGTGATGTTGACGTCCATGTCGTCGGAGCGGGAGTTCTCGCCGACGATCATGCCCTCATACACCTCGGTGCCCGGCGAGACGAACAGCACACCGCGCTCCTGGAGGTTGGTCATCGCGAAGGCGGTCACCGCGCCCGAGCGGTCGGCCACCAGTGAGCCGTTGTTACGCGTCTTCAGCTCGCCGAACCACGGCTCGTGGCCCTCGTGGATGGAGTGGGCGATACCGGTGCCGCGCGTCGCGGTCAGGAACTCGGTACGGAAGCCGATCAGACCGCGGGAGGGAACGATGAACTCCATGCGGACCCAGCCGGAGCCGTGGTTGGACATGTTGTCCATCCGGCCCTTGCGGGTGCCCATGAGCTGGGTGACCGCGCCCATGTGCTCCTCGGGCACATCGATGGTGATGCGCTCGATCGGCTCGTGGACCTTGCCCTCGATCTCCCGGGTGACCACCTGCGGCTTGCCGACGGTCAGCTCGAAGCCCTCCCGGCGCATGGTCTCCACCAGGATCGCCAGCGCCAACTCGCCCCGGCCCTGCACCTCCCAGGCGTCCGGGCGGTCGGTGGGCAGCACGCGCAGCGAGACGTTACCGATCAGCTCGCGCTCGAGCCGGTCCTTGACCAGCCGCGCGGTGACCTTGCGGTCCTTCACGGCCGACTTGTCGGCGCCCTTGCCGCCGGGGCCGCGGCCGACCAGCGGGGAGGTGTTGGTGCCGATGGTCATCGAGATCGCGGGCTCGTCGACGGTGATCAGCGGCAGCGCGACCGGGTTCTCCGGGTCGGCCAGGGTCTCGCCGATCATGATGTCCGGGATGCCGGCTACGGCGCAGATGTCACCGGGGCCCGCCACCTCGGCGGGCTTGCGGGTGAGCGCCTCGGTCATCATCAGCTCGGTGATCCGGACGTTGGAGATGGTGCCGTCGCGCTTGATCCACGCGACCGTCTGCCCCTTCTTCAGCTCGCCCTGCTCGACCCGGAGCAGCGCGATACGGCCGAGGAAGTTGTCCGCGTCCAGGTTGGTGACATGGGCCTGGAGCGGCGCGGCCGCGTCGTACTCCGGCGCCGGGACGGTGTCCAGGAGGGCGGAGAAGAACGGCTGGAGGCTGTCGCTGTCGGCCGGGACGGTGCCGTCCTCCGGCTTGGTCAGCGAGGCCACACCGTCGCGGGCGCAGGCGTAGACGATCGGGAATTCGATCTGCTCCTCGGTCGCGTCCAGGTCCAGGAAGAGGTCGTACGCCTCGTTGACGACCTCGTCGATCCGGGAGTCCGGTCGGTCGGTCTTGTTGATGCACAGGATCACCGGCAGCTTGGCCTGGAGCGCCTTGCGCAGTACGAAGCGGGTCTGCGGCAGCGGCCCCTCGGAGGCGTCCACCAGCAGGACCACCGCGTCGACCATGGACAGCCCGCGCTCGACCTCACCGCCGAAGTCGGCGTGGCCGGGGGTGTCGATGATGTTGATGGTGACGGGGTCGCCGCCGTCCGCCGGGTGGTACTTCACGGCGGTGTTCTTCGCGAGAATGGTGATGCCCTTCTCGCGCTCCAGGTCGTTGGAGTCCATGACCCGGTCGTCCACCTGCTGGTGGGCGGCGAACGCGCCCGCCTGCTTGAGCATGGCGTCGACGAGGGTCGTCTTGCCGTGGTCGACGTGGGCGACGATGGCAACGTTACGAATGTCGTGGCGCGTGGGCATGAAAGCGCGCTTCTCCCGGTTGTTGGGTGGCGGCGCGCTCCTGGTGCGGCGCGCCTTCCGCCGGGCTGATCACGCCTCGGCCTCACCCCCATGGTACGGGGACGGCGCGGGGACGGATGCCGCAGCCCGCCCCCGCGCCGGTCGCCTCACCCGTGGACTCCGCCGGTGGCCGGTGCGGCCGCGGTGTGTCCGGCGGGTCCCGGCGGGTCTTTCCCCTCCCCGCCCCTCCCACTACCAGGGGCTCCGCCCCTGGACCCCGGCGTCCGGGCCGGCCCCCGACCAGGCGGCGGAGCCGCAAATCGATGCCGCGGGAAGGGGCTGCTGGAAGGGCCGAGAGCCCCGGACCGGAGGCAGAGGCAGAACCCCGGCCCGGGGTCTGGGGGCTCGGAACCCCGGTTCCAGGGTCTGGGGGCTCGGAACCCCGGTCCGGGGTCTGGGGGCTCGGAACCCCGGTCCGGGGTCTGGGGGCTCGGAACCCCGGTCCGGGGTCTGGGGGCTGGGTCGAAGCCCCGCAACGCGGCGGAGCCGCATGCCGATGCTTTCCCCTACCCGCCCCTTCCCGCTACCAAGGGCTCCGCCCCTGGACCCCGAGGCCCGGGGGCGAAGCCCGACCACGCGGCGCAGCTGCAAATCGACGCCACGGGAAGGGCCAGAACCCCGGCCAGGAGGCCGAGGCGGAGCCCCGCCACACGGTGGAGCCGCATACCGATGCTGCGGCAAGGGGGCGAGAGCCCCGGACCGAAAGGCTAAGGCGAGAACCCCGGTCCGGGGTCTCGGGCGGAGCCCCGGTTGTGGGGCCTGGGGCGAAGCCCCGGTTGCGGGGGCTGGGGCGAAGCCCCGGTTGCGGGGAGGGGCGGGGAGGGGAAAGGTCCGCCGGGTACCCCTAGCGGCGGAAGCCGATGTCCTGGTAGCGGGGCGTGGCGAAGCCGAAGGCGCCCGCGTTGACCAGGCCCTTACGCATCGCGATCAGCTGGGGGCGCTGATAGAGCGGAATCGATCCGGCCGCCGCCCAGATCCGGGCGTCCGCACGGCTGACCAGGGAGCGGGAGGCCCCGCCGTCCAGCTCGGAGAGCGCCTGGTCGAAGAGCTGGTCGATCTGGTCGGTGCCCACCCGGGTGTAGTTCTGCTCGACGACCAGGGAACCGTCGGCGGCGGGCCGCGGCTTGGCGTAGATGGGGCGGGCGTCGGTGGCCGGGTAGGCGGACGCGGGCCAGGAGTAGAGGGCCAGGTCGTAGTCGCCGGTGGCGATGTGGTCCCGGAAGTAGCTCTCACCCGAGACCTTGGTGATCTCGGTCCGGACGCCGATCTTCTCCAGCATCCGCGCGATGCGCCGGCCGACCGTGCTCAGCTGGGCGCCGGCCTGGTCGTCGGGGAGGACGAAGCGCAGCACCAGCGGCCGTCCCTTCTTCCGTACGACGGCCGCCTCGCCGAGCCGCCCGGAGCGCCCGGCGTCACCGGCCGCGGGGGCGGCGCCGGCGGACCGCTCGGAGGACGCGGTGCCGGACGCGGCGCCGGCGGACCGCTCCGAGGACGCGGTGCCGGAGGCGCTCCGGGACGCGGGCTCGGAGGCGCCCTCGGACGCCGTTCCGGAGGCGCCCTCGGTGGCGGTGTCCGTGGCGTTGTCCGTGGCGGTGTCCGTTTCCGTGGCCGTCGGGGCGCTGTGCGGTCGGCCCCGGTCATCCGTCTTGCCGTCGAGCGCCTTCTGCCGGCTCCCGGTGCCCCCCGCCCGCCAGCCCGCGTCGGCGAGCAGCGACTGCGCGGCGTTCTTGTCCGGGTCGCCGAGGGCGCCGCTGTGGTCCTTGTAGCCCGGCTGGCCCACCATCAGCAGATGGTTGCCGAGCGGCTCGGACGGCAGCCCCATCGGCTTCAGCACCGCCTTGGCCAGGGCCTTCCGGTCGACCGCGCGGGCCACCGCGCGGCGCACCCGCTCATCGGCGAGCGGGCCCTTGGTGCCGTTGAGGGCGAGTTGGGTGTAGGCGGGGTCCAGGGCCTTGCGCAGGGTGAACCTGCTCAGCGCCCGGGTCCGCGACCGGTTCTTGTCGGTGTCGCCCGTCGCCCCGCCCTGGGCCCCCGCCGTCTGGCGGCCGCCGGTGGACGGCTCCGGCGCGCCCGCCTTGCCCGGTGCCGAGGAGCCCTGGTCGGCGCCCGCGGCCTGTTTGCCCGGGGCGGTGGCCCGGATGCGCCGGGCGGTGGCCGGGTCCACCTCGGCCAGGTCCAGCTGCCCGGCGATCAGGGCCTGGGCCCGCTTTTCGGCCGGCACCGCCTGGAAGACCATCCGGCTCAGCCGCGCCCGGTCGCCCCACCAGCGCGGGTTGCGGACGAGGGTGACGGAGTTGTCCGAGACCTGGCGGACCATGAAGGGCCCGGCGCCGACCGCGAGTCCCTTACTCGCCGCCGCGGAGAACACCGCCGGGTTGCCCATCACGCTCTTCGGATAGAGCGGGGTGAACAGCGAGCGCCAGTCGGTGTACGGCTTGGCGAAGGTGACCTTCACCTCGTGCGCCTTGTCCCCGGGTTCGACCTTGGCGATCCGGTCGTAGCCGGCGTTGCGCGCCGTCCCGTACTTGTCGTCGGTGCCGCGCAGCGCCCTCCACTGGGCCTGGAAGTCCTCCACGCCGAGCGGGCGCCCGTCGCTCCACACCGCCTTGGGGTTGAGCTTGTAGACCACGACCTGCTTGGGGTCGCTCGAGGTGACGTCGGCGGAGGCCAGATAGTCGCCGTTGCGCTGGGGGCGGCCCCGGGCGTCCAGGGTGTAGAGGGAGGGCAGCACGGCGCCCGCGATTCGCTCGGTGCCCGTGTCCGCCGTCTTCGAGAAGGCGTTGAGAGTGGTGGGCGTCGCGTCCACGGCCCAGCGCAGGGTGCCGGTGCCGGTGGTCCCGGCGCGGGGCGCGGCGGCGATGTCCCAGGCCGCGGGCGGCGGCGGACCGTCGTCGTCCGAGCTGCATCCGGTCAGTACGGGCAGCGGCAGCATCACCCCCGCGGCGAGCAGCATGGCGCGGCGGCCTTTGGTGATGGGCATGGCTCGTACCTCCGCAGGGTGACGGATATATGCGCATTTGGCATAGTGTGACGCTGATCGCATATACTCCTCACTCAAAGCGACGGTTCATGGGACAGCACGCCGAGAGGGCCACGGAGACGGCCATGAGGGGAAAGGATCACCCGACCGGATCAGCGCGGCGGGCGCGCACTCCGGCGCGCGGCGGCGGAATCCCGCCGGTGGCTCCGCCAATCACGACAGATCCCTTCACAACCACGACCGCGGCGCGTAACACTCGCTGTCGCATGAGCGTCGCCAACCGCAACCGCGGAAGTGAGGGCAAGTCATGTCCTTGAACGACGACTTGACGGCCGTCCAACGCTGTCTCGATGACCTGGTGCGTTCGGTCTCCCGACTGGAGCAGCGAGTGGGCGCCGGCGGGTTGGAGATACGCAGAGTCCGCACCGACGCGGACCACTTGCGGGAGAGCCTCGCCCTCCTGCGCGAGACGGCTCCCGAGGAGCGACCACGCCCCGAGATGGTTCCGGTCCCCGACGCCCCGTACAACAGTGCGCTGTGGTCGGACGTCGACGACGAGGGCCTCGGCGCGCGAGATCGCCACGCGCCCTAGGGATGCCCGCGCGCCTTCCGTCATCGGGGCGCGCACCACCGTCGTCCCCCGATACCACTCCACCGCGGAGTTCCTCTTGGCCACAGGCACCGACCCCCAAGCCACCACCCCCGCGCCCGCAGGCCGCGGGACGGCCCCGCACGGCGTGAACGGCGCCTCGCGCGCCGCCATCCCCGCCCGCCATCTGCGCAGCGACCGCTGGTGGCTCTCCCCCGCGATCACCGCGGCCGGGCTGTTCGCGTTCGTCGTCTACTCCACCTGGCGGGCCTTCGCCGGGGACGACTACTACGCCGAGCCGTATGTCTCCCCCTTCTACTCGCCCTGCGTCGCCCAGAACTGCGTGCCGATGAAGGGCGGCGCCAACTGGGAGATCTTCGGCGCGTGGTGGGGCCTGTCCCCCGCGCTGCTGATCCTGATCTTCCCGCTGGGGTTCCGGCTCACCTGCTACTACTACCGCAAGGCGTATTACCGGGGCTTCTGGGCCTCACCGCCCGCCTGCGCGGTCGCCGAACCGCGCGCCAAGTACACCGGCGAGACGCGCTTCCCGCTGATCCTCCAGAACATCCACCGCTACTTCTTCTACTTCGCGGTGATCGTCGCGGGGATCCTCACCTATGACACCGTGCTCGCCTTCCGGGACGAGCACGGCCGCTGGGGCCATATGGGCCTGGGCACCCTGGTGCTGCTCGCCAACATCGCGCTGATCTGGGCGTACACCCTCTCCTGCCACTCCTGCCGCCATATCGTCGGCGGCCGGCTGAAGCACTTCTCCCAGCACCCGGTGCGCTATCGGTTCTGGGGCTGGGTGAGCGGGCTCAACGCACGCCATATGCAGCTGGCCTGGGCCTCTCTCATCAGCGTCGCCGTCGCGGACTTCTACGTCTATCTGGTGGCGAGCGGTGCCTTCGACGATCCCCGCTTTTTCTAGGAGAGGTGCTCATCGATGACGCAAGTCGAGCGGCAGGCGTGGGACGTGGTCGTGATCGGCGCGGGCGGCGCCGGGCTGCGTGCCGCGATCGAGGCCCGCGAGCAGGGCATGCGCTGCGCCGTCATCTGCAAGTCACTGTTCGGCAAGGCCCATACGGTGATGGCCGAGGGCGGCATCGCCGCCAGCATGGGCAATGTCAACGAGCGCGACAACTGGCAGGTGCACTTCCGCGACACCATGCGCGGGGGCAAATTCCTCAACCACTGGCGGATGGCCGAGCTGCACGCCCAGGAGGCCCCGGACCGGGTCTGGGAGCTGGAGACCTGGGGCGCGCTCTTCGACCGCACCCCCGAGGGCAAGATCTCCCAGCGGAACTTCGGCGGCCATGAGTACCCCCGCCTCGCCCATGTCGGGGACCGCACCGGCCTGGAGTTGATCCGCACCCTCCAGCAGAAGATCGTCTCCCTTCAGCAGGAGGACAAGGCCGAGACCGGGGACTACGAGTCCCGGCTGAAGGTCTTCCAGGAGTGCACGGTCACCCGCATCGTCAAGGACGGCGACCGGGTCGCCGGCGTCTTCGGCTACGAGCGCGAGTCCGGCCGTTTCTTCGCGCTGGAGGCCCCGGCCGTGGTGCTGGCCACCGGCGGCATCGGCAAGTCCTTCAAGGTGACCTCCAACTCCTGGGAGTACACCGGCGACGGCCACTCGCTCGCGCTGCTCGCGGGCGCCCCGCTGATCAACATGGAGTTCGTGCAGTTCCATCCGACCGGTATGGTCTGGCCGCCCTCGGTGAAGGGGATCCTGGTCACCGAGTCGGTGCGCGGCGACGGCGGGGTGCTGCGCAACAGCGAGGGCAAGCGGTTCATGTTCGACTACATCCCGGACGTCTTCAAGGAGAAGTACGCCCAGTCCGAGGACGAGGCCGACCGCTGGTACGAGGACCCGGACCACAACCGCCGCCCGCCCGAGCTGCTCCCCCGCGACGAGGTGGCCCGCGCCATCAACGCCGAGGTGAAGGCGGGCCGGGGCTCCACGCACGGCGGGGTCTTCCTCGATGTGTCCACCCGGATGTCCCCCGAGGTCATCAAGCGGCGGCTGCCCTCCATGCACCACCAGTTCAAGGAGCTCGCGGACGTCGACATCACCGCCGAGCCCATGGAGGTGGGCCCGACCTGTCACTACGTGATGGGCGGGGTGGACGTCGATCCGGACACCGCGGCCGCCGCCGGAGTTCCCGGGCTGTTCGCCGCGGGCGAGGTCGCGGGCGGGATGCACGGCTCCAACCGGCTCGGCGGCAACTCCCTCTCCGATCTGCTGGTCTTCGGGCGCCGCGCCGGGCTGTACGCGGCCCGCTACGCCCAGGAGATCGCGGACTCGGGCACCCGTCCGGTGCCGGACGAGGCACAGC
The DNA here is from genome assembly GCF_024519315.1 of Streptomyces malaysiensis subsp. samsunensis. Classification (GTDB taxonomy): domain Bacteria; phylum Actinomycetota; class Actinomycetes; order Streptomycetales; family Streptomycetaceae; genus Streptomyces; species Streptomyces malaysiensis. The sequence continues at coordinate 29,186 of NZ_JANIIC010000063.1, read as the reverse complement.
TGGACCTGGCGGCGGCCGAGGCGCTGCGCCCGTTCAGCGCCGAGGCCGGGGAGCCGGACGAGACCGCGGGCCCGGCCGGGCCGCCGGAGAACCCGTACACCCTCCACCAGGAGCTCCAGCAGTCGATGAACGACCTGGTGGGGATCATCCGGAAGGCCGAGGAGATGGAGGAGGCGCTGCACCGGCTGGCCAGTCTGCGGGTGCGGGCGCGCCGCGCCGGGGTCGAGGGCCACCGGCAGTTCAACCCCGGCTGGCACCTGGCCATCGATCTGCGCAACATGCTGCTGGTCAGCGAGTGCGTGGCCCGTGCCGCGCTGGAGCGGACCGAGAGCCGCGGCGGGCACACCCGCGACGACTGCCCGGAGATGGACCGTCAGTGGCGGCGGATCAATCTGGTCTGCCGGCTCTCCGACCCCTCGGGCGGTCTGGCGGCACCCGACACCGGACACGGCCAGATCCGGCTCGAGCGGCGTGAGATGCCGCCCATCCGGCCCGATCTGCTGAATCTGTTCGAGAAGGACGAGCTGGTGAAGTACCTGACGGACGAGGAGCTGACCCAGTGAGTGCGTACGAGGCCCACTTCCGGGTGTGGCGGGGCGACCAGGACGGCGGCGGTCTGAAGGACTTCCACGTCGAGGTCAACGAGGGCGAGGTCGTCCTCGACATCGTCCACCGGCTCCAGGCGACCCAGGCCCCCGATCTGGCGGTCCGCTGGAACTGCAAGGCGGGCAAATGCGGTTCGTGCAGCGCGGAGGTCAACGGACGGCCCCGGCTGCTGTGCATGACCCGGATGTCGGTGTTCGACCAGGACGAGACGATCACCATCACCCCGCTGCGGGCCTTCCCCGTGGTACGGGACCTGGTGACCGATGTGTCGTTCAACTACACCAAGGCCCGTGAGGTGCCGTCCTTCGTGCCCCCGGAGGGGCTGGGGCCCGGCGAGTACCGGATGTGGCAGGAGGACGTGGGGCGCTCGCAGGAGTTCCGCAAGTGCATCGAATGCTTCCTGTGCCAGGACACCTGCCATGTGGTGCGGGACTTCGAGGAGAACAAGGAGGCGTTCGCGGGGCCGCGCTTCCTGATGCGGGTCGCGGAGCTGGACATGCATCCGCTGGACGCGGCGGGCGACACCGGCCTCGACCGCAAGCGCACCGCCCAGGAGGAGCACGGACTGGGCTACTGCAACATCACCAAGTGCTGTACGGAGGTCTGCCCCGAGCAGATCAAGATCACCGACAATGCGCTGATCCCGCTCAAGGAGCGGGCGGTGGACCGTAAGTACGATCCGCTGGTCTGGCTGGGCAACAAGATCCGGCGGCGGGGGCAGTAGCTCCGCCGGGGGCGCTGGTGGGTGTCCGACGGATCTGACGCCTGCGGCGGGCTGCTCCCCTCCCCGCCCCTTCCCGATACCAGGGGCTCCGCCCCTGGACCCCGGGGTCCGGGGGGAAGCCCCGCCACGCGGCGGAGCCGCATATCGATACCGCGGGAAGGGGCGGGGAGGGGAAAGACCGCTCGGGCCGGTGTTCGCCCCCGCTTCGTATCGCGGGCCGGCCGGCGTGCCGGGCCGTGGGCCGTCACCACGTCACCACAGGCTGAGCAGCGCCTCCACCGAATCCGGACCCGAGGACCGGCCGTCCGGGAGGGCCAGCTCGAACCAGACGGTCTTGCCGAGCGGGGTCCGGCGGCTCCCCCAGCCCGCGCTGAGCAGCCCGACCAGCTGAAGCCCGCGCCCGCCCTCGTCGGTGTCCCGGGCGCGCCGCCGCCGGGGCTGGACCAGACCGCCGTCCCAGACCTCGCACACCAGCGTGCGGTCCAGCAGCAGCCGCAGCCTGATCTCGCCCTCGCCGTACCGCAGGGCGTTCGTCACCAGCTCGCTGACCAGCAGTTCGGTGGTGTCCACCAGATCGTCCAGGCCCCAGGACTCCAGCTGCTCCCGGGCCAGTTCGCGGGCCCGGCCCACCGACTGCGGGGCGCTGGGCAGATGCCAATCGCCGACCGACTCGGCCGACAGGCCCTGCACCCGGGCCATCAGCAGGGCGATGTCGTCCTCGCCGTGGTGGGTGTCGAGGGTGCTCAGCACGTGATCGCAGACGTCTTCGAGGGAGCCGGCCGCGGCGTTTCCGCCATCGGCGCCGTCGGAGGTGTTGAGGGCGTCGCGCAGCGCCTGGAGCCCCTCGTCGAGGGTGTGGTCGCGGGACTCGACCAGGCCGTCCGTATAGAGGGCCAGCAGTGCGCCGTCGGGGAGCTCGACCTCGATCTCCTCGAACGGTTCGCCGCCGACGCCGAGCGGCATCCCGGGCGGGACCTCCATCAGCAGGGCGTTCTCACCCGGTTCCACGAGGACAGGGGGCGGATGTCCGGCGTTGGCGAATGTGCAGCGCCGGGTGACCGGGTCGTAGACGGCGTAGACACAGGTGGCGAGGTAGACCTCGGTCAGATCGGAGGAGTCGGCGGCGGCTCTGCCACGTGCGAGGGCGCGCGAGCCCGGCCGCGCGCCGGTGTGCGAGCCGCCCGAAGTGCCGAGGCCGCTGGCGATCTCGTCGAGCGCGGAGAGCACCTCGGCGGGCTCCAGGTCGAGCAGGGCGAGGGTGCGTACGGCGGTGCGGAGTTCGCCCATGGCCACGGCGGCGCGCAGCCCCCGCCCCATGACATCGCCGACCACCAGCGCGGTGCGGTGCCCGGGCAGCTCGATCACATCGAACCAGTCGCCGCCCACCTCGGTCGCAGCGTTCCCCGGCAGATAGCGGCAGGCGATATCGAGCCCGGCGGCCTCAGGGTCGCCGGGCGGGAGCAGACTGCGCTGGAGTATCAACGCGCGTTCATGTTCTCTGCGATACAGCCGGGCGTTGTCGATACTGACGGCCGCGCGGGCGGCCAGCTCGACGGCGAGCGCGCGGTCCCGCTCACCGAAGGGCTCGCTGCCCTTGGTACGGGAGAACTGGGCGAGGCCGACCACGGTGTCGCGCGCGACCATCGGCACCACCAGCGTGGACTGCAACATGGCGCCGAGCTCCAGGCTCTCGCTGCCGTCCCGGCCGGGGACGACCCGCACCTGGGCGGTGCGCAGGGCGTGGGCGCACAGGGAGTTGAAGGGGTAGCGGTGTACCTCGCCGACCTGGATGGGTTTGGGGTCCTCGACGGTGTTGACGCGGCAGATGTCGCCGAAGGGGACCGGGCCGTCGGAGACCGCGCTGGCGAAGGCGACGCGGCGCAACTCGGCGCTGCCGTCGGCGAGTCCGGGCGGGGTCTCGTCGCCGGAGAGCAGCCCCTGGTAGAGGTCGACGGAGGCCAGGTCGCAGAACTGCGGCACGGCCACGTCCAGCAACTCGCGGGCGGTGGTCTCCAGATCCAGCGAGGTGCCTATCCGGGCCCCGGCCTCGTTCAGCAGGGCCAGATTGCGCCGTACGCCCGCGGCCTCCTGCTCGGCGCGGCGGCGGCCGGTGACATCCGTGGCGAGCCCGGCGACGCCGATGGGGCGGCCGGAGCCGCTGTGCAGCCGGTAGAGCGACACCGACCAGCGGCGACGGTCGGGGCTGCCCGGCGTCTGGCCCACGATCGGCATATCGGTCAGCGTCTGCCCGGAGTCCAGGACCTGGCGCAGGGCGGCGGCCAGCCGGTCGGCCTCGCCGCGCGGCAGCAGATCGTGCGGGGTCGTACCGCGGTACTCCTCGACGGGGCGGCCGAAAACCTTGGCGAAACGCTCATTGACGCGGAGGATCCGCAGGTCGGTCCCGAAGAGGAAGAAGCCGAGCGGAGATTGACCGAAAACGGCCTGTGAAGAAGCAAGATCGGTTTCCAGCCCGCGCAACGCACTGACGTCGACCGCGATACAGAGCGCGGCCCGCTTCCCGTGCTCATCCTGGCCCGGCATCACATAAAGCTCGGCGATGCCATGTCCGCTCGGCGCCTGGGCGTTACGGTAGGGAACCAGCCCGGTCCACTCCCGGCCATCCAGGATGTTGGCCACCGCGCGCTGACCGGTCTCCTGGAACTCGGGCGGAACGAACGCCTCCACCGGATCCCTGCCGATCGCCTGGTCCGCCGTCAGGCCCAGCAGCTCCGAGGCGCGTTCACTCCACTGCGAGATCCGGCCGTCGGACCCCAGCGCGAAGGAGGCCACACGGATGTAGTCATAGATCGAGCCGGGCGGGCTGCTCTGCCACACCGCCGACATCGAGGACATGAGCGACATGTCGGGCACTGAGGATCCCTGTGACTTCGGCGACACCTGCGAACCAACCGTCTCCTCGGGCATCTCAGCCCTCGCTGGCTTCTCGCTCATGCGCCCGTCCCCTCCGGCTCAGGTGCTCCGACCGGCCTCAGATAGCCGAGTATCCAGCACTTCGGCCATCCCGAGTACGGTCTTCACGATCACAGCACTATCTCAGCCCGCCATCAGTTTCCGTCCCGGCTTTTGGTGAAGCGCTCATGATCGGCGCTCCCCCTCACTCCTAACCGGGCGGAGGCGGCTCGAACCCCATGGATTTTCCCGTGTCGGGCACCGAAAAGCCCCCATCCGGGACGATTCTCAAGGGGTGCGCGGACGGGTCTCCCCGGCGTCCCCGGTCGCGGCCGCGCGCAGCCTGCGCATCGCCTCCGCCACCGCGGGGCGGTCCTCGTCCAGCCAGTCCACCTCGTCCACCCGGTCCGGGGAGAGCCAGCGCAGCTCGTCGTGGTCCTCCAGCGGGCGCGGTTCACCGGAGCGCAGGGCCGCGGTCCACACCCGCAGCACATAGCCGGGCTTCAGCGCCCACTCCCCCGGCAGCGGTTCGAGCGGCTCGACCTCGACCCCGAGCTCCTCGCGCAGTTCACGGACGAGCGTCTCCCGCGGTGTCTCCCCGGGCTCGGCCTTGCCGCCGGGAAGCTCCCAGCGGCCGGCGAGCTCGGGTGGGGCGCTGCGCCGCGCGGCCAGCAGCCGCCCCCGGTAGAACACCGCTCCGCCCACCACCACGCGCACGCCCATGGGCCGCACCCTAGCCCCCTGGCCTGCGCCGAAGCACACCAGGGCCCCGGGGCGAGTGCCCCGGGACCCTGGACGTCATACGTCGTGCCGCGGGCTAGCCGGACTGACGGGATGCGGCGGTCCGCTCGACCACGTACAGCTGTTCCTGGCCCTCGCCCTCAAGTCGGTCGGCCACCTCCTGGGCCTCCGTCCTGGTGGCGTAGCGCCCGACGCGGTAGCGGTTGCCGTTGGCGTCCTGGCGGATCACGAGCCAGGGCAGCACAGCGTTCCCGTCACTCATCTCCCCGACCCCTCCGCTGTGGCGCGCCCGGACGCACGATCCCGCGACACCGTTAAGGAAATCCCGATCCGCATATGCCCGAGCCTACGCCCTACCTTCACGCAGCGGATACGTGTTCTTACAACGAGGCACTCATCCGGCCATGTCCCAAACGTCCGCCCCGGCCTTCACCGAGTCGCGGTCACCGTCGGCAGCGGCATCAGCACCGGCTCGCCCGTGGGCGCCTTGCGGCAGACGTCCCCGCATTCGGCGTCCAGCGAGCAGCACAGCGAACAGACGGCTCCCGCCCGCACCGGGCAGTCGGCGATGTCCGGCAGTTCGTACGCCGTCTCGCACGAGGCACACAGATGGGTGGCGGTGAGGTCCGGGACCTCGGCACCGGGCCCGTTCACCGTGTTCTCCCGCGCCAGGTAGTAGCGGCCCTTGGTGAGCCAGGCCAGCAACGGGCAGAGCACCAGGGCCAGACCGCAGGCGATGAAGGTCGAGAACGCCTCCGCCACCTCCCCGAAGCCCCCGAAGAAGGCGACGATCGAGACCGTCGAGGCGATCACCATCGCACCGAATCCGGCGGGGTTCACCGGGTGCAGATACGCCCGCTTGAACTCGATGTACTTCGGGCTCAGCCCGAGCGGCTTGTTGACGACCAGATCGGCGGCGACGGCGGCTATCCAGGCGATGCCGACGTTGGAGTAGAAGCCCAGCAGCTTGTTGAGCGCCGCGAACATGTTCATCTCCATCAGCGCCAGCGCGATGGCGAGGTTGAGGAAGATGTACCAGACCCGGCCGGGGTGGCGGTGGGTGACGCGGGAGAAGAAGTTGGACCAGGACAGCGAACCGCTGTAGGCGTTGGTCACATTGATCTTGATCTGGGAGATCACCACGAAGACCGCGGCGGCGGGCAGCGCGACCGAGCCCAGCCAGGGCTTCAGCGCCTCGATCTGCGGGGCGATGGGCTCCAGCGCATGGGTCCCGCCGACCGCGTCGAGCGCCACGAACGCGAGGAAGGCGCCGCCGATCTGCTTGGCCGCCCCGATGACCACCCAGCCGGGGCCTGCGGCCAGGACCGCCAGATTCCAGCGCCGCCGGTTCTCCTCCGTCTTCGCGGGCATGAACCGCAGATAGTCGGCCTGCTCCCCGATCTGCGCGATCAGCGAGAGCGCGACACCCGTGCCCAGGCCGTATCCGATCCAGTCGAAGCCGGAGCCCGCGCCCTCGGTCCCGCCGAAGGAGGTGAACGCGCCCCAGGAGTCCGGCGCTTCGAAGGCCAGCGCCACGAACGGCAGGACGAGCCCGATCAGCCAGACCGGCTGGGTCCACGCCTGCACCTTGGCGAGCGCGCCCATACCGCGGAAGACGATCGGGATCACGATGAGGGTGGTCAGCAGATAGCCGACCGGCAGCGGGATATGGACGGCCTGGTGCATGGCCTGCGCCATGATCGAGCCCTCCAGCGCGAAGAAGATGAAGGTGAAGCTGGCGTAGATCAGCGAGGTCAGCGTCGAGCCGAAGTAGCCGAATCCGGCACCGCGGGTGACCAGGTCCATGTCCAGGCCGTAGGTCGCACAGGCGCGGGCGATGGGGATTCCGGTCAGGAAGATGATCGTCGCCGCGGTGAGGATCGAGGCGACACCGCTGGTGAAGCCGTAGCTGAAGACGATGGACGCGCCGATGGCGAAGTCCGCGAGATAGGCGATCCCGCCGAGCGCCGTCGAGGCGACCATGGGCGGCGACCAGCGGCGGTAGGAGTGGGGCGCGTAGCGCAGCGAGTAGTCCTCGCGGCTCTCGTCGGCCGCCAGCCGGGCGTAACTGCGCCGCGAGGCCCTGTGGGCCGCCGCTCCCGCCGCGGACGGCCCCGCCTCGGGCGCGACCGCGTCGACCGAATCCGTCATACCGGCGTCCCCTGTCACTCGGGCCTTTCCCTCACGCCCGATGACGGTAGGAGCCGCGGGTGACGGACGGCCGCGAGGCGGCATTGCCGGGCCGTTACGGCGGCGGGGCGGCGGTTAAGTCGCGGTAAGACGCCCCGGAACGGGCCGCCCGACTATCGGAGAGCCCCGGCGGGGGCTCACTTCACCGGCAGCCGATAGGCGATCCGATAGCGCTCGGCCAGCACCACCACATCGGCGGTCTCCACCGGGCGGCCGCCCGCGAAATACGTACGCGAGGTGACCATCACCCAGTGGCCCGGCACCCCGCCCAGCGCCAGCACCTCCTCGGCCCGGCCGGGGCGCGCGCCGACCTCCTCCGCCACGTTGTCCACCACCAGGTCGAGGGCGGCCATCCGGTCGACGACCCCGCGCCCGGCCAACGGCCCCTCCTCGGGCAGTATCACGGGCGTACGGCCGGTCAGCGCGAGCGGCTCCCATGAGGTGGAGAGCATCACCACCTCCCCCAGCGACCGGAACACATAGCGGGTGCGCATCACCCGCTCCCCCACCTCGATCCCCAGCCGCCCGGCGATCTCCCGCCCGGCCCGCTCCTGCTCGCTGTCGGCGTCCCAGGTGCCGGTGATCCGGTCGTCGGCCTGCTCCTGCCGGAACGGCGTGGTCTCACCGGCGGTATGGAAGCCCCCGCGCACCACCCGCCGCGGCACCGGCTGCGCCCGCACATACGTACCGGACCCGGACCGCCCCTCGACCAGCCCCTCGGCCATCAGCACCTTGCGCGCCTCCAGCGCGACGGTGTCCGAAACCCCGTACTCCTCCCGGATCCTGGCCTGGGACGGGAGACGCGCATGCGGCGGCAGCTCACCCGCGGCGATCTTCTTCCGCAGATCGTCGGCGACCCGGAGGTATGCGGGCTGGTCACCAAAGGCCACGTGCACTCCCTGGGTTGACAGTCAGCAACAGCTTGGCAACCCAGTGTTGTCAATTGCAACACAAGGCCAGAGCTTCACTAGAAGTGGTGAACGGCAGCTCAGGGACGTTTAACCCGCCGGGTGGCGGGGCCGTCAGGGCCGCCGCGAGGGGAGTGGCTGAAGCGCGGGCCAACGGGAGAGTATGGCGCCGCGCATGGCCATCGCGAGCTGTCCCAGATTCCCGAGCTCGCCGCCGCTGACGGTCATCCGGCCGATGATCCCAAGACGGTGGACGAGCCGCTGCCGGGCGGTGGCGGTGCCCCACCGCCAGTCCCCGTCGGGGACCTTGGACAGATGGTCGGCGGTCCCCCGGTACGCCCGCTCGACCAGCGCATCGCCGCGAAGCAGCCAGCCCGCGCAGGCGTCGGTGAGATCGTCCCGGACCTCGGCGCCCGTCGCATGGCGCCACGCGGTGCGATAGGCGGCCTCCGCCGCGTCCAGCAGCGGCTGGGCCGGGGCCGTGACGCACCAGCAGGTCGGGAAGCCGATGCGAAGGTAGGCGAGTTCCACGAGCCCATGGCCGAGCGCGGCCTGTTCGAAGTCGATGAACCTGGTTCCGCTGCTGGTGTGCATGTCATTACCCGGGCAGGGATCGCCGTGCAGCAGGGCATGCCCGGACGCGTGGGTCAGACGGTTCACGAGGTCGTCCAGCTCGGTCCACACCGCGGACGGCACCGTACAGCCGAGCGTCCGCGCGAGCGCGAGGAAGGAGCCGATGTCATCGCGGGTGGGGCCGGACCAGGCCGGGAGAAGGCCCACGTCGTCAGCGCTGGTGGCCGCGTGGAGCCGGGCCAGCGCCTCGGCGTAGCCGACCACCCAGTCGTCGGCCGGCGATTGCTCGTCCAGGTACTCCAGGACCAGCACCCGCTCGCCGGGGTCGGCCCCGAGGAGCCCCGGTACGACGGGCGGATCGACCCGGGACGCGAGCCGCAGCGCGGCCACCTCGCGGGCGTATCGCTCGGCGGCCTCCGGCCCCTCGATGAGCTGCTTGACCACCACCGGAGTGCCGGACAGCTCGGCCCGCCACACCCGCGACCGCGGACTGCTGCCCAGCCTGCGAGCCCGACGGGGCGAACCCAGCTCGGCCCGCAGTCTGTCCCCGAACGGCGGCTGTGCCCACATGGCCCCATGCTCCCACGCACGCGAAAACTGCTGCCGATGGACGCGGGCCGCGAGAAAGCCGGGCGCGGGTCGTCGCCGTACCGGAGCCAGGGCATGACGGAACGCTGATCGTGCGGGCGGCGCGGGGCCGGTCCTGCTGTCCGCCGGGCGGGCCCGGCGGCCGCTAGGCTCCTGAGAAGCCACCCTCGACACAAGGAAACCGAGATGGACGACGAACCGCGGTCGCAGTGGGCGGAGCGCCATGACGCGCGGATCGGACGGCTGCGTGCGGTGCCCCTCGTCCCCGGCGAATCCCCGGCACCCGAGCCGGAGCGGGGATGAGCGGGGCACGGGCGGGGCGCCACCTGTCACGCGTTCTTCCCGGCGTACTGCTGCTCGCGCTGTGCGCGGGCTGCACCGGTGGGGCCGGGGCGCAGGACGCGGCCGGGGTGTCCGGTGCCGGTGCGGGGTCCGCCGGGGTCGGTGACGCGCTCTTTCCGCGGCTGGGCAACGGCGGCTACGACGTACGGGGCTACCGTCTCGCCCTCGACTACACGCCCGGCTCCCGCCATCTGAACGGCACCGCCCGGATCACCGCCCGCGCCACCCGCGCCCTGAGCTCCTTCCATCTCGACCTCGCCGGGCTGCGGGTGCGGAAGGCCACGGTGAACGGGCGCCCCGCCAAGGCCGCCCGCAGCGGCAGCGAGCTGATCCTCACCCCCGCCTCGGCGCTCCCCGAGGGCCGCGATTTCACGGCCACCGTCGTCTACGGCGGCAGGCCGAAGACCTTCAGCGGCGAGGACAGCGGGAAGGAGGGATGGCTCCGCACCGACGACGGCGCCGTGGCCCTCGGCGAGCCGACCGGGTCCATGACCTGGTTCCCCGGCAATCACCACCCTTCCGACAAGGCCGCCTACGACATCGCCGTCACCGTGCCCGAGGGCTACACCGCCGTCTCCAACGGAGAGCTGAAGGGCCAGGAGACCCGGGGGCGCCGCACCACATTCCGTTGGCGCGCCGGCGAGCCCATGGCGAGCTATCTGGCCACGGTCGCCATCGGCCGCTTCGGCGTCCGCACCACGACCACCGGCGAGGGCCTGCCCTCGTACGTGGCCGTCGACCCCACCGAGGCCCGCGGCGCCAAGGACATCGCCGACCAGGTCGACGACGTCATCACCTGGGAGAGCCGCGTCTTCGGGCCGTACCCCTTCTCCTCCACCGGCGCGGTCGTGGGCCACCTCCCCGGCCTCGGCTACGCCCTGGAGACCCAGACCAAGCCGTTCTTCGACGCGGCCCCGGACAAGACGCTCGTCGTGCACGAACTCGCCCACCAGTGGTTCGGCGACTCGGTCACCCCCCGGGTCTGGAAGGACATGTGGCTCAACGAGGGCTTCGCGACCTACGCCGAGTGGCTGTGGGAGGAGGACCACGACGGCCGCACCGCCCAGCAGGTCTTCGACGACTTCTACGACGGCACCGACGACGAGAGCGAGGGCATCTGGGACTTCCCGCCCGCCGACCCCCCGAACGTCGCCAGCGTCTCCGACCCGCCGGTCTACGGCCGCGGCGCGATGGTGGTGCATCAGGTGCGCCGGGCCGTCGGCGACAAGACCTTCTTCTCCATCCTCCGCACCTGGCTCAAGGACCACCGGCACGGCAACGCGGACACGAAGCAGTTCATCGAGCTGTGCGAGAAGAAGTCCGGCAAGGATCTGACCCGCCTCTTCGACACCTGGCTCTACGGCGAGGGCAAGCCGAAGAAGCCGTAGCGGACCGGCCCGCGTCAGGCCCGGCCTGGGGCAACGGCCGGACTTCCTGGCCGACTGTCGTCTCCTCAGCCCTGTTCCCGTACTCCTCCGTGCCGGTGGAGGGCGTCGCGTTCCCGGGGCGAACGCTCACCGCTACGGTTGACTCATGACCGCCCTCCCCGATTGGATGCGCCCGCCCCGCCCCGAGGGCTGGTTCGCGGATGATCTGGACCACCTGCCGGAAGCACCCCGCCACACCGAGCTCATCGACGGAGCACTCGTTTTCATGATGTCTCCGCAGAGGTGGTGGCATGGCCACCTCGTCACGATGCTCACCATCGCGCTCATGGAGCAGGTACCCGCCGAGACGAGGGTCGGTCGCGAGATGACGATCAAGCTCGATCAACGCAATCGGCCCGAACCGGATTTGCTGGTGACAACGGCCGACTTCGACAGTGACCGCACCTGGTTCGCGCCGGAGGAAGTCCAACTCGTCATCGAGGTCGTCTCCCCCGAATCCGCCCACCGGGACCGAACGGTCAAGCTCCGCAAGTACGCCGAGGCCGGGATTCCCCACTACTGGCGCATCGAGGACGAGGGTGGGATGCCCGTCGTCCACGTCTACGAGCTCGACGAACCGACCGGGGCCTACGCCCCGGCCGGAATCTTCCGCCACAGCCTCCAGCGGACGGTTCCCTTCAAGATCGACATCAATCTGAACGACCTCGCCCCCGATACAAACAGGTGAGAGACGGGGCCGGACTCCGAGAGTCCGGCCCCGTCACCGCGATGCTTCGGACATGCTCCGGTCGGCGGGGGCGAAGACCTTCGCGAGGGCCAGGATGAGCAGCCCGGCGACGACGATCATCGCCACGCCGACCCGCAGGCTGATCCGGTCGCCGATGAGCCCGACCAGGGGTGGCGCCGCGAGGAAGCCCACCCTGGCCAGCCAGGAGACCACGGCGACCCCGTCGGAACTGCGGATGCCCGGAATGCTGGCGGCCGCGTGCATGGCGGAGGGGAAGAGGGTGGCGGCGCCCAGGCCCGCGCAGGCGAACGCGGCGATCACCGCCGGGGTCGAGTGGGTGAGCAGGGCGAGGGACAGGGGCACCGCGATGAGCAGCCCTCCCACCCGGGCGACCGGCACCCGGCCGTACCGGTCCACGACCCGGTCCCCGGTGAACCGTGCGATGGTCATGGCGGTCTGGAACGCGACGTAGGCGAAACCGGCCAGCCATGCGGAGGCCCCGTAGTCGTCCTGGAGCAGGGCCGATCCCCATGACGCGGGCGTGTCCTCGACCACGGACGACATCGCCAGCAGCAGCCCGAGGAGCAGCAGCGGCAGCAGGGCCGCCTTCAGTCCGGCGCGGGCCGCCGTCGCGGCCGGGGAGGACTCGGGTGTGGCCGGAGCCGTCTCGGTCTGCCGAGCCTCCGCCGATGTCGGTGCCTCGTCCTCGTCGCGGCCGGGGAGCAGCAGGGGCCACACCGCCACGCCCAGCACGGCGAGGAGCGCCCCGATGCCGAGGAGGTGCCAGCGCAGCGGTACGCCCGCACCGGCCAGCGTGGTGGAGAGCAGGCCGCCGACGACCGCGCCCACGCTCCACAGCCCGTGGAAGCTGCTCAGGATGGACCGTCCGTAGCCCCGCTGGACGCGCAGGCCATGGGTGTTCATCGCGGCGTCCATGATCGCGTCGAGCACGCCGAGCAGGAACAGGCAGCAGGCGAGCATGGCCCACACCGAGGCGAAGGACACCAGGGGAACGGCGGCCGCGAAGCCGAACGCGCAGAGCGCGGCGAGGCGGCCGCTGCCGATACGGGCGCCCATCGCACCCGCGAACAGCCCGGCGACCAGGGCCCCGACCGGCATGGCGGCGATGGCCGTGCCGAGCGCGGTGTTCGACAGCCCGATGCTGTCCCGGATCTCGGGCAGCCTGGGCACGATATTGGCGTAGGCGATGGCGTTGATGAAGAAGAGCAGGAAGACCTCGGCGCGGGCCCGGCGCAGCAGTGCGGAGGGCGGCGGCGGTCCCCCTTCACGTGGGCGGCTCGTGTCAGGGCGGCCGTCCGGTGCCGGGGAGTGGGCGGGCGGTGCGGACTCGGTCACGGGCTCTCCTCGAAATGAGTCGGGGATGGGGTCGGGGATGGGGTCGGGGATGGGTGGGGGACGGTTCGGGGATGGGTGGGGAGGTCAGTGAAGGGTCAGACCGCCGTGCGGTCGCCCTCGGCGGCGTCGTGGCGCTCGGCACTGTCACGCTCGGGGGCGTAGCGCTCGGGAGCGTGGCGCTCGGCGCCGTAGCGCTCGGGGGCGTGCAGTGGTGCGGCCGCGCCGACCAGTCCCGAGTCGGCGCCGAGCGCGGCGCGCCGGACCACCGCGCGCCGCACGAATGGCAGTCCGGCGAACTCGCGCATACCGGCGTCGATCGCGTCGAAGAGCGGCGGGCCCGCCTGCGCCACCCCGCCGCCCACCACGATCAGGTCGAGGTCACAGACGGCGCACACCGAGGTGAAGGCCGCCGCGAGGGCCCGTCCCGCCTCCGCGAAGACACGGCGGGCCACCGGGTCGCCGGATCGCGCCGCCTCGGCCAGGTCGGCGGTGGTCGCACCGGCGCCGCCGCGGTTCCCCTCCGGCCCGGTCCAGCCGGCGGCGAGCGCGCGGGTCAGCAGCGCGGTACCGCTGGCGGTCAGTTCCAGACAGCCGCGGCTTCCGCAGGGGCAGGCAGGGCCGTCCGGGTCGGTGACGATATGCCCGATGTGACCGGCGTTGGCGGACGGTCCTGGCCAGGGCCGACCGCCCAGGATCAGACCGCCGCCGACCCCCGTCGACACCGTGCAGCCCAGCATGGCGTTGGCGCCCCGCCCGGCACCGGCCCAGTGCTCGCCGACGGCGGCGCAGATGCCGTCCCCGACGAGGGTCACCGGGACTCCGGGGGCCCACGCGGATGCCCAGGCGACGACCGGCGCGTCACACCACACGGGGATCATCACCGGGGCGATGGTCCCGGCGGCCGGATCGACCGGACCGGCGGACCCGATGCCGATGCCGCGCACCCCGCCGAGCGCCGCGGCGCGGGCGAGGGGAGCGGCCGCTGCCGCCGTCACCACGGCCCACGCCTCCTCGGGCGCGCCCGCCACGGGGGTGGGTACGACGACCCGTTCGGAGACGGCGGCGTCCGGGCCGACCAGGGCCACCGCGGTCTTCGTACCGCCGATGTCGACGGCGAGGACCGGGCGGGGGTCGGCGGGCTCATGCGGGGAAGGCGGCGGCGGGGTGGGGATGGGCATGGGGTTCATGGCGGCTCCGTGGGAGTGGGATGACCCGGAGGGTTGGTCGCGGCTGAGGACGGCTTACCCGGCGCGGCCGCCGCCGGGCATCCGGCCGGGGCTTCCGGCAGGAGGTGTCCGGGGGCGCCTCCGGCTTCCGGCTTCCGGCTTCCGGCTTCCGGCTTCCGGCTTCCGGCTTCCGGCTTCCGGCTTCCGGCTTCCGGCTTCCGGGAGGACGCTTTCGGCTGCGGACGGACAGCCGCAACCGGACTGCCACGGGCAGATGGCCGCAGACGGACAGCCGCGGACAGACGGCCGCGGACGGCGGCGGACAGCTCACCCAGACGGCTCACCGACAGCGACTCACCTCGGCGGCTCACCGATATCGATTCACAGAGGCAGGTCACAATCAACGACTCACAGACGCGGCTCGCGGAGGCGGTTCACAGATAGCGGACGCGGTGGCGCAGGCTGCCCGCTATCCGGCCGGTCCGCAGCGCCGCCCGGACCAGCCAACGGGCGCGGGCCGTGCCGGAGCGCAGCAGATCGCCCGCGTGGAGCAGCGGACGCCCCCACTCGCGGCACGCCCCGGCCGTCGACGAGCGGGGCATTCCGGCGGCGGCGAAGCGGCGGTAGAGCATCGGGTGCGAGCGCCCGTAGCGGAAGTACTGGCGGGCCATGTCCGAAGGGCGGTCCCGCAACTGGTAGTTCACCACGGCCGCAGAGGCGAAGACGAGTGCGGCGCCGGACAACTGCGCCCGCCAGAAGAACTCCACATCGTCCGAGCCATAGGTGTACGCGGGGTCGAATCCGTCCAGCCGCTCCCATACCTCCCTGCGCACGGCGCAGTTGGCGCCCCAGGGGTACGGCAGGAAGCCGAACGAGTCGGCGAGGCCGGGCACCGCAGCCGGGGGGCGGGCGGCGAGCGCTGCCGCGCTGTTCAGGGAACGGCGCTCCAGGGCGCCGCCCGCGGCGGGCGCCGTCTCCAGCGCCCGGACCAGGGCGGACATCCAGCCCGGGGTCACGAGGTCGTCGGCGTCGCAGAACAGCAGCAGGCGCCCGCGGCTGTGCCGGCACCCGACGTTGCGCGCCCGGTTGACACCGCCGCTGCCCGCTTCCCGTATCACGCGCAGGGCGGGCAGCGCGGACCGGCGGCTCTCGGCCACCTCGGCGGTGGCGTCGGACGACCCGTCGTCCACCACGACCACCTCCCAGGGCCCGGTGTGGTCCTGTGCGGCGAGCGCGTCCAGCTGCCGTCCGAGCGTGGCGGCGGCGTCACGCGCGGGAACGATCACCGACACGAGGTCCTCCTCCGTGCCGTGGACGGCGGCCTGTGACGACGAGGACCCCGGCTCGAGCCGTACGGCGGGCTGTGCGGCTGAGGGTACGGCGGGAGGTACGGCGGGCCGTATGGCGGATTCGGGTGGCGGAACACCGCCCGCCCGAGCGCCCTCGGCGGGCCCCGCGCCGCCCACCGCCCCGTTCCCGTCACCCTTCACAGAACGGTTCCCGTCACCCGTCACAGGACGGTCCCCGTGGTCCGTCGCTGGACGGTTCTCCCGGACCATCACGGTGCGTTGCGCGGGTGGAGCTGCCGCGGGACCGCCCGCCCCGGTCTGGCCACGCCGAAGACGCAGGTCAGGACCCGTTCGATGGAGCACAGGTCGGGCAGGACGGCATCGGCGCCCGCGGCGAGCAGGTCCGTCTCGGTGTACTGACCGGTCGCGACGGCGACCACCCGGGCGCCGCCCTCGACACCGGCGGCCACGTCCCGCACGGTGTCGCCGAGCAGCACCGTGTTCGTACGGTCGAAGCGGACGCCGTACCGCTCACCGGCCCGGCGTTGCGCCAGCGGCACCAGACGGGCCCGTACCGGGTCGTCGGAACCGTAGGCGCCCGCCTCGAAGTCGACCAGCTCCTCCAGTCCGAAGGCGGCGAGTTTGCGGTGCGCGTTGGGCCGCAGATTGCCGGTGAGCAGCGACTGCACCGCGCGCGGATCGTCGCGCAGGGCGGCCAGCGTCACCAGTGCGCCGGGTAACCGCCGCCCCTTGGCGCGCAGTTCTTCGTCGGCCTCGCGCAGAGCGTCGGTCATCGCGGCGGCGTCCTCGGCCGAGATGCCGGTCACCCCGTGGCGGGCGAGCAGTTCGGCCATGATCTCCGGTTCGGTACGGCCTTCAGTGGGCACCACGCACTCCGGCTGGGCGCCCGTCAGCGCGGTGAACGCCCGCGGGTAGACGGAGCGGCCGGCCGGTCCGCTGACCAGCAGGGTGTAGTCGATGTCCCATAGCACCAGGGTGAGCATGCGTTCCTTCGCTTCGCGGGGGCTTTCGCTGCGCGGCGGTTTCCGATGCGCCGTTCGTCGCGCCGTTCGTCGCGCCGTTCGTCGCGCCGCGGCTTTCGCCTCGTGGCGGTTTTCACTGTGCCGCGGTTTTCGCTGCGCGGGGGGCTTTCGGTTCGTGGCGGCTTCGCTCCATGGCGGCTTTCGCTTCGTGGCGCCTTCGCTCCGTGGCGGCTTTCGGTTCGCGGGGCCCATGGTGTTCCGGGCCCGGTCCGCCTCGGCGGCCGCCGACCGCCCGGGGTCCGTGCCGCCCGCGGTCAGGGCAGGTGGTAGGGGCCGCGGGTGGCGGCGCACCGGGCGGCGTGTCCGGCCGCCGCGGCCAGGGCCTGGGCCGGGAGGTCGGTACGGCCGAGGGCGTGGGCGAGGGCGGCGGCGAAGGTGTCGCCCATGCCGTAGCTGTCCACTTCCGGGCCGGGCGCGGGCGCCGCCCGGTAGCGGCCCGCCGCGCCGCCGGCCTCCAGGTATGTGCCGCCCTGCCGCCCCTCGGTGCGGACGACCAGGCCGGGTGCGGTGTCGAGCAGCGCCGGATCGTAGCGCTCGGCCGGGTCGGCGGCGCTCCCGGCGAGGGCGTCCACCCGTATCCCCGAGGCGGCGACGGCGGCCAGCTCTCTCAGCGTCGCGGTCAGCACACGCGCCTGCCGGGCCTGTTTGAGCACCTCGGGCGCCCCGGCGACGAAGTGCACCACATCGCAGTGCGCCAGGTCGGACCAGGGCAGCGCGTCGTCCAGGGACGGCTGGAGGCGGGGTCCGAGCGTCGTCGTGGTCCGCTCACCGGTGTCGTCGACCAGGCTGACGGCCCCTCGGGTGGCCTCCGTACGGGTCGCGGCCACGACCCGTACGCCCAGCCGGCCGAGGATGTCCTCGGTCCGCCGGGCGGCGGCGTCGTTCCCGAGGGCCGTGAAGAACGTGGTGCGCCCGGCGAGCGCGGCCATCTGCACGGCGGCCACGGCACCGCCGCCGGCCGGGCCCTCCCAGACGACGTCGGCGACCACCTCGCCGCGCTCGGGCACTCGAGCGACACGGGCGATGCTCGTCCACTCGACATGCCCGACGACCGCCGTCCGGATCGCCGACCCGGCGTCCCGTGCTCGCCCCATGCCGTTCCCCTTGCGCCGACAACCTGTCACATTCATGCTGACGAGAAGTCACATTCAAAGTCAACAACCACGTCGGGGGGAGAGTTTCACACGGCGGACGCGGTGACGGGGGTCACCATCGAATTCTCGCGGGTCCCCAACCGGCGCCGGTGACACGGGGGTTGTCAGCGCACGAGGAATGACAGATCATCGTCCGCAACCAAAACGGAACGCAGGAAATGCGGCGCACCTCGCGTCCGCCTCTGAAGATCTCCGGAGTGGTTCTGAGCAATGTTGTCCCTGCTACCCCCCTCGACCCGGCGACGGACTCCACCGGTACGCGCCGTCCTGTTCGACCTCGACGGCACCCTGTGGGACCCGGAGCCGCACGTGTTCCGGATCTACTCCGAGATCTTCCGCGAGCACGGACAGGAACTGACCCGCCGCCAGTGGGCCGGCGTCCTGGGCACCATCGGATTCGACCTGTGGAGCGTGCTCGAGGAGCGCGTCTCCGGGTGATCGGCGACGACCCCCGGTACGTCCTGGTCATCGACCCCATCGACGGAACCCGGGGCGCCGCGGCCGACCTGGAGATGGCGTGCGTGTCCATCGCCGCCGCCCGCTACGGACCCGCGCCGTCCATAGCCGACATCGAGTACGCCATGCTCAAGGAGATCAAGACCGGCAACTGGATGTACGCCGACGTCCACTCCGACGGCATCGAGAGCGGCGGCTACCCCGACCCCGTCCCCAGCGTCGGCAAGACCGACGACCTGGAGCGGATGTTCTGGTCGCTGGAGTTCAACGGCCATCCGGCCCGGCTGATGCTCGACGCCTACGGCCACCTCGTGGACGCCTCCGCCAACCGCGGCGGGGTCTACGTCTTCAACAGCGCCTCGTTCTCCATCTCCCGCATCATCACCGGGCAGATGGACGCCTACGTCGACATCGGCAACCGGCTGCTGCGCGACCGCCCCGAGACGGAGGCCGACTTCCGCCGGGTCGGCCACGGCAGCATCCTGCACCTCTTCCCGTACGACATCGCCGCCTCGGTCTTCCTCGCCGAGCGCGCGGGCGTCGTCATCACCGACGCCTACGGCGCGCCGCTCGGCGACACGCTGCTGCTGGAGATCGACCCGGGCAACCAGCGCTCCTGCATCGCCGCCTGCACCCCACGGCTGCACGAGGCCCTGATCTCGGAGATCCGCTGGTGAGGGCGGCCGAGCCCGATCCGCAGGGAGGACACCCCATGGCCACCGCAGAACCCCCGTCCCGCACCGCCCCGGACGGCGACACCGCTCCGGATGGCGGCGGCGCGTCCGGACACAGCGGCGCGACCGGACACGGCAGCGCGGCCGAGTACGACGACACGACCGAACACGGCGGCGCGTCCGCCGCGGAACGGGCCGCCGTCGCCGCGGCCGCCGACCGCCTGGGTCTGACCGTGGGCGAGGAGATCTGGGAAGGCGGTTCTCCCGCCCGCGTCCACCGCGCCCGCGCGGCCGACGGCGGCGAGGTCGTCCTGAAGGTGCTGGCCGCCCATCCCGGCGCGGTGGACGGCCATGACCTCGGCTCCTTCCGCGGCAAACTCCACCAGATCCGGCACATCACCGACCACGCCCCGAAACTCGCCGCGCGCTATCTGACCGTCCTGGACACCATCGAGGGCGACGGCTGGGCCGCCACCACCACCCCCTATCTGCCCTCCGAGGACCTGGGCGCCTGCCTGCGCCGGGGCGACGGCGACGAGGAGCTGTTCCTCGCCCGTAACGCGGACGCCCTGCGCGCCCTCCTCACCGACGGCTACGGCTCCGCCGCCCACCCCACACCGCCCGGCCACCTCGACGATGTGCACATCGGCCGGTTCCTGCGCCGGCTGCCGGTGCTGGAGGAGCACCTGCCGGAGGTCGCGGGCAAACGCGAACTCGTCGTCGAGGGGCGTCGCCTGGAAGCTCCCGCGCCACTGCTGCGCCGGCTGCTGGAGACGGAGCGGGACCGTCTGGACGCCCTGGCACCGGCCCGGCTGGGGTTCCCCGCCCACGGCGACACCAACATCCGCAATCTGCTCTTCGCCACGGAGGGCGACGCGAACACCGATGTACGCATCATCGACCCGCGCGGCTCCACCGGCCCATGGGATCCGGTCTACGACATGGCGAAGATCCTCTTCAGCCTCACCGTATGGGACCCGATGCTCCGGCTCGGTATCCGGATCCGGCGCGACGGACCGGACGGCGGCTGGCACACGGGCTTCCGCCGCCCGGTGTACCCCGGCTACCGGTCGGCCGCCCACCACTATCTCGACCGGCTGGACGCGACCGGCGCCCCGGCCCTGTTCGAGGGCGACCCGCACTGGAAACAGCGGCTGCTGCTCACCCACGCCCTGCACGTACTCGCGGAGGCGCCCTGCCGGCTGTCGGACCGCAAGCCCAAGCCCGACGTCGGCGGACGCCACTCGCCGCCCGAGGAACTCGCCCTCGGCCACTACCTGCTGGGGACGCTGCTCCTCAACGACCTCGCCGCGCAGTGGTCGGAGGGCGCCGCGGACCTCGACACCGACCGGCACCTGGCGGTGGTCACGGGCGGGCCGCCCCCGCCGTAACTGCCCATGGGCCCGTGGTCCGCGGGGCGCGGGGCGCGTGGTCCGCGGGGCGCGGGGCCGCACCTCACGGGCGCCCCGCGGGTCCGCCGCGGACCATGTCGCCCAGTGCGTCGTCCAGCCCGGGGCCGAGCAGCCCGTGGTGCACGCTGCGCAGCACCAGCCGTGCGGGCCTGCGCGGCGCGGGGAGCGGGTCGTCACCGCTGACCGGGACCACCTCGGTCGGCAGCGCGAGCGCGTCCCGGATCCGCGTCATCAGCTCGTAGCGGGTCACCACCTGCGCACCACCCAGGTGCAGCAGGCCGGACCGGTCCCACAGCTCCTCCAGGGCACCGGGCAGCCAGGGCAGGTACACCGGGGCGCACACCATCGGTACGGGCCGGGGTCCGCGGGCCGTCGAACCTGGCCATGAACCGGTCCGCGATGGGGCTGCGCCCGTACACCAGGGGAATGCGCACCACGAGATGGCCGCCCGCGAGACGGCCGTCCGCACCGGCGAGGGTGTCCGCACCGGCGAAGGCGTCCTCTCCGACGAGGGCATCCGCGCCGATGAGGGCGTCCTCCGCGGCGCGTTTCGAGCGGCCGTAGGCGTTCACCGGGGCCCGCTCGTCGCCTTCGGTGTAGGTGTCCGCGGTGCCGTCGAAGACGTTGTCCGTGGACATCAGCAGGATGCGGGTGCCGGTGCCGCGGACCGCGTCCCGCAGCGTCGCCACGGAGGCGGCGTTGAGCTGCCGCGCCAGTTCGGGCTGCCGCTCGGCGTCGGAGAGATCGACGAGGCCGGCGGCGTGCACGACCAGGTCGAACCCCTGGTCCGGCAGTCTCCGCAGCGCCTCCGGGTCGCGCAGATCAAGGGGGACCAGACCGGGCACGGGACGGGACGCGCAGGTCCCGACCACGGTGTGCCGGGCCGACCACTCGGACTACAGGGCTCCGCCGACGTAGCCGGACGCCCCCAACAGCAAGATCCTCATTCGTCCTCTCCCGCGATCGCGGCCGCCCGCCGGGGCGGCTCGGTCGGGACACCCTAGGCGGTCCGGGAAGGACACCCAACCGACAGCCGAACCGATAGGAGTCATCCCGCCGATGAGGGAGATTCAGGCCCTGGTCCTGGAGTCCGGGAAGCCCGTTCTGCGGACCCGTTCGGCGCCTCGCGCCCACCACCCGGACGACGTCGTCGTACGGGTGGCCGCCACCGGGATCTGCGGCACCGACCGCGGCATCGTGCTCGGCGAGTTCCCCGCTCTGGAGGGGGTGGTGCTCGGGCACGAGGCGGTGGGGGTCGTGGAGACCGTCGGATCCGCCGTGACCCGGCTGCGCCCGGGCGACCGTGTCGTGGTCAACCCCACGTACCACTGCGGCCGGTGCCGCCCCTGCCGGCGCGGGATGGCGGCCCACTGCACCGCCAAGGACGGCCGGGAGATCGGGGTGGACCGGGACGGCACGATGGCCGGCGCGGTCGTCGTACCCAAGGGCTTCGCCCTCCCGCTCCCCGACTCCATGAGCTTCCGCCGGGCCGCCGTCGTGGAGCCCCTGGCCTGCGTCCTCACCAATGTCGAGGCGGCGGCGCCGCGCCCCGACGACCGGGTGCTGGTGATCGGCGCCGGCCCGATCGGCACCCTGTGCGCCCTGGTCTTCGCGCACCGCGGTGCCCGTACGGTCCTGCTGGAGCGCGACACGACCCGCGCCGCGCTGGCCCGCGACATCCTCCCGGACGGCGTCGAGGTGGTCGGCGGCCCCGGTCCCGGCTCCGGCCCCGGTCCGGGCCACGGCCCCGGCCTCGCGCTGCCCGCCGGTGTGCTGCCGCACGGCCCTGACGTGGTGGTGGACACCACGGGGGTCCTGCTGGAGCAGGCGCTGGAGATCGTCGCGTCCGGCGGCACGGTCGTGGTCATGGGAGAGCGCGAGCACGCCCGCGCGTCCGTACCGCTGCGCCCGCTCGTCACCCGCGGGGTGCGCGTCATCGGGGCGGGCCCCTATCCGCCCCGCCTCTTCGAGGCCGCCCTCGACCTGGCGGCCGACCTCCCCATCGACCGGATCGTCACCCACACCTTCCCGCTCGCCGCCTACCGGGACGCCTTCGCCGCGCTCGCCGCCCCGCTGGAGCCCGCCACCGCGCCCGCGGCGTACGCGGCGATGAAGGTCCTGCTGGTCTCCGACCCCGACCTGGCCGCCCGGTGAGCGCCCCCGCCGCCACGGCCGCCACGGACGCGCCCCGGCCCGAACACCCATGGGTGGTGTTCGACTACGGCGAGGTCCTCAGCCTCCACCACGATGTCCGCCCCGACCTCGCCGAACTGATACGGGCACCCCTGGCCACCTTCTGCGAGGCATGGGCCGCCGAACGATCCGCCTACGACCGGGGAGCCACGGACCTCATCTACTGGCAGGCGGTCGGCGACCGACTCGGCATACGGGTGGACGAGCCCCTCGCCACCCGCCTCACCGCCCTCGACCTCTCCGCCTGGTCACGCACCCGCCCCGACGCGGTGGCCCTGCTCACCGACCTCGCCGCACACGGAGTCCCCCTGGCCCTCCTCTCCAACGCCCCCCGCTCCCACGCCCAAGCCTTCCGCGCCCAGCCGTGGGCCGCCCACTTCCGCCACCTGCTCTTCTCCGGCGAGCTCGGCATAGCCAAGCCGGACCCGGAGATCTGGAACATCCTGACGACGCGGCTGGACGCCAAACCCGGGGACTGCCTCTTCCTGGACGACCGCCAGGACAACGTGGACAGCGCCCGCCTCGCCGGCCTCCAGACCGAACACTGGACCGACACCACCACGGGCCGCGCCCACCTCACGGCACGGGGCCTGACGGCGGGACGGCGGGCCGGGCCTTGAAGGGCCCGACTCGCCGTCCGCTTCGGGCCCGTACGCCGGATTCCGGCCGTGCCCTCGGGCCCCGCGGCTAGCGGGGCCGCCACGCCCGTACGAGGTCCTCCGGACCCCAGTGCGCGGTCAGCGGCAGATCGTCGGCCACCCCGCAGCGGGAGACCGCGACCAGCGGGGTGTCCGGGGCGGTACCGGGAACGGCGAGCATGTCGCGTACCAGGGCGTCGTAGTCATGACGGCCGAAGGGCTGGGCAGCTCAAGATCTTCGGCCCGACCTTGGAACTCCACGACACACTTCAGAGGAAACTAACGTAGATAGGTTCTTACGTAGATTGAGTCGTACTTCACGAGCCTCGACACTTCAGCCGACCCCAGCACCCACACAAAAAGGCTCACCTCCACAGGCGAGCCCGTCGGTTTTCGCTCCGCACCTGCCGACAGCACGGCAGGAGGAAGGCTGGAGGTCAGTAGTGATAGCGAGCCGCGAGGATCACTATCTCCTTGTCCGTGACCAAGTAGACAAGGCGGTGCTCGTCATCGATCCGCCTCGACCACGCTCCGGGCAAGTGGTACTTCAGCGGCTCAGGCTTGCCGATCCCCGTGAAAGGGTCGCGCTTGAGATCCTCGATGAGCTTATTGATCCGGGCCAGCATCTTGCGATCGTTCTTGAGCCAGGACGTGTAGTCCTCCCAGCCCTGATCCTCGAAGAGGAGCCTCACGCAGCACCCTCACCGGCCGCATCCGGCGAGTCGGGGTCGATCAGCTCTCGCTCTGACACGTCGATGTTGGCCAGGGCGTTCTCGTACGCCTTGAGCAGTCGGCGAGCGTTCGCCGGAGAGCGCAGCAGGTACGAGCCTTCGCGCAATGCCGCATAGTCCTCGGCCGAGACGAGCACGGCATTGCCATGCTTCGAGACGATCTCGATGGCCTCGTGATCGTCGTTGACCTTCTTGATCAGCGGAAAGAGAGCCTTGCGGGCTTCGCTCGCAGTTATGGACATGGTCTCACCCTTTCCAGCAGTGGTACGACATAACGTACCACTTTTGTGACTCACGGGCAGAGCAGATGCCCGACGAAGGATCAATGATCCCAGCGCCGTCCCCGCACGGGCAAAGACCAGTGGCACGACTCCGAAGAGCCGGGCCACTGGTCTGCGTCTCCGCCAGGACACCACCGCGGTGTGACTTCATCCGGCCAGACGTTGAAGCGGAACACGGGGTGCCGGACTCCTGTTCAGCCGCACCGCAGCAGCACCCCGTACCGGGTCCGAAGCCGATGGATCTCCCACCACGCGATGGCCGACACCACGGCCGGGCCGCCGATGAGCATCGTGTACGCGATCGGCGGCGGCCCGGCGGGCAGTCCGCCGATGGCCGCGAGCTCCCAGACCAGGACGCTGGTCAGCAGGGCAGGGAGCGCCGGGTGGACCGCGGCCACGCCGAAGCCCGTCCGTGCGACCGCGGCCGACGAGAACAGGAACAGGAACACCGACCAGGCACCTGCCGCCACGCAAGCGAGGCCCAGCCACGTACCGAGGGAGCCGCCCACTCGGGACGGGTTCGTCAGGACCATGACGGTGATGAGGGCGGGCGCGAAGACCAGCGTGCCGATGAAACAAGCGAGCTTGCGCAGCGGAACGCGCAGGGCGGTCCGCATCGCACGGCGTCTGTGCCGCGGCGCGCACAGGATGAGGAGCGTGATCACGACCGGTGCGGTGGCGATGAGCAGCCAGGGCGTGACGAGAAGTGTGGTCCAGCCGTCCGACACCAACTCGGCCGCGTCCCACGCAGTGCCGAAAACCGCGGCAACCGCGACCGACACCCCGATCGCCACCCACATCCGGAACAGCTTCACGCGGTCCAAAGTCCCATCGCGCACGGGGACGGGAGCGATGGGGTCGTCATGGAAGATGCGCACGGCGACGAGGCGGGCGGTGCGGAGAAGGGTGTACAGCACCAGCAGCGGGGAGAAGATCACCAGCAGCGGGGTCAGCAGCAACAGCGGGCTGTCCGGCGACATGCGGCGGAACAGCCTCTGGCACAACCTCCACAACGTAGGCCACTCCCGGACTCCCGCAGGCCAGTTGGGTGGGGCCGGTGGGGGCGGCCCATTCGGTGGGTGCGGTGGCCGCGGCGCGTTCCGCCAGTTCCGTGGGTACACCTCTCCACACCTCCCGTTCTGGTCACCCCCGCTGGGGTTCTGCGCGCCACCCCGCGGAGCTGCCACTACTCACAACCACGGGGAACGGGCCTGTGCGGTTCCCGCGGTTCCCTGTAACGGAGAAGCCGGATCGACGGGCGGCGACGGCGGTTCCGGCCGCCGGCCGCGGAGACCGCTTCCGTCCGACGCTGCCGTTAGCCTGTCGGTATGTCAGAGCGTGTCATGCCCGGTCGCACGGACGGCCTGATCGCCCTGGGTGCCGCGGACGCTCTGTGGGTCGATTTGACGGCCGACAGTGCTGTGCCGACGGCTTCTGGGGCATTCACCCGCTCTCCTGCCCATCCCCGGGTGGGGTACGTCCTGCTCGGCGGCCATGTGGTGGCGACGGTGAGAGCCAGCAGCGGTCAGTGGCGTGTTCCGGAGGCCGAGGTGCGCCGGGCGGCCGTGGAACTGAACGCGGTGCGGATGGATCGGCAGGACCTGGTCCGCATCGGTCCGTTTCGTGCGGCGCCCGAGCAGGAGAACAGCGAGGACACGCCCCTGCGTTGGCGGCGGCGCATCACGGGGGAACTGCGGGAGCCGGGCGGCCCCGAGCGGGCGGCACGGCGTGAAGTCGGCCCGCCGTACCACCTGGCGGGGATCGACTGGCGACGGCTACTCGTGGCGCAGACCCGCGACGGGGCGCAGCGGACGTGGTGGCTGCCGCGCGCCGTGGTCAGGCTGCTCGACGCGGCCGAGCACGCCGAAACGCGGTGGGTGCAGGCCGCGCGGACCCGCCGGTCGAGCGCGGCCGTCACCGAGCCGCCCTCCCACCCCCGGCAGGCCCGGGACGCCGACGGTCGGCGGACGACGAGCCCCGAGGGCCCCACCGCCCCACCGCGCCCGTACAACGGAGAGCTGGAAGGCCGGCTGTACTCGGTGCTCAGCAGGAAGCCCGGTTCCGCCAGCAGGGTGGCCGGGTGGGCGTGCGCCGTCTGCCGCACCGCGCCCGCCGCCGTCCTCGACCACTGCCATGAACACGGCTACGTCCGCGCCCCCGTATGCCAGTCCTGCAACACACAGGAACGCCCCGACCACCTGTACAGCAACGACATCCGCGTGGCGAACCGCTACACACGCCTCTTCCACACCGACACCGACGACTGGCTTCGCCACTGGCACCGCTGCCCCGGCTGCCGCGCACGCACCACCCTGCCCCTGCCGCACCTCGCCGCATGGACCGCCCAGATAGCCTGCCGATCGCTGCGCCCGACCCATCCCGCCCCCCGTGGGCGCAAGCCCTGCGGTGTCCTGCGCGTGTCCTGGACGGGCAGTCAGAACGCGCCCCGTTCCTGCCTGCTCACTGTCGCGGTCGATTTCTGCCCCTCCGGCGAGCACCGTGTGCTGGCGCGAGTCCCCTACCGCGAAGCCGTCGAGCAGTTTGGTGTCTGGCTGGCCGAGACGAGCCCTGCCGTGGCCGCCGCGGCTGGTCCTGACCGCTTGGACGGACTCCCCGCCCAGTCCCGGCCGGTCATCGCGGACACCAGCGGCGAGGGCCTGGCACTGTTCTGAGCGAGCGCCGGGAGACCGTGAACCAAACGGGCCGAAGTGGCCGGTATTGCGTCCAGTCCGGCCGGGACGCGAGCGAAACAGCGACGAAATGCCCTCGGCCGGTACACAGGCGACCATGCGTGTACTGATCGTGGACGACATGAGGGACGACGGCGCGGACGATCCCGTGGGCGATCCCGTGGGCGATCCCGCGGACGATCCCGTGGGCGGCGTCGTACGGCGCGGGGAATCGGCGGCCGAGCGGCTGGCCGGTGAACTGCGGCGCGCCGGGCACACCGTGGAGGTCATCGGGGGCGACGGCTCCGCACCGGGCCCGCCGCGCCCGTCCGTTCTGGAGTGCGCCGGACTCGTGCTGGACGTGCCGGGCCGCCGGGTCAGCCGCGACGGATGGCCGGTGGCGTTGACGGGCCGGGAGTTCGACGTACTCGAAGTGCTGATGCGGGCCGACGGGGCGGTGGTCAGCGGCGAGGAGCTGCTGGCGCGGGTGTGGGGCGGGGAGGTGGGCGCCCGGAGCAACGCCGTACGGATCGCGGTCAGCAGGCTGCGGGCCAAGCTGGGGCGGCCGGCGGTGGTGGAGACGGTGCCGCGGTGGGGGTACCGCCTGCGGCACGCGGACCGTTCGGCGGAGGGCCGCTCGTTGGCCGCCCGCTCGTCGGAGGGCCGTTCCTTGGCCGCCCCCCGCTCGTCGGAGGAGCGGTCCCCGGGGCGAGATGGGTGTCGTAACCGTCGAGGAGCGCGTTGACGAAGTCGTGCGCGGCGGCGTCCCGGGCGGCACGGAAGATCTCGTCGTCGGTCGCGCCCGGCCGTCCGCACGCGATGTTCTCGCGGATGGTGCCGTGCAGGACGAGCATCTCCTGGGGGAGCAGGGTGACGCGCTCGCGCAAGAACTCCAGCGGGAGGGCGTCGAGCGGGATCCCGTCGAGCCGGATGTCGCCCGCGCCCGGATCGTAGAAGCGCGGCAGGAGCTTGGCGACGGTGGACTTGCCGGCGCCGCTGGGGCCGGTGATCAGGACCAGCTCCCCGGGGCGGGCGGTGAAGGAGACGGCTGGGCGACCGGTACTTCACGGTCGTCGGCATCCTCGACCCGCTGCCCCTGGCCCCGGAGATCGAACGGTCCGCCCTCGTCGGCTGGGACGTCGCCGAGGACCTGCTCGGCTTCGACGGCCATCCGACATCGGTGTACGAGCGCTCCACGAACGACACGGTGAGCGACGTACGCGACCTGCTGCCCGCCACGATCGACCCGGAGAACCCGCAGGACATCGAGGTCACCGACCCGTCCGCGAAGCTCAAGGCGCGGGCGGCGACGGAGGGGGCGTTCAACAGCCTCCTGCTGGGGCTCGGCGGCATCGCGCTCCTGGTGGGCGGCGTCGGCGTCGCCAACACCATGATCATCTCGGTGCTGGAGAGACGGTACGAGATCGGGCTGCGGCGCTCGTTGGGCGCGGCACGGGGCCAGATCCGCGTCCAGTTCGTCACGGAGTCGCTGCTGCTGTCGGGGCTCGGCGGCGCGGCCGGGGTCGTGCTGGGGGCGGCGGCCACGGCGGTGTTCGCGCACCTGGACGGCCTGCCGTGGGTCGTTCCCCTGTGGTCGGTGGCGGGCGGTTTCGGCGCCACGCTGGTCATCGGCACGCTCGCCGGCCTCTACCCAGCGGTCCGCGCGGCCCGCCTCTCCCCGACGCTGGCCCTGCACGCGGCATAGGGCCGCGGGGAGTCAGGACCCCGCAGACCCGCGTGAGACCGGCGCGGTGTGCGCCCCAGGGGGGTTGGACGCACACCGCGCCACACACACGGACAGCCCTACGCCCGTCAGCGGTCAGCGGTGGTCAGGCGAAGAGCGCGGAGTAACCCGCGCCGGGAACACCGCCACACCCCGCTGACGGTTCCTCAGCCCATCCAGCGCGGATCCGGCAATGGGTACGGCGGCGGGGTCGGCTCCGCTGGGGGCCGACCCCGCTTGACCTGAGCATTTGGCAGATCGTCACACCGACGCTACGGCGGCCGCTACACCTTGAAGCGGAACGTTGAAGGCAGCGCTCCCACTTGTGAAAACGTCCCTTCGAGTGATCGTATCCAGCACCCGTCCAGCACCGTCGGGATTGATCCAGCACATCCAGCACGTCAAGCCACGGAGACAGACTCCTATCCCACGCCTCGGGGACAAGGTGACCGTAGATGTCCACGGTGGTCTCGATCCAGTCGGAGGACGGGACATCCACGTCCCGCCCGTCGTCGCCAGCCAGGCATGGCGGGACTCCCGCCGCCAGGTGAGACTCGGTAAGACAAGCCGTTCACAGCGCCGAAGGCTCGGCTGTCGGGTCCGTGTGTCATCAGCCGAGGGATCGCGGTAGCCGACGGTGTCTTCGCCCCGGGCCGGAGCCCTGAACCACCCCGCCAGGGCTCACAGGCACTCCCGATCGGGGT
>NZ_JANIIC010000062.1 GCF_024519315.1 Streptomyces malaysiensis subsp. samsunensis | reverse complement strand
GGGGGCGGGGGGGGGGGGGGGCCCCCGCGGTTTGGGGGGGGGGGGGGGGGGGGGGGGGGGGGGGGGGGGGGGGGGGGCGGGGGGGGGGGCCCCCCGCCGATGGCGGCCCCACCGCCGTACACCGGCGTGGTGGCGAACTCGGCGAGCACACCGGGGTCGATCCCGCAGTGGGCGAGGGCCGCGGCGGTCACCGGCATCCGGGCGCGGTCCGCACCATCGGCGATCTTCACGGCGACGGCCCGGCCGTCGGGCAGCGCCGCGATCTGGACGCCCTCGAAGCCGTCCTTGGCGATCAGGCCCGGTACGGCGCGCATCAGCCTCGCCACGTCCCGGTCGGGGCCGGAGGCCATGTCCGGGTGGGCACGCAGGGCGGCCGCGACCCGGCGCTCGGGGGTGTCCATGGCGCCGGATGCGATCCGGGCGGCGGCCGTCGCGAGGCCGCGCAGGGAGACGGAGAACAGCGGCGCGCCGCAGCCGTCGACCGAGACCCGGGCGACGCGCTGCCCGGTGAGGTCTTCCACGGTGTCGGCGATCAGCCGCTGGAGCGGATGGGCGGGGTCGAGGTAGTCCCCCAGCGACCAGCCGCGCAGCCGGGCGGTGAGCAGCATCGCGGCGTGCTTGCCGGAGCAGTTCTGGGCGAGCCGGGTGGGCTCGCCGCCGTCGCGCAGCCAGGCGTCGCGCTCGGCGGCGCCGTACGGCAGGTCCGGGGTGTTGCGCAGATCGGCCTCGGTGAGCCCGGCCCGGTCGAGGATGCGGCGCGCTCCGTCCAGATGGCGCCGCTGACCGGAGTGGCTGGCGGCGGTGAGCGACAACAGCTCCCCGTCCAGCGGCAGCCCGGCCCGCAGCAGGCCGACGGCCTGGACGGGCTTGAGCGCGGAGCGCGGGTAGCAGGCCACGTCGATGTCGCCGGCCTGGAACTGGACCCGGCCGTCTGCGGCCAGGACGACGACCGAGCCGTGGTGGACGCCTTCGATGGCCCCGCCGCGTACGACATGGGCGAGCGGCACATGGCGGGGTTCACGGAGGGCGGGTGGCTCGGCCGGGGTGCGGCGGGTCGCGTCGTCGGTCCGTCCGAGGGGGCTGTTCATGGTGGTGCTCTCGTGGTCGGAGGTGTTCACGGGGTGGGATTCCTCCAGGAGGTGGTGGAGGGGGAAGACGGCCGGGGGGTGGCCTCGGTCGCGGAGAAACGATTCCTCAGTATGCGTTCGGCGGGGCACCTCGTAAGCGCCCGGTGGGACCCCCGCACGCGCTCGCGGGCGCCGCCCTCGTATGTGCTCAGCGGGAGTCCTTCATCCGGCTGCGGGCCGCGTACCAGCCGATGACCAGCGCCGCCAGGATCGCCGGAAGCGCCATGATGGTGAGTCGGCTGGGTCCGCCGTCCGCCCACATCAGGACCAGGACCGAGGCGAGGAAGCCCAGGGTGACGATCTCGGTGTACGGGGAGCCGGGAAGCCGGTAGCCGGGGCGGGTGACCCGGCCCTCCTGGGCGCGGCGCCAGAACAGCAGATGACAGAGCATGATCATGGCCCAGGTCGAGAGGATGCCGATCGCGGCGAAGTTGAGCACGATCTCGAACGCCTTGCTCGGCACCACATAGTTGAGGCCCACGCCGAGCACACAGAAGAAGGAGGTGAGGAGGATGCCTCCGTACGGCACATGGGTACGGCTCATGGCGCCGGTGAACTTGGGCGCGGAGCCGGACATCGCCATCGAGCGCAGGATCCGGCCGGTGGAGTAGAGACCGGAGTTGAGGCTGGACATCGCGGCGGTGAGCACGACGAGGTTCATCACCCCGCCGGCCGCCGGGACGCCGATCTTGGACAGCACGGTGACGAACGGGCTCTGGTCGCCCGAGTAGGAGTCGGAGGGCAGCAGCATCGAGAGCAGCACCACCGAGCCGACGTAGAACAGGGCCACGCGCCACATGATGGAGTTGATCGCCTTGGGCATGATCTTCTCGGGGTTCTCGGTCTCGCCCGCGGCCACGCCGACCAGTTCCACCGAGGCGTAGGCGAAGACAACGCCCTGGATGACCAGCAGCATCGGCAGCGCACCGTGCGGGAAGACACCGCCGTGGTCGGTGATCAGGCTGGGGCCGGTGTCGGTGCCGGCCACCTGCTCGCGGGTGACCAGCAGGAAGATGCCGATCGCCATGAAGACGACGAGCGCGCCGACCTTGATGATCGCGAACCAGAACTCCAGCTCGCCGAAGATCTTCACCGAGATCAGGTTGACCGTGAGCACCACGGCCAGCGCGATCAGGGCGATCACCCACTGCGGGATCTCGGTGAACATCCCCCAGTAGTGGGTGTAGGTGGCCACGGCCGTGATGTCGGCGACCCCGGTGGTGGCCCAGTTCAGGAAGTACATCCAGCCCGCGACGAAGGCGCCCTTCTCGCCGAGGAACTCACGGGCGTAGGAGACGAACGCTCCGGAGGAGGGCCGGTGCAGCACCAGCTCACCCAGGGCACGCACCACCAGGAAGGCGAAGATGCCGCAGACCGCGTACGCCACCGCCAGCGAGGGCCCGGCGTCCTTGAGCCGCCCGCCGGCACCGAGGAAGAGGCCGGTGCCGATGGCCCCGCCGATGGCGATCATGTTGACGTGCCGGGCCTTGAGGGACTTGCTGTAACCGGCGTCGCCCGCGTCCACGTGCGCGGGAGTCCCGGCCTGCTGCTGTTGGCGATCTTCTTGCCGGAGGGACTGCTCGCTCACGCCTGCTGTCCGCCTTCTGTCGGTGCTGTCGTCCGGTCATCCGCCGTGGCGGGCCGCACGATGGAGGTCAGGGTGGTCTCCACGCGCTCGAGGTGGTGGGTCATCGCCTCCACCGCGTCGTGCTCGGACCCGTCGGCGAGCGCCTCGACGATCGCCCGGTGTTCTCGGTTCGACTGCTCACGGCGGCCGCCGAGTTCATTGAGAAATGCCGACTGCCGGGCCAGGGCATCGCGGATCTCCTCGATGACCCGCCGGAAGACCGGGTTCCGGGCCGCCTGGGCGACGGCGAGATGGAACAGCGTGTCCATCGCCACCCATGCGGTGGTGTCGGTCTCCCGCTCCATCCGCTCCAGCAGATGGGACAGGTGGTCGAGGTCCTCGGCGGAGCGGCGCAGCGCCGCGTAGCCCGCCACCGGGATCTCGATGTGGTGGCGCACCTCCAGGAGGTCGCTTGCGGCGTAGTCGCCGAAGGTGGGATCCTCCACCGGCCCGCTGGAGATGACGAAGGTGCCCTTACCGGTGCGCGAGGCGGTCAGCCCCATGGTCTGCAAGGCCCTGAGGGCCTCACGGAGCACCGGCCGGCTGACCTCCAGGCGGCGGCAGAGCTCGGCCTCGGAGGGGAGTTTGTCCCCCACCGCATAGTCGCCGCGCTCGATCGCTTCCCGGAGGTGGGTGAGAACCGCTTCCATCGCGCTGACGCGGCGAGGGAGACGTCCACCTGTCTGGCTGTCTGACAAGTTCACGCGGAGATCCTCAGGCGTACACCGGAGGGTTGTCAAGGGCCGGCTTTCCCCTCCCTAGCAGCCCTTCTGTGTTGGTATGGGGTATTCATCCCGAGCGCCGGAGACAGCATGCACCACCGCCTCGCCACCGCCACCGCCGCCCTCCTCCTGCTCTGCGGCCCGGCCGCCGCGGGCTGTGGCGGCGAGACGGAGGCGCGCGAGGTCGGCGTGGTGCTGCCGCTGCTGACCTCGCCCTTCTGGGAGGCGTACAACAACGACATCCCGAAGGAGGCCCGTGAGGCGGGCGTAGAGGTGCTGCCGACGGTCAACTCCGAAGGCGACCCGGGCAAACAGATCACCGATATCAACAATCTGCTGGCCCAGGACGTCAAGGGCCTGGTGGTCTCCCCCATCGACTCCGTCGCCGCCGGCCCCGGGCTGAGCGCCGCCCGGCGCGCCCATGTGCCGGTCGTCGCCGTCGATGTGGCGCCCGAACGGGGCAAGGTGGCCATCGTGGTCCGGGCCGACAACCGCGCGTATGGCGTCAAGGCGTGCCACGGCCTCGGCCGGGCGGTGCGGCGGGGCACGGTGGTGCAGATCCAGGGCGATCTGGCCTCGGTCAACGGCCGGGACCGCACGGTCGCCTTCGACCGCTGCATGGCGCGGCGCTACCCGGACATCAAGATCCTGAACATCCCGGCGGACTGGCAGGCGGAGAGGGCGGCGGCCGGTCTGGAGGCCCTCTACACCGCCCACCCCGGCATCAAGGGCATCTACCTCCAGGCCGGCGGCGTCTATCTGGCGCCCACCCTGCGCACCCTCCAGCGCCACCACTCCCTGGTCCCGGTGGGCCACCGCGGCCATATCACCATCGTCTCCATCGACGGGACCCCGCAGGAGCTGGACGCGATCCGTGAGGGGCTCATCGACGCCACCGTCTCCCAGCCGGCGAACCTCTACGCCGCCTACGCCATGCGGTACATCAAGCAGGCCATGGCCGGGAAGCGCTTCACGGCGGGGCCGAGCGGCCACGGCAGCACGATCGTCCGGCTGCGCGGCGGCTATCTGGAGGACCAGCTGCCGGCCCCGCTGGTGACCCGGGCCAATGTCGATGACCGCTCCCTGTGGGGCAACCGGGCATGACCGAGGAGCCGCCCCGCCGGCCGAGGCCGCAGTGACCGGCGGGATCGTTCTCGTGGCGCCCGTCATCGCACGGCTCATCACCGGGGAGGCCCAGGAGTCATATTATTAAGGAAAATGTATCCGCAGATGGGACGGGTGCGATGGCCATCCCCCAGGGAATCGCGCCGACCGAGACGCATGTCCCGTTCGACATGGCGGATGCGGCCTCGGCGCTGATCGACGCCACGGGGACCATCATCGGCTGGACCCCGGCGGCGGAGAGACTCCTCGGCTATCCGGCGGCGGAGGTGATGAAGCAGCCGGGCAGGATGCTGCTGGCGGCGCCGGAGGACGCGGTGCAGGCCGAGGCGATCGGCTCATGGTGCCGGGCGCACCAGGGCTGGGGCGGCCTGGGCCGGCTCCGGCACCGGGACGGCCGCCGGATCGAGGTGGGGCTGCGGATCTCCGCGATGTGCGACGCGGGCGACGACGGCTCCTGGCTGGTCTCCGGGATCGATGTGGGCTCCATCCCGACCTGGGCGCTCAGCGGCTCGCTGCTCCAGGCGTTCCTCACCCGGTCGCCGGTCGGGATGGCCGTACTCAGCCCGGATCTGCGGTATGTGTGGACCAACGACACGCTGGAGCGCTACGGCGGGCTGCCCCGCGAGGAGCGGATCGGGCGCCGGATGTCGGACTGCCTGCCGGGGCTGGACACCGAGGCGCTCGAAGCGCGGCTGCGGCAGGTGCTGAGGACCGGCGAGCCGGTGATCGACTACGAGTACCGGGGCTGGACGATGGCCGCGCCCCACCAGGAGCACGCGTACTCGACCTCGTTCTTCCGGCTGGTCAACGCCGAGGGCCGTCCGGTGGCCGTGTGCTACATGGTCATCGACGTCACCGACCGCTGGCGGGCCCGGGAGCGGCTGGTCCTGCTCAACGAGGCCGACGCACACATCGGCAGCACCCTGGACGTGATGCGCACCGCCCAGGAGCTGGCCGACTTCGCGGTGCCGCGGCTCGCCGACTTCGTCACCGTCGATCTGCTGGACTCCGTACTGCGCGGCGAGGAGCCCCTGGAGGCCCCCGGCGAGACCCTGCCCGTCTTCCGCCGCGCCGGTCAGGCATCGATCCGGGAGGGGTGCCCGGAGTCCATCGCGGAGCTCGGGGACACCGTCGCCATCTCCCCCACCTCCCCCCTCGCCTGCTGCTACTTCTCCGGGGAGGCCCTGCTCGACCCCTTGATGGGGCACGCCATGAGCGCCTGGTCGGGGGAGGATCCTGCGCGGGCGGCGAAGGCGCGCGAGTTCGGGATGCGCTCGCTGATGGTGGCGCCGATCGGGGCGCGCGGCGCCCTCCTGGGGGTGGCCTCGTTCGTCCGCTCCCGGCATCCGGAACCGTTCGAGGACGACGATCTGCTCCTCGCGGAGGAGCTGGTCGCACGGGCCGCGCTGAACATCGACAACGCCCGCCGCTACAGCCGTGAGCACGCCGCCGCGCTGGCCCTCCAGCGCAGTCTGCTGCCGCACGCCCTCAGCGGCGGCCAGGCCGTCGAGGTGGCCTCGCGCTACCTCCCCACGGACGCGCGCAACGGGGTCGGCGGCGACTGGTTCGATGTGATCCCGCTGTCCGGTGCCCGGGTGGCGCTGGTGGTCGGCGATGTGGTCGGGCACGGCATCAACGCCGCCGCCACCATGGGCCGGTTGCGGACCGCCGTGCACACCCTCGCCGATATGGACCTGCCGCCCGAGGAGCTGCTGGCCCACCTCGACGACCTGGTCATCCGGCTCACCGAGGAGGAGACCGGGCAGGAGGGCGTGGCGGCCGCGGTGCTGGGCGCCACCTGTCTGTACGCGATCTACGACCCGGTCACCCAGCGGTGCACGATGGCACGGGCGGGGCATCCGACCCCGGCGATCGTGGACCCCTCGGGCGAGGTCTCCTTCCCCGCGCTGCCCGCCGGTCCCCCGCTGGGCCTCGGGTCGCTGCCGTTCGAGTCGGCGGAGCTGGAGCTGCCCGCCGGAAGCCTGATCGCCCTCTACACCGACGGGCTCATCGAGACCTGCGACCAGGACATCGACATCGGCCTCGGCCGGCTGAGCAACGCCCTCGGCCAGGCCGTGCTGCCGCTGGAGGAGCTCTGCTCCACGGTGATCGACACCCTGCTGACCTGCCCGCAGACCGACGATGTGGCCCTGCTGCTGGCCCGTACGCACGGTCTGGGCACCGGACATGTCGCCTCCTGGGACCTGCCCTCCGATCCGGCCGTCGTGGCCAGCGCCCGCTCGCTGGTGATCCGCCAGCTCGCCGAGTGGGGGCTGGACGAGCTGATGACCACCACGGAACTGATCGCCAGCGAGCTGGTCACCAACGCCATCCGCCATGGCACCGGCCCCATCCGGCTGCGGCTGATCCGGCACGACGTACTGACCTGCGAGGTGGCCGACACCAGCAACACCTCGCCGCGGCTGCGCCACGCCCGCACCACCGACGAGGGCGGCCGCGGGCTGTTCCTCGTCGCCCAGCTGACCCGCCGCTGGGGCACCCGCTACACCGAGGGCGGCAAGCTCATCTGGGCCGAACAAGACCTCCCGGAATCGGCATGAAGCACGCGACGGCGCACCCCCGCCCTGTTCATGATCGGCTGACTCCCGCACACTGGCCCTGTGCCGACAGGAGGGGAGCGTCCGAGGTGCGGAGGCGGGGCGGCGGCGAGGACGTCTGGGGGCGGCGGCTCGCCTCCCCGTGGTGGCGCGGGGCGATGGCGCTGCTCGCGGGAGCGCTGCCCGCGCCGGCCTTTCCCGCGCCCTCGCTGTGGTGGTGGGCGTATGTCGCGCTGGTGCCCTGGCTGCTGCTGATGCGCGCGGCGCCCACCGGCCGCCGGGCGATGCTGGACGGCTGGCTGGGCGGCGCGGGGTTCCTGCTCGCGGCGCACCAGTGGCTGATGCCGAATCTGCATGTGTTCATCGTGATACTGGCGCTGCTGCTGGGGCTGTTGTGGGTGCCCTGGGGGTGGCTGACGCACCGGCTGCTGCACGGCCGCCCGGGTCCCCGGCAGGTGGCGGCGGCGCTGGTGCTGCTGCCGTCCGTATGGCTGATGGCCGAGCTGGTCCGGTCCTGGCAGTACCTCGGCGGGCCCTGGGGGCTGTTGGGCGCGAGCCAGTGGCAGGTGGCGCCCGCGCTGCGGCTGGCCTCGGTGGGCGGGGTGTGGCTGCTCGGCTTTCTGCTGGTCGTGGTGAATGTCGCGGTGACCGTGCTGATCGCGGTGGCCCGGGCCCGTACGGTGGCGCTGGCCGGGCTCACCGCGTGCGGCGCGGCGGCGGCCGGGATGTGGGCCTGGGTGCCAACGGCCAAGGAACCCGGGACGGTACGGATCGCGGTGGTGCAGCCGGGGGTCATCCAGGGGCCGGGGCCGCGCTTCGAGCGCGGCGCGGAGCTGACCCGGCAGCTGGCCGACCGCCATGTCGACCTGGTGGTGTGGGGCGAGAGCAGCGTGGCCCAGGATCTGACCACCCATCCGGAGCTGGGCCGGCGGCTGGCCGCGCTGTCCCGGACGGCCGGCGCGGATCTGCTGGTCAACGTGGACGCGCGGCGCGGCGATATGCCCGGGATCTACAAGAGTTCGGTGCTGATCGGGCCGAACGGCCCGACGGGCCAGCGCTACGACAAGATGCGGCTGGTCCCCTTCGGGGAGTACATCCCGGCCCGGCCGCTGCTGGGCTGGGCCACCTCGGTGGGCAAGGCGGCCGGTGAGGACCGCCACCGGGGCACCGAGCCGGTGGTGATGAAGCTGCCGGATTCCCTGCGGATCGGGCCGCTGGTGTGCTTCGAGTCGGCGTTCCCGGACATGAGCCGGAACCTGGTGCGGGACGGGGCGCAGGTGCTCGTCGTCCAGTCCTCGACCTCGACCTTCCAGAAGAGCTGGGCGCCCGCGCAGCACGCCTCGCTGGCCGCGCTGCGCTCCGCCGAGACCTGGCGGCCGATGGTGCACGCCACGCTGACCGGGGAGAGCGCGGTGTTCGGGCCGCGCGGCGAACCGGTGGGTTCCCGGATGTCCACCAGCACCAGCGCGGCCACCGTCTACACGGTGCCGCTGGGGCAGGGCACGAGCCCGTATGTGCGGATCGGGCCCTGGCCGGTGTACGGGGCGATGGCGGCGCTGGCCGTCTACTGCGCGGCCGAGGGGGGCCGGGCGCTCAGACGGCGGGCGGACCGGCCATCGGACCGGTCGCCTGACCAGCGGACTCCAGGGCGTCCCTGACGATCCGTTCGCACAGCTCATGGGTGCGCAGCGCGTCCTCGGCGCCGATCCGCCGCCCGGAGCGCACCGCGTCCAGGAAGGCGTCGGTCATCTGCTCGATCCCGCGCTGCCGCGCCACCGGTACCCAGTCGCCCCGGCGGCGCACGCTCGGCTGGCCCTTGTGGTCGACCACCTCGGCGAGGTTGAGCACCTGCCGCTTGGTGTCCTGACCGGAGACCTCCAGGACCTCCTCGGTGGAGCCGCTCATCCGGTTCATCACGCCGAGCGCGGTGAACCCGTCCCCGGACAGCTCCAGCACCACATGGTGTATCAGTCCGCCGCGGATCCTGGCCCGCACACCGATGTGGTCCACCGGGCCGGGCGCGAGGAAGCGCAGCGTGTCGACCACGTGGATGAAGTCGTCCAGGACCATGGTGCGCGGGTCCTCCGGGAGGCCGACGCGGTTCTTCTGAAGCAGGATCAGATCGCGCGGATGGTCCAGGCACTGCGCGTAGCCGGGCGCGTAACGCCGGTTGAAGCCGACCATCAGGCTCACCCCGCGCTCCTCGGCGAGCCGTACGACCCGTTCGCTGTCGGCGAGGTGGTACGCGAGCGGCTTGTCGACGAAGGTGGGCACCCCGGCCTCGATCAGCCGGGTGACGAGGTCGGCGTGGACCTCGGTCGGGGCGTGTACGAAGGCCGCGTCGAGCCCGGCCGCGAGCAGCGAGTCGAGGTCGGCGTGGCGCTGCGCGTCCGGGACGCGATGGGTGTCGGCGACCCGCTGGAGGGTGGCGGGGGTGCGGGTGTGCAGATGCGGCTCCAGGCCGGCGCGGGCCATGAGCACGGGCAGATACGCCTTCTGCGCGATGTCGCCGAGCCCGACGCAGCCGACCCTCATGTGTTCTCCCCGGTTCCCTCGGTCATGCCTTCCGCTGTGCCCCCGAAGGATACGTGCGGGTGGGCGGGCGCCAGTCCGCTATGCCGTCGAAGGCGCGCAGGGCCAGACCGGGGACGAGGCGGCCGACGGCGGCCATCGCGGCGTCGCGGAGGGCGACGGCGGGGGCGCCGGTGAGGGTGATCATGCGGGCGGTGCGCGCCGAGCGCCGCACCACGTCCATCGTCCGGGGCAGCCGGTCGCGGGTGTAGGCGGCCAGGGCGGCGGAGGGGTCGGCCGTGCCGGGGACCAGATGGTGGGCGAGGACGACGGCGTCCTCGATGGCCTGGTTGCCGCCCTGCCCCATCGTCGGGGCCATCGCATGGGCGGCGTCGCCCAGGAGGGCGACCCGGCCCCGGTGATAGGCGGGCAGGGGCTCGGCCATGTACCGGATGTCATGGCGCAGCACGTCCTGGGGCGCGACGGCGGCGAGGATGTCGGGGACGGGCCGGTGCCAGTCGCCGTAGAGCCGCAGCAGTTCGGACCTCTCGTCGTCGGGGGCCCGGCCGCCGGGCGGGGCGACGGCCGCCGCGTAGGCGTAGACCCGGCCGTCCTTGAGCGGCTGGGTGCCCCAGATCCGGCCCCTCCCCCAGGTCTCATGGGGCTCGAACGGCCGGTCGGGGGCGGGGATGACGACACGCCAGGTGGTGAATCCGGCGTAGCGGGGCCCTGGGTGGTCCGGGAAGAGCGTGCGGCGGACGGCCGAGTCGATGCCGTCGGCGCCGATGACGAGGTCCGCCTCGTACACGCCGTCCTCGGTGGTGACCCGGGCCGGGCGGCCGGCGGCGCCGGGGTCGGCCAGCCGGGCGGCGGTCCCGGTGCGGACCACGCCCTCGGGCAGCCGGGAGACGAGCAGGTCGACGAGGGTGGCCCGGTGGAGGAGGACCAGCGGGCCGCCGAACCGCTCGGCCGTCGCGGCGCTGTCCAGCCGGGAGAGCCAGCGGCCGCCGGGGGTGCGCAGCCCGCCGCCGCCCTGCCAGGCGGCGAGCGCGCGGACGTCGTCGCCGAGGTCGATGGCGTCCAGGGCGCGCTGGGAGTTGGGGGCGAGGGAGATTCCGGCGCCCACGGGCTCGAGGCGGGCGGCCCGCTCCAGGACGGTGATGGACCAGCCGCGGCGGTGCAGGGCCGCGGCTGCGGTGAGCCCGCCGACTCCGGCACCGATGACGACGGCATGAGGCTGCTGCATGACTCCTCCAAGCCAACTACAGGTGTAGTACTCATGATATTACTACATCTGTAGTGCGGGTGGCGGATGGGCTTAGGTTGGCCCCATGAGCGATGATCGAACCGCCGCCTCCGCGTCCGCCGCACCCGGCTCCGTGTCCGCGTCCTCCGCGCCCTCGGCGGCCTCCGCCTCCCGCGCCGAGCTGATCGCCGACACCGCCCTGGCGCTGCTGGCCGAGCGCGGGATGCGGGGGCTCACGCACCGCGCGGTGGACGAGGCGGCCGGGCTGCCGCTCGGCTCGACCTCCAACCACGCCCGGACCCGCGCCGCCCTGCTCAAGGCGGCGGTCCGGCGGCTGGCCCAGCGGGAGGCGGAGGTGCTGGCGCCCGACGAGATGCCGCGCCCGGCCGGCGCGCCACCGGACGAGGCCGATCCGGTCGCGGGGGCGGCCGACGCGCTCTCGCTCGCCCTGCACCGCTCGCTCACCGCCCAGCGCGATCTGCTGATCGCCCGCTACGAGCTCGCACTGGAGGCGACCCGCCGCCCCGAGCTGCGCGAGTTCTACGACGCGACAGGGCGTGGCTTCCGGGAGCCACTGGAGGCGATGATGACGGCGCTGGGCTCCACCGAGCCCCGGCGGCACGCGCGGTCGCTGGTCGCCTGGTGCGAGGGGCTGATGTTCAGCTGCGTCGCGGGCGCCGACCACGACGCCGTACCCGACCGCGCGGCACTGCGCACCGGCTTCGAGGAACTGCTGCGCGGAATGCTGGACGGATGACGCGCGGCCGGGCCGGGTGGGCGGATGGCGCGCGGCGGGCCGGGAGCCGGACGACACGCCGCGGACCGGGAGCCGGAGGACAGGGAGCCGAACCCCGCACCGCGGGCAGGGTGGACGGATAACACGTGGCGGGCCGGGAGACCGGACCGTCATCATGACCGCCATGACGAGCACAGAACGCACCGACGCACCCCGCACCGCCGATGAACGCACCAGCCTGGAGGGGTGGCTGGACTTCCACCGCGCGACCCTCGCCCTCAAATGCGAGGGGCTGGACGACAGACAGCTGCGCGAGGCG
Source organism: Streptomyces malaysiensis subsp. samsunensis (assembly GCF_024519315.1). Classification (GTDB taxonomy): domain Bacteria; phylum Actinomycetota; class Actinomycetes; order Streptomycetales; family Streptomycetaceae; genus Streptomyces; species Streptomyces malaysiensis. The sequence continues at coordinate 51,897 of NZ_JANIIC010000062.1, read as the reverse complement.
TCGGCACCGCCGTCCGAGCTGACCCTGCTCGGGCTCGTACGGCATATGGCGGAGGTCGAGCGGGGCTGGTTCCGGCGGGCGCTGGCCCAGGAGGACACGCCGCCGATCTGGTACGGCGAGGAGGACCCGGACGGGGATTTCCACTTCACCGACGGGGACACCGCCGAGGGCGCCTTCGCCATCTGGCGGGAAGAGATCGCCAAGGCCAAGGAGGCCGCCGCGGGCCGCTCACTGGACGATGTCATCACCCGCCCCGGCCGCGGCGACTACAACCTGCGCTGGATCTATCTGCACATGATCGAGGAGTACGCCCGCCACAACGGCCACGCCGACCTCATACGCGAACGGATCGACGGCGTCATCGGCGACTAGTGGTGCCGTGTCGGACGAGGCCGCGGGGCAGGCGCCCCGCGGCCTTTACGTATGCCCGCGAGGACACCGGGCGGACGCGGTAACGCGGCGCCGTATCGGCGCCCATGAGGGCAGGGCCGCGCGCACCGCGACAGACGGTGCGCCGCGGGAAGCGGGGATGACCATCGGAGCCCTCCTTGGAGGCGGCGCGCCGCCGAGAACCAGCCATCGCGAGGCAGTTCAGGGCACGCGGTCCGGACGCGGACAGAAACAATCCGAGCACGTACGAACTCTCGGCGCAAGACCTCACGCCCGCCGCGATCATCTTTCGTTCATCTGCGTGAAGTCGGGAAAGACGGCCGACACCTGGGGAAAATACGAGGTCAGCAAGGGTGTCCCAGCTGCGGTGACCACTCCGGCGGGCGGGCTGATCACAAAAAAGTTCAGCCGTACCCCTTGCCAGAACCAGATCGTACGCGTTCGGATTAATTGCATCGGCGGCGCCCGTGAGACCCACGTCTCCGCATGAAGACACCTGGCCGCATGGCTGGATCTATACCTCTATGGCTACCCGGACCGTGCGATCGCCGTCTGCCACCTTCCCCCTCCCCAGGAGCGAGACATGCTCGACCTCACCTCCGTTGATCTGCTCGACGCGTTCACCCAGGAGCTGAAGCTGTGCAAGCTCAAGCCCGATGAGCACGTCGTCGTCCTGTCCGAGCCCACCAGCCGCGGCGACTACGTGGCGGCCGCCTTCGGCGCGGCCAAAGCCTGCGGCGCGCATGTCATCGCCGCCACGGTCCCCGGTGGCAATCCGTCGCCCTCGGACAGCACCCGCACCGGTGCCGGACCCGGTCTGAGCGCGGTGCTCGGCGACACCGCCGCGCAGGATCTGCTCAAGGCCGCCGACCTCGTCGTGGACCTCACACGAGAGGGCTTCATCCACGCCCCGCTCCAGCAGGAGATCATGCGGACGGGCACCCGCATCCTCTTCGTGTGCGACGCCCCCGACGTACTCATCCGCAATCTCCCGGGGCCGGAGGACAAGGCGGAGGTACTCAAGGGCGTGAACCTGCTGAGGAGCGCGTCCGTCATGCGGGTGACCTCGGAGTCCGGCACCGACCTGACCGTCGAACTGCCGGGCTCCAAGCCGGAGTTCCAGGTGGGCTTCGCCGACGACCCGGGCCGCTGGGACCACTGGCCGAGCACCATGGTCCTGTGCTGGCCGCGGTTCTCCGAGGGCCGGATCGTGCTCTCCGAGGGCGACATCCTGCTGCCGTTCAAGGAGTACGTACGTCAGCCGGTCACTCTGGAGATCGCGGGCGGGAACATCGAGAAGGTGTCCGGTGGCGCCGAGGCCCACCTGCTGAACACCTTCTTCGACGACGCGGACGACGAATGGGGACGCAGCCTGTCGCATATGGGCTGGGGCCTGATGCGCACCGCCGACTGGTTCGCCACCGCCCTGTACGGCAAGGAAGAGCTGATGGGCATGGACGCGCGGGCGTTCGCCGGGAACTTCCTGTGGTCCACCGGACCCCACCCCGTACTCGAGCGCGAATCGTACGCACACGTCGACATCGCCATGCGCGGCTGCACCGTCTCCGTCGACGACCAGGAGGTCGTCACCGCGGGCCGGCTCGTCGACTTCTGATCCCGCCGCCGCACCCGCATCTGGAGAGAACATGGCATCCACCCAATCCCTCGACGTCGTCATCGTCGGCGGCGGGCTCGGCGGAATGACCGCCGCGCTGTCGCTGCGGCAGCGCGGCCATCACGTGACCGTGCTGGAGCAGGCACCGCGGTTCGGCGAGATCGGCGCGGGCATCCAGACAGCCCCCAACGCGAGCCGAGTCCTGCTCGGGCTGGGGCTGCGCAGGCAACTGGAGGCCATCCACACCGAGCCCCAGGACCAGGTGCGGCGCCGGTGGAAGGACGGCAGCATCATCGGACTGACCCAGCTCGGCGACTACTGCAAGCGGCAGTACAACGCGCCGTACTGGCACTACCACCGGGCCGATCTGCACGGTGTCCTCACCGATGCCTGCGTCGAGCCGACCGGCCCCGGCCCGGTGGTCGAACTGCACACCTCGAGCCGGGTCGGCGAACTGGACCGCGGCAACCCCCGCCGCCCCGCGGCCGTGACCGAGGACGGCCGGCGCTTCGAGGCCGATGTGCTGATCGGCGCCGACGGCATCCGGTCCCGGGTCCGCGACCTCATGGGCCTCCCGGACACCCTGCTGTTCTCCGGCGAGATGGCCTTCCGGGCCCTCATCCCCGGCGACCTCATCGCCGCCGACCCGGCCACGCGCTTCTTGATGGACCGCTTCCAGAGCACCATCTGGTACGGCCCCGACCGGCATCTGGTCCACTACATGATCCGCGGCGGCGAGTACCTCAACGTCGTCGGCTGCGTCCCGTGCACGGACGACGTCGCCGAGAAGTGGACCGGCTCGGCCACCGCGGAAGACCTGGTGAACGCCTACGAGGGCTGGGACGACCGGGCGGCGGCGATGCTGTCCAAGGCCAAGGAGGACGTGCTCTCCTTCGCCCTCTACCACCGCCGGCGCGACCCGGTCTGGATGGACGGCCGGGTGGCCCTCCTGGGCGACGCCTGCCACGCCATGCTGCCCTACCAGGCCCAGGGGGCCTCCCAGGCCATGGAGGACGCCGCCGTACTGGCCGAAGAACTGGGCCGTATCAACGCCGACGGCGTCGAGGGCGCGCTGCGTCGCTACGTGGACCGGCGGGCCAAGCACGCCGGCATGGTCCAGGACGCCTCGCTTCAGAACAAGACCTTCTACCACTACCCCGACGGCCCGCAGCAGGAGGCCAGGGACGCCCTGCTGCGGCGCGGCTTCGACGGCGAATCCGACGTCTCCTACCACTGGTTGTGGAGCGGCAGCCCGCTCGACGACCCGGACCTGGGCGCCTTCGACTACCGCTTCGCCCGCTGAATAGACCCTCCCATCCCCCATCCCCCTCCCCAACCCCTCCCCCACTTGTCACTCGCCCCCTCCGGGGCCACTTCCGGCTCATCCACCTCGGTGTCGCCCCGCGCGGGCACATCCCTCGAACACCCCGTGGAGCGACAGTGAAAACAGGCGACCAGATCGTCCAGGACCTCCCATGGAGATGGGGGGTCCAGGGCAGGATCTTCATCATCGGCGGCCTCGGCTACCTCTTCGATGCCTATGACATCGCCCTCAATGGCTTCCTGATGCCGCTGTTGGGCGACCACTTCCACCTCTCCCTCTCCGAGCGGGGCCTGGTGGCCACCGCCAATCTGGTGGGCATGGCCGTGGGCGCGGTGACCTGGGGCGCGATAGCCGACCGCATCGGACGCAAGAAGTCCTTCAGCGTCACCTTGCTGATCTTCGCGGTGTTCTCGGTGGCCGGTGCCCTGGCCCCGAACTACGCGATCTTCCTTGCCCTGCGCTTCATCGCGGGTGTCGGACTGGGCGGTTGTGTTCCCGTCGACTACGCCCTGGTGGCGGAGTTCTCCCCGACGAAGTACCGCGGCCGTGTGCTGACCGCACTGGACGCCTGGTGGCCGATCGGCGTGACCCTGTGCGGTCTGGTCTCGACGGCCATGCTGTCCATCGAAGGCAACTGGCGGTGGATGCTCAGCGTGATGAGCATCCCGGCGCTGCTGCTGTTCTGGGTGCGCAGGGGTGTGCCCGAGTCGCCCGTCTACCTCAGCAAGAAGGGCAGGGAGGCCGAGGCACGGGCCGTCATCGACGATCTGGTCGCCCGCACCGGAGCGCCCGTCGAGCCGTACGCCATTCCCGCCCCGGTGCACGAGGCCCGGGGGAACGGCCCCCGCGCCGCGCTCGAACAGCTGCGTGCGGTCTGGAAGTTCAGCCCGCACATCACCTCCGCCGCCTGGCTGCTGTTCGCCACCGTCATGCTGGTGTACTACGCGGCGCTGAGCTGGCTGCCGTCCATCCTCAAGGAGGAGGGCCTCGGCGACACGGCCGCCTTCATGAGCACCACGCTGATGAGCGCGGTCGGCATCGTCGGCGTCCTGACCTCCACGGTGCTGGTGGACGCGGTCGGCCGGAAGTGGCTCATCGGGATCTCGGCCCCGATCGCCTCGCTCGCGCTGGTGGTGTTCGCGCTGGTGATGCGGATGCCGACGGGTTCCATCGTGGCCATCGCCGTCTTCGGCTTCCTGATGCAGCTGACCATCCCCGCCATGTACGCCTACGTCTCCGAGCTGTACCCGACCACGCTGCGGGCCAGCGGTTTCGGCTGGGCGTCCTCGTTCAGCCGGGCACTGACCGGTTTCGCCCCAATGCTGTTCGGCTCGGTGATGTGGCCGCTGCTGGGACTGCCGCTGACGTTCGGGGTACTGGCCGTGGCCGTCCTGGCGGCCGTCGTCTGGACGGCGTTCGCGGCGCCCGAGACCAAGGGACGCGATCTCGACGAGGACGACCCGACCGCTGTGCCCGCCCATGTGTCCCCGGAGCCGGCCGTCGGTCAGACGGTGCGCTGAAGGGTTAGCCCGCCCCGACCGGGCCGCCCGGGTCGGCCTTCGAAACGACAGGAGAAACATGAAGCCCGCTCCCTTCCGGTACCACCGAGCGCGCGACGTCGAGGGCGCCACGGCACTCCTGGCCGAACTGGCCGACGAAGCCAAGGTCATCGCCGGCGGTCAGAGTCTGGTCGCGATGATGAACTTCCGGCTGGCCCGGCCGGGGCACCTGGTCGACATCGCCGGTCTGCGCGAACTCGACCACCTCGGAGTCGAGTCCGACGGCGGACTGCACATCGGCGCCCTCACCACCCATCACACGGTGGAGACCGCGCCCGCGGACCGGCTCGGGGCGGGTTTCGGGGTCATCCGCGATGCCATGCGGTGGATCGGCCATCTGCCGATCCGGACCCGCGGCACCGTGGGCGGCAGTATCGCGCACGCCGACTCGACCGCCGAGTGGTGCCTGCTTGCCGTGCTGCTCGACGCCGAGTTCGTGGCCCACAGCCCGCGCGGGCGGCGGCGCATCCCGGCCGGTGAGTTCTTCTTCGGCTACTACACCACCGCCCTGGACCCCGACGAGATCCTCGTGGAGATCGTCTTCCCCCGCCCCGCGCCGCACGCGGCGCTCACCGAGTTCGCCGAGCGTCGCGGAGACTTCGCCATCGTCTCCGCGGCGGTCGATCTGGCGACCGACGGCCAGGACGTCCTCGGCGGCCGGGTGGCTCTGGGCGGTGTGGCCGCGATGCCGGTACGCGTGCCCGAGGCGGAGGCCGTGCTCGCGGCCGGCGGCTCGTTCCGGGACTGCGCGGAGGCGGCGGCCTCCGCCGTGGATCCGCCGAGCGACGCAGGCGGCAGCGGCGACTACCGCAAGCACCTCATCCGCAATCTGATCGAGCGAGCCTGTGAGGAGGCGATGTCACGATGACGTCCGCCAGGGCCGACCGGCTGGTCGGCAGGTCGGTGGCGCGCCGCGAGGATCCCCGGCTGCTGTCCGGGCGCGGCCGTTTCGTCGACGACATCGAGCTGCCCGGCATGCTGCACGCGCAGTTCGTCCGCAGCACGGTCGCTCATGGGACGATCACCGAGATCGATCTGACGGGGGTGCGTCAGGTCCCGGGTGTCGTCGCCGCGTTCACCGCCGCCGACCTGGCGCTGGGTGATATCACCGCCCGACTCGGCCGCCCGCTCTCGGAGTTCGTGCCGACCGCCATGCCGGTCCTCGCCCGCGACCGGGTCCGCTACGTCGGCGAACCCGTCGCCGTGGTGATCGCCCGCGACCCCTACCTCGCCGAGGACGGCCTGGAGGCCGCCAGGGTGACGTACGCGCCCCTCCCGCCCATCACCTGCGAGGAACAGGCCCTCGCCCCCGACGCTCCGCGGGTGCACGCGGAGGCCGCCGAGAACACCCTGGTCGATGTCAGCCTGTTCGCCACCGAGGGCATCGACGAGATCTTCGACCAGGCTCCCTGCGTGGTCCACGTCGATGTGCGAACCGGCCGGCAGAACGCCCTGCCGCTGGAGACACGGGGCGCGGTGGCGCAGTGGGACGCCCGGGAGGAACAGCTCGTCCTGCACACCTGCACCCAGACCCCGCATCAGGTGCGGACCGTGGCCGCGCGCTGTCTGCGGCTGGACGAGCGGGCGGTGCGGGTGATCGTCCCGGACATGGGCGGCGGCTTCGGCCTCAAGTGCGTGGTCGGCCGCGAGGAGATCGCCGCCGCGGCGGCCGCGCTGCGGCTCGGGCGGCCCGTCAAGTGGATCGAGGACCGTAAGGACGCCCTGTCCGCCTCGTTCCTCGCCCGGGAACAGCACTACACCGCACGCGCCGCCTTCGACGCCGACGGCCGGATCCTCGGCCTCGACACGGAGGTGGTGTGCGACATGGGCGCCTACTCCTGCTATCCGTTCACCGCCGGCATCGAGCCGCTGATGGCCTCCGCCGAGATGCCCGGCGTCTACAAGGTCCCCGCCTACCGGGTGCGCGGCCGGGCCATCGCCACCAACAAGGCGCCCACCGCGCCCTACCGGGGCGTGAGCCGCCCGCAGTACGTCATGGCCATGGAGCGGCTCATGGAACGCGCTGCCCGTGAACTGCGCCTGGACCCGGTGGAGATCCGGCGCCGCAACGTCATCACCGACTTCCCGTACACCGGCGTCAACAACATCACCTACGACCCCGGCTCATATCTGGAATCCCTCGACCTGTGCGAGCGGGCGCTGCGCGAGGCGGGCTGGTACGACCGGCAGGCCGCGGCCAGGGCCGAGGGGCGGCACATCGGGATCGGCTTCAGCTGCTTCAGCGAGCGCACCGGCTACGGCTCCGCCGCCTTCGCCCAGCGCAAGATGGAGGTCGTGCCCGGGTTCGACCTCGCCGAGGTGCGCATGGACACCAGCGGCGCGGTCACCGTCACCACCGGCACCATCAGCCACGGGCAGAGCCATGAGACGACCATGGCGCAGATTGTCGCCGATACCCTCGGCCTCGACTTCACCAAGGTCAAACTCCACCAGGGCGACACCGACCGCATCACCTACGGCTGGGGCACCTTCGCCAGCCGCTCGATCGCGATCGGCGGCAGCGCCGTACGTCTGGCGGCGGGCAGACTCGGCGACAAACTCCGCGCCATCGCCGCCGCCGAGTGGGGCATCCCCCCGGAGGAGACCGAGCTGGACCGGGGCCGGGTCCGCCGACGCGACGACCCGGATGCCGCACTCAGCTACGAGCACCTGGCCGACACCGCCTACCTCAAGTCGCATCTGCTGCCCAAGGACATCGACCCGGGCCTCACCGCCACCGCCGTCTTCGACGTCCACAACGACGGCACCTTCTCCAATGCCACCCACGGAGTGGTGGTGGAACTGCACGAGGGCACCGGGCAGGTGGAGATCCTCGCCTACTTCTGCGTCGAGGACTGCGGTGTCGCCGTCAATCCGCAGGTGGTGGAGGGGCAGTGCCGGGGCGGCATCGCACAGGGCATCTCGGGGGCGCTCTTCGAGCAGATCACCTACGACGCCCAGGGCGAGCCGTCGGCCACCAGCTTCATGGACTACAAGGTGCCCACCGCACATGAGATCCCGGAGGTGGTGATCCACCATCTGGAGACCCCCTGCGCCTTCACCGAGACAGGCGCGAAGGGCGCCGGTGAGGGCGGCACCATCGGCGCCCCCGCCGCCGTGCTCAACGCCGTCAACGACGCATTGCGGCCCACCGGCGTCGAACTGGACAACACACCCATCACACCGGAGACGGTCCACCGTGCCCTGACCCCCCGCACCCCGGAGCAGACACCATGAACGACACCACCGGCCTGGGCGACGACGTCCAGCTCATCACGCTCGACGTCAACGGCACGTCATACGAGGTGATCTCGGCGCCGCGCCGCACCCTGGTGGATGTGCTCCGCCACGATCTGCGGCTGACCGGCACCCATGTCGGCTGCGAGCACGGGATCTGCGGAGCCTGCACCGTGCTCGTCGACGGGCTCCCGGTCCGGGCCTGTCTGATGTTCGCCGCCCAGGCGGAGGGGGCGCGGATCACCACCGTCGAATCCCTCGCCGACTCCGGCACCGGCGAACTCAGCGATCTCCAGCGGGCCTTCACCGAACACCACGGCTTGCAGTGCGGCTTCTGCACCCCCGGCTTTCTGATGTTGGCCCAGGGCTTCCTCGCGGAGCGGCCGGAGGCGACCAAGGAGGACATCCGGGAGGTCGTCGCCGCGAACCTGTGCCGGTGCACCGGCTACCAGACCATCGTCGAGGCGATCGACGCCTGCGCGACCGCCCGGCGCTCCCAGCGGGCCATGGGCGCCGAGGAGGAATCATGCAACTGATCAATACCGTTTCCGTCCAAGCCGAGCCCGACGCGGTGTTCGCGCTGCTCGGCGACGTCCAAAGAGTGGCGTCCTGTATGCCCGGCGCCGCTCTTGAAGGCCGTGACGGCGATGCCTGGCGTGGCGCGGTCAAGATCAAGGTGGGCCCGATCTCGGCCGCCTACGCCGGTACCGTGCGCTTCCTGGAGATCGACGAGGAAAAGCGGAGGCTGCGTGTCCACGCCAGTGGCGCCGATACGCACGGCAGCGGCGACGCCGAGGCCGAGGTTTCCCTGGAGGTCGTCCCGGCCCAGGACGGCGCCCAGCTGAACCTCTCCACCGACCTGGTGATCCGGGGCAAGATCGCCCAGTTCGGCAAGGGAGCCATCGGGGCGGTGTCCGACAAGATCCTCCAGCAGTTCGCCCAGAACCTCGGCAACCTGCTCCTTCAGCAGAACGGCGCGGAAGCGCTCCCCACCACCGGCGCGGCGCCCGCCGCGTCCACTCCCGCGGCCGTCGCCCCCGCCGAGGCGCCCGGTGAACTCAACGGGATGGTGCTGATCGCGGGCCCGCTGCTGAAGAAGTACGGCCCGATCGCGGCCGCGTTCCTGCTCGGGTTCGCTCCGGGCTGGCTACTGGGGAGGCGCCGATGAGCGGCGGACTGTACGGAGTCGCCACCAACCGCACCTACCGGCGGGCCGGCTTCGGTGCCGCGGTGCGGCGCGGCAGCCGTCCGGCGATCGTCGTGGTGGACCTGACCCGGGGTTTCACCGAGGACTCGTACCCCTCGGGCGCCGACCTCACCGAGGTCGTGGCCGCCACCACGCGCCTGATCGAGGCGGCCCGGCCCGCGGAGGTGCCGGTGATCTTCACCGCGATCGCCTACACCGAGGCCGAGGCGTCCGGTGACGCGGTCGCCTGGCTGCGCAAGGCTCCCGGCATGCGCGCCTTGGTCGAGGGCAGTGAGGCCGTGGCCGTCGACCCGCGGCTGCCCATGCGGCCGGGACACGATCACCTGGTGGTGAAGAAGGGGGCCTCGGCCTTCTTCGGCACCGGCCTCGCCGCCACCCTGACCGGTCTGGGCCGCGACACCGTCGTGGTGTGCGGCGCCACCACGAGCGGCTGTGTACGGGCCACCGTGGTCGACGCGGTCCAGTCGGGCTTCCCGGTGCTGGTGCCCCGTGCCTGCGTGGGCGACCGGGCCGAGGGGCCCGCGGACGCGGCGCTCTTCGACATCCAGGCCAAGTACGGCGACGTCGTCACCCTCGATGACGCCGTCGGCTACATCGGCTCCGTTCCCGCCCCGGCGGCTCCTCGAGCGGCCCGGCGTTCCCACCGACGAGGAGACAGCACATGACACGGCGTTCGGTCCTTCAGAGCGCACTCGCCGATCTTGCCGAGGTCCCGGCCACGAGCCGGTGGGCGCGCTCCGGAGAGGTACGGCTGCACGCCCTCGACTACGGCGGCGATCTTCCGGCGCTGGTCGTCCTGCCCGGTATCACCAGTCCCGCGGTCACCATGCACTTCGTGGCCCGCGAACTGACCGACCTGGTCAGGCCGGTGGTGCTGGACGTACGCGGCCGGGGTCTTTCGGACGAGGGCGACGGATACGGGCTGGAGGAGTACGCCGAGGACACCGAAGCCCTCATCACCCACCTCGGCCTGGACCGTCCGCTGCTCCTCGGCCACTCCATGGGCGCGCGGATCGCGGCGGCCGTCGCGGTGCGTGCCAAGGTGCCCCTGCGCGGCACCGTGCTGGCCGATCCGCCGATGAGCGGCCCGGGCCGCGGCCCCTACCCCACCACCCGGGAAGTGTTCCTGCGGCAACTCGCCGAAGCCCGGCGCGGAACGGACGCCGACGAGGTGGCCGCCTCCTGGCCCACGTGGCCGCGGCGTGAACAAGAACTGCGGGCCCGCTGGCTGTCCAGTTGTGCCGAGGAGGCCATCGTGGCCACGCACCACGGCTTCGAGCACGAGGACTTCTTCGACTGGTGGCCCCGGGTGCCCGGACCGGCCCACATGCTCTACGGGGCGGGCAGTCCCGTCGTGACGTCGGAAGGGGTGCGGGAGGCCGCACAGAGCAATCCACCGGCGCCACTGCACAAGATCCCAGGCGCCGGCCACATGATCTTCTGGGACGCCCCGGCAATCGCCACCGAGACGCTCCGCGGCGCGCTGAAGACCATCCTCTCCCCGCCCGGCACCAGCCCTGAACAGCACGTTCACGGGGGTGGCGGTTCCTGATGAGGCATCAGGTTTTTCCGGGCCACCCGCGATTCCCGGCCGCCTGACCGGTGCCCGCCGCCCCGATTCGGAGGACCAACCCCATGACCGACCATCACATCGGGCTGATCGTGCCCAGCTCCAACCTGACCATGGAGACCGAGCTTCCCCGGATGCTCAACGCACGGGAGTCCATCGCGCCCGACGACCGCTTCGTCTTCCACACCAGCCGGATGCGGATGAAGCACGTCACCCCGGACGAGCTGCGCAATATGAACGCGCAGACCGAACGGGCCGCCCTCGAACTGGCCGACGCGCGGCCCGATGTCGTCGCCACCGCCTGCCTGGTCGCCATCATGGCGCAGGGGCCGGGTCACCACTGTGTTGCCGAGGCCGACATCACCTCCGCGCTGCGGGCCGAGGGCGCCCGGGCCCCCGTGGTCTCCAGCGCCGGCGCCCTGCTCAGCGGTGTCGAGGCGCTCGGCGCCCGCCGGGTCGCGATCATCACGCCGTATATGAAGGAACTCACCGCCAAGGTGGTCGACTACATCGAGGACGCGGGGATCGAGGTGGTCGACGCGCTCAGCCTCGAAGTTCCGGACAACCTGGCGGTGGCCCGCCTGGACCCCGCCGATCTGCGCGAGCACTGGCGCCGCCTGAACCTGGGCAGGGCCGACGCGCTGGTGCTGTCGGCCTGTGTGCAGATGCCGTCGCTGGCGTCGATCCAGCCCGTCGAGGACGAGGCGGGGCTGCCGGTGCTGTCGGCGGCCACCTCCACCGCGTTCCGCATCCTGACGGAGCTCGGGCTGCCGCCCGTCGTGCCCGGCGCCGGGAGTCTGCTCGGCGGCCAGGTCTCCAGCCCCGCCGGGAGCGGCGCCGGAACGATGGCCGGTAGGAGCTGACAGGAGGCGTCCGTGCGCGATGTGCTGGAGCCGCCGGGCTCCCGGTGGGCCGAGGGCAAGGCGTCCGCCCCGGCCACCGTGGTGGCCGCCCACCACTCGGCGCCACACCGGCCGGGCGCGTCCATCGATGGCCTTGGGCCGGCGCACCGGGCGGGACCGATCCACCTCGGTACCGGCCGGTGAGCCCGTGGCCGGGGCCGAAGGGTGCGCCGGCGCCCGCCCCACTGTCCCTCGGCGTCAACCGTGCGTGCTTAAGTAGGTTCCATGACTGATCCCACCCCGCCCGCCGAGACCGGTCCAAAGGCTCCCACCGCCTTGACGGCCGCGCCCGGCTATCAGGTCCGCCGTCTCTACCAGGCGTATCTCGCCGTGTGGGCACGGGAGGTGGACCCGGTCCTCACCGGCCCGCAGTTCGCGGTGCTCCAGGCGGTGGAAGCCCATCCCGGCCAGGACCAGCGGTCCATGGCCGCCGCGGTCGCCCTGGACACCTCCACCATGGCGGATGTGGCGCGCCGGCTGGAGAACCGTGGTCTGCTCGCCCGGCGAACCGCGGCCGCCGACGGCCGCCGCAAACTGCTCTACCTGACCGACGCGGGCCAAGAGGCCCTTACGGAGGCGAACGACCGGGCGCGCAGGCTCGACAAGATCCTGCTGGAGTCCTTCGACGAGGCGGAACGCGAACGGTTCGTCGTCAAGCTGAAGGCGCTCGCCGACCGCTGGGAGGGGCTGGTGGAAGCGGCATAGCGGGCCACCGCACCTGGGTGCTCAGCCCACCCCCTTCGTTCGGTTCCTGCCGCTCAGCGCAGTTGCTCGGCCAGTCCGACGATGATGCCCTCCGGGCCGCGGAGGTAGCAGAGCAGATAGCTGTCCTCGAACCGGGCGATCTCGCCGACGAGTTCGGCGCCGTGAGGGCGCAGGCGGGCCACGGTGTCCTCGATGTCGTCGACGGCGAACATCACGCGGTGCGTGCCCAGAATGTTGTGCGGCCGGTTGCGCGGCCCGGCGCCGATCGCCGCGGGGCTGCGGTATTTCGCCAGCTCGAGCCGGCTGAGGCCGTCCGGGGTCCGGACCATAGCGATGTCACAGCGGACGCCGTCGAGTCCGGTGCACTGGTCGGCGAAGAGGCCCTCGACCTCCGCCCTGCCCTCCAGCTCCATACCGAGTTCCACGAAGAACGCGATGGCTGCGTCCATGTCCTCGACGACGATGCCGACGTTGTCCATCCGCTGAATCGCCATGCTGGTTTCTCCTTCGTCCTCGTGCGGCCGGTGGGGGCCGCTGATGTCCCTGGGACGGAGCCGGTGACACGTTCTCGACATCCGCGGGCGCTCTGGTGACCTCGGTCTTCGGTCTTCGGTCTTCGGTCTTCGGTCCGGAGAAGGGGCTCGGTGTCACTCCGCAGGGTTCGACGCCTGACGAAACTGTCTGGGTGAGAAGCCGGTCACACGACGAAACGCGGTGCTGAACGCGCTCTCAGATTTGTAGCCGATCGCGAATGCGAGCTCGGAAATCGATCGTGTTCCGCGGCTCAGGGCATCACGGGCGAGGCTGATACGCCACTGGATCAAATAGTCCAGTGGCGCGGTTCCGACCTGCTTCTTGAAAGAGGAGGCGAACGAGGAACGTGACATACAGCTGATATCGGCAAGCTCTTTGAGTGTCCAGGAGCGCGCCACATCCGCGTGCATGGCACGCAGCGCGGCACCGATACCGTCGTCGCTGAGTGCTCCCAGCCAGCCGGTGGGTCGCTCGGCCTGGTCGGCGTGGGCGCGCAGCATGTGGACGAACAGAATCTGCGCGAGATGCTCCAGGACCAGAGAGCTACCGACGGCAACTGCTTCGACCTCGGCGACCATGAGTTCACTCAGATGTGCCAGGAGCTTCCCGCGAGGGTCCGCGGCCCGTACGTGCACCAGCAGCGGCAGAACATCGGTGAGGCCATGCGCGTTCGTACCCTCGAACGAGAAGTGCCCACCGCAGAGGTAGGTGTCTTCCTCGGCCTCGGATCCGATGCGGACGGCGCCGTCCGTAGCGCTCTCCCACACCGACTTCGCATGACGCGGTATCGCGCTGAGCTCGCTGGCCAGGATGTAGGGCGGGGGGTTGCCCAGCAGGTAGAAGTCGCCCTCTTCCAGCAGTACGGGTGCATGCCCTCCGAGGACCAGCCAGCATTCGCCGCGCGCGACGACGCCGAGCTTCACGTGTGGGAACTGGTCGAAGCGCAGGGCCCATGCGCCTGAGGCATGGAGGCCGGGTTCAACCACGGTGCGGGGACGCAGAAGGCCGATGGCGTCGGCGATCAGATCGCTGGAGTCGAGCACTGACCGCTCCTCTGGATGATGCGTAAAGAATTGTGGACGTTACGTGATGCATCGTACTGCCCCCTCCCGCAGTATTGCTGTCGAGACAGATCAGCGCAGGAATCTATGGAGGTACTCCCATGGGGCAGCTCGAGGGCAAGACGGCTGTCGTCACCGGCGGCGGCACCGGAATCGGCCTGGCCACCGCCGTGCGGCTGGCGGCTGAGGGCGCGCACGTTTTCATCACCGGTCGACGCAAGACGGAGCTGGACGCCGCCGTCGAAACCATCGGCGCGACCAGGGCCAGTGCGGTGCCCGGCGACATCACCGACATGGCCGACCTGGACCGGCTCTACGACGCGGTCCGGTCCCGGGGCAGGGGTCTTGACGTGCTCTTCGCCAATGCGGCGGCCGGTGCGTTCGTGCCGTTGGAGCAGATCACCGAAGAGCACTTCGACCAGGTCTTCGGAGTCAACGTCCGGGGCACGCTGTTCACCGTGCAGAAGGCGCTTCCGCTGCTCAACGACGGTGCCTCGGTCATCCTGACCGCCTCCACCGCCGCGGACAACGGCCAGGAGGCATTCGGCACGTACGCAGCCTCCAAGGCCGCCATCCGGTCATTCGCGCGAACGTGGTCCAACGAACTCAAGGGCCGTGGCATCCGGGTCAACGCGGTCTCGCCGGGCGGGGTCGAAACTCCCGGGCTCACCGACATCGTCGGTGGCGGAGAAGCGCTGGCCGCCGTCAAGGACCACGTCGCCGCGACCGTGGCGAAGGGGCGTATAGGCCGTCCCGAGGAGGTCGCCGCGACCGTGGCGTTCCTCGCCTCCGATCAGAGCAGCTACATCGTCGGCGCCAACATCTACGTCGACGGCGGACAGAACCAGATCTGAGAAGCACGCCACCGACCACCCGGGGGCGCCTGGCGCGCGGACCGGAGCCCCCGAACGCCCTCATCCGTGACAGAAAGGCACGGTGACCATCACCATCCACGAAGGCCGCGGCACGAGCTTGCCGTCCACCTCGCGCGGCAGCCGGCGGCTTGACGCCCACCTTGCGCCGCGCCAGTGCCGGTAGGCCCCGGCTCCTCAGTCCCCGGCGCTCCCCTCCAGGACCAGCGTCAGCCGCCGGATGGCCGCCCGTACCCCGTCGCCGTACGGATCCTCGCCGAGCGCACCGGCGGCCGCCCGCGCCAGCGCCAGCTGGTCCCGGGCCGCCTCCTCCTGGCCCAGCTTCAGATAGCCCGAGGCCACGTTGAGGTGGAGGGAGGGGAAGAACGCCCGTGGCGCCAGGGCACCGGTGAGCCCGTCCGCCGCGGCGAGCGCCCGCAGGTTCCAGATCAGCTCGTCCAGAGGGTCGTCCTGGGTGTCGGCCAGATAGTGGGCGAGGGCGCAGCGGTGGAAGGGGGCGCCGTCCCGTTCGATCTCCCGCCACAGCGCGGCGAGGCGATTGCGCGCCTCCTCCCGGTCACCGCCCCGGTGCAGCATGACCGCCTGCCCGATCCGGGTCAGTACGGCATCGCCCTCCGGCGCCTCCCGCTGCGCTTCCGTCATCGCGGCCTCCCGTCCTTCGAGAGAAGCTACGGGGTGTCCCGCGGCTCATGCACCGTCCGCCACGCCCCGCCCGGCGTGTCGTGGCCCGGCGGGGCCCCGGGAGTGCCGTTCGGCGCGCCGTAGCGGTGGGCCAGCTCGGCGACGGCGCGGGCGACGGCGGAGCGCAGCTCGGGCGGCCCCAGCACCTCGGCGTCGGTGCCCAGCCGCAGCATGTCGTGAACCGCGACCGGCAGCGACTCCACGGGGAGTACGACACGCCGCCGCCCCCGGTCGTCGGGCGGGCCCGCCGCGGCCGCCGCCTCCTCACCCACCGCGCCGAACTGCATCGGGAGCAGCTTCACCCCGCGCTGGGAGAGCAGGAGTTCGGCCTCGCCCTGGAAGCGCGCGGACTCCAGCCGGCGGGACGACTCCTCCCAGTGGGCGGCGAGGTCGAACCCGGCGGGCCGTTCGAAGACCTCCGCCAGCAGCTCGGCGCCGAGGATCCGCGACACCCGGTAGCTGCGCACGCTGTCCTCGACCCTGGCCACCAGGTACCAGATGCCGCCCTTGAGGACGAGGCCCAGCGGGCACAGCTCCCGCCGCACCTCACCGCGCCAGCGGCGGTAGTGCACCCGCAGCACCCGCCGCTCCCATACGGCCTCGGCGGCGGCCGCCAGATGGGGCACCGGCTCGGCGTCCCGGAACCAGCCCGGCGCGTCGAGGTGGAAGCGCTCCTGGATGCGGCGGGAGCGCTCGCCCAGCTCGGCCGGGAGCGCGGCCCGCAGCTTGAGCTGGGCCGTGGTGAGGTCGGCGGCCAGGCCCAGCTCGGCGGCCGGGCCGGGCATCCCGGCGAGGAAGAGCGAGTCGGCCTCGTCGCCGGTGAGCCCGGTCAGCCGGGTGCGGTAACCGTCGAGCAGCCGAAAGCCCCCGGCGGGGCCCCGGTCGGCGTACACCGGCACCCCGGACGCGCTCAGCGCCTCCACATCGCGGTAGACGGTGCGCACCGAGACCTCGAGCTCGGTTGCGAGCTCGGGCGCGGTCATCCGGCCCCGGTTCTGGAGCAGCAGGAGCAGCGAGAGAAGGCGGTCGGCGCGCATGCGGTCCATTGTGGGCGCCGTACCTGACAGGAGATGTCAGGTACGGCGGCCAGAGTGGCTCCCGCAGCCGATCCGGCCCCCGAAAGGAATCCACCATGACCACGCACACCACCGGCCACTTCACCTACGCCGACTGGCAGGAGACGGCCCTCGATGAGGCCGAGGGCGGTGCGAAGCTGGCCCGGGCCGTGGTGACGAACGCCTTCTCGGGCGGCATCGAGGCACCGCGGACCAGCTGTCAGTACGCGATCACCTATCGGTCCGACAAGACCGGCGTCTGCTGCGGCTACGAGCTGCTGACCGGCACCCTCGACGGGCGCGCGGGCAGCTTCGTGGTGGTGCAGCACGGCAGCTGGGGCGAGGACGCCGCCGTCCACTGCGCCTTCGAGGTGGTACCCGGATCCGGCACCGGCGAGCTGACCGGACTCACCGGATCGGGCACCTTCACCGCCGGCCAGGGGATCACCGAGATCCCCTACAGCTTCGCCTACGCGCTCTAGGCCGGCTCCAGGCCCCCGTCAGGCGCCGAGGTCCGGGATCCGCCAGTCGATCGGGGTGTGCCCCTGGGCCTTGACCGCCTCGTCGATCTGGGTGAAGGGGCGCGAGCCGAAGAACTTCTTCGCCGACAGCGGGGACGGGTGCGCCCCCTTCACCACCGCATGCCGCGAGGCGTCGATCAGCGGCAGCTTCTTCTGGGCGTAGTTCCCCCAGAGCACGAAGACGGCCGGGTCGGGGCGCGAGGCCACCGCGCGGATCACCGCGTCGGTGAACTTCTCCCACCCCTTGCTCTTGTGGGAGTTGGCCTCGCCGCCCCGGACCGTCAGCACCGCGTTGAGCAGCAGCACGCCCTGCTCGGCCCACGGCATCAGATAGCCGTTGTCGGGCACCGGGTGGCCGAGCTCCTCGCCCATCTCCTTGAAGATGTTCCGCAGCGAGGGCGGGGTCTTGACCCCGGGCCGCACCGAGAAGCACAGACCGTGGCCCTGACCCTCGCCGTGGTACGGGTCCTGCCCGAGGACGAGCACCTTCACCTGGTCGAACGGCGTGGCCTCCAGGGCGGCGAACACCTCCTCGCGCGGCGGGTACACCGGCCCCTTGGCCCGCTCCTCCTCGACGAACTCGGTGAGCTCCTTGAAATAGGGCTTCTCCAGCTCCTCGCCGAGGACCCCGCGCCAGGACTCGGGCAGCACATAGGGCACGTCTTCAACCTCCGGTCGGTGTTTCCGTCTTACGGACACAGAACCTACCGGCGGCCACCGACAACGCCCCACACGGACCGGGCGCCGGCGCGGGGCCCTGTGCCCTGGGCGCGGGGCCGGACCGGGCGCCGGTCAGCCGAGTCCGGCGCGCAGGAGGATGCCGCCGTCCACCACGAGCGTCTGACCGGTGACCCACGCCGCCTGGTCGGAGGTGAGGAAGGCGGCCGCGCCCCCTATGTCCTCCGGCACGCCGAGCCGTTTGAGCGGATAGGCCGCGGCGGTCTCCTCCTCCCGCCCCTCGTACAGGGCGGTGGCGAACTTGGTCTTCACCACCGCGGGCGCGATGGCGTTGACCCGTACCCGCGGGGCGAACTCCTGGGCGAGCTGCACCGTGAGGTTGATCATGGCGGCCTTGCTGACGCCGTAGGCCGCGATGAACGGCGACGGCGCCATCCCGGCGAGCGAGGAGATGTTGACGATCGAGCCGCCGTTCTCCCGCTGCCACGCCTTCCAGGTCCGCTGGGCGAAGCCCAGTGCCGAGACCACATTGGTCTCGAAGACCTTACGGATGACATCGAGGTCGAGGTCGGCGATGGGCGAGTAGACCGGGTTGGTGCCGGCGTTGTTCACCAGGTGGTCGACCCGGCCGAACGCCTCCATCGTCCGCTCGACGGCGGCCGCCTGGTGCGCCTGGTCATGGGCCTTCCCGGCGACATGGATCGCACGGTCGGCCCCGAGCCGCTCCACGGCCTCCTTGAGCGCGTCCTCGTTGCGCCCGGTGATGCACACCTTGTCGCCGCGGGCCACCATCGCCTCGGCGATGGCGTAGCCGATCCCCCGGCTCGCCCCGGTGATGAGCGCGACCTTGCCGCTGTCCTGTATCTGCTCGGTCATGCTGGTCTGTGACTCCTGATCAGTTGAGCGGGCCGCCGGCCACGTACAGGACCTGGCCGGAGACGAAACCGGCCGCCTCGCCGGTGAAGAAGGCGATCGCGTTGGCGATGTCGCCGGGCTCGCCGACCCGCTGCACCGGGATCTGGCTCGCGGCCGCCTTCTGGAAGTCCTCGAAGCCCCTGCCGACGCGCTCGGCGGTCGCGGCGGTCATGTCGGTGGCGATGAAACCGGGCGCCACGGCGTTGGCGGTGACGCCGAACTTGCCGAGTTCGATGGCGAGGGTCTTGGTGAAGCCCTGCATTCCGGCCTTGGCCGCGGCGTAGTTGACCTGGCCGCGGTTGCCCAGCGCCGAGCTGCTGGAGAGGTTGACGATCCGGCCGAACCCGGCATCCACCATGTGCTTCTGGCAGGCGCGCGACATCAGGAACGCGCCCCGCAGATGCACGTTCAGCACGGTGTCCCAGTCGGACTCGCTCATCTTGAAGAGCAGATTGTCGCGGAGCACACCCGCGTTGTTGACCAGGATGGTCGGCGCGCCGAGCTCCTCGGCGACCCGCGCGACGGCGGCCTCGACCTGCTCGGCGTCCGACACATCGCAGCCCACGGCGATGGCCTTGCCGCCCGCCTCGATGATCTTCTCCACGGTGCCCGCGCAGGACCCCTCGTCGAGGTCGAGCACGGCGACGACGCGACCCTCCTCGGCCAGGCGCACGGCGGTCGCCGCGCCGATGCCGCGGGCCGCGCCCGTCACGATGGCAACGCGCTGCTCGGTGGTGGACATGCGGGTTCTCCCTCGCATCGATGGCGGCTCACCGTCCCGGTCCCGGGAGTGAGCAACCGCTTAGTCTCTCCTGCGCACGTGACGCTATGAGGCCCGCCACCGCCTGTCAACGACCGCTCTTATGCACTCGCTCACCTCGGGTCGCTTTCACCCGCCTTTCGGCTCGCCCGCCCGGGGTCTCACCGCACCAGCAGATCGAGCAGCCGCTCGACCTCCGCCTCCGCGTCCGCCGTCAGACCGGTGTGCACCGGCCCCGGCTGGACGACCGTGGAGCGCGGGGCGACGAGCCAGCGGAAGCGCCGCCCCGCGTCCTCCTCCGCCGCCTGACCGGCCCGCTCCCCCCCGCAGCAGACGCACTCCACCGCGTGCAACGCGGCCCGTACCGCCGCCACGTCGGCCGAGGGGTCCAGGGCGCGCAGCCGGTCCTCGTCCAGATGGACCCGGGCCGCCACGAAGGAGGTGGCGCGGCAGTAGACGAGGACGCCCGCGTTGATCAGCTCACCGCGCTCGACCCGGGGAACCACCCGCAGCACGGCGTATTCGAAGACATCCCGGCCGTTGTGGAACCCGCTCACTTCGACGCCTTTCCATCGACCCACACCCGCAGCCACCGGGGGGCCTTCGACGGGCCCTCATCGGTGCGCTCGCCGAGCGTGATCCTCGTCCCGACCGTGGCCGCCCGCTCCAGCAGCACCTCGACATAGGCGCGGCGCACCGCGTCGGGGCCGTCGAAGCCCGGCTCGTCGGCCAGCCATTCGCCGGGGACGTCCGCCACCACCTCGGTGAGCAGCTCCTCGGTGATCAGCGGCGCCAGGGCCGCGCCCGCGGCGGCGACGTCCGGTGCGAACGGCGCGAGGACGTGGTCGGTGGCGTCGTACGGCTTGGCGGCGGCCTTGTCCAGCCCGCGCCAGCCGTGGTGCCAGATCATCGTGGCGCCGTGGTCGATGAGCCACAGCCGCCCGTGCCAGACCAGCATGTTGGGGTTGCGCCAGGAGCGGTCCACATTGCCGATGAGCGCGTCGAACCACACGATCCGGCCGGCCTCCTCCGGGCCCACCTCGAAGGCGAGCGGGTCGAAGCCGAGCGAGCCGGGGAGGTAGTCCATGCCGAGGTTGAGCCCGCCACTGGCCTTGAGCAGCTGCTGCACCTCCTGGTCCGGTTCGCTCAGGCCGATCACCGGGTCCAGCTGGATCCGCACCAGGTCCGGGACCCGCAGCCCCAGACGGCGGCCCAGCTGACCGCAGACGACCTCGGCGACGAGGGTCTTGCGGCCCTGTCCGGCGCCGGTGAACTTCATGACATAGGTGCCCAGATCGTCGGCCTCGACGATGCCCGGCAGCGATCCGCCCTCACGCAAGGGCGTGACATAGCGGATCGCGGTGACTTCAGACAGCATTTGCCCAGGTTATCGGTGCCGACCGGCCCGGTGGACCGCATCCGGCCGGTGGCACCGGCACCGTATCGACGCGCGGTCGGTACGGTGCCGGTGTGTCTCCTACGGCGGCGGGAGCATGTCCGGCTCGGCGACGAGGAGAGCGGTGCCGGGCAGCCGGGGCATTCCCGGCGGAGCGCTCAGCGGACCCGGTCCACGCGGCGCTCGTCCCAGACCGGCTCCGCCGTCTCGCGGACGACACCGTCCGAGCCGAAGACCAGGAAGCGGTCGAAGGACCGCGCGAACCAGCGGTCGTGGGTGACCGCCAGCACCGTGCCCTCATAAGCCGCGAGCCCGTCCTGTAGCGCCTCGGCCGACTCCAGGTCCAGGTTGTCCGTGGGCTCGTCCAGCAGCAGCGCCGTCGTCCCGGCCAGTTCGAGCAGCAGGATCTGGAACCGGGCCTGCTGACCGCCCGAGAGCCGGTCGAAGGTCTGGTCGCCCTGGCGGTCCAGCTCATAGCGGCGCAGGGCGCTCATCGCGCGCCCCCGGTCCCGGGCGTGCTCGGTCCACAGGATGTCGACCAGCGTGCGCCCGAAGAGCTCAGGATGGGCGTGGGTCTGGGCGAAGTGGCCGGGCACGACCCGCGCGCCCAGCTTCCACTCCCCCTGGTGGGCCACGCTCTGACCGGCCAGCAACCGCAGGAAGTGGGACTTGCCCGAGCCGTTGGAGCCCAGCACGGCCACCCGCTCGCCGTAGAAGACCTCGAGGTCGAAGGGGCGCATCAGCCCCTCGAGACCCAGCGCCCGGCAGGTGAGCGCCCGCACCCCGGTGCGGCCGCCCGCGAGCCGCATGGTGATGTCCTGTTTGCGCGGGGGCTCCGGGGGCGGCCCGGCCTCCTCGAACTTCCGCAGCCGGGTTTTGGCGGCCTGGTAGCGGGAGGCCATCTCATCGCTGCGGGCCGCGTACCGCTGCATGTCCAGCACCAGCCGTTTGAGCTGGGCGTGTTTCTCGTCCCAGCGCCGCCGGAGCTCCTCGAAGCGCTCGAACCGCTCCTCGCGGGCCTCGTGGTAGGTGGCGAAGCCTCCGCCGTGCACCCATACGTCGCTGCCCGCCGGGCTCGGCTCGACGCTGACGATCCGGTCGGCCGCGCGGGCCAGCAGCTCCCGGTCGTGGCTGATGAACAGCACGGTCTTACGGGTCTCACGCAGCCGCTCCTCCAGCCACTGCTTGCCCGGTACGTCCAGGTAGTTGTCGGGCTCGTCGAGCAGCAGCACCTCGTCGGGCCCGCGCAGCAGCGCCTCCAGCACCAGCCGCTTCTGCTCGCCGCCGCTGAGGGTGCGCACCTGGCGCCACTGCGCCCGTTCGTAGGGCACTCCGAGCGCCGCCGTGGTGCACATGTCCCACACCGTCTCGGCCTCGTAGCCACGCGCCTCGGCCCAGTCGCTCAGGCTCTGGGCGTAGGCCATCTGGGCGGCCTCGTCATCCCGCTCCATGATCGCCAGTTCGGCCTCGTCGACCGCGCGGGCGGCGTCGCGGACCCGGGGCTGGGCCACCGACACCAGCAGGTCGCGCACCGTCCGCTCATCGCGCACCGAGCCGATGAACTGCGGCATCACCCCCAGCGAGCCACTGACGGTGACCGTGCCGCCGTGCGGCTCCACCTCACCGGAGACCAGCCGCAGCAGCGTGGTCTTGCCCGCCCCGTTGGGCCCGACCAGGGCGGCCACCGTGCCCTCCGCGACGCGGAACGACACATCGCCGAGCAGCAGCCGGCCGTCGGGCAGGAAGTAGGCGAGGTGCGCGGCCTCCAGATGTCCCATGGCCAGGCATTCTCATGGCACGGCCGGGTGGTCGGCAAAGAGATTTTTTCCGGCCCCGGCCCGAGGACGCCCGCACGCGGCTGAACGCGGCGGCCCCGCGCTCCGTATGGAAGGGTGAAACGTCCCCCTGAGCAGGAGGCACCACCATGACGCAGTCGGCGTTCACCGGGCAGGGCACCACCCGCCGTGCCGTCGTCACCGCCGCCGGAGCGGCCGGACTGGCCGCCACGCTTGCCGCATGCGGCAAGGACGACAACAGCGGCGGTTCGGACAGCGACAACGCGGGCAGCGCCCAGGACGCCGGGGGCTCGCAGCCGTCGCAGAGCGCGGAGGGCGGCGGCCAGTCGGCCGGCGGGGACGGTATGGAACTGGCCAAGACCTCCCAGATCCCCGAGGGCGGCGGCATGGTCTTCAAGGACCACAAGGTCGTGGTGACCCAGCCCACGGCGGGGGAGTTCAAGGCGTTCTCCTCGATCTGCACCCACCAGGGCTGCTCGGTCGGCGATGTGACCGGCGGCACCATCAACTGTCCGTGCCACCGGAGCAAGTTCGACATCACCGACGGCAGCGTGAAGGGCGGACCGGCGCAGAAGCCGCTGCCCGGCGCGCAGATCAAGGTGCAGGGAAGCTCGATCTGGATGGCGTGACGGCCGCCCTCCGCCAGCAGTCGGCCACTTCCTCGGCCGTGGTGACGGCGGCCACGAGGGAGAGGGTGTGACGGACCATCGCCGGGGTGTACGAGGCGGGCACCCCGGCGATCGCGTCTTCCGGCACCACGGCGGTATAGCCGAGGTTGACGGCGTCGAAGACGGCGCCGGGGATCGCCACATTGGCCGACACGCCGGTGATGACCAGCGTGCGGCAGCCCAGATTGCGCAGCAGCGCGTCCACATCGGTCCCGGCGATCGGCGAGAGGCCGTGCAGCCGCCGTACGACCAGGTCCTCGGCCGCCACCGGAACCGGTTCGGCGATCCGCACCGCCGCGCTTCCGGTGAGCTGCCGGACCGGCAGCCGCTCGACGGCCCGGAACAGCGGTGCGTTGCGGTTCGCGCCACGTCCGTCGGCGCGCCGTTCGGCCACCGCGTGCAGCACCTGGACGCCCGTGTCGTGGGCGGCCGCCACCAGCTGGGCGACACGCCCGAGAGCACCGGACTCATGGGCCACGGCGGCCAGTTCGGGCAGCGCGCTGTCGGGCCCCACCACACCGCGCTGGCATTCGACGGTGAGCAGGGCGCAGCCTTCCGGCCGGAGCAGTTCCACGAGGTCTTCCCGGGGACGCGGGGTCACGGCGCGGGAGCGTAGCGTCCCTTGCGTCATCAAGGAAGAGCAATCATCCTGTGCCGCGTATCCAGTTACCGGGAGGTACAGGGCCGGATGACCGTCACCCAGCGGCGCGGGCGCCGCATCATGATGAGCCAGGACGAGTTGAACGCCTTCCTCGCCGAGCAGCGCACCTGCCGGGTGGCCACCGTGGCCGCGGACGGGCGGCCGCATATCAGCCCGCTGTGGTTCTGCTGGGACGGCACCGCCCTGTGGCTGTACTCCCTGACCCGCAGCCGCCGCTGGGCCGAGCTGCGCCGCGATCCGCGGATCGCGGTGGTGGTCGACGACGGGCACGACTACGGCGAGCTGCGCGGGGTGGAGCTCTCCGGCGAGGCGGTCCTCATCGGCGAGGAGCCGCGCACCGGCGTGTCGTGCCCCGAACTCGACACGCCGGAGCGGATGTTCGCGGCGAAGTATTTCGGTCTGGACGCCATGCCGCACGACGGCCGTCACGCCTGGCTGCGGCTGACCCCCGAGGCCATCCGATCCTGGGACTTCCGCAAGCTGCCCCAGGGCTGAGGCCCCCCGGGACCGGAGCCGGGACCGGGCTCGCGGTTCGGCCGCGCGTCAGTCGACGATCTTCTCGCCGACCGACCGCAGCACCTCGACCGCCGCCCGGATCGAGGGCCTGCGGTCGGCGTCCGCGCGCCAGATCGCGTAGATGTGCCGCCGCATCGTGGGCTGGCTGACGGGCACCATCCGCACCCCCTCGGGCACCGGCCCGCGGCCCAGCCGGGGCACCACGGCGATGCCCAGCCCGGCGGCGATCAGCGAGAGCTGGGTGTGGTGCTCATGCGCGGTGTGCCGGATCCTCGGCTCGATGCTCTTGCCGCGCAGGGTCACCATCAGCCAGTCGTAGCAGAACCCGCCCTTGGGCCAGGAGATCCACTCGTCGTCCACGAAGTCCTCCGGCTCGACCGCGTGCCGGTCGGCGAGGGGGTGGTCGGCGGGCATCGCCACATCCACCGGGTCGTCCAGCAGGGCGGCCTTCACCAGCCCGCCGGGCATCGGCAGCGGTTTGTTGTACCAGTCCAGGACCACGGCCAGATCGATGTCGCCGCGCACCACCGAGGGGACCGACTCGTCGGGCTCCATCTCCTGGAGCCGCACGTTCAGCTGCGGATGCTCGGTGCGCAGCCGGCTCAGCGCGTCCGGGAAGAGACCGCGGACGGCGGTCGGGAACGCGCCCAGCAGCAGCTCGCCGACGGCGTGGCCGCGCTGCGCCTCCAGATCCGCCTGGGCCAGCTCCACCTGGGAGAGGATGCGCGCCGCGTGGTCGGCGAGCAGCCGCCCGGCGTCGGTGAGGCGGATCCCGCGCCCGTTCTTGGCGAGCAGCTGCTGACCGGTCTCCCGCTCCAGTTTGGCGAGTTGCTGGGAGACGGCGGAAGTGGTGACATGCAGCCCCTCGGCGGCCCCGCTCACGGAGCCGTGACGGGCCACGGCGTGCAGCGTCCGTAGGCGATCGAGGTTCAACATGTAAGGGATACTACGTGATATCGCGAACGAATTCTCGCTTGTTCTAAGAGGTTGCAACCGACATCGTAAGGGCATGACCCCAGCGACCGCCTCGGCACCCCCTTCCGCCGCCACCACGGCCGAGCCCTCCTCCGCCCCCGTTCGCCGACCGCTCCTCGACTGGCGCATCCGCTTCGGCGCGCTGTCCCTGGTCTGGGGTTTCAGCTTTCTCTTCATCAAGGTGGGCAATGAGGCGTTCGCCCCCCTGTACGTCACATTCGGGCGGATGCTGTTCGGCACCGCCGTACTGCTGGTGACGCTGGCGGTGAAGCGGGAGCGGCTGCCGCGCGGGGCGCGGGTCTGGGGTCATCTGGCGGTGGCCGCGTTCTTCCTGAACGCGCTGCCGTTCTCGCTGTTCGCCTACGCCGAGCTGACCATCCCCTCCACCCTGGCCGGTATCTGCAACGCCGCGTCGCCGCTGTGGGGGATGCTGCTCGCGGTGGTCGTGGTCTCCGACGACCGGCCGACCCGTCAGCGTGTCGCGGGTCTCGGGCTCGGCTTCATCGGCGTGTTGATCGTGCTGGGCGCCTGGCAGGGCTTCTCCGGCCAGGACCCGCTGGGCACCGCGCTGGCGCTGATCGCCTCGGCCAGCTACGCGGTCGGCTGGCAGTACGTCCGGCGCACGCTGAGCGACATGGGCCACTCCCATCTGTCGATGTCCGGCGGCCAACTGCTGCTCGGCACGGTCCAACTCGCCCTTGTGGCACCGGTGTTCGCGGCGACGCCCACCTCCTTCCCGGCGCTGCCCCTGCTCTCCGTGCTCGCCCTGGGCGCGCTGGGCACCGGCGTGGCGTTCCTGGTGCAGTACGGCCTCGTCGACGAGGTCGGCCCGACGACGGCGATGATGGTCACGTACTTCGTCCCGGTGATCGCCACCACCGCCGGCGTGGCGATCCTCGGGGAACACCTCACCTGGAACACACCGGTGGGCGCCGTGATCGTCCTCATCGGCGCGGCGCTGACCCAGCGGCGCGCCGGCACGTCCCGGGCACCGTCCGGCGGACGTTCGCGGGCCGCGTCGCGGATCGTGAGGATTCACCGGACGGGGTCCTAGCTAGGGTCTGTCGTCAAAGGGGGCGCCCTGCTCTCGACGCCTGGCACGGCCGCTCGCCGCGTTGTCGCGTCACCCGAGTACGCCCAGTACGAGGGCGACGCTCCGCCTTGCGATCGACCGCACCAGCCTCCCCCAGCTACCGCTGGGAGGTGCCCCCTGCTCGCGGCCGGGCGCCCCCTTTGACGACAGACCCTAGTCCAGCCGTCCCGAGACCGTCGCCCCGGTCGCCGCCGCCACCGCGTCGGCGACCGGGGCGATCTCGTCGGCGGCCAGCGGCGAGACCGTCAGCCGCACCCCCGGCGACGAGGCCACCCGGAAGCGCGCCCCGGGGGCGACGGCCCAGCCCGCCGCCAGCAGCCGGGCGACCGCGCCGGTCTCGTCCGGGACCGGCACCCACACATTCATCCCGCTCCGCCCGTACGCGGCGATGCCGCGCTCCCGCAGCGCCCGCACCAGTGCCGCGCGCCGCGTGTCGTACGACGCCGCCACCGCCGCCGCGTCGACCGCGTCCGTCCGCCACAGCCAGGCCACCGCGTCCTGGAGCAGATGGCTGACCCAGCCCGGCCCCAGCCGCTGGCGGCCGCGCACCCGGTTCAGGGTGACGGGGTCGCCGGTGAGCACGGCGAGCCGCAGATCGGGGCCGTACGCCTTGGCGGTGGAGCGGACCAGCGCCCAGTGGTCCGTGCCGCCGGCCAGGGGGCGCAGCGGGACGTCCACGATGCCGTGCCCATGGTCGTCCTCGATCAGCAGCACGGCGGGGTGCGCGGCGAGCACGGTCCGCAGCTCACGGGCGCGGGCCGCGCTCACCACCGCGCCCGTCGGGTTCTGCGCCCGGTCGGTGACCACCAGCGCCCGCGCGCCCTGGGCCAGCGCCTGCTCCACCCGCTCGGGCAACGGTCCGTCGTCGTCGACCCCGACCGGGAGGGCGCGCAGCCCGAGCGCCGGGATCAGATCGAGCAGGCTTCCCCAGCCGGGGTCCTCGACCGCCACCGCGTCACCGGGGCGCAGATGCGCGGCCAGCACCCGCTCGATCGCGTCGAGCGAACCGGAGGTGACGGCGACCGGCCCGGCGGGCACCCCGTCCGCGTCGAGGGCGGCCCGGGCCAGCTCGGCCATCTCGGGGACGACGTCCGGCGCGCCGTACAGCGTGGGGCGCTCCGCCGCGCGGGCCGCGGCCGCCGCGAGCGGCGCGCCGAGCGGGGGCAGCAGCGCGGGGTCGGGGTTGCCGCTCGTCAGATCGCGCGCGCCGGTGGCGTCGACACCGATCCACTCGCGGGGCGTACTGGAGGGGCGGGAGCGCACCCGGCTCCCCCGGCGCCCCGCCGTCTCGATCACGCCCCGTTCGCGCAGCACGCGATAGGCGGCCGCGACCGTATTGGGATTCACGCCCAGCCGCCCGGCCAACTCCCGCAAGGGCGGCAGCAGTTGCCCCGGCGGCAGCTCACCGGTGCCGATGGCGCGCTCCACACTGGCCGCGATCTCGGCTGCGCGACGACCCACGATCGGATATTCTCCTAGCACAAACGCTATTTTGCACTAGTGCAATGGAGGACGCAAATGCCCGCACCGGATGCCACCACAGCGACCCACACGCCCGACAGCGCCTACGCGCCGACCGACCGCACCGTGCCCACCCGCTCCCGCGAGCGCGCCTCGTACGACCGGGAGGTGGTGCACGCGATCCTCGACGACGGCTACGTCTGCCATCTGGGCTTCATACGCGACGGCGCGCCCGTCGTCCTGCCGACCCTCTACGCCCGGGTCGGGGAGCGGCTGTACCTCCACGGTTCGACGGGGGCGCGCCCGCTGCGCATGGCGGGCGCGCCGGGCGCCGAGGAGCCGGGGCTGCCGGTGTGTCTCACCGTCACCCATGTCGACGGGCTGGTCCTGGCGCGCTCGGCGTTCCACCACTCCATCAACTACCGCTCGGTGGTGGTGCACGGCACCGCCCGTCCGGTGACCGATCGGGCCGAGCGCACCGCGGCCCTGGACGCCCTGGTGGACCATGTGGTGCCAGGCCGCGCCGCCGACTCCCGGCCCGCGAACACCAAGGAGCTGGCCGCCACCGCCGTGCTCCGCCTCGACCTCGAAGAGGTCTCCGCCAAGCTGCGCACCGGCGGGCCCGGTGACGACGCCGAGGATCTGGGACTCCCCCACTGGAGCGGCGTGGTGCCCGTGACCCGTGTGTACGGCGCGCCGGTGCCCGCCGACGGCCTCGCGCCCGACACGCCGATGCCCGACTACCTCACCCGGCTCTGACCGGCCGCCGACTACCTCACCCGGCTCTGACCGGCCGCCCCGCCGCCCATCGGGCCGCCGCGCCCACCGGGTTCATCGCGCCCTCCGCGCCATTGTGTGCGCGGCGGTGGGAAAGGCGGTACGGTCATCCTCCCGCCGAGAACTCCCGCTCCTCCTCCACCGGCGCCGAGGCGGCCACCGGCTCGGCGGTGACCGCCTTCGGGGTGGAGGTCTGGGCGATCAGGGCGCCGCTCAGCACCACCGCACCGCCGACGACCTGCGCCACGCCCAGGTGCTCATCGAGCAGAACCCATGCCAGAACGGTCGCGATGACCGCCTCCAGACAGGCGACCACCCCGGCCACCTGCGGTGAGAGCCGACGTACCGACAGCACCCCGGTGAGATACGCGATCACCGTCGCCACCAGCACGATCCAGGCGAGCAGCGCCAGGGCGGGGACGCGGGTGCCCGCCAGATCGGCCCGGCCGGTGAGGACCGTCCAGTCCATGCCCCAGGGGCGGCCGATCACGGTCAGCACCACGGCCCCGATCAGCAGTCCGTAGGCGATGACGCCGAACGGATCCGCCGGGTCCTGGCCGTCGCTGCCGTGGTCGGCGAGGACGAAATAGCCCACCTGGCAGAAGGCCGCGCCCAAGGCGAGCAGCAGTCCGAGGAGGTTGAAGCCCAGCCCGGACCAGACCTCCACCACACACGCGAGCCCTCCGACGGCCAGGACGACCCCGATCACCGCGGCACGGCTCACGGGCCGGCGCTGGACGAACCGCACCCACCCCAGCACCAGGGCGGGCGCGAAATATTCGACGAGCATCGCGACGCCGACCGGGATCCGGGAGAGCGCCGCGAAGTAGCACGCCTGCACTCCCGCGACGCCCAGCAGGCCGAACCCCACCAGCAGTCCGGGGCGGCAGGTCAGCAGCCCGCGATGACGCCACGCCAGGGGCAGCAGGACCAGCGCCGCTCCCGTCACCCGCAGCCAGGTGACCTCGAGCGGTGCGAGCCCCGCCTCGATCAGCGGTTTGGCGGCGACGCCCGACCCGCCGAAGGCGAACGCCGACACCAGGGCGAGCCCCAGGCCGACCTTCCTTCGCTGTGAGTGGCCTTCCGATATGCGCACCGGGCCATCATGGCAGCTCGCGTCAGTACCGTCATCCCGATGACTGCTGGCAGGTCTCCCCCGCCAGCGCGGTGACCAGCGGTTCGACGGCGACACCGGCGCGCCGCAGCACCTCCATGGCACGACACTCCCGGTCGTGGACGAGCGCGGCGAGGAGATCGAGGCCGACGGCGCGGGATGCGCCACGGGAGGCGGCACGCCGGACCGCCGCATCGAGGGCGGCCGCCGCGGCGGGCGACCAGCCGGCCATCCCGCTCCCGGCCGCCGCCCCCGAGTCCTCGACGGTGCCGCTCCACCGGAGCCCGTAGCCGATGGCGCGCTGCACCAGATACCCCAGCAGCCGGATCACCTGGGGCGGGCCGCCGGGAAACGCGTCCCGCACCTCCGGGTCGGACTCCAGGAGGCCGTGCAGCAGATGGGCGGTGTCGATCTGCGCATCACCATCGCGCACGGCGCGCCGGCGGGCCCCCTCGATCACGACGGCCACCACGTCACTGACTCCGTCCTCGCATCGGGCGTCGTCCGGGCCGGCGGAAAGGGTACGACTTCGCACACTCTCACCCCATCAGTCCCTTGCGGCCGGAGCATCCTCGCCGGGAAGCATGTGCGCATCCCACCGTGGTTGTGCGCGGATGACCGGATCTCCTCCCCGGGGAGGAGGGAAACGCGGACCGGAGATAACTGACGACCCGTCAGTATTGAATGTTCCGGGCCCCGGGGCTACGTTGCCCGCCACCACCGCACCACGCCCCGCAGCAACGCGCCGAAGGGACTCCCCCATGGCCGAGGTCAGCGCGCAGACACGCATCGAGGCACCGGCCGAGAAGGTCTGGGCCCGGCTGACGGACTTCTCCTCGTACGGCGACTGGAACGCCACCCACACCAGCTTCCCGCAGGGCGGCCCGGCCACTTTGGAAGTGGCGGCGACCTATCAGGAGAACATGAAGCTGATGGGCTTTCCGGCCGAGGTGACCTGGACCGTCGAGGAGTGCGAACCCGCCCGGCTGCTGGCCACCCGGGGCAAGGGCCCGATGGGCGTGAACCTCGCCATGCGCTATTCGCTCACACCGGACGGCGATGCCACCACGGTGCGGATCGACGGGGATTTCACGGGGGCGGCGGTCTCCCTGATGGCCGGGAAGCTCAAGGACTCGGCGACCACCGCGCTCAATGAATCGCTGCGCAAGCTGGGCGCGCTGGTCGTCTAGGCCCCGCGCCCCGGCCCGCCGCCCCCGTGCGGGCGTGCCCCCGTCCGCTGGGGCTCAGCTCTCGCCGCCCCGCTCGGCGTCGCCCTTGCCCTCTTCCCGCTCGCTCTC
Source organism: Streptomyces malaysiensis subsp. samsunensis (assembly GCF_024519315.1). GTDB lineage: Bacteria > Actinomycetota > Actinomycetes > Streptomycetales > Streptomycetaceae > Streptomyces > Streptomyces malaysiensis. Next base: position 20,556 of record NZ_JANIIC010000062.1, on the reverse strand, counting down.
CTCCTGCTCGCCGTCCTCCTGTTCGGCGAGGATGAGGTACAGCCGCTTGCGCGACTCATTGATGACGGAGACGGCCTTCCGCCGCTGGTCCGCGCTGCCGGTGCGCCAGACCTGGGCGAACGCCTCCATCAGCCCGAAGCCCGCCTGGCGGACCTCCTGCATTGCCTCCCAGTCGATACCGCGCCCGGCCTCCTCCCACGGGGCCGCGGGCCCCGCCTCGGCCTCGGCGCGACCGGCATCGGTGAGCGCGAACAGCTTCTTGCCGCCCTCGCTCTCGCTGCCGATCAGCCCCTCGTCCTCGAGCAGCTGAAGCGTCGGATACACCGAGCCGGGGCTGGGCCGCCAGGCTCCGCCGCTGCGCTCGGTGATCTCCTGGATCATCTCGTAGCCGTGCATCGGGCGGTCCTTCAGCAGGGCCAGGATCGAGGCGCGCACATCGCCGCGCCGCGCCCGCCCACGCACCCGGCCACCGGGTCCGCCGCGGCCACGGCCGCCGAACGGGGGGCCGCCGAAGGGCGGACCGTCGAAACCGGGGCCGAACGGGCCGAAGGCCGCACGCCGCCCCTCACCTTCACCCCGGCCGCGGTGGCCGGGTCCGCAGTGCTCTCGTCCATGTCCATGTGAACGCATCGTGATGCTCCTTTCTATCGTCGATCCATCACGACACTTCAACGATATATCGGAACCGATCGAATGCCAACCCCCACACCCGCCCATCACCCGAAGGGGGCCGGGGGGCCACGGCCGGGCGATTGGCCATGGCTCCCCCGCCACCAGCCGCCTACGGTCGGCGGCATGCGGATACGAATCGTCGACGCGTTCACCCAGCGCCCCTTCGCCGGCAACCCGGCCGGGGTCGTCCTCCTCGATACCGACGCCTTCCCCGACGACGGCTGGCTCCAGCGGGTCGCCGCCGAGGTCAATCTCGCCGAGACCGCCTTCGCCCACCCGCTCCCCGAGGCCGCGGCGGCCGACTGGGCGCTGCGCTGGTTCACCCCGGCCACCGAGGCGCCCATGTGCGGCCATGCCACGCTCGCCACCACCCATGTCCTGAAGACCACGGGAACGGCGACCGGCACGGTCCGCTTCGCCACCCTCAGCGGGGTGCTGTCGGCCACGGCCGACGACGACGGCACGATCACACTGGACTTCCCCACGGCCTCGCTGACCGAGCTGGAGGTGCCCCGGAACACGGCCGAGGTCGCCGCGGCGCTCGGCGCCGGGATCGTGTCCGCCCATCACGCCGGCCCGTACATCGACGATCTCCTGATCGAGCTGGCCGACGAGAAGACCGTGCGCTCCCTGACCCCCGACCTCGCCGCGCTCAAGCGGATCAGCCACCGGGGCATCATCGTGACCGCGGCCGCCGAGGACCCCTCACGCGGCTACGACTTCGTCTCACGGATGTTCGCCCCGGCCGTCGGCATCGACGAGGACCCGGTCACCGGCAGCGCCCACACCGCGCTCGCGCCCTACTGGTCGGCCCGGTTCGGCCGGGACGAGCTGACCGGGCTCCAGGCGTCCGCGCGCACCGGCCTGGTCCGCACCGCGCTGCGCGGCGACCGTACGCTGCTGACGGGCGGCGCCGTCACGGTCATCGACGGCGAACTGCTGGCCTGAGACCCGAGGCACCGCCGACCTGAAACCCGCGGCGAACCGCGGGCCCGGGATCCGCGGCGAACCGCTGACCCGAAACCCGCCGAAGACGATGGATCAGCGCATCAGGCCGTGGGCAGCCAGCCCACCCGCCCCGCCAGCAGGGCGTATCCGACGAAGGCCACGATGTCGATCAGCGCATGGGCGGCGACCAGCGGCCCGACCCGCCCCCAGCGGCGGTAGAGGAGCACGAAGATCACGCCCATCGCCATATTGCCGAAGAAGCCGCCGATCCCCTGGTAGAGGTGGTACGAGCCGCGCAGCACCGAGCCGGCCAGCAGCGCGGCCATCGGGGTCCAGCCCAGCTGTCCGAGCCTGCGCAGCAGATAGCCGACCACGACCACCTCCTCCAGCACCGCGTTCTGCACGGCGGAGGCGATCAGTACGGGGATCTTCCACCACACATCGGGCAGCGACTCCGGCACCACCGTCAGATTGCCCCCGGCCGCCCGCGCCCCCAGGTACAGCAGCAGCCCGGTCCCGCCGATCGCGGCCGCGACCACGGCGCCCCACACCAGGTCGAACCGCGGCCGGTCGCGGTCGAAGCCGATCACCCGCAGCCCGGCGCCCTCGCGCAGCAGCAGATGGGCCACGAGCGCGACCGGCACCAGCGCGGTCGCGATGCCGAACAGCTGCCAGGCGAGGTCCAGCCAGGGCCGCCCCGGCGCCGCCGAGGAGTTGAGCGTGGCCGCCTGGTCCTTCAGCCCGCCCGGTTTGGTCACCGAGCCGATGAAGCTGATCAGCGCGGAGAGCGCGCTCGCGCCGAGGGACAGCGCCAGCACGAGCAGCGTCTCATTGCGCAGCATCCCCCGCGAGAGCCCGTCCTCGACCACGGGCGGCTCCGCGCCCCGCGCCTGTGACCGCACTCCTGTCCCCACTTCCGCTTGTCCGCCTCATCGGCGCACCCGCTCATCGGTGCGCCCGCCCCGTTCACCGGACAATACGGTGTCATGGTCGGCTGTGCGGACATCACCCGGAGAGATCGGTGGGCCAGGTGTGTACCGGCGCGTCGGTGCGCATCAGGGCGCAGTAGCGGCGGGTCATGGCGGCGAGGGCGGCATCCCGGTCCAGCCCGCCGCCCAGCGCCCGGTGGTAGGTGGCCGCCTGCCAGGACGCGCCGTTGACCCCCAGCTTGCAGCGCTCCTCGATCACGCCGAGGTAGCGGTCGCGGTCGGCGGGCTCCACGCCCCAGGAGTCGAGGCCGGACGCGGCGAGCGGCAGCAACTCCTCACGGACCAGCCGGACGGCGGAGGTGCGGTTCAGGGAGGCCGACCGGCCGGATTTGGGCCATTGGAGGACCGCGTCGATGCCGTGCCGGCAGGCCGCGTCGAAGTTGGCCGCGGCGGCCGCGAACGGCAGCCGGGTCCACACCGGGCGGGGCTCCTCGGCCAGCGCCCTGACCAGTCCGTAGTAGAAGGCGGCGTTGGCGATGACATCGGTGACGGTGGGCCCCGCCGGGAGCACGCGGTTCTCCACGCGCAGATGCGGCACGCCGTCCACGACGTCGTAGACGGGCCGGTTCCAGCGGTAGATGGTGCCGTTGTGCAGCGCCAGTTCCTGGAGCGCGGGCACCCCGCCCTCGTCCAGCACCCGCAGCGGGTCCTCGTCATCGCCGGAGGAGAGCAGGGGCGGGAAGAAGCGCAGATTCTCCTCGAACAACTCGTACGCGGAATCGATCCAGCGCTCGCCGAACCAGGTGCGCGGGCGCGCCCCCTGGGCGGCGATTTCCGGTGGGCGCACATCGGTGGCCTGGAGGAACAGCGGCGGCCTGGATTCGCGCCACGCCTCATGGCCGAAGACGAAGGGGGAGTTGGCGCCCACCGCGATCTGTACGGCGGCCACGGCCTGCGCCGCGTTCCACGCGTCCGCGAAGCGCCCCGGGGTGACCTGGAGATGGAGCTGGACGGAGGTGCAGGCCGCCTCGGGGGCGATGCAGGAACTGGCGTAGGTGAATCGTTCCCGGCCCTCGATGTCGATGAGGAAATCCTCGCCGCGGGCGGCCAGCATCTGCTCATTGAGAAGTTTGTAACGGTCGTCATAGGAAAGGTTCGTGGATCCCAGATCGTCCGCTGCGAGGGTCGGAAGAATTCCGATCATCACGATCTCCGAGGACACTTCCCGCGCCTTGCGATCGGCATATGACAAACCGGTTCGGAGCTCTTCCGAGAGCTGATCGAGAACGCGTCCGTGCAAACGGTGGGGCACGATGTTTACTTCAAGATTGCACTGCCCGAGTTCGGTCTGGAAATCATGGCTCCCGATGCGCTCCAGAACCTCCGCGTTCATCATCCTCGGCAGTCCGTCGGCCCCGGCGAGATTCAGCTCGATCTCAAGCCCCATCAGATTCTTCGGGCGGTCGAATCGCTTGTCGGCCAGAAGCCGGCCGAGCCCGTCGAGGCACTGCCGCAACCGGGCGCGCTGCCGTCGCCGGCCGGACGGGTCGAACTCACCGGCTATGAGCTTCTCCCCCATCGAAGCGTCCCTCCTCCAGTGGATCATCGGCGCCAGGCCGTCTGCACACCACGCTCGATGATGCCCACCAATGTGATCGATAACGCCCCGCGTTCCCCACCCAGCCAGTAGGCTCTCTGGAACCGCGCATTGCGCCGGGGAGAATGAACCAGCGAGTTCCAGCCTACCGCGCGGGCCGCAAAATGCCAGGTCATATCCGTTCATCTGGCACTGAATCGGGGAAAATCCCCGCACCCCCGGGGTCTGGATAACCTCTTGTCGGGGTTATCGGCAGCGGCTAGACGAAACACAACGGGAACACTTGTCGTATAAACTCGGCTAACGAGGCAGAGAGATAACGCCCGAACGGTCTGTTCCGGCTCCCCTCTGACCCGTGTTCCACCGCTAGCGCCGCCCAAACCCGGCCCGCTATCGCTTCACCGTGTCTCCAAGCGAGAGGCGATCCACCATGCCGCTGCATGTGCCCCAGGCCCCCGCGCCCGCCCTGCGCAGCGTCCTCACGGCCCTTGACTCCCCCACCGCCGTCCGCGAGGCCCGCACCCCGGCACTCTCCACGCTCACCGGCCCCTTCGAACCCGAACTCCCGCTCCCCGTCCATGTCCTGGACGACATCACCGCCCCCGACGGCCCGCCGAGCACCCGGCTCACCGGCTGGCGCTTCCTGATCCGGGACGGCGACCGTACGGTGGCCGCCGCCGAGGCGATGCTCACCGCCGACGGCTGGGCCTTCTCACACTTCTCCGAGGGCCCCTACGTCAGCTCGGCCGAACTCGCCCTGAGCCAGGCCGAGTCGCTGCCCTCGGCGTACCAGCCGCGGCTGCTGTCCATCCCCGAGCTCTACATGGTCACGCTCTGGCTGCACGGCGACCTGATGGCGGACGGCGCCGAAGGCGGCCTGGGCGCGGGGGACCTGTTGGTGCCGCTCGCCCCGGCACCACCCGGTATCGCGGCCCACCGGGCGCATCAGGCAACCGATCTGCTGCCCGTTCTGACCCACCGGCTGACCCGGGCGCCCTTGCTTGGCTCACCTGCCTGACCTGGGCCTTCATCAGGCCGCGAGCGCCCTGTGACCGCCGGGTCACGGGGCGCTCCGCGCGGCATCCTCGTAACAGTCCGGCGGCGATGAACCGTCCGGACGGGTGATGCGTCATTATCTAGCGAGACCGGTACCGCGAAACCCCTGCGGATCCCAGGCCGTAGGGCAACACTGGAGAAATCGACCGACTCAACCACGGGGGGGCGGCCATGAACGCCGCAGCGAGCCGCAGGACCTTCACCACTCCGCAGCGAAAGAACCCTGTCATGTGCCAGCATCAACCGCCTTGCCCATCAGCCGACTCCGCCGACCGGGAGGCCGCCCATCTGGTGGCGCACCACCCCGAGCAGGGCTGGAGCCTGCTGTGCAACGGCGTCCTGCTCTTCGAGGACACCGGTGAGCTGCTGCCGGACGGGCGTGTCATCGCACCGTGCCGACCGCTGGGTTCCGAGCACATCGTCACCGCGGCCTGACACCGCGAGCACATCGTCACCCCGCCGTCCGACACCGCCATCGACGGCATGTACACCGCAGGGGCCGGCCCGGCGCATCCGCCGCACCGGCCCCATTGACGCGTCAACGGGCGGAACGCCTCAGAGCCTGTGTCATATCCCCGGCCGGATCAGCGTGCGGCGTCTGGTGCGTGCGATCGCAAGGCGCCGGAGCGCCCTCGTGGCGGAGCCACTCGGGCGTTTCGGCAACGCGGCGAGCGTGCGTGCCAGACGCCGCACGCTGATCCGGCCGGGGATATGACACAGGCTCTCAGCCCTCGTAGGACTCCAGCGGCGGGCAGGAGCAGACGAGGTTGCGGTCCCCGTAGGCCCCGTCGATCCGCCGCACCGGCGGCCAGTACTTGTCGGCCGCCGAGACCCCGGCCGGGAAAACCGCTTCCTCCCGGGAGTACGAGTGGTCCCACTCCCCGGTCAGCGACGCCGCCGTATGCGGGGCGTGCCGGAGCGGATTGTCCTCCTTGGCCCACTCGCCCGAGCCGACCTTCTCGATCTCGGCCCGGATGGCGATCATCGCCTGGCAGAACCGGTCCAGCTCCGCCAGGTCCTCGCTCTCGGTCGGCTCGATCATCAGCGTCCCGGCGACCGGGAACGACATCGTCGGCGCGTGGAAGCCGTAGTCGATCAGGCGCTTGGCCACATCGTCGACGCTCACCCCGGTGGCCTTCGTCAGCGGCCGCAGATCCACGATGCACTCATGGGCCACCAGACCGCCGGGGCCGGTGTAGAGCACCGGGTAGTGCGGCTCGAGTCGCTTGGCGATGTAGTTGGCGCCGAGCACCGCGACCTGGGTCGCGCGGCGCAGCCCCTCGGCGCCCATCAGCCGGATGTACGCCCAGGAGATCGGCAGGATCCCCGCGGAACCCCAGGGGGCGGCCGAGACCGGCCCGACGCCGGTGGCCGGGCCTGCGGCGGGCTGGAGCGGATGGTTGGGGAGGTGGGGCGCCAGATGCTCGCGCACCGCGACCGGGCCGACGCCGGGGCCGCCACCGCCGTGCGGGATGCAGAAGGTCTTGTGCAGGTTCAGATGCGAGACATCGCCGCCGAACCGGCCCGGTTCGGCGAGCCCGACCAGCGCGTTGAGGTTGGCGCCATCCACGTAGACCTGGCCGCCCGCGTCGTGCACGGCCGCGCAGATCTCGGTGATGTGCTCCTCGAACACACCGTGGGTGGAGGGGTAGGTGACCATCAGCACGGCCAGTTCCGCACCATGCTTCTCGATCTTGGCGCGGAGATCGCCGGTGTCGATCTCGCCGTCCTCACCGGTCTTGACCACGACGACCTTCATCCCGGCCATCACGGCGCTGGCGGCGTTGGTGCCGTGCGCGGAGGACGGGATCAGGCAGACGGTGCGCCGGGTGTCCCCGTTGGCCCGGTGGTAGGCGCGCACCGCCAGCAGACCGGCGAGCTCGCCCTGGGAGCCGGCGTTCGGCTGGAGCGAGACCTTGTCATAGCCGGTGACCTCGGCCAGCCGCTCCTCCAGCTCACGGATCAGGGTCAGATAGCCCTGGGCCTGCTCGGCCGGTGCGAAGGGGTGCAGCGCGCCGAACTCCGGCCAGGTGACCGGCTCCATCTCGGTGGTCGCGTTGAGCTTCATGGTGCAGGAGCCGAGCGGGATCATGCCCCGGTCCAGGGCGTAGTCCCGGTCCGCCAGGCGGCGCAGATAGCGCAGCATCGCGGTCTCGGAACGGTGCTGGTGGAAGACCGGGTGGGCCAGATAGCCGTCGTGGCGCAGCAGGTCCGCGGGCAGCGCGTCCGGCGCCGAGGCGTCCAGCTCGTCGATGCCGGGGATCCCGGCCGCGTCGCCGTTCCCGCCGTCCACCCCGAAGGCGGACCATACGGCGGCCAGCTGCGCACGGCCGGTGGTCTCGTCGCAGGCGATGCCCACATGATCGGCGTCGGTGTGCCGAAGGTTGACCCCGGCCTCGCGGGCCGCGGCCACGACCTCGGCGGCCCGGCCCGGCACCCGCGCGGTGAGGGTGTCGAAGAACGCGCCGTGCACCACCTCGACACCGCCGGCCCGCAGCCCCTCGGCGAGCACGGAGGCGTAGCGGTGGGTGCGGCGGGCGATCGCCGCGAGCCCGTCCGGGCCATGGTAGACGGCGTACATCCCGGCCATCACGGCCAGCAGCACCTGGGCGGTGCAGATGTTGCTGGTGGCCTTCTCCCGGCGGATGTGCTGCTCACGGGTCTGCAACGCCAGCCGGTACGCCTTGTCGCCGTCGGCGTCCACGGAGACCCCGACCAGCCGGCCGGGCAGGTTGCGCGCGTAGGCGTCGCGCACCGACATGAAGCCGGCGTGCGGTCCGCCGAAGCCCATCGGGACGCCGAACCGCTGGCTGCTGCCCACCGCGATGTCCGCGCCCAGCTCACCGGGCGAGGTGAGCAGGGTGAGCGCGAGCAGATCGGCGGCGACGGTGACGACGGCGCCGAGCTCATGGGCGCGCTCGATGACCGGGCGCGGATCGCGCACCGCGCCGGAGGCGCCCGGGTACTGCACCAGCACACCGAAGATCCCGCGCTCGGCGATCTCCTCCGGAATACCCTCGGCCAGGTCGGCGACGACGACCTCGACCCCGGTCGGCTCGGCGCGGGTCCTGATGACCGCGACGGTCTGCGGCAGACAGTCGGCGTCGACCAGGAAGACGCCCTCCTTGCCCTTGCCGACACGCCGCGAAAGCGCCATCGCCTCGGCGGCCGCGGTGGCCTCGTCCAGCAGCGAGGAACCGGCCGTGGGCAGCCCGGTCAGATCGGCGACGACGGTCTGGAAGTTGAGCAGCGCCTCGAGCCGGCCCTGGGAGATCTCCGGCTGGTAGGGCGTGTAAGCGGTGTACCAGGCGGGGTTCTCCAGCACATTGCGCAGGATCACCGGCGGGGTGTGGGTGCCGTAGTAGCCGAGGCCGATCATCGACGGCAGCACCTGGTTGCGGTCGGCGAGTCCGCGCAGCTCGGCGAGGACCTCCGGTTCGCTGCGGGCCGGAGGCAGGGCGTTCAGCGCCTCGGTGCTCTTGATGACGTCCGGTACGGCGGCCTCGGTGAGCTCGTCCAGCGAGCCGAAGCCGACCTGGGCGAGCATCTTGGCCTGGGCCTCGCCGTCCGGGCCGATATGGCGCTGCTCGAACGGAGTACCGCGTTCCAAGTCGGAGAGTGCGATGCGATGGGCGGTCATCTGCGGGGGCCTCCTGGTCTGTAACGACCGACGAGGGGCACCACGGCGCGGGTGCCCGGACGGCCTCCCCCTCTGTCATCTCAACCTGAGAGCTTCACCGGCCCACATACCGCCTGACCGGTTTTCACCGTCGGTGAGGAGGGGTCCCGGAGCTCTGCTCGCCCGTGGCCCACCCTGCTTTCCAGAGTGACCTCACCCGCACGGTACGTGTGCCTGAGAGATTCCGGGGAGGGTTTGCTCCTTCGGCGCCTCCGACAGCGTCGGCGGAGGACTCTCCCGCACGGGGTTCACAGTCACAGTCAGCGTATCAGCGGTTCTGCCGCGGGGGACGGCCGCCGGTGTTCGAGTGGCCGAGCGCGGCGATGTGGCTTTTTGTAGGTATCAATGGCCACTTGCCACCTGCTTGCCACCTGTGGGAGAGACCGTGCAGACCGATATCGACCCGCGGACCCTGATCGGCCGCAAGGCATTCGACCGCGAGGGCGCCAAGATCGGCACCGTGGACGAGGTCTATCTCGACGACGCGACCGGCGAGCCCGAATGGGCGGCGGTACGCACCGGGCTGTTCAGCCGGGACGTCTTCGTACCGCTCGAACCGAGCGAGGTCGTCGGCGACACCCTGCGGGTGCCGTACGAACGGGCGCTGATCAAGGACGCCCCGGACTTCGGGGTCGGGCGCCACCTCTCCCCCGAGCAGGAACTCCAGCTCTACCACCACTACGGCCTGGACGTCACCGGCTGACCCTGCCCCTGACCGGGCCCACCACCGGCACCCGCCGACCCGTCAGGGCCTTCGGCCTCCCGCGGGTCCCGGCCCATGCCTTCCGCCGGATCCGTGGTCCCGTCCGAGCTCGCGGCCTCCCCCTGGGGCGCCGGGCCCGGCCCCGCGTCCGGCCGCAGCAACGGCAGCGGTTCGGACGGTTCAAGCGCCGGGTCGTCCACGGCGAACGTCCGTACCCGCCCCGGCCGCGACCACGGCTCCTCGAAGCGCACGGTCACCCGGCCCACCCCACTGCCCTGCACCCAGCCCGCCCCGTAGTCGGTGTGCCGCACATCGGTGCCCGGCAGCCAGTGCCGTGGCTTCCCAGCGCCCTCAGACGCCTCTTCCGCGCGCTCTCCCACGGGTTCTGGTCTCTCGGGGCCCGGCGGGTGCCCCGCGTCCTCCAGAGCCTCGTGAGCGGCTTGGGCTGCCTTGGCTGCCTTGGCTGCCTTGGCTGCCTTGGCTGCCTTGGCTGCCTTGGCTGCCTGGGCTGCCTGGGCGAAGAGATCCTCCTGGGTGTAGTCCGCCAGACCGCTGACGCCGACGCCCAGCAGCCGCACACCCGCCGTGGTGTCGACGCTGTCGATCAGCCGCGCCGCGGCCTCCCGCACCACCCCCGGATCGTCGGTCGGCCCGCGCAGGGTCTCCGAACGGGTGAGCGTGGAGAAGTCGTACCGCCGCACCTTGATCACGACCGTCCGCCCCGAGCGGCCCGCCTCGCGCAGCCGCCGCACACAGCGGTCGGCGAGCCGCGCGATCTCCAACTGCACCCGGGTGCGGTCGGTGACGTCGACGTCGAAGGTGTCCTCGACCGAGATGGACTTGGCGTCCCGCTCGGCGACGACGGGCCGCTCGTCCCGGCCCTCGGCCATCAGGAACAGCGAGGTGCCGTGGGCCCGGCCCAGCAGCCGCACCAGCTCGGCCTCGCCCGCCTCCCGGGTCTCGGCCACGGTGTGGATCCCGGCCCGGCGCAGCGTCTCCGCCGTGGCGGGGCCCACGCCCGGGAGCGTACGGACCGACATGGGGCCGAGCAGATCGCGCTCCGTCCCGGGCTCGATGATCACCAGACCGTCCGGCTTGGCCTGCTCCGAGCCGATCTTGGCGAGCATCTTGGACCCGGCGAGCCCCACGGATCCGGTCAGCCCGGTGACCGCCCTGATGTCGGCCCGCAGCCGCTCCCCCACGGCGCGCGCCGCCTCCACGGTGGCCTCGGTGCCGCCCGCCTCCAGATCGACGAACGCCTCGTCCAGGCTCAGCGGCTCCACCAGGGGCGACAGCGTGTGCAGCAGGCGCATGACCGAGTCGCTCACCTTGCGGTAGAGGGCGAAGCGGGGGATGAGGAACGCCGCGTTCGGACACAGGCGGCGGGCCTGGGCCATCGCCATGGCCGAGTGCACCCCGAACACCCGGGCCTCGTAGGAGGCCGTGGCGACCACGCCACGCGGCCCCAGGCCCCCCACGATCACCGGCTTACCACGCAGGCTGGGCTTGGCCGCCTGCTCCGCCGAAGCGTAGAAGGCGTCCATGTCCAGATGGAGAATCGTCGGCGCACCCCTCACATCTCCGATGCTGCCGCACACCACCGACAATGGGCGGCCCGAGGGCCGGGGACGGGGCCCGGAAGCGCCGATCGGCGCCTCTTAGGGGTGCTGGGCGAGAACGCGAGGGGCACGGCGAAGGGACGAAGCGGAAGGCCGAACGGACTGCTCAACCGGCCCTGTTGCGGCGCGCCGCGAGCTCATCGGTGGGGTTGGGCCGGATCAGCGTCTCCCCGGTGTCCACCCGCTCGCCGTGCAGCTGGGAGAGCGCGCTCTCCACATCCCGCCAGACGACGCCCACGGCGATCCCGAAGACGCCCTGGCCGCCCTGGAGGAGGTCCACGACCTCATCGGGCGAGGTGCACTCGTAGACGGTCGCGCCGTCGCTCATGAGTGTCATCTGGGCCAGGTCGTCGAGCTCCCTGGAGCGCAGATGCGCCACCGCCGCCCGGATGTTCTGGAGCGACACGCCGGTGTCCAGCAGCCGCTTCACGATCTTGAGGACGACCACGTCCCGGAAGCTGTAGAGCCGCTGGCTGCCCGAGCCGTAGGCCGGCCGGACGCTGGGTTCCACCAGCCCGGTGCGGGCCCAGTAGTCCAGCTGGCGGTAGGTGATGCCCGCGGCCGCGCATGCGGTGGGTCCGCGGTATCCGACCCGCTCCGTCCCCCCCGCGGCGGGCTCATGCGGCGGTGCGGCCTGTGCCGCGACCCGAGCCTTCACTGCCGGATCGGCCGGTGCGCTCCCCTGGAGCGTGTACGGACCGCCGGCCGCCGTGCCGTCGCCGGTGCTTCTCACGCCGACCTCCGTCCTCGACCTGCCATCTTGAAGGTAGGCAGTCACCCGGGGTGCGTCAACGATCGCCACACTCGGCACGCCGAGTGATAATCACCCTAAGGGTGGTTTCCCGTGTCCCTCGTCCGGGAAAGGCTACTCGAATGCGCGAGCGAGGACCGGCATACCGTCTACTGGCTGCTGGTTCCGAAGTCCTCGGGCGAGATCTGGTCGAGGAACTCGCGGAACTTCTCCACCTCGTCCTCCTGCTCGTCCGGGATCGCGATACCGGCGTCGTCCAGCACGCCGTCGCTGCCGTAGATCGGCGTTCCAGTGCGCAGCGCGAGCGCTATGGCGTCGGACGGCCGGGCACTGACCTCCACACCGCTGGCGAAGACCAGCTCCGCGTAGAAGACCCCCTCGCGCAGATCCGTGATCCGGACCTCCGTGAGCTGCTGGCCGACCGCTTCGAGTACGTCTTTGAAAAGGTCATGGGTCAGCGGGCGCGCCGGAGCCATGCCCTGCTGAGCGAAGGCGATCGCGGTCGCCTCACCTGGTCCGATCCAGATGGGGAGGTAGCGGTCGCCTCCCACTTCACGCAGGAGCACGATCGGTTGGTTGGAGGGCATTTCCACCCGGACACCCACGACGTCGAGCTCGTTCACACAGCAACCCTAGGACGTGCCCGGCCGGTTTGGATAGTCGGGGCCCGGCCGGTCACCGCTCCTGGGCCCTCAGAGCCGACCGCACCAGGGCCGCGTGCAGCTGTACGGAGAGCGTGGCGAGCTCCCGCGCACTGGCCTCCGCATGCGCTCTGGTCTGCGGGTTTCTATGCAGCCGCAGCGGTGCGACCACCTGCTCGACCATTCCGGCCTCGCGCTCGGCGGAAGCCTTCATGATTCGCAGATGACGTGGTTCCAGGCCGAAACGACCGAGTTCGGCGATGAGCCGGGCGACGGTCACCGCCTCGATGTCGTAGCCGCCGTCCGCGCTCGGCGCGAGCAGCCCGTACGACTCCCATTCGGCCAGCTCCACCTCGCTGACCTCGGCCGTTGCCAGCAGCTCTGCACGGCCGACCCGGGCGGCCGTGGGGCCGTCCGGAGCCGCCTCGGCGCCGCCGTCGAGCGACCCCGGCTGCCGGGCTCCCTGCGAAGCGGCAGGAAGCTGCAACGGTTCCCCGCGCTCCAGGGCGTCCAGATGCTCCCGGATGACCTTGAGCGGCAGGTAGTGGTCACGCTGCATCCGGAGGATATGGCCGAGCCGCACCACATCCCGCTGGCTGAATTTGCGATAGCCGGACGGTGTGCGCCGCGGCTCCACCAGCCCCTCCGACTCCAAGAAGCGGATCTTGGAGATGGTGACCTCGGGGAACTCGTCCCGCAACAGATTCAGCACGGTGCCGATGCTCATCGAGCGGCCGTCCGCGGGGGCGGTGCCGGTATCGGCACCGCCCGACGGTGTCTGAAGCATGGACCTCCCCTGGACGGGTCAGATGCCGACGCCCCGCTGGCTCGGGTAGAAGACCAGCCGGTACTTACCGATCTGCACCTCGTCGCCGCTGGCCAGGACGACCGGCGCGTCGATCTGCTCCCGGTTGACGTACGTCCCGTTGAGGCTGCCGACGTCCGCGACGGTGAAGCTGCCGTCCTGACCGCGCTGGAACTCCACATGGCGGCGGGAGACCGTCACATCGTCCAGGAAGATGTCGCTCTGCGGGTGGCGGCCCGCCGTGGTGACATCACTGTCCAGCAGGAAGCGGCTGCCCGAGTTCGGCCCGCGGCGGACCACCAGCAGCGCCGATCCCAGCGGCAGCGCCTCGACGGCGGCCTGCGCCTCCGGGCTGAGCGACGGCAGCGGCGTCTGCCCGGTCACCTCGGAGTCGTACGCCTCGAGACCCGAGATCGAAATGGTGGAGGTGGTCTCCGAGGCACGCTCGGAGGGCGCGGCACCGCCACGCAGCGGGGCACCGCAGTTGGAGCAGAACCGGCTGGCCTCCGCGTTCCGGTGGCCACACCGCTGACAGACCGGCAAGCCGAACCCTCCACCACTCCGAGCGGCCGATGGCTCCTCGGAACCTATGGGCCCGGCCGCGGAGGGGTCAACAGACGCGCCCTGTCCGCCGACCTGGTCCCGGAACAGCGGACGCTCCCCGGTGCCCCCTCCGCTCTCCTCCGCGCCTCGTGAGGCGCGGTGGCGAGCGGTGCTGCTGCCGCCATCCTGGCGGGCACTCTTGCCGAACAACTTCCCGAACAACTTCACGGGCGATTCCCCTTGACTGAAACAGACCCGCCCGTGGGGCAGGACAAACCCTCGATGCACACACCAGACGGTCCGGACATCCTCACAACGTCCGCGACCACCAGACAGTTTCCATCACGCGCGGATCTTCCGGTGCGTCGACCCCCCGCGTCCACATGGTCTCCCCGAGAGACCCCCATTTCGAACCGCCTCACCGTGATGACGACCGAGCGTAGTCAGGCCGCTTCGCCGATCGCAAGGCATCCACAACGATCTTCTTCTCCCGCCGCACGGACACAGTGGCCTGCTCCTTCTCCAGGCTCTGCACCACGCCGCCCGGGATGTTCAGCGCCGGCTCCAGATCTTCCGGCTTGCCGATCACCTTCACAACATACGGTCGCGTCACTTTCCGTCCATCGATCCGGATCGCGCCGCCGCTGTCCGAGAAGTAGGTGCCGGCGACCACGCGCACCGTGCCGATCTGAATCGCCTCGGCGCCCGCCGCGCGCAGCTCCTGGACCGTGTCGAGCAGCATGTCCGACTCCACGGAGCCCCGGGAGTCGTCGATGGTGATGGTGATGCCGGGGCCCTGCGCTGCCACCGTACCGGCGAGCACGCCCAGCTGCTGCTCCTTCTGGAGCGTCTGCTTGCGGGCCTCCTCGGCCTGGTCCGAGCTGTTCTCCAGCTCGGTGCGCTGGTTCTCCAGGCGGCGCTTCTCGTCCTGGAGCCGCTGGGTGCGGGAGTCCAGCTCGTCGAGGATCCGGACCAGGTCCTCCTGCCGGGCGCCGCGCAACACGCTGTTCTCGTTGGTCGAACGCACCTGGATGGCCAGGCCCAGGCCGAGACCGAAGAGCAGCAGGGCGACGATCAGCTGCGCACGGGTCAGCCGCGGCGGCCATACGCCCTTCACCAGTCGCTGGCGGCCGCTCAGGGCCTCCTCCGGCCCCTGACCGGCTCCGGGGCCGGGAGCGGGCCCCACAGGCTCTCCGGGGCCGCTCCGGGACCCGTCGGCGGGCCCGGTGGCCCCGCCGCCCGCGGTGGGCGCCCCCGGCCTGACGGGACGGCCCTGGGCCTGGGGCGGCAGGGCCTCGGGCAGCACGGCCTTGGGCAGGGGCTTCCTGAGGGCGAGGTCCTTGAAACCGCCCGGCCCGGGCGCGGCGGGCCTGCCCGGCCGCTCCGGCGAGTCACGGCGCTTCGGTGCGTCACGGCGCTCCGGCGTGTCGCGACGCTCGGGCGTGTCACGGCGGAGCGGCATGTCACGGCGCTCGGGCCTCCGGGCGGGCGGCGCGGCGCCCGGCCGCAGCGGCCCGGAGGCAGCGCCCTGCCGTGGCGGTTCGGAGGCAGCGCCCTGGCGTGGCGGTCCGGCCGCCGACGGCCGCTGGGGCTCCGCCCGCTCGCGCGGCTCTCCGGAGCGCGCGGGCCTCTCGGGCGCCTCCGGCCGTCGCGGCGGCTCGGGCGACCGCGGCGGCCGCTCAGCGGCCTTCTCGGTCTTCGCGGGCTGGGGCTGCTCAGCCTTCGGCGGGTGCTCGGGCCTCACGGGCCGCTCGGCCTTGGCGTCCCGCTCGGCGAGTCGCGGCGTTTCGGCCACCTGTCGCGGCGTTTCGGCCTGCCCACGATTTTCGGCCGGCTGTGGCTTCTCGGGCTTCTCAGGGGTGTCGTCGGTCGTCATCGGCCTCACGCCCGGAACACATGGCGGCGGATCGCGGCCGCGTTGGAGAAGATCCGGATACCGAGCACGACCACGACTCCCGTCGACAGCTGGGCACCGACGCCCAGCTTGTCACCGAGGAAGACGATCAGTGCGGCCACCACCACATTGGACAGGAACGATACGACGAAGACCTTGTCGTCGAAGATCCCGTCCAGCATCGCCCGGAAGCCTCCGAAGACCGCGTCGAGTGCCGCCACGACGGCGATCGGCAGATAGGGCTCGACCATCGTCGGCACCACGGGTCGGACCACAAGTCCCACCACGACTCCCACGATGAGCCCCAATACGGCGATCACGATGTGCCCTTCCCTGTGTCGGCGTCACCCTTGCCGGGCCCACCGGCTATCGGTTCCGCGGTACGTACGATCAGGCTCGGCGCGGCCGGAAGCCGGAGCGAGTCCTGGGCGGAGATGCTCGTGCGGATGTCATAGTTCTGCTGAAGCACATGCAGGTACTGACCGTCCGCGCTGTTCTGGAAAGCGGTGCTCAGCCGCTGCCCGTCCCCCACCGCGAGCACCGTATACGGCGGCGCCAGCGGCTTGTTGTCGACCAGTATGGCGTCTCCCGCGGCCCTGATCGCCGAGAGCGCCGTCAGCCGCTGTCCGTTGATCGAGACGGCCTCCGCCCCCGACTCCCACAGACCGTTGACGACCCGCTGCATATCGTGGTCGCGCACCCGGCCGGTATCGGAGAAGTCGGCGCTCTCCCGTGGTCCCCCGCCGCTGCCGGTCGCGTCCTTGGCGTCGTCGACCACCAGTTTCACCCCGGGGCCCGTCACCTCGTTGGCCCCCGCGAGCAGCGCCACCAGATCGGCCTTGGCCCCGCCGTCCTTCTCCAGCGCCTGCCGCTGCTTCTCCCCGACCTCGCCACGGAGCTTGTCCACGTTCCTGGCGAGCTTGTCCGCGTTCGAGTTCCCCGTCTCGATGCGGTCGATCAGTTCTCCCCGCTCCTTGGCCAGCGTCGGCGCGGATATCCGCGCCTCGGCGGCGCCCACGGTGATGACGACCGCGACCAGGACAAGACCGAGAGCCAGCCCCAATTTGGCCCGCACGGTGCGCGGTAGACGCGAGCGACCGGTCTCCCCGCGCCGCGCCGCGGCCTCGGCGTAACCGTCGTCGAGGCTGTGGTCCATCACATTGGTCAGCAGCGACATGGACGCGTCGAGGCGTGGGCGCGACGATGCTGTGCTCCGAACGGGGGGCTGCTGCGACATGCCGCACATCGTCGCACGTGGGGGCCGCCGCCACCGAATGGCCCCTCCGGCGTGCCGGATCCGGGACCTCGGGGCGGCGGCCCGACGCGCTCAGACGTGGGCGAACGGCCCCGCTGTCAGCGCCCCGCGCTGTCCACGACGCTCGACCACTCGTCCAGCAGGGCCTGCGCGGACGCCTCGTCCGGACCCTCCGCCCACAGATGGGTGACCGCCTCGGCCGGGTCGGGCAGCACCATGACCCACCGCCCGTCGGCCTCCACGACCCGCACCCCGTCCGTGGTGTCCACGGAACGGTCGCTCGCCGCCTCCACGACATGCCGCATGACCAGGCCCTTGACCGCCCAGGGGGTGGCCAGATCACGCCGTTGGACATGCGCCCGCGGAATCCTCGCATCGATCTGACTCAGGGTCAGCTGAGTGCGCGCCACCAGCCCGATCAGCCGGACGAACGCGGCCGTACCGTCGAAGACGCTGGTGGACTCGGGGATGATGAAGCCACCGCGGCCATCGCCCCCGAAGATGGTGGACTCCGACCGGGCCACCCGGGTCAGATCGTCCGCCGCGGTGGTCGTCCACTCCACCTGTGTGCCGTGATACGCCGCCACCTGCTCGGCGATACGGGTCGTGGTCACCGGAAGCGCCACCCGCCCGCTGCGCCGCTCCGCGGCGACCAGGTCCAGCATCACCAGCAGCGTCCGGTCGTCCTCCACGATCCGCCCCCGCTCGTCGACGAGCGAGAACCGCTCACCGACCGGGTCGAACCGCACCCCGAACGCCGCCCGCGCCGAGGCGACGATCTCGCCGAGCCGGGCCAGCCCCGACCGGCGGCCATCGGCCGTCTCCGTCGGACGCGACTCGTCCAGACCGGGGTTGATGGTCAGCGCGTCCACCCCGAGCCGGCCCAGCAGGCTCGGGAGCACCAGCCCGGCGCTTCCATTGGCGGCGTCCACGACGACCTTGAGACCGGATTCGGCGATGCCGCTGATGTCCACGGCGCGCAGCAGCGAGCCCGTGTACGAGTCGAAGACGCTCGACGGGAAGCTGAGGTCACCGATCTCGCCCGGGAAGGCCCTGCGGTACTCCTGCCGGGCGTAGACCCGGTCCAGCTTGCGCTGACCGCCCGCCGAGAGATCGGCGCCCCGCTCGTCGAAGAACATGATGTCGACCGAGTCGGGCACCCCGGGAGAGGTCCGGATCATAAAGCCGCCGGCGCTGCCGCGCGCGGTCTGCTGCCGGGCCACCGGCAGCGGTACGTTCTCCAGGTCCCGTACGTCGATGGCGCTGGTCTGGAGGGCGGAGATCATCGCCCGTTTGAGCGCCCGCGCGCCCCTGGAGTGGTCACGCGCCGTGGTGACCGTGGAGCCCTTCTTGAGGGTCGTCGCATACGCCCCGGCGAGGCGCACCGCGAGCTCCGGGGTGATCTCCACATTGAGGATGCCGGAGACGCCCCGGGCGCCGAACAGATGAGCCTGCCCCCGGGACTCCCAGATCACCGAGGTGTTGACGAACGCGCCCGCCTCGATGGTCTTGAACGGATAGACCCGGACATTGCCCTGGACAATCGATTCCTCACCGATCAGGCACTCATCGCCGATGACGGCCCCGTCCTCGATACGCGCCGCGCGCATGATGTCGGTGTTCTTGCCGATGACACAGCCGCGCAGATTGCTCTGCTGGCCGACGTACACGTTGTCGTGCACCACGGCCTTGTGCAGAAAGGCGCCGCTCTTCACCACGACATTGGAGCCGACGACGGTGTGCTCGCGGATCTCGGCACCGTCCTCCACCTTGGCGTAGTCGCCGATGTAGAGCGGACCGCGGAGCACGGCCTCCGGATGCACATCCGCCCCTTCGGCGACCCATACGCCGGGGGAGATCTCGAATCCGTCGAGCTCGACGTCGACCTTGCCCTCGAGAACGTCGGCCTGGGCCTTCACATAGCTCTCATGGGTGCCGACGTCCTCCCAGTAGCCCTCGGCGATATAGCCGAAGATGGGCTTGCCCTCCTTCATCAGCTGAGGGAAGACATCTCCGGACCAGTCGACCGGCACATCGGGCTCGACATAGTCGAAGACCTCCGGCTCCATGACGTAGATGCCGGTGTTGACCGTATCGGAGAAGACCTGGCCCCAGGTGGGCTTCTCCAGGAAGCGCTCGACCTTTCCCGCCTCGTCGACGATGGTGATACCGAATTCGAGGGGGTTGGGAACGCGCGTCAGACAGACAGTGACAAGGGCGCCCTTTTCCTTATGGAAATTGATCAGATCCGTGAGGTCGAAATCCGTCAGGGCATCACCGGAGATCACCAGGAAGGTGTCGTCCTTGAGTGCTTCCTCCGCGTTCTTGACGCTACCGGCGGTGCCGAGTGGCTTCTCCTCATTCGCGTACGTGAGCTCCATGCCGAGCTCCTCGCCGTCACCGAAGTAGTTCTTGACCAGGGACGCGAGGAACTGGACTGTCACCACGGTCTCGCTGAGACCATGCCGCTTGAGCAGCCGGAGCACATGCTCCATGATCGGCCGGTTGGCCACGGGCAGTAGCGGTTTGGGCATGGTCGAGGTCATGGGGCGCAGACGAGTCCCCTCGCCCCCTGCCATCACGACGGCCTTCATGTCGGAAGCGTCCTCCTTGAAGAGACGACGGTCATGCCGACCGTGCACGCCCGATGGCCCTTACACCTACCGCGCTACGGGCCCCGGCCTCTATGGACGCCGCTACGGCGAGCTCAGTCGGCCGCGGTGTCCGCCCTGACAAGTCGGCGGACCTGAACCACGTAGAGGACTCCTGCCCACCAATAGAGTGTTGTACCCCATCCGGCGAACGCCCATCCGAAAATGGCGGCGGTCGTGTGAAGCCAGCCACTTCCCTCACTCAGAAGGAGCAACGGGAAAGCATACATCAGGTTGAAGGTAGCCGCCTTGCCGAGGAAGTTCACCTGCGGCGGCGGATAGCCATGGCGCCGGAGGACGCCCACCATCACAAGCAGGACCAGCTCTCGCACGAGAAGGACCGCGGTCAGCCAGAGGGGCAGGATCTCGCGCCAGGTGAGACCGACAAGTGTAGACAGTATGTAGAGACGGTCGGCCGCCGGATCGAGAAACCGGCCAAGGCTGCTGATCTGGTTCCAGCGACGAGCCAGCTTCCCGTCGAGATAGTCACTGACGCCACTGAGCGCCAGGACCAGCAGTGCCCAGCCGTCGCTCTTGGGCCCGCCGAACTCGGGCCGGAGGATCAGCCACAGGAAAAGCGGCACGCCGACGAGGCGCGCAGCGCTGAGGATGTTCGGGATGGTGAGCACACGGTCCGTCTGAACTCGTGTCTCCTGTACCTCCACCCGGGAGCCTCCCGTGAGAAACAGGCCGATGATGCTCCATGACTCTACCGGTAGGCCCGGACAGCTCCGGCACCGGGGCGTACCAGACATGGGCATGAAAAAGACCCTGATGGGAAGTTCACTTCCCATCAGGGTCTTTTTGAAGAAT
>NZ_JANIIC010000061.1 GCF_024519315.1 Streptomyces malaysiensis subsp. samsunensis | reverse complement strand
GATCGCCGAGCAGATGGAGAAGGACGGCATCGCCTCCGGTGAGCCGGAGGTCTCGGTCAGCGGCGGCTGATTCCCACGGACCCGGTCCGCCTCCGGGTGGTCTTCCGGTGAGCGCCCCGGAGGCGAACCAAGCCTCCGGGGAAGCCCCTCTTGGCCTGCGCGGTAGAGTCTGGAGAATCGACGTCCCCGGCCCGCAGGCCCGCACCACGTGAGGCAGACCGACACGTGCTGACCACGTCCACCACCAGGGTCCTCGAGCCCCATGAGCTCGACTCGGCCCTCGCGGTGCTCGACCGCGACCCCGTCTCGAACGCCTTCGTGGCCGCCCGTGTCCAGGTCGCCGGCCTGGACCCGTGGCGGCTCGGCGGTGAGATGTGGGGCTGGTACTCCGGCGGACGGCTGGAGTCGCTCTGCTACGCCGGGGCCAATCTGGTGCCCATCTGCGCGACCCCCGAGGCGGTGCGCGGCTTCGCCGAGCGCGCCCGCCGGGCGGGCCGCCGCTGCTCCTCGATCGTCGGCCCGGCGGAGACCACCGCCGGGCTGTGGTCCCTGCTCGAGCCCAGCTGGGGCCCGGCTCGTGAGGTCCGCGCCCGTCAGCCGCTGATGGTCACCAGCTCGATGCCCGCCGACGTCCCGCCCGATCCGCTGGTACGCCGCGTCTGTAAGGACGAGATGGACGTGATCATGCCGGCGTGCGTGGCGATGTTCACCGAGGAGGTCGGCGTCTCGCCGCTCGCGGGCGACGGCGGGCTGCTGTACCAGGCGCGGGTCGCCGAGCTCGTCACCGCCGGGCGCTCGTTCGCCCGGGTCGAGAACGGCCGGGTGGTGTTCAAGGCCGAGATCGGCGCGGCCACCCCGCACGCGTGTCAGATCCAGGGCGTATGGGTCGCCCCCGAGTACCGCGGCCGCGGCCTCTCCGAGACCGGGATGGCGGCCGTGCTGCGCTATGCGCTGGGCGAGGTCGCCCCGGTGGTGAGCCTGTACGTCAACGACTACAACACCGCAGCCCGCGCCGCGTACCGGCGGGTCGGCTTCCGGGAAGTCGGCGAGTTCATGAGTGTGCTGTTCTGATCGCCGGGCCAGTAGGGTGCCGCCCATGCTGCATCTCCCCGGGGGGCGGACCCCGGAACCCGAAGACGTGGTCGTCGGGTCGCTCGACCTCGCCGCTCGCGTGGACGAAGCGCTCGCCGTCCAGGCCGTCGCCTTCGGGCTGACAGACGAGGAGGTGGGTGTACGCCGCCATATCGTGCTGCGCCACCTCAAGAGCCCCGGTGCCCGCGCGCTCGGCGCGACCACGCCCTCCGGCCGGCTCGTCGGCTTCGTCTACGGCATGCCCAACAACCGCACCCACTGGTGGTCCACGGTGGTCCAGCCGTATCTGCGCGCGGCCGGGCACGATGACTGGCTGGACGACTCGTTCGTCATCACCGAGCTGCATGTGCACCCCGGCTACCAGAACCGCGGCATCGGCCGGCGGCTGATCACGACCATCACGGACGGTGTCGGCCAGCCGCGCTCGATCCTGTCCGCCATCGACGTCGAGAGCCCGGCCCGTGCCCTCTACCGCTCGCTGGGCTACCGCGACCTCGCCCGTCCGGTGCTCTTCCCGAGCGCCCCGAGCCCGTACGCCGTGATGGGAGCGCCCCTGCCGCTGCGCCGCCGCTAGGGTCTGTCGGCGCCTCGCGCATTTCCCCTTACGCATTTCCGGGAAACCGACCGGTGCGGCTAACCTCCTGAACATCCCATCGCACGCAGGAGAGACCCCATGGCCCACGCCGTCAACGTCCAGCGCATGTCCACGATGATGCTGAAGACGCTGCGCGAAGACCCGGCGGACGCCGAGACCGCCAGCCACAAGCTGCTCGTCCGCGCCGGCTATGTCCGCCGCGCCGCCGCGGGCATCTGGACCTGGCTGCCGATCGGCAAGAAGGTCCTGGAGAACGTCTCGCGGATCGTCCGCGAGGAGATGGACGCCATCGGCGCCCAGGAGGTCCTCCTGCCCGCGCTGCTGCCGCGTGAGCCGTACGAGGTGAGCGGCCGCTGGGACGAGTACGGCGATCTGCTCTTCCGGATCAAGGACCGTAAGGGCGCCGACTACCTCCTCGGCCCGACCCACGAGGAGATCTTCACCCTCACGGTGAAGGACCAGTGCACGTCCTACAAGGACCTGCCGGTCATGCTCTACCAGATCCAGACCAAGTACCGGGACGAGGCCCGCCCCCGCTCGGGCGTGCTGCGTGGCCGCGAGTTCCTGATGAAGGACTCGTACTCCTTCGACACCACCGACGAGGGCCTCGCCGAGTCCTACCGGCTGCACCGCGAGGCGTACCAGCGGATCTTCCAGCGGCTGGGCCTGGACTACCGCATCGTCTCCGCGGTCTCCGGCGCGATGGGCGGCTCGGCCTCCGAGGAGTTCCTGGCCCCGGCGGCGGCCGGTGAGGACACCTTCGTCGACTGTCCGAACTGCGACTACGCCGCGAACACCGAGGCGGTCACGGTGGCCGTCCCGCCGGTCGAGGGCGCCGAGCACGGCCCCATCGAGGAGCTGGACACCCCCGACACCCCCACCATCGGGACCCTCGCCGCGCACCTCGGCGTCCCGGCCTCCGCCACCCTGAAGAACCTCCTGGTCAAGATCGACGGCGAGATCACCGCGGTGGGCGTCCCCGGCGACCGCGAGGTGGACCTCGGCAAGCTGGGCGAGCACCTCGCCCCCGCCGTCGTCGAGCTCGTCACGGCCGAGGACTTCGAGGGCCGCCCCGAGCTGGTGCGCGGCTACGTCGGTCCGCAGGGTCTGGCGGGCAAGTCCTTCCGCTATATCGCCGACCCGCGCGTCGCCCCCGGCACCGCCTGGGTGACCGGTGCCAACAAGCCCGACACCCACGCGCGCAACGTGGTCTGCGGCCGGGACTTCGAGGTCGACGAGTACCTCGACGTCGTCGTGGTCGAGCCGGGCGACCCCTGCCCCCGCTGCGGTACGGGCATCGAGCTGGACCGGGCGATCGAGATCGGCCACATCTTCCAGCTCGGCCGCAAGTACGCGGACGCCTTCCAGCTCGATGTGCTCGGCCAGAACGGCAAGCCGGCGCGGGTCACGATGGGCTCGTACGGCGTCGGCGTCTCGCGCGCCGTCGCCGCCCTCGCCGAGCAGACCCACGACGAGTCCGGCCTCTGCTGGCCCCGCGAGGTCGCCCCGGCCGACGTCCACATCGTCGCGGCGGGCAAGGCCCTCCAGACCGAGATGGCCCTCGACATCGCCGAGAAGCTGGGCACGGCGGGCATCCGCGTCATGGTCGACGACCGTGCCGGAGTCTCCCCGGGCGTGAAGTTCACCGACGCGGAGCTGATCGGGGTGCCGACGATTCTGGTTGTGGGGCGTGGGGCGAAGGATGGCGTCGTGGAGCTGAAGGATCGGCGGACGGGGGAGCGGGAGGACGTCGCGATCGACGAGGCCATCGCTCGCCTGACGGCCACCGCCTGACGGCCGCCCCCCGTCATCTGCCGATCCGGCGCCTGCCGATCCCTGAACCCCCGGCTCCCGTGTTCCTGCGAGCCGGGGGTTCGTGGTGTTGGGGGTTTCTGATGTGGGCGCGGGTGCTGGGGCTCCGGGTTGTGGCTGTGGCTGTGGCGCTGGGCGCTGGGGGCTGTGGCGCTTGGCGGTGTGGGCGGGTGCGGGTTTCGTCTCGCGCCTTCGGCGCATTTGAGCAGCGGGGCAGGGGGTGCCGGGCCGGGCTCACGTCGCCGGCCGCCGGGCTGGTGGGGCGTGACGCCGGTGGCGGCTTCTGTGCTCGGTGGCCGGGGCCCCTCCGGAGCGCGGGCGACGGGGGTTCGGTACCCCCTTCTCAAAAACGCTTGATCTGGCGCAACTAATACATCAAGCGATTTCCAGAAGGCACCCCCATACCCGGCCGTCCGGCGTCCGGAGTGGGCCCTCCGGCCACAGAGCCGCCACCGGCGCTCGTGCCTATTGGCTTGCGGTCGGCAGCGCAGACCACCGTCCTGCTGTCCGGCGTGAGCCTCGGCCCCCGGTCACGCCAGTTCCGGCGCTTGCCCTCACCGGCCTTGCGGTCGGCGACAGGCCGTATCCCTGTTGGGCGGCGTGGGCCCTGGCTCTGGGGCGCGGGAGCCGCCACCGGCGCTCATCCCCACTGGCCCAGGCGACGCGGGCTACTGCCCTGTTGTCCGGCAGGGGCCTCGGCCCCCGGTCAGAGAAGCCGCCACCGGGCCCAGCTCCCACCGGCCCGTCACTCGGCAATGTGCCGTGCCCCGGCACCCCCTGCCCCGCTGCTCAATTGCGCCGAAGGCGCGAGACGAAACCCGCACCCACCCACGCCGCCAAGCACCACAGCACCCCACCAGCAGTAACCCACCGCAACCCACCGCACCCCCGCGAACCGCCCCATCACAGCCAGCCCGCGAACTCCAGCAACAGCTCCGCCCGTCGGCGGTCCCCTGCGGCAGCATGCCGCAGACCGGCTTCCACGGCGCGATAGAGAGACCAGCCCCGCAGCCGGTCGCGGTCGACATCCAGGGAGTCCGCCAGCTTGGCGACCCGGCGGCGCGCGGCCGCCGCGGGGCCGGGGCCCGCGGCCAAGTCCTCGTAGCGGTCGAGCACCAGCCGCGCCAAGTCGTACGCGCGCTCGCCCACAAGCGGTGCCGGACCCACCGCGAGCCATGGCGCCCGCTCCCCGGCCAGCACCTTCCCCTGCCGGAAGTCGCCGTGCAGCAGGACCTCCTCGGGCGGCTCGGCGGGCAGCGCCTCCCGCAGCTCCAGCGCCTCCTCGGTGAGCGGACGGGCCTCCGCCGTCCAGCCTCCGGCGCCGAGCATCCGCAGGACCTCGCGATCCTCCTCCGTACGGCCCGTGATCGATGCGAACGGATGCCCCTCGGGCGGTGCCACCCACAGCCGCCGCACCGTGCCCGCCGCCTCCAGCAGCGCCTTCGCCTCGGGCAGCGAGCGCAGCGACACCGTGCCGTGCAGCCGCTCGATCAGCAGCGCACCGGTGTCCGGGTCGGCACGCAGCAGTTGGGCCGCGCCCCAGCCGTCCCAGTGCGCGAGGGCCGCTCGCTCGCACTCGGCGTCCGGACCGGGGACCGGGAACTTCAGCGCCGCCGGGGTGCCGTCCGCCTGCCGTACGAGCGCGACGAGCCCGTGGCGGCCGCCGGGCGTCGATACCCGCTCCAGGGTCAGCTCCCACGCCGCAAGCTGCCGCTCGACCGTCTCGGGCAGGGCGTCCAGCCAGGTGCGTACGGCGCCCGGCGGATCGTCGCTCAGCGCGTCCAGAAGCCGCTTCGGCACGGGGACGCGGGCCATATCGCGGCCGCCGGGCCGTGGTGCCGATGCCATTCCTGAGCTGTCCCCTCCACCATCAGTGACTTCACGGACCTCACGCGTCTGACCGACCACACGCGCCTGACGGACCTCACGCGCCCGGCGGACCACGTGGGCTCCGCAGACCTCATGCGCCTGGCAGACCGCATGGGTCCCGCAGACCCCATGGGTCCAGACCGCATCGCCCGCACAGCACTCGTCGGACCCACCGGCCCCGCCGAGCTCAACCGACGGCCCACGCGCCCGTTCACACCCCGTCCGCCTCACCGCTCGGCGACGCAGACGGCGTGGCCGGTGTGGCGCGTTCGGTGAGTCCAGGGAAGGCTACGCCGCCGCCCCGCCAGCGCACCGCCCGGACCGCCGCCTCCCGCAGCGCGCCCGCGGCCTGGCGGCGCAGGGAACCGGTCGAGGCCCGTACGAGGTCGGCGTAGACGGCGGCGACCCGGTTCTCCAGCTCGGCCGCGAGTCGTACCGCCGCGGGCGCGTCCGGCACCGCGAAGGGCAGGGCGTAGGCGGGCGCCGCGCTCTCGGGGCTGCCGCCGAGGCCGCGCACGGTACGGGCGAGGTCGTCCCGGCGGGCGCGGTGCGCGGCGTAGCCCTCGCGCGCCTCCGCGAGCCGGTCGTCGCCGATCCGCCCGCCGACGACGCCGTACCCGTACACCGCGGCGTGCTCGGCGGCCAGCGCCGCCTGCGCGGCCCTGAGCGCCGCGGCGCGTTCGCCGACGGCCGTATGGCCTGCTCGAATGGCCATGTCAGTACCCCTTCCCGGTCGTCCCGAGCGCCATCACGAGTCCGTGTCGCGCTGCGTGAGGAGATACACGTGGGCGGCGCCGCAGGCCGCGACGGAGGCCAGCAGCCGGGCCAGCTCGGGCGGCGCGGTGGCGAGCGCGGCGGTGCGGGTGTCGGCGATCTGGCGCTCGGCCTGGGCGAGGGCGGAGAGCGCCCGCTTCTCGTCCTTGGGGACCTCCGGCACCCGCCGCCCGCCCGCCGAGGGCGAGCGCGAGGCGGTAGCGGAAGGAGAGGCGGACCGGCCCTTGGCGGTGAAGACCGCGGCGTGCCGGGCGGTCTCCTCCCGCAGCGGCGCAAGCCGCTCCTGAAGGGCGGGGTGCGTGTCCACGGTCGCGTCGTAGCGTGCGAGGAGTGCGGTGGAGTCCCGCGCGCCCCGCGCCCGCAGCAGGGCGACGGCCTCCTCGCCGCCCGCGTCGCGCCGGGGTGCGGAGTCGTCGGAGCAGCCGCTCAGCAGCGCGACGACGCCCAGCACTCCGCCGCCCAGCAGCAGACTCCGCCGCCGGGTCACCGGGGCGGCGCACCCTGAAGCCGCGGCGGACGCGGTGGACGCCGAGGACTCGACGCGCGCCGAGGACGCGGCGGACGAAGGCGAGACCGCGGACAGCGCGTCGGACGCGTCCGACACATCCGACACGGACATGGGACGAGGTGGGGGAGTCGTGATCGACACGTTCCTCTTTCCGGGCTGCGGCCGCTCCCGGCCGCCGGTAGTGATCACAGCAGGCGAGCGTACCCGCGCCGAGGCCGTCTGCCCGGCAGCGCCCACCGAATCGTCAGCCCGCCGCCGGAACAGATAGGCTTTGACCTGACACGCGACCTTCCCACAACAGCACACGCGGCCGAGGAGTCACCCGGATGAGCACCACCCAGAGCGAGAGGCTGCGCGGACTGCTGGAACCGCTCGTCAGCGCGCGGGACCTGGATCTGGAAGAGGTCGAGGTGACTCCGGCCGGGCGGCGGCGTGTGCTGAGAGTGGTCGTGGATTCCGACGACGGTGTCCAGCTGGACACGTGCGCGGAGCTGAGCCGGGACATCTCCAAGACCCTCGACGACACGGACGCCATGGGTCAGACGGCATACGTCCTCGAGGTCACCTCTCCCGGCGCCGAGCGCCCCCTGACCGAGCCGCGTCACTACCGCCGCGCCGCCGGCCGCCTCATGAGAGCGCGGCTCGCCGACGGCGGCGAGCTGGTCGCGCGGATCGTCGAGGTGGACGACGAGGGGCTCGATCTCGAGGTCCCCGGTGTGAAGGGGCGCAAGCCCACCGCCAGGCGGCTGGCCTTCGAGGAGATCTCCAAGGCCCGGGTGGAGATCGAGTTCAGCCGCAAGCCCGCGGAGAAGGCCGCGGGCGAGGACGACGAGAGCAAGGAGGAGGCGTAGCCGTGGACATCGACATGAGTGCCCTGCGGGGTCTGGTGCGAGAGAAGGAGATCTCCTTCGACCTGCTGGTCGAGGCGATCGAATCGGCCCTCCTCATCGCCTACCACCGCACCGAGGGAAGCCGTCGCCGGGCCCGGGTGGAGCTGAACCGCGACACCGGCCATGTGACCGTATGGGCCCGTGAGGACGCCGAGGACCTGACGGAGGGGCAGGAGCCCCGCGAGTTCGACGACACCCCCTCCGGGTTCGGCCGGATCGCCGCGATGACCGCGAAGCAGGTCATCCTCCAGCGGCTGCGGGACGCCGAGGAGGAGATCACCTTCGGCGAGTACGCGGGCCGGGAGGGCGATGTCGTCGCCGGCGTCGTCCAGCAGGGCAAGGACCCCAAGAACGTGCTGGTGGACATCGGCCGTCTCGAGGCGATCCTGCCGGTGCAGGAGCAGGTCCCGGGCGAGGACTACGCACACGGCACCCGGCTGCGTACGTACGTCGTACGAGTCGTCAAGGGTGTGCGCGGACCGTCGGTGACCCTTTCGCGTACGCATCCCAATCTGGTCAAGAAGCTGTTCGCGCTCGAGGTTCCGGAGATCGCGGACGGCTCGGTGGAGATCGCGGCGATCGCCCGTGAGGCGGGCCACCGCACCAAGATCGCGGTCCGGTCCACCCGCGCGGGGCTGAACGCCAAGGGCGCGTGCATCGGCCCGATGGGCGGCCGGGTCCGCAGCGTGATGGCCGAGCTGCACGGCGAGAAGATCGACATCGTCGACTGGTCGGACGACCCCGCTGAGCTGGTGGCGAACGCGCTGTCACCCGCGCGGGTGAGCAAGGTCGACGTGGTCGACCTGGCGGCCCGCTCGGCCCGGGTCACCGTGCCGGACTACCAGCTGTCCCTGGCCATCGGCAAGGAGGGGCAGAACGCGCGGCTCGCGGCGCGGTTGACCGGCTGGCGGATCGACATCCGGCCGGACACCGAGCAGTCGGGTGATCAAGGCTGAATCAGGCCGGATCCCCCGGGAACCGGTCGAAATCGGGTGACGATTCGATCACTCCCCCCAAGGGGTGGGGTCGGCACAGGGAGGTAGACTTAAGCAGTGTCTGGCCGCACGCGAGCTGGTGCCTGCCCTGAGAGAACCTGTGTGGGATGCCGGGATCGGGCGGCCAAGAACGATCTGCTGCGCATCGTGCTGGTCGAGGGTGTTTGTCTCCCCGACCGGCGCGGTACGCTCCCCGGTCGGGGTGCTTATGTCCACCCGACACGGGTCTGCCTTGACCTGGCGGTTCGCCGCCGGGCCTTTTCCCGGGCCTTCAGGGGGCCGGGGGCGCTCGACACCACGGCGCTCCGCCGGTTTGTCGAGCGGGGTGAGCAGGCGACACCCTGAGTAGTTGGAAGAACGGCACGGGACACCGTGCGGTCAGGTACCTCGCGAGTCGGAAGTAGGTCGAGATTGCGATGAGCACTCGATGAGTACGCGATGAGTACGCCCATGAAGTAGCGACGGTCCGGCGACAACCCGGACCTAAAAGGAGCGAAGTGGCTAAGGTCCGGGTATACGAACTCGCCAAGGAGTTCGGAGTTGAGAGCAAGGTCGTCATGGCCAAGCTCCAAGAACTCGGTGAATTTGTACGTTCGGCGTCCTCCACGATCGAGGCGCCGGTTGTGCGCAAGTTGACTGACGCTTTCCAGGGTGGCAACGGCTCCGGCCGCGCCGCTGGTAAGCCCTCGGCGCCGCGTAAGGCGACGCCCAAACCGCCGACCCCTGGTCCGGCGGCGGCGGCCCGTCCGGCCGCCCCCAAGCCCCCGACGCCCGGCCCGAAGCCGGTGACGGCCGAGGGCCAGCGCGGCACTCCGTCCGCGGCACCCACACCGGGCCCGCGCCCCACGCCGGGCGCCCGTCCGACCCCCGGCCCCAAGCCGGGTCCCGCCGCGCCGGCGGCTCCGGCGCAGCCCGAGTTCACCGCACCGCCGACCCCCAGCCCCAAGCCCGCCGCGGCCAAGCCGAACGCGCCCGCCAAGCCGGGCGCCACGCCCGGTCCGCGCCCCGGCGGCCGTTCGGGCGCACCGGGCCAGGGCGGCCAGGGTCAGGGTGGCCAGGGCGGTCAAGGTGGCCGTGGTGGCCCGCGTCCGGGTCAGGAGCGTCCGCGTCCGGGCGGTCCCCGTCCGGCCGGTCCCCGTCCCGGTAACAACCCCTTCACCTCCGGTGGCTCCACCGGTATGGCGCGCCCGCAGGCGCCCCGTCCCGGCGGCGCCCCGCGTCCCGGCGGCCAGCCCGGTCCCGGTCCGCGCCCGCAGGGCGGCGGCCAGGGCGGTCCCGGCCGTGGCCAGGGCGGTCCCGGCGGTTCGCGTCCCACTCCGGGCCAGATGCCCCGTCCGCAGGGCGCCCAGGGTGGCGGCCCGCGTCCGGGTCCCGGCGGCGGTCCGCGCCCGAACCCGGGCATGATGCCGCAGCGTCCGGCTGCCGGCCCGCGTCCGGGCCCCGGCGGCGGTGGCGGTCGCGGTCCCGGCGGAGGCGGTCGTCCCGGTGGGGGCGGCGGCGGTCGTCCCGGTGGCGGCGGCGGTTTCGCCGGCCGTCCCGGTGGTGGCGGCGGCGGTCGTCCCGGTGGTGGCGGCGGTTTCGCCGGCCGTCCGGGGGGTCCCGGCGGCGGTGGCGGCTTCGGCGGCGGCGGTGGCCGTCCCGGTTTCGGTGGCCGTCCCGGCGGTCCCGGTGGCCGCGGTGGCACCCAGGGCGCCTTCGGCCGTCCCGGCGGTCCGGCGCGTCGTGGCCGTAAGTCGAAGCGGCAGAGGCGCCAGGAGTACGAGGCCATGCAGGCCCCGTCCATCGGCGGTGTGATGCTGCCGCGCGGCAACGGCCAGACGGTCCGGCTGTCGCGTGGTGCCTCGCTGACCGACTTCGCGGAGAAGATCAACGCCAACCCGGCGTCCCTGGTCCAGGTGATGTTCAACCTGGGCGAGATGGTCACCGCGACGCAGTCCGTCTCCGACGAGACGCTCCAGCTTCTCGCCGACGAGATGAACTACAACGTCGAGATCGTCAGCCCGGAGGAGGAGGACCGCGAGCTTCTCGAGTCCTTCGACATCGAGTTCGGCGAGGACGAGGGCGGCGAGGAGATGCTCGCCGCGCGTCCGCCGGTGGTGACCGTCATGGGTCACGTCGACCACGGTAAGACGCGACTGCTGGACGCGATCCGCAAGACCAACGTGGTCGCGGGCGAGGCCGGTGGCATCACCCAGCACATCGGTGCCTACCAGGTCTCGACCGAGGTCAACAGCGAAGAGCGCAGGATCACCTTCATCGACACCCCGGGTCACGAGGCGTTCACCGCCATGCGTGCCCGCGGTGCCAAGTCGACCGACATCGCGATCCTCGTGGTGGCGGCCAACGACGGTGTGATGCCCCAGACGATCGAGGCGCTGAACCACGCCAAGGCGGCCGATGTGCCGATCGTGGTCGCGGTCAACAAGATCGACGTCGAGGGCGCGGACCCGACCAAGGTGCGCGGTCAGCTGACCGAGTACGGCCTGGTGGCCGAGGAGTACGGCGGCGACACCATGTTCGTCGACATCTCCGCCAAGCAGGGTCTGCACATCGACAGCCTGCTTGAGGCCGTCGTCCTCACCGCCGACGCCTCGCTCGACCTGCGGGCCAACCCGGAGCAGGACGCACAGGGCATCGCGATCGAGGCCCACCTCGACCGCGGCCGCGGCGCCGTGGCCACCGTGCTGGTCCAGCGCGGCACCCTGCGGGTCGGCGACACGATGGTCGTCGGCGACGCGTACGGCCGTGTCCGGGCGATGCTCGACGACAACGGGAACGCGCTGGAGGAGGCCGGCCCGGCGACCCCGGTCCTGGTGCTCGGTCTGACCAACGTGCCCGGCGCGGGCGACAACTTCCTCGTCGTCGACGAGGACCGCACCGCCCGCCAGATCGCCGAGAAGCGCGCCGCCCGCGAGCGGAACGCGGCGTTCGCCAAGCGCACCCGCCGGGTCTCCCTGGAGGACCTGGACAAGGTGCTCAAGGCCGGTCAGGTCCAGCAGCTCAACCTCATCATCAAGGGCGACGCGTCCGGTTCGGTGGAGGCTCTCGAGTCCTCGCTGCTCCAGCTCGACGTCGGCGAAGAGGTGGACCTGCGGGTGCTGCACCGCGGTGTGGGTGCGGTCACCGAGACCGACATCGACCTGGCGACCGGCTCCGACGCCATCGTCATCGGCTTCAACGTGCGCGCCGACGGGCGTGCCACGCAGATGGCCGAGCGCGAGGGCGTGGACGTCCGCTACTACTCGGTCATCTACCAGGTGATCGAGGAGATCGAGGCGGCCCTCAAGGGCATGCTCAAGCCGGAGTACGAAGAGGTCGAGCTCGGTACGGCGGAGATCCGCGAGATCTTCCGCTCGTCCAAGCTGGGCAACATCGCGGGTGTGCTCATCCGCTCCGGCGAGGTCCGGCGGAACACCAAGGCCCGCCTCGTCCGCGACGGCAAGGTCATCGCGGAGAACCTCAACATCGAGGGCCTGCGCCGCTTCAAGGACGACGTCACCGAGATTCGCGAGGGCTTCGAGGGCGGTATCAACCTCGGCAGCTACAACGACATCAAGGTCGACGACGTCATCGCGACGTACGAGATGCGCGAGAAGCCGCGCGGCTGACGAGCGGCTGTCCAGCCGGGGCCGATCGGCGGAGGAATTTCCGTCGATCGGCCCCGGCCCTTGCGTGTACGGTGCCAGAAGCCCGCATTCACATAGGCCCCACGGGTGGCTTGACCCGGATTGCATGTATGTAGGGACGCTGTCCTTTGACCTGCTTCTCGGCGACGTACGGTCGTTGAAGGAGAAGCGCTCCGTCGTCCGCCCGATCGTCGCCGAGCTGCACCGCAAATTCGCGGTGAGCGTGGCGGAGGTCGGGGACCAGGACCTCTACCGCAGGGCCCAGATCGCCCTCGCGATGGTCTCCGGGGACGTGGGCCACCTCGCCGAGGTGCTCGACCGCTGCGAGCGGCTGGTGGCGGCGCGGCCGGAGGTGGAGCTGCTGTCGGTGCGACGGCGGCTCCACGGTGGCGATGATGAATGAGGGCCGGACCGGCGGTCGCAGACCGTCCCCCGGCCATCGATGACTGACGCGAAGAAGAGAGAAGAAGACGCATGAGCGACACCGCGCGGGCACGCAAGCTGGCGGACCGCATCCGGGTCGTGGTCGCGGAGACCCTCCAGCGGCGGATCAAGGACCCGCGGCTGGGCTATGTGACCATCACCGACACCCGGATCACCGGTGATCTGCGGGAGGCGACCGTCTTCTACACGGTCTTCGGCGACGACGAGGAGCGGGCGGCCTCCGCCGCGGCCCTGGAGAGCGCCAAGGGCGTGCTGCGGTCGGAGGTCGGACGCCAGACGGGGGTGCGCTTCACCCCGACCCTGACGTTCGTCCCGGACGCGCTCCCGGAGAACGCCCGCACCATCGACGATCTGCTCGCCAAGGCCAGGGCGGCGGACGCCCAGGTGCGCGAGGCGTCCTCGGGCGCCAGCTACGCCGGGGAGGCCGATCCGTACCGCAAGCCCGGCGAGGAGGACGACGAGGAGCCCGGCACGGACGGCAAGGGTTCAGCGGACGTATGACACGCAACGGCAGGGCGGGTTCCGGGGCACCGGACGGCCTGGTGATCGTCGACAAGCCGGCGGGCTTCACCTCGCATGACGTCGTCGCCAAGATGCGCCGCTTCGCTCGCACCCGACGGGTCGGCCACGCCGGAACGCTGGATCCGATGGCCACGGGCGTGCTCGTGATCGGCGTGGAGAAGGCGACCCGGCTGCTGGGCCATCTGGCGCTGACCGAGAAGGAGTACCGGGCCACCATCCGGCTCGGCCAGACCACGGTCACCGATGACGCGGAGGGCGAGATCACCGCCTCGGACGGCGCCACCGGGATCGACCCGGCCGCCCTCCGGGCCGGGATCGAGGAGCTGACCGGGGACATCCAGCAGGTCCCCTCGAAGGTCAGCGCCATCAAGATCGACGGCAAGCGCTCCTACGTTCGGGCGCGGGAGGGCGAGGAGTTCACGATCCCGGCGCGGCCGGTGACCGTCTCCTCCTTCGTCCTCCACCACCACCGGGAGGCCAAGGCGGAGGACGGCACCACCGTCCTCGACCTGGACGTCACGGTGGTGTGCTCCTCCGGCACCTACATCCGCGCCCTGGCGCGCGACCTGGGCGCAGGACTCGGCGTCGGCGGCCATCTCACGGCCCTGCGCAGGACCCGGGTCGGCCCGTACGGGCTGGACGCGGCCAGGACGCTGGAGCGGCTGGAGGAGTCGCTGGAGATCATGCCCATCGCCGAGGCGGCGGCCGCCGCCTTCCCGCGCTGGGACGTGGACGCCCAGCAGGCCCGGCTGCTGGGCAACGGCGTGCGAATCGACATGCCGACGGGGGAGCCGACGGGGGAGGGGACGCCGCCGCCGGGTGAGCGGCCTGGTCCGGGTCCGGTCGCGGGTCCGGGTCCGGTCGCGGTCTTCGGGCCGGAGGGGCGCTTCCTGGCGCTCGTGGAGGAGTCGAAGGGCAAGGCGAAGAGCCTGGCCGTCTTCGTATGACCGTATGTATCCAACCTCACACGGTGTGGCCGAGGCGCCGCGCCGCGGTGTGTCCTGGCTGACGCTTTGCCGCGTTGCAAGCGCCCCGATCGGCCGCCTACGGTGGCTTTCCGGCCGGTCCGGGCGCTCGTGGCGGCCACCGATGCGAGGCGGACACCCGGGACATGGCAGTCTTAGACCTGCGAAGTCGACAGACGAAGGTTCGGGCGAGGAGCGGGCAAAGTGCAGCGCTGGCGTGGCTTGGAGGACATCCCCGAGGACTGGGGGCGCAGCGTCGTCACCATCGGTTCCTACGACGGGGTGCACCGAGGGCACCAGCTGATCATCGGCCGTGCCGTGGCACGGGCGCGTGAGCTGGGTGTACCGGCGGTCGTGGTCACCTTCGACCCGCATCCGAGCGAGGTCGTGCGGCCCGGCAGCCATCCGCCGCTGCTCGCCACGCATCAGCGGCGCGCGGAGCTGATGGCCGGACTGGGCGTGGACGCGGTGCTGATCCTGCCGTTCACGGTGGAGTTCTCGCGGCTCACCCCCGCCGACTTCGTGGTGAAGGTGCTGGTCGACAAGTTGCACGCCCGGGTCGTGGTGGAGGGCCCCAACTTCCGCTTCGGCCACAAGGCCGCCGGGAACGTCGCGTTCCTGCGCGAGCTCGGCGCCACCTACGACTACGAGGTCCAGGTCATCGACCTGTACGAGCGCGGCGAGGCGGGCGGCGGTGAGCCGTTCTCCTCCACGCTGGTGCGCCGGCTGGTCGCGGAGGGCGATGTCGCGGGCGCGATGGAGGTCCTCGGCCGGCCGCACCGGGTCGAAGGCGTGGTGGTGCGCGGTGCGCAGCGCGGCCGTGAACTGGGCTTCCCGACGGCCAACCTGGAGACCCTGCCGCACACCGCGATCCCGGCCGACGGCGTCTACGCGGGCTGGCTGACGGCGCAGGGCGAGGCGATGCCCGCGGCCATCTCGGTCGGCACCAATCCGCAGTTCGACGGGACCGAGCGCACGGTCGAGGCGTATGCGATCGACCGGGTCGGACTGGATCTGTACGGACTCCATGTCGAGGTCGACTTCCTCGCCTATCTGCGCGGCCAGGAGAAGTTCCACTCGATCGAGGCGCTGCTGGAGCGCATGGCGGCCGATGTGAAGCGCGCCCGCGAACTCGTCGAGGAGCACGGCAGCCGCTGAGCCGCTGGGGCGCTGAGCCGCCGCGGCGCAGTGCGGTACGGGTGCGCGGCGCGGGTGTGCGGTACGCAGTGAGACGCGGGCGTACGCAAGCCGTGGGCTGCACGCGGATACGCCGTGGCCGTGCGCCGAACCCGGATACACCGTCGCTGAACGTGGATGCGCCCCGTGGGCCCGGATCACCGGCCCCACGGGGCGCTTCGCTTCCGCTCGCCGCTGCCGCGGCTCAGGGGGCTATTGCCCCTGCCAGGGCTGCCCCTGCCCCCCGGGCTGGCCGGGCTGACCCGGCTGGGCCTGCTGCCACGGCTGGCCGGGCTGCGGCTGCTGTCCCTGCCCGTAGGACTGCTGCCAGCCCTGCTGGCCGCCCTGCTGCGGGTATCCGGGGTACTGCGGCTGCTGTCCCTGCTGGCCCTGCTGAGGCGCGTAGGCGCCCGGGTAGGGCTGCTGGGCCTGCCCGGGCAGCGGCGGGGCCACCTGCGGCGGCTGGGCCCCGTCGTCGCCCGTCCACAGGCCCTGCTCCTGCTGGGCGCGGGTGAAGTCCTCCGCGACCATGGCCGAGAGGTTGAAGTACGCCTCACGGGTCTTGGGCCGCATCATGTCGAGGTCCACCTCGGCGCCCGCCGACAGATGCTCGTCGAACGGCACGACGATCACCCCGCGGCAGCGGGTCTCGAAGTGGGACACGATGTCCTCGACCTTGATCATCTTTCCGGTCTCCCGGACCCCGGAGATCACCGTGATGCTCCGCGAGACCAGATCCGCGTAGCCGTGCGCGGACAGCCAGTCGAGGGTGGTGCTGGCGCTGCTCGCACCGTCCACGGAGGGCGTGGAGATGATGATCAGCTGGTCGGCGAGGTCGAGGACGCCGCGCATGGCGCTGTAGAGCAGACCCGTGCCCGAGTCGGTGAGGATGATCGGGTACTGCTTGCCCAGGACGTCGATGACACGGCGGTAGTCGTCGTCGTTGAACGTCGTCGAGACCGCCGGGTCCACGTCGTTGGCCAGGATCTCCAGCCCCGACGGCGCCTGTGAGGTGAACCGCCGGATGTCCATGTAGCTGTTGAGGTACGGGATCGCGGTGACCAGGTCGCGAATGGTCGCACCGGTCTCCCGCCGCACGCGTCGGCCGAGGGTGCCCGCGTCCGGGTTGGCGTCGATCGCGATGACCTTGTCCTGGCGCTCGATGGACAGGGTCGCGCCGAGGGCGGTGGTCGTCGTGGTCTTGCCGACACCGCCCTTGAGGCTGATCACCGCGATGCGGTAGCAGGAGAGCACCGGCGTGCGGATCAGCTCCAGCTTGCGCTGCCGCTCCGCCTCCTCCTTCTTGCCGCCGATCTTGAAGCGGGAGGGGCCGGGGGCGTTCTTCTTCGGCTTCTGCTTGCCCTTGATCAGCCGGTCGGAGGAGAGCTCGACCGCGGCGGTGTACCCGAGCGGCGCCCCGGCGCTTCCGCCCTGGCGCCGCTGGTCGGGTGTGACGGTCGGCCAGCCGCCGGTACGGGGGTCGGCCGGGGCCGCGGGGGTGGCGGGGGCTGCCGGGGCGGCTTGCGCGTCGGGGCGCGGATAGCCGTAGCCGCCCTGCGCCTGCGGGCCGGGCCCGGGAACGCCGTCTCCGGGACGCGGGAAGCCGTAGCCGCCCTCCGCGCCCGGTACGCCAGGGCCCTGCTGGCCCGGGAACTGCTGGTCCTGGGGCTGGTGCCCCGGGGGCTGCTGGCCGTGGGCGGGGCCGGTCGGCGCGTACGGCGAGGGCTGGCCGGGCTGGCCCGGCTGGCCCGGGTACATCGGCTGGGCAGGCTGCCCGGGCTGTCCGGCCTGTCCGGGGTACTCGGCCTGCTGCCCCGGCTGGGGCGGCGCGGGGGTGCGCTGGGAGTAGGACTGCTGGTGGTACTGGCCCCAGCCCTGCTGGTCCGGGGCGGGCGGCTGCGGGAAGCCGTAACCGCCCTGCGTGGGCATCGGTCCCTGGCCCGGTGCCTGCCCCTGCCCCTGATCGGCCGGGCCGGGCGCGGGCTGGGCCCCGGGGGGCGGATAGCCGTAGTGGGGCCCCTGCGGAGCCGGGGGAGCCTGCGGACCGGGCTGCTGATAACCGCCCTGCGGACCGGGCATGTTGGCCGCCGGGGGCTGCGCCCCCTGGCCCTGATCCGGCAGCGGGGCCGGACCGGGCTGGCCGGGGACCATACCCGGAGCGCCCTCACCGGGCCGCGGATAGCCGTATCCGCCCTGAGGTCCCAGGCCCTGCTCCGGCCCCGGCGCCGCGGCGGCGGGCTGACCGGGCTGCGTCTGGGGCGGGGGAGGCGCCCAGGAGGTGTCCTGGGGCGGGAGCGGCACACCGGCGCCAGGGGTGGCGGGCCCGTCCGTACGCTGCTCCGGAACCGGAGCGGGACCGGGAGCCGGTGCGGCGCCCTCGGGCGCGGCGGGCTGGAAGTCCGGCGGCAGGGGCGGCAGCCCCGACTGCGGAACCGGCGGCGGGGCCCAGGTGGCGGCGGGCTGCTCGGGGGGCGCCGCGCTCGGCGGCACGGCGTCTTCGGGGACCGCGTCCTCGGGCACCGCGTCCTCGGGCTCGGCGGTCGCCCGCCTCAACTCCTCCATCTCACGCCGCAGCGCGGCGGTGGAGAAGCGCAGCGTGCCCTCGCTGCCCACATCGTCGGTACGGTCGTCACGGCGGTCCGTGTCCGTGTCCGCGGAGCCGGCACCCGCACCGGAACCGGAAGCAAATCCAGAACCAGAACCGGAAGACGAGCCCGAACCGGAATCAGCAAGGGCGCCCTCGGGGTCCTCACTCCGCTTCTCGGTCATCTCGCGCCGCAGCGAGGCGGTGGAGAACCGCACGGTGGAGCTGCTGACCACATCGCCGTTGTCGCTCTCGTCGGAGTCGGAGTCGGAGTCGGAGTCGGAGTCGGGCTCGGCGGCGGGCTGGGAGACGTCGTCCCGCGCGCCTTCGGCGGGCGCCAGCGTGAAGTCGTCATCGACGGGACCAGAAGCGGAACCGGAACCCGGAGTGGAGTCCTCCGCCTCGACGTCGGAAGCCCCGACGGAAGAGTCGCGGGACTCGGGCTCGCGCTCGGACTCGGGCTCGGGGACGGGCGTACCAGTCGAATCCGGCTCGGAGTCGAGCAAAGGCGGCATGTGGACGCCCGCATCGGACTCCTCGGCCTCCGGTTCCGACCGAGCCTCGCCCTCCTTCTGCGCGTGGACCTCCTCCACTTCGGAGGCGTCCGACGCGACATCGTCGGAGTGCGCCGCGGCCGGCTGCGGCCAAGCACCCGAGAAGCCACTCGGCTCCGGCGCCCCCGGTACCGCCACCGGAGCGCCCGTGGGCGGCGGAGGCGGCGCCCCCGCACCGGCGCCCGCCCCGATGCC
Organism: Streptomyces malaysiensis subsp. samsunensis; assembly: GCF_024519315.1. GTDB lineage: Bacteria > Actinomycetota > Actinomycetes > Streptomycetales > Streptomycetaceae > Streptomyces > Streptomyces malaysiensis. The sequence continues at coordinate 45,872 of NZ_JANIIC010000061.1, read as the reverse complement.
TCCGGAACCGCCGGTCGACGCAGGCCCCGTGGAGGACGGCGAGGACGACGACGAAGCGTTCTGCGTGTACCAGGCCGGTGGGGTGTAGTCGATGGTGAACTCGCCCGTGTGCTCGGTCTCCGCGTCGGACCGATCATCGCCGGGTGTGTTTCCGCCCGCGCGGATCTCGTCCCGATCGCTGCTCACAATGCCTCCTGGTGTGGTCGAACACCCTTGTAATTCTTGGCGAGGCCGATCTGTTGCCGATCGCTACTGTCGTCCGACCGTTCGGCTTTCCCCTTTTGACGCCGGGGGACCCCTGAGCAGGATCTCCACCGCGCACCCCAAGACTAATCACCATGAGCGCCACGAGGGCAGGCCCATCCGCGCACTCGAGGCTGTCCGAGACCTCACCGTGCCTTACGGCGGTACGTACCCGGCAACCACGGGGGGAAGTCCAAGCGTCCGGTGGTACAAAGAACCCCCGCTCGAATGCCGTTCCACAGTGGGATCTGCGACCACGAGGCTCCTTTCCGATCGGTGCCGCCGACCGGATGGCGGGGAGGAGGCCGACCGGTCGGTTGACTCGTGTGAGAGGTAGGCGCAGATGTCGCAGCCGCCCCAGCCCCCCAAGCAGCCGCCCTCCGGCGGCTTCGGCCCGCCCCCAGAGCCCCAAGAGCCCAAGCGGTCTCAGGAGCCCCAGGAGCCAGGCCATGGCGGGTTCGGCTCGCCGCGGAGACCTCCTACGCCACCCGAGCCGCCCACCGTGCCCCCGAGATCTCCATCGGCTCCGTCGACGGGTCATACCCCGCCCCAGATATGGGACACCGGTGCCCTCCCGTCGAGCCCGCCCCCACCGCCGCCCGGCACGCCTGGCCCCTCCGGCCCGGATCCCACGAACCCGTACGCCCAGAACCCGCATGCGCGGCAGCCGGGGTACGGCGGCCCATACTCCCCGCCCCCCGGTGGGCCGTACGGCACGCCTCCACCCACCGGCGGCGGCCCGGGCCCGAAGCGGAAAGTTCTCGTCATCGGCGCGGCGGTGGCGGTACTGCTCGCGGCGGGTGGCGGGGTGTACGCCGCGGTGGGCGGCGATGACGGCGGTAAGAAGCCCACCGCCGGACCCACTACGACCACCCCGGGCCGGCCGGAGACACAGAACCCGACACCTCAGCCGACGACCGGTGACGGCGACAGCACCGGCGGCCGCGGCAACGGTGAAAGCGACCCCAACGACCAGCGGCGGGCGGGCGAGGCCAAGGTCCTCTATCAGACGCCCGCGCCCGAGGTCAGCAAGAGCAACCTCGAAGTGCCGGGCTTCTGGGCGATGAAGGGCTATGTCGTCAAGACGGTCGAGAACAAGATCGTCGCCTACAACGACGAAGGGGGCAGCAAGTGGACTCTCTCGCTCCCCAAGGCGGTCTGCGCCGCTCCCACCTCCACGACCGACGGCAAGGTCGTGGTCGCCTACGAGGGCCACGGAAAGAACTCGTGCAGCCAACTCGCCCTGATCGACCTGAAGAAGGGCGCCAAGCTCTGGGACCACGCCGCCCCCGAGGGCGGCTCCATGGGCGGTGGCCACACCAACGTGGGCATGGCGCAGAGCGGCGACCTCGTCGGTATGGCCTGGTTCGGGGGCTCCGCCGTCATCAGGGTCAGCGACGGCAAGGAAGTCTCACTCGAAAAACCGAGTGCGGGCTGCTCCATTGACGGTTACGCGGGCGGCAAGGTCCTGCTGCGCGCCTACTCCTGCACCAACGGCACGGCGAAGCTCCAGCAGCTCACTCCCAGCGGCTCGATCAAGTGGACCTACACCATCCGTAAGGGCTACAAGGTCAGCAACATCTTCTCCAGCAGCCCAGCCGTTGTGGCCCTCATCGACCAGAACCGGCGCTCCGGCGGCGTCCTTGCCATCTCGGACGACGGCAAGGAACGCTCGGCCCTCGCGCTGGGTAAGCGGTCTTACCAGCCGGAGTGCGGAATGGACATCTTCGGCACGAACATGGGCAACTGCGAGGGCGTAGCGGTCTCCGCCGACACCTTCTACCTGCCCACCGAGATGACCCAGGACCAGGGCCTGGGCTCGACAAACGAGGTCCACGCCTTCGACCTCAACACCGGCCAGAGGAAATGGGCCGTCAAGGTCGCCGGACGGCTCCTGCTCCCGCTGAACATGGACGGCAGAACTCTCATCACCTACGAAAAGCCCTCATACGCCGCCCCCGGCCAGATCGTCCGCATCGGCCCCAACGGCGGCAAGCCCAAGGCCCTGCTACGGCTGCCCCAGGCCACCCAAAAAACGGAGCGCGGCTTCTACTCCGCCACCCACATCTACCGCGACGGCAACTTCTACATCGCCACGAACCGCATCACCGGCAACGACGCCACCACCGAAAAACTCCTGATGGCCTTCGGCCGCTGATCGCCGGCAAATGATGGGACGTCCGTGGGTGCGAACACCGACCGGTGTCCGCACCCACGGGCACGCTCCTCAGCTCAGATCGAATTCGCCGTCCCTCGCGCCCAGGACGAAGGCGCGCCATTCGGCCTCCGTGTACCGGAGCACGGTCTGCGGGTCGGTCGAATTCCGCATGGCCACCGCCCCGTTCGGCAGGTAGGCGATCTCCACCCGATCCTCGGAGGTGCTGCCAGGTGCGCTGAGCCACTCGACACCGGAGATGTCGAGGGCGTACAGCTCTTCCTTCTCTTTGGCATCGGCCATCGGTGGAGAATCCCTTCGGGTACCGCGGATACAAGCCCGCCTGGTGCTTGGCTGACAGTCTCATCCACGGTGTGGGCGGCGGCAATCGAACACCGTCAGTCCATGCGGCGAGGCCCGCCCAACAGGCCGGATTCGATATCCGTCGGATGTGTCGCGACATAGAGCCGGGACTGGCGATCACACCAAAGAGTGACCCCGTCAGGGAGCGTGGACAGTGACTCGACGTCCGTGGACGGCAGCCCCATGATCCGCCCGACCTGGACGGCCTCCTCGGGGGACACCCGCTGGATGCCCACCAGGTCCGCGTTCTCCATGAGCCGGGGTGCGACCGGGCTCAGGTAGGGCAGAAGCGTCAGCACGGACTGCCAAGGTGCCGAGGTCACCCGCCCGCGCGGCGGTCGCATGCCCGCGTCACGGATCACCAGGACGGGGCTGCCGATCGAGGGTCCCTGCGGTGGCACACGCCCCACGTCGTGGAGCGTCATGCTCTGGTATCCGCCATTCGCGGCCTGCGCCAATGACGCCCACATCTGCTGCCGGCCGGTCTCCACGGTGACCCGCGCGCCCGTGGCGACCGCTCGCAGCCCGATCACCTGAGCTGTCCAGAGCCCGCCGACCAGGACGACGTTGAAGGGCATGGGACGGTGCAGGCCCAGTACCGCGGGTTGATCCCGCGCGCCGACACCGATCATCACCCCGTCGTCGCCGATCGGCAGTGCCAGTGCGTCGAACTGCTCCGGGGGGAGTTCATGCCGCTGACGCCGCGGTCCGATCAGCCCGAACCCCCGTCGCATCCTGCGCGGGGCGGGTGCCACCGGCTCGTCCGTCTGACCTGGCATATGGCCAGGTGCGGAGGCCGGAGCGTAAGAAGGGCCGCCTGAGGCGGTCGTCTGCATGGCCATCAGCGGGTACCTCCCAGGGGCAGAGTGGCGAGTACGCCCGGTACCTGCTCGCGGTCCAGCCGTGCGAGACCCACCCGTACCCCACGGGCGGTGCGCTGGAGCTCACGCCTCATCCCGACCAGGTCGTCCGCGCTATGACCGGTGATCCGCACATGCCCGGTCACCGTGGGCGCGGGCCGGCCGCCCTGTGTCCCGCCCCGTCGCAGGGTGAGGCTGAGCGTGGTCCCGAGCGCGGGCAGCGAGGTCAGCAGCGCGGCCAGTTGGGGAAGGGGTGTGGCGCCCGGTCCCAACTGCGGCCAGCGGCTGATCCAGTACGTGGTGTGCCACCGGTCGTCGCAGCGCCAGGCTCGTGTGCTCTCCACCGTGCGTCGGCTGAGCGTGTTGGTCTGCCGGGCCTGCGCCGTCGCCCTCGGGTTGACGCTGGCGGCGGTGGCGATCGCCGCTGTCACGCCTTCCTCCGGCAGGAGCGTCACGCCGAAACCTGCCCCCTGAAGCCTGCTCGACAGCTGATCCGCCGCCCGCAGCACACATCGCTGCGCACCCTCCAGGCCCCCGCCTCGGGCCGCTACGGCCTCCGGACAGAGCTCCGGGTCGAACTTCAACGCGACCCACGTCAGACGGACCGCGGGTGCTCCCGTCTGCTCCTGAAGCGGCCCGTAGTTGCGCACGGGCACCGTCTGGGCCGACAGATGGGGTGCGGGCGCCGCCAGAGCATGCTGCACCACCTGCACGGACTCCAGCGCGATTCCGTCGACGTCCATGGCGTCGCGCAGCAGTGAGAGCGGAAGCGGACGCTGGGTACGGTGAGGGCGCAGCGGCGAATCTGTCGCGTCCACCTGAAGGATCGCGGTCAGAAAGGTGCCGTCGCCCACCAGGCCGACCATGCGCCGCTCACGATCGGTGAACGTATAGGTGCGCAGGGCCGGTTCGCACTCCAGGGCGGGCGTGAAACCGGGGTCCGCGCCCGCCTCGATCGGCTTCGCCGCTTGCCGCTGGCGCCTGCGCAGGGCAAGCGCGGTGCCCAGCCACTCCGGTATCGGCTGCTGATGGCGCGTGACCACGGCCAGCAGAACCAGGACGATACCCACGGCTCCGGCGGGCAGCAGCAGGAACTTGTTGACGACCCCCGCGGCCAGCACGATCGCCGCGGCTACCTCGATCAGCACGAATTGCTGCAACCGCAGGGGGCCGATGCTGCCTGGCCGGGACATCGTGCGCGGGGTGGCGGAGGCGATGGGGGGCGCTGTCGGTGGAGCGTCAGCGGGCGCGGGCGGACGGGATCCGCTCGGTGCTCCTCGGCCGGACGCGCTCCTGGCGGTACGTGCGCGCGTTGCGGCAGCCATCCCCGTCAGCCCCCTAATGTCCGAAACCGGCCCGAACGGCCTGGTCGTCGATCGCCCCCGGTGAGTGTCCCCGGGCAGCATGAGCCAGTTCACTACCGGCATAGTAGAGGGTCGGTACGACACCAGGACCGAGGGCAGGCTACCTGACTACCGAGGCCGAAAAGCGGGGAGAAGCGGCTAAAAATGGCATCACGGCGGGATGAACTCAACGCCTACATCTTTGCGAAGAAGCGGACGGTCGCCGCGTTTTTGCAACCCACGCCGAGCGGTACGGAGGAGGGGGCGCCACGTCCATTGCGCGCGGTCCTTCCCGGAGTCGTCGTCGGGGCCCTGATCCTCGCCGGTTTCGGGGCCTGGGGGATGTTCAAACCCGTTGCCCCCAAGGGGTGGGACACCCCGGAATCGCATGTGATCGTCGGCAGTGACTCCACCACTCGGTACGTCATCCTGAAGACTGGTGGCAAGCCTCAACTCCATCCCGTGCTGAACCTCGCCTCCGCCAAGCTCCTTCTCGACCCCGATAAGTCCAGCGTCATCAAGGTCAAGGAGTCGGAGCTCGACGACGGCCACATCCCGCGTGGCCCCACGATCGGCATCCCGTACGCACCGGACCGCATCCCCAGTGCGGACGAGGCGAAGAAGCGCATGACCTGGGCGGTCTGTGAACAGCCAGGCGGGAATGGGAACACCACCCAGAAAGCCGTCTTCCTCTTCTCCGAGCGGGACCCGAAGCTGAAGAAGCTGCGGGGGTCCCAGGCGCTCCATGGCGGCCAGGCTCTCTATGTGCAGGGCCAGGACGGTGCCCGCTATCTCGTCGACCCGCGGGGCGTCAAGTATTTGATCGGAGGCAAAGACTGGAAGGCGAAGTCCGCCGCGGACAGCAATCTTCTGCTGCGCTCGATCTTTCACGACGGGGCTCAGCCACAGCGGGTCACCAGGGACTGGCTGGCGACCTTCAGGGACGGGGTGCCGATCGACTTTCCGCAGGTTCCGGGCGGCATCGGCGATGACGCCGGGGTGCCGAGCCTCGGCGAGGCGAACCGGGTGGGAATGGTGCTTGAGGCGCCCACCGGAGCCGGCACCCAGAAGTATGTGGTGCTGCCGGGAAAGGTCCAGCGGGTCTCGGAGTTCGTCGCCAAGCTCCTGCTCAGGAGTAAGACTTCCATCAATGAGGCGAGTCTGGCCAAGCGAGTGGGTGCCCCGTCGTTCACCCCGGACACGAAGGAGTTCTACGGCCAGTACCACTGGCCCAGCGAAATCCCGAACCAGGCCAACTCCGTCGATCCCGCACTGGGCAGCGCAGCCCGCGACACCAGTTGCAGCATCATGGACGGTGTGACTGCCAAGGGTGGTTCCAAGGTGGCCACTTGGGCTGGCAGGGACTTCCCGGCCACCATTCCCGACGGTGCCACCAGCGCGTATGTGACCCCGGGGTCGGGAGTGCTCTACCGTCAGGTGAGTGGGCGTCAGATCAAGAATGGTCCGGTCTTCCTGGTGACCGACACCGGGCTTCGCTACTCGGTCCAGTCCAATAACGACAGCGATTCCGGCAAGTCGAAGATCGGTGACGAGGGCTCCGACAAGGACAAGGCCGCTCAGGCGCAGCAGGACGCCAACAGGGCCCAGCGCAGCCTCGGATACCAGGACGTCAACCCGATTCCGGTGCCCGCGGACTGGTCCGAATTCCTGCCCACCGGTCCGCGTCTCGACGCCAACAGCGCCAGGCAGCCCCAGGGGTCATAGGACATGAGGAAGCGCGAACTTATGCGGCGCACCATCAAACCCTTCGCCCTCTCGGCGGCCACAGCCCTCACGGCGCTGACCGCGGCGGCCGGACCGACTTCGGCCTCAGCGGCGCCGGACCTGTCCCTCGCAGGCAGTGGCGAATGCACTTATCCCGCCAAGCAGATCAAGGGCACCCCCTGGTCCCTTCAGCGTGTCATGCTCGACCAGCTGTGGGAGGACACCAAGGGGCTGGACCCGGAGGGCCGTCCGGTCAAAGTCGCTGTCATCGACACGGGTGTTGACAACACCAATCCCCAGCTCAAAGACGCCGTCGACACCAAGCACGGCAAAGAGGTCCGCAAGGGCGGCAAGAAGAGTCTGGCCAAGGGGAAAAAGGGCGACGGGACGGACGACTCGGTCGGCCACGGAACCAAGGTCGCCGGCATCATCGCCGCTCGTCCGCGCTCGGGAACGGGATTCGTCGGTATCGCTCCGAAAGCCGAGATCATCCCGATCCGGCAGAACGATGAAAAGGGCTCCGGTACCACCGACACCATGGCCACGGCGATCGACTGGGCGGTTGACGCGGGAGCCCGCGTCATCAATATCTCCCAGGACACCATCAAACCACTCCAGGCAAACAGCAATCTGGAGCAAGCCGTTGAGAACGCGCTGCAAGCGGATGTCGTCGTGGTCGCCTCCGCGGGCAACGACGGTCTCGACGGCAAGGTCAAGCTGACCTACCCGGCCGCTTACGACGGCGTCCTCGCCGTCGGCGCCTCGGACCGCAACAACGAGCGCGCCCCTTTCTCCCAGTCCGGTGACTTCGTCGATGTGGCCGCTCCCGGTGTCGAAATGGTCTCCACCGTCCCCAAGGGCGGCCAATGCGTGGACAACGGCACCAGCTTCTCCGCGCCGTACGTCGCCGGTGTCGCCGCCCTGATCCGTGCCAAGCACCCGGACTGGAAGCAGAACGAGGTGGTCGCCCAGATCGAGCAGACCGCCGAGCGAGCCGTCAACCACCATGACCTCTTCATCGGATGGGGTGTCGTTGACCCCGTCCGCGCCCTCACCGAGGACGAGACCCGCATCGACCACGTCACCCTGGACAAGGGCGCCGCACACGGCGCCGCCGCGCCCGACCGCGCTCCCATGGCCTTGGGCGAAACCCCTCAGGAGCGCAAGGAACGGGTCGCGACGTACTCCGTGGGAGCCGCGGCCGTTGTGGTGGCGGGCATCGCGGGACTGGCGGCAGTTCTGAACGAACGGAGGCGCCGGCGCTCTGGCCCGGCTGAGTAGAAGTACTCAGGGGGGTGCTTGATCGTTCCCCTACACTGAGCCATTTGACGTCGCTGTGAATCACATGAGTGGGGGGCATATGTCGACGTTTGATGCCGAATGGGAGCAGATGAAGCGCGAGGCGTCCGGAGAGACCGGAATGAGTCTCGCGAGCGCCGACAACAAGCCCAACTGGGGGCAAGGCGGATCCGGCAACCTGAAGTCCAGCAAGAACGCCTGGACGACGGCGGCCGGAGGAGTCGGCAAGCTCCGGGGGGACATCAAGACGGCGCTGACGAAGCTGGAGGAGGAGCAGACCGGCCTGGGCGCGGGTAGCGAGAGCGGGGGCGGCATCGAGAGCGCGGCGGCTCAACGGGAGCTCTACAGCTCCTGGAAGCGCTATCTGAATGGCGTGAGCGGTAGGTGCGGGGCGATCCAGGACCGGCTTGAGAGGGCCGGGGACCACCACTACAAGAACGACGAGGCCATCAAGGGCGCGTTCGACGGGTTGGACGGCCTGTACAAGGACACGAAGCCCGTCGGTGGCGAGAGCCGGGGTCGGTGACGCGGACCGATGGACTACGCGACGCTCAAATCCCTCAAGCCATCGGAGTTCGAGGATGCGGCGGATGGCTACCGAACCGTCGGTGACATGGCCAGCCAGGTCAAGGACGACCTCGAGCAACGGATAGCCGCAGGCGTGCGGAATACGCTCGAGGGTGAGGCCGTCGACGCCGCCGTGATACAGCTCCGGAAGCTGGCGACGAACTTCCACTACACCCAGGTCGAATGCGCCCTCATCACCATCGCTCTCAATTCTCTGGCCTATGAATTACGAGCGGCCAAGAACAGACTCGAAGCCGCTGTAGAGGACGCCGCGGCAGAGAAGTTCTCCGTGGGCCCCGATGGCTCGGTGAGCTACCCGGCGGCCGGCGACAAGGTCGACGGCAAAGTGCCGGAGGGCGGCACGGTCAAGGGCAGCGCGAAGGGCAAGCCGACGAACCAGCCGATCGACCCGACCGGCGACGCGAACGACGTAGCCTCAGCCCTGGAGCGCCAGGCCGCGAACATCCACCCCAACCCGAACTTCGGCCGCGCGGTGGCCATCGCGAACCGCATCGCCCAAGCCGTCGATCAGGCCACACAGGCCGATGAGAAATGGGCCCCCAAGCTACGAGCGCTGAAGGCCGACGACGATCTGGTCGTCGCCGCGGAGGACTGGGCTGACGCGAAAAAGGACGCCACTGGAGTCCGCCATGGCGCGAAGGATTACCTTGGCGAGATCAAGCACCCGCCTGAGCACGGCAACCCGGAAGATAACGCCAAGTGGTGGAAGGGGCTTTCCGATCAGGAGAAATCGACTTACGCCTCTGTATACCCCGACAGTCTCGGATCACTCAACGGCATTCCGGCAGATGTTCGGGATGAGGCTAACCGCGTCGTGCTCGCGGAGAAGCACGGCGAGTACTCAATGCAGCTTCAGGAGATTCCAAAGGAGCCGAATAAATATGTAGGTATACGCGATGCCGTTCCGGGCAACGCGTACAGCGGAGAGTGGGTCGCTTGGGATAAGCGGTACGGAGACAAAGAGCGAGAGTTGAAAGCGGCGCTGAAGGGGATGGAAGCCATCCAGGACCGCTTCGACCGGACGGGGCAGGTGGATCCCAAGCACCCTGGAGAGAAACCGTTGCCGAAAGCGTATTTGCTCGGCTTCGATACTAAGGGCGAAGGTCACGCCATCGTGGCCAACGGTAATCCCGACACAGCAGACCATACGGCAGTCTACGTTCCAGGGACCACGTCGAACCTTGAGAAAATAGGTGGAGATGTCGGGCGAATGGAAAAGCTATGGAGAGCAAGTGATGGCATAGCGCAAGGGCAGAACGTCTCCACTATTACATGGCTTGGTTACGATGCCCCGCAGAGTATCGTGGCCGATGCGCCCAAAAGTAGTTATGCTGACGACGGTGGACCCAAATTGAACGACTTCGTCAGCGGCCTGCGTGCTTCTCATAATGGGGATCCTGGACACTTGACCATCGAAGGTCACAGCTATGGGAGCACCGTTATCGGATCTGCGGCCCGTCAGGGGGATCTGGCAGCGGACGACATCTTTGTGGCGGGTAGCCCTGGTATGCAGGTCGGCCATGCTTCAGATCTCGATGTCGGCGAGGATCATGTCTGGGCAGCCGACGCCGGGAAGAGCGAGATACCGTGGCCTTCAAGCGACCCGGTTCCTGAAGTGGGGTCCTGGGGGCATGCCAAAAAAGATGTCAATTTTGAGATGCCGGATATTATTCCCTGGTTTGATGGGGACGGCATGTCCGGCCCGGCCGATCTGAACCCAACGGACGAAAACGGAATCAGGCTCGGAGTGATTCGAATTGATCCGCGCGAGCCAACCGACCCTGATTTCGGGGGCAATGTCGTCAACACTGACACGTCAGGGCACAGCGGCTACTGGGATGAAGACTCCGAGAGTCTTCAGAACCAGGCAAAGGTTGTGGTCGGAAGGTATGGGGAAGTGACACGCAAGTGACGGAATCCGTACAACGCCGATTCGCCTTGCGTGTCGGCCTCGCGATGTCTGCCCTCATCGCCGCGACAGGATGTTCAACGGTGACAAAAGACGAAGACGGTCTGGACTACACGCCACGGCGTATGGCCCTAGAGGATGCGAAGGACTTGGCCAGGCGGCAGTCCAGCAAGATCCTCGACCTCTCTGAGCTCCGGGGCGACGTTTCCCCCGCCGCCCCGCACGCCAGCCCCTGCAAGGACGTTGAACACGGCTACCGTGTGAACCATTGGTGGTCGGTGGTGGGGCCATCAGCGGATGCTCTGAAGGAGGCCATGGACAGGCTTTATCGCGAACTCCCGAAGCAGGGCTGGAAGGTCTATCGCTATGGAGAGGCCAACTCCAAGGCGCGTCAGCTCCGACTTGAGGTAGAGGACAAAAAGGAGCACTACACGGTCACGATCGAACTAAGTCTTCCTTCCACCTACCCGAACCCATCGAAGTGGGAGAAGAAGATGCGTGACAGCATCTCGGTCTCCCTGGCATCGCCCTGCTACGTCGATAAGTCTTACAAACCCAACGACCAATAATCGGCGCGGGTGCCCGTGCCGGGGGACTCGGACAGGTAGGGACGAAGCGGTCGGTCCCCCGATGTTGATCTCGGTACTCCTGCCTACCTCGCGCCCCCGCTGCCTGGCTGCGGCAAGCCGGGGCGGGGGCTGTCCCCACCAGGCCCCCGCCCGGTGCCGATGGCGCGTCTCGTCCTGAGGGCGGAGCGCACACCTGTGCTGTCGTCCCGGGAAATAGGTATGCGTACTCATGCGCGCCTGTGGTGAAGTCGTTAGTGTCGCTGGATGTGACGTGTGCCTCGTATGCGTCGTTTGGGGGAGGGGCCGTTACTGAACCGTCGACGGCCCGTAGCTGCGGGGCAGTTGGGGTGTCCAAGTCTGATGGATAGAGTGGCTTAGGACATCGTTGGTGTCATACGGGGAGGGACAGCGTGAGGCCCATAGAGCCGGGGTCTGTGCCGCAGACGCCGTTCGGCAAGAGGCTGGTCAAGGAAGCCGAGACCCTTGCCAAGTTCAAGAAGCGCTTGGACAAGGTTCTGACCGACCTTGATAAGTCTCCGGCATCGCGCAAGACGATCTCGCAACAGTCCATCACTCGGGACGCGTACGGCTCGGGCCCCGGGTTCACCTCCGCTGACGATCTGGCCAACCTCTATGAGAAGGTCCACGCGCGGCTGGAGACCCTGTCCAAGTCCTTCGGTGACCAGATCGAGGCCATGGGCCTCATGGCGATCGTCGCCGAGCGCGGCTTCGACGGCATGGACGCCGAGCAGGCCCGCCGAATGCAGGAGATCCAGGCACGCGCGCAGAAATACTACCGCGAGGCCCCCCAGAAGCACGCTGGTCAGGGCGGGAACCACAAGGGCAAAGAGGTCGGGGGCGACGCGCTGTGAGGGGGAGAAGGTAGATGGCCGGAGGGAAGTTCGAGAAACGGTCCCACGACGAGCTCTACAACATGGTCGCGACCGCGAAGCCGACCGCGCTGACCGATGTCGGGGCCGCTTTGACGGCTGCCTTCGACGACATCAGTGCCATCGCGGAGGAGCTCAAGGCACACGCTGAGCGGGTGCACTGGGAGGGCGACGGTGCCGACGCCTTCCGCGAGTGGGGTCGTGAGGTGGCCAAACAGACCCACAAGATGGCTGACTTCACCTTGCTCGTCGGCGTACACATGACCGCTGCGGGCCAGGGTCTGACCGAGGTCAAGGCCGCGATGCCGGCCCCGACGGCGGCCGATGACAAGAAGCACAAGAGCGATGCGGAGCAGGCGGTCGCGGATAAGCACCACCTGGAAGCGCTCCAGCAGATGGACAAGCTGGACTCGTATTACGAGACGGCTTACACGGAGATCAACAATCTCGAGGAGCCGAACTTTCCGCCCTTGCCGCCCGGGTTCGCCCCGCATTACAACCCGCCTGCACCCGGCTCCTCAGAGACGGCTCAATCCGAGGTAGGTACACCGGTATCCGGTGCTTCTCATCTCGGTGGGGGTCCGGGGGCTGTCACTGCGTCTCAGTCGGCAGCCGTCCCCACAGGGCACGGCGACTCGAATGTGGACGTTGTGCCGAATGCTGTGGGGGACGCCAGGATCAGCATTGACTCCACGATGACGCCACCTTCACCTGACGTCATCGATCAAAGCAGGCCCCCTGTTTCACCGCCGCAGGATGCGTCTCAGCAGCACATAAACCCTGTGGTGCCAAACGGACCCAGGCCGCTCCTGCCAAGTGCCCCGCCGCCTATGCGAGGTGGGGGGAACCCCGTACGTGGACCCATTGCGCCTTACCAAGGTGGGGGAAAGCAACCTCGGCCGACGGGCATTCCTCGAACCGGGTTGCCTGACGGCATCCACGGCGGGACCCAGGCTCGCCCACCCGGGCAAACCAACACTCCGCGGATTCCTCGGGGCAGAGTCATCGGAGAAGAGCAAGGGCTGATGAGGCGCGGGCCGGTGGGGCCCGCCACACACGGCTTCAAAGGCACGCCTCCGCCTGTGAATGGGGGGTCGGGCCGGCGGCTCGCCTCGGAGCCGGGTGGGACCGTGGACAGTCCACGAGGACCGAACAACGCGAATGGGCAGCGTTTGCCGCGGGGGACGGCCGTCGGAGACGAACACGGTATCCCTCCAAGGCGTGGTCCCCTGGGCGCGGGCGGTGTATCCGCCGAGAGTGGTACGCACGCCCCTGGGGGCAGTGGTGGCCAGGGCCAGCGGCGCGCGTCGGAGTCGGGAGGTTCCGTCAGCGGTGCGCGCTCCGCGCGCGGAACGCAGTCGGAGTTCACCCCAGGGGGATCCGGGCTTGTACGGGCCAACCAACAGCCTGAGCCGATGCCACGCTCGGGCAGGGGAGCACCGAACGGCTCGGAACCCTCCGGCTCCAGGCCCGATTACCTTCAGGACGACGAAGAGAACTGGTCGGGTGGGCGGCGTGACACGATCCCGCCGGTCATCGACTAGATCGACAGATCGCTGTGCAACGCCGAGGAGAGCACTCACCTATGCCCTTTCAGAAGTACGGAGCGCGGCGGCGTTCCCTATCGGCTCTGGCGATACTCGGAGCCGGGCTCATGGCGGTGGGTGGTATCGCGCCCGCGGCAGCCGCACAGGACATCAGCTCTCAGCAGTGGTACCTGAAGGACATGCAGGCCGAGGACATGTGGAAGGTGAGTAAGGGCAAAGGGGTCACCGTCGCCGTTATCGACACGGGCGTTAAGGCATCGCTGCCCGAGCTACAAGGGCAAGTGCTGTCCGGTATAGACGCCTCTAACTCACCAACAGATGTGAATAAAGATGAGAATGGGCATGGGACTAACATGGCCGCTCTCATCGCCGGGACGGGGAGCGGCGGTGGCATCCAGGGGTTGGCGCCGGAATCCAAGATCCTTCCCATCAAAGCTATGGTTGATGGCAGGACGGATGCCGCTGACCCACTAATTTCCAGGGCCATCAGGTATGCGGTGGATCACGGTGCTCGAGTCCTGAATATCTCTCTTGGGACAGGGGGCACGAGTTCCATGTACTTCACCAAGGCTCGAGCCGCCGTAAAGTACGCGATCAACAAAGGTGCCTTGATATTCGCTGCCACGGGGAACAGCGGGGATAAGGAAAACTATCCCGAGTACCCATCTTCACTTTCCGGCGTCGTAGGTGTGGGCGCCATCAATCGTACGGGGAAGGTGGCTGGGTTCTCTACGTCTGGCGATCAAGTGGGGCTGGTGGCCATCGGGGACGAAATCCCCATTCGCTGCGGGAGTAACGTCTGCACTTCGCATGGCACCAGCCAAGCCACCGCCATCACCTCCGCCTCCGCCGCCCTGATCTGGTCCAAGCACCCCAAGTGGACCAACAACCAGGTCCTGCGCGTCATGATGCAGACCGCAGCGAAGCCCACGACCGGTGACATCCCGAGCAGTTACCTCGGGTATGGCTCGGTCCGTCCTCGCAAGGTGCTCCTTGATGGCGAGGGGGATCCGGGGCCGGCCAACACGAATCCATTGCTCGCTCGTGAGGGGGCGACGAAACCGGAGCCTTCCGGGTCGGCGTCTAAGCCCGCGGGGGATCCCTCACAGTCCCCCGCATCGGATGAGCAAGCTGCCGAGAAACCCGCAGCGGAGGCCAAAACGAGCGACGACGGCGGTAATACGACGCTCTGGGTCGCCTTGGGTGCGGGCGTTGTGGTCGTCGGGGCCGCGGTCGCCTTCACCGTTGTGCGGCGTCGTGGTGGAACGATGGCCAGGCCGTAACCAGCACCAACTACAGCTATACGCTTCCTGCCATGTCGGGTAGGAAACTCCACAGAGTGGTGAGCTGACGAAAGAATCCCCAGCTCGGCTCACCAACACATCATGGGGGAAGGTGGAAAGATGTCGGGCTCGCAGCGGATAAGCGATGCACATTTCAGGAAGTTCGAGGGCGACCTCGGGCGTGTCAGTGAGGACCTCTCACAGAACCTGCGCACGCTGATCAACGCCATTGACACGGTGGAGGCCGCCTGGACCGGTCAGGGCGGAAGCGCGTTCAGGAGGGCTCAGATGAGCCTGAACGAGGATCACGAGGCCCTGCGTCAGCTGATCGTCAACATCCACGAGGCGGTGCAGCTCACGCACCGTTCCGGTGGTGCCAACGACACCGAGATCGCATCCCAGCTCCGCAGCATTGACGTCAATGGCAGCGAGGCGGGCGGGCAGCTCGGTCGTGGTGCGGATGGCCTGGCCCACAGCAAGGTCGACCAGTTCTAGTCGTCCACGGGGCCATCAAGGTGGGCCCTTGGGACGGAAATGATCGACAACCATCAAGACACCACGAGGGGTGGAGCATAAGTGTCCGGTGACGGGATGGACATCAAGGTCACATACAACTCGCTCGAGGACACCGCCGGTGACCTCGAGCGCGGCGCCAGGGTGGTGAGCCAGCAGATCGAGGCCATCATCGCCGCGGTGAAGGGTGTCACCGACGGTTGGGAGGGCGAGGCTCACCAGATGATGCTGGCCGCGGAGAGGCAGTTCAAGACGCGCGCCAACCACATCGAGAGCACGCTCAAAGAGGTGGCGACCAAGGTCAGGACCGGCAGCATGGACTACCACGCGACCGACAAGAAGTCGGCCCAGCTGTTCCAGGACATCACGTTCTGAGAGTGCGTCGCACGCAGTATGGGTGTGGGCAACCGCTGAAGCGGTTGCCCACACCCATATTCACGTCTTACCGCAACCCCGGCTTCGGCGGCGGTGCTACAACCTTCGGATCGGGGTATTCGGGATCTTTCTGGCAGTCCAGCTGCGCCGTTATCTTTTTTGCCGAGGCGATGAGCAGTTTGGCGTGCGAGTGGTCGCTGACGGTGAAGTAGTCGCGCATGGCGAACTCCAGGGAACGACCCCCTCCCGATGCTGTCCCGCCGCTGCTGCCGATGTCACATGTGACGACGAGCCTGCCGGCGTCTTCCGGACCGACGGTGGTCGTGTAGTGCACCGACCGGCCCGATGGGGGCGAGTGGGGAGTCCACGCGACGGTGATGGCGAGCAACTCTTTGCCGTCGGCCTTGTCCGTCAAAGTGCAGAGGTCCTCGGGCGTGCTTCTCCTGGCCGACTCCTCGCGCAGCGCCTTCGACACTTGGTCGGTGCTCCTGGTCTTGACCGGATAGACCTTGCTGGGTCCGTTCGGCTCCTGAGCCTCCTTCGCGATGGCCTTGTCGAACAGGCCGCCGCATGCCTGGGCGACAGGAATGAGCCCGGCGTCGGCCGTTGGCTTGGCGGTCGGCTTCGGATCCTTGGACTCGTCGTCGCCGCCACAGCCCGTGACGGCGATGACAGATGTGCAGGCAAGGGCTGCCAGTCGCCCAAAAGTCAGGCGAAATTTGCGTGGCACGATCTCTCCTGTCGGCTCCATTAGCTGCCGCTCCCGGTCAGTTGGGCGTCACCCACGCCGCGTATGTAGCCAGCCTTCACACGCTCGCTGGCCTGGTTGTACCAGGCACCGTCGTCGAGTTCAGGATGGGCGGCGATATAGGCATCGAGTGGGTTGACCGAACGACGCTGGCTCGCTTCGACAAACTTCTTCTGCATGTTGTGAGCATCCGCGTCGACCTTGTCGTCGAACTCCTTCTGCTGTTTCTCGATCTCCCGGTCGATGTTGATACCGGCCTGGGTGTCGATGGCACCGGTGGCGGCGTCGACGAAGGGTGTGACGAAAGGCGTCGCCCTCGCCGCCTCGAACGGGACGGTGACGAGGCTGGTGACGGTGCTGATCCCGGTACTCGTCCGGTACTTCTGCCATTCCCCGGCTTCCGACAGCTTCCTCGCCTTCTCCTCTTTGCTGTCGTTCGCGTCGCTCATGATGGCGTCCGAGCGGGCCTCGTCCAGGATGCCCTGCGTCTCGGCGCCGGTGCCCAGAGCCAGGGTGAGAGCGTCGTCCGCCTTCGGGTGGGCCTTGAGTACGTCCGTCGTGAAGTCGTGCTGGGCTGCGGAGAGAATCTGATAGCCGCTGTCATCTCTGCCGACCGCCGACAGGAAGTTCTTGGCTGTTTCATTGGCGATGGAGATGTCGGATGAGCCGAGTGCGCCGAAAGCCGCGTCGCGGGTTTTCGCCCCGGATTCGGCATCGCCATGGTTGGCAGTGGCCCAGTCCAGATTGTCGATGTAGCCGGCGCCCACGCGAGCCAAACTGTCACTGAGGCCGGACTTGTCCGCGAGGATACCGGAGTTGTCACCGACCACACTGATCAGCTGGGTTGCGACATTGACACTGGCGGGGTTGCGGTTGAGGCCCAGCTCGGGCTGGTCGTAGGGATGTCCCAGCGCGGCAGCCTCGAAGGCGTGTCCCAGCTCGTCATAGCCGAATCCCTTACCGTCCTCGGCGTAGAAGTTTCCATTCAGCCATTTGCGCTCTTTGAGCAGATACATGAGATCGTCGTTCGGCGGGACCTTGTCATCCTGCTCAAAGCGGTCCTGGTGGAAAATGGTCTGGGCCGCTTCCGGATTGTGCCCCAGCGACTCCATGTAGCCCGCCATGGGGTCGACTCCGTGGTCATTGTCCTCGCCGAAGTTGACGTACGTCTCGTACCCGTCGGGCCAGTAGAGATCCTTCAGGTCATCCTTGTGTTTGCGGTCGAACTCGAACAGGCCGCCGGTGCGACCGTCCTTGCTGTGTGGATCGGGATAGCCCTTGCCGTAGTCGACGAGGAAGTCCTTGTCGTATTCGCCGTACCGCAGCAGGCTGCTCATCACCTGGAAGCCATAGGACCCCGGAGTGCTCGTCCCGGCCTCCCAGTCGGTGTCCATGACGCGCCGGGGCCCCAGCTTGATGATGTCCTTCTTCCACTGCTTCATCTCATCGCTGTTGGAGTGAGAGGCGGTGGCAAGGGTGTAGCCGAGTGATCTCTGGAGTTTCTCCAGGTTCTTGGTGCGCTCGTCGCCGAATTGCTGGCCGGTCGTGACGTGCTGCCAGAATTCCAGGGTTCCCTTGGGGCCGAGATCGGTGGCGAACTTCTCGGAGAAGTAGGGGTCGCCCTCGTGCCGGGAGAGGAGCGTGTTCGCCCGGGCGATCTCGGTGGCGCTGAGGTTCTTCTTGGACTTCGCCAGTTCCTCGACCTCTTTGAGGTCCTTGCGTGCCTGCTCGCGCCCAGCCTTCGCGTCCTTGGTGCTGCCGTACCCGTCGTCGGAGAAGCCCTCATCCCGGCCGTTGCCGTCCTGGGTCAGCGCCCAGGCAAGAATCTCGTCGGTCGTGGTGGCGTTGGAGACGACATCGTTGATGTAACTGTTGTAGTTCGCTACGACCTCACTGAAGTTCTTCGCCTGTAGCCCCTGTTGCGCCGGCGTGAGATCGTCGAGGTTCGTCGGCTTGTAGGAGACGTGCCCTGTGTCGTCGATGGCCAGGTGCTTCGCCTCCTCGATGTCCTTCTTGTACTCCTGGAGCTTCTTCTTGGCGTTCTTGAACGCCGTGTACGCGTCATGCAGCAGGCCATGAACGTCCTCGGCTTCGCAGGCGGCCAGTTCAATCTCCTTGGCTGCCTTTTGCATCCGCTTGAAAGCCGAATCCGCTGCCTCGCCCTCCCAATCCGAATTGGTCAGAGGGGTCTGCACTTCAGTGCGCAGATTCGTGCCGACCTGTCGGAATTTCCCGGGCAGGGTGCGCCACTTGTCGACCGCTTCGGAGAGTGGGGTGAGGTTGACGGTGATGAGCGTGTGATAGGTGACCATATGCGCTTCCGCCTTGAGCTGGGACCGTCGTTCCGGGGGATAGGTGCTACCTGGCTACCTTGTCCTGGCCGCCGTCCCGCTTCTTTCCCTCGCGGTCGATCTGGTCGCCGATGCCCTTGTCGGTCACCTCGAAGTGCGTGGCGGCGTCTCGTAGCGGACCTGCCAGGCCCTGCGACAGAAGCCCCTGGGCGTAACGCATTTGGGATCGCCACCGCTCCTGGAACGTGGCGAACGCCGCTGCGGAGTCGAAGCCCTTGAGGCTCGCTTTCACCTGGCCGGTCTCGGTCATCGTCTCGTTGTCCGCTTTGGCGAAGCCGGTGCTCACGTGGTCGACCTTGCCGGCTTTGTTTCGCAGTACCGAAGCGGTGACCTTCAGCTTCTTCTGCGGAATTCCCCGGCCGCCGTTGCCGTCGTCGAGCTGATTGAGCCGCATATGGGATTCCTGTTGCTTTGCGGCTTCGGCCTTGATACCAGCCCATTCGTCCTCGAACGACATGATTCCCCCAGTGTATGAAGTCGCAAAGCGAACTACTCTATGTACACGTCAAGCTAGCAGGGACCTGCGCGGACCGCAGCCCCCTGCCCTTGCCGCTCTACTGCTCCGGCAGCCACCCCACCTGCGTCAGCGGCACCCCACGCTTACGCGAGACGAAGAAACCGCGGCCGGGTGGCATGGGCCGTGGGCGGACTCCGCCGAAGACATCGCCCTCGCCGGGGTCACCGGACAGCACCATGCCCTGGGCGCCGAGTTCCTTCACGCGCTGCATAAAGGTCTCGAACATCGAACGGGAGGCGCCCGCGGTATTGCGGGCGATGATGAAGCGCATACCGACGTCCCGTGCGAAGGGCAGGTTTTCGGTGAGGATTGCCAGCGGGTTACCGGTGCTGGTGGAAACCAGCTCGTAGTCGTCGATGATGACGAAGAACTGGGGGCCGCTCCACCAGCTGCGGTCGCGCAGCTGCTGAGGGGTGATGTCCGGCTTGGGGGCGCGCCGTTCCATCAGCCCGTTCAGCGCATTGGCGTGGAGTTCCAGGGCGGACGCGATCGGGGCGTACTCGAGGAGATGGCTGTCCGGGATGACACCGAGCAGGGAGCGGCGGTAGTCGCCCACCACGATTTTCGCCTCGTCCGGCCCGTACCGCTCGATGATCTGCTTGACGATGAGACGGATGAGCGATGTCTTGCCCGATTCGCTTTCACCGAAGATGACGAAGAACGGGTCGGTGTCGAAATCGACGAATACAGGTTCCAGGTTTGTCTCGTCGATGCCGATCGCGATGCCGTGCTGCGGGTATTCGAAGCCCTTGGGAAGTTCGTCCGCGCGGAGCTTGCGCGGGAGCAGTCGTACGCGCGGGGCGGGCGGGCCGGACCAGGAGGTGCTGACCGCGCGGACCAGTTCGGCCGTCGCCTCGGTCATGGTGTCGGGGTCGTGGCCCTTGTCGATACGCGGCTGAGCGCCCATGAAGTGGAGCTTCTCCGGGAGTTGACCGCGGCCGGGGACGCCGACCGGGACGTTCGCGGCGACCTTGCGGTCGAACTCCGAGTCCATCGTGTCACCGAGGCGCAGTTCCAGCCGGTTGAGCAGCTGGTCCTTCAGCGATGCGCGGACCTCCATGTTGCGGGAAGCGGTGATGACGACATGGACGCCGTAGCCGAGTCCCCGGCCGGCGATATCGGTGACGACGCCCTCCAACATGTCGTACTCGGCCTTGAAGTTGCCCCAGCCGTCGATGATGAGGAAGACATCGCCCCAGCCCTGGTCGGCGTGTTGTCCGGCCGCACGCTGGCGTCGGTAGGTGGCGATGGAGTCGATGTTCTGTGCACGGAAGTACTCCTCACGCCGGGCGAGCACCCCGGAGACCTCGGCGACGGTCCGCCGCACCTTCTCGGGGTCCAGACGGGAGGCGACCCCGCCCACATGCGGCAGATCCGCGATGGAGCTCATACCGCCACCGCCGAAGTCGAGTCCGTAGAACTGCACCTCGGCGGGGGTGTGGGTGAGGGCGAAGCCCGTGACCAGGGCACGCATCAGTGTGGACTTGCCGGACTGCGGGCCGCCCACCACCAGCATGTGGCCCGCGGCGCCGGAGAAGTCGCGGTAGAGGATGTCGCGCCGCTGCTCGAACGGCTTGTCGATGAGGCCCAGAGGAACGACGAGACCGCCCGGCCTGGCGTAGTCCGCTGATTGCAGACCCCGCTCCTGTGTGGGTGCGAGCGGCGGCAGCAGCTCGTCCATGGAAGGCGCTTCGTCCAAGGGAGGCAGCCAGACCTGGTGGGCGGGCTGGCCCTGGCCTTCCAGGCGGCTCACGATGACGTCCAGGACCGTCTCCGCCAGCGCCTCGTCCTCGGGCTGGACCAGGGCGTTCAGCCTTTCCGGATCCGGGGCTGCGTACGTCACCGGGACGGGAGCGGCCGTGAACAGGGCCGGTCGGCGCTCGACGGGCAGGGACGCGCTGTCCAATTGCGCCGGGCCCGTGCGGTACGAGCCGGAGACGTACGCCGCCTTGAAGCGGGTCATCTCGTCCGTGCCGAACTTCAGGTAGCCGGAGCCGGGAACGGGGGGAAGGTGGTAAGCGTCCGGCACGCCCAGGGCCGTACGGGACTCGGCGGCGGAGAAGGTGCGCAGGCCGATGCGGTAGGAGAGGTACGTCTCCAGGCCGCGCAGACGGCCCTCCTCCAGCCGCTGCGAGGCGAGCAGCAGATGCACCCCCAGGGATCGGCCGATACGGCCGATCTGGATGAACATCTCGATGAAGTCCGGCTTCGCCGTCAACAGCTCACTGAACTCGTCGATCACCAGAACGAGTGACGCCAGGGGTTCCAGCGGGGCGCCGGCCGCCCGTGCCTTCTCATAGTCATGGATGTTCGCGTAATTGCCCGCCGAACGCAGCAGCTCCTGACGGCGCTGGAGCTCACCGGTGATCGAGTCGCGCATGCGGTCGACCAGCGTCAGGTCGTCGGCGAGGTTGGTGATGACCGCGGCCACGTGGGGCAGCTCGGACATGCCCGCGAAGGTGGCGCCGCCCTTGAAGTCCGCGAGGACGAAGTTGAGAGTCTCGGACGAATGCGTGACCGCCAGCCCCAGCACCAGGGTTCGCAGCAGCTCCGACTTGCCCGAGCCCGTCGCGCCGACGCACAGACCGTGCGGGCCCATACCGTCCTGCGCCGCCTCCTTGAGGTCCAGCATGACCGGGGAGCCGTCCTCCGAGACGCCGATCGGCACACGCAGCCGCTCGGCCAGCGAGCGGGGCCGCCAGGTGCGGGAGACATCCACCGAACCGGCGTCGCCCAACCCCAGCAACTCGGTGAAGTCGAGATTGGCGAGCAGCGGCTCATCGTCGTCGTCCCCGCCCATGCGCAGCGGCGCGAGCTGCCGCGCGAGCGCCTCGGCCGCTTCCACGGACAGCGAGTCGGGCGTGCCGTCGTATCCGGCGACCTGCGACTCCAGCTGAAGCCTGCCCGGCCGTACGACGATCGACAACCCGCCGCGCGGTTCGTCGAGTTCGCCCGCCAGGATCTCGATGACGGTGACGCCCTGCAAACCCTCGGCCGCCGCGAACGCCGAGTCCGGTGGCACCATCGCTCCGTCGAGTACGAGCACCAGATGTGGTTGGTCGAGGACCGGCTGTCCGTCCCTGCTGAAGCGGGTGCGGCCTTCCAGCCGCCCCCTCAGCAGCTCCTCCACCTCGGCGAGGGAGTCGCCGAACAGCCGCCGTGAGCCCGCGCCGTCGAAGGACCCCGGCACCTGCGCATGGGGGAGCCACTTCGTCCACTCCCACTCCTCCGCCGCGCCGCGTGCGGCGACCGTCGCGATGACGAGGTCCTCCGGCGAGTGCAGGGTGGCCAGTTGGGCGATCAGCGCCCTGGCGATCCCGTGCACCTGCTCCGGAACTCCGGACACGGTCATGTGGTAGAAGGCGCGCAGCGACACCGCCATGGGCAGGTTGTCCAGCGCCCCCTGGGTCGCGAGAAAGCGCTGCATCGCACCTGCCGCCAGCGGCTCCAGCTCGTCCACGGTGGCGGTCTCGGGGGCGATCAGCGGCGTGGAGAGCTGCTGCGTTCCCAGCCCGAGCCGCACCTGCGCGAAGTCGTCGTCGTTCAGGCGCCGTTCCCACACGCGGCTGCCTTCGGCGACGATCGCCCACAGCTGCTCGGGGGCGGGGTGCAGATAGAGCTGGGCGTCGCGTTGCCGCTGCGCCGTGCGCCGTACGGTCCGGCGCGTCTGTGCGAGGTACTTGAGGTAGTCGCGGCGCATGTCCGCCCGCTGGCCCTGAGAGCCCTGCCGATACCGCATGATCATGGCGATGGTCATGGCGAGCGTGGAGAACATCATCATCACGCCCATGATCTTCATCATCGGGGCGGCGCCCGGCATGAAGAAGTAGACCATCGACGAGCCCATGCCAAGCGTCGGCAGCAGCTGCATCAGCATGCCTTCTTGCTGCCCGCGCGGCAGTTCCGGGGGTGGTTCGAGGCGGAGTTCCTCGGTCGGCACCTCGGGCGGCAGAGCCCGTGGCTGGCGCTTGACGACGACCTGGCTCACCGGATCCCTCATCCCTCCGCACGGAGGGACAGTTCTCGTCCGGCACCCCCGTGGCGACGGCCTTCCTCCGCGAGTCATCGATCCTATCGGCGTATCAGCTCCTGAGCCCCGGTAGGGTGGCCGCCGCGCGCGCATGACACCGGCGGTGTCGCAGACCGAACCAGGGGGCCCTACACGTGAGTACGTCCGCAACAACCGGTTTCTGCAGGGTGACTGTCGTCGCGCCCGACAGCCGGATCGATGTCGCCCTCCCGGAGGACATCCCTGTCGCCGACGTTTACCCGGAAATCCTGCGCCTGACGGGGCAGACGCAGCCGCCCGGCGCTCCCACCGGATATCACCTGGTACGACGCGACGGCACCGTCCTGGACGGCAGCCGCTCCCTCCTTGCCCAGCAGGTCCTGGACGGGGAACTGCTGGCCCTGCGGCCCTTCGCCGAGTCGCTGCCCCCCGCCGTCTATGACGATGTGTCCGATGCGATCGCCTCCGCGGTCACGCGCGACCGCACGCTGTGGAACGACCGATTCCTGCGTGCCGCGGGGTTGCTCGGAGGGGCGCTGCTCCTGATCCTCATGGGCTTCGTGCTCTGGTTCGCCGATCCGCTCAAGCACGATATGCACGGCCTCCCGGGTGTCATCGCCGCCGCCGTCGGCGTGCTGTTGACCGCCCTCGCCGGAGTGCGGGCACGGGTGTACGAGGACCGCGCATCCGCCATCGCGCTCGGCATGGCGGCCCTTCCTCATCTCATGATCGCTGGATCGGGGATTCTGGCCCTGGACGCGGGAGAGGGCATCGGACGGCTCCAGTTCCTGCTCGGCTGTGTCACCGTGCTCGTCGGCTCGGCCGTCTTGGTCGTCGTCATGCCTGGCGGCGACGCCCCGTTCGTGGCCGCCGTGTTCGCGGCGAGTGTCGGGACCCTCGCCACCTTCTGCGAGATCCTCGCCGACGCCGACGCCACCGAGACGGCCGCGGTGTGCGCCGTCGTCGCGATCGGAGTGATCGCCTTCCTGCCGGGTCTGTCGGCTCGGGTGGCCCGGCTGCCCATCGGTTACGCGGCGCCCCGCTCCTCGACCGATGACCTTGACGCCGGCCCGGACGCCGAGCCCCTCGACATCCACCACATCGCCGCCCAGACCCGTCGCGGCCACGAGATGCTGCTGGGCATGGTCGGCGGCTGCTCGGCCGTCGTTGTCGGTGCTGCCGCGGTCCTGGGCTTCTCCGACGGCGCGTGGGCGCAACTGCTCGCGCTCGGGGCCGGTCTGGCGATGCTGCTGCGTGCCCGCCTCTTCCGCTACACCGCCCAGGTGGCCGCCGTCCTCGGTGCGGGTCTGCTCGCCCTCGCCCTACTCGTACTGGGGCTCTCGCTGAACCCGCCGACCGACGCGGTCCTCAAGCTCCTGACCGAGAACGACCGTGGGCCGCTGGACATCCGTACGATCTGGCTCGCCGCGGCCGTGATCGTGGGCGCTGGCTTGATCATCGCCGTCGCTCTGATCATTCCGAAGAAGGGGCTGTCACCCTTCTGGGGACGCCTGTCCGACCTGGCCGAGAGCGCCTTCCTGCTCGCCCTGGTGCCCCTGTGCCTCGCTGTGCTGGACGTCTACAGCTCGGCACGGAGTCTGACCAGCGGCTGAGGAGTGTCCACCGCACATCTGTCGGTTCGACGGGGCCCGGCCGCGCGCCGGGCGCGCCTTAGCGTTCTCAATGTTTCGTCCAGCGTTCCGACGAGGCCGGCACTTTCTCTGGTAGTTGTGACTCTTCCGAGCAGCCCAGGGAGTGTGCGAGATTTCGCGACACGGAATTCAGAATCGATATTTTTGCGAGGTCAGTGTCTTTCTTGGAAAGTGACGACCTCGAACTCCGCAGATTTCCGTGGACCAGGTCCGGAATGTCCTTGCTCTTGGCGGGGCAAGAGAAGTAAATGTCCGCCCCGCTGCCCGACACACGGGCGTGCCGCCCGATGGGGAAGACGGTCCACTCATTCGCGTCGCTCGACTCGAAGCTGCTACGTGTCGGATACTCGGTACGACGCGAGAAATCAATCTGTATTGCTGGGCTATCCGCGTCCGGAAGGTAGATCTCGCAGGCGCTTCGAACAATGCTCGACGATGACTTGAGTTTCTCGGCGACGCTCTTGAGCGTGACCTCGCCGGTCTCTTCGAAGGCATCCGCGCCGGTGAGCTTGCGTAGGTCCTGCGCTGCCTGCCCAGTGATCGACGCGTCACACACCTTCGTGGCCGACAGACCCTTCGGTTTCTTCTCGTTCGTCTTCTCCTGGTCACCGTCCGAGTTTGAGCACGCACTGGTGAGCACGAGGAGGGAGACCGAAGCGATGAGAAGAGTACCGCGCGCCAGTGGCTTGAGCCGAGGTTCTTGTGAGGACATCAGAGAAGCGTGCACTGGTGGAGCGCCGCATAAAACGAGAACCCCGGACCGTTCGTCCGGACGAAGCCATCTGAGGTTGTCCTTGACCATCTCGCTTCGCGCTGCGGAGTTCGCGCGAGTGCAACTCGACCGCGGGCCAGGTGGTTGGTGCTGAGAGTGCTGTCGGACCAGCCGGGCGGGAGTCGGAGGCGACGACGTCTGCGGCGAGAATCTGCCTTGTGGCGGCTGGAGGCGGAATGGGTAGGGTGGCGGGGCACATGCTACGGAGCACCTGGGACATCTGCGGTATCGGCGCGGGAAGTCATCGGAAGCGATCGGACCGCCACCTGACCTTCCCCGTCTCCAACGGCTATATCGATGGAGGCGTTTCCGAAGGCACGCCCCGGCGGCTGACGGAGGTGATCGGCATACCGTGGGGGGTGGGGGGACATGGAACCGCTGGGCGTGGACGATCCGCGGCGGCTTGGGCCATATCACATCATCGCCAAGCTGGCTCCTGGCGATGATGACCCGCCGGCGGCCGCTCACCTTTATCTCGCTCGCAGTGCCGGTGGGGTCCGTACGGTGCTGATCAGCACGCCGTCCGCCGAGTTCGCCGACGACGATGCGTATCGGGGCCGCTTTCTGGCGGAGGCGGAGAACGCCCGACGGCTTGGCGGCGCTTGGTCACTTGCCCGGCTCGCCCCCGTAGAGGTCTCCGACAACGCGTCGGCACCTCCCTGGAGCGCGTATCCGTATCGCCCGATGCTGCCACTGCCGGGCGTTTTGCGGGCGTGTGGCGGGTCGCTTCCGGTCCGGACGGCGCGTGCGCTGGGAGCGGCCCTGGCCGAGACGCTGGCGGAGATCCACGGGGTGGGCCTCACCCACGCGGGGATCGCGCCGGGGACCGTGTTCGTGGCGGGCGACGGGCCATGGCTGGGGGGTTTCGGCGCGGTACGCGCAGCGGGGCCGGACGGGCGGAGTCGAGTGGGGTTTCCCGGGCTGGCCGCGGACGATCTGCCCCCGGAGCAGTTGGCGGGCGGCCGCGCGCGGCCCCTGGGGGACGTCTACGCGCTGGGCGCGGTGCTGGCGTACGCGGTGACCGGGCGGCGGTTGCCCGATGCGGGCGATCTGCCGGAGGAACTGCGGAACATCGTGCTCCCGTGTCTCGCTCCGGATCCGGCGGATCGGCCGACGGCGGCGGCGTTGGTGGACGGGCTGACCCGGGGTGTACGGTCCCCGCTGCCTCCCAGCGCGACGCTGGCACCCTCGGGACGGACGCCGACGGTCCTCGACAGCGGGGCAGCGGGTTCGCTCGCGGCGGTGCCGGCCGGTGGACCCGGTGCGACGGCCCTGGACGGGGGCATCGGCGGGGCGGCGGTATTACTGAGCCCCGGCTGGCTGCCGGCACCGGTGGTCGTCGCACTGGCCGAGCAGTCCTCGGCGACGCTGGCGGCGGAGGTCGAGCCGACGGAAGCGGAGTCGGCGGCGGGCGTGTCGCTCGAGGAGAGGGCGCCGACCCCGGGAGGGGCACCTGGATCGCCCGAACCCACCGCGAGCCGGGGGGACATGCCCGGCGCCCCGCACGTGCCGACCCGCTTGTCGGGCGGCGTGAGCGTTACCGAGGCCGGGAGTCCACCTCGGCAGGACGTCCCTTCGAGGCGCGCCCTGCTTGTCGGGGCGGCTTGCGGCTCGGCCGGTCTTGCGCTCGGCAGCGGTGTGATGTGGATGGCGACCGCCGAGGACGACCCTCCGCCGCCCACCCGGGCCGAGCGACTGGCAGCGGCGAACCACTCCCGTCATCGGCTCGTCGGTGCGCCGCCCACACCGCTGTGGCGCTATGACGTCCCCGGTGGACCACCGACACACCCCCCGCTCATCTGGGCGGACAAGGTCGCCGTGGTCGCGAACGAGGCGGCGGTCATCGGACTTGACCTCCGTACGGGCAAGCGACTCTGGGCGCGGGACCAAGTCCGCGCCGGGGGACGGCTTCTGCCCATCGGCAAGGATTCGATCCTGGTCCCGGGAGCCGCGCTCGCCGTGCTGTCCGCCGAAACCGGCGACATCCAGTGGCGGCCGAAGAGCTTCCGGCCGGGCGGACGCACTCCGTACACCGCCCCGCTGGCGGCGGAAGGCGAAACGGTCTGGTTCGCGGCAGGCCGCCGGGGGAGCGGCGCGGCCGACGACGGTGCCGTGATCGCCTACGACCTTGCAGGGCGGAAAGAACTCTGGCGCAGCCCTCTGCCCGGCGGCGTCGACGAGGGGTATCTGACGAAAGACGCCCTCGTCGTGCGGGGCGACACGTTCCTGGCCTTCGACCGGGACCGAGGCACGCGGCAGTGGAGGCGATCCTATGAGGGCGTTGCCGCCGGACGGCCGGTGACCATCGAAGGCCGAAGCACCCTCATCGCCGCTGTCAGCACCACCCTGCGCGGATACGGTCTGGCGCACGGCGGCGGACCCGAGTGGAGCGTGAAAGCCAAAGGCCGGGCCGGGGCCGGGCGTACCGCTGATTTCGGTGCCCCGGTCGTACACGGCGACGTTGTGTACGCCACCGACGGAGGCTACGCGGTCCACGCGCTGTCAACGGCTACGGGAGAGGTGCGATGGCAGCGCACCTACGCCTTCGCGATGAAGACGCTGTCCGGGGCGCGCACACCCGACACGGCCGTGGATCCGTCCGGACACACGGTGCTCACGGCGAATGACGTGGAAGTCGACGCTTTCGACGCGGAGGACGGCGCCCTGCGGTGGCGCTTCATGGACCTCGGCGAGGCGGCGGACAAGGGGCCCATCGTGGCTCGGCGCAGGGTGGCCGTGACAGATGGCTTGGCTGTCGTCGTCAGCGGGAGAAGCGTCTACGCCTTGCCGTTGCGCTGAGCCACGGCTGTCCGGAGGAGCGAATGGAACCGCAGCGACAGGCCGAACCGACACGGCTCGGCCCGTACCGCATCATCGGCACGCTGGACGCCGGTGGGCCCGCCGACGACGCGCGCCGCCGTATCGCGCGGGACGGCCGTACCGGCCGCGCGGCCGTGCTGATGCTGCCGCACGGAACCCTCGCCGACGACCCCGGATACCGGGTGCGGTTCCGGTCGGAGGCCGAGAACTCCCGCCGTCTGACCGGGCGCTGGGCGCCTCCCGTAATCGATGTCGCCGGGCCGGACGCGGATCTCCCGTGGGTCGCCTATGCCTGCTTCCCCGCCCTGCCGCTCCCCGCCGTGCTGGCCGCGTGCGACGGGCCCCTTCCCGAATCCACGGTGCGCGCGCTCGGCGCGGAACTCGCGCACACCATCGCGAACTGGCACGCCAGCGGTCTTGTACACGCTGGGATATCGCCGCAGGCCACGCTGCTCATGGCCGATGGGCCCCGGCCGACCGGGTACGGCCTGGCGCGAGCGGCGGCGCTGGACGGCCCGGACCGCGGCGCGCCGCTCGGGGTCGACGCATTCAGCCTGCCGCCGGAACAGCGAGCGGGTGAACGCCCCAGCCCGGCGGGGGATGTCTACGCGCTGGGCGCTGTGCTCTGCTACGCCGCGACGGGCCGCCGGGACGTGGCCGAAGGGACGCGCGCGGCACTGCCGGAAGCGCTGAGCGAACTGCTCGCCAGGTGTCTCGCCCAGGATCCCGGGCAGCGGCCCCGTCCGGGCACTGTGGCCCGCGAACTCCGGGCGGTACCGGCTCCCGAAGCCGTGGGTCGTCCGCCCGATGCCGTGGTGACGGCCCTTGCCCGGCAGGCCGCGGCGTATCCGGCGCAGGTTCCCATGGCTGCCTCGGCGCCTGCGGAGGAGACGTCCGCCACCGTGCCGCCGGCTCGTTCCCGGCGTGCTGTGGTGGTCGGTGGCCTCTCCGGAGCGGTCGGCCTCGCGCTCGGGGCCGGCGGAGTGGCGGGCTGGCGGGCGGCGGGCGAGGGGAGATCTCGCGAGGCGTCCGCTCGGCGCGGGATCGCGCCGGCTCCGCTGTGGCGCCACGACCTCGGCGGCGAGCCACAGCAGACACCGCTGCTCTGGCATGGCAGGACCGCCCTTGTCCGGACCTCCGATGCCGTGACCGCGCTGAATCTCCGGACCGGCAAGAAGATCTGGTCGCGCGACGATCTCTATCCCATGTCCGCCCTCATATTGCTCGGCAACGGGACCTTCGTCTCCCCGGATACCTCGGCCTTCTCCGTGGTCTCGCTCGTCACGGGCCGTATGAAGGGGGTGGAGCGGCGGTACGACGGAGTGGAAGGCCCGGCGATCTACCAATTCCTCGGAGCCGTCAAGGACATCTGCTGGTTCCTGACCAGAAAGTATGCGAGTGGTGGCACGGAGAGCGGGGACCATGCGGTGGTCTGCTACGACGCCGTGCGGCGCAAGGAAACATGGCGCACTCCGCTTCCCGCTCCCTATCAGGGAGACGGCACGACCACCGCGCTTCTGCGCAGCACCATGGTGCTGCTGCCGAGCCAGGGGGACGACGGCGAGGACGCCTCCTCGTATCTCGCTCTCGACCGCCGTAGCGGCCGGAAGCTGTGGACGCGCAAGTTCCCCAAGATGAAGGACGAGAGCGCCAGGCAGCGTCTGCTGGCTCCGGGAGATCTCCTGGTCTCCTGCGACGAGCACATGCTGAGGGCGTACCACATCGCCAGCGGTAAGGAGTGCTGGCAGGTCGCGACCAAGGGAAGGGTGTCCGGCACTCCGGCCGCTCATGGGCAGGCGGTTTACGTCACCGATTCCCGCGCCACCACCTACGCCGTCGATGTGGGCAGCGGCAGCCCGCGCTGGCGGCGCCGAAGTGCCGCTCCCCTGGAGTCCTCGTGGACGAGGGCCGACACCGCGGTGAGCCACTCGGGCGCGACGGTTTTCCAGGTGACCGATGCGGAGATCGAGGCTCTGGACGCGACGGACGGTTCGCTGCGGTGGCGGTCGGCACTCGTCGGGAAGGGGCGACAAGCCGCCGTCCCCGGCCAGGTCGTGGGCGTCGCACCCGGGATCGTCCTCGTCCTGAACGGCACCATCCTCTACGCACTGCCAGTGGACTGATACGGATACCGATGGTCTCTCCTCTCACCCACGACGATCCGCAGGCTCTCGGGTCGTACACCCTTCTCGCCCGGCTCGGCGGCGGCGGAATGGGCACGGTCTATCTCGGCCGCTCGCCCAAGGGGCGGATGGTCGCCCTGAAGACCGTTCACACGCACTACGCCGAACAGGCCGAATTCCGCAGCCGGTTCCAGCTGGAGACCGACGCGGCGCGCGTCATCGGCGGACGGTACGGCGCACAGGTCATCGACGCCGATCCACTGGGCCCAACGCCTTGGCTCGCCACCGAATACGTCCTCGGCCCGCCGCTCGACGACGCGGTCGCCCTCGCCGGGCCGCTGCCCGAGCAGACCGTACGGGCACTCGGATCCGGTCTGTGCGACGCGCTCGCCCAGCTGCACCGGTCCGATGTGGTCCACCGCGACCTCAAACCCTCCAACATCCTGCTGACCGCACTCGGCCCCAAGGTCATCGACTTCGGTATCGCCCGGGCGGTGGGCGACGACCGGCTGACCCGTACGGGCGCGGCGGCCGGAACGCCCGCCTATATGTCGCCCGAGCAGGTGGCCGGTGGTGAACACACCGCCGCGGGCGATGTGTTCGCCCTCGCCGGAGTGCTCGTCTTCGCGGCCACCGGCCGCCCGCCCTTCGGTGGCGGACAGCCCGCCGATCTGCTGTACCGGGTGCGGTACGCCGACCCCGACCTGTCCGGACTGCCGGGGGGGACTGCGCACCGTACTGGAGCCGTGCTTCGCCAAGAATCCCGGACAACGGCCCGGCACCGTGGAGCTGGGGGAGCGGCTCCGCGCGGACACCGATCACGTCGATGACCTCCGGCGGTTCGCGGACCATCTGCCGGACCTGGTCCTCGCGGAGATCGCCCGGCGCTGCACGGCCGTATGGGAGGTCCAGCCCAGCAGGCTCCCGACTCCCCAGGAGGTGGAGCCCCGTACCGAATCCGCTGGGCCGAGGCGGATGGGAGCCGCACTCTCCCGACGGAAGCTGATCGCGGCAGTGAGCGGTGCCGGGCTCGTGGCGGGTGGAGCGGCCGGGGCGTGGGCCTGGTTCGGGCCGGACGAGCACAAGGGCGGTACGGCCGCGACGCCCCGCTCCACCAGGCGCCCCGCCGGTGCGGGGCCGCGGCTGGTGTGGGAGGTGTCCGTCCCCGGGGCGACCACGGACCTCAAGACACTGATGGTCGGCGACTATGTGGTGATCGTCCACGACGACGGGTTTCTGTGCGTGGACGCGAAGACGGGCGAAAAGCGCGGGGAGAGCGACCGGACCGTCCCCGTCGTCCTCGTTGGGGACCGGCTCCTCGCCTGTGAGGCCGACGACCAGAGCGGCACCACCACGATCGCTCCCGTCAACCTCGAGACGGGCAATGTCAAAACCCCGATCGCTCGCACTGGCTCCTTGGGCATCGAGCCCAGACTTCTCGCCGTGCTGGACGGCACTCTGTACACCGAGGGATATGGGAAAGGCGGAGAGAAGCGTCTGGCCATCAGTCTTCGTACGGGGAAGCGGCTGTGGAGCCGTGCCATCGCCCCGGGTACGAGCGACCCCATCACCGCGGTACCCGCGGGTGCCTCACTCGTGCGCCTCTCGGGGGAGGAGGCCATCGCCATCGACCCACACGGCGGGGCCCAGCGCTGGTCGAAGAGGATCGCGCTCGGATCGGACGCGGTGATCTCCCTGGACAGATGCTTCGCCGTCACCGATGATCACGTGTTCACCGGTGGCCGGGAGCTCCTCGCACTGCGCACCACCGACGGCGCGACCACATGGCGATTCGGCGCGGAACGGAAATCCGGGGAGAGCTACGACCCGCGCATGGAGCACTACGGCCCGCCGGTCGTCGAGGGCGGTGTCGTCTACAGCGTCGAGCGGAGAAGGGGCCTCATCGCCCTGGATGCGAAGAGCGGGCGGCTGCTATGGCAGGAGAAGGAGACAGCCGACCAGGCGAGTTCCTCCGAAGCCTATGAATCCACTCCGGTCGTCGGCGAGAAGTACTTCTACGGCTCGCCGGAGAGGGACGGATGGGCCAGGGCCGTCGACCTCCGTACTCATCGAACGGCGTGGACCTTCCAGGGCCCCTCCGGTGACAAGGACGGCATGTCCGCCTCCGTGATGCAGGTGCACCGCCGCGCGGGCCTGGTCGTCATCACCAATGGCAAGAGCGTCTGCGCCATCCCGCTGGAATGACCCGGCACTCGGCCCGCTCGGCCGCCCCGCGGCCTCGTTGATCCCGATCAACCCCTCATCGAGCAGGAGACCTCTCGGCATGAAACCCCTCGGCACCGGCGACCCGCTGCGCCTGGGTCCGTACCGCCTCATCGGCGTCCTGGGCGCGGGCGGCATGGGCCTGGTCTACCTCGGGCGGGATGGGCAGGGCCGGACGGCCGCCGTGAAGGTACTGCGGCCCGAAGTGGCTCATGACACCCACATGGCTCAGCGTTTCGTGCGCGAGGCTCACGCGGCCCAGGCCGTAACGGGCGACGGGGTGGCGCGGGTGCTGGCGGCGCGGACCGAGGGCGGGCGGCCGTGGATCGCCACGGAGTTCCTCGCCGGGCCCACGCTCGACCAGGCCGTCGAGCGGTACGGCGCCTTGGAGGAGCCCGCCGTAAGGGCGTTGGGGGCCGCCCTCGTCCGCACCCTCCACGACATCCACGGGCCGGGCTGGTCCACCGCGACCTCAAACCGTCCAACATCGTGCTGACCTCCCGCGGCCCGAGGATCATCGACTTCGGGATCGCCCGGCCCGAGCACGGGCTGACGCTGACCACCACGGGACAGACCGTCGCCACCCCCGGCTACGCCGCGCCCGAGCAGGTCCTGGGGCGGCGGACCGGACCCGCGGGCGATGTGTTCTCCCTCGGCGTGGTCCTCGCCTACGCGGCGGGCGGGCGGCCGGTGTACGAAGGCGGCCATGTGGCCGCCGTGCAGTACCAGGTGGTGCACGGCGAGCCGGAGTTGGGCTCGGTGCCCGGGGCGCTGCGCGCCCTGGTCGAGCCCTGTCTGGCCAAGGACCCCACGGGCCGCCCCGGTCTCGACTGGATCGGCCCGGCACTGGCGCCGCCCCGGGGCGCGGACCGGGCCTGGCGGAGCGGGCCGCTCGCACAGGACATCGCGCGGCGCGAGGCGGACGCCCGGCGCATGGCCGCCCTGCCCGGCGACCGGCCGGCCCCCTCCCGGCGGCGGCTCATCGGCACGCTCGCCGCGGGCGGCGCCGTGCTCGCGGCGGGTGGTGGTGGAGGCGTCGCGTGGTGGCTGCTGCGGGGCGACGACGCGGAGGCCGGTGGGCGGCCCTGGGAGGCCGAGCCTTTGCCGCGCTATGACAAAGGAACAGCCCCACAGCCGCTGTGGGGTCCGGTCCGCGTCGCGGAGACCTCCGGCATCGTCCTGCCTGCTCCGCTCCCCGTCCACGACCTCGTGGTCGTCGCGCCCCCCAGCGGTGCGCTTCGCGCATACGACGTGCGAAACGGAAACCGGCGGTGGACCTCCGAGCGCACTGCCGCCGCCACCGCCCGCCTGTTCCCCGCGTCCGACGACGCCATCCTTACCGCCGGCACCAAGGGCGCGCTGCTGGCACTGGGCACCAAGGACGGCAGGAAGCGGTGGTCTGTGCCGGGCGCTGACGCGGCGGTGCTGCTCGGCACCGATGAGAGCGTGGCCTACTTCGCTACGCGGGGCGGTGGGATACGGGCTGTGGACCTCACCTCGCACCGCACCCTGTGGACGGTCCCGGCGCCGGTGGCCACATCCGCCAAGACGCCGGCCGAAGCGGTGGTCGCCGAGGGCCGCCTGGTGATCCACGGATCGGACGGCAGCGTGGCCGCCCTCGACACCCGCACGGGCAGGACCGTCTGGGGCCCGCGCGAGCAGGGTTCCACCACCGCACTCGCCCCCGCCGTCACGGACGGCGTCGTCTACCTCGGCGGAAAGAGCCTGAGGGCGCTTGCCGTGGCGAACGGTGAGGAGAAGTGGGCCCACACCGGGCAGGGCGAGACCGGTTGGACCGCGCCGACCGTGCGAAAGGGCGTGGTGTACGCCGTGGACGGCACCGACCTCTCGGCGCGGCGCGCGGATGACGGGGCGGAGATCTGGACGTTGCCGTTCGCGGCCGACGACCATCCTCTTGACGCCCCTGTCGCCCAAGGTGGCAGCGTGTGGGCAGCTCTCGACGAGCGCGGGGACCAAGGCGTGGTGGCGGTCGATGTCCGCAGCGGAAGCGTCGCTTGGCCGTATGCTCCGGGAACGGAGGGAGGCTGGAGGCTCGCGGCGGCTGGGAACCGCGTGTTCGCACTGGAGTCCGGCACGCTGACCGCCCTCCCCATCTTCTAGCCCCACAATCCCACACCCCACACCCCCACCAGGGGCACCCCCGGCCCCCACCAGCCCGCACCCCCAGGCCCCGCCCCACCTCCCCACCCACACCCCCCACCACCTCCCCACCCCCGACGCTGGTACCCTGTCTCCTGGCCGTTTGTGTACGCGTCCCCGGAGGCTTCGAGTCCTGGTCTCGGGAGACAGCGCCCAGCGGACCCCGCCTCCCGAGTCACGGAAGATCCCCTGAGACAACGACCAGGGGCACTCGGCGGCTGATGACGAAAACAAGGAGTACCGAGTGTCGCTCGACGCCGCTACCAAGAAGCAGATCATGACCGAGTTCGCCACCAAGGAGGGCGACACCGGCTCCCCCGAGGTCCAGGTCGCGCTGCTCACGCGCCGCATCTCCGACCTCACCGAGCACCTCAAGACCCACAAGCACGACCACCACTCCCGCCGTGGTCTGCTGCTGCTGGTCGGCCAGCGCCGCCGGCTGCTCCAGTACCTGGCGAAGAAGGACATCACGCGCTTCCGTGCGCTGGTCGAGCGCCTGGGCATCCGCCGCGGTGCGGCGGGCGCCAAGTAAGACGCCAAGGAGGGAGCGGTTCCCGCTACGGGGGCCGCTCCCTTTGCCGTACGCGGCGCCGTACGGTTTCAGCCAAAGGTGACCCGTACGGCCATCGTGCCGATGCGTAGCGTACTCGCTACGTACCGTAGGGGCCGGACAGTACGGCCGTCGTGATGACGGCCGAATCTTTGTAGTCTGGTCCCAACAACGCCATAACGAACAAGGAGGAGCGCCTCATTCCCGCCGCACCGGCGCCACAGGAGCCGGTCCTCGGTAGTGGCCCCCGGAACTGGCAATTCCGGTGGCTTCGATCGAAGACCGGCCCGGCTGCCGGCCCGTAAGGCCCGGGGCGCTGCTCCACCACCGTCCACCGTCACACGGACGAGGGACGCAGAAGAGGAGATTTCCCTGGTGGAGAACGAGACCCACTACGCCGAAGCAGTCATCGACAACGGCACCTTCGGCACCCGTACCATCCGTTTCGAGACGGGCCGCCTGGCCCGTCAGGCCGCCGGTTCGGCCGTGGCCTACCTGGACGACGACACCATGGTGCTGTCGGCCACCACCGTTTCCAAGAACCCCAAGGACCAGCTCGACTTCTTCCCGCTCACGGTCGATGTCGAGGAGCGGATGTACGCGGCGGGGCGGATCCCCGGCTCGTTCTTCCGCCGTGAGGGCCGTCCCTCCGAGGACGCGATCCTCACCTGCCGTCTGATCGACCGCCCGCTGCGCCCGTCCTTCAAGAAGGGCCTGCGCAACGAGATCCAGATCGTCGAGACGATCATGGCGCTCAACCCCGACCACCTCTACGACGTGGTCGCGATCAACGCCGCCTCCTGCTCCACACAGCTGGCCGGGCTGCCGTTCTCCGGCCCCGTCGGCGGCACCCGTGTCGCCCTGATCGGGGGCCAGTGGGTGGCCTTCCCGACCCACTCCGAGCTGGAGGAGGCCGTCTTCGACATGGTCGTCGCCGGCCGGGTGCTGGACGACGGCGAT
Organism: Streptomyces malaysiensis subsp. samsunensis; assembly: GCF_024519315.1. GTDB lineage: Bacteria > Actinomycetota > Actinomycetes > Streptomycetales > Streptomycetaceae > Streptomyces > Streptomyces malaysiensis. The sequence goes on along the minus strand of NZ_JANIIC010000061.1, from coordinate 9,325 downwards.
GTCGCGATCATGATGGTCGAGGCCGAGGCCACCGACAAGACCATCCAGCTGGTCAAGGACGGCGCCGAGGCTCCCACCGAGGAGATCGTCGCCGCCGGTCTTGAGGCGGCGAAGCCCTTCATCAAGGTCCTGTGCAAGGCGCAGGCCGACCTCGCCGCCAAGGCCGCGAAGCCGACCGCCGAGTTCCCGATCTTCCTCGACTACCAGGACGACGTCCTGGAGGCGCTGACCGCCGCCGTCCGCGATGAGCTGGCCCAGGCGCTGACCATCGCGGGCAAGCAGGAGCGCGAGGCCGAGCTGGACCGTGTCAAGGGCGTGGCCGCCGAGAAGCTGCTGCCGCAGTTCGAGGGGCGCGAGAAGGAGATCTCGGCCGCGTACCGCTCGCTGACCAAGACCCTGGTGCGCGAGCGCGTCATCAAGGAGAAGAAGCGCATCGACGGCCGCGGCGTCACGGACATCCGTACGCTCGCCGCCGAGGTCGAGGCGATTCCGCGGGTCCACGGCTCGGCACTGTTCGAGCGCGGCGAGACCCAGATCCTGGGCGTCACCACGCTGAACATGCTCCGCATGGAGCAGCAGCTGGACACGCTCGCGCCCGAGACGCGCAAGCGCTACATGCACAACTACAACTTCCCGCCGTACTCCACCGGTGAGACCGGCCGCGTGGGCTCCCCCAAGCGCCGCGAGATCGGCCACGGCGCCCTGGCCGAGCGGGCGCTGCTGCCGGTGCTGCCGACGCGCGAGGAGTTCCCGTACGCCATCCGCCAGGTCTCCGAGGCGCTCGGCTCCAACGGCTCGACCTCCATGGGGTCGGTCTGCGCCTCCACGATGTCGCTGCTCAACGCCGGTGTGCCGCTGAAGGCCCCGGTCGCGGGCATCGCCATGGGCCTGATCTCGCAGGAGATCGACGGCGAGACCCACTACGTCACCCTCACCGACATCCTCGGTGCGGAGGACGCGTTCGGCGACATGGACTTCAAGGTCGCCGGCACCAAGCAGTTCGTCACCGCGCTCCAGCTGGACACCAAGCTGGACGGCATTCCGGCGTCCGTGCTGGCCGCGGCCCTCAAGCAGGCCCGCGACGCCCGGCTGCACATCCTCGATGTGATGAACGAGGCCATCGACGTCCCGGACGAGATGTCCCCCAACGCGCCGCGGATCATCACCGTGAAGATCCCGGTCGACAAGATCGGTGAGGTCATTGGCCCCAAGGGCAAGATGATCAACCAGATCCAGGAGGACACCGGCGCCGACATCACCATCGAGGACGACGGCACCATCTACATCGGTGCCGCCGACGGCCCGGCCGCCGAGGCCGCCCGCGCGACCATCAACGGCATCGCCAACCCGACGATGCCGGAGGTCGGCGAGCGCTACCTGGGCACGGTCGTGAAGACCACCACCTTCGGTGCGTTCGTCTCCCTGCTCCCGGGCAAGGACGGCCTGCTGCACATCTCGCAGATCCGCAAGCTGGCCGGTGGCAAGCGCGTGGAGAACGTCGAGGACGTGCTGAAGGTCGGCGCCAAGGTCCAGGTCGAGATCGCCGAGATCGACCAGCGCGGCAAGCTCTCCCTCATCCCCGTCCTCGAGGACGGGGAGGGTGCCGAGGCGGACGAGGCGAAGGCCGAGGCCAAGCCCCAGACGAAGGACGAAGCTGCCAAGTGACGTCCCGCGACGACGTGGCGACGGCCCGCACCTCTTCGGAGGCGCGGGCCGTCGCCCGTACCCAAACGCTTCTCGAGGGCGAGAACGGCATCGGCACGGTCCGCAGGACGACCCTCCCCGGGGGCCTGCGCGTCGTCACCGAGACCCTCCCGTCCGTGCGCTCGGCGACCTTCGGCATCTGGGCGCACGTCGGCTCGCGCGACGAGACCCGTACGCTCGGCGGTGCCACCCACTATCTGGAGCACCTGCTCTTCAAGGGCACCCGGCGGCGCAGCGCGCTGGACATCTCCGCCGCCGTCGACGCGGTCGGCGGCGAGATGAACGCCTTCACCGCCAAGGAGTACACCTGCTACTACGCGCGGGTGCTCGACACCGATCTGCCGCTGGCCATCGACGTCGTCTGCGACATGCTGACCGGCTCGGTGATCGACGCGGCGGACGTGGACGCGGAGCGCGGTGTCGTCCTCGAAGAGATCGCGATGACCGAGGACGACCCGGGCGACTGTGTGCACGACCTGTTCGCCCACACCATGCTCGGCGACACCCCGCTCGGCCGCCCGGTCCTGGGCACCGTGGACACCGTGAACGCCCTGGGCCGCGACCAGATCGCCCGCTTCTACCGGAAGCACTACGACCCGACGCACCTGGTCGTCGCCGCCGCGGGCAATGTGGACCACGACGACGTCGTACGCCAGGTGCACGCCGCGTTCGACAGGGCGGGCGCCCTGTCCCGCACCGACGCGGTCCCGGTCGCCCCGCGCGACGGCATCCGCGCGATCCGTACGGCCGGCAAGGTCGGGCTGCTGAACCGCAAGACCGAGCAGGCCCATGTCGTCCTCGGCATGCCCGGCATCCCGCGCACCGACGACCGCCGCTGGGCGCTCGGGGTGCTCAACACCGCGCTCGGCGGCGGCATGAGCTCCCGGCTCTTCCAGGAGGTCAGGGAGAAGCGCGGGCTCGCCTACAGCGTCTACTCCTACACCTCCAGCTTCGCCGACTGCGGGCTCTTCGGCGTCTACGCCGGCTGCCGCCCGAGTCAGGTGCACGATGTCCTCAAGATCTGCCGTGACGAGCTCACTCAGGTCGCGGAGAACGGCCTGAGCGAGGAGGAGCTGAGGCGCGCCGTCGGCCAGCTCTCCGGCTCCACCGTGCTGGGCCTGGAGGACACCGGCGCGCTGATGAACCGGATCGGCAAGAGCGAGCTGTGCTGGGGCGAGCAGATGTCGGTGGACGAGATGCTCGAGCGGATCGCGGCGGTCACCCCGGACGAGGTGCGCGAGGTGGCGCGCGATGTACTGGGACAGCGTCCTTCGCTGTCCGTCATCGGCCCGCTGAAGGACAAGCAGGCGGCCCGCCTCGACGAGGCCGTCGCCTGACCCGTCGGTGCGTCAGTCCCAGCCTCCAGGATCGAAAGAATCCCAGCCTCCCGGATCGAAAGAAATCGAAGGAAACAGTGTCGATGAGCAAGCTGCGTGTGGCCGTCCTCGGTGCCAAGGGCCGGATCGGCTCCGAGGCCGTACGAGCCGTGGAGGGCGCCGAGGACCTGGAGCTGGTCGCCGCGCTGGGGCGGGGCGACACACTGGAGACCCTGGTCGAGGCGGGCGCCGAGGTGGCGGTCGAGCTGACCGAACCGGCCTCGGTGATGGACAACCTCGAGTTCTGCGTCCGCCATGGCATCCATGGCGTCGTCGGCACCACCGGCTGGACGGACGAGCGCCTGGCGCGGCTGCGCGGCTGGCTCGACGCCTCACCGCGCACCGGTGTGCTCATCGCGCCGAACTTCTCCATCGGCGCCGTGCTGACCATGCGATTCGCCCGCCAGGCCGCCCGGTTCTTCGAATCGGTCGAGGTCATCGAGTTGCACCACCCCAACAAGGTGGATGCGCCCTCCGGTACGGCCGCGCGCACCGCGCAGCTGATCGCCGAGGCCCGGCGGGAGGCCGGCCGCGCCCCGCAGCCGGACGCCACGACCACGGCGCTCGACGGTGCGCGGGGCGCGGACGTGGACGGGGTGCCGGTGCACTCGGTGCGGCTGCGCGGGCTCCTGGCGCATCAGGAGGTGCTGCTGGGCGGTGAGGGCGAGACCCTCACCATCCGCCATGACTCCACCCACCACAGCAGCTTCATGCCCGGCATCCTGCTCGGCGTCCGCCGCGTGGTGACCACCCCCGGCCTGACCTTCGGCCTGGAACACTTCCTCGATCTGGACTGAGGGCACAGCGGTGCGCGCAAAGATCACGTATTTCGTTCTCGCGGCCGTCCTGGTCGTCTACTTCGTCCTGGTCGGCGACCGCGGGGTGCTGCTGATCCGGGAGGGCACCCCGGTCACCGTCGCCTTCGGTGTGGCGGTGCTGGTGATGCCCCTCATCGGCGCCTGGTTCCTGTGGCAGACCACGCAGTTCGCACGGAGCGCGGACCGGCTGGCCCGGGAGCTGGAGGCGGAGGGCGGCCTCCCGGTCGACGAGCTGGTGCGGACGCCGGGCGGGCGGATCGACCGGGACTCGGCGGACGCGGTCTTCGCCAAGCGCCGGGCCGAGACGGAGCGGTCGCCGGACGACTGGCGGTCCTGGTTCCGGCTCGCCGTGGCGTACCACGACGCCCGGGACACCGCACGCGCCCGTAAGGCGATGCAGCGCGCCATCGCCCTGCACGACGGCAAGGCGGTGCGGGCGGCCGGGGGCTGAGCCTTGGTGGCCCGACCTCCGGGCCGCCCGGGGCGGTCCGGCTCAGTGGTGAGTGGCGGCCCAGCCCTCGATCGCGTCGGCGGCCCTCTCGAAGCTCTCCGCCTGGCCCAGGAAGTCGGCGTCATGGCTGGTGAACAGCGTGTCCGAGGCACCGCCGCGCACCCGCTGGAGCAGCACCGCCTGCCCCTGGACGGTGCGCGGCAGGCCCAGCCAGCGGACCGGCTGCTGGGTCGTGCGTATCGCGGCGATGTCCCGCCACCGCACGGTGGTGCTGCGCAGCAGGCCGATCCGGCGCAGCCCCTGAGGGCTCACCTCGACGCCGCTGCGCACCAGCCTTACGGCGGTCACGATCATCAGCGCCCCGATGGCGCCGCAGACGCCCGCCGCGGGCAGCGATCCCGCCATCGCGATGATCATGGCGGAGAACAGGACGTACGAGGCGAGCAGCAGCAGAAGAGCGGCGCCCCCGACCCTCCAGGGACCCGGTCGGTAGGGACGGCGCCAGCGGTCCTGGTCTTCGTAGCCGAGCGGGTCCGCTCCGGCCGCCGCGTCGTCGTCATGGGCGCGGTCGGCGGTCAGGAAGGGCAGGGGCACGGAAGGTCCTCACTCACACACATGTCCGGATGGGCCTGTGCTGGGTGAGGCTATCCCAGCGCCGGTCAGCGTCCGTCGGACGCCTCGGGCTGCTGGATCTGCTGGGTGGGGTGCGACTGGCTGTCGAGTGCGGGCATCCCGAACATCAGTGAGCCGATGAACCCCGCGATGATCGTGAGCCCGATCAGGGTCCGCCCGGCGATCTGGGACGGTGTGGCGCGGGGGCGGGGCGGTGGGGTGACATTGCTGCGGAAACGGTCGGCTTCGGCGACGAAGGCGAACGGCACGGGCTCTCGCCGGCGGGACATGTGGCGGGCTCTCCTTGGAACCTCGAACGTGAGTACTTCAATGTGTAGGACGTGTGAACGACCGATTGGGTGCCCGGATCCGACGACTTCGGTGAAAAATTTCGGCTGAGCGGGACTGTCGGTGGTGGCCCGTAAGCTGGGCGCCGCCCAGAGCGACGCACCATGGAAGGACCCTGCCGGTGACCGAGATCCCCGCCGAGACCGAGAAGGCCAGTTTCCGCAGCGATGTGACGGTCGAGTTGGTCAAGCACAGCGCTGCCGACTCCGATGTGCTGTGGGCCGCGCGGGTGTCCACCGCGGGCGAGCAGTCCCTCGAAGAGATCACCAAGGACCCCGAGCGCTCCAAGGGGCTGATCAACTTCCTGATGCGGGACCGCCACGGCAGCCCCTTCGAGCACAACTCGATGACCTTCTTCATCAGCGCCCCCATCTTCGTCTTCCGCGAGTTCATGCGGCACCGCGTGGGCTGGTCTTACAACGAGGAGTCCGGCCGCTACCGCCGCCTGGAGCCCGTGTTCTACGTGCCGGGGGAGGCGCGCAAGCTGATCCAGCAGGGCCGCCCGGGAAAGTACGAGTTCGTCGAGGGCACCGCGGCGCAGCACGAGCTGACCGGCCGGGTCATGGAGGACGCGTACCGCCATGCGTACGAGGCGTACCAGGAGATGCTGGCCGCCGGTGTGGCCCGCGAGGTGGCCCGCTCGGTGCTCCCGGTCGGCCTGTTCTCGTCGATGTACGCGACCTGCAACGCCCGCTCGCTGATGCACTTCCTGGGGCTGCGCACCCAGCATGAGCAGGCCGCGGTGCCGTCGTTCCCGCAGCGGGAGATCGAGATGGTCGGCGAGAAGATGGAGGCGCACTGGGCCGGGCTGATGCCGCTCACCCACGCCGCCTTCAACGCCAACGGCCGAGTGGCCCCGTAGCCCGGGCGGGGCCCGCTCCCCGGACGGATCACCGGGTGAAGTGTCCGTATTGCGGCGTTTCGAGAAGTTCATCTAGGCTGAACAAACGGGCCCGGCACTGCTTGAACCCCCGAGCAGGCAGTGCCGGGTCCCATCTCTTCGCTCCGTCCGCCGCCCCGAGCGAGCGCCGTAGGTCGCGCTACGAGTAGCGTGGAGCCCATGGCACCGACATCCACATCGCAGACCCCTTTCGGGCGGGTGCTGACCGCCATGGTCACGCCATTCACCACTGGCGGCGCGCTCGACCTCGACGGCGCCCAGCGACTCGCCGCCCATCTGGTGGACGCCGGCAATGACGGCCTGATCGTCAACGGCACCACCGGCGAGTCCCCGACCACCAGCGATGCGGAGAAAGCCCAGCTCGTACGCGCCGTGGTGGAAGCGGTCGGCGACCGCGCCCACGTCGTGGCCGGAGCCGGTACCAATGACACCCGGCACAGCGTCGAGCTCGCCCGCGCGGCCGAGCAGGCCGGTGCCCACGGGCTGCTGGCCGTCACGCCGTACTACAGCAAGCCTCCGCAGGAAGGGCTCCTCCGGCACTTCACCGCGATCGCCGATGCCACCGAGCTGCCGGTCATGCTCTACGACATCCCGGGCCGCAGCGGTGTCCCGATCGGCACCGAGACCATCGTCCGGCTCGCCGAGCACCCGCGCATCGTGGCCAACAAGGACGCCAAGGGCGACCTCGGACGCGCCAGCTGGGCCATCGCCCGCTCCCGCCTCGCCTGGTACTCCGGCGACGACATGCTGAACCTGCCGCTGCTGTCGGTCGGCGCGGTCGGCTTCGTCTCCGTGGTCGGCCATCTGGTCAGCCCCGAGCTCCGGGCGATGCTCGAGGCCCATCTCGCGGGCGACGTCGCGAAGGCAACGGAGATCCACCAGAAGCTGCTGCCGGTCTTCACCGGTATGTTCCGCACCCAGGGAGTGATCACGACCAAGGCCGCGCTCGCCCTTCAGGGCCAGCCCGCGGGGCCGCTGCGCCTGCCGTTGGTCGAGCTGACCGCCGAGGAAACGGAACAGCTCAAGCGCGATCTCGCCGCGGGCGGGGTACAGCTCTAAGCAAAGAGGCGATTGCTCGCACCTTCATACTTCACAACTGCATACAGACACATCAGCAAGTGCACGAATGTCACACGCGCCATGTGCCCCAGGGGGCATGTGGCGTGCGTGGTGAGGAGAGTCTTTTGAGTCATCCGCATCCTGAGCTCGGCCCTCCGCCGAGGCTTCCCGAAGGCGGTCTGCGCATCACCCCGCTCGGCGGCCTCGGTGAGATCGGCCGGAACATGACGGTCTTCGAATACGGTGGCCGGCTGCTGATCGTCGACTGCGGGGTGCTCTTCCCCGAGGAGGAGCAGCCCGGAGTCGACCTGATCCTGCCGGACTTCACATCCATCCGGGACCGTCTCGACGACATCGACGGCATCGTCCTCACCCACGGGCACGAGGACCATATCGGCGGCGTTCCCTTCCTGCTGCGAGAAAAGCCCGACATCCCGCTGATCGGCTCCAAGCTGACCCTCGCCCTGATCGAGGCGAAGCTCCAGGAGCACCGGATCCGGCCGTACACCCTCGAGGTCGAGGAGGGGCACCGCGAGCGGATCGGCCCCTTCGAGTGCGAGTTCGTGGCGGTCAACCACTCCATCCCGGACGCCCTCGCGGTCGCCATCCGCACCCCGGCCGGTATGGCCGTGCACACCGGCGACTTCAAGATGGACCAGCTGCCGCTGGACGGCCGGCTCACGGATCTGCCCGCCTTCGCCAAGCTGGGCGAGGAGGGCATCGATCTGCTGTTGGTGGACTCCACCAACGCCGAGGTCCCCGGGTTCGTACCGCCCGAGCGCGATATCTCTGGCGTGCTGCGCCAGGTCTTCGGTAACGCGCAGAAGCGCATCATCGTCGCCAGCTTCGCCAGCCATGTGCACCGCATCCAGCAGATCCTCGACGCGGCGCATGAGTACGGGCGCAAGGTGGCCTTCGTCGGCCGCTCGATGGTCCGCAACATGGGCATCGCACGTGACCTCGGCTATCTGCGGGTGCCGGCCGGTCTCGTGGTCGATGTGAAGACCCTCGACGACCTTCCGGACGACGAGGTGGTGCTGGTCTGCACGGGCTCCCAGGGCGAGCCGATGGCCGCGCTGTCCCGGATGGCCAACCGCGACCACCAGATCCGGATCGTCCAGGGCGACACGGTGATCCTGGCGTCGTCGCTGATCCCCGGCAATGAGAACGCGGTCTACCGGGTCATCAACGGACTGACGCGATGGGGCGCCACGGTCGTCCACAAGGGCAACGCCAAGGTCCATGTCTCCGGCCACGCCTCGGCCGGTGAGCTGCTGTACTTCTACAACATCTGCAAGCCGAAGAACCTGATGCCGGTGCACGGCGAATGGCGACATCTGCGCGCCAACGCGGAGCTGGGCGCGCTGACCGGGGTTCCGAAGAACCGTTGCGTCATCGCCGAGGACGGTGTCGTGGTCGACCTGGTCGACGGCATCGCCAAGATCGTCGGCAAGGTGCAGGCGGGATACGTGTACGTGGACGGCCTCTCGGTCGGCGATGTCACGGAGACCTCGCTCAAGGACCGCCGCATCCTCGGCGAGGAGGGCATCATCTCGATCTTCGTGGTCGTGGACAGCACGACCGGCAAGATCGTGGGCGGTCCACATATCCAGGCGAGGGGCTCCGGGATCGAGGACGCCGCCTTCTCCGCGGTCATCCCGAAGATCGAGGACGCCATGGCCAAGTCGGCCTCCGACGGGGTCGTGGACCCGCACCAGCTCCAGCAGCTGGCGCGCCGCGCGATCGGCAAGTGGGTCTCCGACAGATACCGCCGGCGCCCGATGATCCTTCCCGTGGTCGTCGAGGTCTGACGTCGCTCCTGACGCTGCCTCAGCACCACACCGGCGCGGAACACCCGGCGGGGCTCCTCGATTTGCATCGAGGAGCCCCGCTCCAGTACGTTTACGGCTCCGCCAGAGGGGGAACCCGGAGCACTCAACGGTCTCCGGAGGAGCCCACCGGCGGGGGTGGAAATCGACTCGGAGAAATTCTGATAAAGTCGGTGAAGCCGAAAGGCAAGGCCCCTCCAACGGCCACCGGAAACGGAATTCGGATC
>NZ_JANIIC010000060.1 GCF_024519315.1 Streptomyces malaysiensis subsp. samsunensis | reverse complement strand
GGGGCGGACGCGCCCCCCCCAACCGGGAGCGGGCGGGGGGGGGGGGCCCCCGCCGCATCGTCGTGGTCCGGGCCGTCACGGCCGCCGACGACCCGGCGGCGGCGACGGCGGACCTGGCCAAGCGGGTGCGCGCGGTCTGACCGGGGTCCGGCCGCCTACCGGCGTCCGGCCTGGCGTCTGGCCTGGCGTCTGGCCTGGCGTCCGGCCGACACGGGTCCGGCCTGGCACGTCTCCGGCCCGACACGGGCCGGACCTGACCTGACCATGCCCCGCCCGGCTCTTCACCTGGCTTTCACCCGGTTTTCATCCCGCTCGGCTCGTCCGCCGGTCAGGACCGCGCGGTTCCGACCGCGCTGGCGCACAGTTCTGTCCGCACTCCGGACAGAAAGCTGGCAAAACCCCCATATCTCCGAGGTCGGGTGGGCGTAACCGGGCCAGGTCGATAGCCTGCTCATATGGCCCTAGGCACCGCTTCCACCAGGACCGATCGCGCCCGGACCGTGCGTGATCTGCTCGCGTCGGGCGAGCAGTCGTATTCCTTCGAATTCTTCGCCCCCAAGACGGCGAAGGGCGAGCAAACGCTGTGGAACGCCATCCGCAGGCTGGAAGCCGTCTCGCCCACCTTCGTCTCCGTGACCTACGGGGCCGGTGGCTCCTCCCGCGAGGGCACCGTGCGCGTCACCGAGCGCATCGCCACGGACACCACGCTCACCCCCGTAGCCCATCTGACCGCCGTCAACCACTCCAGGGCAGAGCTGCGCAACATCATCGGCCAGTACGCCGGTGCCGGGATCCGGAACATGCTCGCCCTGCGCGGTGACCCGCCGGGCGATCCCATGGGGGAGTGGATCAGCCACCCCGACGGTCTCGACTACGCCGCCGAGCTGGTCCGGCTGATCAAGGAGTCCGGGGACTTCTGCGTCGGCGTGGCCGCGTTCCCCGAGATGCACCCCCGCTCGACGGACTGGGACACCGACATCGGTCACTTCATCGACAAGTGCCGCGCCGGCGCCGACTTCGCCATCACGCAGATGTTCTTCTATCCCGAGGACTATCTGCGGCTGCGCGACCGGGTCGCCGCCGCGGGCTGTACGACACCGATCATCCCTGAGATCATGCCCGTCACGAACGTCAAGCAGATCGAGCGGTTCGCGCAGCTCAGCAATGCCGCGTTCCCGCCCGAACTGGCCGAGCGGATCCTGGCGGTGAAGGACGACCCGGCGGCTGTACGCTCGATCGGGATCGACTACGCCACAGAGTTGTGCGCGCGGTTGATGGCCGAGGAGATCCCCGGGCTGCACTTCATTACCCTGAACCACTCCCCGGCGACGCTGGAAATCTACGAGAATCTGGGACTGCACCAGCGGTCCTGAAATCTGGGACCGCGTCAGCGGTCCTGATGACGGCAGCCGACGGGCGGCCGCATTGAGAGGGGCGGGCATGGGCTGGACGGTCCTCTACATCGCTTTCGGCGTCGTCGCGCTGTGGCTGCTCGGCGAGGTCCTCTTGCAGTACAAGGCGCGGCTGCGCTGGCGGCTGCTGGCCTTCGTCGGCTTCCTGGGTGTGGTCGGCGGTGTGCTGATCCCGTCGGTTCCGGTGATCGGGGTGGGCGCGATCGCCTTCGCCATAGGCCAGACGTATGTGACGCTCTCCTTCCGGCGCGGTTTCGCCGCGGGCTGGGCGCTGAGCGGCGGGCTGCCGGGGCTGCTCGGCCGCGAGGAGAGGGGCGCCCGGCCGGACGGCGTGGACAAGGAGCCCATCCTCGAGGTGTCCGACCTGGAGGCGGTCCCGGCGGCCCAGCCGGAGCCGCCCACCTACCAGCCGCAGCCGATGCCGGACGAGACCGGCGAGTACGGCGTCTACGAGGAGCCGTCCCCCTTCACTCCGGCCTCGGGCGAGTACAGCGGCGACGCGGCGGCCGCCGGCTACAGCGCGTACGAGACGTACGGCGGCTACGGCTCGCAGCAGGACCACAGCCAGGGGCAGGGCCAGAACTACGGCCAGGACGTCTACGCGGACCAGATGGGCCAGGCCGGGCAGTACGGCTACGGGAACGAGGCGTACGCGGCCTACGGCCAGGACCCGTACGGCGGCGCCCAGCCCCAGGCCCAGCCCTATGACCAGCAGGTTTACGGTCAGCAGCAGTACGAGCAGCAGCAGTACGCCGACCAGCACTCGGCCTATGGCCAGCAGGACCCGTACGGCGGGGGCGCGGCTTATGGCGGCGACCACTGGGCGGCCGACGCCTCCTACCCCTTACCGGACCAGGGGTATGACGTGATGCAGTCCGGCGGGCCCTGGGTGCCGCAGCAGCGCGAAGGCGACGCGGCGCCCGCGGCGGACCAGCAGGCGTATCCGTACCAGCAGCAGCACCAGGGCCAAGCGCAGGGCTACCCCCAGGGCTTCGACGAGCAGTACCGCTACTGAGCCGGGCGGCGGGGGTGAGCCCCGCCGCCGGATGAGCCCCGCTCCCGGAGAGCGGGGCTCACGCGTTTCCCGGGAGCCGCCGGAGCCGATCCGCTCGGAGCCGCTCTGCCGGGAGTTGGAGCCGCCCCGCCGGGAGCCGCGGGAGCCGTCCCCGCCGGGAGCTGACCTACCGGGTGTCCCTGCCGGGAGCCGCAGGGGCCGCCCTATTGGGAGCCGCGCCAGTCCTCCCCCTCGACGATCAGCCCGGCCACCAGCGCGCCCGACATCCCGGCATGGGCGAGCCCACCGCCCGGATGGGCCCAGCCGCCAGCCAGATACAGGCCCGGGAGCCGGGTGGCATTGGCGGGCCGCAGAAACGCGCCGTCCGCTCCGGCGAGCGCCGGGCCCGGCACGCCGCCGCCCCGGGCGGCCGTCTCCGCGCCGGTGTCGGCGGGGGTGCGCACCTCATGCCACAGCAGCCGGCCCCGCAGCCCCGGTATCGCGGCCTCGGCGGCCGTGATCAGCCGCTGGGCGTCCTGCTCCGCCGCCGTGCCGTCCGTCCAGTCCACCGGGCCGTGCGGGGCGACGACGGCGGTGAGGGTGACGGCCTCATGGCCCTCGTCCGGGCGCACCGCGGGGTCGGCCGGGCGCAGCACGGTCACCGTGGGGCGTGGGCAGGGCTCGCGGAGCCCGGGGCCGTCGCCGAAGACGGCGGTCAACTCCGCCTCCCGGTCCGGGGCGTGGACCACGGTGCGGTGTGCGGCGTCCTCGGGACGGGCGCCGCTCAGCGCCAGGAAGACGGTCAGCCGCCCCGGTGTGCCGCCACCCGGGTCGGGCTCCGGCCGCACGTCGTCCTCCCGCCAGGGCTGCTGGCCGCCGAGCAGCGGGGGCAGCAGCGCGGGGTCGATCCCCGAGACCACCACGTCGGCCTCCGCGACGGTGCCGTCGGCCAGCTCCACGCCCGCCGCACGGCCGTCCTTCTCCACGATGCCGGTGACCTCGGCCTCGAAATGGAACTCGACCTTTCGCCGGCGGCAGCGCTCATGGAGGGCATCGGCGAGCGCGCGCATCCCCCCGCCCACATACCAGGTGCCGAACGTCTGCTCGACATAAGGCAGCACGGTGGCCGCGGCGGGGGCGGAGCGCGGGTCGAGGCCGTGCGCCAGCGCATGGCTCTCCAGGAGGGCCGCGGCGCGCGGATCCTTCAGCTCCCGGCGGGCCACTTCGGCGAGCGTGAGCGGGCCGTCGGCGCGGCCCCGGCCGAACAGGCCACCGAGCCGGCCGCGCCGCACAGGGGCCGCCGGATAGGGGTCGCGGCCCAGGATCCGCCAGTCGGCTCGCAGCGGCTCCTCCAGGAGCGGTCTGCGGGTGGCGTCCCACACCTCGCGCGCACGGTTGACCAGATCGCTCCAGCGCTCGCCCGCGCCCGCTCCGAAGGCGCCGTCCAGCGCCTGGAGCACCCCGGCCCGTGAGGCATTGGGCAGCCGGACGTCCGTGCCGTCGGCGAAGAGGTGCCGGCTCGCCGGGTCCACCTGGACGAGCTCGACGCTCTGCTCCAGGGTCTGCTTGCCGGTCTTGACGAACAGATCCCGGTAGACGGCGGGCAGGTGGAGCAGCCCCGGTCCCGTGTCGAAGCGGAATCCGTCCCGCGCGAAGCGGCCGACCCCGCCGCCATGGGTCCGCCCGCGCTCGTACACCACCACCCGGTGGCCCGCCACGGCCAGCCGGGCGGCCGCCGCCATGGCGCCCATCCCGGAGCCGATCACCACGATCCGTGCCATGACCGTGACTTTATCCGCCCCCACCGACAGCCGGGTCACCCCGCCTGGGGACGAGTGCGCAGACCTGAGTACGCGTACTCAGCCGGGGAGATGAGTAGCCGCGCGGATGGGCCGCCACCTGCGCGGACGGAAGAGTGGAGCACACGGAAGGGCCACGCGCCGGACCGCCGGCACGGGGCGGCGGAACGGCGCGGGCCCGGACGAAAGGTGGGAGTCACCGGGAGTCTCCGGACCAGGAGCCTCCAAGGGGGGAAGTACGGGGGAGTTACGGGGGGAGGCGCTGCTCCGGTCAGGTCGAAGTCCATCTGACCGGAACAGCGTCTTCTGCTTTCACCCGACGGCTGGTCCGCCCGCTCCCCAGGCCGTCCGGAGGCGCCTGGAAGGGCTACGGGGCGACGGCCGGCTACCCGGAGGCCACGGTTCCGCCGACGCGGCCCTGGAGCAGCCGTGACAGCGCCGCGTGCACATCCTCCAGCGACCGCTCCGGCTGATACGACTGCCAGTCCAGCGCGGCCACCAGCACCATCCCGAACAGCGCGGACGCCGTCAGCGGGATGTCGATCTCCCCGCTGAACTCATGGGCGGCCACCCCGGCCCGCAGCTCGGACTCGATGACCGCTATGGCCCGTTGCCGGACCATCATCAAGGTGGACTGCCAGGCGCGGTTGGTGCGCCACAGCTCGGCCACGTACAGCTGGGTCAGCGACGGATAGCGGGAGATGAAGTCCAGTCCGGCCCGGACCATGGCGTCCAGCGCGTCCACATGGCTGCCGCCGCGCTCGGCGTTCTCGTCGGCGGCGCTCTGGAGCGATGCGGTCAGCAGCTCGATGCCGTGCTGGAGCAACTCCTCGAAGAGCACGGTCTTACTGGCGAAGTTGTAGTAGACCGTGCCCTTGGCCACCCCGGCCCGCTCGGCGATCTCGTCCACCGTGGTGGAGGAGAAGCCCTGTTCGGCGATGAGGGTGACCGCTGCCTCGAAGAGCTTCTGCCGGGTGGCCTGGCGGCGTGTGCTGCTGCTGTCCATGGCGCCGATTGTGCCCGTTGTCGATGTTGCTCCGCTCACAGACTCAGCTCCGGATGCAGCCGGTTCAGCGACCATACCTGCCGGCGCCGCGCCGACCACGCGGTGAGCGCCAGGGCGGCCGCGGTGTATCCGAGGAGCACCCCGCAGGCCAGCCACACCGGGCCAAGGCCGCCTCCGGTGATGAGCCGGCGCAACCCGTCCACCACGTAACTCATCGGCAGGAAGGGGTGGATGGCGGTGAAGAAGCGGGGGCTGGTCTGCACCGGATAGGTGCCGCCCGCCGAGGTCAGCTGGAGCATCAGCAGGGCCAGCACCAGGATCCGGCCGGCCGGTCCGAAGCGGGCGTTCAGCCATTGCACGATCGCCGCGAAACAGGCCGTCACCAGCATCAGGAAGCCGAGGGTGCCCGCGGCCCGCACCATCTGGAGGCCGATCACCCAGTGCAACACCGCCATCAGGGCCAGCGTCTGGAGCACACCGATCGCGGCGACCGGCAGCCAGCCCGCGAACGCGATCCGCCAGGACGAGGCGCCCACCGCGAGCGCGCGCCCGTTGAGCGGCTGGATCAGCATGTAGGCCACCATGGCGCCGACCCACAGGGAGAGCGGGATGAAGTACGGGGCGAAACCCGTGCCGTAGTTGGGCGCCTTGTGCACCGCCTGGTTGACCAGCCGTACCGGATCCGACATCACCTCCGTACGGTCGTCCCGGTCCTGTTCGCCGTAGTCGGGGATCTTGGCGGCGCCGTCGCGCAGACCGCCGGAGAGCTTGCCGGAGCCGTCGACGAGCCGGTACATCCCGCCGCCCAGGGTGTCCGCGCCGCCGCGCGCCTTGCCGACGCCGCTGTCGAGGTCGGAGGCGCCGGTCTTGGCGGTGCTCAGCCCGGTGTGCAGGGTTCCGGCGCCCTCGGCGACCTTCTGCGCCCCGGAGTTGAGGGCGTTGACCTTCCGTACGGCGGTGTCGAGATCGGTGTCGAGGTGCGGGGCGTTGTGCGCGAGCCAGACCGCCTGGTCGTGCAGATCGTCCAAATGGCCGCCGAGGGCATCGAGTTCGGTGGTGTGGTCCTTCACCAGCTGGTTGACGTCCTCGGCCACATCCGCGGCGGTACCGGCCGCCGCCACCGACTTCTTCAGCGCGGGGCAGTCCGGGCCGGCGGGCACCGCCCCCTCACAGCGGGTCCGGTGGTCGGCGGCGAGGTCGTCGGACGCCTTACGGGCCTTGGCGGCCGCCGTGGCGGTCGTCTCGGGCAGGGTGTCGAGGTTGTCGGACGCCTTCCGGGAGGCGTCGGCGACCAGTTGGGAGACGTCCCCGATCTCCTTGCCGTGTTCCTTGAGGAACGGGCGGACCTTGGCCGCCACGTCGTTGACCTTGTCGGACAGGGACTGGGTGCCGCCGGCGACCCCGCCCGCGCCGGTCTTGAGCGTCCCGGAGCCCTTGTAGAGCGTGCCGAGCCCGGACTTGAGATCGCGGCTGCCCTCCTTGGCCTTGGCCAGGCCCTTGGCGAGGTCGTCCGCGCCCTTCTTGGCCTTGCCGATGCCCTTACCGAGCTTGTCGGCGCTCTTGGCGGCCTTGGCCGTCTCGCCGTGGATATCGGCGAAGGAGATGAAGATGTTGTCGTAGAAGCCGCGGGACGCCTTGGCGGAGGCCGCGGCGCGCACCTCGGAGAAGACCGAGCGGGAGATCTGGCCGACGATGTAGTTGTTGGCGTCGTTGGTGCGCACCTTGAGGGCGCCGGTCTCCGGGGACTTCCCGGAGCTGGAGGCGATCTGCCGGCTGAAGTCCGAGGGCACGGTCAGCGAGAGGTAGTACGTGCCGTTCGCGACGCCCTTACGGGCCTCGGCGGCGCTCGTGGGGTGCCAGTCGAAGGTCTTGCTGCCGAGCAGCTCGCCGGTGATGTCGTCGCCCGCGGTGAGGTGCTCGCCGCGCACGGTGGCGCCGGTGTCCGAGTTGACGAGGGCGACCGGGATCTTGTCCAACTTGCCGTACGGATCCCAGAAGGACCACAGATACAGCGCGCCGTAGAGCAGCGGCAGCAGAAGCAGGGCGGCGAGCGCGGCCCGCGGCAGTTTCCCTCTCCCGAACCGCTTCAGCTCAAGCGCGGCGAGTTTCGGCGAGCGCATCCGCCGCCCCCTCCTCGTTCTCGTCGTGTCGGTTGTCGTCGGCGGTGGGTGTGCCGACGGTGTCCGGGTCGGTCTTCCGGGGCTGCTGCGTCTTCTCGTCGCCGTCATCGGCGGCGCTCGTCCGGCCGGTGCGGACGACGACCGCGCCGGCCGGGGCCTGGCTGCACACCGCGAGGACCGTGGTGCCGCCCTCCGCGATCTCCCGGAGCAGCGTCCAGATCCGCTCGCGCTCGGCGTCCGAGAGCTTCATGTCGGTGTCGTCGATGCCCAGCAGCCGCGGCCGGGCGACGAGGGCGAGCGCGATCGACAGCCGCAGCGCCTCCAGCCGCTCCAGGTCCCGTACGGCCGTACGCGGCCCCTTGGGCAGCGTGTCGGGGTCCAGCCCGGCGGCCGTGAGGGCCGCGTCGATCACGGCCCGGGACGCGGCGGCCCGTTCACGGCGCGGGCGCAGCAGCCCGCGCGGGGAGTCGGTGAACCGGCGCCGCAGCAGGGCCCGCTCACGCAGATGCTCGGCGACCGTGAGCACCGGGTCGAGCTCGGCGACGCCCGGCACATGCGCGAGCGCGCTGATCCGGCGGATACGCGCCATCTGTTGGGGAACCCGGAAGTCCCCGACGCGGCCGTGCCCCTCGGTGGGGCGCATCCGGCCGGTGAGCGTGAGCAGCAGGGCGGTGCGGCCCGAGCCGGACGGACCCTCGATCGCGATCAGCGACCCGGGTTCTGCGGCGATACCGGCACCGCGGAACGCCCAGCCGTGCGGCCCCTTGACGCCGAGTCCCCCGGCCGTCACCGCCGCCCCGGTCGCCGCCTCTGGGGTGCCCCCCACACAGATCACTTCCTTTGGTTTTGAACTGACTGGTCAGTGCAAAAATAGTATGGGGCATGGTGAAGCGGGGCTTGGTGTCGGGGTCGTTCGCGCTGGTCAGAGCCGATTGTCAGTGGTGTGCCCCAGGATGGGCCCATACGGCGGTCGCTCTACCACATGACCGGCCGCCACGCGACGACAGGAGGTTCGTCATGGCCAGTACCGCCGCAGCGCGCCGGCACCGTGCCGCCGCCCCTGCCCCCTCGTTGACCGGTCCCGCGAGCGATGTCCACCCCGTGCTGCGCCGCGCGTCCGCCCCGCCCGCCGCCGTCGGCCTGCTCACCCAGGCCCATCAGGGCCTGGAAGAGGCCGCCACACTCGGGACCCCCAACGAGCGCTTCGCGACCGCGCATCTGGCCGCCCTGCGCACGGCCGCCGCGGTGCTCGCCGTGCACGGCCGCCCCGAGCCCACCGCGCGCCGCCGCGCCCGGATCCGCAGCGCCTGGGAGGTGCTGCCGGAGGTCGCTCCCGAACTGGCCGAGTGGAGCGCGCTGTTCGCCTCCGGCGCCGAGCGCCGGGCCCGCGCCGAGGCGGGGATAGAGGGCGCGGCGACCCGGCGGGACGCGGACGATCTGCTGCGTGCCACCTCGATGTTCCTGCGGCTGGTGGAGCGCATGCTGATGTTGCAGCCCGCCCTGCCCCATCAGAGCCCACCGGGTGACGAGCCGGGCCCGGCGGGAGCCTGAGCCGGGCCCGGCGGGAGCCTGAGCCGGGCCCGGCGGGAGTCTGAATGCGGCCCTCCGGTCGCCCCGGTATCCGCTTGGAGGGCGGCCCCGGCCGCCCCAGCGCGGGTCGGTATCCGGCCGGGGACGGCCCGTGTCCGCTCCGGGGCGGTCCTTCGGCCGCCTCGGAGCACCCGGCCCCATGGAGGCAATAGGCTGGGAGCGCCGACGTCAGTAAGCCGTCGTCACCGCCTCCGGGCGGTGGCGGCACCGCGCCGAGGAGCCACCCGCCGTGTCAGACCCGCAGCGCCCCCGTGCGTCCCTCCGTACCGCCGTGGTCTGGGAGGTCCTGAAAGACGCCCTGGAACGGCGGGCCAAGGCCACGGGCCGGGAGGCGGTCGGGGGCGAGGCCGTGCATGGCGCGCTGGACGTCCTGGACACCGGTGGCGGCAGCGGCAACTTCGCCGTCCCCGTGGCCCGCCTCGGCCACCACGTCACGGTGGTCGACCCGAGCCCGAACGCGCTGTTCGCGCTGGAGCGGCGGGCCGCCGAGGCCGGGGTCGCCGACCGGGTGCGCGGAGTCCAGGGCGATGTCCACGGGCTGTTCGACGTGGTCGAGCGGGGCGGTTACGACGTGGTGCTCTGCCATGGCGTCCTGGAGTACGTGGACGACCCCGCCGAGGGCCTGCGGAACGCGGCGGCGGCCCTACGTCCCGCCGGAACCCTCAGCGTGCTTGCCGCGGGCCTGGGCGGCGCCGTGCTCGCCCGTGCCCTGGCCGGTCACTTCACCGAGGCCCGGCAAGCGCTTACCGATCCCGAGGGCCGCTGGGGCTCCGGAGACCCCATGCCGCGCCGCTTCACCGCCGACCAGTTGTCCGAGCTGGTGACCGCGGCCGGTCTGGAGATCGCCGCGGTGCACGGGGTGCGGGTTTTCGCGGATCTTGTCCCCGGCGTGCTCGTGGACACCGAGCCCGGAGCGCTGGACGCCCTGTTGCAGCTGGAGGAGGCCGCCGCCGAACTGCCCGCCTTCCGCTCGGTCGCCACTCAGCTGCACGTTCTCGCCGAGCGGGACTGAACGCTCCTCCCGCCCCACCGGACGACGGGCGGTGCAGGTGGAGTCGGCCACAGGAGACCCGCTTGGACGTCCGGCGCCGTATGATCGGGGTACACCGTCCGGCATGGCCAATCGGCGGGAGGGGAATGGACGTCTCAGCGTCAACTTTCGCCACGCCCGAAGGGGTGGGCGAATTGGCGTTGAGGGGCGGGTTTCACGGGGGCGATTCCCTGCCTATCCTGAAAGGGTCGCACCCCGGTCGCCCCCCGCGACCGACGAGTAGGAGGACTCCGTGCCGCTCTCGGAGCACGAGCAGCGCATGCTCGAGCAAATGGAGCGAGCGTTGTACGCCGAAGATCCCAAGTTCGCGACAGCGCTTGAGGGAAGCGGCCTGCGCACGTACACCCGGCGACGGGTCTACCAGGCGGTCGCGGGTTTTCTGGTGGGTATCGCACTCCTCATGGTCGGAGTGATCGTCCCCCAGATCTGGATCAGCGTGGTGGGCTTCCTGATCATGCTGGGATGCGCGGTGCTCGCGGTGACCGGTTGGCGTAAGGCTCCCAAACCCGGCGAGGCGCAGCAAGGAGGCGGCGGGGCGGCTCCCCGCCGTCAGGGCCGTCAGCGCCGTTCGATGATGACGCGTATCGAGGAGCGGTGGCAGCGGCGCCGCGATGAGCAGGGCCATTGAGAATTCAGGGATGAACGATTGAGGGGCGGTCGCCGACTGGCGACCGCCCCTCAACTGTGCTGTGCCCTTCCGCTGTGCTGTGTCCTTCCGCGCCGGTGCCCTTCAGCCGTGGAGTAGCCGTGGGCTGTGGGCGTGGCTGTGGCTGTGGGCCGTGGCCGTGGGCGTGCTGTGGCCTCGCGGCCCTGAACCCGCGGCCTGAGCCTCGCGGCCCTGGAGCCGCCAGGGCTCAGGGCCGCCCGGGGATCAGCTCTCCTGCTCGCCGCGCGGGGTCCGCAGCTGGGCGGCCCAGCGGGCCCAGCGGGGCGCTCCCCACCGCTCGACCAGCGCGGACCAGCGCTGTCCGGCCGCCCACGCCACCTGAGCCGCGGACCGCGGGGCCAGCAGCGCCCGCAGCCGCTCCCGCCGCCCCGCCTTGGCCCGGAGACCGGCCACCACCAGCCGGACGTCGTCGGCGACGCCCGCGGCCGGGCGCGGATGCGGTGCGTACAGCACCTGCTCGACCGCCGTGGCCACCCGCTGCGCCGCCTGGGCCGGTTCGTCGTCGAGCCCGGCGATCCGCACCATGCGGGCCACCGCCCTGCGCGAGGTCAGCGAATCGTCCGGCATGACGCCGAAGTCCCAGGCCGAGTCGGTGAGTTCACGCCATGCGGCGAGGATCCGGTCGGTGGCGTCCTGCTCCGTGCGCCCGCCCGAACCGTCCAGTCTGCGGGTGCGTGTCCGCCGCCGCCACAGCATCGGCAGCAGGGGCACCACGAGCAGCAGCACCGCCAGCGAACTCCAGCTGGTGACCTTGGTCGCCGACCAGCCCCCGCCCGAGGCGCCGTTGTCCGGCTGCTGGGCCGCGGCGCCTCCACACGTGCCCAGCTTCTTCATCTCCGGGGAGCAGCTGTCGGACGCGGTCGGCGCGGCCGTCGGCTCGGAGGTCTCGCTGGGCTCGGTCGTCGGCTCGTCGGTCGGGGTGCCGGAGGGCGTCTGCTCCATGGTGTAGTCGGGCTGGGTGCCACGGCTCGGGGTGGGCTCGAAACGCGTCCAGCCCACACCCTCGAAGTACAGCTCGGGCCAGGCGTGCGCGTCCTTCAGGCCCACCGAGACCGAGCCGTCCGCCTGAGCGGTGCCGGGGGTGAACCCGACCGCCACCCGCGCCGGAATGCCCAGCGTCCGGGCCATCGCCGCCATCGAGAAGGAGAAGTGGACGCAGAAGCCCTCCCGCTGCTTCAGGAACCGGACGATGGCGGCCGAGCCGCTGCCGGACTGCACCTGGGTGTTGTAACGGAACCCTCCGCTCACCGCGAACCAGTCCTGGAGCTTGACCGCCTTCTCGTACGCGTTGGACGCGCCGGCGGTCACCCCCCGCGCCGTATGGGCCACCACGGACGGCAGAGAGTCCGGCACCTTGGTGTATTCGCTCCGCAGCCGCGAGGGGGCGGCCGGTGCGTCCGCCAACTGCTCGGCCGTCGGCTCCACCAGCAGGCTGGTGACCCGGTAGCGCGCGCCCCGGGTGGTCTGGCCGCGGTCGCCGACCAGCGTGCGGCCCTCCGGCTCGTAGCGCCAGCGCCCGTCGATCTCGACCTTGGACGCCGGGTAGGGGAGGGGCAACCAGTTCTGCGCGTACCAGTCGGCGGCCGAGATCGAGGTGTCGATCGAGGAGACCTGGACCGAGGGGCCGAGCCCGGACGGCGAGGGAAGCTGGTCCGGCACATCGGTCACATGCCGCTCGGACGACTTCCACGAGGTGCCGTCGAACCGGTCGAGCGCCACGATCCGCAGATAGAGGTCCTGGGTGGTCTGCGAGGAGGTGCGATAGCGCAGCACCTCCTTGTTCTCCGGCTGGTTCAGGCTGTCCTGGAGCGACACCAGCGGATTGACCGCCGAGATGGTGCCACCGCCGCTGCCCGCCCCGCCGGCGCCGCCCTGCCGGTCCAGCAGCCCGCCGTCCAGGGACGGCAGCGCCGCGGGCACCGCGAGCGCGATGCCGAGCGCCAGCACGCCGATCCTGCGGCCGGTGCGGACCGGGGCGAGCGCCGGGCTGCCGCCGGCCCCGGCCAGGCCCGAGGGCGGCATACCCGACGGATGCGGGGCGCCGCCGCTGAAGACCCGGCCCCACTGGGACAGCCGGTCCCGGCCCTCGGCCAGGAGCAGCAGCAGATAGCCGGCCGCCGCCAGCAGGAACCACAGCCAGTCGCTTCCGTCGTCGGACAGACCGGCCGCGACCGAGTACAGCGCGAGCAGGGGCAGTCCGGCGGGGGCCGCGCTGCGGTATGTCACCGCGAGCGCGTCGACCACCAGGCCGATCGCCATCACCCCGCCCACCAGCATCAGCCGGATGCCGTCGGTGAGCGGCGCGGGGATCGCGTACTGCCCCACGTCGTCGGCGCCGTCGCGCAGCAGCAGGGCGAACTCGTGGAGGGCCTGCGGGCTGGGCAGCACCCCGCCCAGCGCCTGGTCGTGCGCGAAGACCAGGGTGAGCAGCAGCAGCGTCACCACGGCCTGCGCGACCACCGTCAGCGGGCGGGCCAGCGGCACCCGGCGGACCGCCACGCCCGTAGCGCTCTGGATCGCCAGCAACAGGACGGCCTGCAACAGCCAGCTCGCCGGATCCACCAACGGCAGCAGCGCACAGGCCGCCGCCACCGTGGCCAGCGCCGCGCATATCGCGAGCCGAACGCTCCCACTCATGTCCAGCTCCCTGTCATACCGCCGACCGCGGGACCTCCGGCGTCCGCCCGGGTGGCGCCCTGTGCGTCGGCCTGCCGCCACAGCTGGGCCAGCGAGGCCCCCGGGCCGACCGGCAGCGCCGTCCACCCCGCCTCGCGCAGCCGCCGCAGCGGCTCCTCCAGCTCCTGTGCGCCGCCGAACTCCGCCCCGCGCGACCATGCCGCGCCGTCCAGCACGAACGCCACCGCGGCCGTGGTGCGGTGCCGCATCCGGGCGGCCGTCGCCGCCTGCTCCTCGTCCAGATCGCCCAGGAAGGCCACCAGCAGCCCCTCACCGCCGCCGCGCAGCACCTCGAAGGCGGGCGAGAGCCCTCCGCCGTCGGAGTGGTCCACCACGGCGAGGGTGTCCAGCATCAGCCCGGCCGTCTCCGCCGAGTCATGGGTGGAACCGGCGAAACCGCCTCCGCCGTCCGGGCCCGGCACCGAGCTTCCGGTGTCGGTCAGCAGCCGGACCGCATAGCCCCGCTCCAGCAGATGGACCGCGGCCGAGGCCGCCCCGGAGACCGCCCATTCGAAGGCGGAGTCCGGCCCGGAGCCGTAGTGGGCCGTGCGCCGGGTGTCCAGCAGCACCGTGCAGTGGGCCCGCTGCGGCTGCTCCTCGCGGCGGACCATGAGCTCTCCGTAGCGCGCGGTGGACCGCCAGTGCACCCGGCGCAGATCGTCGCCGACGCGATAGCCGCGCGGGATGACATCGTCCTCACCGGCCAGCGCCAGCGAGCGGTGCCGCCCGTCCCCGTACCCCGCGGCCTCGCCGGTCAGGCGCACCGGGGGCAGCGGCTCGACCCGGGGCACCACCGTGAGCGTGTCGTAGGCGCTGAAGGTGCGGGTGAGCTCGCACATCCCGAACGGATCGCTCAGCCGCAGCTGGAGCGGGCCCAGCGGATATCGGCCGCGCAGATCGGAGCGGACCCGGTAGGACACCTCGCGCCGCCCGCCCGGCTCCACCCGGTCCAGCACGAACCGGGGGCGCGGCCCCAGTACATAGGGCACCCGGTCCTGGAGCATCAGCAGCCCGGTGGGCAGCCGCGAGACATTGTCCATCCGCAGATGCACCCGGGCCTCGGAGCCCGCCGGCACCCGCGCGGGCGCGAGCCGTCTGCTGCCCGCCACCCGGTACCGGGTGCGGTGGACCACGGCCACGCAGACCAGCGGCAGCGCGGCCAGCAGCAGCCCCACCCGCAGCAGATCCGCCTGGCCCAGCACATAGCTGCACACCGCGGCGGCCATCCCGGCGGCCAGGAAGGAACGGCCGCGGGTGGTCAGACCGGCGAGGGCGGCCCGCAGTCCGCCGGAGCGCTCGTCGGCACCGGGCCCCTCGGGGCCCATGTCCGTCCCCCCTGCGGCCATCACAGCCTCCGGGCGCCCGGCTGCGGCCGGCCGTAGTCGGCCGGAGGCATGGGCGGCATGGGTGGCATCCCACCCGTGCCGCGCGGGCCTGAGGTGGGCACCGGGGTGCGCTGCACGATGTCCGTGACGACCTGCTCCGAGGTGCGCCGGTTCAGCTGGGCCTGCGCGGTGGGCAGCAGCCGGTGGGCCAGCACCGCGACGGCGAGGGACTGCACATCGTCCGGCAGCGCGAAGTCCCGCCCGGCCAGCGCGGCGGACGCCTTGGCCGCCCGCAGCAGATGCAGCGTGGCGCGGGGCGAGGCGCCCAGCCGCAGATCGGGGTGGTTGCGGGTGGCGGCCACCAGGTCCACCGCGTAACGCCGGACGGCCTCGGCGACATGCACCGAGCGCACCGCCTCGACCAGCTTGACGATCTCATGGGCGTGCGCGACGGGCTGCATGTCGTCCAGCGGGGAGACACCGCCGTGGACGTCCAGCATCTGGAGCTCGGCCTGGGGGCTGGGGTATCCGATCGAGACACGGGCCATGAAGCGGTCGCGCTGCGCCTCGGGCAGCGGATAGGTGCCCTCCATCTCGACCGGGTTCTGCGTGGCCACCACCATGAAGGGGTCGGGCAGCTCGTAGCTCTCCCCGTCGATGGTGACCTGGCGCTCCTCCATCGACTCCAGCAGCGCGGACTGGGTCTTGGGCGAGGCGCGGTTGATCTCGTCGCCGATCACGATCTGGGCGAAGATGGCGCCCGGCTTGAACTCGAACTCCTTGCGCTGCTGGTCGAAGATGCTCACGCCGGTGATGTCGGACGGCAGCAGATCCGGGGTGAACTGGATCCGCCGCACGGAGCAGTCGATGGACCGCGCGAGCGCCTTGGCCAGCATCGTCTTGCCCACGCCCGGGACGTCCTCGATCAGCAGATGCCCCTCGGCGAGCAGCACGGTCAGCGAAAGCCGCACGACCTCGGGCTTGCCCTCGATCACACTCTCCACCGACCGGCGGATCCGCTCCGCTGTGGTGGTCAGATCGCTGAGGCTCGCTCGCTCGTCATAGGTCGTCACCCGGCCCTCCTCGGCCCGTTCTCAGGGCCGTTGCCCTCGGAACGGACCGGCCCACCGCAAACGCTGGCATCTGTCCCCCGCGTGGTTGCGGGGGACGATGTCACCTATGCATTCTTGCGGTCTCCGCGGCCTCGCGTCACTCGGCTGTGGATAACCCGGGGTTATTTGTCACGCTTGTACGAGTTCGGGCGCTGAATCCCTTCAGCGGTCCCTCACCTTCGCGGCGTGACCTCCCGCAGCAGACCGGTCGTCACATCGAAGACAAAGCCGCGGATGTCGTCGGTGTGCAACAGGAACGGCGAGGTGCGCACCCGCTGCATCGACTGGCGGACATCCGCGTCGAGGTCCCTGAACGCCTCGACCGCCCACGGCGGACGCTGGCCCACCTCCTCCTCCAGCTCATGCCGGAAGTCCTCGGTGAGGTTCAGCAGACCGCAGCCGGTGTGGTGGATGAGCACGACGCTGCGGGTCCCGAGCGCCCGCTGGCTGATGGTCAGGGAACGGATGATGTCGTCGGTGACCACACCGCCCGCGTTGCGGATGGTGTGGCAGTCGCCCAGCTCCAGGCCGAGTGCCTCGTGCAGGTCCAGACGGGCGTCCATGCACGCGACGACGGCGACGCGCCGCACGGGCCGCGCGTCCATCCCGGGGTCGGCGAACTGCTCGGCGTATTTGCGGTTGGCCTCTACAAGGCGGTCGGTGACCGTGTCTCCCGTGCGGGCGTCGCGGTCGGTGGACGGATTCGGCTGCGGCGCTGATATCGACATGATGACGACGCTACCTTTCACCAGCGGATTTTGTCTTCTCTTTAGGTAGGGCAAAAGAGGGCAACGGGGTGGGCCGAAGGGGTGATGTGAGACAGCCCACAACCCCCCGCACCTCGTGGTGTGGGGCCCGAGGGAGGCGATGCCACCCCCGGGGCGGGACGCGCTGGCCGGTTGGTTGACCGAAGGGACGAGTGGACTAAAGTGGCGCGAAGTGGGAGGCGAGACGCTCCCCTCGGATCCCGGAATTTCGCGTGAGCGCGGTGCGTACGTACCCCTCGGCCTCCTCCCGCTCCGGTCGCCTGACGTCACTTCCCCGGCGCCAGTAGACCTCTTCCCCTTCAGAGCGGGCGGGGACCCAGGAGGTGCGTATCATCCTCGCCCGATCCTCAGAAGGGCGCACGAGCAGCGCAATGAGCAGCAACGCTCTCCATGTTCCCGTCATGCTCCAGCGCTGCCTGGACATGCTGGCACCCGCTCTCGCCCAGCCCGGCGCGGTCGTGGTCGACTGCACCCTGGGCCTCGGCGGCCACAGTGAGGCGCTGCTGCGAGACTTCCCCGAGGCCCGGCTCATCGCCCTCGACCGCGACCCGTCCGCGCTGCGGCTCGCCGGTGAGCGGCTCGCCCCGTACGGCGATCGGGCCACGCTGGTCCACGCGGTCTACGACGAGCTGCCGGAGGTCCTCGACCGGCTCGGCGTCCCGCGCGTCCAGGGGATCCTCTTCGACCTCGGCGTGTCGTCCATGCAGCTGGACGAGGCCGAGCGCGGTTTCGCCTACGCCCAGGACGCCCCGCTGGACATGCGGATGGACCAGACCACCGGAGTCAGCGCGGCGGAGGTGCTCAACACCTACCCGCCGGGCGAGCTGGTGCGCATCCTGCGGGCGTACGGCGAGGAGAAGTTCGCCAAGAAGATCGTGGACGCGGTGGTGCGCGAGCGCGCCAAGGAGCCCTTCACCAACAGCGCCCGGCTCGTCGAGCTGATCCGTGATGCGCTGCCCCAGGCTGCCAAGCGCACCGGCGGCAATCCGGCCAAGCGCACCTTCCAGGCGCTGCGGATCGAGGTCAACGGCGAGCTCGCGGTTCTGGAGCGGGCCATTCCGGCGGCCGTGAGGACCCTCGCGGTCGGCGGGCGGATCGCCGTGCTGTCGTATCACTCGCTGGAGGACCGCCTGGTCAAGCGGGTGTTCGCGGCCGGTGCCAGCCATACGGCGCCCCCCGGGCTGCCGGTCATCCCCGAGCGCTACCAGCCCCGGCTGAAGCTGCTCACCCGTGGCGCCGAGCTGCCCACCGAGGAGGAGATCGCCGAGAACCGCCGGGCCACCCCGGCCCGCTTCCGGGGTGCGGAGCGCATCCGGGAGGAGGTCGGCCCATGAGCGTGCGGGGGACGCGGCCGAAAGGACGGCCGGTGCCGGGGGCCACCCCGGCCAGGCGCACACCCTTCGTGCTGCTCGTCGTGGTCCTGCTCGGCTCCGGCCTGATCGCTCTGCTGCTGTTGAACTCCTCCCTCAACCAAGGGTCGTTCGAGCTCAGCAAGCTCGAGAAGCAGACCAACGAGCTCACCGACGAGCGCCAGGCGCTCCAGCAGGACGTCGACAAGCTCTCCGCCCCCGCCGAACTGGAGCGGCGCGCCCGGCAGCTGGGGATGGTGCCCGGCGGAAACCCGGTCTTCCTCAATCCGGACGGTTCGGTCAGCGGGGTGCCCGCCCCCGTCACGGGGCAGCCCTCGGTGCTCGGCGCCCCCGGCGCGGTGTTGCCGTCCGCGCCCGACCCCGCGCCGTCCGAGGCGGCGTCCACCCGGTACGGGTCCTCGCCCACCCCGTCCGTCCTCGCACCGCCGGCGCCGCCGACCGCCACCCCGTCCGGGGCGGGCGCGGGCACGGCGTCCGCCACGCCCTCCGTGACCCCGTGGGCGCCGCCCACCGGCGTCTCGGCCTCGGCTTCCCACTCTGCCTCCGTCTCCGCCTCCGCGGAGGCCACCCCGGACCCTCAGTAGGTGACACGGTGACGCGATCCCCAGCCCGCGCCCAGCCCGGCCCGCCCGCGCGGACGACCGCCCGCGCGCCGTGGAGGGCCGCCGAGCCGTGGACGGCCACCGCCGAGCCGTGGACGGCCGCAGCCGGACCGGGGACGGCCACCCGGCCGCGGGCGGCCGCCGAGCCGGGGATGACCACCGGACCGGTGACCGCCACCGAGCAGACGGCGGCCGTCGCGTGACCGCGCCCAGGGACCCCCGCCGCCGCGGGGTGCCCGGCCCCGCCGGGCCGCGTGGTGACCGCCGCCCGCGCCAGGCCGCGGCACGCCGCCCCGGCGAGCGCCAGGGCGGGTCGTCCGGCCGCCCGGCCCAGCGCCCGCGCCCCGGTGGCCCCCCGGCGCTTCGGCTGGGCAGCCCGCGCCCCCGGCTGCGACTGATCAGCCTCGGCCTCACCCTCGTCATGCTGATCTTCGTCGTAAGGCTGCTCCAGGTGCAGGCCGTCGACGCCAGCGCCTACTCGGCCAAGGCCAACGTCAACCGCTACATCCCGGTGAAGCTGTCCGCCGAGCGCGGCTCCATCACCGACCGCAACGGCGTCGACCTGGCCACCACGGTGGACGCGTACGACATCACCGCCGCCCCCGACCTCCTCGCGCCCAAGACGGCCAAGACCCATGACGCGCCGCGCCAGGCCGCGGCCCTGCTCGCGCCGATCCTCGGCAAGGAGCCGGCGGACCTGGAGAAGAAGCTCACCGACAACCCCGCGTCGCAGTACGTCGTGCTCGCCCGGCAGCAGTCCCCGCAGGTCTGGAACCAGATCAAGGACCTGAAGAGCGCCCTGGACGACGCGGCGGCCAAGGGCAAGGGCACCAATGTCCTGGCCGGGGTCAACCGTGAGGCGCACAGCAAGCGGGTCTATCCGAACGGGGACCTCGCCGCCGGGATACTGGGATTCGTGGACGCCGACGGCCGTGGCGCCGCCGGGCTCGAGCAGCAGCTCGACAAGAAGCTCGGGGGCAAGGACGGCAAGCGCGTCTACGCCCAGTCCGGCGGCCACCAGGTGCCCACCGGCGACGTCAAGGAGCAGCCCGCGGTCCCCGGCAGCGACTTCGAGCTGACCATCGACCGGGACATCCAGTGGGCCGCCCAGAGCGCCATCGCCGACCAGGTCCGCAAGTCCGGGGCCGACCGCGGCTATGTGATCGTCCAGGACACCCGCACCGGACAGCTCCTGGCGCTGGCCAACGCCCCCGGCTTCGACCCCAACGACATCACCACCACGAACGCCGACGCCCTGGGCAACGCCGCCGTCTCCGACGCGTACGAGCCCGGCAGCGTCAGCAAGCTGATGTCCATGGCCGCCGTCCTCCAGGAGGGCGTGGCGCGCTGGGACACCCATGTGGTGGTCCCCAACCGGCTGCCGCGCGCCGACCGGGCCTTCGCCGACGACATCGACCATCAGACCTGGTACCTCACGCTCAACGGCGTGCTCGCCAAGTCCAGCAACATCGGCACGATCCTCGCCACCGAGCAGCTGGGCAAGACCAAGGCCGAGAAGAACCAGATCCTCTACTCCTACCTGCGCAAGTTCGGGATCGGCCGGCCCACCGGGCTCGGCTTCCCCGGCGAGACCCCGGGCATCCTGGCCCGGCCGCAGGACTGGAGCGCCTCGCAGCAGTACACGATCCCGTTCGGCCAGGGGCTGTCGCTCAACGCCGTCCAGGCGGCCTCGGTGTACTCCACCATCGCCAACGGGGGCGAGCGCATCGCGCCCACCCTCGTCCGCGGCTCCAGGGGGCCCGACGGCGACTTCACGGCCGCGCCCGCCCCCGAGAAGACGCGTGTCGTCAGCAAGGAGACCGCGAAGACGCTCGCCGAGATGCTCGAGTCGGTCGTCGACGACCAGCAGGGCACCGGCACCAAGGCCAAGATCCCCGGCTATCTTGTCGCGGGCAAGACCGGCACTTCCAACCGGGTGGACCCCAAGACCGGCCGCTACCGCGGGTACACCGCGTCCTTCGCGGGCTTCGCCCCGGCCGACAAACCGCGGCTGACCGTCTACTGTGCCGTTCAGAACCCGACCAAGGGCAGCTACTTCGGCGGCCAGGTCTGCGGGCCCGTCTACAAGAAGGTCATGGAGTTCGGCCTCAAGGCCCTTCAGGTCCCGCCGTCCGGGAAGCAGCCCAAACGGCTCCCCGTGAGCTACAACCCGGGCCAGTGAGCGGACCCAGCAGTGATGACGATCACGCCGGACCCCGGGAACCACGGTCCGGCGGGGCCCCTCTTCTCCGACTCATTTCGCGGGGGAGCGGGTGTCCCGGGTACGCTCACCGCCGTGCCCCAAGCTGATCAGTCCCAAACCCCTCAGAAGGACGTTTCTGTGGAATACCCGGGAGCGCCCCGTCCCCTCCAGGTCCGCCCGATCCCGCTGGCGGAGCTGGCGGATCAGCTGGGCGTCGAAACCCCCGAAGCGTCGGAGCGGGCCGCGGTCACCGGGATCACCCATGACTCGCGGGCCGTACGCCCCGGCGATGTGTACGCCGCGCTGGCCGGTGCCCGCCTCCACGGCGCGGACTTCGCCGCCCAGGCCGCCGACCTCGGCGCGGTCGCGGTGCTGACCGACCCGGCCGGTGCCGAACGCGCCGCCGCCACCGGACTGCCGGTCCTCGCGGTGGAGAACCCGCGCGGCCGGATGGGCGCGCTGGCCGCCACGATCTACGGCGAGCCGGGCAGCGACCTGCTCCAGATCGGCATCACCGGCACCTCGGGCAAGACCACGACCGCCTACCTCATCGAAGGCGGCCTCAAGGCCGCCGCGAAGCACGACGGCGGCCTTACGGGTCTCATCGGCACCGTGGAGACGCGCATCGGCGACGAGCGCATCAAGTCCGAGCGCACCACCCCCGAGGCCACCGATCTGCAAGCCCTGTTCGCGGTCATGCGGGAGCGCGACGTCCGCTCGGTCGTCATGGAGGTCTCCAGCCACGCCCTGGTCCTCGGCCGCGTCGACGGCTGCGTCTTCGACGTCGCGGTCTTCAACAACCTCAGCCCGGAGCACATGGAGTTCCACTCCGGCATGGAGGACTACTTCCAGGCCAAGGCCCAGCTGTTCACCAAGGCCCGCAGCCGCGCCGGAGTGATCAACTACGACGACGAGTACGGCCGCCGCCTGATCGAGCAGTCCGAGGTGCCCGTCACCACCTTCTCCGCCGAGGGCCACCCCGACGCCCACTGGCGCGCCGCGGACGTCGAGGTCGGCCCGCTCGGCTCGACCTTCACCGCCGTCGGCCCGAACGGTGAGTCCGTACGGGCCGCGGCGCCCCTCCCGGGCCCCTTCAACGTGGCCAACGCGCTCGCCGCCGTCGTGGCGCTCGCCGCCGCCGGGATCGACCCGCAGACGGCCGCGGACGGCATCGCCGCCGTCCCCGGTGTACCGGGTCGGCTGGAGCGGGTCGACGTGGGCCAGCCCTACCTCGCGGTCGTCGACTACGCCCACAAGACCGACGCCGTGGAGTCGGTGCTGCGTGCCCTCCGTAAGGTGACCGACGGCAAGCTGCACGCCGTCCTCGGCTGCGGCGGGGACCGCGACCGGCTCAAGCGCGGACCCATGGGCGCCGCGGTGGCCCGGTACAGCGACACGGCCGTCCTCACCTCCGACAACCCCCGCTCCGAGGATCCGCTCGCGATCCTCGCCGCCATGCTCGCGGGCGCCGCCGAGGTGCCCGCCCACGAACGCGGTGATGTGCTGGTCGAGGAGGACCGGGCCAACGCCATCGCGGCCGCCGTCGCCCGCGCCGAGCCGGGCGATACCGTCATCGTGGCGGGCAAGGGGCACGAACTGGGCCAGGACATCGCCGGCGTGGTCCGTGCCTTCGACGACCGCCAGGTACTCCGCGAAGCCATCGAGCTCAGTGAGCGAGCCCACGGGCGCGATGCCACGCGCCCCGGGGCGAGCCCACAGCACCGGGACAAACACCAAGACGACCAGGGATGACAGACCGCCATGCGCGCACCAGCCCCCTCCAGGCAGCTCTCCCGTACGGCCGGAGGTGATCAGTGATCGCACTGTCCCTCACCGAGATCGCCGGCCTAGTCGGTGGACAGCCGCACGACATACCGGACCCGGACCTGAAGGTCACGGGCCCCGTCGTGATCGACTCCCGTGAGGTGCGGCCAGGCAGCCTCTTCGCCGCGCTCCCCGGGGAGCGCGTGGACGGCCACGACTTCGCGCGAGGCGCGGTCGAGGCGGGCGCCACGGCCGTCCTGGCCGCCCGCCCCGTCGGCACGCCGGACGCCCCCGTACCGGCGATCGTCGTGCCCGATGTGATCGCCGCCATGGGAGTGCTCGCGCGCGCCGTGGTGGAGCGCCTGGGCGCCACCGTGGTGGCGCTCACCGGCTCCGCGGGCAAGACCAGCACCAAGGACCTCATCGCCCAACTGCTCCAGCGCCGCGGGCCCACCGTATGGACGCCGGGCAACTTCAACAACGAAATCGGGCTGCCTGTGGCCGCGCTCAGCGCCGATGAGGCCACCCAGCACCTGGTGCTGGAGATGGGCGCCCGCGGCAAGGGCCACATCCGGTACCTGGCCACCCTCACCCCGCCGCGCATCGGACTCGTGCTCAATGTCGGCACTGCCCATATCGGCGAGTTCGGCGGCCGCGAGCAGATCGCCGAGGCCAAGGGCGAGCTCGTGGAGGCCCTGCCCCCGGCCGAGGAGGGCGGGGTGGCGGTGCTCAACGCCGACGACCCCCTGGTGCGCGCCATGGCGTCGCGCACCAAGGCCCGTACCGTCCTGTTCGGCGAGGCCGAGGACGCCGATGTGCGTGCCGGGAATGTCCGGCTCGCCGACGGCGGCCGCCCCGCCTTCACGCTTCACACCCCTACCGGGTGCAGCGAAGTGACCATGCGCCTGTACGGTGAGCACCACGTGTCGAACGCGCTCGCCGCGGCCGCCGTCGCCCATGAGTTGGGCATGTCCGTCGACGAGATCGCCGTGGCGCTCTCCGAGGCGGGTCAGCTCTCCCGCTGGCGGATGGAGGTCACCGAGCGCTCGGACGGCGTGACGGTCGTCAACGACGCTTACAACGCGAACCCCGAGTCCATGCGAGCCGCGCTGCGCGCGCTGGTCGCCATGGGCGCTGTCACACCGGGGCGTCGTACGTGGGCGGTGCTCGGCCCGATGGCCGAGCTGGGCGAGGAGTCACTGGCCGAGCACGACGCGGTCGGGCGGCTGGCCGTCCGGCTCAACGTCAGCAAGCTCGTGGCGGTCGGCGGCCAGGAGGCCGCCTGGCTGGACATGGGCGCCAAGAACGAGGGTTCGTGGGGTGAGGAGTCGGTGCACGTGTCCGACGTGCGGGCAGCGGTCGATCTGCTGCGCAGCGAGCTGCGACCGGGGGACGTCGTGTTGGTGAAGGCATCCAGGTCGGTCGGCCTGGAGCGGCTTGCGCAGGCATTGCTCGACGGTGAGGGTGAGGTCGCCGGCCCATGGGCATGAGGCAGATCCTCTTCTCCGGAGCCATCGGGCTCTTTCTGACCCTGATCGGCACACCGCTGCTGATCAAGCTGCTGGCCCGCAAGGGTTATGGGCAGTACATCCGGGACGATGGTCCGCGGACGCACGGCAGCAAGAAGGGCACGCCCACGATGGGCGGTATCTCCTTCATCCTGGCCACGCTGATCGCCTACGCCCTGACGAAGGTGATCACGGGCAGCCAGCCGACCTTCTCGGGCGTGCTGGTGCTCTTCCTGTTCGCCGGCATGGGCCTGGTGGGCTTCCTCGACGACTACATCAAGATCGTCAAGCAGCGCAGCCTGGGTCTGCGGGCCAAGGCCAAGATGGCCGGACAGCTGATCGTCGGCATCGCCTTCGCGATCCTGGCACTGAACTTCGCCGACGCGCGCCAGCAGACCCCCGCCTCCGACCGGCTCTCCTTCGTCCAGGACTTCGGCTGGTCCTTCGGCCCGGTGATCTTCGCCATCTGGGCGCTGTTCATGATCCTGGCGATGTCCAACGGAGTGAACCTCACCGACGGTCTCGACGGTCTGGCCACCGGCGCCTCCGTGATGGTCTTCGGCGCCTACACCTTCATCGGCGTCTGGCAGTACCAGGAGTCCTGCGCCAACGCGGAGACCCTCACCAACCCGGCGTCCTGTTTCGAGGTCAGGGACCCGCTCGATCTGGCCGTCGTCGCCTCCGCCCTGATGGGCGCCTGCTTCGGCTTCCTGTGGTGGAACACCTCACCCGCCAAGATCTTCATGGGTGACACCGGTTCCCTCGCGCTCGGCGGCGCGCTCGCGGGCCTTGCCATCTGCTCCCGCACGGAGCTGCTGCTGGCCCTCCTCGGCGGTCTGTTCGTCCTGATCACCATGTCCGTGGTCATCCAGGTCGGCTCCTTCCGGACCACCGGGCGACGGGTCTTCCGAATGGCGCCACTCCAGCACCACTTCGAACTCAAGGGGTGGAGCGAAGTCCTTGTGGTGGTCCGGTTCTGGATCATCCAGGGCATGTGCGTGATCGTCGGCCTCGGCATCTTCTACGCGGGGTGGCGAGCTTCGTGACATCGGACGCCGCCGCCCTCGACGTGTCCGACCTCGCCGGACGGCAGGTCACCGTCGCCGGCCTCGGCGTCTCCGGGGTCCCCGCAGCGCGTGCGCTGCGGGGCCTCGGGGCCTCGGTGACCGTGGTCAACGGCAGCGACGGCGAACCGCAGCGCGCCCAGGCGGCCGAGCTGGAGCCGCTGGGCATCACGGTCCGCCTCGGAGACGGGGAGACTCTTCCCGAGGGCACCGAGCTGATCGTGACCACCCCCGGCTGGAAGCCCACCAGCCCGCTCTTCCTGGCCGCCGCCGAGGCGGGCGTGCCCATCTGGGGCGATGTGGAGTTGGCCTGGCGGCTGCGCGGCGCGGATGCCCCGCCCTGGCTCGCGGTCACCGGTACCAACGGCAAGACGACGACCGTAAGGATGCTCGCGGCCATCCTGGAGGCGGCCGGGCTGCGCACCGCCGCCGTCGGCAACATCGGCGTCTCGCTCCTGGACATCGTGCTGGGCGACGAGCCCTACGACGTGCTGGCCGTCGAGCTCTCCAGCTACCAGCTGCACTGGGCGCCCTCGCTGCGCGCCCACTCCGGGGCGGTGCTCAACCTCGCCCCCGACCACCTCGACTGGCACGGCTCCATGGCGGCCTACGCGGCCGACAAGGGCCGTATCTACGAGGGCAACCAGGTGGCCTGCGTCTACAACGTGGCCGACCCCGCCACCGAGGACCTGGTGCGCGCGGCCGACGTCGAGGAGGGCTGCCGGGCGATCGGCTTCACCCTCGGCACCCCCGGCCCCTCCCAGCTCGGCGTCGTGGAGGACATCCTCGTCGACCGGGCCTTCGTGGCCGACCGGGAGAAGCAGGCGCAGGAGCTGGCCGAGGTCTCCGATGTGAACCCGCCGGCCCCGCACAACATCGCCAACGCCCTCGCGGCGGCGGCCCTGGCCCGCGCCTTCGGCGTCCCGCCGCGGGCCGTACGGGACGGCCTGCGCGCCTTCCGGCCCGATCCGCACCGGGTGGAGCATGTGGCGGACGTCGGCGGCGTGGCATACGTGGACGACTCCAAGGCGACCAACACCCATGCCGCGGAGGCGTCGTTGGGCGCCTATGAGCACATCGTGTGGATCGCGGGCGGCCTCGCCAAGGGGGCCACTTTCGACGAGCTCGTCCTTACGGCGGTCAAGCGGCTGCGCGGCGTCGTGCTGATCGGCGCCGACCGCGCCCTGATCGGCGAAGCGCTCGCGCGACACGCAGCAGATGTCCCGGTCGTGGACCTCGACCGGACCGACACTGGGGCGATGGCGGCGGCTGTGCGCGAAGCGGCGCGGCTCGCCCGGCCGGGCGATACCGTCCTGATGGCCCCGGCCTGTGCCTCGATGGACATGTTCACCAACTACAACAAGCGGGGCGACGCCTTCGCCGCGGCGGTTCATGACCTGGCCTCCGGCCGGGTCCCGGACGATCAGTAGCCCGCCGGTCCCCCGCGAGGACCGCCCGCGCGGGGAAACCGGAGGGGATACGACATGACGCCCGACCAGCCCGCCGCCCCGCGCTCCCGGCCGGCCCGCCCCGGCACCGGCCGGTCCGCGCCGCGCCCGGGTGGCGCGCCGCGGGTGCGGGAGGCCGCACGGGCCAAGGGCCGGGCGGCGTCCCCGGCCCGTCCGCGCGGCACAGCGGGCGCCTCCCGGCTTCCGCGCCGCCCGTCGGGGGGGAATGTCCTGGACGCGCTGCGCGGGCTCCAGCAGCGCGTCAGGCGGGCCTGGGACCGGCCGCTGACCGCGTACTACCTGCTCCTCGGCGGCTCGCTGCTGATCCTGGTGCTCGGCCTGGTCATGGTCTACTCCGCCTCCCAGATCAAGGCGCTCCAGTCCGGGCTCTCACCGTCGTACTTCTTCCGCAAACAGCTCTTCGCCGCCGTGCTCGGCGGCGCGCTGATGCTGCTCGCCGTGCGGATGCCCATCAAACTGCACCGCGCCTTCGCCTATCCGCTGCTCGCGGTCTCGGTCTTCCTGATGTGCCTGGTGCAGGTCCCGGGCATGGGCATCGCGGTCAACGGCAACCAGAACTGGATCTCCTTCGGCGGCCCCTTCCTGCTCCAGCCCAGCGAGTTCGGCAAGCTGGCGCTCGTCCTGTGGGGCGCCGACCTTCTCGCCCGCAAACAGGACAAGCGGCTGCTGGCCCAGTGGAAGCATCTGCTGGTCCCGCTGGTGCCCGCGACCGGCATGCTGCTCGGCCTGATCATGCTGGGCGGGGACATGGGCACCGCGATCATCCTCACGGCGATCCTTTTCGGTCTGCTGTGGCTGGCCGGCGCCCCCACCCGGCTCTTCGTGGGCGTTCTGGCCCTCGCCGGGGTGATCGGCATGCTGTTGATCAAGACCAGCGCCAACCGGATGTCCCGGCTCGCCTGTATCGGCGCCACCGAGCCCGGTGCGCACGATCAGTGCTGGCAGGCGGTGCACGGGATCTACGCCCTCGCCAACGGCGGATGGTTCGGCTCGGGACTCGGGGCAAGCATGGAGAAATGGGGCGAACTACCTGAACCGCATACCGACTTCATCTTCGCCATTACCGGGGAGGAGCTCGGCCTGGCGGGGACGCTGTCGGTTCTCGTTCTCTTCGCGGCTCTAGGCTATGCGGGTATCCGCGTGGCCGGACGCACGGAGGACCCCTTCGTGAGGTACGCCGCGGGAGGCGTGACCACCTGGATCACGGCCCAGGCCGTGGTCAACATCGGCGCGGTGCTCGGTCTGCTGCCGATCGCCGGGGTTCCGCTCCCGCTGTTCTCCTACGGAGGGTCCGCTCTGCTGCCGACCATGTTCGCCGTCGGCCTGCTGATCGCCTTCGCGCGGGCTGAGCCCGCCGCGCGGGCGGCACTGGCCATGCGGCAGCCTGCTTTGCGGAAGAAGCTGGCTCGGGTGAGACGGAAGACGATGAGACGGCCCGTCAAGAGGCGGCCGTCCGGAGAGCGGTGAATTTCGGTGCATGTCGTACTCGCCGGTGGGGGGACCGCCGGCCACATCGAGCCCGCGCTCGCCCTCGCGGACGCCCTGCGCAGGCAGGACCCGACCGTGGGGATCACGGCGCTCGGCACGGAGCGTGGACTCGAGACCCGGCTCGTACCGGAGCGCGGCTATGAGCTCGGGCTCATCCCAGCCGTACCGCTGCCGCGCAAGCCCACCCCCGAACTGATCACCGTCCCCGGGCGGCTGCGCGGCACCATCAAGGCCGCGGAGCAGATCCTGGAGCGCACCAAGGCCGACTGCGTGGTCGGCTTCGGCGGCTATGTGGCGCTGCCCGGGTACCTGGCCGCCAAGCGGCTCGGAGTGCCGATCGTCGTCCACGAGGCCAACGCCCGCCCCGGCCTCGCCAACAAGATCGGCTCGCGCTACGCCCACTTCGTGGCGGTCTCCACCCCGGACAGCAAGCTCCGCAACGCCCGCTACGTCGGCATCCCGCTGCGCCGCTCCATCGCCACCCTGGACCGGGCGGCGGTCCGCCCCGAGGCCCGCGCGGCCTTCGGGCTCGACCAGAACCTGCCGACGCTGCTGGTCTCCGGCGGTTCGCAGGGCGCGCGCCGGCTCAACGAGGTGGTCCAGACCGTGGCGCCGTTCCTCCAGCGCGCCGGGATCCAGGTGCTGCACGCGGTCGGCCCGAAAAACGAACTGCCGCATGTGGACCACATGCCCGGAATGCCGCCCTATATCCCGGTACCGTATGTGGACCGGATGGACCTCGCGTATGCCGCGGCCGACATGATGCTCTGCCGCGCGGGCGCGATGACCGTCGCCGAACTGTCCGCCGTCGGGCTCCCGGCCGCCTACGTCCCCCTGCCGATCGGCAACGGCGAACAGCGGCTCAACGCCCAGCCGCTGGTGAAGGCGGGCGGCGGGCTGCTGGTCGACGACGCCGAGCTGAGCCCCGAGTGGGTGCAGGGCAATGTGCTGCCGGTGCTCGGCGATCCGCACCGGCTGTACGAGATGTCCCGGCGCGCTTCGGAATTCGGCCGCAGGGACGCCGACGAGCTGCTGGTCGGCATGGTGTACGAGGCGATCAGCGCACGCCGCCAGGCGTGAGGAGGCAGGGAGCGTGGCCGGACCGTCGACCGCCGAGCGCGGCGCACGAAGCAGACCGCGGTCCGGCCCGCCCCCACGCATTCTCCGGGCGCGGCGCCGGTTCCGGCTGCCCGGCCGCCGCCCCCTGCTGGTGACCGCGGTGGCGGTGACCCTGCTCGGTGCCGGTGCCGTCTGGTTGCTCTACGGCTCGAGCTGGCTGCGGGCCGAGCGGGTGCGGGTCGCCGGCACCGCCGTCCTCACCGCCGAGGAGGTGCGGGACGCCGCCGACGTTCCGCTGAACACCCCGTTGGTGGCGGTGGACACGGGAGCGATCGAACACCGCTTGCGTGAGCGGGTCCCCCGGATTGCGAAAGTGGACGTATCCCGCTCATGGCCGAACACCATCAGTCTGGTGGTGACGGAACGCAGGCCGGAAGCCATTGTCGAAGAGGACGGGAAGTTCCACGAAGTGGACGCCACGGGAGTGAGGTTCTCCACCCTGAGCAAGCGCCCGAAGGGGGTTCCGCTGCTGGAAATGGAGGCCGACCGGTCGCCGAGTTCGCGCCATTTCGGCCCGGCCGGACTGCGCCGCGAGGCGGTCCGGGTGGTCACCCAACTCCCCGAGAAGGTACGCCAGGACACCCGTTCCCTGCGGGTCCGCTCGTACGATTCGATCACCCTGGAGCTGACCGGAGGCCGTACCATCGCCTGGGGGAGCGGAGAGCGTGGCGAAGCGAAGGCGAAGACGCTCACCGCCCTGATGAAAGCGCGGCCGGACGCGGATCACTTCGACGTCAGTGCGCCGAGTGCCCCCGCGGTGTCTCGCAGTTGACCTGATAGGGGCAGGCCAGCACCCGGTTGGCTAGCCCACTGGGTGATCACATAGGGTGAAAAGAAAAGCGGGAGGTTCGGCGTGTTCATTGAACGCGCGACACTTGTCGACTTAGTGTCCTGTTCCGAAGAGTCCGGGAAACAGAGGCACTGGTAACCCTAAACTTCAGCGTTAGGGTTGGGGTCGGCAATCGGAACCGTCCCATTCGGCATCAGTCGGCGCACCGCGGCAACAGCGGGGTGGCGACACGTAACTCGAGGCGAGAGGCCTTCGACGTGGCAGCACCGCAGAACTACCTCGCAGTCATCAAGGTCGTCGGCATCGGCGGCGGTGGCGTGAATGCCATCAACCGGATGATCGAGGTCGGGCTCAAGGGCGTCGAGTTCATCGCGATCAACACCGATGCGCAGGCCCTGCTGATGAGTGACGCGGACGTCAAACTGGACGTCGGCCGGGAGCTCACCCGTGGCCTGGGAGCCGGCGCCAACCCCGATGTGGGCCGTAAGGCCGCCGAGGACCACCGCGAGGAGATCGAGGAGGTCCTCAAGGGGGCCGACATGGTCTTCGTGACGGCGGGTGAGGGCGGCGGCACGGGCACCGGCGGTGCCCCGGTGGTCGCGAACATCGCCCGCTCGCTGGGCGCTCTGACGATCGGTGTGGTCACCCGGCCGTTCACTTTCGAGGGCCGCCGCCGTGCCAATCAGGCGGAGGACGGCATCGCGGGTCTGCGGGACGAGGTCGACACCCTCATCGTGATCCCGAACGACCGGCTGCTGTCCATTTCGGACCGCCAGGTGAGCGTTCTCGACGCCTTCAAGTCCGCCGACCAGGTGCTGCTGTCGGGTGTTCAGGGCATCACCGACCTGATCACCACCCCGGGTCTGATCAACCTCGACTTCGCGGACGTCAAGTCCGTGATGTCCGAGGCCGGATCGGCGCTCATGGGCATCGGCTCGGCCCGCGGTGACGACCGGGCGGTGGCCGCGGCCGAGATGGCGATCTCCTCGCCGCTGCTGGAGGCGTCCATCGACGGCGCCCGGGGCGTGCTGCTCTCCATCTCCGGCGGCTCCGACCTCGGTCTGTTCGAGATCAACGAGGCCGCCCAGCTGGTGAGCGAGGCCGCCCACCCCGAGGCCAACATCATCTTCGGCGCGGTGATCGACGACGCGCTCGGCGACGAGGTCCGGGTCACCGTGATCGCGGCGGGCTTCGACGGCGGTCAGCCGCCGGCGAAGAACCGCGACAAGGTGCTCGGCTCCTACGGCGGCCGCGAGGAGGGGGCGGGCAGTTCGTCTGGTCGCTCGTCCGGCCAGGAGAGCGGCCGCCCGTCCTTCGGCGGGCTCGGCAGCGTCACTCCGCGTGACGAGGAGCCCGCCCCGGCGGACCCGGCCCCGGTCGCCGAGGTGCCCCCGCCCCCGGTGCCCACCCCGCACCCCCAGGTCCCGCCGGCCCGCCCCTACACGGACAGCCAGGCCGAGGAGCTGGACGTTCCGGACTTCCTGAAGTGAGCCGTCCGGTATGGCTCGACGGCGACTTTGAAGTGAACCAGACGTGATAGCGCAACAGCACGACGCGAGCGGCGCGCACTTCGCCTTCACCGACCGGTGGGGTGGGGTGAGCGCCGCTCCGTATGAAGAGCTCAATCTCGGCGGCGCGGTCGGCGACGACCCCCAGGCCGTACGGGCCAACCGCGAGTTGGCCGCCAAGGCGATGGGCCTGGACCCGGCGGCGGTCGTCTGGATGAACCAGGTGCACGGCCGGGATGTCGCGGTGGTCGAAGGACCGTGGTCGGACGGTGAGATTCCGGCGGTGGACGCGGTGGTGACACGGAGTCGGGGCCTCGCCCTGGCCGTCCTCACCGCCGACTGCACCCCGGTGCTGCTGGCCGATCCGGTGGCTGGAATTGTCGGCGCCGCCCACGCGGGTCGGCCCGGACTGGTCGCCGGAGTGGTCCCGGCGGTGATGAAGACGATGACCGAACAGGGCGCCGAGCCTGCCCGGATCGTTGCCCGTATCGGCCCCGCGGTCTGCGGCCGCTGCTACGAGGTTCCCGCGGATATGCGCGCCGATGTCGCGCAGGCGGTGCCCGAGGCGTGGGCCGAGACCAGTTGGGGTACCCCGGCGGTGGATGTGGTGGCCGGAGTACGGGCCCAACTGGTGCGCGCCGGTGTGCGGATGGATGAGCGGGATGGACAATCTCACATCTGCACCCTGGAGTCGGCGGACCACTTCTCGTACCGGCGCGAGCGCACCACGGGGCGGCTCGCGAGCTATGTCTGG
Source organism: Streptomyces malaysiensis subsp. samsunensis (assembly GCF_024519315.1). GTDB lineage: Bacteria > Actinomycetota > Actinomycetes > Streptomycetales > Streptomycetaceae > Streptomyces > Streptomyces malaysiensis. The sequence goes on along the minus strand of NZ_JANIIC010000060.1, from coordinate 33,001 downwards.
TTGGGCGGCTGAGCTGTGACGGATCGCAAGACGGAACTGGCCGCGAATCTGACCCTGGTGGAGGAACGTATCTCTGCCGCCTGCGCCGGGGCAGGTCGCAAGCGTGAAGAGGTGACCCTGATCGTGGTCACCAAGACCTATCCGGCGAGCGATGTCCGTTTGCTCGCGGAACTCGGCGTACGGCATGTCGCCGAGAACCGCGACCAGGAGGCCGCCCCCAAAGCTGCGGAATGCGCGGATCTGCCGTTGATCTGGCACTTTGTCGGGCAATTGCAGACCAATAAGGTGCGTTCCGTGTCCAGTTATGCCGATGTGGTGCAATCTGTCGATCGTAAGCGATTGGTCGACGCGCTCTCCCGGGCGGCTGTGGGGGCCGGGCGGGAGCTGGGCGTCCTGATTCAGGTCGCGCTCGACGCGGACTCCGGTGAGCGGGGGGCGCGCGGAGGGGTGGGACCGGATGGAGTGGAACGGCTCGCCGAGTCCGTGACCGAGGCCGAAGGGCTCCGGCTCGACGGCCTGATGACCGTCGCCCCGCTGGCAGGTCCCTACGAGGGGCGGCCGCGGGCGGCGTTCGACCGGCTGATGGAAATCTCATCCCGCCTGCGCGTGGCCCATCCGGCTGCCAACATGGTCTCGGCGGGGATGAGCTCGGACCTGGAGGAAGCGGTGGCGGCGGGAGCGACACATGTGCGCGTCGGCACTGCGGTACTCGGAGTCCGACCCAGGCTCCGGTAACGTCGCGAAGAAGTCGGACCACAGCAGAAAATATGGTCATTCCCGTCAAAAGGCGGGCGGGCCACGTGGATCCATGGCATCCGGTGGCGGAGCCGATCCACCACAGAGCGGAGGACGCAGAGAATGGCCGGCGCGATGCGCAAGATGGCGGTCTACCTCGGCCTCGTGGAGGACGATGGGTACGACGGCCGGGGATTCGACCCCGACGACGAGTTCGAGCCCGAGCCGGAGCCCGACCGGGAGCGGGACCGTCGGCGGCATCAGGTAGTGGAGCCCGAACCGCGGCCGGAAAGGGGCGAATCTGTGCGAGTCGTCCACCCTCCCGCACAACGTGAACCCGCTCCGCTTGCGGTGGAAACCGGGCGACCCGCGCGAATTGCCCCCGTGGCGTCCATCACACCTGAACGTCAGAACTTGGAGAAGAACGCGCCAGTGATCATGCCCAAGGTTGTGTCCGAGCGGGAGCCGTACCGCATCACCACACTGCACCCCCGGACCTACAACGAGGCCCGTACTATCGGGGAACACTTCCGTGAGGGCACTCCCGTGATCATGAATCTGACGGAGATGGACGACACGGATGCGAAGCGACTTGTCGACTTTGCCGCCGGTCTTGTGTTCGGTCTCCATGGGAGCATTGAGCGGGTGACGCAGAAGGTGTTCCTGTTGTCTCCTGCTAACGTCGATGTCACGGCGGAGGACAAGGCCCGTATCGCAGAGGGCGGGTTCTTCAACCAGAGCTGAGACGCAAAAACGGCAAACCGGCAACACCGAGTCATCCGAGGCCGAAAGGCCGGGTACGAACCAGGGGAGAGGGACGCGCGGGATGGGCATCGCACTACAGGTGATCTACATCGCGCTCTATTGCTACCTGATCGTGCTGATCTTCAGGCTTGTGATGGACTACGTCTTCCAGTTCGCGCGCTCGTGGCAGCCCGGTAGGGCGATGGTGGTCATCCTCGAGGCCACCTACACTGTGACCGATCCGCCACTCAAGCTGCTGCGGCGGTTCATTCCGCCGCTGCGTCTCGGGGGTGTGGCGCTCGACCTGTCCTTCTTCGTGCTGATGATCATCGTCTGGATCCTGATCACCGTCGTGAGCAATTTTGCGAGCAGGGTGTGAACGATACGGTCTTGCCGATTGCCGACGACTACGTTGAGGTGAAGTAGAGATGCCGTTGACCCCCGAGGACGTGCGGAACAAGCAGTTCACGACCGTCCGCCTCCGAGAAGGCTATGACGAGGACGAGGTCGATGCCTTCCTCGACGAGGTCGAAGCCGAACTGACCCGGCTGCTACGGGAGAACGAGGACCTGCGGGCCAAGCTGGCCGCCGCGACGCGCGCCGCCGCCCAGAGCCAGCAACAAGGCATGCGCAAGCCTCCCGAACAGCAGGAGCGGCCAGGCGCACCTGTGCCCGCCGCCATATCGGGACCGCCGCAGCCGGTGCCGCCCGGCCAGCAGCAGATGGGTGGCCCGCCCCAACTCCCGGGCGGGGCCCCGCAGCTGCCGGCAGGTCCGATGGGGCAGAACGGCCCCGGCCCGATGCAGCAGGGCGGACCCGGCCCGATGGGCCAGAACGGTCCGATGGGTCAGAACGGCCCCATGGGCCCCGGCGGCCCCATGGGTGGTCCGATGGGCGGTCCCGGTGGCCCCGGCCCGATGGGCGGCCCCGGTGGGCCCGGCGGTCCTGGCGGCCCCGGTGGCCCGCAGCTGCCGCAGCCTGGGCAGGGCCCGGGTGGCGACAGCGCCGCGCGCGTGCTCTCGCTCGCGCAGCAGACCGCCGACCAGGCGATCGCGGAGGCCCGTTCCGAGGCCAACAAGATCGTCGGCGAGGCCCGTAGCCGCGCCGAGGGCCTGGAGCGGGACGCCCGCGCCAAGGCCGACGCGCTGGAGCGGGACGCGCAGGAGAAGCACCGTGTCGCGATGGGCTCCCTGGAGTCCGCTCGCGCCACGCTCGAGCGCAAGGTCGAGGATCTGCGCGGCTTCGAGCGCGAGTACCGCACACGGCTGAAGTCGTACCTGGAGAGCCAGCTGCGCCAGCTGGAGAACCAGGCCGACGACTCGCTCGCCCCGCCGCGCACCCCGGCGACGGCCTCGCTGCCGCCGTCCCCCTCGATGAGCGGCTCCATGGCCTCGGCCGGTGCCGGCACGATGGGCGGCCACACCATGGGCGGCAACCAGTCCATGGGCGGCCACAACCCGAACGGCGGAGCGCCGTCCTACGGTGGGCAGCAGCCGATGTCTCCCGCGATGACCCAGCCGATGGCACCGGTGCGGCCGCAGAGTCCGCAGCCGATGCAGCAGGCGCCGAGCCCGATGCGGGGCTTCCTCATCGACGAGGACGACAACTGACGCGGGCCGCGTAGCGCGGAGCGTTCGGCAATCACAAGGGCCGGGCCCCAGGAACACGTTCCTGGGGCCCGGCCCTTCGCCATGCGTACGGTCTGCCGGGGAGCTTTCCCCTGCCCGCCCCTCCCCACAACCGGGGCTCCGCCCCGGCCCCCGGACGCCCTCCGGGCGTGTCCTCAATCTCCCCCAGCTATCGCTGGGAGGTGCCCCCGGACGGGCTGAAATCAGCCCGTCCGGCAACCGAGAACCAGGGCCCGGGGCAGAACGCCGGGCCGGGGCAAGTCAGCCCGTCCGGCGCTTTGGGGCCGGGGTCCGGGGCGGAGCCCCGGTTGGCGGAGGGCTATGCCTTGCGGAGACGGAAGGTCAGGCCCAGGGGGGTGTCCTCGAAGGGGGTGCCGTAGGTGGCGTCGGCCTCGCCCGCGGCGAAGTCGATCGCGAGGACCTCGTCCGCGACCAGCTCGGCATGGTCGATGAGGGCCTGGCGGAGCTCCTCGTCGGCCGACTGCCAGCGCAGCGCGATCCGGTCGGCCACATCCAGCCCGCTGTTCTTACGGGCCTCCTGGATCAGCCGGATCGCGTCGCGGGCGAGACCCGCGCGGCGCAGCTCCGGGGTGATCTCCAGGTCGAGGGCGACCGTGGCGCCCGCGTCGGAGGCGACCGACCAGCCCTCGCGCGGGGTCTCGGTGATGATGACCTCGTCGGGAGAGAGGGCGACCGATTCGCCGTCCACGGTGACCGACGCCGTGCCCTCGCGCAGCGCGACCGACAGCCCGGCCGCGTCGGCCTCCGCGATCGCCTTGGCGACCGGCTGGGTGCCCTTGCCGAAGCGCTTGCCCAGGGCGCGGAAGTTGGCCTTCGCGGTGGTGTCGACCAGCGAGCCGCCGACCTCGCTCAGCGACGCCAGCGAGGAGACGTTCAGCTCCTCCTCGATCTGGGCGCGCAGTTCGGCGCCGAGGGCTTCGAAGCCGGAGGCGGCGACCAGCGCGCGCGACAGCGGCTGGCGCGTCTTCACACCGGATTCCGCGCGGGTCGCGCGTCCCAGCTCCACCAGGCGCCGCACGAGCGCCATCTGGGCCGAGAGGGCCGGGTCGATCATCGACCGGTCCGGCTCCGGCCAGCTGGTCAGATGCACCGAGGCGGGGGCCTCCGGGGTCACCGGCACGACCAGGTCCTGCCAGACGCGCTCGGTGATGAAGGGCACCAGGGGCGCCATCAGCCGGGTGACCGTCTCGATGACATCGTGCAGGGTGCGCATCGCGGCGGTGTCGCCCTGCCAGAAGCGGCGGCGGGAGCGGCGCACGTACCAGTTGGACAGATCGTCGACGAAGGCCGACAGCAGCTTTCCGGCGCGCTGGGTGTCGTACGCCTCCAGGGACTCGGTGACCTGCTCGGTGAGCGTGCCCAGCTCGCCGAGCAGCCAGCGGTCCAGCAGCGGCCGCTCGGCCGGGGCCGGGTCGGCCGCGGAGGGCGCCCAGCCCGAGGTGCGGGCGTAGAGCGCCTGGAAGGCGACCGTGTTCCAGTAGGTGAGCAGCGTCTTGCGGACGACCTCCTGGATGGTGCCGTGGCCCACTCGGCGGGCGGTCCAGGGCGAGCCGCCCGCGGCCATGAACCAGCGCACCGCGTCCGCGCCGTGCTGATCCATCAGCGGGATCGGCTGAAGGATGTTGCCCAGGTGCTTGGACATCTTCCGGCCGTCCTCGGCCAGGATGTGACCGAGGCAGACCACGTTCTCGTACGAGGACTTGTCGAAGACGAGCGTGCCGACCGCCATCAGCGTGTAGAACCAGCCGCGGGTCTGGTCGATGGCCTCGGAGATGAACTGCGCCGGGTAGCGCCGCTCGAAGAGCTCCTTGTTCCGGTACGGGTAGCCGTACTGCGCGAACGGCATCGAGCCCGAGTCGTACCAGGCGTCGATGACCTCGGGCACCCGCTCGGCCGTCAGCGAGCAGCCGTCGGCGGCGCAGCCGAAGGTGACCGAGTCGATGTAGGGCCGGTGCGGGTCCAGACCGCTCTGGTCGGTGCCGGTCAGCTCGGAGAGCTCGGCGAGGGAGCCGACGCAGGTCAGATGGGACTCGGCGCAGCGCCAGATGGGCAGCGGGGTGCCCCAGTAGCGGTTGCGCGACAGCGCCCAGTCGATGTTGTTATTGAGCCAGTCGCCATAGCGACCGGTCTTGACCGACTCGGGATACCAGTTGGTCTTCTCGTTCTCCCGCAGCAGCGCGTCCTTGATCGCGGTGGTGCGGATGTACCAGGACGGCTGGGCGTAGTAGAGCAGCGCGGTGTGGCAGCGCCAGCAGTGCGGGTAGCTGTGCTCGTACGGCACATGCCGGAACAGCAGCCCGCGCTCCTTGAGGTCCGCCGTCAGCGCCTCGTCGGCCTTCTTGAAGAACTGCCCGCCGACCAGGTCGAGGCCCTCCTCGAAGGTGCCGTCCGGGCGCACCGGGTTGACCACCGGCAGACCGTAGGCACGGCAGGTCAGCAGGTCGTCCTCGCCGAAGGCGGGGGACTGGTGGACCAGACCGGTGCCGTCCTCGGTCGTCACATACTCGGCGTTGACGACGAAGTGGGCGTCGGGGATCTCCACCAGCTCGAAGGGGCGCCGATAGCTCCAGCGCTCCATCTCGGCGCCGGTGAAGGACTCCCCGGTGGTGGTCCAGCCCTCGCCGAGCGCCTTCTCGACCAGCGGTTCGGCGACGACCAGCTTCTCCTCGCCGTTGGTGGCGACCACATAGCGCACTCCCGGATGCGCGGCCACGGCGGTGTTGGAGACCAGGGTCCACGGTGTGGTCGTCCACACCAGCAGCGCCGCCTCGCCCGCCAGCGGGCCCGAGGTCAGCGGGAAGCGGACGAAGACCGAGGGGTCGACGACCGTCTCATAGCCCTGGGCCAGCTCGTGGTCGGACAGCCCGGTGCCGCAGCGCGGGCACCAGGGGGCCACCCGGTGGTCCTGGACCAGCAGCCCCTTGTTGAAGATCTCCTTCAGGGACCACCACACCGACTCGACGTACTCGGGGTTCATGGTCCAGTACGCGCCGTCGAGGTCGGTCCAGTACCCCATCCGCGTGGTGAGCTCGGCGAAGGCGTCGGTGTGCCGGGTGACGGACTCCCGGCACTTGGCGTTGAACTCGGCGATGCCGTACGCCTCGATGTCCTTCTTGCCGTTGAAGCCCAGCTCCTTCTCGACCGCCAGCTCGACCGGCAGGCCATGGCAGTCCCAGCCCGCCTTACGGTCGACGTGGTAGCCGCGCATGGTGCGGAAGCGCGGGAAGACGTCCTTGAAGACGCGGGCCTCGATGTGGTGGGCGCCCGGCATGCCGTTCGCGGTCGGGGGGCCCTCGTAGAAGACCCACTCGGGCCGTCCCTCGGACTGTTCGAGGCTACGGGCGAAGATCTTGTTCTCCTGCCAGAAGTCGAGCACGGCGTGCTCGAGGGCGGGCAGGTCGACCTGGGCGGGCACCTGGCGGTACTGCGGCGTCATCGGGGCTCTTCTTCCTCCGGCGGACACGTGCTCTTCCGTTTCCGTCGGAGGGACGAGAGACGTGCGCTCCCGCGGTACCACCCTCCTTGGCCGGCAGCGGGTCGGCTCCCGGCCCCCTCATTGGGATCGCGATGCCGGTTCTACTGACCCCGGGGGGCGTTCTTCCGGCGGCTCCGGGGTGATCCTTCACATCGCGCCTGCCCCCGGGCTCACACCGTCCCCGGGTCGCTCTGGGCCGCCTACGACGCTACTCGTCCCCATCCACGCCTTTCGCTGCGCTCCAGTGTACGGGGCCGGGGAGACCGGGGCCGACCGATCAGGGCGCTGGGCCGATCGGGGGACCAGCGGCCGCGGGGACCGACCCGAATGGCGATACGCCGGGCGTCGTTGTCAGGGTCGTCACGCTGGGTCACTCCCGGGTACCGGAACCCGGACGGATTACCGGGCGCGGAGTGGGGCACAACGGTGGAGACCGGGTTGTCGTACGGGCAAGCCGGGCGAATCGGGCGGCGTGCCCCGTTGCCGCCCGTCCGAAGTCGATTTATCGTTCCGGAACGATTCGCGCGCAAGATCACAATATGTGAAGGGGCCGCGGCCATGGTGGCGAGAAAGACCACCGTGCAGAAGAGCACGGCGAAGGCGACGAAGGCCGCGCCCGGCAAGAAGAGCGCCTCGGGCAAGAAGGCCGTCGATAAGACCGCGGCGCCCACCCGGGCGACCGCGCAAGGCGCCGCCAAGGCGGCGAAGAAGAGCGCACCGAGGAAGAAGTCGGAGACGCCCGTCGGGAAGACCGCATCCGCCGAGGCGGTCGCGCCGACCGAGGAGGGCGCGGCCGGGGAGACCGTGGCCGGAAAGGCCATGGACAACAAGGCCGCATCCGCCGACAAGGCGGTGCCCGCGAAGAAGACGGGAGCCAGGAAAGTGGTTGCGAAGAAGACCCCGGGTGGTGCGTCGACCGACAAGAAGGCCACGACGACCGCGCCCCCCGTACCCAAGGCCCGTGTGTCGGGCGGACCCGTCGACCCCAGTGAGCTCGCGGTTCGCCCGGGGGAGGACCCCTGGACGGCCGAGGAGGTGGACGAGGCGCGCAGCGGGCTGCTGACCGAGGCCGGCCGGCTGCGCACCGAGATCCTCGCCTCCGAGCAGGCGATCACCGGGCTGATGCGCGACTCCGGTGACGGCGCCGGTGACGACCAGGCCGACACCGGCACCAAGAACATCACCCGCGAGCATGAGATGGCCCTGGCCGGAAACGCCCGCGAGATGCTGCTCCAGACCGAGCGAGCCCTGGAGCGGCTGGACACCGGGACGTACGGGCTGTGCGAGAACTGCGGCAACCCGATCGGCAAGGCCCGGATGCAGGCGTTCCCCAGAGCCACGCTGTGCGTCGAGTGCAAGCAGCGCCAGGAGCGGCGCTGACGCCCGTACGCCTGTGCCGTACCCTCGACCCTCACAGGGGGAGACTGGCCCGGACGAGTTGAGGGACTCACGTGACAGAGGCGGAGCAGGCCATCGGTACGCCGGACGCGGGGAAGGCAGAGGAGGGCGCCGGGACCAGCGCTGCCGGAGCCGATGAGACCGCGGGCAGGGGGCGGCGGCGGGTCGGGGTGCTCCTCGCGGTCGCGGCGCTGGCCTATCTGATCGACCTGGTCAGCAAGCTGGCCGTGGTCGCGAAGCTGGAGCACCACGCTCCGGTCGAGGTGATCGGCACCTGGCTACAGTTCGAGGTGATCCGCAACCGGGGGGCGGCCTTCGGCTTCGGCGAGGCTATGACCATCGTCTTCACGGTGATCGCGGTCGGGGTCATCGTGGTGATCGCCCGGCTGGCCCGCAAGCTCTACAGCCTGCCCTGGGCCATCGCGCTCGGGCTGCTGCTCGGCGGCGCCTTCGGCAATCTCACCGACCGGATCTTCCGGGCGCCGGGGGACCTCCAGGGGGCGGTCGTGGACTTCATCGCGCCCTCCCACTTCGCGGTCTTCAACCTCGCCGATTCGGCGATCGTCTGCGGTGGCTTCCTGATCGTGATCCTGTCCTTCCGAGGTCTGGACCCGGACGGCACCGTCCACAAGGACTGACACACGGTCCACAAGGACCGACGCACGGTCCGCGACGACTGACATCGCTCCGGCCCGGGAGCAGGGACTGATATCCGCCCGGCCCGGGAGAGGGCCGGACGGCCGGTCTCCGACGGACGTACGAACCGGTGCTCCCGGTCCGGCATACTCGTCGGGTGAGTACGATTCCCGAGATCCGCACCTTGCCCGTACCGGACGGTCTGGAGGGCGAGCGCGTCGATGCCGCGATCGCCCGCATGTTCGGTTTCTCCCGGACCAAGGCGGCCGAGCTGGCCGCCGCCGGAAAGGTGCAGCTCGACGGCAGTGTGGCCGGGAAGTCCGACCGGGTCTCCGGGGGCGCCTGGCTCGAGGTCGAGATGCCGCAGGCCGCGCCGCCGGTGCGGATCGTCGCCGAGCCCGTCGAGGGCATGGAGATCGTGTACGACGACGAGGACATCGTGGTCGTCGCCAAGCCGGTCGGTGTCGCCGCCCACCCCAGCCCCGGCTGGACCGGTCCCACCGTGATCGGCGGGCTCGCCGCCGCCGGCTTCCGCGTCTCCACCTCGGGCGCCGCCGAGCGCCAGGGGATCGTGCACCGGCTGGACGTCGGCACCTCCGGGCTCATGGTCGTGGCCAAGTCCGAGCTCGCGTACTCCGTGCTCAAGCAGCAGTTCCGCGAGCGCACCGTGGACAAGCGCTACCACGCGCTGGTCCAGGGCCATCCGGACCCGCTGAGCGGCACCATCGACGCCCCGATCGGGCGCCATCCGCAGCACGACTACAAGTGGGCGGTGACGGCGGAGGGCAAGCCGAGCGTCACCCACTACGACCTCATCGAGGCGTTCCGGGCCGCGAGCCTGCTGGACATCAAGCTGGAGACCGGCCGCACCCACCAGATCCGGGTGCATATGGCGGCCCACCGCCACCCCTGCGTCGGCGACCTCACCTACGGCGCGGACCCGACGCTCGCCAAGCGGCTGAAGCTGACCCGGCAGTGGCTGCACGCCGTGCGGCTCGGCTTCGAGCACCCCGCGCACGGCGGGTGGGTCGAGTTCGAGAGCGCCTACCCGGACGATCTGCGGGGGGCGCTGGACATCGTGAAGGCGGAGAGCGCGTGATCGAGGTCGTCACCGACGGGGACCTGTCCGGCTGCTTCGCGGTGCGCCGGGAGGTCTTCGTGGTGGAGCAGCGGATCCCCGTGGAGGAGGAGATGGACGCGTACGACGAGCACGCCGTCCACCTCCTGGCCACCGACGGCGCGGGCCGCCCGGTGGGCACCGTCCGCTTCCTGCACGGTGCCGCCGCGGACAAGAAGTACGGCCACGCCGGTGTGGACGGCGCCACCACCGCCGTGCTCGGCCGCCTCGCGGTGACCAGGGCGGCGCGCGGCACCGGGCTGGGCGCCGATCTGGTCCGGGCCGTCGAGGCGGAGGCGCACCGGCGCGGTCTGGCCCAGGTCTATCTGGAGGCCCAGACCCATGCGCTCGGCTTCTACGAGCGGCTGGGCTACGAGGCGTACGGCCCCGAGTTCGAAGAGGGCAGCGGCATCCCGCACCGGGCGATGCGCCGGGCGGTCTAGCGGCCCGCGGAGCCCTCACCGGGCGGGCGGGACGTCCTTGTGCAGCCCGCCCTCGAAGCGCGCGAAGTGATCGTGGCGGTCATGGCGGCGGTCGCGGTCCGGCGCGGCCTGCGGAGGCTGGGCGGCCGGGGCGGTGGCGATGCGCGGCAGGGCGTACGGATGGGTGTCCCGCAGCCACGCGATCATCTTCTCGCGCACCTCACAGCGCGCGGCCCACGCGTCGTCCGGGTCCCGTGCCGTGATGAGCGCCCGTACCACGATGGTGCTCGGGGTGGTGTCCGTCACCACCAGGTTCCAGTTCCGGCCGTCCCAGGCCGGGGACTTCCGCACGATCTCGCGCAGTTGCTCCCGCATCTCCTCGATCGGCGTGGTGTGGTCGAGGTGGAAGAGGACGGTGGCCACCTTCTGGGTGCCGCCCCGCGACCAGTTCTCGAACGGCTTGCTGGTGAAGTACGACACCGGCATGGTGATCCGGCGCTCATCCCAGGTCCGTACGGACAGGAAGGTCAGCGTGATCTCCTCGACCGTGCCCCACTCGCCGTCCACGACCACCGTGTCGCCGATCCGCACCATGTCGCCGAAGGCGATCTGAAGCCCCGCGAAGAGGTTCCCCAGCGTGGACTGGGCGGCGACACCGGCGACCACACCGAGGATCCCGGCCGAGGCCAGCATCGAGGTGCCGACCGTACGCATCGTCGGGAAGGTCAGCAGCATGGCGGAGGCCGCCACCACGCCGACGACCGCGGCCACCACCCGCTGGATCAGCGTCACCTGGGTGCGCACCCGGCGCACCCGCGCGGGGTCGTGCGCGCTGGAGGCGTAGCGGAAGTAGGAGGACTCCACGACGGCCGAGGAGACCCGCACCATGAGCCAGGCCGTGGCCGCGATCAGCACCAGCGCGAGCAACTGGCCGATCGCCGACCCGTGCTGCTGGACGACCCGGGCCTCCGTCTTGTCGTACGAACCGCTCAGCAGCGCCGTGCACACGGTCACCTGGAGAGGGAGTCGGCAGCGGCGCAGCTGGCCCCATAGGGGGGTCTCGGGATGCCGGGCATCGATCCTCCGCAGCAGCCAGTCGACGGCCCAGCCTATGAACAGCGTGATGGCCAGTGAGCCGCCGATGACGATGAGCGGACGCAGCACGTCCTCCATGGACACCTACCTCATCCTTTCCTGGGGAGACTTCCGGGCGTCCTGCCCCGCCTTCCCCGGATCAGGCATCCTCAGACCGCTACTGGCACGATGGGAGGGGGCGATCCACGGAAAGTGAAACGGGAAGGAAAGTGACGGCGGTGGCCGGTACCTCGACGATTGTGCTGTTCCACTCCGCGTACGGGCTGCGGCCCGCCGTGCACGAGGCGGCCGACCGGCTGCGCGCGGCCGGGCATGAGGTGGTCGTACCGGACCTCTACGAGGGGCAGACCGCCGAGACCGTCGAGGACGGCATGGTGATCAAAGAGCGGATCGGCCGCGACGAGCTGCTGAAACGGGCCGTCACCGCCGCCGCGCCCTATTCGGACCGCGGGCTGGTCTACGCAGGTTTCTCGCTCGGCGGCTCCCTGGCGCAGAACCTGGCGCTGGCCGACGACAAGGCGCGCGGACTGCTTCTGCTGCACGGCACCTCGGACATCGTCGACGACGCCACGGCCGACGACCTGCCGGTGCAGCTGCATGTGGCCGACCCCGACCCGTTCGAACCGCACGACTGGCTCAACGCCTGGTATCTGCGGATGCGGCGGGCCGGTGCCGATGTGGAGGTCTTCCGCTACACCGGGGCCGGGCACATCTTCACCGACCCCGAGCTGCCGGACTACGACAAGGAGGCCGCCGAGGCCGCCTGGCGGGTGGCGCTCGGCTTCCTGGCCGACCTCTGAGCCCGTGAACCGCCGCTGAGCCCGTGAACCGCCGCCGTCAGCGCACCGGCGCGTCGGCGCGCTCGACCCGCTGGCTGCCCGCACGGGTGCGGTACGACCGCGCCCAGGCGGCCGTGGCGCGCGGATCGGTGCGGTCGGAGACGGTGTAGTAGTCCATCTGGGCCCGCTGGGGGGTGACATCGAGCACGCCGTAGCCGTGCGAGTCCATGTCCACCCACTTCACATGGCGGTTGGCGGTCCTGATCGCGGCGACCGCCGCCAGGGACACCGTGTGCGGTGGCACATGGAGCAGATCGTCGAGGTTGTCGGAGGTCACCGAGGTGACCACGAACTCGGTGGCGGCCGAGGGCGAGAGCGGATAGGTGCCGGCCCTCACCGGTACGTCGTTGGCCCACGCCATATGGATGTCACCGGTGAGGAAGACCGTGTTGCCGATTCCGCGGTCGGTGAGGTGCGCGAGCAGCTCGCGCCGGTCGTCCGTATAGCCGTCCCACTGGTCGGTGTTGATGGCCAAACCGCCCTTGGGCAGCCCCAGCAGCTCGGCCAGCGGGGCCAGCAGCTCGGCGGGGAGGGCCCCGAAGGCGACCGGTGAGATCATCACCGAGTTGCCCACCAGCCGCCAGGTGGTGTCCGAGGCGGTCAGGCCCGACTTCAGCCAGTCGAGCTGGGCGCGCCCGGTCATGGTGCGCTCCGGGTCGTCCACGTCCCCGCTGCCGGTGGCCGCCTGCTGGGAGCGGAACGAGCGCAGATCGAGCAGATGGAGATCGGCGAGGGTGCCGTAGCGCAGCCGCCGGTAGGTGGTGCCCTGGGTGGAGGGGCGCACCGGCATCCACTCGAAGTACGCCTGCTTGGCGGCGGCCACTCGCTGGGCCCAGGCCCCCTCGGTGCCGGGTGTGTGGTTCTCCGCCCCGCCGGACCAGGCGTCGTTGGCGAACTCGTGGTCGTCCCAGATCGCGATCAGGGGGAGCGCGGCGTGCAGCGCCTGGGCGTCGGGGTCGGTCTTGTAGTTCCCGTGCCGGACGCGGTAGTCGGCGAGCGTGACGATCTCGTGGGTGGGGGCGTGCGGGCGGAGGACGTCTTTGGTCTGCGGGTATTCGCCGCTCTCGTACTCGTAGATGTAGTCGCCGAGGTGGAGCACCGCGTCCAGGTCGGCGCGGGCGGCCAGATGGCGGTACGGGGAGAACCAGCCCGCCTCCCAGTTGGCGCAGGAGACCACGCCGAAGCGCACCCCCTCGGCCGCGGCGTCGTGCGCCGGGGCGGTGCGGGTGCGGCCCACGGCGGAGCGGACGCCGCCGTCCACCGCGAAGCGGTAGAAGTAGCCGGTGGCGGGCCGCAGCCCGCGCACATCGGCCTTGACGGTGTGGTCGGTGCCGGCGGCGGCCTTGACGGTGCCGCGGGCGACGACCGAGCGGAAGTCCCGGTCCTCGGCGACCTCCCAGGTCACCTCGACGGCCGGGCCGAGCCCCGAGCCGGGCACGGCGTCAGGGGCGGGCGTGATACGGGTCCACAGCAGGATCCCGTCGGGCAGCGGGTCGCCGGAGGCGACGCCGTGCAGAAAGGCGGGACCGGCGTCGGCGTGGGCCGCGGGGCCGGGGACGAGGGGCAGCAGGGCGGCGGCGGCCGCCGCGACCGTGACGGCGCTTCTTCGCGATATGTGGAGGTCGGTCACGGCCGAGGAGATTACTGACAAGTAGCGGGCACGGACAGGGGGCTCGGGGGATGTTCGCCCACCCGTCGCACGAGGTCACCACGGCTGTGGCCGGGAGGTCATCGTGGCTGTGGCCGAGCGGTCGCCGCCACCATGGCCGGGCGGTCACCGTCGCCGTGACAGGGCGGTCACCGTCGCCATGGCCGGGCCGGAACGCGGTCGGCGGGCGCGCCCTGGGGGCACGCCCGCCGACCGGCCGGGAAGGGCCGGACGCTACTTCTTGAGCCCCTGCTTGACCAGCGGGGTGAACTGGTCCGGGGTCATCGGCGGGTTGCCGCCCACCTCCAGCTTCTTCCCGTTGAGCTTGAAGGACGGGGTGCCGGTGACGTCCTTGGTGTCGTTGAACGTCTTGGACATGGCCAGCGCCCACCGGTCGTAGGTGCCGTTCTTCACGGCCTTCTCGAAGGCCGTGTTGCCCTTCAGCTCCTTGACCTGCTGGGCGATGTCGATCAGCTTCTGGTCGCCGGCGAAGGAGTCCTTGGTCTCCTCCGGGTGGTTCTTCGGCGCGTACAGCGCCTCCTTGTAGTCCAGGAACGCCTGCGGGCTGACGTTGAGCGCCGCGCCGAGCGCGCTCAGCGCGTTCTTCGAGCCGGCGCCGGGCATCTGCTTGTTGTCGTCGAGGAAGGTGCCCAAGGTGAACTGCGCCTTGTAGGTGCCGTCCTTGATGTCCTTGAGCACGGTCGGGCCGGTGTACTGCTCGAACTGGGCACAGACCGGGCAGCGCATGTCCTCGTAGACATGCAGGGTGTTCTTGGCCTTCTTGTCGCCGATGACCACCGTCGTGCCCTGGGGGCCGGTGGCGTTGGCGGGCTTGGTGAACGTCTTCTTCTCGGCCGCCGCCCGCCACTTCTGGTTGGCGTTGTCCGAGTTCATGTTGGTGACGGCGTAGCCTATGCCGCCGGCTATCGCGAGGACCGCGACGACCGCGCCGCCGACGAACAGCTGGCGCCGCACCCGGTCCTTCTTGGCCTGGCGCTCACGCTCGGCGCGCAGCCGCTCGCGGGCGGCCTGCTTGTTCTGGTGGTTGTTGCGGTTGCTCATGATGGATCGGTCTCCGTGGGGGTGCGTCGTCGGATATGCGTACGGGGGTGTGGATCGCTGTGCTCAGGCAGCGGCCGAGCAGGGCGGTCCACGACGCACCACGGAGTGCACGAGAAGAGGGAGGGCCGGTGCCGGGCGCACCGGCCGTGCGGGCCGCGCGGCCGGGTGACGGGGCCGCAGGGCCGCCGTGTGGGCCGCTACGGCCAGCAGCAGCGGCCGGAAGGCGAAGGCGGCCAGGGAGCCCAGCAGACGGCTCAGGGCGGCCTCGCCGCGCCGCAGCCAGGCCGCGGCGATCAGACCCACCGCGACATGCGCGGCGAGCAGCAGCCAGGGGGTGGCGGAGCTCACGGCGGCCGCCAGCGGGGTGCCGACGCCGTTCTGGGAGACCCCGGGCAGTGGACTGCCGAGATCGCCGCCGCCGCACAGCACGGTGACGCCCATGGAGCGCAGGGAGCCCGCCACCGGGCCGCCGGACTGTCCGTAACACGCCTGCTGGCCGGTGGTGAAGATCGTGTCGGCGGCCAGCTCCAGGGGGATCAGCAGCGTCGCGATGGACCAGAAGCCCCGCTCCCGGCCCGCGAGGGCGTAGGCGACGGCGAAGACGGCCACCGAGAGCGCGGCGACGGTGCCCAGCGGCAGCGGGGTCCGCGACAGCAGGACATGCGAAGCCGAGGACAGCGTGACGCACAGCGCCGTGAAGAGCGCCGCGCGCACTGCCCTCAGCTGCGGTCCGGTGCCGTCCATGACTTCGAATTCTGCCATGAACGTCTGTAGGGACCATGTGAGGAACCGGCCCCCGAGGCCGGCCGACCGCCCTCGAGCCGCTTTGCGGCGGGCCCCGGGGCGGCGGCCGACCCGGCTGGGGGGGACGGTCAGAGGCCGGGGATGCGGCCGTTGCGGAAGAGATCCACGAAGATCTGGTGGTCGGCTCGGGCGCGGGCACCGTAGGAGTGCGCGAAGTCCACCAGGAGCTCGGCGAAGGCGTCCTCGTCGGCGGCGATCACCGCGTCGATGGCGCGCTCGGTGGAGAACGGCACCAGCGAGTGGCCGCTCTGGTCGTCGGCGGCCGCGTGCATGGTGGCCGTGGCCCGCCCCAGGTCGGCCACGACCGCCGAGATCTCGACCGGGTCGTCGATGTCGGACCAGTCGAGGTCCACCGCGTACGGCGACACCTCGGCGACCAGCTGCCCCGCGCCGTCCAGCTCGGTCCAGCCCAGCCACGGGTCGGCGTGGGCCTGGAGGGCGCGCTGGGAGATCACCGTGCGGTGGCCCTCGTGGCGGAAGTACGACCGCACCTGCTCATCGGTGATGTGCCGGGAGACCGCCGGGGTCTGCCCCTGCTTCATGTAGATCACCACATCGTTCTCCAGGGCGTCGCTGTTGCCCTCCAGAAGGATGTTGTACGAGGGGAGCCCGGCGCTGCCGATGCCGATGCCCCGGCGGCCCACGACGTCCTTGACGCGGTAGGAGTCCGGGCGCGAGAGACTGGACTCGGGGAGCGTCTCCAGATAGCCGTCGAAGGCGGCCAGGACCTTGTAGCGGGTGGCGGCGTCCAGCTCGATGGATCCGCCGCCGGCCGTGAAGCGGCGCTCGAAGTCGCGGATCTCGGTCATCGAGTCGAGCAGCCCGAAGCGGGTCAGCGAACGGGCGTCGCGCAGCGCGTCCAGCAGCGGACCCTCCGCGGTCTCCAGGGTGAAGGGCGGCACCTCGTCGTTCTTGGCGCCGGTGGCCAGGGCGTGGATGCGCTCGCGGTAGGCGCCGGCGTACGTCCGCACCAGCTCGGTGATCTTCTCGTCGCTGAGCGCCTTGGTGTAGCCGATGAGCGCCACGGAGGCGGCGAAGCGCTTCAGGTCCCAGGTGAAGGGGCCGACGTACGCCTCGTCGAAGTCGTTGACATTGAAGATCAGGCGGCCGTTGGCGTCCATGTAGGTGCCGAAGTTCTCGGCGTGGAGGTCACCGTGGATCCACACCCGGCTGGTGCGGTCGTCCAGGTACGGCCCGCCGGAGCGCTCCCGCTCCACATCCGAATAGAACAGGCAGGCGGTGCCGCGGTAGAACGCGAACGCCGAGGCGGCCATCTTCCGGAACTTGACGCGGAAGGCGGCCGGGTCGGCGGCGAGCAGCTCGCCGAAGGCGGTGTCGAATACGGCGAGGATGTGCTCCCCGCGCTGTTCCGCCTGGGTCTGCTGGGTCGACATCGCGGAACGCCTCCTGGGGCATGAGGGAACTGATCGGTGTGGCAGGTACGACAGGGTATGTTCCGTCTCGCCGGGTGCGCGGGAGGACCGGATGACCCGTCGGGATCAACGCCTGAGGCTACTCGCGAGTGCCCGGCTCTTGTCAGTGCGGAGGGGTAACCTTCGGAGCTGTCTCGCCCTGCCGTCATCGATTGTTCGCCGGAGGTCTTCCACCGTGACCAAGCCGCCCTTCACGCACCTGCATGTCCACACCCAGTACTCGCTGCTGGACGGTGCGGCGCGGCTCAAGGACATGTTCAACGCCTGCAATGAGATGGGCATGACCCATATCGCCATGACCGACCATGGCAACCTCCACGGGGCGTACGACTTCTACCAGCAGGCGACGGGCGCCGGGATCACCCCGATCATCGGGATCGAGGCGTATGTGGCGCCCGAGTCGCGGCGCTACAAGCGGCGTGTCCAGTGGGGGCAGCCGCACCAGAAGCGCGATGACGTCTCCGGTTCCGGTGGTTACACCCACAAGACCATCTGGGCGTCGAACAAGACCGGTCTGCACAACCTCTTCCGGCTCTCCTCGGACGCCTACATGGAGGGCTATTTCGTCAAGTGGCCGCGGATGGACAAGGAGACCATCGCCCAGTGGTCCGAGGGCCTGATCGCCTCCACCGGCTGCCCCTCGGGCGAGTTGCAGACCCGGCTGCGGCTGGGCCAGTTCGACGAGGCCCTCAAGGCCGCCTCCGAGTACCAGGACATCTTCGGCAAGGACCGGTACTTCCTGGAGCTGATGGACCATGGCATCGAGATCGAGCGCCGGGTCCGGGACGGGCTGCTGGAGATCGGCAAGAAGCTGGACATCCCGCCGCTGGTGACCAACGACTCGCACTACACCTACGCCCGCGAGTCCGAGGCGCATGACGCGCTGCTGTGCGTCCAGACCGGCAAGAACCTCTCCGACCCGGACCGCTTCCGCTTCGACGGCACCGGCTACTACCTGAAGTCCACCGACGAGATGTACGCCATCGACTCCTCGGACGCCTGGCAGGAGGGCTGCCGCAACACGCTCCTGGTCGCCGAGCAGATCGACAACACCGGGTGGTTCGACAAGCGCGACCTGATGCCGCGGTTCGACGTCCCCGAGGGGTACACCGAGGTCACCTGGTTCCAGGAGGAGGTCAAGAAGGGGATGGCCCGCCGCTTCCCCGGCGGCGTCCCCGAGGACCGTCAGAGCCTGGCCGAGTACGAGATGGACGTCATCATCCAGATGGGGTTCCCGGGGTACTTCCTCGTGGTCGCCGACTTCATCATGTGGGCCAAGAACAACGGCATCGCGGTCGGCCCCGGCCGGGGCTCCGCGGCCGGTTCGATCGTCTCGTACGCCATGGGCATCACCGACCTCGACCCGGTCGAGCACGGGCTGATCTTCGAGCGGTTCCTCAACCCCGAGCGCGTGTCCATGCCGGATGTCGACATCGACTTCGACGAGCGTAGGCGCGGCGAGGTCATCCGGTACGTCACCGAGAAATACGGCCACGACAAGGTCGCCCAGATCGGCACCTACGGCACCATCAAGGCCAAGAACGCCATCAAGGACTCGGCCCGGGTGCTCGGCTATCCGTACGCGATGGGCGACCGCATCACCAAGGCCATGCCCGCCGACGTCCTCGGCAAGGGCATCCCGCTCTCCGGTATCACCGATGAGAAGCACCCCCGCTACAGCGAGGCGGGCGAGGTGCGCGGGATGTATGAGAACGAGCCGGATGTGAAGAAGGTCATCGACACCGCGCGCGGTATCGAGGGCCTGGTGCGCCAGATGGGTGTGCACGCCGCGGGTGTGATCATGTCGAGCGAGACGGTGACCGACCATGTGCCGGTCTTCTCGCCGAAGAACGACGGCCAGGTCGTGACCCAGTGGGACTACCCCACCTGTGAGTCGCTCGGCCTGCTGAAGATGGACTTCCTGGGCCTGCGCAACCTCACCATCATGGATGACGCCGTCAAGATGGTGCGCGCCAACAAGGGCATCGATCTGAAGATGCTCGATCTGTCCCTGGACGACCCCAAGACCTTCGAACTGCTCTGCCGCGGTGACACCCTCGGCGTCTTCCAGTTCGACGGCGGCCCCATGCGCTCCCTGCTGCGCATGATGAAGCCCGACAACTTCGAGGACATTTCCGCCGTCTCGGCCCTCTACCGGCCGGGCCCGATGGGCATGAACTCGCATATCAACTACGCGCTGCGGAAGAACGGGCAGCAGGAGATCACCCCGATCCACCCCGAGCTGGAGGAGCCGCTCAAGGAGGTCCTCGGCATCACCTACGGCCTCATCGTGTACCAGGAGCAGGTGCAGAAGGCCGCCCAGGTGCTCGCCGGCTATTCGCTGGGCCAGGCCGACCTGCTGCGCCGCGCCATGGGCAAGAAGAAGCCCGAGGTGCTGGAGAAGGAGTTCGTCAACTTCCAGAAGGGCGCCCGCGACAAGGGGTACTCCGACGAGGCCATCCAGGCGGTGTGGGACGTCCTGGTCCCGTTCGCCGGATACGCGTTCAACAAGGCGCACTCCTCCGCGTACGGCCTGGTCACCTACTGGACCGCGTACCTCAAGGCCAACTACCCCGCCGAGTACATGGCGGCGCTGCTCACCTCGGTCCGTGACGACAAGGACAAGTCGGCGGTCTATCTGAACGAATGCCGCCGCATGGGCATCAAGGTGCTGCCGCCGAACGTCAATGAGTCCGAGGCCAACTTCACCGCCCAGGGCGATGATGTGATCCTCTTCGGTCTCACGGCGGTCCGGAACGTCGGTCAGAACGTGGTGGAGGCGATCATCCGGGGCCGTAAGGCCAAGGGGAAGTACGGCTCGTTCCCGGACTACCTGGACAAGGTCGAGGCGGTCGTCTGCAACAAGCGCACCACCGAATCGCTGATCAAGGCGGGCGCCTTCGACGAGATGGGCCACACCCGTAAGGGGCTCACGGCGCACTACGAGGCGCTGATCGACAATGTGGTCGCGGTCAAGCGCAAGGAGGCCGAGGGGCAGTTCGACCTCTTCGGCGGCATGGGCGGTGACGGCGGTGACGGCGACGGGCCGGGCTTCGGCCTCGACGTCGAGTTCTCGGACGTCGAATGGGAGAAGACCTATCTGCTGGCCCAGGAGCGGGAGATGCTGGGCCTGTATGTCTCCGACCATCCGCTGTTCGGCATCGAACATGTGCTGAACGAGAAGGCGGATGCCGCGATCTCCGCGCTCACCGGGGGTGAACACGCGGACGGCGCGATCGTCACCATCGGCGGCATCATCTCCGGCCTCCAGCGCAAGATGACCAAACAGGGCAACGCCTGGGCCATCGCCACCGTGGAGGACCTGGCCGGCTCCATCGAGTGCATGTTCTTCCCGGCCACCTATCAGCTGGTCTCCACCCAGCTGATCGAGGACGTGGTCGTCTTCGTCAAGGGCCGGCTGGACAAGCGCGAGGACGTGCCCCGGCTGGTCGCCATGGAGCTGATGGTCCCCGATCTGTCCGAGGCGGGTGCCGACGCGCCCGTGACGATCACCATTCCCACGGTCAAGGTCACCCCGCCGCTGGTCGAGAAGCTCAGCGAGGTGCTCACCCACCACCGTGGCTCCACCGAGGTGCGGATCAAGCTCCAGGGGGCGCGGAAGACCACCGTGCTCCGGCTCGACCGGCACCGCGTCACCGCCGACCCGGCGCTCTTCGGTGATCTCAAGGTGCTGTTGGGGGCGTCCTGCCTGGCCGGGTGAGGTCCTGGCCGGCCGGGGACCGCCCGGCCCCGCCGACCCGGCCCTGACGAGAACGCACAAGGGGCGCGCCCGCATCGGGCGCGCCCCTGGGGCCACTTCACACGGTCCGCCACTCACGCGGCCTGCCGCCGCGGTGGCCCGGCGCCGGTGCGCGGCGCGTCAGTTGTGGCCGAAGCTCTTCTGCCGCTTGCGGCTCGTCGAGGGGCTGTCCTCCGACCGCATCGGCTGCGACTGCGCGTCCATCGAGGACTGCTGGTCGGCGGGGCGGCCGTCCATGCCGCGCTCCTGACGCCGCTCGTCCTGCTGCTGCTTGCGATCGCGGTTCTTGTTCTTACCCATGGTGGTGTTCCTCCAGTTGGGATCAGCCCCCCGGCGAAGGGCCCTCCGGGGAGAAGCCCCTCCGGAAGAACAGTGACATGTCACAGTAACCCGTGCATTTCGGGCAATTACGGTGAGTGAGAAGGAGGGTATTGGCGGGTAAGCCGTATCCGCCACGCCGGTGATCCAGTTCGGACTGATAACCCCCGCGCGGTCGGGCAGACTCGAAGGAAAGCCGAAGAACCACATCCGGGGTACGGCTGTGTGCGGGGGCGACCGAGGACTGGACCGTCAGGAAAGAGGGTGGAACGTGGACCGCTGCGTCGTCCTGGTGGACGCCGGGTATCTGCTGGGCGCCGCCGCGAGCCTGCTGGCCGGGGAGCCTGCCCGGTCGCGTATCTCCGTCGACCACGCGACCCTCATCCAGGGGCTGCGGGAGCGGGCCGAGGCCGAGACCGAGCGCCCGCTGCTGCGCATCTACTGGTTCGACGGCGCCCCCGACCGCGTACCCCAGCCCGAGCACCGGCGGCTGCGTGTGATGCCGCGGGTGACCGTGCGACTCGGTGCACTCACCCGCAGTGACGGCCGCTGGGCCCAGAAGGGCGTGGACGCCGCCATGCACGCCGAGCTCACCGAGCTCGCCCGCAACCGCGCCTGCTCCGACATCGTTCTCGTCACCGGCGACGGCGATCTGCTGCCCGGGCTGATGTCGGCCAAGGAGCACGGCGTCGCCGTCCACCTCTGGGCCGTCCAGGCCGCCGACGGCGACTACAACCAGTCCGAGGACCTCGTCGCCGAGGCCGATGAGCGGCGCGTCCTCGACCGCGCCTGGATCACCCGGGCGGTGCGCGCCAAGGAGCTTCCCGGGCCCTGTGCGCCCGTCTCCGAGCCGCGCCCGGAGATCGCGGCCATTCTCTCCGCCCCGCTGCCGGAGACGGCCGCCGCTGCCGCCGCTGCCGCGGCGCCCGGCGCCGCGGAGGCGGCCCCCGGCCGCAACGGCGCCTCCCGGCCCGGCGCCGAGGTGACCGGCCCGGCCGCCGCCCCCGGCCGTCCCGCCGCCCCGGACCCCCGGGCGGGCACGGATGCCGTGGCGGGCGGCGCCGGTAAGGGCGTGCCGACCCCCAAGGACCTCGCCGACCTGGGCCGCGGCCCGGCCGGGCCCGGCGGCCAGGCGGAGCGGCAGCAGGGCGCCGGGGCCACCCTGCGGTGGTCCTCCGACAAGGGCTGGATCGACCGGGGCCCCGGCGCCGGGGTGGGGGAGCCGCCGGAGACCGCCAACCTCCCCATGCTGGCCCAGCTCACCAGCGCCGAGCAGCGCTGGGCCGACCGCGAGGAGGACATCACCGCCGTCAGCGGCGACCCGTTCGAGGTCGGCCAGGTCTTCGCGCGCCGCTGGACCGACCGGCTCGCCGATCCGGCCCACCTCCAGCAGCTCTCCACGGAATACCCCCGTATCCCGCACCGCATCGACGGTGAACTGCTCCGCTACGCGGCGCGCTTCGGGCTGCTAGCCCACAAGGACGACCAGATCGACGAGCACGACCGCTATGCGATCCGGGCGGGCTTCTGGCGCGAGATCGACCTGCGGTCGGCGGCGGAGCACGCCCAGCCGGGCGGGTAGCGGGAGCCCGACGGGCCTCGCCGCCTGCGGCGCACTGCTCCCCTCCCCTCCCCGCCCCTCCCCGAACCCGGGACTCCGCCCCGGCCCCCGAAACTTGGGGCTCCGCCCCGGGCCCCGGACCTGGGGCTCTGCCCCAGACCCCCGAACCGGGGTTCTGTCTCGGGCCCCGGGCCTGGGGCTTCGCCCCGGACCCCCGAACCCAGGGTTCTGCTCCAGACCCCCGAACCGGGGTTCTGTCTCGGGCCCCGGGCCTGGGGCTTTGTCCCGGATTCCGGAAGCCGGGGTTCTGTCTCGGGCTCCGAACCTGGGGCTCTGCCCCAGACCCCCGAACCGGGGTTCTGTCTCGGGCCCCGGACTTGGGGCTTCGCCCCGGACCCCGGAACCGGGGGTCTGCCCCAGATCCCTGAACCGGGGCTCTCCCCCAGACCCGGGGCTTCGCTTCAGGCCCCGGAAGCGGCGCTGTCGTCTCTGCCTCCGGTCCGGGGCTCTCGCCCCTTCCCGTGGCCCTTTCCCGCGGTGTTGGTATGCGGCTCCGCCGCGTGGCGGGGATTCGGCTCGGGCCCCCGACCTGGGGCTTTGTCCCGGATTCCGGAAGCCGGGGTTCTGTCTCGGGCCCCGGACTTGGGGCTTCGCCCCGGACCCCGGAATCCGGGGCTTTATCCCGGATCCCCGGATCCGGGGTTCTGCCTCAGATCCCGGAACCGGGGCTCTGTCCCAGGCTCCGAACTCGGGGCTTCGCCCCAGACCTCGGAACCGGGGCTCTGCCTCAGGCCCCGGAAGCCGGGGCTTGGCCCCAGCCCCCGGATCCGGCGCTGTCGTCTCTGCCTCCGGTCCGGGGCTCTCGCCCCTTCTCGTAGCCCTTTCCCGCGGTGTCGGTACGCGGCTCCGCCGCGTGGCGGGGATCAGCCTCGGGGCTCGGGGTCCAGGGGCGGAGCCCCTGGTAACGGGAAGGGGCGGGGAGGGGGAAGCATCGGTATGCGGCTCCGCCGCGTGGCCCGACGGACGCCCCGAAAGTCGTAGTCCGGCTCCGCCCGGCGAACCGTGCCCGGAGGGACCCGAGGACGGGAGCGGGTGTTTGGGCGCGTACCCTCATAGCTCGTGAGGACGGGCGCGAAACAGGCGACGAGTGGCGATGTGGTGTGCACCGTGCGCGGCCTGGTCAAGACCTATCCCGCGGCGCGCGGCCGGCGCGGCGCGCCCGCCACGCCCGCAGTCCGGGCCAGCGACGGCATCGACCTCGATGTGGTGCGCGGTGAGGTCTTCGGGCTGCTCGGGCCCAACGGCGCGGGCAAATCCACCCT
Source organism: Streptomyces malaysiensis subsp. samsunensis (assembly GCF_024519315.1). Taxonomy (GTDB): domain Bacteria; phylum Actinomycetota; class Actinomycetes; order Streptomycetales; family Streptomycetaceae; genus Streptomyces; species Streptomyces malaysiensis. The sequence continues at coordinate 8,983 of NZ_JANIIC010000060.1, read as the reverse complement.
CGTACGGCAGCTCACCGGCCTGCTCCGGCCCGACGAGGGCAGGGTGCGGGTGCTGGGCCACGATCTCGTACGCCACCCCGAGCGCGCCGCCCGTCTGCTGGGCTATCTCGGCCAGGACTCGACCGCGCTGGACGAGCTGACCGTCTCCCTCGCCGCCGAGACCACCGCGCGGCTGCGCGGTCTGGAGACCCGCCCGGCCCGCGCCGCGCGGGACGCGGTGATCGAGGAGCTGGGGCTCGGGGAGGTCGCCGGGCGCCCGCTGAAGAAGCTCTCCGGCGGCCAGCGGCGGCTGGCCTGCGTCGCCGCCGCGCTGGTCGGGGAGCGGCCGCTGCTGGTGCTCGACGAGCCCACCAGCGGGATGGACCCCGTGGCCCGGCGCGCCGTGTGGGCCGCCGTGGACCGGCGGCGGGCCGAGCGCGGGGTGACGGTGGTGCTGGTCACCCACAATGTGATCGAGGCGGAGACGGTCCTGGACCGGGTCGCGGTGCTGGACCGCGGCCGGGTCATCGCCTGCGACACGCCCGCCGGGCTCAAGGCGCTGGTCGCCGACGAGGTACGGCTGGAGCTGGTGTGGCGCACCGAGCCGCCGCTGGACGTGCCCGAGGTCGCCGCCCTGCGGAAGGCCGCCGAGGCGTGCCGGGCCGCCGGCGGCGGCTCCGGGCGGCGCTGGACGCTCCGGCTCCCGCCGGACGACGCGCGCGCCGCCATCGCCACCGTGACCGGTGGCCCCGCCTTCGCCGCGCTGGACGATTTCACCCTTGCCACGCCGAGCCTGGAGGATGTGTACCTGGCCCTGGGCGGCCGTGCGGAGGGAGCGGATGGGCTGGTGAAGGCGTGAGGGCCGGGGCGAGCCGGTGAACACGTCGGTGACCGTGACCGTATTCGAGCCGTAGAGGCGAAGAGGAGCAGCACAACGTGAGTGTCATGCCCGCCGTGTCCGGTGTGTCCGGGACCACTGGTGTGCCTGGTGTGTCCGGTGCGTCTGCTGGGCTGCCCGGTGCGTCCGGTGTCTCCGGTATGCCGGGGGCGTCCGGTGACGCCGACGCCGGTGAGGCCGGTGACATGCCCGCGCCGCTGGCGGCGCGGGCGCGGCTCTTCCCCGCGCTCGTCGCGGTCTACCGCGCCCAGCTGTCGCGGGCCCGGGTGGCCCGGATCCCGCTGCTCTTCGTGGCGACCTTCCAGTCCATCGGGATCATGATCCTGATGCGTGGGGTGGTGGACGGCGGGAGCGAGGCGCGGTCGGTGGTGGCCGGGTCGAGCGTGCTGGTCGTCGCCTTCGTGGCGCTCAACCTGCTCGCCCAGTACTTCGGCCAGCTGCGGGCCAGCGGTGGGCTCGACCACTACGCGACCCTGCCGGTGCCGCCCTCGGCCGTGGTGCTCGGGGCGGCCGCCGCGTACGCCTCCTTCACCGTGCCCGGGACCGCCGTCACCGCGGTGATGGGCAGTCTGCTCTTCCAGCTGCCCATGGCGAACCTGTGGATCCTGCTCGCGGTGATCCCCCTCTCCGGCGCCGCCCTCGCCGGACTCGGCGCCGCGCTGGGGCTGCTCGCCCCGCGTCAGGAACTCGCCACGCTGTGCGGGCAGTTGGGGATGTCGGCGGCGCTGCTGCTGGGGGTGTTGCCCGCGGCCCGGATGCCGCAGGTAGTGTCGTACGCGCGCGATCTGCTGCCGTCGACGTACGGTGTGGAGGCCCTGGCGCGGTCCTTCGACGGGCAGCCCGACTGGTGGGCGGTCTGTGCCGACCTCGGGGTGTGCGCGGGGGTGGCCGTGGTATCCCTCGCCGCCGCGACCTGGGCCTATCGGCGGGCGGCGGTGCGGTGACGCGCCGCAGCGAACGTCCCGCCGACCGAAGTACGCCATCCGCCTGGCACGATGACGGGGTGACCGCACCGTTGACGCCGCATGATCAGCATTCGCCGCACGACGAACCCGGCGAGGGCCGGCCGCCGTCCCACGGGCAGCCTTCCGGGGACTCCGGCGCGCCGTACCCCTCGGGGTACCCCGAGCACCCCGGGCACGCTTCCGGGCATCCGGAGCACCCCGGGTACGCCGAGCACGCTGAGCTCTCCGAGCACTCCGAGCCGGGGCCCGAGTTGCGCGCGGAACTGGTGCGGGCGTCGCTGGTCGCCATCGCGGTGGCGGTCTCGGGGGTGCTGCTCGGGCTGCTGTGGCTGTGGCTGGCGCCGAAGGTCCCCCTGGTCTCGGACGGCTCCGCCGTCTATCTGAAGAACTCGGAAGGGGAGGACGCGGTCGGCGCGGACGGTGTGTTCACGCTGCTCGGGCTCGCCTTCGGAGCCGTCTCGGCGATCATCGTCTTTCTGCTCTTCCGCCACGGCGGTATCGCGCTGGTCGTCGGGCTGGCGATCGGCGGGGTGCTCGCCTCGGTGATCGCCTGGCGGCTGGGCGTATGGCTGGGGCCCACCTCGGACGTGGTGGCCCATGCCAAGGCCGCCGGTAAGGGCGTCACCTTCGACGGGCCGCTCAAGCTGGGCGCGAAGGGCGCGCTGCTGGCGTGGTCGGTGGCGGCGATGGTGATCCACCTGGTGCTGACCGGGCTGTTCGGCCCCCGGGACCCGGAGCCCGCCCTGCCGCCCGCGCCGCAGCCGGAAGCGCACTGAGCGCTCCGGCGGGAAGCGCACGGAGCTGCCGTCGGTCGTCCGCGGCGCCGCCGTGGCCGCCCGCGCCCACGCGGCACGGCCCCCGCGTCCCTTCAGGGCGCCACCGAACCGCGGGTCGGCTTCCGTACTTCCATCGATCCGCTCAGGCCCGGACCGGGCCTGAGCGCCCTTGACCATCCCCGACCGGCACATGGTGCGGGTCGGGGAGCTCCATGAGCGCCTACAACCGTCACGAATGCCTACAAGGCGAGCACCCGAAAGCGCACTGCGCGCACGGGCGCTAGGAGCGGGCGATCGGCGCCAGCACCGCCTCGGTCAGCGACGCCAGGTCCTTGGGCGCCAGCTCCACCTCCAGCCCGCGCCGGCCCGCCGAGACGCAGATCGTCTCGTAGCCGGTGGCCGACGCGTCCAGGGCCGTGGGGAGGCGTTTGCGCTGACCGAGCGGGGAGATCCCGCCCCGCACATAGCCCGTGGTGCGCTCGGCCACCGCGGGGTCCGCCATGGTGGCGCGCTTGCCGCCCACCGCCGAGGCGAGCGCCTTGAGGTCGAGGGTGGCCGAGACGGGCACGATGGCGACCGTAAGGCGGTCATCGACACTCGCGACCAGGGTCTTGAAGACCCGGCCCGGTTCGACACCCAGCGCCTGGGCGGCCTCCTCGCCGTACGAGGGGGCCGCCGGGTCGTGCTCGTAGGAGTGCAGGGTGAACTCGGTGCCCGCGGCGGTGAGGGCGGTGGTGGCGGGGGTGCCCGCCGAGGTCTTCTTGGGCTTCTTGGGCATGTTCGTCCGCGTCAGTTGGGGCTGGTGGGACCGCGGGTCAGATCGACGGCCGGGAGGGACGGGAGCTTACCGATGACCGCGCTCTCGGCGCGAAGGAGTTTCAGCTCGTCGGCCAGCCGGCTCGCGGTGTCCGGCGCCTGGAGCAGCCGCTGCTTCGCGGGCGTGTCGAGCACGGCCGCGGCCGCCACCAGATAGGAGAGGACGGACGGCTCGCCCGGCAGGTCCTGCTCGGCGGCCAGGGTCCGCTCACGGGCGCCCGCGAGCCGCTTCTGGTACATCCGGAAGGCCCGTACCACCCCCGAGGCCAGCGCCCCGGCACCGTCGCCCTGCTCCTCCTCCAGCTCCTTGACCTCGGCCGTCAGATACGGGCCCGAGGAGTCCACGGAGACCAGCTCGAAGCGGGTGGTGCCGGTGGCCAGCACCTCGAAGGTGCCGTTCTCCTGCTCCCGGATGGTGGCCGCGTCCGCCACACACCCCACCGAGTAGAAGGATTTGGCCGGGTCCGCGCCGAACCCGGCCGTGGGGCCGGGGTCGGGCCGCGAGGCGGTGTCCGGGAGGCCGATCGCGCTCGGGGCGACTTCGTGGCCGTCCCGGATCGCGATCACCCCGAACCGGCGCGGCGCGTCCTCGGGGAGCGCGGACAGATCGCGCATCAGGGAGCGATACCGCTGCTCGAAGACGTTCAGGGGCATGACGAGCCCCGGGAACAGCACCGTGTTCAGCGGGAAGAGCGGAAGGCGCGCGGAGGTCACGGGGCGTAAGCCTAATGGCCCCGCGCGTCCCCTTTCACTGGCGCCGCAGCAGTCGGGACGCGCCGGCGGCGACCGCGGTGGCCAGGACCCAGCCCAGCAGGATCATCACGATGGACGCCCATTGGACGGCGCCTTCGGGTTTCCAGTAGCCGTCCATGCCCAGATCGATGACCGGAATCAGCAGATCGAGCGTGTACAGCGAGGCGTTCCAGTTCGGCGATTCCCCCGGTTTCAGCGCCTCCGGCCGGTTGTGGGCGAAGAACACCGAGCCGACCGCCCACAGCACCGCCATCCACACCGCGGCCCGGCCCGGACGGTAGCCGTAGGCCACCGTCCAGTCCTGAAGATAGCCCCACACCTTCCCGGCGAGCGGCAGCGTCTCCCGGCGGCGGCGCTGCTTGGCGAGCTGCACCTCGCGCGCGTCGGCGTCCTCGCCGCTGGCCCGCATCGTGTTGGCCAGCATCTCGTACGGCTCGGGCGCGTACTCGGGGGTCGCCGCGGCCACCCACTCCAGCCGCCGGGCCAGCGGGAAGTGGCCGCGCGGGATCAGGCACTCATAGCTGAACCCGGCCATGGTGAGCCCGCCGGGCCCCGGCCAGCTCACCGACTTGTCGACAAGGTTGACCACCCGGGCGCCGGAGAGGATCACCCGCCCGCGCTGCGGCCGCTCCCCGAGGAAGCGCAGCTCCGGCGTCTGGACCCGGCGCAGCGACAGCTCCTGGTCGTTCTCCATGATGAAGCGGGCCTGGTCGAAGTCGATGGCGTCGCCGATCCGCCCGTCGTCCAGCCGGACCCCGCCCTCGCATTCGAAGCGCTGGATGCGGGTGCCGCGGGTGGGGGTGGAGGCGGTGCCGTACGGCGGGGTGGAGCCGCTGGAGTATGTGCTCACCCCGCCCGCGGTGAGGTAGAGGCTGCGCTCCACGGTCAGCTGCGGCGCGTTGAGCGCGCGACGGCCGTAAGGGTTGCGCAGCCGGCTGCCGCGCAGGCTGAGCGACACCCCGATCTGCGCCCCGCGCAGACTCAGCTCGCCATAGGACTCGATCATGTCGGCCTGGAAGTCCTGGGCGACGGTCAGCCCGTCGGCACTGATCGACATGCCCCGGCGGTCGCGGCGCACGATGAGCTGGTTGAGCAGTAAATCGGTGCCTATATGGGCGTCGGTGAGCCGGATCCCGTGTTCGACCACACAGCGCGGCAGATGCAGATCGCCCTCGGTGCGCAGCCGGGCCGCCTCCAGCCGGGGGAGGGCACAGCCCACCAGGCGCAGGGTGGTGAACTGTGCCTCGGGGACCAGCACCTCCCGCTCGAAGCGGCAGTTCTTGAGCTCCACATAGGGCTCGATGTTTCCGCCGGCCAGATCGAGCGTGCCGGTGATGTGCACCCCGTTGAGCTTGAGCGCGGAGACCCGGCCCGGCTGCGCGGGCGGCCCGTCCAGCAGCAGGAGGGCCACGACGCGCGCCCGGACACTGCGCTCCGGGCCCCATGCGTACGGGCCGGAGGGGTCGTTCCGCTGGGGGTGCGAGGTGCGCAGATCGTGGGTGCTGCCATTGCGGAACGCCTGCCACATGCCCCATTCGGCGGTGGTCAGATCGAGACCCGGGGGTGGATCGCCATCGTGCGGCTCGGTCACAGCCGTGTCCCCTCCTGATTCTCCGTGTCCCCGTACGGAGCACATTCCCGCTGAGTAACCGGTTGAACGCCAACGGTCAGGGTCAACTTAGGGGGTGCGTATCACTGACTGATACGGGGGGAGGGGCGTCGTGGCGGGTCTGAGACAATTGATCGCGTGATCTCCCGTATCGATCTGCGCGGCGCCGCCTTCCCGGAGGGCGGGATCGACCGCGACCTGCTGCCCCGTGCCGAGCTCGACGTCGAGGCCGCCCTGGAGAAGGTGCGGCCCATCTGCGACGACGTCCGCCATCGCGGTACCGCTGCGCTGATCGACTACGCCCATCGGTTCGACGGCGTGACCATAGAGCGGGTGCGGGTCCCCGTGGGGGCGCTGGAGAGCGCCCTCGCCGGTATCGACCCCGCCGTGCGGGCCGCCCTGGAGGAGTCCATCCGGCGGGCCCGGCTGGTCCACCGCGACCAGCGGCGCACCGACCACACCACCCAGGTGGTGCCCGGTGGCACGGTCACCGAGCGCTGGGTGCCGGTCGAGCGCGTCGGGCTGTACGTACCGGGCGGCCGCTCGGTCTACCCCTCCTCCGTGGTGATGAACGTGGTGCCCGCGCAGGAAGCCGGGGTCGGCTCGATGGCCGTCGCCTCCCCGCCGCAGGCGGAGTTCGGCGGGCTGCCGCACCCCACGATCCTCGCGGCGTGCGCGCTGCTGGGCGTGGACGAGGTGTACGCGGCGGGTGGCGCCCAGGCCGTCGCCATGTTCGCCTACGGCACCGAGGAGTGCCGTCCGGTCGCCATGGTGACCGGGCCGGGCAATATCTGGGTCGCCGCGGCCAAGCGGCTGCTCAAGGGCCGGATCGGCATCGACGCCGAGGCCGGCCCGACCGAGATCGCCATCCTCGCCGACGCCACCGCCGACCCGGTGCATGTCGCCGCGGATCTGATCAGCCAGGCCGAGCACGATCCGCTGGCCGCGTCCGTGCTGGTCACCGACTCCGAGGAGCTGGCCGCCGCGGTCGAGAAGGAGCTCGAGGTCCAGGTCGGGGCCACCAAGCACATCGAGGACCGGATCCGTCCGGCGCTGTCCGGGCGGCAGTCCGGCATCGTGCTGGTCGACGGTCTGGAGCAGGGCCTGGCCGTCGTGGACGCGTACGCGGCCGAGCATCTGGAGGTCCAGACCGAGGACGCGGCGGCCGTCGCGGCCCGGGTGCGCAACGCCGGGGCGGTCTTCGTCGGGGCCTTCGCCCCGGTGTCGCTCGGCGACTACGCCGCGGGCTCCAACCATGTGCTGCCCACGGGCGGCTGCGCCTGCCACTCCTCCGGGCTGTCGGTGCAGTCCTTCCTGCGCGGTATCCATGTGGTGGACTACAGCCGGGAGGCGCTGGCCGAGATCGCCGGCCATGTGGTGACGCTGGCCGAGGCGGAGGATCTGCCCGCCCACGGCGCCGCGGTGAAGGCAAGGTTCGACTGGAAGGTGCCACCGAGCAAGTGACCGGCATTGACGATCTCCCGATCCGGGACGAGCTCCGTGGCAAGTCCCCGTACGGCGCTCCCCAACTCGATGTGCCCGTACGGCTGAACACCAACGAGAACCCCTATCCGCTGCCCGAGCCACTGGTCGCCCGGATCGCCGAGCGGGTCGCCGAGGCGGCCCGCGACCTCAACCGCTACCCGGACCGGGACGCGGTCGAGCTCCGCACCGAGCTGGCCCGCTATCTCAGCCGTACGGCCGGTCTCGAGGTCGGCGTCGCCCAGGTCTGGGCGGCCAACGGGTCCAACGAGGTGCTCCAGCAGCTGCTCCAGACCTTCGGCGGGCCGGGGCGCACCGCGATCGGCTTCGAGCCCTCGTACTCGATGCACGCGCTGATCTCGCGCGGCACCGGCACCGGCTGGATTTCCGGTCCCCGGAACGCCGATTTCACCATCGATGTCGAGGCCGCCCGTAAGGCCATCGCCGAGCACCGCCCCGATGTCGTCTTCATCACCTCGCCCAACAATCCGACCGGGACGGCCGTGGCCGCCGAGACGGTGCTGGCGCTCCATGACGCGGCGCAGGCCGCCCGATCGGACGCCGCCGGGGCGCTCGTCGTCGTGGACGAGGCGTACGGGGAGTTCAGCCACCGCCCGTCGCTGCTGCCGCTGATCGAGGGGCGGCCGCGGCTGGTGCTCTCGCGGACCATGTCCAAGGCGTTCGGCGCGGCCGGGCTGCGGCTCGGCTATCTCGCCGCCGACCCGGCGGTCGTCGACGCCGTCCAGCTGGTCCGGCTGCCGTACCACCTGTCCGCCGTCACCCAGGCCACCGCGCTGGCCGCCCTGGAGCACACCGATACGCTGCTGGGGTACGTCGAGGCGCTGAAGGCCGAGCGCGACCGGCTGGTGAGCGAGTTGCGCACCATCGGCTGCGAGGTGACCGACTCCGACGCCAACTTCGTCCAGTTCGGCCGCTTCGAGGACGCCCACGCGGCGTGGCAGGGCCTGCTGGACCGGGGTGTCCTGGTCCGTGACAACGGCGTACCGGGGCGGCTGCGGGTCACCGCGGGGACCCCCGCCGAGAACGACGCGTTCCTCGACGCGGTACGCGAGCTGATGAAGGAGAAGAGCGCATGACCCGCGTGGGACGCGTGGAGCGCAGCACCAAGGAGACCTCGGTCGTCGTCGAGATCGACCTCGACGGCACCGGCCAGGTCGATGTGGCGACAGGTGTGGGCTTCTACGACCACATGCTCGACCAGCTCGGCCGTCACGGCCTCTTCGACCTCACGGTCAAGACCGAGGGCGATCTGCACATCGACACCCACCACACCATCGAGGACACCGCCCTCGCGCTCGGCGCCGCCTTCAAGCATGCGCTTGGCGACAAGGTGGGCATCTACCGCTTCGGCAACTGCACGGTGCCGCTGGACGAGTCGCTGGCCCAGGTGACGGTCGACCTCTCCGGCCGCCCGTACCTGGTGCACAGCGAGCCCGAGAACATCGCGCCGATGATCGGCACCTACGACACCACGATGACCCGGCACATCCTGGAGTCCTTCGTGGCCCAGGCGCAGATCGCCCTGCACGTCCACGTGCCCTACGGGCGCAACGCCCACCACATCGTGGAGTGCCAGTTCAAGGCCCTGGCGCGGGCCCTGCGCTACGCCAGCGAGCGCGACCCCCGCGCCGCTGGGATCCTCCCGTCCACGAAGGGGGCCCTGTGACTGTGAGCGTCGCACGCG
>NZ_JANIIC010000006.1 GCF_024519315.1 Streptomyces malaysiensis subsp. samsunensis | reverse complement strand
GACCAAGGTCCGGCCCGGCAACCCGTATCTCAAGGGCGCCCTCGGCCTCGCGGCGTTCGGCGCGGTCAGAACCAAGGACACCTACCTGCTACGACGGGTTTCCGCTGTGGGCGCGCCCCGCAAGGTCGCCGAGCGCCGGCTCAAGGAGGTCCTGGCGAACCGGGCCAGCATCCTAGCGCAACCCTTCTGGGGGCAGATCTTCGGGACCTCCCGGGGGGTGCTGGTCGGCCATTCGGCAGGCGACCAGGGAGTGTGAGAGTCCCTTGAAGGTGCGGGGGTCGAGGCCGGTGAGGTGTGTCCATCTGGCTAGCCGGTAGGTGACCGTGTTGGCGTGCAGGTGCACAGCCTTGGCGGTAGTGGCTATCGACATGTCCGCTGCGGCGAAGGCGCGGACGGTTTCGGCGATGTGTGGGTGGGTCTGAGACGCCTTGATCGCAGCTTGCAGCAGGTCGCGCAAAGGTCGGCTGCCGGCGATGACGAGCGACTCCAGCCAGGTCTCCGCGAATCTTGCTGTGGTGGCGGTCTCGGTCGTGCTGGTCAGCGCCAGGTGGGCGTCGGTGAGGCTTTGGAGTGCGCCGCTGAGTCCGTGGCGTGCGATCCCGATCCCCAAGCGACCGTTTCTCAGTTCTTGCGCTATCAGGTCAGCGAAAGCTTCGGGCTCGGATGGCTGGGCGAGGACCTCAACTCTTCCTTCGTCAGCGGCCCGGACGACGAGATTCACGGCCGCCGAGCTGAGGGCGGAGACGGCCTCGTAGGAGACGTCGGGCTCGTGGGGGCCTGGAAGCCAGACACATCCGACGAAGGTCCCCGAGGGATCGAGGTCGAGCCGATGAGCGGCCAGTGCTGCCTCGGTGTGGGTGTTCGGATCCTTGAGCAGTTCGAGAAACTGGTGTGCCAGCGTGATCCGGCCGGCGTCGATGTCTCGCGCCACACGGCTATGTGCCCGCGCCATGACCTCCGTGGTCCGGCTGGTTGCCGCAAACATCAGACGTCCGAGCTCAGGCATCAAGGTGGTCGTCGCGGTCGTCGCGCGTGCAGCGACCAAGTCCCAGATGTGCTGGTCCCCCGCCTGATAGGCAGCGATCACGGCGTCGATGGGGATGCCTTGCACAGCGCGTTGCGCGGCCAGATCGCCTGCGGCCGCGAGCTCGCCCGCATTGAGTGCTCGACGCTCCGACAGGGCTGCCAAACGGATGCGAAGCTGCTGGGCTACGTGAGTCATGTGCTCGTGCTTCGGTACGGCGGCGTACGCCGAGATCGACTCGCGGATCGAGTCGACCACGTCCGACGACGCTGTGGGCAGCTCCTCGAGCAGCTCGTTGCAGAGCTGGCGCACAGCGAACCAATCCATGGATGATTGGTGAAAATCACCACTCACACCGACACCCGCTCGCTCTTTTGACGACAATTCCCGATTGATTGTATGCCGTGTTCCCGTACATGCTGGGGATATCACAGTTCGGCATAGGACGGATGGCATATGGATGCGGTTGCAAACGATGCTGCGCGCGCATCGGATGGCCGGGGGAGGAGTCCCCTGGAGGATCGTTACGACCTGAGGGAAGGCACCGTCCGGCTCAGCGGTATGCAGGCGCTGGTGCGACTTCCACTGGACCAGCGGCGGCTCGACGAGAGTCGTGACCTCAACATCGGGATCTTCATCTCCGGATACGAGGGCTCACCCCTAGCCGGTTACGACCTGCAACTGACCCGCCAGGGTAGGCGGCTCGCCGATCATCGCGTGGTGTTCTCGCCCTCGGTCAACGAGGAGTTGGCGGCAGCCGCGGTGCAGGGCACCCAGTTCGCGGCCGCCTCGCCCGAGCGCATCGGTGATGGGGCGGTCGGGATCTGGTACGGCAAGGCGCCCGGCCTGGACCGTGCCACCGATGCCATTCGCCACGGCAACCTCGTGGGGACCCATCCTCGAGGCGGCGTGCTGGCGCTTGTCGGCGACGACTCGATTGCGAAGTCGTCCACTGTGCCGAGCGGTTCGGAGGCGGCGATCGCCGAACTCGGCATGCCGTGTCTGTCCCCGTCAGACCCTCAGGACATTCTCGACTTGGGACTGCACGGCGTCGCGATGTCTCGCGCCTGCGGCCTCTGGGTGGCGATGAAGCTCGCCACCAATGTGGTGGACGGTTCCCAGGAGGTGCGACTCGATCCGAGCCGGATCAAACCGGTCGAGCCGGATCGAACCTTCGGCGCGGAGACCTTCGAGCACACCGTGACAGCGCAGCTGCTCCAGCCGACCCTCGGTCGGCTGGAGGCGACCCAGGTGCGCCAGCGGCTGGAGCTCGCACGCCGCTATGCCGCCGTCAACGGCCTCAACAGAATCGAGGGCGACCCGGAGGCGACCCTGGGGATCGTGTGCGCCGGTGCCACCTATCGCGAGGTCCGTCAGGCGCTCTCCGACATGGGAATCGGCGCCGACGCCATGGCGACCGGTGGCCTGCGCGTGCTGAAGCTGGGCCTGATCAACCCGCTCGAGCCGGCCATCGTCACCTCGTTCTCCGAAGGACTGAGCGAGATCCTGGTCATCGAGGAGAAGAAGGCATTCATCGAACTCGCTGTCAAGGACCTGCTCTACGGAGCGCAGAACCCGCCCCGCATCCATGGCAAGCGAGACGAGGACGGGACGGAGCTCTTCCGCGCCGACAGCGATCTGCCGGCCGACTACATCGCCGCACGGCTCGCGCCGCGCATCATCGCCCACGGTGGCAGTGCGTCGGCGCAGGAGTGGCTGGACCGGCAGCGCTCTGCGAAACGGGTGCCGACGCTGCTGCCGATTCTGCCGCGTACGCCGTACTTCTGCTCAGGATGCCCCCACAACCGTTCAACTCAGGTTCCCGACGGCGCGCTGGTGGGTGGAGGCATCGGCTGTCATGCTCTTATCACGTTGCTTCCCGAGGAACGGGTCGGCACGAGCATCGGCCTCTTCGCCATGGGCGGGGAGGGCGCCCCATGGACGGGCATGTCCCCGTTCGTGTCCCACGACCACATCTTTCAGAACCTCGGCGACGGGACCTATCACCACTCCGGCTCACTGGCGATCCGGGCCGCGATCTCCAGCGGCACGAACATGACCTACAAGTTGCTTTACAACGACACCGTGGCGATGACCGGGGGCCAGGACGCGGTCGGGAAGATGCCGGTGCCACGGCTGACCGAGGAGCTCCTTGCCGAGGGCGTCAAGCGGGTGGTCATCACGAGCGATGCTCCCAAGGCGAGCCGCCGGGCGTTCGGATGGCGCCTGCCGAAGAAGGTCAGCATCCGGCACCGGGACGAGCTGATCGAGGTCCAAGAGGAACTGGCCGCAGTGCAAGGCGTCACCGTCCTCATCCACCACCAGGAGTGCGCGACGGAACTGCGCCGCAAGCGCAAACGGGGGCTCGTCGAGTCACCACCGCAGCGCATCGTTATCAACGAGCGTGTCTGTGAGGGCTGTGGGGATTGCGGGGATAAGTCGAACTGCCTCTCGGTGCGGCCGGTCGACACGGTGTTCGGCCGCAAGACTCAGATCCACCAGGCCTCCTGCAACCTCGACTTCTCCTGCGTCAAGGGAGACTGCCCGTCTTTCGTCGAGGTGGTCCCTCGCCGCACGAAGAAAACGGCGAGGGATACGGCGAAGAGCCCTGAGAGTGCCGCGAGCCCCAATGTCGTCGGTGCCGTCGGTGTCTCGCGCCTACCCGATCCCGTGGCCGTCGTCGGAGCCGAGAACTTCAGCATCCGCCTGACCGGCGTCGGTGGGACTGGAGTCGTCACGGTCGCTCAGGTGCTTGCCGAGGCGGCGCATCATGTCGGGCTCAAGGTCACCGGACTCGACCAGCTGGGTCTCGCACAGAAGGGTGGGGCGGTCATCTCCGATCTTCGGATGTCGTCTGCCGATCTGGAGGGCAGCAACAAGATCGGCTCACGCGGATGCGACCTCTATCTCGGACTCGACATCCTGGTCGCCGCGTCCCAGGCCAATCTGGAGGTCACCTCCGCCGAGCGGACCTATGCGGTGGTCTCAACCTCGATCATGCCGACCGGGGCGATGATCACCGACCCCCGCGCCTCGTTCCCCGAGCGGCAAGAGCTGATCGACCGCATCGAGTGGGCGGGACCGAAGGCGGAGAACGTCTTCGTCGATGCCCGTGCAGAGCTGCGGGGAGTGCTTGAGGGGGATCAGTACGCCAACGTCTTCCTCCTGGGTGTCGCCGTGCAGGCCGGGCTTCTCCCGCTCCCCCCTTCCGCTATTGAGTGGGCGCTCGGCGTGAACGGGGTTCAGGTGGCGGCCAACCGCGAGGCCTTCCGCCATGGCCGTCGTTTCGTGGTCGACCGCCCGGAACGCGCCGCCGCGGAGGGCGCTCACGGGATTTCCCGCCAGGAGGTGGATGCCGCCGGCATCGCTGCACTCGTTGGCGACACCGGCAGCGCTGCCCTGTGCGAGATCGTGCGCCGCTGTGTCAGCGAGCTCATCGCCTACCAGAACCCTCGCTACGCCCGAGGCTACGCAAGTGCCGTGGAGCGGATGCGAGTTGCCGAGGCCGGCGCCCTGGGAACGACTCAGATCACCGAGGACTATGCACGCCAGTTGTACAAGGTGCTGGCCTATAAGGACGAGTACGAGGTGGCCAGGCTCTCCTTGGCCCCGGCGCTCAAGCAGCGGATCGACGAGCAGTTCGGCGCGGGGTCGCGCTACTACTATCTGCTGCATCCGCCGATCCTGCGCGCGCTTGGGCTGAAGCGGAAGATCCGGCTCAATGCATGGTGGGCCACCTATGCCTTCCAGGGCCTGTACGCGATGCGTGCTCTTCGTGGCACTCCCTTCGACGTCTTCGGTCTCGGAAAGGTCAGGCGCGCCGAGCGCGCGTTGATCGCGAACTACACCCATGCTGCCGACACCGCGGCCGCCGTGCTCAGTCCGAGCACCGCCGACGTGGTCGCCGAGCTCGTCTCACTGCCCGAATGGGTCCGTGGTTACGAAGGGATCAAGCTGGACTCGCTGCAGACCTACTACGACCGGCAGGACGAGCTCCTCAGCCGGCTCCCGGCAGATTCTTCCTCCGCCGTGACGGCACGGCATCGCTGAGGCCAGTGCCGACTACCAGCAGCCCTCTCTCAACATGTCCGGCCAACCGGACGTCAGCCCGACGGTCGAGCCGTCGGCCACGGCCCCATCAACGTGAGAAAACATCGTGACATCGCATCACCTCGTCCAGGACCGGTCGCAGTCGGCCGGTACCGCCTGGCCGATGAGCACTCGTGTGTGACCTTCAGGGGCAGGTCGCTCGGGCTCCTCCGCCTCAGCAGCCGGACGACTCTCGACCGGACCCAGTACGACGTCTCGGCCAACCGGTTGGGAATGGTCTCCGACTCGGTCCTGGTCCAGGCCGACCTGGCGTTTCGGAAGCTGGGTCACTGAGCCCCCCATGGCCCCGCCGGTCAGGGGCACCCCGGCCGGAGTCACACCGTCTTTGGAAACGCCCTCGCGAAAGGCAGCACACATCATGCAATCAGTACCAGGGTCGACGACGCCCCCGGTCACGTGGCGACCTACGGGCGACCAGGCCGCCCATTCCCGGCTCGCGCACTTCCTTCGGTGGGTGCGTGAGAACCGTGGGGTCCAGGTCACGACCTATCGGGAGGCCTGGGACTGGTCGGTGAACGACCTGTCGGGGTTCTGGGATGCCGTGCGGGAGTACTTCGAGGTCATCGGCGTCGGCTTCGAGAGCCCCGCCTTGACGAAGAGCACCATGCCGGGCACGGAGTGGTACCCCCACGCGCGGCTGAACTTCGCCGAAAACGTGTTGCGCCACGCCTCGAACCCGGCGTTCGCCGACGCGGCCGCCATCATCGACCTCACCGAAGACAACGAGGAGACGCGCCTCAGCTGGCGAGAGCTCAGCGATCAGGTGGCCGCACTGGCCGACGTGCTGCGTGAGTTCGGTGTCGGGCCGGGCGACTCTGTCGGGGCCATCCTGCCCAACATCCCCGAGGCGATCGTCGCCCTGCTGGCCACTGCCGCAGTCGGCGCCGTCTGGACGGTCAGCTCGCCAGAGCTGTCCGCACGTGCGGCGCTCGACCGAATGACCCAGATCAAGCCGAAGGTGCTGATCGGGGCCGAGTCGTATCGCTTTGGAGGCAGAGATATCGACTGCACCGACAGGCTCGAACAGGTGCGGGCTGAGCTGCCATGGGTCCTTCAGACGATCCTGGTCTCCCGATCCGAGCGGTCGGAGCATGCGAGCCGTGGATGGACCGACTTCAGCTCGCTGGCGGCCGGGCACGCCGAGCCACGCTACGAACGCGTCGCATTCGACCACCCGTTGTGGGTTCTCTTCTCCTCCGGAACGACGGGTCTGCCCAAGGGGATCGTGCACGGGCACGGCGGGATCATGCTGGAGTCGCTGAAGTGCGGAGCGCTCAACAACGACGTGGGGCCGGGCGACATCTACTACGTCGCAGCCAACACCGCGTGGATGGTGTGGAACCTGCTCGTGTCCAACATGGCGTGCGGTGCGGCCGTGGTGACCTATGCCGGATCGCCGATCTATCCCAAGGTCGATCGCCAGTTCGAGATCCTGGCACGCACAGCAGCGACACAGTTCGCCACGGGGGCTGCCTACCTCACCCGCGTGCAGCAGGAGGGCTGCGTTCCGGGGGAGGAGTGGGACCTCGGCTCGCTCGCGCAGATCCTCTCGACGGGCTCACCGCTGCCGGACTCCACATGGGCATGGGTTCACGAGTCGGTCAAAGCCGACGTCCATCTCGGCTCATCCTCCGGCGGCACAGAGATCTGCAGCGCCTTCGTCGGCTCGAACCCGCTTGAGCCGGTCCACCTGGGAGAGCTGCAAGGCCCGGCCCTCGGTGTCGCGGTCGAGTCCTGGAACGACGCCGGAGAGCGGGTCGTGGGGGAGGTCGGTGAGCTGGTGATCAAGCATCCGATGCCCTCCATGCCACTGCGGTTCCTCAACGATGACGACGGCTCTCGCTACCGGGACGCCTACTTCACACAGTTCCCGGGCGTCTGGGCCCACGGCGACTGGATCACCGAGACTCCGCACGGCGGATTCGTGATCCACGGCCGTAGTGATGCCACGCTCAACCGCTCCGGAGTGCGGTTTGGAAGCGGCGACATCTACGGCGCCCTCGAAGATGTGCCCGAGGTCGTCGACGCGCTCGTGGTGGGGGTCGAGCACGGCAACGGCGACTATGACATGCCCCTGTTCGTCGTCCTCGCGCACGGGCATGAGCTCGATGAGGCACTGCGCGAGCGCATCCGCACCAGCATTCGACGCACCGCATCGCCACGCCACGTCCCCGACGAGATCATCGAGGCTCCCGGCGTGCCCATGACCCACACAGGCAAGAAGGCAGAGGTCCCGGTTAAGAAGCTGCTGCGCGGGATTTCACCAGACGTCGCCGTCTCGCGCGGCTCTCTGGTCGATCCCGATGTCGTCGACTGGTATGTCGCCTACGCGCAGCAGCGCGTCTCCGAGCGCGCCACCGCGAACTAGGCCGCATCGGTGGTGCAGGTCCGGCCGGGTCGCCGCTCAGCCGGCAACTGCGCTTTTACCCAGCCCGCTGCCGGAGCGCTGTCCGCCTGGCTCCTACCCGCCCCAGCCAGACCACCCCAGGCTGAGCAGAACCTAGTGGCGTGTCGCGCTGCTTAGTTATGGTATGTCCGGTTGGGAGGTTGGTGTCTGGCAGATTCCTTCCCCTTCGCCCGACAGGACTGTTGTCATGCGTTCGCAGAAGAAGTGGCCGGTCAGGCTGACTGTGCGGGATCGCGAGGAGTTGGTCCGGGTGACCACGGCAGGTGTTCGCGGAGCCTCGGTGATCATGCGTGCGCGGGTGCTGCTTGCGCTGGATACCTCGGTGGGTGAGGTGGATTCCAAGGAGGTGATCGCAACCCGGCTCGGCGTCTCTGGTGAGACGTTGCGGCTGGTCGCCAAGCGCTTCACCGAGACCGGCGGCGATGTTCATGCCACGATCGCGCGGAAGAAGCGCGACCTGCCGCCGGTGCCCTCGCCGGTGACCGGTGAGGTCGAAGCCCGGCTGATCGCGATGGCGTGCTCCCAGCCACCCCAGGGCTATGCGCGGTGGTCGCTGCGGCTGCTGGAGAAGCACGTCGCGCTGGTCGAGGACATCCCTGATCTGGACCACTCCACCATCGGGCGGGTCTTAAAAAAACGGAACTGCGCCCTCACCTGAAGAAGTGCTGGACCATCCCGCCTCGAGTAAACGCGCAGTTCGCGGCCCGGATGGAAGATGTGCTGGCCGTCTATGCCAGGCCCTATGCCCCGGCACGTCCGATGGCATGCATGGACGGGAAGCCATTCGAACCAGAAGAGGCCTTCGCCCTGGCGCAAAGCCTCGAGACCCACCACACGCCCGAACACGGGGCATGGCTCAACATCGCCGAGACCGAACTCTCCGCGCTGACCAGGCAATGTCTCGACCGCCGGATCGGCGACCTCGACGCACTCAACACCGAACTCTCAGCCTGGCAGAACGCCACCAACACCGACCAGCGTCAGGTGGACTGGCAGTTCACTACCCACGATGCACGCATCAAACTGTGCCACCTCTACCCCAAACATTAGTCGCGACAGTCTATTAGCCTGAGTGCATGCCGAAGAACAGCCAGGAGATCCCCCACGCCGAACGCAGGGCAAAGGTGCTTGACGAGGCGGTCCGACAGTTCGCCAGCAGTGGCTATCGCGCCACCAGCATCACGGCGATCGCGAAAGCGCTCGGGCTCTCCTCTGCAGCCGTCCATTGGTACTTCCCCTCCAAGGACGACCTGTTCGCCGAAGTGCTCACGACCATGTTCCACGCAGCCACCGAGCGGGCCTCCGTCGATCCTGAGTCGAGTGGTGACCCACGTGCCGAGCTCATCAGCGTCCTCGTCGAGCTGGACCCGCACAAGACGCTTGTCCGAGAGGCCTACGAGCGCCTGAACTCCTCATCGACACTGTATGCGGCGTACGCCGAGATGCTGGGGTGGGTCGACACGCGGCTGATCCAGGCCATCTCCCGGCGGGTGCCCGACGATGCCGACGTCGATCTCTTGGCCGACACCGCCCATGTGCTCTTGGAGGGCCTCCTGGTCAGCGTGCGGAAGATCGACCGTCCCATCGCCGACATGATCGACCTCTTGATCGATCCGCTTGCGGCCGCAGCGGCCGCGCGCTCGCGAGCGGTCGACACGATCTCTTGACTGTGAGCCGGGCCTCATGACACTCTCTTAACTCTCAATTAAGAGAGTGTTCGTCACGTCCGTGACGCTGCATGAGAGGAAGCCTCCATGGCCTCACCTGCCAAGCTCGCTCACGTCGTTCTGCGTACCGGCGATCTGCAGACGATGATCGACTGGTACATCGACGTTCTGGACAGCCGCGTCGTCTACGCGAACGACTCCCTGGCCTTCCTTACCTACGACGAGGAGCACCACCGCGTGGCGCTCTTCAACGCGGGTGCTACCGAGCGGCCCACCCCAGCGCACTCGGGGCTGGAGCATGTCGCCTTCACCTACTCCGAGCTCGGCGACCTTCTGGACAACTACCAGCGACTCAAGGCCGCCGGTACGACGCCCTTCTGGAGCATCAACCACGGCACCACGACGTCGCTCTACTACAGGGACCCCGACGGTAACCAGATCGAACTCCAGATCGACAACTTCGACACCGACGAGGAGCTGGAGGCGTTCTTCAACTCGGGTGCGTTCGCAGCCAACCCGATCGGCGTGGAGTTCGATCCCGACGAGCTCCACGCGCGTCTGAAGGCCGGTGAGCCCAAGAGCGAGCTGATCAAGCAGACCGGCCCGGCGGCGACCCTGGGCCAGGACCGATGAGCAGCTCCGTCGGTGCCCCGGTACTGATCGTCGGCGCCGGGCCGGTGGGCTTGGCCACCGCCTACGTCTTGGGTCGCTACGGCGTGGCGAGCCTGATCTGCGAGAAGTACGACAGCGTCAACCCGCATCCCCGTGCCCATGTGGTCAACACCCGGTCCATGGAGATTTTCCGAGACTGGGGCATCTCGGACGTCATCCTCGCTGAGTCCGTTGGTCCCGCCTGGGGCAACGTGGTGTGGAAGCACACCTTCGCCGGAGAGGAGCTCGGGCGGATTCCACTCGCCCTCGATGACGTAGCGCACTTCGAAAGCGTCTCGCCTGTAGCAACGACATCGTGTGCCCAGGACCGAGTCCAGCAGACTCTCCTGAACGCGCTTCGCGAGCAGGGGATCGCCACGGTGCGCTACGGGGTTGAGGTCGTGGAACTCCAGAACTACGAGAGCGGGGTGTCTGCGAAGCTCCGCTCCGCGGACGGTACCGTCGAGACCGTGACGGCACAGTACGCCGTGGCCGCCGATGGCGCCTCGGGCACGCTGCGCACGGGGCTGGGTATCGAAATGGACGGGGTTCCGGAGTTCGGCCGGCAGATCAATGTCTACTTCCATGCCGATCTCTCGCCGTGGACTGACCGAGACCCTGCCCTGCTCGTGTGGCTGCTCAACTCCGCCGCCCCGGGCGGAATCATCGGCATGGACGGCAAGCGTCGGTGGACCTATAACTTCGGTTACGACCCGGAAGTCGAGACTCTTGCCGACTACACCCCGAAGCGGTGTGCCGATCTGATGCGTCAGGCCCTCGGCATCGACGACATCGAGATCGAGGTCAAGTCCATCGGCACATGGCGGCTGGCCTCGCAGATCGCACGGCAGTACCGCCAGGGCAACATCTTCCTGGTCGGGGATGCGGCGCATCAGTTCCCGCCCACCGGCGGAATGGGGATGAACACCGGCATCGCCGACGCCGACAACCTGGGCTGGAAGCTGGCCGGAGTGCTCGCCGGCTGGGCGCCGGAGTCCCTGTTGGACACTTATGAGGCCGAGCGTCGTCCGGTGGCCCAGAGCAACGCCGAGTTCAGCGTCGGCAATGCCGTGAAGATGGACGAGTGCGGGCTGGGCACCAGCACGGCGGCGATCGCCGACCTTCTGGAGAGCCAGGACCCAGATGTGGCAGCGGCCGAGCGGGCTCGTCTTGCCGAGGCGATCCCCCGCCAGCGCGATCACTTCGGCTCGATCGACCAGGAGATCGGCTACACGTATGGCAGCGACGGGCCGCCCGTCGCCCCCATCTACCCCCGCTCTCACGGAGTCGAGGGTGGACGCCCTCCGCACCGCTGGATCAGCCGATCGGGGCAGAGAGTCTCTACCCTCGACCTGATCACACGAGGATTCACGCTGATCGGGGCCCCATCTGGGCGGCACTGGCTCGAAGCCCTCGACCGGGTCGCCGGCGACATCCCTTGTCTCCCGCTCCTCATGGGCCGCGACCTTGACACCGGCGACGAGGATCCGTTCGGCGTCGGCGAGAACGGTGCCGTTCTGATCCGTCCCGATGGGCACATCGCGTGGCGAGCGCCCTCGGAATCGGCCAGCCCGGAGGAGGATCTCTCGCGCACGCTGCAGACGACGTTCGGTGCGATCCGGGTCGGGCGATAGCCCAGACGTCCAGCAGCACTCTACTGAGGTTTTCGTTAGTTCTGTGGTGGTTGAATATGGATCGTCAGTCCCGTGTGGGCGAGGAAGGACCACGGGAGTTGTTCATCGGAGGAGACCCGGCGGATGCCGCGTTCGACGGTGTCGGCGACATCGGCGAGGCGGTCGCCGGCGAGGTTGGCCAGCTCGCGTGTTTTGATCGCCGACCACAGCAGTTCCACCGGGTTGAGTTCGGGCACGTAGGCGGGCAGCCGCTCCAGTGTCAGCCAGTCCTGTCCGGCCGCCCAGGCGCGCATGTCCCGGCTCCGGTGCGCGGACAGTCCGTCCCACACCAGTACCACCGGCTCGCCGGCGTAGAACGCTCCAACCTGCTCCAGAACCTGGATCAGCGTGGCGGTGTCGTAGCTGCCCGGCTTGAGGTGGAAGCACCGTCGCGGACCGTGCTGGCGTCGGCGGCGTGGTATCCCGGCGCGGCGGCCATCGAGGCGCGTTTCCAGTTCAGCCGGTGCCGGAGCGTGGGGGTACGGCCGCGGGGCGCGTAGGTGCGAGGCACTTGTGGGAGCAGCGGTACGCCCGACTCGTCGAAGAACATGATCCAGGCACGTTTCTTCACCGCCCCCTTTTGATGCGTGGCCACTCATGGGTGACCCATCGGGCGATCTCGGACTCGTCCCGCTCGACCGCCCGGCGCTGGGGACGCCGCGGACTCCACCCCAGCCGCCCGGTCAGCAGCCGCCACACCGACGCCCCTGCCAGCTTCACCCCACTCACCCGCTCAACCACCAGACCAACCCGCTCCAAGGTCCATAAATCAGCCTCGAACCCGTGCGCCTGGACGCCCTGTTCCCACTGGCGCTTCCATCGCTGCACGCTCTCGGGACCCCTACACCCACAGAACTAACGAAAACCTCAGTAAGAGACCATCTCATTTGGTGAGTCTGCGGTGGCAGATGAGGGTGCAGGAGATGCTGGTGCAGCGAGGAAATGGATGGCCTTGCGTTCGTAACGGCCGTGGAGGCGGCGGCATCCCGCGAGCCAGGCCATGGTGCGTTCGATGGTCCAGCGGTGGCGTCCCAGCCGCTGGGAGGACTCGATGTCTTTGCGGGCAATGCGGTGCCGGATGCCGCGGCTGCGTACTAACCATCGGCGCAGGTGGTCGTAGTCGTAGCCCTTGTCGCCGTGGAGTTTGGCGGGCCGTCGCTGGCGGGGGGTCCGCGGCGGGAGCGGATGGGCGGGATGCCGCGCACGAGCGGCTCCAGGGCCTGGCTGTCGCGCAGGTTTGCGCCGGAGATCCCGACAGAGAGGGGCAATCCAGTGTGCTCGGTGATCAAGTCGGTCTTCGAGCCGTACGTATCAGCGCTTCCGGCACCACGCGTTGGAACGGCTCCCACAGCTCATTCGGCGCCAACCGCTCAACGATCCCCACGCCAGCAGGCTGTCGAACACGCCAAATGAGTGACAGGCGCGCGGTCCACGGAGACCCATGGTCTCCAGCCGGCACGAAACTTGAAGGACCTGAGGGAGATACGAGGCTATGCGGATCTACACCACCGAACGAGGTATCGCCAAGGAGACGGAGCCGGGCAGGCTGGACCTGCTCGACCTTCCCCACGCCGACCTCAAAGAGCTGCTGCTCGGACCCGGACTGCAGGCCGTGCGGGATGCGCCGGTGACCTCCGCTGTAGCGCTCAACGGCGTGCGGGCACTCGCTCCGGTGGCGCGTCCGGGCAAGATCCTGATCATCGGCTACAACTATCCCAGCCACGGCGACGAGGTTCGCGAGGCACGTGGTGACGTGCACCTGCCGGAGGAGCCGAACTTCCAGATTGCGGCCGGTACGGCCATCGCCGCGCCCGGTGCGTCCATCGTCCTTCCCGCGGTGGCCAACGCGAAGGTTGACTACGAGGGCGAGGTTGCTGTGGTGATCGGCCGAGCGTCCAAGGAGATCTCGATCGACCAGGCTTGGGATCATGTCGCCGGCCTCACCGTGGTCAACGACGTTTCCGCACGCGACATTCAGGCCAGGGCGATGGCGGGGGACCTCACGGCCTCGATCGGCACGGCCAAGAGCTTCGACAGTTTCAAACCGCTGGGTCCGTGCCTCGTCACCGCCGACGAGTTCAGTGCGCAGCCAGACCTGCGACTGATCACCCGCGTCAACGGAGAGGTGCGACAAGACGACCGCACCGGCACCTTCGTCCACAGCATCTCCGAGATCGTCTCCTATCTCTCCTGGTTCATGACGCTCGAGCCGGGCGACGTCATCTGCACCGGAACTCCCCGAGGGGTTGGGTTCTTCTCCGGACGGTTCCTTCAGGAGGGCGACGAGATTGAGATCGAGGTCGAGCGGATCGGATGCCTCCGCAACCACGTCGGGTCGGCGTGACATCGTCCCATGAAGGGCTCAGCAGTGATGGCGCACCCGCGACGGACCTTCAAGGAGATGAAGGCGATACCTGGCGGGACGTACTGGATGGGGTCAGACGACTTCTGTCCCGAGGAGCGACCCAGTCACCGCGTCCGGGTCGACGGGTTTCTGATCGACACACACCCGGTGACGGTCGGAGCCTTCCGCAGGTTCGTCGAGGAGACCGGCCACGCGGTTGGTGCGTCAAGCGGCCTGGGCGAGAACTTCTGCGGACAGCTGGCTGGGGAATGCCTTCGACTCGTCGTAGGGCTCCCGGTGCTGGAGGCAGAAGTAGAGCATCCCCATGAACCGGTTGAACAGGTTGCGCTGCGCGGCGGTGGGCCGGTCCCCGGCCTTCCGTCGCCGGTCGTAGTGGGCTCTGGCGCCGGGCGACTTCGTCAAGGAGGAGAAGGCCCAGATGTAGCCGACGGCGGCCAGCCGCTGATTCTTGACCTTGCGGCTCAGCACCACGCAGCTCTTTCCGCTGGCTCTGGTGACCGGCGCGCTCCCCGCGTACGCCTTCAGCGATCCAGCACATTCGAACCGAGCCCGGTCGTCGCCGATCTCGGCCAGGATCCGGGCCCCGGATAAGGAGCCCAGGCCCGGGAAACTCGTGTAGATCGGCGCGTCGGGGTGCGCGTCGAAGACTTCGGCGCAGGCGGCTTCGAGCTCGTCGGCGTTGATGCACGCGGCGTCCAGTTGCCGTAGCAGCGCAAGGTCTGCCGACCGAAAGCTGCTTCGACCTGGGGAAGGTGGTGCATGTAGGCGCGGCGGAAGATCTCGTAGAGCCGGTCGGCCTCGGCTTCGATGCCGCGGACGCGGCCGGCGCGTTTGAGCAGGGACCGCGGCTGGCGGCGTGTGAGCTGGGCGGCCTCCGTGGGTGTCGGGGCGGACGCCAGGATGGTGCGGGCCTCGGAGTCATCGGCCCATCCCAACTGGCCACCGCATCCGGGGACCTCGCCGCCCGCTACGCCCACGCCGCCCGCACCACAAGACCAGAGACCGACGGACTGCCCGTGGTCCGCAGCGGCCGGGGGACGGCCGTACGGGCCGGGGCCGTCGTGATCACCGGTGGCGTGGGCACCTTCACTCCCCGCCCGCTCCCGGCCGGGGAGGACTTCCTCGGCCGCGGCCAGGTGTACTTCGTACCCGACCCCGCCGCCCACACCGGTCAGGACGTGGTGGTCGTCGGCGGTGGCGACAGCGCCTTCGACTGGGCGGCCCTGCTGGCCCCGTGGCGCGCTCGGTCCGCCTGGTGCACCGCACCGCGCGGTTCCGCGCCCACCGCGCGTCGGTGGAGAAGGTCAGGGCGCTCGGCATCGGCATCCTCACCGACTCCGAGGTGACCGGCCTGTACGGCGCGGCGCGGCTGGAGGAGGTCGAGATCCGCCACCGCGTCACCACGGACGTCCACCGGCTCCCGGCGCAGACCGTGGTGGCGGCCCTCGGCTTCCTCGCGGACCTCGGCCCGCTGCGGGAGTGGGGCCTCACCCTGCGGGCGCGCCGGATCGCCGTGGACACCCGTATGGCCACCAGCCTCCCCCGTGTCTTCGCGGCAGGCGACACCACCGACTACCCGGGCAAGGTGCGCCTGATCTCCGTCGGCTTCGGCGAGGCCGCCACCGCCGTCAACAACGCCGCCACGGTCATCGACCCGGAGGCGGCGCTGCACTCCACCGGGTTGATGTACAGCTTGCGCCCGCCCTCGTAGGACCGGAAGGCGGACCCCGAGCACCGCGCCGACAACCGGCGGTTCTCCGCGGACGTCCTGCCCGGCCGGGACGCCCCGCTGGGCACCCCCGGCGGCGCCGGTCCGGTCGGCCCGCTGGGGGTCGACACGGCCCTGGTGGAGGGCCGATGAGCGGATCCCCGGCCGCGGAATCGGGCGGGCCCCCGGCGAATTCTCACCACTCACACCATTCCTACCAGGCAAAAAGATCTCTATATTGGCCATCCTCAGATCTCATGGCGGCCTTGGTCGAAACACACCGGCGGGCGAGGAGGGCATGTCGTGACGACCGCGGCGGTACCCGTGGCAACGGCGAGGAGGCCCGGCCGGACGGGCGGTCCCCCAAGTCCGTGCTCGGTAAGGCCGGGCTCATCCTGTCGGCCTTCGGCGACGGCGACCTCTCCCTCAGCCTCACGGAGCTCACGGCGCGCACCGGGGTCGCCAAGGCCACCGTGCACCGGCTGTGCCAGGACCTCGTCGCCTGCGAACTGCTGGAGCGGGACGGCTCCCACTACCGGCTCGGCCTGCTGCTGTACGCGATCGGTCTGCGCGCGCCCCGGCAGCGCACCCTGCGCCACGCCACGCGGCCGCTCCTGGAGAACCTCGCGCAGGCCCTCGACAGCCCCGTGAGCCTGTCCGTGCCCAACGGCAGCGACCTGCTGTGCATCGACAACGCAGGCCGCCACCGCAACCGGGCCGGTGCCACGGTCGGCGGGCGGCTGCTCCAACTGCACAGCACGGCCCCGGGAAAGCTCACCCTCGCGCTGCTGCCCGACCAGTACCCACTGGCGCGGCCGGCTCCCCGCATGCGCCGGATGACCGCCCGCACCCTCACCGCCGACCGGCTCCCGGTGGAACTCCTGCGCATCCAGGAACAGGACTACGCCACCGACTTCGAAGAACACCGGCTCGGCTACTCCGCGGTGGCCGTGCCGGTGCGCGGACCGCATGACGGCGCCTATCTGGGCGCCCTGTCGGTCGTGGCCGCCACGGCACGCCACAACCTCCCCCGCACACTGACGGCGCTGCGGACCGCCTCGGAGGCCGTCACCACCCGTCTCGCGGTGATCGAGGCGTACCGCGCCGAGCCGTAGCCCCTCAGCCGACCGGCGGCCGGGCCGTCCCCGCTCGCCGAAGACGTCCAGGTGGCGAGGGCCACCGGGCATTCCGTGCACCACTCCTGGGAGAGGAATCACGGCCATGGCCGAACAGACTTATCGCATCGGCATCCTGGGCAGCGGCAACATCTTCGGCCGGTATGTCACCGGTCTCGCCCGCTACCCGGAGCTGAACATCGTGCGGGTGGGCGACATCGATGTGGCACGGGCGAAACGGGGGGCCGCCGAACATGCCATCCCCGCCTGGGGCGATGACGCGGCGCTGTACGCCGACGACTCGGTGGACATCGTGGTCAACCTGACGCCGCCGGTCCACCACGCCCGCACGACCGTCACCGCCCTGGAGGCGGGCAAACACGTCTACGTCGAGAAGCCGTTGGCCACCACGGTCGCGGACGGCGAAGCGGTCCTCGCGACGGCCTCCCGCACCGGGCGCGTCCTCGGCTCCGCGCCGGACACCTTCCTCGGCAGCGCCGCTCAGACGGCGCGCAAGGCGATCGACTCGGGCCTGATCGGAACGCCCATCGGCGCGTCCGCCTTCATCGGGCACAGCAAGCCCGAACCTGGCACCCCGATCCGGCCTTCCTGTTCCAGCCCGGAGGCGGCCCGGTGATGGACATGGGCCCGTACTACCTGGCCGCGCTCGTCAACTGCCTCGGCCCCGTCGCCACCATCTCCGCGGCCGGCCGCATAGGCGTACCCGAGCGCACGGTCACCGCGCCCGGACGGACCGTCGACACCGTCGAGGTCACCGTTCCCACCCACACCGGAGCCGTGCTCACCTTCGCCTCGGGCGTCATCGCCACATGCCAGATGAGTTTCGACGTCTGGCACAGCGAACTGCCGTACCTCGAGATCTACGGCAGCGAGGGCACCCTCTCGCCGGCCAACCCGAACCACTTCGACGGAGATGTGCGGGTCCGGCGGCATGGGGACGGCGACTGGACGGTTCTGGAACCGGCGCTCGAACTCTTCGGCGCCGTCGGCACCCCCGAGCAGGCCCGCCGCGGGCTCGGCGTCCGCGACCTCGCGAACGCCGTCGAGGGCGGCCCGCACCGCGCCAACGCCGCCTTCGCCTTCCATGTGCTCGAAGCGCTCTGCTCGCTGGAGGGCTCCGCCCGGCAGGGCCGGTCCGTGACGCTGACCAGTACATGTGAGCGCCCCCGGGCGCTGTTCACCGCCTGACGCCCGACCGCCCCCGCCCCAGCCCCCGTGGCAGCGGGGAGCGTGGGACGGGGGCCGTCGTCGTCCGGTGTCAGACCACCGGGGCCGGGTAGGTCGGGTACTCCACGCCGGAGACGTGCTGGACGACGCGGATGACCTGGCAGGAGTAGCCGAACTCGTTGTCGTACCAGAGGTAGAGGATCGCGTTGTCGCCCTCGACCTTGGTGGCACCCGCGTCCACGATCGAGGCGTGGCGCGAGCCGATGAAGTCGTTGGAGACCGCGTCCGGGGCGCTGGTGAAGTCGATCTGGCGCTTGAGCGGCGAGGTCAGGGACACCTCCCGCAGATAGTCCAGGACGTCCTCACGGGTGGTCTCGCGCGCGAGGTGCAGATTGAGGATCGCGATCGAGACATCGGGCACCGGGACACGGATCGAACTGCCGGTGATCTTCGCTTCGAGGTCGGGCAGGGCCTTCGCGACGGCGGAGGCGGCACCGGTCTCGGTGATGACCATGTTCAGCGGTGCCGAGCGGCCACGGCGTTCGGACTTGTGGTAGTTGTCCAGCAGGTTCTGGTCGTTGGTGAACGAGTGGACGGTCTCCACGTGGCCGCGCAGAACGCCGTACTCGTCCGCCATCGCCTTCAGCGGCGGGACGATCGCGTTGGTGGTGCAGGACGCGCAGGACAGGATCCGCTCATCGGGCTTGATGGTGTCGTGGTTGACGCCATGGACGACGTTGGGGACGTCGCCCTTGCCCGGCGCGGTCAGCACCACCTTGTCGATCCCGGGGCGCAGATGCTTGGACAGCCCTTCGCGATCGCGCCACTTGCCGGTGTTGTCGATGAGGATGGCGTCCTTGATGCCGTACGCCGTGTAGTCCACCGACGTCGGGTCGTCGGCGTAGATCACCTTGATCTCGTTGCCATTGGCGACGATCTTGCTGTTCGCCTCGTCGACGGTGATCGTGCCCTGGAACTGACCGTGGATGGAGTCGCGGCGCAGCAGCGAGGCGCGCTTGACGAGATCCTCCGCGGCCCGGCCGCCGCCCCCGCGCACGACGATGGCGCGCAGCCGCAGACCGTTGCCGGACCCGGCCTTCTCGATGAGGAGCCGGGCGACCAGCCGGCCGATGCGGCCGAACCCGTAGAGGACGACATCACGCCCCTCACGGCACTCGATCTTGTTGACCCCGGTGGCCCCGGCGACGGCCTCGGTGGTGAACTCCCCCACCGAAAGACCGCGGTCATCCGCCCGGTACAGCTCGGCGAGTATGCCGATGTCGATCTGGGAGGGGCCGAGGTCGAGCGCGGTGAGCGCCAGGAGGAACGGCAGGGTGTCGGTGACCGAGAGTTCCACCCCGGCGATCTGACGGGCGAATCGGTGGGTCTTGAGGATGCTGACGACCGACTTGTTCACCAAGGAGCGGCTGTGCAGCAGGACGGTGACGTCCCGCTCCCGGTGCAGCTTCCCGATGAGGGGGATCATCGACTCCGCGATCTCCTCGCGGTGCTTCCAGTTGGTGAACGAGTCCTCGTTGAGAGTCACAAGTTTATCTTTCGAGCTAGGTGGCGCTCATATGCTAGCCCCCCAGGTCACAGGGGCATCCGGCACCCCGATTCCACCCATCCGGACACGCCCGGAGGCCCATCACGGGGCCGCCGACCCGGCCGGGGCCGCGTGTCGTCCGCCCGGCCGCCGACGCCAGGACATATACTTGCTGAACGACACGCAAGTAAAGAAGGGCTGGACCGCCATGGCTTCCTCAACAGCGTGGGATCTGCTCGTCCGGCGGGACAATCTGACCGCGTTCGAATGCGTACCCGCCGATCCGGCGCCGCTGGAGCCGGGTACCGCGCGGCTCGCGGTCGAGCGCATAGCGCTGACCGCCAACAACGTCACCTACGCCCATCTGGGCGAGCGCGCCGGATACTGGACCGCGTTCCCCGCCCCCGAGGGCTTCGGACGGATCCCGGCCTGGGGCTTCGGGGTGGTCGAGGAGACGGCGCATCCCGAGGTGAGCGTGGGCGAGCGGTTCTACGGGTACTTCCCGCTCTCGACCCATCTGACCGTGCACCCCGCCCCCAGCGCCACGGGCTTCACCGACACGGCGCCGCACCGGCGCCGGCTGCACGACTTCTACAGCGACTATCGGAGGGTGGGGCCGTACGAGCCGTCCGACGATCTGCGCACGGCCCTGCGGCCGGCGTATCGCTCATCGCTGCTGCTCGCCGGGTCCGTGACGGCGGCCACCGATCGGCGGCCGCTCTCCGTGGTGGTCTCCAGCGCCTCGAGCAAGACCGCGCTGGGGCTCGCGGAGCGGCTCGGCGCCGAGTCCGATGTGGTCACGTACGGCCTCACCTCACCGGCCAACCGGGCCTTCGTGGACGCCACGGGGTGCTACGACGAGGTGCGCCCCTACACCGCCGTGGCGGAGCTCGATCCGGCCGGGCCCGCGGTGTTCGCCGACCTCACCCGCAATCAGGACGTGGTGTCGGCCGTGCACCACCGGCTGGCCGGGCGGCTCATCCGCTCCATCCTGGTCGGCGGCACCCACGCCTCCCGGCCACTGGATCCCGCGGGGCTGCCGGGCCCCGCACCGGAGCGCTTCTTCGCCCCGAGCGCCGAGGAGGAAGCCCGGCGGGCCGTGGGGGCAGGCGGAGCCGAGGCCCGCCGCCGCGAATACCAAGCCGCCGAGGAGCGTTTCACCGAACGGGCCGCCGACTGGTTCCGGGTGACGACCCGGACCGGGCCCGACGCCATGGCCGACGCCTTCCGGCAGCTGATCCAAGGGCCCGGGGACCCGGCCGCCGTGCGGGTAGTGCGCCCCGCCGCGGCGAGCTGAGGCCGCCGCGAAGCCGTAATCCGGTAAGGCGCAAGGGAACGCATCGGCTCCGCCATTTCGTATACGACCGGCGTTTTTCATTTGTGAATTGCGACGCGGATATCGACCGTAAAATGGGAACTTAGTGGGCGCTGCTTTTCGGCCAACGGCCATGGCGAAACTTACCATTAACAGGAATTTACCAGTGAGAAATACCACTCACCCGGGGGTGAGCGGACGGTAGCGATCCCCCTCCGGAGAGGTAGATGGTTTTCACAGGCAACTATCTCCCGCTGAGTGAAAGGGATGATCACTGTGTGCGGCATCACCGGATGGGTCTCCTACCGCCGCGATCTGACCTCGCACCGCCAGATCCTCGACACCATGACGGAGACGATGGCCTGCCGAGGCCCCGACGCGGCAGGGGCGTGGGTGACCGACCGGGCGGCGCTCGGCCACCGCAGGCTGGCCGTCATCGACCTGCCCGGCGGGGCGCAGCCCATGACCGTCGACACCGCCGACGGGCCGGTCAGCATGGTCTACTCCGGTGAGGCGTACAACTTCACCGAGCTGCGCGACGAACTGCGCCGCAGGGGCCATGGCTTCACCACCGACTCCGATACCGAGGTCGTGCTGCGGGGCTACGTGGAGTGGGGCGAATCCCTCACCGAGAAGCTGAACGGCATGTACGCCTTCGCCATCTGGGACTCCCGCACCGAGAAGCTGGTGATGATCCGGGACCGGATGGGCATCAAGCCGTTCTACTACTACGAGACCGACGACGGCGTCCTCTTCGGATCCGAGCCCAAGGCCATCCTCGCCAACCCGCTCGCCGCCCCCGAGGTCGGTCTGGACGGGCTGCGGGAGATCTTCGCCTTCGCCAAGACACCGGGCCATGCGATCTGGAAGGGCATGAAGGAGCTGCGCCCCGGCCATATCGCCGTCGCGGACCGCAACGGGCTTCGTGAGCAGGCGTACTGGCGTCTGGAGGTCTCCGAGCACACCGATGACCAGGAGGCGACCGTCGCCCATGTGCGGGAGCTCCTGGAGGACATCATCGCCCGGCAGCTCGTCGCCGATGTGCCCCGCTGCACCTTGCTCTCCGGGGGACTCGACTCCTCGGCGATGACCTCGCTGGCCGCCCGCAAGCTCGGCGAGCACGGCGAGACCGTCCGCAGCTTCGCCGTGGACTTCCCCGGACAGGCGGAGAACTTCCGCGCGATCGACGTGGTGCCCAGCGTCGACACACCGTATGTGCACGCCGTGGCCGAGCATGTGAAATCCGACCACCGGGACATCATGCTCGACGGCTCCGCCCTGTCCGACCCGGCCGTCCGGCGGGCGGCCATCGCGGCAAGGGATCTGCCCATCGGGCTCGGCGACCGGGACAACTCGCTGTACCTGCTGTTCAAGGCCGTTCGCGAACAGTCGACCGTGGCCCTGTCGGGCGAATCGGCCGATGAGGTCTTCGGTGGCTACCCGTGGTTCCACGACGAGCGGCGCGAGGCCGACACCTTCCCGTGGCTCGCCGGAGGACTGACGCTCGGCGACACCAAGAGCCTGCTCTCCCCGGAGCTCACCGAGAAGCTGGACCTGGACACCTACCTCCATGACCACTACCTCTCCGCCCTGGACGAAGCGCCTCTCAAGGACGGTGAGACCGGCCTGGAGAAGCGCATGCGGCAGGTGTGCTATCTGCATCTGACCCGCATGGTCAACACACTGCTCGACCGCAAGGACCGGATGAGCATGGCCGTCGGCCTGGAGGTCAGGGTGCCGTTCTGCGACCACCGCCTCGTCTCCTATGTCTTCAACACCCCCTGGTCGCTGAAGACATTCGACGGGCGGGAGAAGAGCATCCTGCGCGAGGCCACCCGCGATGTGCTGCCCGAGTCCGTGGCCAACCGCAAGAAGAGCGGTTACCCCGGCAGCTTCGACCCCGCCTATCTCTCCGCCATCAAACAGCAGGCGGGCGACCTCATCGCCTCGGGACACCAGGCCATGGAGCTGTGCCGTACCGAGACGCTGAAGGAGGCGCTCGCCGCACCGGCGGAGGCCATCACCAATCAGCAGCGCGCCACCATCGAACGCGCCCTCGACCTGGCGACATGGATGGACCTGCGCAAACCCACCATCACGGTCGACTGACACCCGCGGCACGACCGCGCCACCGGGACGGCGGACGGGCACCTGGACCCCACCAAGTGCCCGTCCGTCGTCGCGATGGCCCCGGATCAGGCGCCCTCTCGCGCGGGTCCTTCCGTGGCCGCGGCCGGTGCGGCCGTGAGGTAGCGGGTGAGCATCGCGACGAGTTCGTTCTCCAGCCGGGCGGTGTCCACGGAGTTGGGCGCCGCGATGAGCTGGTGGACGACGAGCTCGACCGTGGACACCACCAGCCGGGCGGCGACATAGGTGTCCTCGACCCGGACCTCGGGATGGCGCTCGAGCAACTCCCGGGTGTAGGCGATCCGGTCTCGCTCATGCCGGGCGATCTTCTCGAGCAACTCGGGTGTCCGTGGCCCCCGTTCCATCATGACGCGGAGCAACTGAGGGTCGTCCAGATGGTTCGCGATCACGGTGCGCGCGAAACCGCGCATGATCTCTTCGAGGGAGTCGGGCTGCTCTTCGTCCTGGCGGCTCTTGATGGCATCCCCTCCGGCATCGAGATGACGGATCAGCAGCTCGGCCAGGATCGCATCCTTGTTCGGATAGTACTGGTACAGCGATCCGATCGAGATCCGGGCGCGCTCGGCGATGCGATTGGTGGTCCCGGCGGCATAGCCGTACTCGGCGAAAACGTGAGCAGCGGCGGTGAGGATGCGCTGCCTGGTGAGCTCGGCCCGAGCCTGCCGTGGCTGTTTACGTGGCTGAAGTCCGCGACGGCCTGACGTCATGACCCCTCCTGCACGGCGCCTCGAATGCGAGTGGCGCGGGACCTGAGTAATTGCTCACAATAGTGCCATGAACTGCGGCGGAGCGGTGAGCCACCGTCGTCGGCAGGAAGGCGGGAGGCGACCGGCACGGGCCCCGCGCCCGCCGCCCCGCCCCTCCCGGAAGGAGTCTTCGTGACGCAGACCAGCACACGCCCCCGTCGGTTGTCGCCGGCCGAGGTGCGCGCCCGGCTCGGGGAGCCGGAAGCCATGGTCAAGGCCAAGATCCAGGACCGTATCGACGAACACTTCCGCCTCTTCATCGCCCACTCCCCCTTCCTGACCATGGCCACGGCGGACGCGGAGGGGCGCGCCGACTGCTCGCCCCGTGGCGACTACCCGGGGTTTGTGAAGGTCCTCGACGACCGCACACTCGCGATCCCCGACCGCCCCGGCAACAAGATCGCCGATTCCTTCCGCAACCTCGCCGAGAACGACGGGATCGGGCTGCTCTTCCTCATCCCCGGACTGCGGGAGACCCTGCGGGTCAACGGCCACGCCTATCCCACCGACGACCCCGGGGTACTCGCCCGGACGCAGATCGAGGCCAAGGAGCCGGTGCTGGCGATCGTCGTGGAGGTGGCGGAGGCGTACTTCCACTGTGGCCGCGCGCTGATCCGCTCCCGGCTGTGGGATCCGGCGAGCCAGGCGCTGGCCGACGAGATCCCGTCGGTCGGCGAGATCGCCGCCGCCCAATTCGGGATGGACTTCGATCCGATGGCGATCACACAGGCTCTCGAAGAGAGCTACCGGAAACTCTACTGACCCTGACCCTGACCACGCCACAAGGTGAATCCGATGCAACAGACCATCGTCGACCAGATCGAGCCGGTCGCCGACGACGTCGTCTCCCTCGTCCTGCGAGGCGCCACCGGCCCACTGGCGCCCTGGGAGCCGGGCGCCCATGTCGATCTGACGCTGCCGAACTGGCTGACCCGGCAGTACTCGCTGTGCGGAGACCCGGCGGACCGGGAGTCCTATCGCGTCGCGGTGCGGTACGACCGCCTCAGCCGGGGCGGTTCGGAGTACATCCACCGTTTCCTGCGCCGGGGCCGCGCCCTCGACGTATCGCTGCCGCGGAACCACTTCCCGCTCCTGCCCGCGCCGGAGTACCTCTTCCTGGCCGGTGGGATCGGCATCACCCCGATCCTGCCGATGCTGCGGGCGGCGGCCGCGTCGGACGTCCCGGTGTCGCTCGTGTACGTGGGGCAGTCGGTCGCGTCCATGCCCTTCGCGGACGGACTGCGGTCCGCCTACGGCGAGCGGGTGCGGATCGTCGCCACGCGGCAGCAGGGCAGGCCGGACCTCGCCGCACTGGGCTCCGCGCTGAACCCGGGTGCCGTGGTCTACGCCTGCGGTCCCGGACCGATGCTCACCGCGGCGGAGGCCGCGTTCCCCGCCGGGCGGCTGTACGCGGAGCGGTTCCGCCCGGCGCCCAGGTCATTCGCCCCCAACACGGAGTTCGAGGCGGTGTGTGCCCGGTCGGGGCGGACCGTTCAGGTGCCCGCGGACGAGTCGCTGCTGGACGTCCTGACCCACGCCGGATACGCCGTGCCGTCGGGCTGCCGCGAAGGTGTCTGCGGCAGCTGCGAACTGACCGTGCTCGACGGGGAGCCCGAGCACCGGGACGAGATCGGCGCCCTCGCGGGCCGCGTCTACGCCTGTGTGTCCCGCGCCCTGTCCCCACGGCTCGTCGTGGACCTGTGACCCGACGGCCGTCGGACCCGAACGGAAGGCCAGACCAGAGATGTTGCCCAAGATGCGCACACCCGAGTCACGGCGGATGATCACACTGGAGGTGCGCGGGACCACCAAACCGACCCCCGCCTTCTCGGTCATCACGCTCGGCGGTCCCGAGCTGGAGCATCTGAAGCCCATGGGCTTCGACCAGACCGTACGGCTGTTCTTCCCCCGCGAAGGGCAGGAGGGGCTGAGGATGCCGAGGCTCTCCAGCGAGGCGTGGATGGCGGAGTTGCTCCTCCTGCCGAAGTCCCGCAGACCCTGGGTGCGCAACTTCACCATCCGGCGCGCCCGGCCCGAACTCGGCGAAGTGGACATCGAGTTCGCCCTGCACGGCGACACCCCGGCCTCCACCTGGGCCCGGCGCGCCCGGCCCGGAGACCCGGCGGGCATCTTCGACATGGGCCTGACCTACCTGCCGCCGGCCCATGCCGAATGGCAGCTGCTCGCCGGGGACGAGAGCGCCGTACCGGCGATCCTCGCCATCCTCGAACACGCCCCCGCGTCACTGGTGGCGGAGGTCTTCCTGGAGGTGCCCGGGGCCGACGACATACGCACGGACATCACCGCTCCGGACGGTGTCCGGGTGCGGTGGCTGGCCAGGGACGGCGCGGACACCCTGCCCGGGAGCCTGGCCCTCGACGCGATCAAGGAGTCGGCGCTGCGCCCTGGCCGGTTCTACACCTGGGTCGCCGGGGAAGCCGGGCTGGCCACCGGGGTACGCCGCCACCTGGTGCGCGACCGCGGCGTACCGAAGCCGGACATCGCGTTCTTCGGGTACTGGCGGCACGGCCGCTCGAGCCCCGGCTGACCCCGGCCCCCGCCCTGGGCGAGCCCGATCCGCTCACCGCCGATGTGGCGAGGTCACACCGGCGGCTGCGGGTCGTACTGGATGCCACGCCGCACCTGACGTGCGCGCTCCGGCGACACCAGCCTGGCCACCAGGTGCAGGGCCATGTCGATACCGGCCGAGATCCCCGCGGAGGTGATCATGTCGCCGTCGTCCACGAACCGCTCATCGGGCCGCACATCGATCGACGGGTCGAGCTCCGCGAGCCGGTCCAGCGACGCCCAGTGCGTGGTCGCGGGCCGCCCGGCCAGCAGTCCGGCCGCCGCGTAGACCAGCGAACCCGTGCACACGCTCGTCATCAGGGGAACCGATCGCCGCTGGGAGCGGACCCACTCCAGGTGCTGGTCGTCCTCGAGCTGAGGACGGGTCCCCCGGCCGCCGGGGTGCAGCAGCACATCCAGCCCCGGCAGGTCGGCCATCGCGTGATGCGCCTCGACGGTGAGCCCCTTCGCACAGGCCACGGGCTTGCCGTCGGCGGAGAAGCAGAACACCTGCCAGCCGTCCTCGGGGAAGGTGCGCGTCCAGTACGACAGCACCTCCCATGGACCGATGGCATCGAGCTCCTCCACATCCGGGAACAGCAGGATCCCGATCTTTCGCGTGTCTTCCTGGGCCATGCCACGATCCAATCAGACCCGTGCCCCGCCCGGCCACGGGTTTCGCGGCGGCGCGGCCGCCGGTCGCCGTCGGCAGCCCCGCACTGCCGTGCGCGGTCCCGGCCGGTGGCCGCCGGTCAGTACGCCACTGGACGGTTCTCGCTCACCCAGAGCCGCTCCGCCTCACTGCCCGCGGGAGGAGGCCACATCCCGTCGATCATCCACTGGTCCCGGGGTGTCTCATCGATGTGGAACTCGCAGTGCAGCCCGCGGTCCAGGGTGTGGGGGGCCAGCAGGCGGTTGAGCGCCTCGGCGCTCTTCCTCCTCCTGTCGGGGTCCGTCAGGTGGCGGGCGATGTGCTCGATCACGACCCGGACGGTGTTGTCCGACGGCTCCCCGCCGACCAGGAACGAGGACTCGGGGATGTCGTGGAAGAGGGTGACGACGTAGAACTTCGGCAGTCCGGCCCGGGTGTAGAACTCCGTGACGTCCGCGGCGAATTGGCGCTTCTGCTCCGCGGAGTAGGCGTCGACCGGATGGTAGACGTGCCAGAGGGGCATTGCTCTCTTCTCCTTTGAAGACCTTTGAAGACCGACGAAGTCGAACGGTGGTGACGAGCTGCGGCGATGAGCTGGGGTGACGAGCGGCTGTCCGCCGCGGCCGGTCAGCGCCCGATGGAAACCGTGAGACCCTCCACCGGCCCGGCGAGCGCCGCCTTCATCTGCCTGGTCACATCGTCCACGAGCACCTCGCTGGCGCCGTTCTCGACACCGTCCAGGACCGCCTCGGCGACCTCCCTGGGAGCGATCTTCTGGGCCCGGATTTCGGTGGTCATATCGGTGTCGGCGAAGCCGAGGTGCACGCCGACCACCTGGGTCCCCTGCCCCGCCAGCTCGATCCGGAGAGAGTTGGTGATCGACCACAGGGCGGCCTTGGAGGCGCCGTAGGCAGCCGCGCCGGCGCCCCAGGACAGCACGGAGTGCATATCGACCAGCGTGCCGCCGCCATTCGCCGACAGGACCGGGGCGAAGTCGCGTGCCACCCGAAGGGGCCCGAAGACATTCGTCTCGAACGTCGCCACCACATCGGCCATGTCCGCCTTCAGCAGCGGCGCGGGCAACACCACGCCCGCGTTGTTGATGACGATGTTCACATCCGTGGCCCGGGCGGCGAGCGCTGCCACCGCGTCCGCGTCGTTCACATCGAGGGAAACGGCCTCGACCCGCGGGTCCTCACCGGGGCCGGGCTTGCGGGCGGTCGCATAGACCTTCGCCGCTCCGCGCCGCAGCAGTGCGTCCACGAATGCCTTGCCGATGCCACGTTGGCCTCCGGTCACCAGCACCACGGAACCATCGATCGCCACCATGTCGGACCTCCTTGTCGAATCGCGCGCTCGAACCGGCAGGGGCGGCCCATGAGGCCAGGACCCAGCGGCGCGTCTAAAATAGATTATTAGCATCATCTAAAAGGAGCCGCAAATATCATCGACGCGGTACCGGCAGCCGGTACCCGAGTCCGGCATCACAAGCAGAAGGAAGTACCGACCATGCCCCGAGCATCCCGAGCCGAGGCCGAGCGCCATCGCGAGCAGGTGATCACGGCCACCTCGAAGCTGGTACGCACCCACGGCACCGACAAGGTGAGCGTTCCGCAGGCGATGGCGGCGGCGGGTCTGACCCACGGCGGGTTCTACCGCCACTTCGCCTCGAAGGACGATCTGATCGCCCAGGCGTGCTCGGCCGCGTTCGCCGAACGCCTCGCGGCCATGGAGGAACCCCCCGAGGGCGAGGACACCGGGGGCACCCGGACCGCTTTCCTCACCGGCTATCTCTCCGCCCGGCACCGCGACAACCCCGGGCTGGGGTGCGCCGCGGCGGCACTGGCGGTGGACGCCGCACGCGCGGAGCCCGGTGACCCGCTGAAAGAGGCGTTCGCCGAGGGTATGCGCAACCTGATCGGCGGGATGCAGCGCAACGCGAGGAGGTCCGGCGGCACCGCGGCCGACGAGGAGTCCGTTCTCGTCGAGCTGTCCACCATGCTCGGGGCGCTGGTCCTGTCACGGGCCTGCGCGGGCGACGATCTGTCGGACCGCATCCTGACCGCGGCGCGCGACCGTGTCCTCGGCGGACATGAGGACACCCCCGACACGAAGGACTCGTCCGGAACCGACGGGTGAAGCGCCTTCGCGTCAGGGGTTCGCACTCACCTGGCGCCCGCCTCGTGACGGGCCCGGCCGAGGGCGGGCTACCGCCCGAGCGCCGAGGTCAGCCGGGCCGCGAGCGGCTCACCGGCCAGGAACTCCAGCAGCTCATCAAGGGTCGGCCCGGTGGCGGGGCCGTGCCGGGTGACCGCGAAGGCGGCCGCGGCGTTGGCGCCCCGTACGGCGGTGGTCAGGTCCAGCCCCCGGCCGAGGAGCGCCAGGAACGCTCCCGTATGGGCGTCGCCCGCGCCGTTGCTGTCCACCGCGGTCACCCGGCGGCCGGGGACGTGTGTGGCCTCACCGCCGGGCGGGACCACCCAGCAGCCGTCCGCGTCGGCCCGCAGGAGCACCCCGGTGCGCGGGCCCAGCCGGGCGGCGAGCGCGGCCGCGGCCTCCCGGGCGTCGTCCCGGCACGTCAGCAGCCGCCCCTCACGCTGGTTGCAGCTGACCCAGTCGCAGCGCGCCAGCACGGGTGCCAGCACCTCTTCCGGGATCTGGTCGGCCAGGGGTCCCGGGTCGAGGAAGACCCGGATGTGCTCCGGCAGCCGCGCCACGAGCGAGGCCAGCACCGGGCCGTTGACCGGATAGGCGAGCCCGTATCCGGAGATCTGCACCAGGTCGCCGGGGCGCAGCGCGGCGAGCACGGCCGCCGCGTGGGCCTCGGTCAGCCGGGCCTCCGCGCCGAGGCTGGTGGCGAAGGTGCGCTCGCCACCGCCGTCGACGAAGGCCACGCAGAATCCGGTGTCCTCCTCCGCGAGCGGGGCCAGCACCACCTCGACGCCCTCCCGGGCGAGGTCCGCCCGCACCCGGTCGCCGAACGGCCCGGTGCCATGGGCGCCCGCGTACACGGCCGGCAGGCCCAGGCGGCGGGCGGCGGTGAGGACGTTGAATCCGCCACCGGTGGTGAGGGTGGTGTCCTCGGAGAGGATGTCACCGCCGCGTTCGGGCAGTGCGGGCACCCGCATCACCAGGTCCACGATGGCGTTGCCGAGCAGGACCAGCCGGCCGCCCATGGCCTCGCCCGAGGCGCCCTGGACGCCGTCGTGGCCGCTCATGAGAGCTCCTGTGCGGCCGGGGCGGGCAGCACCTGCTGCTGGGGGGCCTGCCCGGACGCCTCGTCGCGGACGGTGCCGTCGAACCGGCGCAGCACGGCGTAGACGGCGGCCGCGAGCAGCAGGGTCACCACCCAGCCCAGCCCGTTGGAGCCGATCCAGCTGTGGGCGAGCGGTCCGGAGAACCACACATCGGTCGCGCTGGTGCTGGCCTCGGTGAACAGCAGGCCCACCACGATGGCCGCCGCCCAGGCGATCATCGCGGCCCAGGCGATCCCGCCCCGGAACCAGTAGCGGCTGGACCGGCCGACGTCCATCAGGGCCGCGCCGTCGTAGGACCGGCGGAGTATCAGGTCGACCGCGAAGACGCCCACCCAGGCGTTGATGGGGACGGCGAGGAGGGTGAGGAAGGTGATGAACGGGCCGTAGAAGTCCTTGGCGATGAGGATGAAGTAGATCCCGCCCGCGAAGGTGACGACCACGTCCAGGCCGACCGCGAGGGTGCGCCGGACCCGGATGCCCAGGGTGATCATGGTGAGTCCGGCCGAGTAGACCGACAGGTGGTTGGAGAGCAGCAGTCCGCCGAACGCGGCGATCAGATACGGGATGGACATCCACGAGGGCAGCATCGTGTTGATCGCCGAGACGGGGTCCGAGGCGGAGGCCAGGCTGGGCTCGCCCGCCGCGAGGAGTGAGCCCAGCGAGATCAGCACGACCAGCGGGATACCGGCGCCGAAGGCGGAAGCGGCCACCAGCCTGCCGCCGGGAATCCGGCGGGGCAGATAACGGGCGTAGTCGGCGCCGGTGTTGGCCCAGCCGATCCCGGTACCGGCGGCGA
This sequence comes from Streptomyces malaysiensis subsp. samsunensis, assembly GCF_024519315.1. Lineage (GTDB taxonomy): Bacteria > Actinomycetota > Actinomycetes > Streptomycetales > Streptomycetaceae > Streptomyces > Streptomyces malaysiensis. Next base: position 208,765 of record NZ_JANIIC010000006.1, on the reverse strand, counting down.
TCATCCCGACGCCCACGACCATCGAGCTCACCGGCCCGACCTGGGCGTGGAAGACCTTGTCCCAGTCCACGGTGGTCGCGAGAAAGGCGATCACGACCAGGTTGAGCAGGCCGAAGAGATAGCTGGCCCATCTGTTGATCCACATGATGGTGGCATGGCCCAGGCCACTGATCAGCAGGGTGCAGCCGATGAAGACCAGCAGACACACCACGGTGAGGACGGTATTCCGCCGGATGCCGAAGGCGGCGTCGAGCAGTGCCAGCAGGGCGAAGGCGGCCGTGGTGGTGTTGATGGTCTCCCAGCCGAGCCGGCTCAGCCAGGTGACCAGCGTGGGACCGGCGTTGCCGCGGACCCCGAACACCGCGCGGGAGAGGGTGAGTGCGGGCGCCCCGCCCCGCTTCCCGGCGATGCTGAGGGCGCCCACCAGGGCGAAGGAGCCGAAGGAGCCGAGAATGGCCACGACGGCCGCCTGCCAGATGTTCAGGCCGCGGAAGCTGACCAGCGCCGCGCCGAGCGGCAGGCCGAGGATGCTGATGTTCGCGGCGAACCAGGTCCAGAACATCTGGTTCGCCCGGCCGTGGCGCTCGGCGTCCGGGACCGGCTCGATGCCTCGGGTCTCCACGGTTCCGACGCGTTCGTTCTCTGAAGCCGCCATGGTGGTACCTGTCTTTCTGTCCGGGGGCGCTCCGGTGCGGATGTGGGGTCGGGCGTGGGGGTCACTGGGCCGTGCTGCCGGCGCGGAGCGCGAGCAGGGACTTGGCCAGGGGTTCCAGGTCGAGGCCGTTGACCGAGCGCACGGTGGCGAGGGCCTCGTCGGGCAGGGCGGAGGCCCCGCTGACGGCACCGGCGACGGCACCGGCCATCGCGCCGATGGTGTCGCAGTCACCGCCGAGGTTGGCCGCCAGCAGGCAGGCCCGCCATGGCTCGCCCTCGGCGAGGGCCAGCACGGCGAAGGCGGCGGGAACCGACTCCTGGCTGGCGACACTGGTGCCGACCAGGTCGCAGACGCGGTCCAGGGCCTGCCGCTCGGGCAGCCCGCGGACCAGCTCCACGGCCCAGCCGATACGGGCGGCGATATCGGCGCCGGCGACCCAGTGGCCGCGCTCGGCACCGGCCTTGGCCGCCGTGATCGCCGCGCCGATGGCGTCCTCCAGGTCGCCGCCGTCGATGCCACGGCTCACCGCGGCGGCCACGGCGGCCGCGGAGGCGATGCCGATGGAGGTGTCATGGGTGACCTGGCACGCCTCCGCGACCCGGTCGAGGAAGGGCTCCAGCGGTGTGTCGGGGAAGGCGACGCCGACGGGGGTGATCCGCATCGCCGCGCCGTTGGTGGCACCGGACTTGCCCGCCTCCTCCGGCGGTACGCCGCGGGAGACGGCCTCCAGGGCGGCCTTGGTGGAGGGGCCGAGCAGGTCGAAGGAGCCCTTGGCCTTCATGGCGCGCTCCCACTCCAGGAGCTCGTGCGCGAGCCGCAGCGGCTCGATCCGCCCGCCGGACCCGGTCAGCAGCCGCCCGACGATAACGGCCTGGTCGGTGTCGTCGGTGACCGAACCGGCGGGCATTCCGGCGCTCACCGGGTTGTCCTCCGGGCCGGGTTCGAAACCGGTGACGGTGCCGAAGCGGGCGACGATGGACCGCCGGGACATGATCTGGGTGGGCATACCGAGGGCGTCGCCCATCGCCAGGCCGTAGAGAGCGCCGAGCGCGCGGTCGTGCTGGTGGTTCATTCGGTCTTCCTGTCAGTGCGCGGAGGTCAGTGCGCGGAGGCGGTACGTCGGGCATGGGCGGGCGCTGCCGCGTGCGGTCTCATCGGGGTTGCCCCATGGGGACCACCGCTCGGGGCCGCGCCATGCGGGCGGGCTGCCTCGTCGGAGCCGCTCGGGACCGCCTCGTCGGAGCTGTTCGGGGCTGCCTCGTCGGGGCCCGTTCGGCGCCGCCTCATTGGGGCTGTTCGCCGAAGCCGAGGTGCAGCTGGAAGCGGGCGGGGTCCAGCAGGCTGGTCACCTGCTCGACGATCTGGCCATCCGCCCCGCGGCTGACCCGGCGGGTGTTGAGCCAGACCTCCCCCTCCTGGCGGCGGAGCAGGGTCGCCTCGTCGGCGGCCAGTTGCCGCACGGACGCCCACTCGTCCCCGTGCGTGGCGCGGATGCCGGCCGCGGCGAGGGTCTTGGTCAGCGAACCGTCGAGGAGCCCGCCGAGCGGGATGTCGGCGAGGGCCGCGACCATCGGAACCCTGCTGCGCTCCAGCGCGACCGGAGTGCCCTCCGGCAGCACACGCAACCGGTCCAGCGCCATGAACTCGGCGCCCTCGATGCCGAGTTCCCCGGCCAGCCGGGCATCGCGCACCGCTTCGAGACGGAGGACCTCGGTGGTGACCTGAGCGCCCTGGTCGGCGAGCGCCCTGGTCCACCCCAGGCGGTTGTCCAGCAGTCCGCCGTCGAAGGTGACGAACGAGCCGACGCCCGCGTGCGTGGAGATCAGCCCCTGTTTGCTGAGCTCGTCCAGCGCCTGGCGAACGGTGGCCCTGCTGACCGCGAAGCGCCGGGTGAGCGCGTGTTCGCCGGGCAGCCTGCTGCCCGGCTCCAGGGCGCCGCTGTGGATCTCGCGGGCCAGGACACGGGCGATGCGCTGATGCTTGAGGACCTGTTTAGGCATGTCCGGACGTTAGCCATACATGTTCAGTCCTGTCTAGAGTCGAACGCAGGCGAATCTGGAAGCGATCACTCTTGGGCCGGGAAAGACCACACGGCCCGCCGTGCGGCGGGCCGTGTGGTCAGGGGCCGACGGCCGGGGTGCTCGTCAGGCCGCCTCGTGCAGGATCGCCGCCAGTTCGGCGGGCCGGTCGAACATGGGCCAGTGCCAGCCGAGCAGCTCCCGGTACGCCCAGCCCTCGGTCGCCATATGACGGAAGGCCGGAACGGTGGCGATCCGCTTTTGGACCTCCTCCACCGGGAAGCTGCACAGCACATGCAGCCGGGGCAGCTTCTCCCACGCCTCGGTCAGCCGGACCGGGGTGGTGGCGGTGGCCCACGGCTGCGGCGCCGACAGCCGCACCAGCCGTTCGAGCGTGTCGCCGGGCAGCCCGGCCACATCGGAGGCCAGCTGCCGCCACGGCGGTGGCGGCAGCCGCCAGCCGTCTCCCTCGGTACGGACCAGCTCGGCGTTGCGCGTCCGCTCCTCCGGCGGGACGAACTCGCTGTGGGACATCCCGTCCGGCAGCGGTCCGCTGTCGATGAACACCAGCCGATTGATCCGCTCCGGCATCCGGTCCGCGACGCTCGGGATCACCACCGCACCGGCATAGCTGTGCCCGACCAGCACCACATCGTGCAGGTCCTCGTAATGGATCAGGTTGAGCACATCGGTGATGTGTGTCTCCAGGTCGGTGTCGGGCCGGGCCAGATGCGCCCGCTCGCCCGTCCCGGTCAGGCTGAGCGCGTGGACATCGTGCCCGCGGCCGCGCAGATCGTCCGCCACCGGGCGCCAGGCCCAGGCCCCGAGCCAGAACCCGGGAAGGAGTACGTAAGTCGCCATGGCCCGAACGCTAGAAGGGATACCGGACAGCATCCGCCCGGTATTCGCGGGATACTTCCGGGCATGAACCGACCCACCGCCCGAGTGCTCGCCCTGCTGGAGATCCTCCAGGCCGGCGGCACCCGCACCGTGGCCGACCTGGCCGACCGGCTCGGCGTGGACGAGCGCACCGTCCGGCGCTACGTCGGCCACCTGATCGACCTGGACGTCCCGGTCCGGTCGGTGCGCGGCCGCTACGGCGGCTACCGGCTCGCCCCCGGCTTCCGGATGCCCCCGCTGATGCTCACTGACGAGGAGGCGCTGGCCGTACTGCTCGGCCTGGTCGCGGGCCGCCGGGCCGGGCTGGTGACCACGTCCGTCGCGGCGGCGGAGAGCGCCGCGGCCAAGGTGCGCCGGGTGCTGCCCGAGGCGCTCGGCCGCCGCCTGGACGCGCTGCTGGCCACCGCCGACTTCACCGCCCCGGCCCGCCCCATGGCCGTCCCGGAGACGAGCGTGCTGCTGATGCTCGCGGAGGCCGCGCGGAACCGCCGGCCCGTCGCCATCGGCTACACCGCCTGGAAGGGGCGGCGCAGCGAACGCACCGTGCATCCGTACGGGATCGTCGCGCACTCCGGGCGCTGGTACGTGACGGGGGCGGACTCGGACAGCGGCGAGGTCCGCACGTTCCGGCTGGACCGGATCGAGACCGCGACGGCGCTGCCGGGGTCGTTCGATGTGCCCGAGGGGTTCGACCCGGCCGGGCGGGTGCTGTCCGGGCTCGCCGGAGTGCCCTATCTGCACGAGGTGTCGCTGCGGGTCCAGGGCACGGTCGAGCAGGTCCGCCACCGGCTCCCGCCCGGACTCGCCACCGTGCGGGAGCTCACGGACGCCCCGGCGCGGGACGCCGGGGCGGAGGCGGGTGGGGAGTTGGCGAAGACGGCCGGGCCATCAGCCGCCTCCCGGGAGGAGGAAGGCGGCAGATGGGTGCGGGTCCGGCTTCGGGCCGAGCGGCTGGAGTGGGTACCCTCCGTACTCGCCTGGCTGGACCTCCCGTTCGTGATCGAGTATCCGGACGCCCTGCGCGACCATGTGCACACCCTGGCCCGCCGCCTCGCCACCTGCGCCGACGCGGTCGCCGACACCGCGGAGGGAACGGTCGCCGACACCACGGAAGGAACGGAGTGACCTCCGCACCACAGAGGCCGACCGGCCGCGGCCGGGGCGGCGCTCAGCCGCGGGGCCGCCGTACGGCGCTGTCGGCCACGGCGGAACGCGCCCGCTCCAGCGCCTCGGGGTGCCCGAACAGACCGGGCAGACCGCCGGTGTGCAGGAAGACCGTGCGCTGTCCGGGCCGCACCTGGCCATCGCGGACGGCCGCGATGAGACCGGCCAGGGCGCGCCCGGTGTAGACGGGGTCGAGGACGATGCCCTCGGTGCGGGCCGCCGTGGTGATGGCGTCCATGACCGGTTCGGTGAGCGCGGAGTAGCCGGGGCCGACCTGGTCCAGGCGCAGCCGCAGGGACGTGGCCACGGGCCGTCCGGCCAGTCCATCGACCAGGTGTCCTACGGTGCGTTCGGGATCGGCGACGGCCCCGCAGTGCACCCCGAGCACCCGCTCGGCGCCGAGGGCGTGGACAAGACCGGCCATGGTGCCGCCGGATCCGACCGCCACGACCGCCGTGGACAGATCCGGGGCCTGCTCCAGGAGCTCCGCCCCCGCCTCGGCGTAGCCCCGGGCGCCCAGCACGCTGGATCCGCCGAAGGGGATCACCGCGGGCCGGGCGCCCCGCTCGCGCAGTTCCCCGGCCACGTCCTCCACGGCGGCCGCGAGTTCCGCCTCGTTCACCTCCCCCGCCCATACGACGCGGGCGCCGAAGAGGCCGTCGAGCACGATGTTGCCGGTCATCCCCTCACTGGGCGCACCGGCGAGGACGAGGACCACGTCCATGCCCAGCCGTGCCCCGGCCGCGGCCGTCAGACGCGCGTGGTTGCTCTGCGCGGCTCCGCTGGTCACCAGCGTGGTGGCGCCTTCGGCGCGGGCGGCACCGGCGGTCCACTCCAGCTTGCGGACCTTGTTGCCCCCGCCGCCCAGCCCGATCAGATCGTCACGCTTGACCCACAGATCACCGGGCTCCAGCCCGATCGCACGGGCCAGCCGTGGCGCGGCCTCCAGCGGGGTGGGCCGGCTCATCAGCTTGATGTCCATCGTGCTTCCTCTCTCCGGGCACTGACTACTGAAGTGGCATCCAGATGGAACCGGATCAGCCCCCCGACGCCGGATCGACCATGAAGTCCACGTCGGCGTACGGCACCTCCCGGCCCTCCTCGTCGACGAACCCGACGCCCACCGCCTCACCGGTGGAGCGCACGCGGCGGAGGGCCGAGGGGCCCGACGGGCGGGGGCGGTGGCGGTCGGCCCACTGCTGAAGCGCGGCCAGCACGATCCGCAGCTCCTCCCCGGCCGGTCTCAAGTGGTAGCTCAGCCGATGTCTGCTGCCCGGCTCCTGATAGGTCCGCGTACGCAACACCCCGGCCTCCACGAGCAGTTTGAGCCGGGCACTGAGCAGGTTCGGCGCGACGCCGAGCGACGACTGGATCTCGGCGAATCTGTGCCCATGACCGACAACACCACGCTCTTCGCCGCCACCGATCTGCCCGACGTCGTCAAGCGGTATCTGACGGCGCACAACGAGCACGATGTGAAGGCGGCCTCAGCCTCGCTGACGCCGGACGCGACGGTCGTCGACGGCGGCCACACCTACGAGGGGATCCCGGCCATCGAGCGATGGCTGGACCGCGCCGTCTCCGAGTACACCTACACCACCGCATTCCTCGGGGCCGAGCAGGACGGCCCGGACCGCTGCACCGTCACCCAGCGGCTGGAGGGGAACTTCCCCGGTGGCACCGTCGACCTTCGCTATCGCTTCACCCTGGACCAGGGCCTGATCAGCCACCTCATCATCGCCCCCTGACCACATTGCCGAGGGGGCTCCCCGCCGCCAGGCGGTTGATATTGGCCGCGATGTCCACGGCCCGGGCGGCGAAGGTCTCCTCGGTGTGACCCGAATTGTGCGGTGTCATCACCACATTGGGCAGGGTGTGGAACGGCAGGCCGCTCGGCGCGAGCGGAGGACCCGACCACCACACATCGAGGGCGGCACCGGCGATGGTGCCGGCCGAAAGCGCCTCGTACAGCGCCTCCTCCTGTACGACCGGGCCACGGGCGACATTGACGAGGAGTGAGTGCGGGCCCATCGCGGCCAGTTCGGCCGGGCCGATCAGCCCGCGGGTCGCGGGGCTCAGCGGAACGGTGACCACGACGATGTCGGAGTCCGCTAGCAGATCCGGGAGCCGCTCCGTGCCACCCACCCAGTCGGGGCGCAGATCGTCCGGCAGCGGGGCCGATGGATCGCGGCGCACGGCCCGCACCCCCAGGCCGACCGCCTGGCACAGCCGGCCGATCTCCCTCCCCGTCTCGCCGAAGCCGATGACTCCGACCCGGCGGCCCCGCAGGGTGTCCCCGAAGGGCAGCGTGGAATCGACGGCCACGTTGCGCCACCGCCCGGCACGCAGCTCCCGATCGGCCGCGAGCACACGCCGGGACAGCATCAGAACGCACATCAGGACGTGTTCGGCGATGGACTTGCCGTGGTGATGGGTGTTGGCCACGATCACATCCGGCCCCAGCGCCTCCAGGGGGATGCCGTCGTAGCCCGCGCCGACGACATGCACGAGGCGCAGCCGCCGGGCGCGCCGCGCATGGTCCTCGGCGAGCTGTGAGCCCACGTACACATCGACGGAGGCGATGGCGTCGGAGATCCGCGCCGCGTCCCAGTCCGAGGCGTCCAGCCACTCGTGCGGCCCCTCGATCCGCGCCCGCAACCGCTCCGTGAACCTGCTCAGGATCCGGTGGTTGAGCATGATGCGCAGCGCGCGGTCACCATCGGGGGCAGCCGTCCTGACCATGTCCACCGTCCTCATATATAGCCGCTGTCTTCATTTGTGCATGTGATCCTTGAGGCTGTCAATGCTCGGCCTGTTCCGGCCGCGGCGCTCCCCATCTGCGTCTGTTGTCAGATCTCTTGACGCCCCGGCACCTCAGGTTTAGCTTCGGCGTCCACAAATGCAGACCGGGTACGCAAGTGTAGACAACACCATATGTCGACCGTCGTTCTCGGGCGGCAACCCGCCAGCACCCTCGGAGATACGCCGACGATGAAGTCCTCCGTACCCTCCACACCCTCCGGCCCGCGCCCCGAACGGGGTCGGGCCCGTACCGTTCTCGCCCTTCTGGCCTCGGTCACGATGCTGCTGACCAGCGCGTGCGCCGTGGCGAACAGTGACACGGCGGGTGATGCCGGCAGTGCGGACGGCCGCACCCTGCGTGTGGTCCTCACCCAGGAACCCCCGACGCTGGAGCCCTGCGAGTCATCGCTGACCGCGACCGGTGTCGTGGTCCGCTCCAACATCACCGAACCGCTGGTCGAACGGGACCCCACCTCGGGCAGGCTCCAGCCGCTGCTGGCCACCGGCTGGCGGCAGACGAAGCCCAGGACATGGACCTTCGACATCCGCTCCGGTGTGAACTTCCAGAACGGGCGGCCGTTCACGGCGAAGGACGCCGCCTTCTCCATCGACCGCGCCGTCAACTCCGATCTCGCCTGCAACGTGGAGGGCTATGTCTTCGGCGACGAGAAGCTCGATGTGCGCGCTGTCAGCCCCACCCGGCTGACCGTCACCACCGAGAAGACCGACCCCATCCTCCCGCTGCGGCTCAGCTTCGTCGAGATCGTGCCGCACACCACCAGCACCGAGGCCAAGGTGCGCATCCCGGTCGGGACCGGCCCCTACGCCGTCAAGGCATGGCAGACCGGTGTCTCCATCTCCCTCGCCCGCAACGACGACTACTGGGGGAAGGCGCCCGCCTACCCCCGGGCCAGATACGTCTGGCGCAGCGACGCCAGCGTCCGGGCCGCGATGATCGACAAGGGCGAGGCCGATATCGCGACGGCGCTGGACCACACCAGCGCCGACCAGGGCAACACCGTGGCCTACCCCAACAACGAGACCACCGCCCTGCGGCTGGACGGCCGCGAGGCGCCGCTCAACGACATCCGGGTGCGCAAGGCGATCGGCCTGGCCGTCGACCGCGAGGGCATCATCGAGGCTCTTCTCGGCGGACTGGCCAAGCCCGCCGCACAACTCGTCCCGCCCGGTGTGGTGGGCCACAACGACGACCTCGCCCCCGCCCCGTACAAAGTGGCCGCCGCCCGCGCGCTGGTGAAACAGGCGGCCGCCGACGGCGTCCCGGTACACCGGCGGATCACCCTCGTGGCGCGCAACGGCATGTTCGCCGGGATCGCGGAAGTGGCCGAGGCGCTTCAGTACGAGATGGCGAAGGTGGGGCTGAACGTGCGGATACGCATGGCGGACACCGCCACCCATCTCCAGTACCAGCTGCGCCCGCTGCCCCGTGGCGTCGGGCCGATCGCGCTGCTGATCATGCACGGCAACCAGGCCGGGGACGCGGCCTTCACCACGAGTCAGTACCTGCAAAGCGACGGCCCCCAGTCCACGTTCGGCACCAAGGAGCTCGACCGGCGCATCGCCGCGGCGGACGCGCTGTCCGGCAAGGCCCGGCAGAAGGCGTTCGCCGAAGTGCTCTCCTACCAGAACAAGACGGTTGTGCAGTACGCCTACCTGGCCCATATGCGCGGGCTGCTCGGGCTGTCGCCGAAGGTGCGCTACCGGCCGGACTCGGCCACCGGGGACGAGATGCGGCTGGCCGAGGTCAGCCCCGCGACGGCACGGGGGCACTGATATGACGTCCTTCCTGCGCAAGCGCATCGTCTCCAGTGCGATCCCGCTGGTGTTCGTGGTGCTGGGCGTGTTCTGCCTGGCCCGGCTGACCGGCAACCCCGTCGACCTCTACCTGCCGCTGAGCGCCACTGCCCAGCAGCGCGCGGAATTCTCCGCCGCCCACGGCTTCGACGACTCCATTCCGGCGCAGCTGTGGGACTACCTCACCAACGCCGCCCAACTCGACTTCGGCACATCGCTGCGCACCGGGGAGTCGGCCGGGTCGATGGTGCTCAAGGCGTTCCCCGTCACGCTCCAACTCGCCGGGATGACCATGCTCCTGGCGATCCTCGGCGCCCTGCTGGTCGGCAGCCTGGCCGCCTACCGGCCCAACTCGGTCATCGACCGGATCGCGGGGCTGCTGTCGATGACCGCGGCCAGCATCCCCGACTTCTGGTTCGCCATCGTGGGTGTGCTGGTCTTCGGCGTGGGTCTGGACTGGCTGCCGACCTCCGGCACCCTGGGCGGCCCGGAGATCTGGGTGCTGCCCATCGCCACCCTGCTGATCCGCCCGTTCGGCGTGCTGGTGCAGGTGGTGCGCGGCAGCATGGTCGGCGCGCTGTCCGCGCCTTACGTCAAGGTCGCGCGCAGCAAGGGCGCCGACCCCAAGCGCGTGGTGTTCGGGCACGCCCTGCGCAACTCCATCACGCCCGTGCTGACCGTGGCCGGGGATCTCACCGTCGGTCTGGTCAACGGCGCGGTGGTCGTGGAGACGATCTTCGGCTGGCCCGGGATCGGCAAGCTCATGATCGACTCGATTTTGCAGCGCGACTTCGCGGTGTTGCAGGCCGCCGTCCTGCTCACGGCGGTGACCATCTTCGCGCTGAACATCCTCGTCGATGTCTGCCACGCCCTGATCGACCCCCGAGTGCGCCAGGCGGTGCCGGCGTGAGCGAAGGAGCCACCATGACCGACCCCGCCGCCGACTCCGCGGACCGCTCGTCCGGCGCGGCCGCCGCCCCGCCGCGCACCCGTCCGCCCCGCTGGTGGCTGCTGCTCGGCCGGGACCGGGCCGCGGCCGTGGCGGCCGTCATCCTCGCCGTGGTGTTCCTCGTGGCGCTGTTCGGCCGGCTGTTCATCGGGGACCGGGCCGTACGGCAGGACCTCCGCGCCTCGTTGCGCCCGCCCTCCCTCGACCACGGCTTCTACGGGCTGCTCGGCACCGATGTGCTGGGGCGCAGCGTGCTGGCCCGGCTGGTGGACGCCGCCGGGACGACGCTGTCCGTCGCGGTGCCCGCGGTGCTGTGCTCGCTGCTGATCGGCTCGGCGCTGGGGCTGTGGGCCGGATACCACGGGGGCCTGCGCGAGAACGTGGCGATGCGTGTCGCCGATGTCATCCTCAGCTTCCCGTCCCTGCTGATCGCGGTGGTGGTGCTGTATGTCTTCGCGCCCAGCGCGATGAACATCGTGCTGATCCTCGCCATCGCACGCGTCCCGGTCTATCTGCGCACCGCCCGCGCGGAGTCGGCCGAGCTGAGGAGCCGTCTGTTCGTCGACGCGGCCCGGACCTTCGGCACCCCGAGCCGGAACATCATCATCAGGCACATTCTGCCGATCGCGCTGCCGACGCTGCTGACCGTGGCCACGCTCGACTTCTGTTTCGTCATGCTGACCGAGTCCAGCCTGAGCTTCCTCGGCATCGGCATCCAGCCCCCCGATGTGAGCTGGGGGCTGATGGTGGCCCAAGGGCGCCAGTACCTTCAGACGGCCTGGTGGATCGCCGTGCTGCCGGGTGTCGCGATCGTGCTCACCACGGTGTCGGCCACGGTGCTCGCCGCCTGGGTCCGCCTGGCCACCGACCCCGCCCAGCGCTGGCGTCTGACGCTGCCCAGGAAGCGGCGCGGCGACCGGGCCGCCGTCCCCTCGGAGATGATCGCGTGAAGTCCTCCACCCTGCCCTCGCCCGCCAAGACCGGCGGTCCCGCACTCGAGGTCGAGGGGCTCTGTGTCGATCTGCGCACCCCCTCGGGCACCGTACGCGCCGTGGACGGCGTCGGCTTCAGCGTGCGCAAGGGGCGCACCCTGGCGCTGCTGGGCGAGTCCGGCTGCGGGAAGTCGATGACCGCGCTGTCCATCGCCGGGCTGCTGGATCCGACGGCCGAGGTGACCGGCGGCTCCGTGAAGGTGGCCGGTACCGATGTGCTGCGGCTGGGCCGAGCGGGCCGCAGAAAGCTCGCGGGCCCCGTGCTGTCGATCGTGTTCCAGGACGCGCTGACCGCGCTCAACCCGGTACAGCCGGTCGGCAGACAACTCGCCGAGCCGTTCCGCATCCACCGCGGGCTGTCGCGGCGCGATGCCCGGGAGAAGGCGGTCGAGCTGATGACCCGCGTCGGCATCCCCGAGCCGCGGCTGCGGGCCCGTGCGTATCCGCATCAGTTCTCCGGCGGTATGCGCCAGCGGCTGCTGATCGCGATGGCCGTCGCGCTGGACCCCGATGTGCTGATCGCCGACGAGCCCACGACCGCGCTCGACGTCACCGTGCAGGCGCAGATCATGCGGCTGCTGCGGGACCTCCAGACCGAACGGGACATGGCGCTCGTGCTGATCACCCACGATCTGGCGGTGGTCGCCCAGCGCGCGGACGATGTCGTGGTCATGTACGCGGGCAATGTGGTGGAGACCGGCCCTGTGGCGGAGGTCTTCTCTCGCCCCCGTCACCCGTACACCAAGGGGTTGCTCGACTCGGTCCCCGAACACGCCGTCAGAGGCCGCCCGTTGCCCGCCGTACCGGGGAGCCCGCCCGAGCTGAGCGCGGTCCCGTCCGGCTGTGTCTTCCAGGCCAGATGTCCGCTGGCCGGGCAGCGCTGCGCCGGGGAACGTCCTCCTCTGCTGTCCGTCGGGGCCGCACGCTCGGCCGCCTGCCACTTCTCCGAGGAGCTCGACCGTGTCTGAGACGCCCCTCACCGCGACCGCCGCCGACCCGCGGGCCGACGGCTCGGCCACTCCCCCGCCACTGCTCGAAGTGCGCGGTGTGACCAAGTCGTTCGGTCATGGCCGCCGGCGCCTGACCGCGCTGGACGGAGTCGATGTACGGGTCGAGCGCGGGGAGACGCTCGGGCTGGTGGGCGAGTCCGGATGTGGCAAATCCACCCTGGCCAGAGTGGTGCTCGGTCTTGAGCGGCCGGACTCGGGCACCGTGCGCTTCGACGGCACCGATCCGTTCACCCTCAAGGGCAAGGAGCTGCCGGCCTGGCGGCGCCGGGTGCAGATGGTGTTCCAGGACCCCTTCGCCTCGCTCAACGCCCGGATGTCCGCGGCCGACCTCATCGGCGAGCCGTGGCGCACCCACCGCGACATCGTGCCCACGGCACCGGCGCGGGAGCGGCGGGTCCGTGAGCTGCTGTCCCTCGTCGGGCTGCGGGAGAGCGACGCCCACCGCTACCCGAACGAGTTCTCCGGCGGGCAGCGGCAGCGCATCGGCATCGCCCGCGCGCTGGCGCTCGACCCCGACCTCATCGTGTGCGACGAGCCGGTGTCGGCGCTGGACCTGTCGGTGCAGGCCCAAGTGCTCAATGTCCTCTCCGAGCTGCGGGAACGGCTCGGTGTCTCCTATGTCTTCATCTCCCATGACCTGTCCGTGGTCAGGCATGTCTCCGACCGGGTGACGGTGATGTACCTGGGCAAGGTCATCGAACACGGCCCCACCGAGGACGTCTTCGACCGCCCCCTGCATCCCTACACCGCCGCCCTGATGTCCGCCGCGCCCACACTCGACGTCTCCGGGCGGGAGCGGGACGAGGAGATCCAGCTGCGCGGGGAGATCCCGTCCCCGTACGACATCCCGTCGGGCTGCCGGTTCCGCACCCGCTGCTGGAAGAGCGAGGCCCGGTGCGCCGAAGTCGCTCCCCCGGTCGTCGTCCGCGACGGCACGGCGGACACCGGGCAGGAGCCGCATGAGGGTCTGTGCCACTTCCCGCTGGGCACCGGGCCGATGGAAGCATGAGCCCGCCGGAGTTCACCCTGCTCTTCGTCACGGTGGCGGTCGGGGCGCTGCTCCAGGTCTCCATCGGCTTCGGGCTCGGCCTGCTGGCCGCCCCGGTGATCGCGATATTCGATCCGTCGCTCACCCCGGTGGTGGTGCTGCTGCTCGCCACCGGGGTCACGGCCGCGGTGCTGGTCCTGGAGGGCGGACATCTGGACCTGCGGGGCGCGGGGTGGGCGCTGGCCGGCCGGCTGCCGGGCGCGGTGGGCGGCGCGGCGCTGGTCGCCGTGCTGCCCGCCCGGCACCTCGCCCTCCTGGTGGCGGCGGTCGTCCTCGCGGGTGTGGCGGTGAGCCTGCGCGGTTTCGTACCGGCGCCGAGACGGCGGTCGGTGCTGCTGGCCGGACTGGTGTCGGGGCTGATGGGCACGGCGACCTCCATCGGGGGGCCGCCGATGGCGATGGTCTGGCAGCGCCTGAGCGGACCGCGGCTGCGTGCCACGATGAGCGCGTTCTTCCTGGCCGGTTCGGTGATGAGTCTGGCCACCCTGGCGGCGACGGGGGCGGTGCACACATACAGCCTGTGCCACACCGTCCTGCTGGCCCCGGCCGCGGCGCTCGGGGTGCTGCTGGCCCGCCCGCTGTCGAGCAGACTGGACATGCGGCGCACCAGGGGCATCGCCATGGTGCTCGCGGTGGCGAGCGCGACCGTGCTGGTGATCCAGCAATTCGTCTGAGCCGGTTCTGTTGAGTCTCGCGGTGGGCCACTGATCGAGGGAGCGCAGAGGGCACCGGACCCCCGGCGTATCGGCTCTCAGCCCTCCGCTTCCACCGACCCGGCGCGGCGCTGTCCGGTGACCTTGGAGGAGGGCGGCCGCCCGGCCTTGGCCGCGGGCCGCGACGCGGTCCAGCGTGGCGATCAGCTCCTCCACCGGACCGGTCTCGCGGAAGTGGAAGCGCGACCGCATCACCGCCGGGCGCAGCGAGGGCAGCTCCGCCTCCAGGGCGGCGCGGACCGCCGAGGAGAAGCGCTCCGGCGCCCGCATCACGATGTCGATCATGAAGGTGCGGCCGCCGATGCGGACCTGGGTCCGCTGCCGGTCCAGGTCCTTGATCGCCTGGCGGACCTCGCGGATGGTGCTCTCGCGCACACCACCGCGGTCGTTCAGCACCCGGTCGACGGTGGCCTCGCTCAGGCCCGCCTGCCGGGCGATCTCCCGGATCGGATACGGATGGGCCATCGGTACGCCTCCCTGAGGGGTTTTTGATGGGTTGCTGAGGATTGCCCGATGCTCGGCCGATCACAACACTGACAGAAAGCCGCAGCCCACGGGAAGGATCGAAAAACATCATGTCCGTTGTCGCCCCGAGGTCCCAGACCTGGCTCAGTGCGGCCGACTGCGCCCTCGACACCTTCCGCGCCCTGGTCGAGCGGACCACCGACCCCGGCGACCACCCCGGCGCCGACGCCGTGGAGCAGAACGTGCCCGTCTACGACGGCGAGCGCCTGCGGGCCCGGGCCGCCACCGGGCCCGGCCGCCGGGAGGCGCAGGCGGAGCTGGTACACGCCCTGCTGGACGGCCCCGGCATCGTGGTGTTCAAGGGTGCCTTTCCGGACTCGTCGGTCCTCGGCCGGGCCACCGAGGCGTTCACGGCGCTGATCGAGGAGGAGCGGGCGGCGGGCACCGCCCGCGGTGACCACTTCGCCAAGCCCGGCGCCAACGACCGGGTCTGGAACGCGCTGGAGAAGCTGGCCCGCACCGCACCGGAGGTCTTCGCCGACTACTACGCCAATGACCTCATCGCCCTGGTCGCCACCGCCTGGCTGGGCCCCGGCTACCAGATCACCTCACAGATCAACCAGGTCAACCCGGGTGGCGCGGCCCAGAGCGTGCACCGCGACTATCACCTCGGCTTCCTCTCCGAGGCGCGGGCCGCGGCCTACCCCGCCCATGTCCACCGGCTCTCCCCCGCCCTGACCTTGCAGGGCGCGGTCGCCCACTGCGCCATGCCCGTCGAATCCGGTCCGACGCTCTATCTGCCGTACTCACAGACGTACGAACCCGGCTATCTGGCCTGGCGCCGCCCGGAGTTCATGGCCTACTTCGCCGAGCACCACGTCCAGCTGCCACTGGAGGCGGGCGACGCGGTCTTCTTCAACCCCGCGCTGTTCCACGCCGCCGGGCACAATCGCTCCGCGGACATCCGGCGGATGGCGAACCTGTTGCAGATCTCCTCCGCGTTCGGCCGAGCCATGGAGACCGTCGACCGCGAGGCGGTGGTCAACGCCGTCTTCCCGGTGCTGCGGCGGCGCAAGGCCGAAGGCGCCACCGAGGAGTGGCTGCACAACGTGGTCGCGGCCTGCGCCGAGGGCTACCCCTTCCCCACCAACCTGGACCTCGACCCGCCCGTGGACGGCCTGGCCCCGGACTCCCAGGCCGACCTCGTCCGGCGCGCCCTGGAGGGGGACCGGACCCCGGATGCCCTGCGCGCCGAGCTGCGGTCCGGCGCCGAGCGCCGCCAGAGCTGAAGGGGGCGGACCGTTCATGGGACTGCTGGAGGACAAGATCGTCCTGGTCAACGGCGGCAGCCAGGGAGTCGGCGCCGGTATCGTCCGCGCCGCCGTCCGCGAAGGGGCCACGGTGGCCTTCACCGGACGTCGCCCCGGCGTCGGTGAGCCGCTGGCGGAGGAGCTCACGGCCCAGGGGGCCACGGCCGCCTTCCTCCGCGCCGATCTGGCCGATCCCGCGCAGGCACGGGGCAGCGTGGAGCGGGTGGTGGCGGCCCACGGCAGGATCGACTGCCTGGTCAACTCCGCCGGGCTCACCTCGCGCGGCACACTGCTGGACACCACGCCCGACCTCTTCGACGCGCATATCGCGATCAACCTGCGCGCCCCGTTCTTCGCCATGCAGGCCGCCGTCGCCGACATGGTGGCCAGGAAGGCCCCGGGCACGATCGTCAACATCATCTCCAACTGCGCACACGGCGGATATCCGCACCTGACGCCGTACTCCGCGGCGAAGGCCGGGCTCGCGGGCCTGACCCGCAACGCCGCCCACGCCCACCGCTGGGACCGCGTCCGCGTCAACGGCCTCAACATCGGCTGGACCGGGACCGAGGGCGAGGACGCCGTCCAGCGCGCCTTCCACGGCGCCGGCGACGACTGGCGCGAGGAGGCCGCGGTGGCTCGATCGACGGCTCGGCCGGGCCTCGGTCACTCCGCCGGGCTGGTGCCGCGCAGTGCCAGTTCGAACCAGACGATCTTGCCGTCCCTGGTGGGGTCACTTCCCCAGGAATCAGTGAGCGCGTCCAGGAGCTCCAGGCCACGGCCGTTCTCGGCCTCGTCCCGCGCTGGGCTGTGGTGTGGCGCACGAGGGCTGGTGTCCTCGACTTCGCACCGCAGAGCGATCGGGTACCTGTAGAGGCTGAGCCGAATGGGGCCGGGGGCATGACGAACCGCATTGGTGACCGTCTCACTGACGAGCAGCCGCACAGTGGCTGTGAGACTCTCCAGTCCCCAGTCGCTCAGTTGCCCGGCCACAAGCCGCCGCGCCCGGGACGCGGAGAGAGATTCAGGACGAAGTGGCCAGGAGGCGACGGGCGCGGTGTTCGTGCTGTCTCCGAGGACGGGGTGAGTGGTGAACATGATCCGGTCGGTTCCGTTCCGTGCTCCGGGCCTCGTCGGCTGCCGAGCCCGAGGTGGCCTCAGCCGGCCAGGTACCGTCGGGGGTTGGCGACGAGAATGGTGTCGATGTCCTGTTCGCTCAGTCCGCGCTCCCGCAGAGCGGGGAGTACGTCTTCACTGATGTGGCGGTAGTTCCAGTTGGGCAGCATTTCCCGTTTGGCCGTGGGATCGCAGAAGTCGATGAAACAGGAGGCGTCGTGGGAGACCACGAGGCTTTCGACGAAGCCCCGGCGCACGAGTTCGGCGATGACATCGACGCGTCGGGCGAAGGGCAGAAACGGATCGAGTCCGAACCGGTCCATGCCGAGCAGAGAGCCCCGCTCCGCCAACCGTGTCAGGTAGTCGAGGTCGTCGGAGTCCCCCGAGTGACCGACGATCACCTTCGACAGGTCAACGCCTTCCTTCTCCAGGACGGCTTGTGCCACCAGGCCGGATCGGGTCACCGCGTTCGTGTGGACGGTGATCGGGGCTCCCGTCTCAACGCTCGCCTGTCCCACCGCCCGCATCGCGCGCTCGACTCCCGGTGTCAGTCCCGGCTCGTCGATAGCGCACTTCAGGAACCCGGCGCGAACGCCGGTATCCGCGATTCCGGTGGTGAGGTCCTTCACGAACAGTTCAGTCAGGGGCTCGGGCCTGTCGAACATGAGGCCGGGTCCCTGGTAGTGAAACTGGTGAGGGATGTCGTTGAAGGTGTAGAGCCCGGTTGCGACGACGATGTTGAGGTCGATCTGCTCCGCGATCCGTTGGATGCGAGGAATGTAACGTCCGAGGCCGAGGACCGTCGGGTCGAGGATGGTGTCGACCCCAAGACTCTTGAGCTCGCGCAGGTCCCGGACCGCTTCGCGGACCTTCTCCTCCTCGTCCCAGTCCAGTTGGTAGTTGTTGCGATACTCCTCGCCGAGCACAAAGACGTGTTCGTGTACGAGGGTCCTGCCGAGATCGCCGGGCCGTATCAGGCCGTTGGCGGTGGGGATTACTTTCGTCATGAGGTCACTTCTCTCGGTCTCGGTGCGCAGCGGGGCCGACCAATCGGCCCGGTGAAGGCGGAACCGGCTCAGCCATGTGCTCGCAGAAAGTCCAAGACTTTCGGAATCACGAAGTCAGGCCGTTCCAGCAGAGGGCTGTGTCCGACGGCCGGCACCATCACCAGTTCCGAGTCGGGCAGGCCATGTGCGAGTTCCTTGGCCCACTCCGGCGGCCGTGCGGGGCACTCCTCACCGCTGATGACCAGCGTCGGGACCCGCACGTCGGACAGGAGATTGGTGGCGCTTCCCCGCAACGCGACACCGGCCATAGCCGGCCTCAGGGCAGGGGAGAGCTCAGCCAGGCGATCCGTCCAGAAGGCGACTGTCTCCCTCATCTCGCTCGAGGCGCGCGTCGACGCCCCGAACATGACCTGTACAAGGAAGTCGAGCCGCTCGCCCGTGAAGCCGTTCCGGGTGACGTCCTCGATCCACGTCATGTACGCATCGAGCTTGTCGGCGGGTTCAGGCCTCGCGGAGGAGCCGAGGAAGATTATTGACTTCACGAGGTCGGGACGGTACGCGGCCAGCCGTACCGCGACGTCTCCGCCCATGGAGGAGACGAGCAGGTGAGCCCGGGAGACGCCGAGTCGATCAAGTAGGGCCGTGATGTCTCCGGCGCACTGCTCCATGGTGACGGCATCGCGCTCTGTTCCGGCGCTCCGGCCCTGACCGCGGAAGTCGGGGCGGATCAGCCTGACGGCGCCCGCGGCCGCTTCGGCGAAACCGTCGAACATCCGGTTGTCCAGGAAGAGTGAATGGAGACAGACGACCGGTTCCAGTGACGCCTCGCCGGTGTCGTCCACGTGCAGGGTGGTCCCTGCCACCTGGATCTGGTGGGCTGTGTTCATGGTGCGCTTCTTTCTGCGTGGAGAGTCGTTCTGCTGGGGTACTCGAAGAGTCACAAGCCGGACTCACGAAGGGGACATTGCGGAAGGCTCTTGCACGGGGCGCGGGTACCGAACCAGCCGACTGCCGTACCTCGGCTTGTCGCGGGGTGCTTCCGCAGTCGTCCGCCTCGGCTGAGGCGCCCGAGGTGCCACCGCGTCGGGCGGCAACCGACGTCTTCGTTGGGCTCAGCACGGTCCCATACCTTCCCGGAGCGCGGACTCCGAGATCCTCCGCTTGAAGCCGCAGCGCGTCGCCGGTGCGTCGCTCCGGCTCGGTCCCGATTCCGCTGGATGGCGAGACGTGGTATCCACCACACCGTTTTGAGTGTATGGTCGCGGTTAACCCCATGTCAATATATGCCATTGATTTCATATATTGAATTGCGCGGGCGAGGAGAGCGACTATGGGATCTTTCACAGGACGGGCGGTGCCCTCAGCCCCGGAACTGCGTGCCCTGCGCGATACATGGGCTTCCCACTGGGCGGCGTTCTTCGGGTCGGCTGGTGAGGGGGCTACGCCCGCACTGCCACGGGACATCCGCGACAGCTGGGGCCGCACCAAAGCGTTCGGCGCGCCGCTGACGACGACCGCCGCGGCGTACCGGCCGGCCACGAGTGACGCCGGCTCGGCGCTGCACAGGGCGGTCCGCCACCTGGAACCGCACATTCGCGCAGTGTCCGTGGAATCCGGCTACCTCATTGCGATCGCCGATGCGACAGGAACACTGATCCATACGTCGGCGGGCCGGGAGATGCTCAAACGAGCCGAGCGTGTGAACGCGGTACCCCTGAGCATCTGGGCAGAGCATGTGATGGGTACGAATGCCGTGAGCCTCGCACTGCGTACCGGTTGTCCCGCCCAGGTGTTCGCAACCCAGCACGCCGCTCGGGAACTCCACGACTGGACCTGTTGGGCAGTGCCCCTACGTGCCCGGGACACCGGTGCTCCGGGCGGGGTCGTGAACATTGCCGCTCCGTGGAACCACCATGTGCCGATGGGTGCGGCACTGGCGCGCAGCGTCGCGCTCATGGTCGAGGACGCTCAGGAAGCACCGACGGCCTCCGGCTCCGGAGAGCGGCCGAAGCTGGTCATACGCCTGCTGGGCCCTCCGGACGTGGTCCTGCGGGGAGCACCCGTTCCCGTCTCCCCGCGGCAGACGGAGATCGTCGCCATCCTCGCGACGAGGCCCGGCGGTGTCTCCCTCGAAGAGTTGCATAGTCACCTGTACGGCGACCGGCGCGTCGCTTTCACAACACTGCGGGCCGAGTTGTCGAAACTGCGGTCACTCCTGGGAGGTGACCTGCTGCTCGGTCGGCCGTACCGGCTGAACGCGGAGGTGGATCTCGACCTGTCCCGAGCACTCGGACACCTCGCGGCGGGTGAAACCGGTCAGGCCCTCGATCTGCTTCGTGGAGAGCCGCTGCCGGGCTCGGCCTCGCCGTACCTCCGGGAGATGTGCACCCATGTATGCGTCGCATTTCGTAATCGCCTGCTCCTGACAGGGTGCGCTGCCGACGCCCTTCGGTATGCCGGCATCTTCCCTTGGGACGAGGAGGTCCTTCGCACCGTGATGGAGCGCACTCCCCGGGAGGATCCGCTCTTCACCCTGCTGGCAGGACGCCTGGCCGCCTCGGTCTCCCCGGCACCAACATTTCGCCAACATCTCGGCCGTACGGTCGGCGCCCAAGACGCAATCGTGCTGTCGCGGTAAGGAGATGAGGATGTCAGTAACACTGGCAGCCGATCGGCGGACGCGCTTCCTGTCCCAGCCGGTCAAGCTGCTCATCGACGGAGAGTTCGTCGGCGCCGCGGACGGACGCACTTTCACTACAGTGGACCCGGGCACGGCCAAGCCCCTCGTCGAGGTCGCCGAAGCATCCGCGGAGGATGTGGACCGCGCCGTCGCGGCCGCACGCCGCGCACTCGACGGTCCTTGGTCCCGTCTGTCGCCCAGCGAGCGTGGCCGCATGATCCATCGAATAGGTGATCTGCTGGCGGAGCACACGGAGGAGTTCGCCGAGCTGGAAAGCCTCGACAACGGCAAGCCCTTCAGCGCGGCGCTCCAGGTCGAGGTGCCCCTGGCCGTCGACATGTTCCACTACATGGCCGGCGCGGCGACACGGTTGCGAGGCGCCACGATCGCCCCGTCCGTCCCTTACCTGCCGGGCAAGGAATTCCACGCGTACACCGTGCGTGAGCCGGTCGGCGTCGTCGGACAGATCATTCCTTGGAATGTGCCCCTTCTCATGGCGGCGTGGAAGCTCGCACCGGCCCTGGCGGCAGGCAATACCGTGGTGCTGAAGCCGGCCGAGCAGACGCCTCTGTCCGCGCTTCGCCTGGGCGAACTGCTCATCGAAGCGGGGCTTCCCGCCGGGGTCGTCAACATCGTGCCCGGCTTCGGTGCGACAGCCGGCGCCCACCTGGCCCGACACCACGGCATCGACAAGATCGCTTTCACAGGGTCGACCGAGGTCGGCAGGGAGATCGTCCGCGCGTCAGCCGGCGATTTGAAGAGGGTCTCGCTGGAGCTCGGGGGAAAGTCGCCGAACATCGTCTTCGCCGATGCCGACATCGAGGCCGCCATCGAGGGCGCTGCCCTGGGCGCGTTCTACAACCAGGGGGAGGTCTGCTCGGCCGGATCCCGGCTGTTCGTGCAGGAGTCACAGTTCGACCGGGTGGTCGAGGCCCTGGCCTCCTACGCCTCCGGCATCAAGGTGGGGTACGGGATGGACCCCGAATCACAGATGGGCCCGCTGGTGTCCAAGGAGCATCAGGATCGTGTCGGCAGGTATCTGGAGCTGCGTCACGAGTGCGGCGGTGAGGTACTCGCCGGCGGGGAACTCATGGAGGGGCCCGGCTTCTTCGTACAGCCGAGCGTGATCGCACGCCCGCACCCGGACCACCGACTGGTTCGTGAGGAGATATTCGGCCCCGTTGTGACGGCTCTGCCCTTCGACGACATCGACGATCTCGCTGCGCAGGCGAACGACACCGTCTACGGCCTCGCCGCCGGCATCTGGACGACCGACATCTCCAAGGCCCACCGCCTCGCGAAACGTCTCAAGGCCGGCACGGTACACATCAACACCTACCACGTCTTCGCGGCGGAGACGCCCTTCGGCGGCTACAAGCAGAGTGGTTGGGGCAGGGAGAAGGGCGATGAGGTGCTTGATCACTACCTCGAGACCAAATCGGTGATCGTCGGGCTCTGACGCGCCACGAACGACGAGGCGGTGCCACCGCTTCTCGGTATGCCACGCGTGCGTGGCGGCGCGCGGACTTCCGCTCCGTCACGTACGTGCCCCTCACTGTCAGCTGCTGAGGAGTTCGGTTGCCTGACGGGCGGCGTCCATGACTTCCCGGACCCGCTCGGAGTGCGAGCGGGCCATCCTGGTCGTCGGGGCGACAATGCCGACGGCGCCGTACACCTTTCCGTCCTTGCCGAACACGGGAGAGCCGATGGCGGAGATTCCCAGGCTCGACTCCTGCGCGTCCGCTGCCCAGCCCTGGCTGCGAATCACCTCGAACTCATGGTCCAGAGCCGCGAGCAGGTCCCGCTGCTGGGCCTTCGTGAACTCACCGAGGTCCTTGAGTACCATCTCCCGTTGCTGAACGGGGCTCAGGTGGGCGAGGACGGCCTTGCCCGCGGCCCTCATGTACTCCCTGCCCGTCAGTCCGACGTACAGACCACTGACCCTCAGGGGCTGCGATGCTTCGACAAGCACCTTGAGGATCACTCGGTCATTGGTCTCCAGAGTGGAGAAGAAGGCTGTCTCGTCGGACTTCCGCGCCAGGTCCGTCACGAGTGCAGACACCTTCTCGCTGACGTTGAAGCTGCGCTGGTACTGGTTGAACAGTGCCCCGACGCTCGGGCCGAGGGTGAGTGTCAGATCCGGTCGTCGTTCGAGATAACCACGACCGATCAGTGTCCGCATCAGGTGGTAGCACGTCGTGATGTTCAAGCCCAGCTCCGACGAGACCTGCTGAACCGTGGGCGGCGATTCCCGTCCTGCGACGCACTCGAGAAAGTTCAGCGCGCGCTCGACCGTCTGGAGCGGCGGCTGCTTGCTTGACCGCATGTTCACATTATGAAACTAGCACGCGGAGAACACGCGCCTGACGAGCAGGCTGCGCCCCTGGCCGGGAAGCCCCGGCGTACCGCGCACCCGCATCACTTCAATTATTGACTTATATTTCATACTCTGAAACCTGCGATGAGGAGGAAGCTCATGAGTGACACCGTCGCTGACGCACTCGCCGGCGCCCTTGCCCGGCACGGGGTGACATCGATCTTTGGTCAGAGCAACCCGACTGCCTTGATGCTGGCAGCAGAGCGCATAGGCATCCGTCAGATCCTGTACCGCACCGAGAACGCCGCGGGTGCGATGGCCGACGGCTTCGCA
The DNA here is from genome assembly GCF_024519315.1 of Streptomyces malaysiensis subsp. samsunensis. Classification (GTDB taxonomy): domain Bacteria; phylum Actinomycetota; class Actinomycetes; order Streptomycetales; family Streptomycetaceae; genus Streptomyces; species Streptomyces malaysiensis. The sequence continues at coordinate 185,471 of NZ_JANIIC010000006.1, read as the reverse complement.
CGGGTCGGCCGTCGCGTCGCGGTCGTCGCCGCTCAGAACGGCCCGGCGGCCACCCTGATGGTGCCGCCCATGGCGGAAGCCCTGAAGGCTTCGGTCCCAATGCTCGTCCTGGTGCAGGAGGTACCCGCATCCGACCGGGACCGTAACGCCTTCCAGGAACTGGACCATTTCGCGCTCTTCGCCGGGGTCTCGAAGTGGACACGCCGAATCGACGACCCCTCACGGGTCGAGGACAACGTCGACATGGCGTTGACGGTCGCCAACAGTGGCCGTCCCGGCCCTGTCGTGCTGCTGCTCCCGAAGGACATCCTGCAGGCGCCGGCCGTGCCCCCGCGCTTCGGCCGCAGGCGTGACCTGGGCGCGTTTCCGCTCGACCGGCCCCGGCCCGAGGCCACCGCGGTCGCGGAGGCGGCTCGTCTTGTCGCCGAGGCCCGCTCACCCCTGGTGGTCGCAGGTGGCGGCGTGCACCTGTCGGACGCGGTGGAGGAACTGACCGCCCTGCAACGCCTGGCGCACCTCCCCGTCGTGACGACGAACATGGGAAAAGGAGCGGTGAGCGAGCTGGACACCCTGTCGCTGGGTGTCGCGGCGAACGTGACGGGACAGGGGGGCCCGGCACACCACCATCTGCCGCTCATCCAGCAGTCCGACGTCGTCCTGCTGGTGGGAACGCGGACCAATGAGAACGGAACGGAGGGGTGGACCCTCACCTCGCCCGACGCCACGTACATCCACATCGACATGGACCCGGTGGAGGTCGGCCGCACCTACGAGGCGCTGCGGCTCGTGGGCGACGCGCGATCGGCCCTCAGCGACCTCGCGGACGCTTTGGCGGGATGCGACCTCACGCGGCGACAGCGAGCCGCGGAAAGTCTCCGCCATCGCATCGCCACCGGCCGTCGACGCCGCGCCGATGAGATCGAGGCCGCGGTGCCCTTCGACGCCCGGCCCATCGCTCCGGAGAGGCTCCTGCGTGAGCTGGACGAGCTGCTCGTCCCCGACGACATCGTCGTCGCGGACGCGAGCTACTCCTCGTTCTGGGTGGCGAGCCACCTGACGGCCAAGCGGGCCGGTCAGCGGTTCGTCCTGCCTCGCGGCCTGGCAGGACTCGGATGGGGTCTCCCCCTGGGACTCGGGGCGAAGCTGGCGACTCCCGATGCCCGTGTGGTCGCGGTCGTCGGCGACGGTGGATTCGCCCACGTCTGGTCCGAGCTGGAGACAGCCGTGCGTGAGGACCTCGCCCTGACCTTGATCGTCCTCAACAACCAGGTGCTCGCCGCACAGGGGCACGCGGAGATGGCCGCCTTCGGGCAGACGACCACCGGTATCGACTTCCAGCCCGTCGATCATGCCGCCATGGCACGGGCCGTCGGGGCCGCCGGCATCCGGATCACCGACCCGGACCAACTGGAGCCACAACTGAAGGATGCCCTGGCGTCCACCACGGTGACCGTGCTGGACGTGGTGATCGACCCGGACTCGTTTCCTCCGGTGCGGGCCTTCGACAGGCACGCGGACCGCATCAGGCGGCGGCCCCGGACCGGCCGGCCCACGCCCACCTCGCCCGATCGCCCGAAGGGATGACGGAGACGTGTCGCCGACAGACCACGAAACAATGGTGTCGTACTGGCCCGCGATTCCCGAACCCCCCGATGCCCACCACACGATCGGTGACGCACTCCGGAAGGCAGCTGTCCGCTGGCCCTCTCGGACCGCACTCGTGGAAGGCATTGTCAGCAGCGGCGCGTGTACCTGGACCTACGCTCAGCTTCTTCGCGACTCGGAGGCGGTGGCGCGCGCTCTGCTGACCCGGTTCCGCCCGGGTGAACGGGTGGCCGTGTGGTCCGCGAACAGGCCCGAGTGGGTTCTCCTGGAGATGGGAGCGGCGCTGGCGGGAATCACTCTGGTGACCGTCAACCCCGCCTATCGCTCCGCTGAACTCGAATTCGTCCTAAGGCAGTCGCGGGCACAGGGCATTTTCGTCCAACCGCGTCTCCATTCACGCGACTTGCTGGCCATGGCGCGGAGTGCGGCCGAGGAACTACCCGAGCTCCGATTCATACAATCCCTGGACCAGTGGGCCGACTTCATGTCCCTCTCCTCGGGCAAAACTGCCCGTCTGCCGCAGGTCAGCTCCGCTGACCCGGCGCAGATCCAATACACGTCCGGGACGACCGGCTTCCCCAAAGGCGCCGTGCTTTCCCACCGAGCCCTTGCCATGAACGGCCGTCTCTACGCGGAGACGATCGGAGCGACCCCGGAGGACGTATGGGTCAATCCGATGCCGCTGTTCCACACGGCCGGCTGTGGGCTCGTCACACTGGGCGCCCTGCAAACCGGTGGCGTCCACGTGCTGCCGCCGAAGTTCGACGCCGACCTCATGCTGGACCTGTTCGAACACCACCACGGGACCCTTCTGCTGTCCGTGCCCACCATGCTCATCCGCATGCTGGACGCCCAGCACACGGCAGCGCGTGATCTCAGCTCCTGGAGGCTCGCAACACTGGGTGGCGCGCCGGTGCCGCTCGAACTCATCCGACGGGCACGGTGCGATTTCGGCGTCGACGTGGGGATTGGCTACGGACAGACGGAAACGGCGCCCTATGTGACCCACACCGTCCCGGGCGACACACATCCACAGTGGGCGGAGACAGTGGGGCGGCCGTTGCCACACGTGGAAGTGAAGATCGCCGACCGGGACACCGGCGAGCCGGCAGCCCTCGGTGAGCTGGGTGAGATCTGTACCCGGAGCATCTGCGTGATGAGCGGCTACTTCGAGGATCCGGAGGCTACGGACCGAGCCGTCGACAAAAACGGCTGGCTCCATACCGGCGACCTGGGAAGCATGGACGCGGCGGGATACGTGTGCATCAAGGGACGGATCAAGGACATGATTATCCGCGGTGGCGAGAACATCTATCCCCGCGAGATCGAGGAACTCCTCTTCACCCACGACACGGTCGCTGACGTGGCCGTCGTAGGGCTGCCCCACCCCGAATGGGGAGAGATCGTGGCCGCGTTCGTCCGAGCCCGGCCGGGCGCGCCGCTCACACAGGACAACTTGATCAGCCACTGCACAGGCCGCATCGCCAGCTACAAAATCCCGGAGGTCTGGGAGTTCGTTCCCGAGTTTCCCCAGACCGCGTCGGGGAAGATCCAGAAATTCGCGCTTCGCGACCAGTATCTCGGCCGTGCCGGTCGGCCACTCAAGCCGGAGACCAATGATCGGAGCCAAGCGTGACCTCCATGAAGGACAGAACGCTCTTCATCACCGGCGGGAGCCGTGGCATCGGACGTGCCATGGCGCTCAGGGCCGCCGCAGACGGCGCCAACGTCGTCATCGCTGCCAAAACGGCCGAACCGCACCCCAAGCTCCCGGGAACCATCCACTCGGTGGCGACTGAGATCGAGGAGGCGGGCGGGCGGGCGCTCCCGCTGACGCTCGATGTACGCCGGGAAGACCAGGTCGCAGAGGCGGTGGCGTCGGCCGTCCGCCACTTTGGTGGTATCGACGTGCTCGTGAACAACGCGAGCGCGGTGTTCCTCGGGCGGGCCGCGGACACGCCGCTCAAACGGTTCGATCTGATGTTTGACATCAATGTGCGGGGGACGTTCGCCGCGTCGCAGGCCTGCATCCCGTACCTCGAACGTTCCGACAACGGGCACATCCTGACCTTGGCACCACCCATCGACCTGCGGGCCGACTGGTTCGCGAACCGAACCGCTTACACCATGTCGAAGTTCGCGATGAGCATGACGGTGCTGGGATTGGCGGAAGAACTACGGACCGGCGGCGTGGCCGTCAACGCACTGTGGCCGAGAACGATGATCCACACAGCCGCCTCCGCCGTCTTCGGTCTCGGCCGGGCGGGCTGCCGCTCTACCGAGATCATGGCCGATGCGGCGCACGCCGTCCTCACGCGCCCAAGCACCGAATGCACGGGCAACTTCTTCCTCGACGAAGAGGTACTGCGCGCAGAGGGCGTCACCGACTTCGCGAAGTACGAACTCGTTCCCGGCACACCGGCTGAGATCGATCTCTTCGTGACGCCCTCCTGAGCCCGCTCGGGGAAACCCACCGATGGAAACATCGGCAGGGCCCCGAGCCGACCTCACCGGCCCACAGGGATTCGCTGGCCTCGTACAGGTCACCGGTCCGGAAGTCTGGACATCGCGGGCCGGCTACGAAACTCGTGGCGCCATCGCGCGCATCCTCGCCGCTAAGGGCGGCGGGGGCGACGGTCCTGACCGGGCCGTCGCCGTCGGCTGCGTACGGCACACCGGTCGCGGCAGCCCAGCTGACCGGCGACGACAACGACGGCAACAAGGAGATCGTGATCGGCGGCACGGGCAAAGTCGTCGCTCGTGTCATCCAGGGTGAAGACAGCATGATCACCACCGTCGCCGCCCCCATGGGCGGCCGCGCCCCCCCGTCCTGACCACCGGCGACTTCGACAGCGACGGCACGGAGGGCCTGGCCGTGGCGTACTGGATCGCACGCAACCCCAACACGCAGTCTCACGTGCGCCGGTGGAAGTGGGACGCCGACCGATCCGAGATGGCCAACTCCTGGAACACGGACAACGCCGGCGTGACCGCCCTGGCTGCCGGTGACTTCAACGGCGACGGCCACGACGACCTGGCGCTCGGCGAGTGGGTCTCCCGGGCGTCGCCGAGCCGGGCGACACCTTCGGCGCGGCGGTCGCCTCGGGTGACTGCAACGCCGAAGGTGTCCCGGACGTCACGGTCGGATCCCTTTGGCGAGAACGCCTCCCTGGGCGCCGTATGGCTCTTCCGCAGGTCGTCTCCAGGACGTGCTGCCGGATGGCCGCGGTGCGGCTGGCGACCGTGGGGATGCCCGAGCCGACGCAGGTGTAGATCGCGGTAATGCTGGCGTGCTCGTGGCTGAATTGCTCCTGGATTATCTTGAGTTCGCCGACTCGGCATGCTGTTGACCTGTGTGTTTGCGTGGCGGTGGTTGTCCGTGACGTAGCGGATGAGGGCATTGGGGGGCCTTTCAGCGCGTGCTGATCGTTACCGACCTGGGATTGCTTGCCGACGGTCGCTGGGAGGGCCTCCCGGGCGTCGGCCGTTCGTCGGCAGTCGAAGGCTGCGGAGGAGGTATCCAGTGGCACGCGCGGAGATGTCTTCAGTAGGTTCTGCGGATGCGGCAATTCGCGGACATCGAAGACCTGTCGGGGCTCGTGCGTGACGCACTGGGAGCGGGATGCCGCGTTGCCGCGGTGGACCGGTTGCGCCGGGGGGAGCAAGAAAGGGGTGTACCGGGTCCGCCTTGATGGAAGTCGCCCAGTGAGTGTGATCATCTACAGCTGGGCCGAAGCTGAGAACTTCTGGCCGGGCATGCGCGAGGCCGACCCGGCTGACCCGCCGACCCGCCGACCCGCACCGTCAGAACCCGCACCATCAGAAAGGGAACAACTCCCCATGCGCATCGGCATCATGGGCCTGGGCCGGATCGGCGCCTTCCACGCCGAGACCCTGTCCACACTCGACTCGGTGGACTCCCTCGTGGTCACCGACCCGGTGGCCGCGGCCGCCACCGCCGCCGCCGAGCGGTTCGGCGCCCGCGCGGTCGAATCGCCGGAGGCCGTGCTCGCCGCGGGCGTGGACGGCGTCGTGATCGCCGCGGCGACCGACGCCCACCCCGGGCTCGTCCTCGCCGCCGTGCGGGCGGGCGTGCCGGTCTTCTGCGAGAAGCCCGTGGCGAGCACGATCGAGGAGAGCCTCGACGTCCTCCGCGCGGTCCAGGACAGTGGTGTGGAGGTCCAGATCGGCTACAACCGGCGCTTCGACCCCGGGTACGTGGCGGCGCGGAAGGCGGTGGTCAGCGGTGAGCTCGGGCCGCTGCACACCGTACGGTCCACCACCTTGGACCCCGAGCCGCCCCCGGCCGCCTACGTGGCCGTCTCCGGCGGCATCTTCCGCGACTGCTCCGTGCACGACTTCGACATCGTCCGCTGGATCACCGGCCGCGAGGTCACCGAGGTCTACGCGACAGGTGCCAACCGCGGCGCCGAGTACATCGCGGCCGCCGGAGACGTCGACACCGCCTCCGCTCTCCTCACCCTCGACGACGGCACCCTCGCCGTGGTCTCCAACACCCGGCACAACGCCCGTGGTTACGACGCCCGCCTGGAGCTCCACGGCATGGCGGACAGCGTCGCCGCAGGGCTGGAGGACAGGCTGCCGCTGCGTTCCGTCGAACCCGGCGCCACCTTCCCGGGGGCCGCACCGCACCACTTCTTCATGGACCGCTTCGCCACCGCCTACCGGGCCGAGCTCACCGCCTTCACCGAGGTCGCGGCCGGTCTGCGGCCCTCCCCCTGTACCGTCGCCGACGCGGTCGAGGCAGGCTGGATCGCCGAGGCATGCACCCTGTCGCTGCGTGAACACCGCCCCGTGAACATGGAAGAGGTACGGAAGGCATGACGCCAGCCGAGCCGCTGCGCATCGGGATCCTGGGCGCCGCCCGGATCGCCGAGCTCTCCATCGTCGGCCCCGCCCGGGTGTGCGGCCACCGCCTCGTCGCGGTGGCCGCGCGCTCCCGCGGCCGGGCCGAAGCCTTCGCCGCCGAGCACGGCGTCGAGCGGGTGCTGGACTCCTACGCCGATGTGATCGACGACCCCGAGGTGGAGGTCGTCTACAACCCACTGGCCAACAGCCTGCACGGTCCGTGGAACCTCGCCGCCCTCGCCGCGGGCAAGCACGTACTGACCGAGAAGCCCTCGGCGAGCGACACCGAGGAGGCCACCGAGGTGCGCGACGCCGCCGCCAAGGCGGGCACCGTCTTCATGGAGGGCTTTCCACTACCTCTTCCACCCCGTCACCCGCCGCCTCCACGAACTGCTCGACTCCGGCGAGCTCGGAGAGCTCCGGCATGTCGAGACGATGGTCGCCATGCCCGCTCCGCCCGGGTCCGACCCCCGCTGGTCCTTCCCGCTGGCCGGGGGCGCTCTCATGGACCTGGGCTGCTACAGCCTGCACGCCCAGCGCACCCTCGCCCCCTGGGCCGGTGGTCCGCCGCGCCTGGTCACGGCCCGGGGCGGCGCCCGGGACGGCGCGCCGGACGTGGATGAGACGCGGAGCTGGCCTTCCCGGGCGGTGCCACCGGATCCGCTCGCTGCCATATGGCACACGGCGACTGGCGCATGAGCTTCCGGGTGGTCGGCTCGCGTGGCGAGGCCACGGCCGTGAACTTCGTCCAGCCTCATCTGGACGACCGCGTCCTGGTGCGCACGCCCACGGGTGAGCGGACCGAGGAGCTGGGCAAGCGCTCCTCGTACACGTACCAGCTGGAGGCGTACGCCACTCATCTGCGGCACGGCACACCGCTTCCGCTGCACGCGGAGGACGCGCTGACCACCATGTCCCTGATCGACGAGTGCTACCACACCGCCGGTTTCCCGCCCCGGCCCCGCACCGCGCTTCCGGCCCCGGGCTGATGCACACATTCCAGCGGGGGCACGGTCTGTGGCGTGCCCCCGCCGGTCGGCGGCCTCAGGCCGGGCTCAGCCCGCCGTATCGGCCGTCGTCCCCGGCCCGGCCGCACCGGGCGCACCGACGCGCAGCCCGTCCATGACCAGGTCCAGAAGCCGTTTCGCACGCGCCTGCCGGTCGTCGGCGAGGCCGATCTGCCACAGGCCGGCGATGGCGAGCAGGAAGTCGTCGGTGGTGACGCCGGGGCGGATGGTGCCGACCTCCTCGTTGGCCCGCAGCAGGAGCGCCACGGCCTCGGTCATCTGGCCGTCCCCCGGTTTCTCCTGGCCGCAGAATGCGCTCATGGCCTTGTGCAGCGCGTCGGCCAGACCGGCCTTCGCCATGGCGAACCGGGCGAGGTGGCCCATCCACTCCCGCAGCGCCTGGTCCGGCGCGCGGGTCCGGAGCAGCTCGACCGCGGTGTCCGCGACCTGCCGCATCTCATGGCGGTAGATCTCCAGTACGAGGGCCTCGCGGCTGGGGAAGTTGCGGTACAGCGTCCCCTGCCCGACGCCCGCCTTCTTGGCGATGGTGCTCAGCGGGACATCCGCCGAGCGCGTCAGCTCCGCCAGCGCCACTTCCAGGATGCGCTCACGGTTCGCTTGCGCGTCCGTGCGCAGACGTGCGTGCCTGTCTGCCCGCACTCGTCCTCCTTCCGGATATCGCATAGCGCCCGCCTTGCCCACCGGACAGCTGTCCGCTAAGTTTTCATGCACAGCGGACAGCTGTCCGCATAGGCTTACCTTACCGGCAGAACCGGCCGGTGTGGATGGCCGAAACCGAGCGCTGACCGGCATTGTCGCGCATCACACACTTCCGGGACCCCCACCTGGGCCCCGGCCCCATCCATCGGACGACTTCAACGCGCACCCCACCCGCGAAAGAAGGCTGATCATGGCCCCATCGACGTCCAGCGTCATCACGCTGAACATCAACGGCGAGAAATACACGCTGCCCGTCGACCACCGCACCACCCTGCTCGACGCCCTGCGTGAGCATCTCGACCTCACCGGGACCAAGAAGGGCTGCGACCAGGGCCAGTGCGGGGCCTGTACGGTGCTGCTCGACGGCCGCCGGACCGTCTCCTGTCTCCAGCTCGCGGTGGCCGCCGAGGGCCGCGAGGTCACCACGATCGAGGGCGTCGCCGAAGGCGATCAGCTGCATCCGGTGCAGCAGGCGTTCCTCGACCTCGACGGCTACCAGTGCGGCTACTGCACCCCGGGGCAGATCTGCTCCGCCCTCGCCGTGCTCGAGGAGCACGAGGCGGGCTGGCCGAGCGCCGTCACCGCCGATGTCAGCCCCGAAGCGGGACCCCCGCCCCTCAGCCCCGACGAGATCCGGGAGCGGATGAGCGGCAACCTGTGCCGCTGCGGCGCCTATGTGTCGATCGTGCAGGCGGTCGCGCGGGCGGCCGAGGTGCGCGCGACCGGAGCCGAGGAGGCCGTGGCATGAAGGAGTTCGGCTACCAGCGCGTCCTCGAAGTCTCCGAAGCGATCGCCGTCCTCGGCGCCGATCCCGACGCGCGTTTCCTCGGCGGCGGCACCAATCTGGTCGATCTGATGAAGACCGGCGTGGAGCGGCCGGGACGGCTCGTCGACATACGTGAGCTCCCCCTGGACCACATCGAGGTGACGCCGGACGGGGGCCTGCACGTCGGGGCCACCGTCACCAACAGCGATCTGGCCGCCCACCCCGAGGTACGCCGCCGCTACCCGGCCCTCACCCAGGCCGTCCTGGCCGGTGCCTCCGGGCAGCTGCGCAATATGGCCACCGTCGGCGGGAACCTCCTCCAGCGCACCCGCTGCGGCTACTTCACCGATGTGGCGGGGCCCTGCAACAAGCGCCTGCCCGGCAGCGGCTGCCCGGCCATCGAGGGTGAGCACCACAACCACGCGATCTTCAGCGCCTCCGAGCACTGTGTGGCCACCAACCCCTCGGACATGGGGGTCGCGCTCGCCGCCTTCGACGCCGTCGTACATTACGAAACCGCCGACGGGCCGGGCGAGTTGCCGCTCGCGGACTTCTACCTTCCCGTGGGTGACACCCCGCATCTGGAGACCGCGCTGCCGTCCGGCGCGCTGATCACCGGGGTCAGCCTGCCCCCGGCCCCGGTCGCCGCCCACTCCCGGTACCGGAAGGTCCGCGAGCGCGCCTCCTACGCCTTCGCGATCGGCTCGATCGCCGCCGCCCTCGACGTCCGGGACGGGGTCGTCCAGGATGTCCGCCTCGCCTTCGGGGCGGTCGCTCCCCGGCCGTGGCGGGCCCTGGCGGCCGAGCGGGCACTGACCGGGGGCCCGGCGACCGCCGAGGCGTTCGCCGCCGCCGCGGACGCGGAACTGGCCGCCGCCGAGACCCTGCCCCACAACGGATACAAGGTGCCGCTGATGCGCAACCTCGTCGTGGCCCAGCTGACCGAACTCGCCGAGGAGGCCGCCCGATGACCACGACGACCGGAGCCACCACGAGGACGGGGGCCTTCGGCGCCGCGCGCACCCGCGTGGAGGGCCGGGAGAAGGTCACCGGAGCGGCCCGCTACGCGGGCGACATCCCCCTGCCCGACCTCGCCCACGGCTGGATGGTGCTGTCCACCGTCGCCCTCGGCCGTATCAGCTCGGTGGAGACCGAAGCGGTCCTCGCCATGCCCGGTGTCCTCGCGGTCCTCCACCACGAGAACGCCCCGCGGGTCAACCTGGACTACATGGGCACGATCGGGCGGCCCGACCCGATCCTCGGGGTCTTCCAGAACGACCGTGTCCCCTTCATGGGCTGGCCGGTGGCGCTGGTCGTCGCCGAACGGCCCGAGCAGGCCAGGGAGGCGGCGGAAGCCCTGGTGGTCCGGTACGACCAGGAGCAGCACGACAGCGCGTTCTTCGGCGGACACCCCGATATGTACACCCCCGCGGACTCGCCCTTCGGGCCCGCGGAGGCGACGAAGGGGGACGTCGAGGCCGAGCTCTCCGCGTCCACGTTCGTCGTGGACGCCGAGTACACCACGCCGGAAGAGCACCACAACCCCATGGAGCCGCACGCGGCGACGGCCCACTGGGACGGCGGCCGGCTGGAGGTCCTGGACTCCAACCAGGGCAGCACAATGGTGGCCGCCGAGCTCGCGCAGATCTTCTCCCTCGACCCGGCCTCGGTACGGGTGCGGTCCGAACACGTCGGCGGCGGCTTCGGCTCCAAGACGGTCCGCCCGCACCAGGTGGCCGCCGCCATGGCCGCCACCATGCTCCAGCGTCCGGTCCGCGTCGTCATGACCCGCCGCCAGATGTTCTCGACCATCGGCTACCGCAGCCCCACCGCACAGCGGGTCAGGCTCGGCGCCGACGCGTCGGGGCGGCTGCGGGTGCTCGACCACCGGTCCGAGTGCGTCACCTCGACCGTCCACGAGTTCATCGAGCGGGGCGCCACGATGGCGCGCGTGATGTACGACGCCGAGGCGCACCACACCAGCGACCGTGTCGTACGGCTCGATGTGCCGACACCGACCTTCATGCGCGCGCCCGGCGACGCACCGGGCTCGTTCGCGCTGGAGTGCGCGTTCGACGAGCTCGCCGAGAAGACCGGTATCGACCCGATCGCGCTGCGGGTCCGCAATGAGCCCGACCGGGGCCCCGTCTCGGGCCTGCCGTTCAGCAGCCGCAATCTGGTCGCCTGCTACGAGGAGGGCTCCCGCAGGTTCGGCTGGGCGGACCGGGACCCCCGTCCGGGGGTGCGCCGCGAGGGCCGGTGGCTGCTCGGGACCGGTATGGCGGCGGCCAGCTTCCACTCCGGCGCCGCACCGTCCACGTCGGCGGTGACGGCGGAGGCGGACGGCACCTTCACCGTGCGCATCAACGCGGCGGACATCGGCACGGGCGCCCGGACCGCCATCACCCTCGTCGCCGCGGACGGGCTGAAGGTGGATCCGGAGCGCGTCCGGGTGGTCATCGCGGACAGCGACCTCGGTCCGGCGTGGCTCGCCGGTGGTTCGATGGGCACCCGCTCCTGGGCGTGGGCGGTGGCGATCGCGGTGGACGAACTGCGCGGGCGGCTGGCCCTGGGCGGCGACATCCCGCCCGAGGGCATCACCGCGCGATCCGACACCACCGAGGCGATCGGCGCCCTGGCCAGTAAGGAACGGCACTCCTTCGGCGCGCAGTTCGCCGAGGTGGCCGTGGACATCACCAGCGGAGAGGTCCGTGTGCGGCGGATGCTCGGGATCTTCGCGGCGGGCCGGATCGTCAACCCGCTGACCGCGCGCAGCCAGCTCATCGGCGGGATGACCTGGGGCATCTCCATGGCCCTGCACGAGGAGGCGATCCGGGACCGGGCCTCGGGCGGCCTCGTCAGCCCCGACCTCGCGGGCTATCACTTCGCCGCCAACGCCGATGTGCCGCTGATCGAGGCGGACTGGGTGGACGACCCGGACCCGGACGACCCGGTCGGCATCAAGGGTATCGGCGAGATCGGCATCGTGGGGGCCGCGGCGGCGGTCGCCAACGCGGTGTGGCACGCCACCGGCGTCCGCCACCGCAACCTGCCGATCCGCCCGGACCGGGTGCTGTCGGCGGGCACGAAGGTGGCGGAGCCCGGCCACGCGGGCTGACCCCGCAGTGGAGTGATCGGCGCCGGCCAGGGCGGTTCCTGGCCGGCGCCGAACTCGTAGGCGGGCGACGTCGGAGACGAGCACCTGGGCCTCACATCCGCCGGCCACTTCTGACGCGGCGCCATCGGCCGATACCGCCGATCGGCTGGCGCTGTGCGGCGATCCAGTCATCTTCCCGCCCTGCCCGAGCCCCTCCGGGCCCGGCGGGGAACACTCGCCCAACCCGAGGAGAGCAGAGAGGGCACCGATGAGCGACGACTTCGTGCTGGACGTGACCAAGATCCGTGAAGAGGCCCGGCAGAAGATGGCGGCCGGACCGGTCACGGACGCCTACGGGCTGGACAAGGACCGGGTCATCGGCATCCTCAATGACGTCATCGCGACCGAGGTGGTGTGCTGGCTGCGCTACACCCGCCACGCCATCTCGGCCAGCGGGATTGACCGCGCCCAGGTGTCCTCGGAGTTCACCGAGCACGCGAAGGAGGAGATGCAGCACGCGCTGCGCGCCGCCGAACGCGTCTCCCAGCTCGGCGGCGACCCCGACTTCGACCCCTCCTCGCTCACCCAGCGCGCCCAGACCGACTACACCGCACCGCCCGACAACGACCTGAAGGCGATGCTGGAGCACAATCTGCTCGCCGAGCGCATCGTGATCGCCAGCTATCAGGAGATCATCCGCTGGCTGGGCGAACACGACCCGACCACCCGCCGGCTGATGGAGTCGATCCTGGAGGAAGAGGAGGAGCACGCCGACGATCTGGTGGATCTGATCGGCGTCTGACAGCGTGATGGGTCGGCCCATGACCACGCGGTGGCCCCGCTCGCTCTCCTGCCTCGTCGTGGCCGCCCTGTCCTCGGCCCTGCTCGCCGGGTGCGGGGAGGACGACGCCCACGGCCGGAGCTGTTCCGGCCGTACGGGCAAGGATCTCTCCAGCCGCACCGTGGCCGGTGGCGACCTGTGGCAGAAGAAGCTGCGGTGCGTGAATCTCGAACGGTCCACCCTGACCGGACTGGTGTCCGAGGCCAATCTGCGGCGCGGCAATCTCTACGCGGCACGGCTGGCCGCGGTGTCGCTGGAGAACGTCGATCTGCGGGGCGCCGACCTCCGGCGGGCGGACCTCACCTCCGCCACCCTCTCGCAGGTCGATCTGCGCGGCGCCGATCTGAGCGGCGCCAGGCTCGGCAGGGGTCTGCTCACCGATGTCAGTTTCGAGGGCGCACGGCTGGACGGCGTGTATCTGCGGGCGGCGTCCCTCACCCATGTCGGCCTCAACGGAGCGGATCTGAGCGGCGCCGATCTGGCCGGAGCCACGGTGTCCGACTCCGATCTCCGCGGTGCGCGGCTGCGGGATGCGGATATCTCGACGACGAGTTGGGAGAACGTCCTCTGCCCGGACGGCTCCCGGTCGAGCGCACGGGTCTCCTGCGCCGACCATCTGGACCGGGCGGCGGACCGGGCCTCGGATCAGCGCCCCGAGTCGTCGGACGGCTTGGCCGATTCGCTCTGAGATGTCTTCCGCGCGGCGCGGTGCGCCTGCTCGAGACCTTCCATATAGGCGTCCAGATAGTCGGCGTCCGACAGCCGGGCACACGGTTCGGGGACGGGGTGGGAGCGCACCGCTCCGCCCTTGTGGGCGGCCGCCCGGTCGGCGATGGCATCGACACAGCGCCGGGTGATCTCGGCCTTCTCGGCGGCGGCCGGGGTGGCGCTCGGGGTGGTCTTCTCGCGTGCGTCGCCGCCGGTGGAACAGCCGGTCAGAAGCAGGCTGATGGCGATGAGTGCCGCGGCTTCGACGGTGCGGGTGCGCATGTCTCTCCCAGGTGCGTGTGGTGGGGTGCATCATGCGGCGCGGGGGCGGCGGGGTGGGAGTGCCGTGAATGCGTTGTGATGGAACGGTGACCGAACGGGCGTACGGATGAACCCGCGACCGAGTCCGGGGAAAGCGGCGGCGGGGACGGCCCTTGGCGATCCGGCCCACCCGACCGGAGCGGGCACGGGATGTCGGGTCCGGCAGGGTGTGGACTTCCTAGCGTGAGGGGCGTCAGGGAAGGAGACCGAGGTGCTGGAGCGGCTGAACGAGGCCCTGGACCACATCGAGTCGCGGCTCGATCAGCGGATCGAGGTGGCCGACTTGGCGCGGATCGCGGTGACGTCGGAGTACCACTTCCGCCGGCTGTTCTCCGCGCTGGCGGGGATCTCGCTGTCGGAGTACATCCGGCGCAGACGGCTCACCGTCGCGGGGGCCGAGGTGCTCGCCGGGGAGCGGACGCTCCTGGAGATCGCGGTGCGCTACGGCTATGGCTCGGGAGAGGCGTTCGCGCGTGCGTTCCGGGCCATGCACGGTGTGGGTCCGGGCGAGGCCCGGCGAGCGGGTGCCGCCGTGAACTCCCAGCCGCGGATGTCCTTCCGCCTCGTTGTCGAAGGGAGCAGCAGCATGCGATACCGGGTCGTGGAGAAGGAGCGATTCCATGTGGTGGGCAAGAAGGTCCGTGTCCCGCTCGTCCATGAGGGGGTGAATCCGCGGATCGCGGAGTTCATCCGGAGCATCGACGAGGAGACGATGCGGCGTATCGCCGCCCTGTCGGATCAGGAGCCGGAGGGGATCCTGGGGGTGAGCGACAACCTCGACCCGAGCCGGGCCGAGGGCACCGAACTGGACTACTACCACGGGGTGGTGACCGGGGCCGGCGCTCCGGAGGGCCTGGACGCGCTCGCCGTTCCGGCGGGGGCATGGGCCGTATTCGAGAACTCCGGGCCGTTCCCGCAAGCGCTCCAGTATCTGTGGCGGGACGTCTTCACCCAGTGGTTCCCGTCCAACCCGTACCAGAGCAGGCCGGGCCCGGAGATCCTGCGCACCCGGCTGTCCCAGGACGCGGCGCGGGCGGACGCGGAGCTGTGGATCCCCGTGGAGCGGACCGCGCTCTGAGGGGTCCTTGCACTATGCCCGCCCGGGTCGCGCGGGCATAGTGCAAGGACCCCTGACGCCCCGCTCGGCTGTCGTGGCGGCCGAGCGGGGCGCGGCGTCTCACATCCGCCCGCGTGCGGCGCCGGGCCCTCGGACCAGACCGGCGATGAAGGCGAGGAAGGGAATGACGGCGAGGACGGTGCTCACGCCCACACCACCGCCGGTGACGAGCGTGAAGTTGGAGAACACCAGCCACATCGCGGTGAGCAGTCCGGCCACGGCCAGCAGCGGCGCGATCCGGGTCTGCCAGCGCCTGCCCGAGGAGAGCTCGGCGTTGCGCGCGAAGAAGGTGACCACGGCGACGGAGGTGATGACCATGAGCACGATCATGCCGACCGTCGCCACCCCCGCCATCGAGCCGAAGACGCCCACCAGCGGATCCAGTCCGATGGCGGCGCAGGCGACGACCAGGACCAGCGCGGTGACGGTCTGGACGATGGAGGAGACGGACGGCGAGTGGTGGCGCGGATGGACCGCGCCCAGCCGGGCCGGGAGGAGGTCCTTGCGGGCGAGGGTGAAGGTGTAGCGGGCGATGACGTTGTGGAAGGAGAGCACACAGGCGAAGAGGCTGCTGAGCAGCAGGACCTGCATGACGTCCCGCAGCGCGGTGCCGACGTAGGTCTGGGCGGTGTCCATGAGCATGTTGCCCTGGCCGTCCAGGGTCTTCTGGGCCACGGCCGTGGCGTCCTCGGTGCCCGCCGCCAGGACCAGCGCCCAGCAGGACAGCGTGTAGAAGGCGCCGATGATCAGGACGGCGAGGTACGTGGCCCGCGGGATGGTCCGCTCCGGGTCGCGGGCCTCGTCGCGGAAGACGGCGGTGGCCTCGAAGCCGATGAATCCGGTGATCGCGAACAGCACGGCCACGCCCAGCGGGCCGGAGAACGCCGTATGCGGGGTGAACGACTCGACGTTGACGCCGTGGGCGCCGCCCCGGCCGAAGATCCCCGCGTCCAGGACGAGCACCACCGCGATCTCCAGGACGAGCGCGACCCCGAGGACCTTGGAGCTGAGGTCTATATGGCGGTAGCCGAGGAAGGCCACGATGGCCAGTGCCGCGAGCGCCCACACCCACCAGGGCAGGGTCGGCCCGCCGAAGGAGTGGAGGACATCGTTCACGGCCCATCCCAGATAGCCGTAGACGCCGACCTGGACCGCCGTGTAGGCGACGAGCGCGACGGCGGCCGTGCCCACTCCGACACGGTCCCCCAGGCCACGGGTGGCGTAGGCGTAGAAGGCGCCGGCCTGCGGCACGTGGGGTGTCATGGTGACGAAGCCGACCGCGAACACCAGCAGGATCAGGGAGGCGAGGGCGAAGCCCACGGGGGCTCCGGCGCCGGGGCCGCCGGCGATGGCGAGCGGTACGTTGCCGCCGACCACCGTCAGGGGCGCGGCAGCGGCGATCACCATGAAGACGATGGCACCGGTGCCGAGCCGCCCCGAGAGGTTCGTCTGCGTCGGTCGCGGGGTGGATGACTGCACATCGGGGTCGGTCAGCATGACGGGTCCTTGGTGGCGCGGGCGGACGGGGTGAAGAGGTCTGGCCGGAGGTCGGCCAGATACGGATTGGCCTTGCGTGCTTCCCGGACCGTGTATGGGTCCACGGTCGCGAAGAGCAGCCGGTTGCCGTGTTCGACGCTGTCCAGCACGGTCGCCGACGGGCTCACGATGGAGCTGCGGCCGACGTAGCGCTGTGAACCCTCGTCGCCGTCATGGTTGACGTAGGCGATGTAGATCTGGTTTTCCCAGGCGCGCACCCTCAGCAGGTGCTCGGCGATGAATTCGTACGGTCGCATCTGGGCGGTCGGGACCGCGACGAGGTCCGCGCCGGCCAGGGCGGCGGCCCGTACGTTCTCGGGGAACTCCACGTCGTAGCAGATCAGCATGGCGATCCGGACGCCCCCGTAGTCGATGACGGGAGCGGTTCTGTCGCCCGGTGTGAAGTACCTGCGGTCGAGTTCGCCGAAGAGGTGGTTCTTGCGGTGGCGGCCGAGCACCGTTCCGGCCGGGTCGATGAAGAAGGCACTGTTGTAGTAGGCGCCGGAGTCGTACTCGGGTGCTCCGAGGACGAGCGCGATGCCATGTGCGGCGGCCATCTCCCGGGCCGGGGTCAGCAGGTCGGTGCGGGCCAGGTCCCGGACGGTGTCCCCGATGTCGTAGCCGGTGACGAACAGCTCGGTGGTGACCAGGAGCTCGGCACCCTCGGCACGGGCCCGGCGGCACGCCGCGTCCAGTTCGTGGAGGTTGGCGTCGACGTCGCCGGGCGTGCCCGCCGTCTGTAGTCCGGAGATCTTCATCGGTGCCTTCGGAGTGGGCGTCCAGGGGTGAATGCGAGCCATACAAACATGCTCACTTTGATCAGGTAAACCCCCGGAGGTTACGGTTCCGCAAAGCGGCGGCCCCGTCCCGAGGCCGTGCGCCGAGGCCGTGGGGAGGCCGCGGGGCCGGGTGCCTACCCTGAGGGAATGGCGATCCAGGAACCGTCCGGCGCACCGAGCGCCCTGACCAGCAGCGCCCTCGCCGCGATCCGGCGCACCAGCGCGGTCGACACCGTCCGGGCCCGGATCTCGCTGGCCGTCGACCTGGGCCTGCTGGCGCCCGGTGAGCGGCTGCCCAATGTCCAGGCCACGGCGGCTGCGCTCGGGGTCGGCGAGATCACCGTCCGCCGGGCCCTGCGGACCCTGGAGGACGAGGGTGTCGTCCAACGGCGCCCGGGACGCACGGGCGGCACGTTCATCGCGGAGCGGCCCCGGCGCCGCACCGTGGCGCAGGTCGCCGCGTACCGGGAGGACAGCGAGCGGGTGCACCGGCTGATCGACGAGCGCATCGTGCTGGAGGCCGGTTTCGCGCAGCTGGCCGCCGAGCGGCTCGATCAGCCGGGGCTCGACCGACTCGACCAGTGCGTCCGGGAGATGGACGCGGCCGGGAGCTGGGCCGAGTTCCACGCCGGTGACAAGCGGTTCCATCTGGCCCTCGCCGAGGCCGCCGGGCTGCCCTCCGCCCTGGCGATGTACGAGCGGGTCACCGGAGAGCTGTACGCGTACTTCCTGCCGTATCCGCTGGACTACCTCCGCGGCAGCAACGAACAGCACAAGGCCATCAGGGCCGCGCTCGGCGCGCGTGACGCAGCCTTGGCCGCCGGTCTGCTCCGGGACCATGTGGCGGAGCTGCACCACTCGATGTACGTCGGCTTCGCGGACAGCGACAACGCCGAGCGGGGCGACGACGGCTGACGGCGGCGCCCCCACCGGCGAACGCGCCCCGGGTCAGCCGAGGGGAAAGGCGGTGTCCGTGAGCCGTTCGGACAACTCCCACAGCCCGGCCGCCAGCACCTCGTCCCGAGCGGCGGCGCCGCGCCCCACGAGCGTGGGACGGCCACGCCGTTCGCCCCGTCCGCCGGGGCCGACATAGCTCGCTCCCGCCAGATCCCGTGTGGCGGCGAACAGCGTCGGCAGGCATCCCGCGGCCTCGCTCTGCATCATCAGCCGCCCGGCGGCCGTCGCGACGAGGCTCATCACCGGACCGAGGTGACGGTTCAGCCCCGTCCGCGCCGCGCCGGGGTGGGCGGCGAGGGCGCGCACGGCGGAGCCGGCCCGCGTCAGCCGCCGTTGCAGCTCCAGGGTGAAGAGCAGATTGGCCAGCTTCGACTGGCCGTAAGCGGCCGAGGCGCGATAAGCGGATCGGCGGAAGTCGGCTGCGGTTCGATGGCGCCCCAACGACAGGGCGTTCGCCGCGCCGCTGCGCCTCCTGGCCGAGGCGCGGGCGCGCGGCGACATCGACCCCGACACCACCGGCCGGGCCGACATGACCCTGCTGGCGCTCCTGCGGGGACTCACCGTGCTCGTGGCCACCGGCGTGCACGGGGACCGCCCGCTCGACGAGCTTGTGACCGGCACCGTGAACACCCTGCTCACCGGCCTGCGGCCGCGCTGAGACGCCCCGGGCACCCGGGGAACGCCCTCGGGGTTCGGCCTGTGGCTGACCCCACAGATCACATGGTGAGACCGGGGTCCGGTTTCTGAAATCCGGACCATATCCTGGGGTGCATGTCCGCACCCGCCCATCTGCTCTGTCTCGCGCTGTTCGCGAGCTCGGCGTGGTGCGTCGACGACGGCCTCTGTCGCCGCTGAGCCGGAACCGGCCGGTTTCCCCACCGCGCGCCGCCCGCCGTGGCGCCGCGCCGCCCGGCCGGGCCCTTCCGCCCAGTGACATCCCCTCGAACGTCTCCGGAGTCCGCACGTGACCACCGCCACGCCCGCCGGGGCAGCGAAGACCTCCGCACTGCTGTCCCCCTCACCCACCTCCGCCCCCCGGCCGGACGCACCCGCCGCGCCACCGGTGCGCCGGGTGCCGCTCGCCGTGTCCGGGCTGCTCGCCGCCGCGCTGACCGCGTATGTATGGTCCGCCCATGGGGCCAAGCCCGGCGTTCTGCTGCTGCTCGGCCTCGGGCTCGGCGTCGCCCTCTTCCACTCCCGCTTCGGCTTCACCTCCGCCTGGCGGCAGCTGGTGGCCGTCGGCAACGGCACCGGACTGCGCGCCCACACCCTGCTGCTCGGCACCACGGCCACGCTGTTCGCCCTGCTCATCGGCACCGGGACCGGACTGTTCGGATCCGTGCCGGCGCCTTCGGCCGGACCGCTGGGGCTCGGGCTGCTGATCGGCTCGTTCGTCTTCGCCGTCGGCATGCAGCTCGGTGGGGCCTGCGCCTCAGGCACCCTCTTCGCGGTCGGCTCGGGCCAGACCTCGATCGTGCTCACGCTGGGCGGCTTCATCGCCGGAGCGACCCTCGCCGCCTGGCAGTTCGACCTGTGGAAGGACCTGCCCGCGCTGGATCCGGTCGTCATGGCGGACCACATCGGCTGGTTCGGTTCCTGGGCGGTGACGATCCTGGTGCTCGCCGCCATCGCCCTGGTCAGCCGGCGCGTCCAGGCCCGCCGCAACCCGCCGCCGATCGATGCGGTGCCCTCCGCGCGCAGTGCCGCCGCCCGAATCCTGCGCGGCTCCTGGCCGCTGGCGGTCGGCGCGCTGGCGCTGGCCGCACTGGGCGCCGGTGTGCTGGCCGTCTCCGGTGGCGCGTGGGGCATCACCAGCGCCTTCAGCCTGTGGGGTGCGGAGCTGGTACGGGCGCTCGGCGGCCATCCGGAGAGCTGGAGCTGGTGGCAGCAGCCCGGGAACAAGGAGATGCTCGCGGGGCCCGTGCTCACCGACAAGACCAGCCTCACCGACATCGGCATCATGATCGGCGCGGCGGTCGCCGCGGCGCTCGGCGGCACCTGGACCCTGCACCGCGGTGTGCCGTGGCGAACGGCGACCGCGGCGGTGCTCGGCGGCGTGCTGATGGGCATCGGCGCCCGGCTGGCGGGCGGCTGCAACATCGGCGCCTACCTCGCGGGGATCGCCTCCGGCAGCCTGCACGGCTGGATCTGGGGCGCCTTCGCCCTCCTGGGCACCTGGGCCGGGCTGAAGCTGCGGCCGCTCTTCGGGCTCGGGAACCCCAAGCCGGGCGACGGCGTCTGCTGACGACGGCGGCCCCGCGGGCGGGGCTTGAGCCACGTTCGCAGATTATTCATGCCCACGTCATGTAGATGATCCATCGTCAGGGCGGTGTGCCGGTCCGCCGACCGGCCCCGCAGCCGACGAAGGGTACTCACGATGGTCCCGTTCCATGCCGCTCCCCCGCGCCGGGTCCGCCGGGTCCGCCACGCCGCGCTGGCGCTGGTGGCCGGCGCCGCGGCGCTCTCGGCCCTTCCGGCCACCGCGATGGCCGGGAGCACGGGTTACGGCACGCCGACCATCAAGCTCTCCGACGCGTACCTGTCCGGCGCCGTGGGCGCCACCGGCGACCCGACCGTGACCGTGAAGGTCGGCCAGAGCGGCGCCGACGCGGGCGCGCTCACCGTGTCCGCGACCGCCACCACCCGCGGCTCGGTCGCCCGGACCGGCGATGTCTCGGTGACGGGCACCGGCGCCACCCGCAAGGTGACCGTAAGGGCGCGCGGCAAGGGCTACACCGATCTCACCCTCGGAGTGAACGGCCTCGGTGGCAAGAGCGCCACCACCACCCTGCACTACGCGGCCTCCGGCGCCGTCCGGGACGCCGCCGCCACCCGCTACCCGACCGGCTCGAGCGACTCCTCCGCCGCCGTGGACGTCGGCGGCGGCTATATGGTCGTCGCCGACGACGAGTCCAACGTCCTGCGCCTGTACCGGCGCGACGCGTCCGGCGCGCCGGTGCGCACCTGGGACGTCAGCTCCGACCTCGACGTCGACAAGGAGATCGACATCGAGGCCGCGGCCCGCGTCGGCGACACCATCTACTGGACCGGTTCGCTGGGCAACAACAAGGACGGTGAGCCGAAGGAGGACCGCTTCACCCTCTTCACCACCACCGTCTCCGGTTCGGGCGCCGACACCGAGCTCGAGGTCGACGGCTCCTACCGGGGTCTGCGCGAGGACCTGGTGGCCTGGGACAAGGCCAACGGGGACCGGCTCGGCTTCGCCAAGGGCACCGCGGACGGCCAGGTGCCCAAGCAGATCGACGGATTCAACGTCGAGGGCCTGGAGTTCGCGCCCGGCTCCGGCTCCACCGCGTACCTCGGCTTCCGGGCGCCGCTGGTGCCGCCGGCCGAGGGCGGCAAGGCGCTGCTGGTCCCGGTCACCAATGCCGACGAGCTGGCCCGGTCAGGCGGTAACAAGGACACCCACGCCACCTTCGGCGACCCGATCACCCTCGACCTCGGGGGTCTGAGCATCCGTGACATCCGCCGCAACGACAAGGGCCAGTACCTGATCGTGGCCGGCTCCTGGGCGGCCGAGGACAACAGCGCCCCGTACGCGCTCTACTCCTGGGACGGCGTCGCCGGACACCAGCCGGTCAAGCGGCTCGACTTGCCGACGGCCGACCCGGGCGGCTGGGAGATCGTGGTGGACGTGCCCGACCTCACGGCGCCCGGCGCCCGAGCCCAGGTGATCACCGACAGCGGCTCGGCCGACCTGTACGGGGACGGCACCGAGGCCAAGGACCTGGAGCACGAGGAGTGGAAGAAGTCCCGGTCGGTCAGTTTCCCCCTGAACCCCTGATCCCCCGAACCCCTGATCCCCCCGAACCCCTGATCCGCCGTGAACGCCTGATCCGCCATGGGCACCTGGTGCTGGTGCTCCACGAACCCCTGAACCTCCATCCGGTATCCGGCGCTCAGCAGCCGATACGGGAGGTGCCGACGGCCACGTCGTCGTACCACAGGGTGTCGTCGCCCTCGCCGTAGCTCTCCCAGCCCAGCCGCAGGTCGCCCGGGGCGGGCCGCCACCCGCCCCGGTTCAGCCACTGCTGGTCGACGTCCTGGGTCGGGGTGCCGTCGACCACCAGACCGGTGACGAGCCCGCCGTTCACCCAGGTGTCCAGGCGGCCCGCGGTGCGGTCGAGGCGGAACTCCAGACAGGTCCAGGTGTTGACGGGCAGCGGGGTGCTGAGCGCGACGCCCGCCGGGCTCTGCGCGGGCAGAGTGGCGTCGTCCGACTCCCGGTTCCACTGAAGTGCCTTGTTCTGCCCGCCCATACGCAGGTCCCGGCCGTTGTCATTGGCGTCGCGCAGGGCGGCGAACGTGACGTGCTGGGCGGGCAGTGCGGTGGTGTGGCGGACCCAGAAGCGGGCGTAGAGGTCGCCGCCGGACGGCACATCGGACAGCGAGGTGCCCGCGAAGGCGTGGTTGCAGTACCCCGCCTTGCCGGTGACCCGCACCGACTTGGTGCCGCCGTGAGCCGTGGTGGTGTCCACGGTGGCGGTGCCGGTGCCCGAGCAGTTGGCGACGGCCGTGGTCCAGCGCCCGGCGGGGGTGGTCCCGGTCTGGGACTCGAAGTCCTCGCAGAAGCCATTGGCGGCACAGGCCGCCGGCTGTGCCGAGGCCCGTGGCGCGGCCGGTGCGGTCAGCGCCAGCGCCACGGCCACCGCGGCGGCGGCCAGAGCGCGATATGGGGTGGGGGTCATGGCGATCCTTCGGCCGAGGATGAGGATCGGGAGCTTGGGAGCGCTCCCACGACGCTGCACCACTGTAGCCCGTACATGACAAAGCGGGAAGCCCGGCCGTACACGGACTCCGTACGCGAGACCCCCGACCCAGGCGGTCACCATAAGGTGACTCAGTCACCGAAAAGTGCGTTCTTCCATGTCAGCGGCCACTCTCTTATGGTTTCCGAGTAACCACGAGAGAGCGCTCAGGGGTTTCGCGGCAGCGGGCCCATGGGCTCCCATGACGGGAAGGCGGACAGCATGGCCATCACCCTGGTCAACCCCAGCGGATTGCCGGAGGTCGAGGCGTACCGGCAGGTGTCGATCGCGACCGGGTCGAGGCTGGTCCATATGGCCGGGCAGGTCGCCTGGGACGCCGAGGGGGTCACGGTCGGCGAAGGCGACCTCGCCGCTCAGGTCGAGCAGTGCTACCTCAACGTCGGCACCGCCCTGGCCGGGGCCGGCGGCTCCTTCGACGATGTGGTGAAGCTGACCGTCTACGTCGTCGACTGGACCCCCGAGAAGATGCCCCTGTTCCTGGAGGGGGCCGCCCGGGCGGCCGCGAAGCTGGGGGTCACCCCGGTGCCGCCGGGCACGCTGCTGGGCGTCGCGGCGCTGGACGTACCCGAGCATCTGGTCGAGATCGAGGCCACCGCGGTCCTCGACTGAGCGTGGCCGCGCGGTGGCCCCATGAAGGCCGGGGCCACTGCGCGGCCGGTGTCCGTCTCGTTCAGGCGCCGAAGCGGCGGCGGGAGTCCTCGATCCGGCCGAGGTACTTATGGGTCCAGCCGCACATGCCGTCGACCGTCGCCCGCAGGGCCTGGCCCGGCTCGGTGAGGGTGTACTCGACCCGTGGCGGCACGGTGGGGTGCACCGTCCGCTCGACCAGGCCGTTGCGCTCCAGCATGCGCAGGTTCTGGGTGAGCATCTTGTGGCTGATGCCCTCGACCTCGTTGCGCAACTCACTGAAGCGCAGGGTGCGTTCACCGAGGAACTCGATGATCAGGAACGCCCACTTGTTGGCGATGTCCGAGAAGATCTCCCGCGCCAGCGAGTCCGCGCGCATCAGGTCGGCGTCTTCGGGCGCGCCGGTGTACTGCTTGGTCCCCATACGGTGACTCTCCTACAGCTCCTGAGTAACCGCAAGAGAGCGCCGAGGTGGGGAGCGGCCCCGGGCTCAGCTCACATGAGCCGGTCGGCCAGGAACGGCAGCAGCACATCGGCCACCTCGTCCGGCACCTCCTCGGCGAGATCGTGTCCGGCCGTGAAGACATGGCCGGTGACATCGTGGGCGAGCAGCCGCATCTGGGCCTCGTTCCGGTCGCCGATGAAGGCGTCACCACCGAGCGCCAGCACCGGGATGTCCAGCTTGGTGCGCGCCGCCCGCCGGTTCTGTTCGGCGTCCACGAGCATCGCCCGGTAGATCGCCAGCATCGAGCGGATACCGCCGGGCATGGAGTAGCAGCGCACATATTCGTCGACCGCGTCGGCGGTGGCGGTGTCGGGGTAGTCGCGCTCCTCCTTCAGCATATGGGTGATGAGCTCGCGCTCATGCCCGGCGATCAGCATCTCGGGCACGTCCGGCTGGAAATAGAAGCCCAGATGCCACAGGAACATCCCGCCCGAGACGTTCTCATGGGTCAGAGCGGTGTGGCCCTCGAAGCCGAACCCGGGCAGCAACGCCTCGGCGAACACCAGGGCCTTCACATGGTCACGGTGCCGGGCGGCGAGTTGATAGCCGACCACCGCTCCCCAGTCCTCCCCCATCACGGCATAGGACCCATGTCCGAGGTGGGCCATCAGTGCGTCGATGTCATCGCCCATCGTCGCCACGTCGAACCCATCCGCGGGATGGGCGGAATCGCCCAGACCACGGAGGTCGGGCACGACGACCGTGTACCGCGCGGTCAGCTTCGGGACCAGATGCCGCCAGTGATAGCCGGTCTTGGGCACACCGTGGAGCAGCACCACCACCGGGCCGGAGCCGGCCGTTCGGTAGTGGAGCTTGGTTCCGTTGACGGCGGCGCGGCCGGTGCGGACCGGCTCTCCGCGATGGTCGAAAATCATTGCCACTCCATGTTTCGGGACTGAGTAGTCTTGAATTAGCGCAGACACGGGCCACTCGGGAGCATGGGTGTATCCCGCGATCGCGCGGCCGTGGATCGCGGCCGTCAGCCGGTGGTGGCGGCCGCCGGGGAGGTCAGCATCGACATGACGGCGTCGACCGTGGTGGTGATGCGGTCACGCTGGCCCTCGCCCGCGCACGACAGCACCTTCAGACCGCTGTTGAGCGAGGCCAGCATGGTCGCCGCCGATTTCGGATCGACGCCGGGCGCCAACTCGCCCTGCGCGCGGGCCCTCAGCAGCGCACCGTGGAGCGCGGTCTCCAGGCGGCTTCGGTTGCCTTCGAGGCGCCGCGCTATCTCGGGGTCGGAATCGCCGTGCTCCACGGTGGCGTTGACCGCGAAACACCCCTGGGGCGTGCCCGGATCCGGGGTCGCCGCGCTGGTCTCCAGGAGGTCCCGGACGGCGTCGAGGGCCGATTCACGCGACGCCAGGATGTCGGCCGGGCTCGGCCCCGCGCCACCGGAGAGAAAGCGGTCGAGCGCGGCCAGATAGAGCCCGCGCTTGGACCCGAAGGTCCCGTACAGACTCGCCCGGGCGATACCCAGCCCGTCCACCAGATCGCTCGTGGACGTGGCCTCGTAGCCATTGCGCCAGAACAGCCGCATCGCGGCGTCCAGCGCGGCCTCCGGGTCGAATTCCTTCCTCCGTGCCATACCGGCACGCTAACCCGTTCGAGATCGATCAGTCAATTTCACCGGGGGCGCCGCCCGGGGGTAGCGCCTCCATCAGGCGGCGCCGCCCGGGGGCAGCGCCTCCATCAGGCGGGCGGACGATGATCGGGGTCGGGCCGTGGCCGGCGTGGTGGAACGGCGGTCACCGCCTCGCCCGGCGGGCACTCCGCTGGCGGACACGCGGGCGCATCGCCTTACGGGCGTCGATGGCCACGACCTCGAAGTTCTCCCCGGTGCTGGTCACCCGGCCGAAGAGGTTGTCCGGACCCGCGATGCAGACCTTGGTGATGCCCTGCTCCCGCATCGTCGCCACCATGTCCGGCCAGCGGATCGGGCGGTTGAAGGTGTCGAGCAGCATGGTGCGCACACCGGCCGCGTCGGTCAGCAGTTCCCCGCTCTGGTCGGCGACGACCGGGAGCTTGGGGTCGGCCACCTCGAAGCCGCCGAGGACCTCTTCCTCCGCCTTGCGGCGCAGGGCGCCGAACGCGGGGGCGTGCACGGGCGGCCACATGGTGTACATGTTGTATCCGCCGAGCTCGCCGATCCGCTTCTTGAACCGGTCGAGCACGGGCTCGCGCAGTGACACCAGATAGAAGCCCTGGTCGATGTAGCCGGAGATGTCGTGCCACTCCCCGGCGTCGTCCAGTTCGGCCAGCGCCTCGCGCGGCGGACACATTGACGGCGAGCTGGAGCAGACGGGGTGGGGCCGCGTAGGTGGCGGCCGGGGTCGTCACCAGCAGTCCGGTGTCGCGCGTGGTACAGCCGGCCGGCGGGTGCAGCCGGACGACACCGGACCGTCTGAGCCCGCCCGTGCCGTCCTCGACCTTCTCGAACCCGCCGGAGAGGTCCGTGCCCGGCCGGAACCAGGACCAGGTCAGCTCGGCGGGCGGCGGTACGTCGGCGACCGCCCCGGGCAGCCACGACGGCACGGACGCGGCGGGCGCGTCCAACTCGACGAGCAGGCCGATCGGGCCGGGAGCGGGATGCTCCCCGGTGAGCGGCAGGGTGAACCGGACCTGCGCCGGGGCGCCGTCGCTCGCCAGCAGCGCGATACCGCGCCGGGCCCGCAGATCCGCCGTGCGGTCGCGGTCGGTCCACACGGTGACCTCACCGCCCTCGGCGAGCGGGAGGACGGCCACGTCGTCATCGAGGGTGAAGACGATCTGCCCGGTGGGGTCGCGGGTCAGCGCCGTCCCGGCGGGGACCACGGGCAGGGCGGTGTCCTCCTGCCGGGCGGCGAGGCGCAGCACGGTGGCGGCGGGGCGGGCGGGGCGCGGCGGTTCGAGGCCGAGCAGCCGCAGTACGGCGACCACGAGCGCGTCCGGCACCTGGTCGAGCCAGTACAGCCGATGTTCGAGGAGGTAGGCGAAGAGTTCGAGGAGGGTGACACCGGGGTCGACGGGCGCGTGCAGCGTCCAGATGCCGTCGGACTCGGCGGGGATCCGGCGGCGGATGGCCGCCATCATGTCGGCCCAGGTGAGGTCGTCCAGCTTCGGCGCGGGCAGGGTCATGGGGTGCCCCCGGTGAGGCCCGTGAGTCCGGTGTAGAACGGGAACACCAGGTTGGCCTTGGTGTTGCTGCGCCGGATGCGGTAGACGACCGAGACGGTGATCCGCGACTCGTCGGCGGGGTCGGCCTCCGCGCGGACCTCTTCCAGTTCCACCCGCGGCTCATGGTCACGGACGGCGGTGGCGATCGACCGCTCCAGATCGCGCAGGTTCTGCACACTGCCGGGCGCGAACAGCAACTCCTGGGCGCGGGTGCCCAGTTCGGGCCGCATGACCCGCTCGCCGGTGGCGGTGAGCAGCAGCGCCCGCAGACAGTGCTCGATGCTCTCCTCGCCGACGGCGTACCCGAGCCGCCCGGACGCGTCGGGCAGGATCGGGAACCGCCACCCGGTTCCGAGGAACTCCTCGCTCATGCCGTCCTCGCCTTCTTCGCCAGCACGGCGGGGGTGAGCGGCGGGGTCGGCGGGCCGGTGGGCCCGGCGGCGGAGGGGTGGGTGTGGGCGTTGAACGCCTGGAGCAGCGCGTTGCCGAGCACCAGCGGTTCGGTGGCGCCGCCGCCGAGGTCGATGGAGGGGGATTCGACCGTCACCTTCGGCGCCTTGAGGGTGATGTCGCCCTGCGCGGTCACGGTGACGCTGCCGCCCTCGGCCGCGGTGATCCGGATCGCCTTGCCCTGGTCGTCCAGCTCCACCACATGTCCTGCGGCGGAGGTGATCCGTACGGCGGCCTTGGACCGGGTGTCGTCCAGGAGCACTTCATGGCCGTGCCGGGTCCGGATCATCTTCTGGTCGCGGCCTTCGGTCCGGGCGGTCGGCGGCTTGTCCTCTCTGTTGTAGAGGCCGCCCAGCACGATCGGGTACCGCATGTCCCCGTGGACGAAGGCGACGAGCACCTCATCGCCCTTCTCGGGGACGAACACCGAGCCGTAGCCACTCCCCGCGTACAGCTGGCCGACCCGGACCCAGTCGGTGACCGTGGTGTCGTCGAACCACGGGAACTTCAGCTTGACCTGGCCTTCGTCATCACCCTCGTTCTCCACCACGAGCGCCTCGACGACGCCGTAGTAGCGCTTGTCGGCGGAGCGGGCGCGTGGTGTGCCCCTCATGGTCACTGGG
This sequence comes from Streptomyces malaysiensis subsp. samsunensis, assembly GCF_024519315.1. GTDB lineage: Bacteria > Actinomycetota > Actinomycetes > Streptomycetales > Streptomycetaceae > Streptomyces > Streptomyces malaysiensis. Next base: position 156,997 of record NZ_JANIIC010000006.1, on the reverse strand, counting down.
CCCCCTGGTGGATCCGCCGTGCGGTGAACTGGGTGAAGAAACCGCTGGTGTTGAGGGTGTGCTCGACCCGTTTGACGAAGTAGGTGCCCGAGAAGCGGCGGCCGAGGCCGTAGATCTCCAGGTTGTCGCCGGGCCTCAGCTCGGGCAGACCCGCCACCTTGCCGGTCGCGGTGATGAACTCGTAGGCACGCTCGCGCAACAGGCTGATCGCCAGTTCGCGGGCCTCCTGGTCGCTGCCGACCGGGGCGTCCACCACGACCTCCTGGCGGCCCTGCAAGGTGGAGTCGGCGGCCCGCGGCCCGCTCTGCCCATCGGCAGTGTTCTCCCCGGCCGGCAGGTTCTCGGCGGTCGCGGTGAACGCGATCGGCTGTTTGGTACGAGGGTCCCAGCCGCGCACGGTGACCTTGCTGACCTGCTGGGAGACGGTCAGGGTCGGGGTGAACTCGATCAGGTTGGGGACCAGCCCCTCGGGCTGGGCGGTGGGACCGGTGCTCAGCCCGGGTGCGTACGCCAGCCGGTACAACCGGATCGGGCGGCCGTCGCGGCCATCGGTCGGCTTGATGAAGTACAGCGTGTCCTCGCCGGTCGTGGGGTCCGGCAGGATGCAGCAGTCGAAGTCGAGCCGCTTGGCCCGCTCCAGCAGGAATGTGGCGTCGTCCTGGTTCTTCTGCACCACCCGGTCGTGGGTGGGCCCCTCCCTGGTGACCTGGATGCGCAGATGGTTGCGCTGGGCGATCTGCTCGGCGATGCGCCAGTCGGGCAGATCGCGGTAGATCTTGACCTCGTTCTCGGTGGGCTTGCGGTCCTTGAGCCGCAGCAGCCCGTCCACGCCGCTGACCTGGACGGTGGGCGAAGCGCCATCGGTGAACTTGGGGCTGAGCGTGGAGATGGTCCCGGTGGCGACGGTGAGCAGCTCGTCGGCGTAGCCGAGCCGGACCGAGACCCGGCCACCGAGCCGGAACCGCGGCGAATCGCTGGGCTTGAACCGCAGGTTCGCATCGTCCCAGTTGTTCAGGGTGAGATCGAAGCCGGACATCTCATCGATGTCCCGGTTCACCTTGATGTCGATGATGTCGTTCTTGGTGGACGGATCCATCTCCAGGCCCTCGATGCGCACGTCGAACTCGGGCGCGTACCGGTCGGGCGAGGCGACCTCGGGCGCGGGGGTGCTCATCGCGCGCTCCTCACGACAGCCGGGGCACGGTCAGCACCCGGCCCGGTCGCAGGTCCCGCGGGTCGCCGATGCCGTTGGCGCGCGCCAGCTCCCGCCAGGCGTCGGGCCGCCGGTACAGCGCGGCGGAGATGGAGCTGAGCGTGTCGCCACGGCGCACCACATAGCTCTTCTCCACCGTGGGAGAGGAGCGCGGTGTCCCGGCGACCTGCGAGGCGGCCGTGCGGAACTCCTTGAGCGAGAGGTCCAGCATGGCCCGCAGCGGCACACCGTCCGGCTGGAAGAGCTGGTAGTTGACGTCCAGCTTCTCCACGACTCCGGTGAAGACCTCCTCGTCCCAGACGAACCGGACCACCGGGGGCGCGTGTTCCCGGCTGTCGGGCCGCAGCAGATCGCGCACCGCGTCGACGTAGACCTTCCGTACGTTCTCCAGGGTGTCGGAGGTGTCCACCAGCGCCTGGACGGTGGGCGAAGTCGTCGTACGGTATGAGCCAGGCCGGGCTGTAGAGCGTCGATCGTTCCAGCGGGGTATGAAGCGGCTCATGGCATCACCGCCCCGCCGATGACCCGGCTCCGCACCGGGTGCACCGGCGTCTCGACCGCGGAGTCCAGGTTGACCACGCGGACCTCGTAGTTCAGCGACAGCCGGTACGGCTTCTGAATCGCGTACCAGACCAGACCCAGGACTTCTGGTCCAAGGTGAGCGGGGTCAGGCTGAGGTGCAGCGAGTCGGTGCTCGCCGCGAGGCTGCCGGACAGCTGTGCGCCGTCCAGGATCGCGTCGTCATAGAACGTTTGCAGGGCCCGTCCGAGCATCCGGTGCTGGGTCGCCTGGTCGCCGCCCCAGGGCGTGACCAGGTATCGCAGTAGCAGCGCCATCGGCGGCTTGCGGGCGGTCGGTGGGGCGGGTGGCTGGGAGCGCACCGGCGGCCGGTTGCGCGATGTGGGGTCCTCGGCGATCTCGTAGAGGAACACCGTGAGCTTCGGCGGCGGTGTCTGCACCGTCTCGGAGAGGTCGTTGAGCTCCGCGATCGGCGGTTCCACCTGGCTGAGCCCGCGCAGGGCCTGGGACAGGCTCTGCGCGATGACCGTCGAGACATCGGCGATGACACCGAAGTCACCCATGCGTATCCCCCCCTCCGCGCTCGGAAGCGTGCCCCGAGAGGATGCCGGTCCCGGCTTGGCCGGACCGCGATACGCACATCACACGAACGTCACCGGTCCGTTTCCGCCGCCGCCGATGACGAACCCGGACACACGGCGACAACGCCGAGGTGACACGGGCGGGCATATTTTCCCCTCATGGAAATCCCCTCAGAACGGACCGGTGTCCTGATCCTCCGGGTCTGGGTGGAAGACGGCAGAGCGGATGGCTTCCGTGCGCGCATCGTGCGGACCGGGAGCCGGGGCCAGGCGCCCCCCAGCGCCTCCTCGCGTTCCTCGCCCTCCAGAACACACCGCGGAGCCGGACCTATGTGGCGGGAATGCTGTGGCCGGACGTCACGGCGTCCCGCGCCAACGCCAACCTCCGCTCATCGTTATGGCGCGCCTCGCGAACGGGGCATCAGGTCATCGACGCATCCACCCAGGAACTGGCGATCTGCAAACACATCGACGTGGACATCCATGTGGCGGCGACGCGTGCGCACCAGTTGCTCGACATGTCGCGCTCATGCGACGACATCCTCACCGCGCGGACGCGGGAGGATCTCTCGGCCGACCTCTTACCGGAGTGGTCGGAGAACGAATGGGTGTTGGTCGAGCAGGAGCAATACCATGAACTGCGGCTGTACGCCCTGGAGGCGATGACCGAGCGGTTGACAGCGGTGGGCCGCCATGGCGAGGCTGTCGCCGCCGGGCTCGCCGCCGTACGTGCGGAACCCCTGCGGGAGAGCGCTCATCGGGTGCTCATCAACGCCCATCTGGCTGCGGGCAACCGGGGCGCGGCACTGCGCCAGTACGAACAGTGCCGCCGCGTTCTCCTCGATGAGCTGGGCCTGGAGCCCTCCCCGACGCTGAGAAACCTTGTGCCACCTCACCCCGGTCACTCCGGGGGCGCCACCCCGGAGCCCCCGGCGCGTCGGATCGTCTGCCGCCCGGCGGGCGATGCCCCGGCGCAGGGCACGGACACATCGGCTCCGGCGGGCACAGTGCCCGCCTGACCGTCATAGGTACGGTGCCACGTCTTTCCAGGGTTTTACGGAGCGTCTTGGCGGAGGGTCTTGGCGGACTAGACGGCAGGGGCCACCGGCGCCAGGTGGGAGTCGCGCCGCACCAGCGCGGCGTATCGCCCACCCATGGCCAGCAGCTCCTCGTGGGTGCCCCGCTCGGCGATATGGCCGCCGTCGAGGACGACGATCTGATCGGCCTCGCGCACGGTGGACAGCCGGTGGGCGATGGTGATCGTGGTACGGCCGGCCGAGAGGGCGTCGATGGCCTGCTGGACGGCCTGCTCGGTGCGGGTGTCCAGGGCGCTGGTGGCTTCGTCGAGGATGAGGACGGGCGGGTCGCGCAGAATCGTCCGGGCTATGGCCAGACGCTGCTTCTCGCCGCCGGAGAAGCGATAGCCGCGCTCTCCCACGAGGGTGTCATAGCCGTCCGGGAGGGAGGCGATGTGGTCGTGGATCTGGGCCGCCTCGGCCGCCGCCACGATCTCCTCGTCGGTCGCGTCGGGCTTGGCGAAGCGCAGGTTCTCGCCGACGGAGGCGTGGAAGAGATAGGTCTCCTGGGAGACCACGCCGACGGCGCGGGCGAGGGTGTCGAAGTCGAGGTCGCGGACGTCCACTCCGTCGATCAGCAGCCGGCCACCGGTCACGTCGTAGAGCCGGGGCACCAGATAGCTGAGGGTGGTCTTGCCGGAGCCGGTCGGCCCGACGACCGCCAGGCTGCCACCGGCGGGGACGGTCAGATCGATGCCGCGCAGGGTGCCCTTCACCGGGGCGCCCTTCGAGATGTCCATCGCCGGGGTGCCGTTCACCGAGGTGGCGTTCACCGGGGCGCCCTTCACCGAAGTGCCGTTCACCGCAGTGCCGTTCGATGCGCCGGGGGCCGGGCTTTCGTAGTCGAAGTCGACGCCGTCGAAGCGGACTTCGCCGCGCACCTTCTCCAGGCGCACCGGCTCGGCGGGCTCGGTGATGTCGATCGGCAGGTCGAGGTATTCGAAGATACGGGCGAAGAGGGCGAGGGAGGTCTGCACCTGCACACCGGTGGACAGCAGGCTCACCGTGGGCCGGAGCAGCCCCTGCTGGAGCGAGACGAAGGCGACGAGCGTGCCGATGGAGACGGCCGGGCCTCCGGACTGGAGGGCGATACCCGCGGCCCAGTAGATCAGCGCGGGCATGGCGGCCATGACGATGCCGATGGTGGACATCCGCCAGCGGCCGGCCATATTGGAGCGCACTTCCAGATCCACCAGGCGCTCGGACTCCTGGGCGAACTGCTGGGTGAGCGATTCGGATCGGCCCATGGTGCGGCCGAGCAGGATTCCGCTCACCGACAGGGACTCGGTGACCATTGCGGACATGGTCGCCATCTGCTTCTGACGCTCTGAGGTGATCTTCTTGCGCTCGGCGCCGACGCGACGGCTGACCCAGACGAACAGCGGCAGCAGGAGCAGTGAGACGACGGTCAGCCGCCAGTCGAGCGCGAGCATGGCGACGACGGTGGCGACCACGCTGGTGAGGTTGGAGACCAGGGAGGTCGCGGTGGAGGTGACGGTGGCCTGCATACCGCCGATGTCATTGGCGATACGGGACTGCACCTCACCGGTGCGGGTGCGGGTGAAGAAGGCGAGCGGCATCCGCTGGAGCCGGTCGTAGACCGCGGTGCGCAGATCGTGCATGACCCGCTGGCCGACGGTGGTGGAGATCAGGGTCTGGAGGACGCCGAAGACGCTGTTGACGACCGCCGCGGCGATCATGCCGAGCGCGAGCAGGGTGAGCAGTCCGGTGCGGCCGTCGGGGATGGCGGTGTCGAGGATCTCCCGGAGCAGGAACGGCGAGGCCACCGAGACCAGCGCGGAGGCGGCGACCAGCAGGCCGACCACGGCGAGACGTCCCCGGTAGGGACGGAAGAGCCGGAGGATGCGCCGCACCTGCGCGGGCCGCTCGGGCTCCTGGGCGGACAGGGTCCATGACGGTGGTGGTGTGTCGGGGTGCATGGGCTCCTTCTGGAGGCAGAATGGCCGGCGCGGGCGACGGCATGGTCGGGCCGTGATCGCGTCGGCGCGGACTTTGAGAGCATAGCTCATTGTTACCTATACTCACAATGAATCCGGTCCTGATAAACTGCGATCATGCCCACCCCCGAGACATCCGGCCTCCTCGCGGAGCAGCTGCTGCGCCTGACCCGAAGACTCCATCGCGCCCAGAAGCGCCACATGGAGCCGCTGGGCATCACCCCTGCCCAGTCCCGCCTGCTGCGCACCGTGGCCCACGGCGACCAGCCGCTCCGGATGGCGGACCTGGCGCAGCGCCTCGAAGTGGTCCCGCGCGCCGTGACGACGCTGGTGGACGCCCTGGAGGCGCATGGCTCGGTGCGCCGCATAGCGGATCCGTCCAACCGCCGGGTGGTGCGCGTCGAGCTCACCGATACCGGGCGTTCGACGCTGCGTGCGCTGCGCGAGGCGCGCCGGGCCGCCGCGGAGGACATCCTGGCGCCGCTCAGCGATCAGCAGCGCGATGCGCTGGGCGCGCTGCTGGACACCCTGTCCGGCGCCCCGGACCACCGCTGCTGAGGCCGGATGGCGTAGCACAGCGAGATCAACTTCCCGTGTGCGGTCAGATCCTTCCGGCCTTGCTCCCGGGCAGCGCCGGGGAATCCCCGGCGCCGCGCTCAGACGGCCAGATGCGCCTTGTCCCCCATGACCACCACCGGGTGCAGCTTGGGGTCGAGGGTCTTCAGCAGATACTCCATACCGGCCTTGGGGATGCTGACGCAGGCCGAGGTGCCGCTGCCGTGATCCATGTGCAGCCAGATGCTGCCGCCCTTGGTCTGCCCCTCGGGCCGGGTCGGGTCGAGCGGTGAGGTGCCCTTGACGCGGTTGTAGTCGATGGCGATGACGTAGTTGAAGTCGGTCCAGTGGGACTTGGGCCAGTAGTGGGGCGCCGCGAAGGAGCCGGAGGCCGTGTACGGCAGCCGGGCGCCGGGGTCGGCCAGCACCCCGCCCGCGTCGCTGAGCGTGTAGACCCCGACCGGGCTACGCTTGTCGCCCTCGTGATGGCTCGTCGTCCAGCCGCGCTTGCCGTTGTGCGCCGTCCAACTGTGGGTCCGCTCCCAGGCCTTGCCCTGTTTGGTGTAGAGGACCACGGTCGAGTCCGCGGAGTTCACCCCTTTGCCGTAGACCGCCACGACCTGACGGGACTGGTCCGGGATCCGGGACTGGAGCTTGTCCCCCACATCCGGGATACGCGTGGGATCCGGCGTGGGCGACCCGCTGCGCAGCGCTTGTCCGCCCTGGTCCGCGCCCTTGTCACCGCCGCTGTCCCCGCCGCCGTCGCCGCAAGCCGTGAGAAGGACGAGGGCGGCGGCCGCGGCCGCCGCACGCATGGACATCGTGCCGGAAATTCGCATGTCCCCATGGTCCCACCCCGGTCGGACAACGCGGCATGGGGGATTGGCGTGTTCCGGTTACTCCCGGGAAAACCAGTTGAATTCCACCCCCTGAGGACGTCAACCTTTCACGTCTCCTGCCAGCCCTCCGCCGCCCGCCCGACCTTGGGACGTCATGCACATTCGAGATCTTCCGTATCCCGATCCTGGCCGACCCGACGTACGGTCAGGTCCGCGGTTTCTCATCTGGCTGGGCAGGAATCAGCTGGGCGGGCAGGTCAAGTCGGCCCTCTGGGGTCTGGTGCACATGGCCGCGCTGGTGTCCTTCCCCCTGGCCATCGGCTTCGGTGTGCAGGCGGTGGTGGACCGCTCCGGCTCCCGGCTGGCGATGGCCGGGGCGCTGATGGTGGGGCTCACCGTGCTCACCGCGCTGGGGGACGCCATGCTGCACCGGGCGGCGGTCACCAACTGGATCACGGCGGCGGCGCGGGTGCAGCAACTGCTGTCCCGCAAGACGGTGGAGCTGGGGTCCGCCCTCACCCGGAAGGTGGCGGCCGGCGAGGTCGTGGCCGTCTCCACGGGCGATGTCGAGAAGATCGGCTGGTTTGTGGAGGCCCTGTCCCGGTTCACGGCTGCCGCGATCACCACCGTCGCGGTCTGTGTGGCCCTGGTGCTCTACCAGCCGGCGCTGGGAGCGGTGGTGGCGGTCGGGGTGCCCGCGCTGGCGCTTGCCGTGCTGCCGCTGCTGCCGCGTGCGGCGCGCCGGGCCGATGAGCAGCGGGACAAGGCGGGCCGGGCGACCGAGCTGGCCTCGGACACCGTGGCCGGGCTGCGGGTGCTGCGGGGCATCGGCGGCGAGGAGCTGTTCCTGGGCCGCTACCGGAACGCCTCGCAGGAGGTGCGGACCGCGGCGGTGCGCAGCGCGCGGATGTGGGCGCTGATCGCCGCCGTGCAGGTGGCGCTACCGGGGCTGCTGCTGATCGGTGTCGTCTGGTACGGGGCGTCGCTGGCCCAGAAGGGCCGGATCGACGTGGGCGAGCTGGTCACCGTCTACAGCGCGGTGACCTTCCTCCTCTTTCCCCTGCGCCACTTCGAGGAGATCGCCATGGCGTACTCCTTCTCCCGGCCCTCCGCGCGGCGCGCGGCCCGGGTGCTGGCGCTGCGGCGCTCCTCCTCGGAAAGCGCGGGCGCGCCCCCGGTGGACAAGGGCGAACACGGGGAGGGGCAGGAGACCGCCGCACGGCTCGGCGGGGATCTGTACGACCCGACGAGCGGGATGCTGGCGCCGAGCGGGCTGCTGACCGCGGTGGTGTGCGGCGACCCGGACGCGGCGGGGCGGCTGGCGGACCGGCTCGGAGGGCATCCCGTGCACGGCGGCCCGGACGACGGGAGCCACGGCGACTCGGACCGCGGGAGCCACGGCGACTCGGACCGCGGGAGCCACGGCAGGGCAGCGTCGGCGCTGCTGGGCGGGATCGCGCTGGACGAGGTGCCGCTGACCGCGGCGCGCACGGCGGTGCTGGTGCAGGACAAGGACCCGGTGCTGTTGTCGGGGACGCTCACCGAACTGCTGGATGTGCCGAGGTCCGGGGAGGTCTCGGCGGAGAAGGCGCTCGACGCGGCCCAGTGCGGCGATGTGTTGGACGCGCTGGCGCAGGCGTCGGCTGCCGACACGCATGGCGCGGACGGCGCGGATGGCCCCGACCCGATGCGCACCCGGATCACCGAGCGCGGCCGCTCGCTGTCGGGCGGCCAGCGGCAGCGGCTGGCGCTGGCCCGCTCGCTGGTGACCGATCCGGAGGTGCTGGTGCTGGACGAGCCGACCTCCGCGGTGGACTCGCACACCGAGGCGCGGATCGCCGACGGGGTGCGGCGGCTGCGCACGGGCCGGACCACCATCGTGTTCACCTCCAGCCCGCTGCTGCTGGACCGGGCCGACCGCGTGGTGTTCGTGCCCGACGGGGAGGCGGTGGGGGTGGGCACCCATCGTGAACTGCTGGGCACCGATCCCGTGTATCGCGCGGTCGTCACCCGCGAGACGGACGGTGAGGCCGCCGCGCGGAGCGCAGGGCGGTCCACCGGGCCGGCCGGCCACGGTCTGAAGGGCATCGGACGCGTCGAGGAAGAGATCGAGGAGTCGGCATGATCGGCGTGGCACCACCCGCCTATGACCCGGCCGCACCGGAGTCGGCGACGACGCTGCCGGTCGGCACACCCACCACCGTGCGGGCCTATGTGCGTGAGCTGCTGCGGCGGCACCGGGCCGCCTTCACCGTGCTGATGGTCGTGAACGCCACCGCGGTGATCGCCTCCATGGTCGGCCCGCGGCTGCTGGGCGGCCTGGTCGAGGACCTCTCCGAGGGCGAGCGGGACCTGCACATCGGGCGCACCGTGGCGCTGTTCGCGGTGGCCCTGCTGGTGCAGACCGTGTTCGTCCGGATGGTGCGGATGCGCGGGGCGGTCCTGGGCGAGCGGATGCTGGCGGATCTGCGGGAGGACTTTCTCGTACGGTCGGTGGGCCTGCCGCCGGGGGTACTGGAGCGGGCCGGGACCGGGGATCTGCTCTCCCGGATCACCACCGATGTCGACCGGCTGGCGAACGCGATGCGCGAGGCCGTGCCGCAGCTCGCCATCGGCGTGGTGTGGACCGGCCTGCTGCTCGGCGCGCTGACCCTGACCGCTCCCCCACTGGGTCTGGCGGTGCTGGTGGCGCTTCCGGTGCTGGTGGTCGGCTGTCGCTGGTACTACCGCCGTGCGCCGAGCGCCTATCGCTCGGAGGCCGCGGGCTATGCGGCGGTGTCCGCGTCCCTCACCGAAAGCGTGGACGCCGGGCGGACCGTCGAGGCCCACCGGCTGGGCGAGCGGCGGATCGCCCAGTCCGAGCTGCGTATCCGGCAGTGGACCGCATGGGAGCGCTACACACTCTGGCTGCGCTCGGTGCTCTTTCCGGTGATCAATGTGAGCTACACGCTGATCACCGGTTCGGTGCTGATGATCGGCGGCGTATGTGTGATGCGGGGCTGGATGTCGATCGGCGATCTGACCACCGGGGCGCTGCTGTCGCAGATGCTGGTGGAGCCGATCGGGCTGATCCTGCGCTGGTACGACGAGCTGCAAGTCGCGCAGGTGTCGCTGGCCCGGCTGGTCGGGGTGCGGGAGATCGAGGAGGGTCCCGCCGACGAGGGAGTGGTCCCCGGCGGCCGTGAAGTGCGGGCCGACGAGGTCCGGTTCGGGTACCACGAGGGCAGCGATGTGCTGCACGAGGTGTCGATGAGGGTGCCTCCGGGGACGCGGCTGGCGCTGGTGGGCCCGTCCGGGGCCGGGAAGTCCACCCTGGGGCGGCTGCTGGCCGGGATCTACTCCCCGCGCACCGGCCGGGTGACCCTGGGCGGGGCGGAGCTGGCGCGGATGCCGGCCGAGCGGGTCCGGGCGCATGTGGCCCTGGTCAACCAGGAGCACCATGTCTTCGTGGGCTCGCTGCGTGACAATCTGCTGCTGGCCCGCGCCTTCGCCGAGGACGCCGAGCTGTGGGCGGCGCTGGGCGCGGTGGACGCCGACGGCTGGGCCCGCGCGCTGGACGAGGGCCTGGACACCGAGGTCGGGTCGGGCGGGCTCGCGCTCACCCCGGCCCAGGCGCAGCAGATCGCGCTGGCCCGGCTGGTGCTCGCCGATCCGCATACGCTGGTGCTGGACGAGGCCACCTCGCTGCTGGACCCGCGGGCGGCGCGCCATCTGGAGCGGTCGCTTGGCCGGGTGCTGGAGGGCAGGACCGTAGTGGCGATCGCCCACCGGCTGCACACCGCGCATGACGCGGATGTGATCGCCGTGGTCGAGGGCGGCCGGATCACCGAGCTGGGCAGCCATGACGAACTCGTCGAGGCGGACGGGGCATACGCCGCGCTGTGGCGCTCCTGGCATCAGTGAGGGTGGCCGCGCCCCGGCGTGGCCGCCCCTGCCCCGTCCGGGGTTCAGATCACGCCGAGTGCGGCCAGCCCGCCTATACCGCCGAGCAGCATGAAGACCGGCATCAGCACCTTCAACTCGACCCAGCTGCCGGCCCGGAAGCGCATCCCCTTCGGCGGGCCGAGGGCGTACCAGCGCTTGCGGCCGATCGGGATGGGCCACAGGATCGGGCAGCCGGAGACGGTGAGCGCGTCCCCGATGTCGTGGACCAGGGCGCCGAGCACGATCGGCAGGCCGAGCCAGAGGTACTCCTGGCCCGGTGCGGCGAAGAGCCAGTCCGAGCCGTTGCCCGGCTGGTGCAGCACATCGGCGAGGATCCAGGCACTGGCCGCCCCGAGCAGCCACACCAGGACATCGCTGGAGACCCGCGCCGCCCGCCACAGCAGCCCCTCGACGGCCAGCACCATATGCACGAAGAGGATGGCCAGCACCGCCCAGCGCCCGCCGACCATGGCGAGCGCGGAGGCTCCGGCGCCGATCAGCACCGCCCATACCCAGGTGTGGGTGAGGGTGCGATGGCCGCCCGAGCGGCGCGGGTCGCCCGGCTTCCTGGTCGCCTTGTAGACGGAGTACGAGATCTTGTCGATCACCTCGCACAGCGTCCGCGAGATAGGCCCGAAGGCGCGCGATATGGTCGCCGCCTTGTGGTCGAGGTCGGGGGCGAGCGCCGCTCCCGCGCAGATCAGCGCGCCGGTGACCAGCACCGGCCAGGGCATCGCATGGTCGGCCGCCGCGGCCGCCGCCCCCACCCCCAGCCAGGCCGCCGCCCCGGACAGCGAATGCGCCGGTCCCATCATGGTCGTACCCCGCCCCTGTTCTTTCCCGCGTCCGCGCGGGAGTTGACTGCTTCGGCCCGGCACAGCCTAGCGGCGGACGATCTTCGACCACACAGCCGGTTCCCGTCCAGGCGGGGAAACCAGGCAGTATAGGTGTGTGACTCTTATCGATCAGCTGCCGAGCGACGCCGACCCCGACGCACTTTTCGAGGCGTTCTCCACCTGGGTCGAGGAGCGGGGAATCTCGCTGTACCCCGCCCAGGAGGAAGCGCTGATCGAGGTGGTGTCCGGGGCGAATGTGATCCTCTCCACTCCCACCGGCTCCGGCAAGAGCCTGGTGGCGGCGGGTGCCCACTTCGCCGCGCTCGCCCGGGACGAGGTGACGTTCTACACCGCGCCGATCAAGGCCCTGGTGTCGGAGAAGTTCTTCGAACTGTGCAAGATGTTCGGCACCGAGAACGTTGGGATGCTGACCGGGGACGCGTCGGTCAACGCGGACGCGCCGGTCATCTGCTGCACGGCCGAGGTGCTGGCGTCGATCGCCCTGCGGGACGGCAAGGACGCCGATATCGGCCAGGTGGTGATGGACGAGTTCCACTTCTACGCCGAGCCGGACCGGGGCTGGGCGTGGCAGATCCCTCTGCTGGAGCTGCCGCAGGCGCAGTTCATCCTGATGTCGGCGACGCTCGGTGATGTGAGCCGGTTCGAGGACGATCTGTCCCGGCGCACCGGGCGGCCCACCGCGGTCGTGCGGTCGGCGACCCGGCCGGTGCCGCTGAGCTACGAGTACCGCACAACACCGCTGACCGAAACGCTGACCGAGCTGCTGGAGACCCAGCAGGCACCCGTCTATATCGTGCACTTCACGCAGGCGGCGGCGGTCGAGCGGGCCCAGGCGCTGATGAGCATCAATATGTGCTCGCGCGCCGAGAAGGACGAGATCGCCTCGCTGATCGGCAATTTCCGGTTCACCACCAAGTTCGGCCGGAATCTGTCCCGTTACGTCCGGCACGGGATCGGTGTGCACCATGCGGGGATGCTGCCCAAGTACCGGCGGCTGGTGGAGAAGCTGGCGCAGGCCGGGCTGCTCAAGGTCATCTGCGGTACCGACACCCTGGGCGTGGGCGTCAATGTGCCCATCCGCACCGTGCTGTTCACCGCGCTGACCAAGTACGACGGTCAGCGGGTGCGGACGCTGCGGGCCCGGGAGTTCCACCAGATCGCGGGCCGGGCCGGGCGGGCCGGCTTCGACACCGCGGGCTTTGTGGTGGCCCAGGCGCCCGAGCACGTCATCGAGAACGAGAAGGCGCTCGCGAAGGCCGGGGACGATCCGAAGAAGCGCCGCAAGGTGGTCCGCAAGAAGGCGCCGGAGGGCTTCGTCAGCTGGGGCCAGAACACCTTCGAGAAGCTCATCGCCTCCGAACCCGAGCCGCTCACCTCCCGGTTCCGGGTCACCCACGCGATGCTGCTGTCGGTCATCGCCCGCCCCGGCAACTCCTTCGAGGGGATGCGCCGGCTGCTGGAGGACAACCACGAGCCGCGCAAGAACCAGTTGCGGCACATCCGCCGGGCGATCGCGATCTACCGCTCGCTGCTGGACGGCGGGGTGGTCGAGCGGGTGGCGCCGGAGGGCACCGACGGTGCGGACGGGGCCGCCCCGATCGTCCGGCTGACGGTGGATCTGCAACAGGACTTCGCGCTCAACCAGCCGCTGTCCACCTTCGCGCTGGCCGCCTTCGAACTGCTGGACCCCGAATCGCCCTCCTACGCCCTGGACATGGTCTCGGTCGTGGAGTCGACACTGGACGATCCCCGGCAGATCCTGGCGGCGCAGCAGAACAAGGCGCGCGGTGAGGCGGTCGCCGCGATGAAGGCGGACGGTGTCGAGTACGAGGAGCGCATGGAGCGGCTCCAGGACATCTCCTACCCCAAGCCGCTGGAGGAGCTGCTCTTCCATGCCTACGGGCTCTACCGCAAGAGCCATCCCTGGGTCGGTGACCATCCGCTGTCGCCCAAGTCGGTGATCCGCGATATGTACGAGCGGGCGATGACCTTCACCGAGTTCACCTCGTTCTACGACCTGGCGCGCACCGAGGGCATTGTGCTGCGCTACCTGGCCGGCGCCTACAAGGCCCTGGACCACACCGTGCCGGACGATCTGAAGTCCGATGACTTCCAGGACATCATCGCCTGGCTCGGCGAGATGGTGCGGCAGGTCGACTCCAGCCTCCTGGACGAGTGGGAGCAGCTGGCCAACCCGGAGGAGGAGTCGGCGGAGGAGGCCCAGGAGCGCGCCGACCAGGTCAGGCCGGTCACCGCGAACGCCCGCGCCTTCCGAGTGCTGGTGCGCAATGCCATGTTCCGCAGGGTGGAGCTGGCCGCGCTGGACAAGGTCGCCGAGCTCGGGGAGATGGACGCCGACTCCGGCTGGGACGAGGACGCCTGGGCCGAGGCGATGGACGGGTACTGGGAGGAGTACGAGGAGCTCGGCACCGGACCGCAGGCGCGCGGGCCGAAGCTGCTGCGGATCGAGGAGGATCCCGAGCACGGTCTGTGGCGGGTGCGGCAGACCTTCGACGACCCGAACGGCGACCACGACTGGGGCATCTCGGCGGAGGTCGATCTCACCGCCTCCGACGAGGAGGGCCGGGCGGTGGTCCGGGTCACCGAGGTGGGCCAGCTGTAGCCTCCTGGACACGGTCCACGCCGGGGACCGGCCCGGCCCCCTCAGCGAAGGAGCACCACCGATGACCAATCCCGCCGAGAGCCTGGTCGATCTGCTCGATCTGGAACGGATCGAGCTGGACATCTTCCGCGGCCGCAGCCCCGATGAGTCGCTCCAGCGGGTGTTCGGCGGGCAGGTGGCGGGCCAGGCACTGGTGGCGGCCGGGCGGACCACCGACGGGCAGCGGCCGGTGCATTCGCTGCACGCGTACTTCCTGCGGCCGGGGCGGCCGGGCGTGCCCATCGTGTACCAGGTGGAGCGGGTCCGGGACGGGCGCTCCTTCACCACCCGCCGGGTCGTCGCCATCCAGCAGGGTCGTACGATCTTCAATCTGACAGCCTCCTTTCATTCTCCTGAGCCGGGTATCGAGCAGCAGCTGCCGATGCCCGAGGTGCCCGGGCCGGAAGGTCTGCCGACCCTCGCCGACGAGGTCCGCTCCCATCTGGGCACGCTCCCCGAGGCGTTCGCCCGCATGGAGCGCCGCCAGCCCTTCGACATCCGCTATGTGGACCGGCTGCGCTGGACCGACGAGGAGCTCAAGGGCTCGGAGCCGCGCAGCGCCGTGTGGATGCGCGCGGTGGGGCCGCTCGGGGACGACCCGCTGGTGCACACCTGTGCGCTCACCTATGCCAGCGACATGATGCTGCTGGACGCGGTGCGGGTGCCGGTCGAGCCGCTGTGGGGCCCACGGGGCTTCGACATGGCCTCGCTCGATCACGCCATGTGGTTCCACCGGCCCTTCCGCACCGATGAGTGGTTTCTCTATGAGCAGGAGTCGCCCGTGGCCACGGGCGGCCGGGGACTGGCCCGCGGACAGATCTACGACCGCGCGGGCCGACTCCTCGTATCAGTGGTGCAGGAGGGGTTGTTCCGCCCGCTGCGGCCCGTCGAAGACGCCACGGACGGCGGCTGAGCTCCACCGGGGCGTGTCACGGCGCGGCTCATCGCCTGCCGGTGAGCTTCTGCCACAGGCTGCGCGGACGGCCCGGCACCGGGGCGCGGTCCGCGAGCGGTCGCTCCACCGCGGCGTCCGGGCGCGGCACGGGCCGGATCCGGCGGGCGTCGCCCAGCGAGGAGGCGAGGGCGGCCCGATAGCGCCGGATCTCCCGTGGGTCGTCCGCCGTGACCACCGCGTCGATGATGTCCCGGACCGCGCCGGCCTCGGGGCGCATCCGGACGAGCGCGGGGCGCAGCTGTCGCAGATATGCCCGCTCGTGGGGATCGGCCACGGCCGAGGCCAGCTCGACGGAGCCCAGCACCGAGGCCAGGATCGCGGCCCGCTCCCAGGGGTCCTCGGTCTGGGCGAGCAGTTGGCCGATCCTTCGGCCGCGCCATTTCGCGGCCCGCCAGTCCTCCCCGGCGGCCAGTGCGGCGCTCAGCCCCGGCGGGGTGCGGCCGCTCAGCAACTCCGGCTGCCTGTCGGCGAACTCGGTCAGATCCGACGCCAGATAGAGCCATACGACGGCCCGATAGCGATTGATGTAGAAGCGGACGGGGGCGAAGAATCCCCCACGCGCGAGCCGGGTGAGCCGGCCCTGGCTGATGCCGAGCAGCTCCGCGCCTTCGGCCGTGCCGACCACGCGAAGGCGGGCGGTGAGCCCCTCCGGGAAGCCCTCGGCGGCGGTGACCCGCCGCAATTCCTCGCACGCCACCCGCCGACCCAGACCGGTGGTGACGGTGTGCACCTCTCCCAGCTGCACGGCCAACTCGAACTCATGCGATTTGAGCCCCAGCGCCCGGGCCGCCGCGCCGAACCCGACGCTCTCGCCCGATCCGCCCGGCCCCGCCGGCCCGCCCGGGTCTCCCGGCCCGCTCGCCTGTCCCGGTACGCCCGGCTCTCCGAGCCACTCCGGGCTCCACGGCCCCCGGCTCTCCCGCAGCTCCTGATCGACCCGCACTGCCATGCGACGTCCTCCCCCGCACTGCCTCAATTACCGACAGTGACGACGATAGCCGCGAAGCACGACGGGCGGTCAGCCCTGTGGATAACTTCCGCGCGGCATCAGCTGGGTGCGCCGCTCTCCTGCCGCGCCTCGACCGCCAGGTGCTCCCCGACCCGGTTGACCAGCAGCGCCATCTCGTAGGCGACCTGGCCGATATCCGAGTCCGGCCCGGTGAGCACGCACAGGCAACTGCCGTCCCCGGCCGCCGTGACGAAGAGGACGCCCTCGTCGAATTCGACCATCGTCTGCCGCACCCGGCCCGTCCGGAAGTGGTGCCCGGACCCCTTGGCGAGGCTGTGCAGCCCGGAGGCCACCGCGGCCAGATGCTCGGCGTCCTGGCGCACCAGCGTGGAACTCGCCCCCGTCACCAGCCCGTCGTTGGACAGCACCAGCGCATGCCGTATTTCCGCGATCCGCTCGGTCAGGTCGTCCAGTAACCAGTCGAGCCCCTTGTTGACTGCCATATCCGATTCCTCCCCGATTCCCCTTCAGCTGCGTGCCAGCCTTTCTCACTGCCGCCGTCTGGGCAACCCGCCCCGCCCGTCACCCCACGGTTGTGCGCTGATTGACGCAGGATGGGGACATGGCACAGAACATGACCAAGGATCAGTGGCAGAAGTTCCTCCTGGAGGGCACCCGCACCGCGAAGCTGTCGACCGTGCGGGCCGACGGAAGTCCTCATCTCGCCCCCGTGTGGTTCCTGCTCGACGGTGACGACCTCGTCTTCAACACAGGTCAGGAGACGGTCAAGGGACGCAACCTGGCCCGGGACGGCCGGCTCGCCATCTGTGTGGACGACGACAGGCCGCCGTTCGCCTTCGTCACGCTGCGGGGGCATGCCGAGCTCATCGACGATCTCGAGCAGATCCGCCACTGGGCCACCCGGATCGCCGCCCGTTACATGGGCGAGGACCGGGCCGAGGAGTTCGGCGCCCGCAACGGCGTACCGGGGGAGCTGCTGGTCAGGGTGCACATCGACAAGGTGCTCGCGCTCTCCGGAGTCGCCGACTAGCGGGATTCGACCGAAATCCAACCCTTCATGACGCACCCCCGCCCATCCGACGTTTACGGGCGCATGAGGATCTTTATCGCACCGTCCTCCTTGCGCTGGAACATCTCATAGGCGCGGGGTGCCTCCTCCAGCGGCATGCGGTGGGTGGCGAACCCATCGACGCCCAGCGGGTCGTCGTCCGTCAGCAGCGGGAGGATGTCGTCGGCCCAGCGCCGTACGTTCGCCTGGCCCATCCGCAGCTGGATCTGCTTGTCGAACATGGTCATCAGCGGCAGCGGATCGGCCATGCCGCCGTACAGCCCGCTGAGGGAGACCGTGCCACCGCGCCGGACCAGCACGATGGCCAGCCGCAGCGCCGCCAGCCGGTCGACCCCGGCCTTCTCCGTGAGCTTGGCGGCCCACTCCCGGGGGAGGAAGCCCGTGGCCCGCTGGGCGGTCCGGCCCAACGGGCTGCCATGGGCCTCCGTCCCCACCGCGTCGATGACCGCGTCCGGGCCACGGCCGCCGGTGGTCGAGCGAATGGCGTCGACCAGGTCCTCCTGCTGGGAGAAGTCGTTCAGGTCGTAGACCTCGACGCCGTCGGCGCGGGCACGGCGCAGCCGTTCGGGGACGAGGTCCACGCCGATGATCCGGTCGGCCGCTCCCCGGACCTTCGCCACCCGGCAGGACATGATCCCGACGGGGCCCAGCCCGAGGACCGCGAGCGTGCCGCCGCGCGGCACCGCCGCGTACTCGACCGCCTGCCATGCCGTGGGCAGCACATCGGACAGATAGACATAGCGGTCGTCCTGAACGCCTTCGGGCACCTTGATCGGGCCGTACTGGGCCTGCGGCACCCGCAGATACTCCGCCTGGGCACCGGCCACCGCGCCGTAGAGCGTGGTGTAGCCGAAGAGCTCCGCCCCCGTGCCGTGCTCGATGACCTGGGTGGTCTCGCACTGCGTCGGCAGACCCGAACGGCACATCCAGCAGTGTCCACAGGCGATCTGGAACGGGACCACCACGCGATCGCCGGGCCTGAGGTGCGTCACCTCAGGCCCGGTCTCCTCCACGATGCCCATCGGCTCGTGGCCGAGGATGTGCCCCGGGGTCATGAAGGGCGTGAGCACCTCGTACAGATGCAGATCGGAACCGCACAGACCCGTGGTGGTGATCCGGACGATCGCGTCCGTCGGCTCCTTGATGATGGGGTCGGGCACCGTCTCCACCCGCACATCATGTCGGCCCTGCCAGGTCACCGCTCGCATCGCCGCATCCCTTCGCCATAGTCGTCGGCATGGTCTTCCGCGAACCGTTCCGGGTACCCCGGCGGATGCGGCCGAACCGCCGGCGGGACCATGGGCCGCGCCGCCGGTTCACCAGGTCCACGAGCCGGGATGTCGCCTCGGCGACCACGGCCGGTTCGGCGCCCGGGGCGCCCAGCACGGCCAGGCACGCGCCGTCCGCCAGGGCCGCGACGAAGAGGGTGCCCGCCGCCATCTCGATCATCGTCCGCCGGGATGAGCCACCGCGCCCCCGGCGCCCCGCGTTCGCGGCGATGCCGTGGAATCCGGAGGCGACGGCGGCCAGGTGCTCGGCCTCCTGGCGGGAGAGCCCACCGGACGCGCTGACGGTCGCCCCGTCCCGGGAGAGCACCACGGCATGGCGTACGCCTCCGGTCCCGGCCACCAGATCGCCCAGGATCCGGTCGAGATCGGCCATGGAGCGTGCGGCGCTGCTGCGGGGCTTGGTCATGGGCGGTCTCCCTCGGTCGGGATGCGCCGCGCCGTGCGGCGCTCCAGGTATCCCCATGGCCAGGGACGCTAGCCCTGGCGAGGGCGCGTATTCGGGGCGCATTACGGAACCTGTTGAAAAATGACAGAGTCAGATGCCAGAGCGATCGATCGGCGTTCGAATCTGCTCTCGATGCGACGGGCGTAGGCTGCTTGCTCATCGCATCGCCTCACCGTCGTACCCAAGGTGTCCCGAGGAGTTCCCGTGCCCCATGAGCCCTCCCGCGGAAACAGCGCGGCCGATGTGAGGGACTTCTTCACCCCACGGGCGGCCGACTGGGACAGCCGCTTCCCGGGCGACGGCCCCGCCTACACCGCCGCCGTAGCCGACCTCGGGCCGCGCCCCGGGGGCGCGGTACTCGACGCGGGGTGCGGAACGGGGCGCGCGCTGCCCGCGCTGCGTGCGGCGGTCGGCCCCGAGGGCACCGTCCTCGGCGTGGATCTCACACCGGCGATGCTGGACGCCGCCGTACGCGAGGGCCGGGACGGCTTCGCCGGCCTCGCCCTCGCCGATGTGGCGCGGCTGCCGCTGCGCGACGGCTGCCTCGACGCGGTGTTCGCCGCCGGGCTGATCTCCCATCTCTCGGACCCCGGGGAGAACCTGCGCGAACTGGCCCGGGTGGTACGCCCCGGCGGTCGGCTCGCGCTGTTCCACCCGGTGGGGCGGGCCGCTCTCGCCGCGCGCCACGGCCGCGCCCGCACCCCTGACGACCTGCGGGCGGAGCCCCGACTACGGCCGTTGCTCGCGGGCGCGGGCTGGCGTCTGGAGTCGTACGCCGACGAGGACACGCGCTTCCTGGCGCTGGCGGTCCGTGAAACCGATCAGGCGGGCGGAACGGCCGATCGGAGCTGATCGTTCGACATCACGTTGTGCCCCGCTCCGGGCACGGTGCGGACCCTCGCCCCGGCCGCCGTCAGCTTCTCGACACCGACGATGCATCGGCGAGTTGCGCAAACGCATCGCCGCGCTGACCGGACATGTGAAACCCGTGGCCGAGAGCACCCTCTACCCGGCGATCAAGCGGCTGGAGAAGGCCGGTCCGCCGGCCCGCCGGACCCAGCCGGGCGCGGGGCCGCTCCCCGGCACGTCCTCATGCTGACCGCCGAAGGGCGTGCGGAGCTGCTGGAGCGCCGGATGGCCTTTCTGCGCCAGCCGTCGAGCTTTTTCTCCGACGGCGACCGCCCGCTGCGGGCCGAAGAGGTGGAGGACCCCTTCCGCCGTGGCATCCTCACCATCGCCCGGGCCACCAGCCGGGCCGAACTGCTCTGGCCGCGGCGCACACCGGACACGCTCCGGGCGGCGAACGACGACTGAGGAGCGACCGCCGCCCGATGTCTCGACTCCATGGCTACCGGGTGGTTAAGGTGCGCGACGACGGATCGCTCTTCGGATCCACATGCGCAAGAGGAGGCTGTCGTGCCCGCCACGGAGGAGTCAGGCGACGAGGCACTGTATGTGCTGACCGCGGTGCTGCTGACACCCGCTCAGTTCCCGAGCGTGCTCGGCGACGACTATCCCGAGGCATGTACCGCGCTCGGGCTGGAGCCGTACGAAACCGGCTACGGGCTGGTGCTGGGCCAGGACGGCGGCGGCGCCCGCTGGACGGTGGTCACCGACGATGTGTCGCTCGTGGCCACCGCCATCGCCACCTGGGACTGCGGCATGGAGTACGCCCTGGCCATCGACGACCGTACGGTGATCGCCTCCCTTCCCGGCTGGCCGCTCGCGGTGGCCGTGGCCGCCCCGGGCATACCGGCTCCCCATGACCCCGCTCCCGACCCCGAGCTGGGGGAGGACGTCTCCCGGGCGCCGCTGTCGCCGCCGCACTCCGAGCGGTGGGGTCCGGCGCAGCGGCGGCTGGGCGCCGATGAGATCGCGTTCCAGTGGGCGATCTGGCGTGAGCAGGTCGACAGCGAGGTGACGTTCGTGGCCCCGGGCGAGAAGCCGCACGGGGGCGTGCGGCGGGTGCTCGAAGAGGTGCGCGGCTATCTGGAGTCGCCCCCTCCGCTGGGGCGGATCCGCTCGGCGTTCGCCTCCGGTGACGCGCGGACGCTCCGGGCCGACGGACCGGGCTGGAGCATGGTGGCCCGGACCGATGACATCGCGTTCGTGCTGCTGGACGACGCGCCGGGCGAGGTGCTGCCGGTCGGTCGCGGCCCCGAGCTGCCGGACCTGCTGATGGCCCTGGACAAACTGGCCGTGCGCCCCCTCTGAGACGCCGGACCCGGGCACCCTCCCGCGTCCGGGCCGGTCAGGGCGGCGGGACGGCGGGGGCGAGCGCAAGGCCCGCTCCCGCCGGTCTCCGGGCACATGGCGCGCCGCCCATGCGGTCGCCACGGCCCTCTCCGTCCGGCCCCGGACGCCGCCCCGGGCCTCAGGGGCATGACTCCTCCCCCAGCCGGCCGGGCCCCGAACGGGGTCGCGAGCGGTCCGCGATCGGTACTGCACGGTCACTCCCGGGTGCGCGCCGCCCGTGGCCCCGAGCCCGGCCGGCCGCCTCCTGCGGCTGCCGTGCTCGGCGACCAGGCCGCTTCAGCGCCCCAGCGGCTTACGGGAGACCCTGCGCAGCTTGCGGCGCTGAGAGGGGTCCAGCAGCAGATAGGCCGCCGCCGGCACTCCCACCATCACCAGCACCGCCGCCCAGAAGGGCAGCAACCACAGCAGGATCACACCCGCCACCACACCACCGGTGGCGACCTTCGCGCGTGTGGACATATCACCCGCCTCCTTCACGGCCCAGAGCCGCACTCACTTCACACAACGGACACCGACGGCACCCGGTTCCTCCTCCCGCCGTCATCCTGTACTCTCGGGCGGCCCGGCCTTGACTAGTCAAATTTGAGGAACGCTCAGCGCTGTGACACCACCCTCCGCGGCAACACCCTCCGACATCGCCGAACTCTGCCGCTGCACCGCGGTCTTCCTTCCCGGCGACCCGGCACGCACCGGCCGCATCGCCTTCTGGCGGCCGGACGGCGCGCCCCCTTCCGGCCCCGCCACCGGCTCCGCCGAGGAGCTGACGGTCGTCGTCCCGGTGGACGATCCCGACGGCGGCCCCACCCCCACCGACATCGACACACGTACCGTACGAGCGCTCGTGCTCCCCCTGGCCGAGGCGCTGCCGGTGCTCACCCGGGCCCGGGTGCGGGCCGCACAGGCAGGGCCCGGGCAGTGCGACCCCGCCACGGCCTTCTGGGGCGCCGCCGCCGTACTCGCCCTCCAACTCGCGGCCCGCGGAAGGCTGCTGCCCGGGCTCACCGCCACCGACCACGACGCCTGGCGCGTCGGCCCGCTCACCCCCGACGATCTGACGCGGGTGCGCGAGCTGGCCGCCGCCATGCCGCCCACCGCGCACGCGACCCCGCTGCCCGCCTCCGGCCCGGTGCTGCTGCCCGAGCCCGAGCGGCAGCTGCGCGCGTTCCTGGACGCTGTGGCGGACGGGCTGCCGCGCTCGCCCGCCGCAGCGCTGGCCGCGGGCGGCCCCGCCTTCGCCGCCACCGCGCCACGGCGGCTGCCCGAACAGCGCGCCTGGGCCGCCGACGTGGCCGCCGGGCACGACGCGGGGGTGCGGGTCTCGGTCCGTATCGAGCTGCTGTACGGCGGCGGTGGGGACGGTAAGGCGGACGGGCCGAGCTTCCGTGCCGTACTCCAGCTGCACAGCCTCACCGACCCGGCGCTGGTCGCGGACGCCGCCGACGTCTGGGCGGGCACCTCGCCCATCGCCCCGGCCCTCGGACCGCGCGCCCGTATGGACGCGCTGCTGACCCTGCGGCGCGCGGTCCGCGCCTGGGCGCCGCTCACCCCACTGCTGTCGGCCGCCGTGCCCGACGCCCTCGACCTCACCGACGAGGAGGTGGCCGAGCTGCTCGGCCCGGCGGCCGGGGCGCTGGACGCCGCCGGGGTCCAGGTGCACTGGCCCAGGGAGCTGGCCCGCGGGCTCACCGCCCGCGCCGTCATCGGCCCGGACGACGACGAGGCCCAGGACGACACCGGACCCCGGTTCCCCGCCTTTCTCTCCGCCGACGCGCTGCTGCGCTTCAGCTGGCGGTTCGCCGTGGGCGACCAGGAGCTCACCCGCGCCGAGCTCGACCGGCTCGCCGAGGCCAGCCGGCCGGTGGTGCGGCTGCGCGACCAATGGGTCCTCCTCGACCCCGAGGCGGCGCGCCGCGCCCGGGAGCGTCATGACCGTAAGCTCACCCCCGCCGCCGCCCTCGGTGCCATCCTTACCGGTCGCACGGAGGCGGATGGCACCGATGTGGAGGTGCGGCCCACCGGCTGGCTGGAGGCCCTGCGGGACCAGCTCGCCGACCCCGAGGGGACCGGTGGCGCCGGGCGGCCGCCCGTGCCCCAGCCCGCCGCTCTGGCCGCCACACTGCGCGACTACCAGCTGCGCGGCCTGGACTGGCTGGTCCGTATGACCTCGATCGGCCTCGGCGGCTGTCTCGCCGACGACATGGGGCTCGGCAAGACCATCACCCTGATCGCCCTCCATCTGCACCGTATGGACGTCCCCGAAGCCTCCGGGCCCACGCTGGTGGTCTGCCCCACCTCGCTGATGGGCAATTGGCGGCGCGAGATCGAGCGGTTCGCGCCGGGCACCCCGGTGCGCCGCTACCACGGCACCGCGCGCAGCCTGGACGGCCTCGCGGACGGCGAGTTCGTCCTCACCACCTACGGCACGATGCGGCTCGACGCACAGCGGCTGGCCGAGGCCGGGCCGTGGGGCATGGTGGTCGCGGACGAGGCGCAGCATGTGAAGAACCCGTTCTCGGCGACGGCGAGGCAGCTGCGCACCATCGGCGCGAAGGCCCGCGTGGCGCTCTCCGGGACCCCCATCGAGAACAACCTCTCGGAGCTGTGGGCGATCCTCGACTGGACCACTCCGGGAGTGCTGGGCACCCACGGGGCGTTCCGCACGCGCTACGCCCAGGCGGTGGAGAGCGGAAGCGACCCCGAGGCCGCCGCGCGGCTGGCGAAACTGGTCCGCCCCTTCCTGCTCCGGCGCCGCAAGTCCGACCCCGGAATCGCCCCCGAGCTGCCGCCGAAGACCGAGACGGACCGGGCGGTGGCGCTCACCAAGGAGCAGGCCGGGCTCTACGAGGCGGTGGTGCGCGAGATCCTCGCCGAGATCTCCGGCACCGGCGGTCTCGCCCGGCGCGGGCTCATCGTCAAGCTCCTCACCGGTCTGAAGCAGATCTGCAACCACCCGGCGCAGTACCTGAAGGAGGACCGGCCGGTGATCCCCGGGCGCTCCGGCAAGCTGGAGCTGCTCGACGAGCTGCTGGACACCATCCTGGCCGAGGGCGCCGCCGTCCTTGTCTTCACCCAGTACGTCCGGATGGCGCGCATCCTCGAGGGCCATCTGGCCGCGCGCGGGGTGCCGGCCCAACTGCTGCACGGCGGTACGCCGGTGGCGCGGCGCGAGGAGATGGTGCGGCGCTTCCAGGACGGCGAGGTCCCGGTGTTCCTGCTGTCCCTGAAGGCGGCGGGTACGGGGCTCAACCTCACCCGGGCCGGGCATGTCGTGCACTACGACCGCTGGTGGAACCCGGCCGTCGAGGCGCAGGCCACCGACCGCGCGTACCGCATCGGCCAGACCCAGCCGGTGCAGGTCCACCGCATCATCGCGGAGGGGACCGTGGAGGACCGTATCGCCGCGATGCTGACGCGCAAGCGGGAGCTGGCGGACGCCGTGCTCGGCTCCGGCGAGGGGGCGCTGACCGAACTGACCGATGCCGAACTGGCGGAGCTCGTGGAGCTGAGGGGGAGCGAACGATGAGCCGTGCCGAGTACATCGACGACGAACCGTACGGGGACGACGGCCCCGGAGACCCCGGCTCCGACGACGGCCGCCACGCCGACTGGGCCGCCGGCGACGGCGCGCGTCCCGAGCGCACCTTCGCCGCCCTGCCGCCCGCCCGCGGCCGCGGCTTCGCCCGCACCTGGTGGGGCCAGGAGTGGCTGAAGGCCCTGGAGGACACGGCGCTGGACGGGGAGCAGCTGAGGCGCGGCCGTAAGCAGGCGCGCGAGGGAGCGGTGGGCGCGGTGTGCGTACGTCCGGGCCGGATCACCGCCGTGGTGCGGGACCGCGACCGCACGCCCTACCGGTCCGATGTGCTGCTGCGCGAGTTCACCGGGGCGGAGTGGGAGCGGCTGCTGGAGGTCGTCGTGGACCGCTCCGGCCATATCGCCGCCCTGCTGGACCGCGACATGCCCCCGCAGCTGGCCGAGGACGCCGCGGCCGTGGGCGTCGAACTGCTGCCGGGGATCGGCGATCTGGAGCCGGAGTGCGGCTGTGAGGCGTGGGACCACTGCACGCACACCGCCGCGCTCTGCTACCAGCTCGCCCGGCTGCTGGACGAGGACCCGTATGTGCTGCTCCTGATGCGTGGCCGCGGGGAGCGTGAGCTGCTGGACGAGCTCCAGGTGCGCAGCGCGGCGCGGGCCGCCCGGCACCTTCCGAGGACGGCGGAGGACGCCGCTCCCCCGGTTCCCGAGGGCGTACCGGCGCGGGAGGCGTTCGCCGCGCCCGGTCCGCCGCCGCTGCCCGCGCCCCCGCCCGCCGTCGCCGCGCCCGGCCGTCCCCCGGCGCTGGCGGGCGGCACGGACCCGGCCGAGGGGCTGGACGTCGCCGCGCTGGAGTTCCTGGCGGCGGACGCCGCCGTACGCGCCCAGCGACTGCTGGCCGAGGCGCTCGCGCCAGGCCACGCCACCACCCCGGTCCCGGCCGCGCTGACGGTGTGGGAGGACACGGTGCGGCTGACCGCCGCCGGTCCCCCGGGCCCGATCGCCTCGCGGCTCGCGGCGGGCTGCGGGCGCGACCGCACCGATCTGGCGCGCGCCGTCCGGGCCTGGGAGCACGGCGGGGCCGCCGCGCTCACCGTCCTGGAGGACGAGTGGACGCCGGACGCGGAGGCCCTCGCGCGGGCCCGCGCCCAGCTCGCGGCCGCCTGGGAGGAGGACGAACGGGCGCCCCGGCTGCGCGCCACCGGGAACCGCTGGACGGTGGTGGGCGCCGATCTCCAGGTGCGCTACGGCCGCGACGGCCGCTGGTGGCCGTACCGCAGGGAACGCGGCCGCTGGTGGCCGGCGGGCCCGGCCGGACACGACCCGGCGGGGGCGCTGGCGATGCCCGGCCCGGAGAGCTGACGCGGCGCACGGCCGGTGGCGGCGTCCCCTCCGCCACCGGCCACGGGCGAGGAGGAGCGACCCGGCGCCGCCCGTAGGAAGCGGGCCCACCCGTAAGGAGCGGGCCCCGCCGTAAGGGCAACGCGGGACCGCCGTGAGGACAGCGAAGGACCGCCGTGAGGGCAACGCAGGGCCGCCGTAAGGGCAACGCGGGACCGCCGTGAGGGAGGAGCGGGGTCAGGGCCGCGAGTCCGCCTCGGCCGTACCTCTTCCGGCCTCCCACGCGGCGGCGACGGCGGACGAGCCGGGAGATCCAGCCTCGGTGAAGGCCGCCGGGCGGCAACCTTTGACCGGGCCGTGGAGACCGTAAGGCGTCAATCCCTCGGCACGCCTCCACGGGACGGAGTCACCGACCATGACCCTCAGCCCACGGCGCCCCCGGCGGCGCCCCGCTCCGCTCATCGGCTCCCTGGCTCTGGCCACCGGTGTCGGGCTCGCCGCCGCCCCGGCCGCCGACTGGCCCGGCGACGGCGGCCGGGCCCATGCCGCCACGCCCACGGCCGCGGCGGCCACCCTCGTGGTGGCCAAGGACGGCAGCGGGAACTACACCACCGTGCAGGCGGCCGTCGACGCGGTACCGGCGAACAACCCGTCCGCCGTCACCATCTCCATCAAGCCCGGTACCTACCGCGAGACGGTGAAGGTACCCGCCAACAAGCCGCATATCCGACTGGCGGGCACCACGAGCGGCAAGAACGACGTGACCATCGTCTACAACAACGCCTCCGGCACCCCCAAGCCCGGCGGCGGCACCTACGGCACCAGCGGCAGCGCGACCGTGGCCGTCGAGGCCGATGACTTCCAGGCCCGCAACCTGCAATTCGTGAACGACTTCAACGAGGCCGGCAGCGGCATCACCGACAAGCAGGCGGTCGCGCTGCGCACCGCGGGCGACCGGATCGTCCTGGACAACATCGGGGCGGTCGGGGACCAGGACACCCTGCTGCTCGACTCGGCGGGCAAGGACAAGGTCGGCCGGGTATACATCAACAACGCCTGGATCCAGGGGAACGTCGACTTCATCTTCGGCCGTGCCTCCGCCGTCATCGACAAGTCGGCGATCCGGCTCGTCAAGCGCTACGACGGCAGTTCCGGCGGCTATGTCGCGGCGCCCTCCACGGCCGCCGGGAAGAAGGGGTTCCTATTCATCAACAGCAACATCACCGGGGATGTCAGCAGCCGGTCGTGCTACCTCGGCCGTCCCTGGCACGCGGGCGGCGACGCCAGCCTCGATCCGCAGGCGATCGTTCGCAATACGGATCTGTCAGCGGCGATCAAGACCACGCCATGGACAGACATGAGCGGTTTCTCCTGGAAGGACGACCGCTTCGCGGAGTACAAGAACACCGGCGCCGGTTCCGGTGCGGCGAGCGCCGACCGGCCGCAGCTGACCGGCGCCCAGGCCGCGGACTACGAGATCGCCGACTGGCTCGGCGGCTGGCAGCCGTCGTCCTGAGCGGCCAGGAGCCGGAGCCTCGAGGAGCCGGGCGCTGAACCCCGGGCGGCCGGAGCCGGAGCCCTGACCACCCGGGAGCCGGAGCCCTGACCACCCGGGAGCCGGAGCCCTGACCACCCGGGAGCCGGAGCTCTGGGCGGCCGGGACCCGGAGTCCGGAGCCGGTGAGCCCCAGCCGTCGGCCCCGTCGGGGGCGGGACCGACGGCCGGACTCCGGTCAGCCGCGCGCGGCGAGCAGATGGTCCATGGCGAGCTGGTCGAGGCGCTCGAAGGCCATACCGCGCTCCGCGGCCGCCTCGACGTCGAAGTCCTCGAAGGCGGTGCGGTCCGCGAGCAGCGCCGCCGGGGTCTCGCCCTCGTCGAGGGTCGGCCGGCCCAGCTGGTCCAGGCGCGAGGCGCGCAGCGCCTCCTGGACCTCGGGGTCGGCGCGGAAGGCGGCCGCGCGCTCCTTGAGGATGAGGTAGTTGCGCATGCAGCCCGCCGCCGAGGCCCAGACGCCCGAGATGTCCTCGGTGCGCGGGGGCTTGAAGTCGAAGTGGCGCGGACCCTCGTAGCCACCGGTCTCCAGCAGGTCGACCAGCCAGAAGGCGGCCCGTAGATCGCCGGCGCCGAACCGCAGGTCCTGGTCGTACTTGATGCCGTTCTGGCCGTTGAGGTCGATATGGAAGAGCTTGCCCGCCCACAGCGCCTGCGCGATGCCGTGCGGGAAGTTCAGCCCGGCCATCTGCTCGTGGCCGACCTCCGGGTTGACCCCGTACAGCTCGGGCCGCTCCAGCCGCTCGATGAAGGCCAGGGCGTGGCCGACGGTCGGCAGCAGGATGTCGCCGCGCGGCTCGTTGGGCTTGGGCTCGATGGCGAAGCGCAGATCGTAGCCCTGCTCGGTGACATAGGCGCCGAGCAGGTCGAACGCCTCCTTCATCCGGTCGAGCGCGGCGCGCACGTCCTTGGCGCCGCCGGACTCCGCGCCCTCGCGGCCGCCCCAGGCCACATAGGTCTGGGCGCCCAGCTCGACGGCGAGGTCGATGTTGCGCATGGTCTTGCGCAGCGCGTAGCGGCGCACATCGCGGTCGTTGGCGGTGAAGCCGCCGTCCTTGAAGACCGGATGGGTGAAGAGGTTGGTGGTGGCCATGGGCACGCGCATACCGGTGGCGTCCAGGGCCTGGCGGAAGCGCTTGATATGCGATTCGCGCTCGGTCTCGGAGGCCCCGAAGGGGATGAGGTCGTCGTCGTGGAAGGTGACGCCGTACGCGCCGAGCTCGGCGAGCCGGGTCACGGACTCCACGGGGTCGAGCGCGGGGCGGGTGGCGTCCCCGAACGGGTCCCGACCCTGCCAGCCGACGGTCCACAGTCCGAAGGTGAACCTGTCCTCGGGGGTGGGGTTGTAGCTCATGGCGGCTCCTCGCCTATTTCGTCATGGCACTTTACAAATTAGTATGCGCGAGCATTCGGGGGAAGCCCTGTTTCACCCGCACACCGCACGACCCATGGACGCAAGGGAGAGCGCGAGATGGCAGCAGCAGCCGTACCCGTGCCACAAGGACCACTCGTCGTCGGCGTGGACAGCTCCACGCAATCGACCAAGGCGCTCGTCGTCGACTCCGCGACCGGCGAGGTCGTCGCCCGCGGGCAGGCCCCGCACACCGTCGGCGGCGGCAGCGACGGCACCGGCAAGGAGTCCGTCCCCGAGCAGTGGTGGGAGGCGCTGACCGAGGCGCTGCGCCAATGCGGGACCCCGGCCCGGGAGGCGGCCGCGATCTCCGTGGGCGGCCAGCAGCACGGCCTGGTCACCCTGGACGCCGCGGGCCGCTCGGTGCGGCCCGCCCTGCTGTGGAACGACGTGCGCTCCGCGCCGCAGCGCGACCGGCTCATCGAGGAGCTGGGCGGCCCGAAGGCATGGGCGGAGCGGGTGGGCAGCGTGCCCGCGCCCGCCTTCACCGTCACCAAATGGGCCTGGCTCAGGGAGAACGAGCCGGAGGCGGCCCGGGCCACCGCGGCCGTCCGGCTCCCCCACGACTACCTCACCGAGCGGCTCACCGGCTACGGCACCACCGACCGCGGCGACGCCTCGGGCACCGGCTGGTGGGCCTCGGGCACCGAGTCCTACGACGAGGAGATCCTGGACCGGGTCGGGCTCTCCCCCGAGCTGCTGCCGCGTGTGCTGCGCCACGGCGAGGCCGCCGGGACCGTACGGGAGCTGCCCGATCTACCGCTGCCCACCGGCGCCCTGGTGGCCACCGGCACGGGCGACAACATGGCGGCCGCCCTGGGGCTCGGCCTGCGCCCGGGGCAGCCGGTGCTCAGCCTGGGCACCTCCGGCACCGTCTACGCGGTCTCGGCCCACCGGCCCACCGACCCCACCGGGGTGGTCGCGGGGTTCGCCGACACGCGCGACGCCTGGCTGCCGCTGGCGTGCACCCTCAACTGCACGCTCGCGGTCGACCGGATCGCGACGCTGCTGGGCCGCGACCGCGAGGCGGTGGAGCCGGGCGGCTCGGCCGTGCTGCTGCCGTTCCTCGACGGCGAGCGCACCCCCCATCTGCCGCACGCCTCGGGGCTGCTGCACGGTCTGCGGCACGACACCACACCGGGGCAGGTGCTCCAGGCCGCCTACGACGGCGCCGTCTTCGCCCTGCTCACCGCGCTGGACCAGGTACTGGACGCGGACGCCGCGCCCGACGCCCCGCTGCTGCTCATCGGCGGCGGCGCCAAGGGCACGGCGTGGCGGGAGACGGTCCGGCGGCTGAGCGGACGCCCGGTGCGGGTGCCCCGGGCCGAGGAACTGGTCGCCCTCGGCGCCGCCGCGCAGGCCGCGGGGCTGGCGCTGGGCGAGGACCCGGCGGCGGTGGCACGGCGCTGGTCGACCGCCGAAGGGCCGTCCTACGGTCCGGTGCCCCGCGACGAGGCGGCGATGGAGCGGCACTCCCAGGTGCTGGCGAGCGCGGACGGCCTGCTCCGCCACTCCTGAGCGCCGTACGGCGGCGGCCGGGCGCATCCGTGTCGTACCGGCCGCACCGATGTCGTACCAGCCGCCCGGTGTCGTACCGGCCCGGCACAATGAGCGGATCGGCCGATCGGCCGATCGGACGAGAGGCGGCGAATTCAGGTGGCAGCGCCACTGCCCAACACCCAGCAGGCGATGCGACGGCGCAATCTCTCCCTCGTGCTGCACGCCGTGGCCGCCCACGGCCCGCTGTCCCGTGCGTCGGTGGCGGCCCGGGTGGGGCTCACCCGGGCCGCCGTCTCCACACTCGTCGACGAGCTGATCCGGGACGGGCTGCTGGTCGAGCTGGGCCCCTCCCGGCCCGGCACGGTCGGCCGCCCCGGCAGCGCCTTGCAGCTCAACGAGCACGGTCCGGCCGGACTGGGCGCGGAGATCGGGGTGGACCATCTCGCGGTGTGCGCGGTGGACCTCGCCGGGCGGGTCCGGGCCCGTACGGAGGCCGCGTCGGCGAACCGTGACTGTGCGCCGGCCCCGGTGCTCACCCAGCTCTCCGCCCTGGTCCGGCAGGTCGCGGCGGAGGCGGAGCTGGGCGGGCTGCGGCCGGTGGGGCTCGCGGTGGCGGTGCCCGGTCTGGTGGCGCGGGACTCGTCGCTGGTCGTGCGCGCCCCCAACCTGGGCTGGGAGGGGGTGGACATCGGCCCCGAGCTGCGCGCGGCGCTGCCCGGTCTGCCGGTGACCGTCGACAACGAGGCGAATCTGGGCGCGCTGGCCGAGCTGTGGCGGGGCGGCCATGAACCGGCGCCCCAGGACTTCATGCATGTCTCGGCCGAGATCGGCATCGGCGCCGCGGTCGTGCTCGACGGACAACTGCTGCGCGGCACCCATGGTTTCGCGGGCGAGCTGGGCCATGTCCCGGTGCGCCCCGAGGGGCCCGAGTGCGCCTGCGGCGGCCGCGGCTGTCTCGAGCAGTACGCGGGCGAGGAGGCGGTGCTGCGGGCGAGCGGACTGTCCCCCGAGGAGGCCGCGGCCGAGCACCCGGGCCCCGGCGGCCGTATCGCCGTGCTGGCCGTGCGGGCGGCGATCGGCGATCAGCCCACGCGGCGTGCGCTGCGCGACGCGGGCGCGGCGCTCGGGATCGCCCTCGCGGGCGCGGTGAACCTCCTGGACCCGGAGAAGGTGGTGCTCGGCGGCGCGCTGACCCCGCTGGCGCCCTGGCTGCTGCCCGCCCTGGAGCGGGAGTTGGGCCGCCGGGTGGCCGACCCGGCCCGTCCGGGCAGCGGGGCGGTGACCGTCTCCCGGCTCGGCGCGGACGGTCCGCTCCTGGGCGCGGCCAACTCGGTGGTGCAGGCGGTCCTCGACGATCCGGCGGGGTTCAGGGACCCCGCCGGGGCCGCGGAGCCGCCCGGGATCAGAGGAAGCGATGCATGATGTGCAGCCCCACATAGCCCTTCGTGGGGTGGTCGAAGCCCTTGGGGACGGTGCCGATGACCTCGAAGCCGAGTGAGCGCCATAGGGCCACCGCCCGGGTGTTGCTCTCCACCACGGCGTTGAACTGCATCGCCGTGTAGCCCTCGGCGCGCGCCCACTCCAGGGCATGCTCGCCCAGGGCCCGGCCCACACCGCGCCCGCCGTGCTCGGGGGCCACCATGAAACTGGCCCCCGCGATATGCGCGGCGGGCCCCATGTGGTTGGGGTTCATCTTGGCCGAGCCGAGGACCGCGCCGTCGGGGTCGGTGGCGACGACGGTACGGCTCGGGGGCTCGAGCATCCAGATGTCGCGGGCCCGGTCCTCGTCCAGGTCGCGGGGGTAGCTGTAGGTCTCGCCTGCGGCGACGACTCGGCGCAGGAAGGCCCAGATGGCGGGCCAGTCCTCGGCGGTGGCGGTCCTGATGAGCATGCGGGCCAGCTTGGCGGTCGGGGCGGCGGCACGCGAGCGGTTTTCCCCGCGCCCCGCCGCCCCCGGCCGCCGCCCGGCCGCCGCCCCGCGCGGCGTCAGTGGGCCGCGCGCAGGAACGCCTCCAGCCCCGCCAGGTCGTCGGTGTTGAGGTAGTCCACGTCGGCGGCCAGGAGCTCACGCCACAGGGCGTCGCGCTCCGGTCCGGCCACGTCCGGGGTGGCCCAGAAACGCACGGTCTGCCGGGCGTCGTGTGCGGAGGCGACGAGGCGGTGCAGCGTCTCGCGCTCCGCCCGCGGTATCGGACCGGCCCCCGTCCAGGTGAAGCTCTTGGTCCAGTCGGCGCTGATGAGCGGGATGAACGAGGCCGGCACACCCGACCCCAGATCCTCCAGACGCCCGTCGTAGAAGGCGTGGCGCACCTTCTCGGCCTCCATGGGGGCCCGCGCGCCGCGGTCGCCGGAGATGACGGCCGTCACCGGGCCGCGGCGCACCCGGCCGCCGACCCCGCCGTAGGCGGCGCTGAACAGGGGGCCGTAGCGGCGCAGCCGCTTGGTCAGCTCCAGGTAGGTGGGCTCCCCGGCGGTCTTGATGTCGATCAGCAGTTGCAGCGACAGGTCGTAACCGCGGTAGACCCGGCCACCGTTGGCCTTCACCCGCCGGGCCAGCGGGTCGAGGTAGAGCGACTCCAGGGTGCGGGTGGGGTCGAGATCGGTGGCGTCGTGCGCGACCAGCAACTGGCCGTCCACCAGCCAGATGTCGGCCTCGACGCTGCCGAAGCCGTGGGAGAGCGCGTCGAGGAGCGGGCGGGGGTGCTCGTAGTCGTTGTGGGCGTGGGCTCTGGCCAGCGGCCGCTTCGGCTTCGAGCCGTCCTTCGCCACGTCGCGCGAGGCGGAGGTGTTGCCGAGCGATACGGATGTGCTGGCGAACGCGGGCGCGGCCGCGCCGCCCGCGAGAGCGGCTCCGAGGGCGACGACAAAGGCACGGCGTGTACGGCGGACCATGGGGCCTCCCGGCTCTCGTCCCGGCGCGGTGCCGGATACGCACGATGACGCTGTGAGTATCGGGCTGCCGGACGCCCAAAAGGCAGTGCTGTGCGAAGAGTTCCACGGGTGGTCCCCGGCCATTTCCTCGCCGTTCCCGAGGTGCCGGGGCGGTGGCCGCGGCGCTTGCCCACGAGGGGTGCCGGGCGGATGCGCGGACACCGGGTGAACGGGCGGGGCCACGGCACCCGTCGGCCCGCGGCGCATTCGAAGGGTTTACCCGTCCGCGGCGGTCGGCATAACCATCGCCCGGGCACTCTTTTGAGTGAATGCACCACCCAAAGTCCGCTGATAGCTTGGCAGTTGCTCGGGCGGAATTTCTCCTCGAGGTCCGTTACAGGGATGGGTGAGCATTCACGATGACGACGTCCGTTGAACCGGGTTCCGGTACCGAAATTTCGCAGCCGCCATTGAGTCTCGGCACGGCGGCCGCGCGGAATCTGGCGACGACGACCAAATCCGTTCCGCAAATGCAGGGCGTCACCTCCCGGTGGCTGCTGCGCATGCTGCCGTGGGTGCAGGTTCCGGGCGGTTCCTACCGGGTGAACCGCCGGGCGTCCCACACCCTCGGCGACGGCCGGGTGGAGTTCACCACCACCGGGTCCGCGGTGCGGGTCATCCCGGTCGAGCTGCGCGAGCTGCCGCTGCTGCGCGGTTTCGAGGACACCGCGGTGCTGGGGGCCCTGGCGGACCGCTTCGCCCAGCGGGAGTTCGCGCCCGGCGATGTGCTGGTGGAGGCCGGGCGCCCGGCCGATGAGCTCCTCCTCATCGCCCACGGCAAGGTCGACAAGGTGACCGAGGGCGCCTTCGACGAGCCCTCGGTGGTCGGCTCGGCCGCCGGAGGCGACCACATCGGCGAGCCGGAGCTGACCGCCGCCGAGGCGGGCGCCTGGGGCTTCACGGTCAAGGCCGTGACGTCCTGCACGGTGCTTGCCCTGCCCCGGCGGGAGTTCGAGGAGCAGCTGGACCGCTCACCGGGGCTGCGGGCGCATGTGGAGGGGGTGCGCTCGGCGCCGGAGACCGAGCGGAACGAGCACGGGGAGTCGGCCATCGCGCTGGCCTCGGGCCACTCGGGCGAGCCGGTCCTGCCGGGCACCTTCGCGGAGTACGAACTGGCGCCGCGCGAGTACGAGCTGAGCGTGGCCCAGACCGTACTGCGCGTCCACACCCGCGTCGCCGACCTCTACAACGAACCCATGAACCAGGTCGAGCAGCAACTCCGCCTCACCATCGAAGCACTGCGCGAACGCCAGGAGCACGAGCTCATCAACAACCCCGGGATCGGCCTGCTGCACAACGCCGACCTCTCCCAGCGCATCCACACCCGCGGCGGACCCCCGACCCCCGACGACCTCGACGCGCTGCTGGCCACCGTGTGGAAGGACCCGGGGCTGATCCTGGCGCATCCGCGCGCCATCGCGGCGATCGGCCGCGAGTTCAACAGCCGTGGCATCTCCCCGCAGCCCGCGGAGGTGAACGGGCACGCGATCCCGGCCTGGCGGGGCGTGCCCATCTTCCCGTGCAACAAGATTCCGGTGACCCGCAGCGGGGTGAGCTCGATTCTCGTGCTGCGCACCGGGGAGGAGAACCAGGGGGTCATCGGACTGCACCGCACCGGAATTCCCGACGAATACCAGCCGAGCCTCTCGGTGCGGTTCATGGGAATCAGCGAGCGGGCCATCATCTCGTATCTCGTCAGCGCCTACTATTCCGCGGCTGTGCTCGTCCCGGACGCGCTCGGAATTCTGGAGAACGTGGAAATCGGGCTCTGACATCCGCCGGACCTGGCCCATGGCCTTCGCATACCTTCCCGAAGATCTACCGAAATGAGTGATGAGCACATATGACCACCTCCGTGGAGTCCGGTGAGCAGCCGCTGAGTCTGGGCACGGCCGCCGCACGGAATCTGGCGACCACCACCAAGTCCGTTCCGCAGATGCAGGCCATCTCCTCCCGGTGGCTGCTGCGCGTCCTCCCCTGGGTCCAGGTGTCGGCCGGTACGTACCGGGTGAACCGCCGGCTGACGTACACGGTCGGGGACGGGCGGGTGGAGTTCATCACCACCGGATCACAGGTGCGGGTCATCCCGCCGGAGCTGGGCGAGCTGCCGGCGCTGCGCGGCTTCGGGGACACCGCCGTGCTGGAATCGCTGGCCGACGGCTGTGTCCAGCGCGAGTACGCGCCCGGGGATGTGCTGGTGGAGGCCGGGCGCCCGGCCGACCAGGTGTATCTGATCGCCCATGGCAAGGTCCGTCAGATCGCCCCCGGCGCCTATGACGAGGGCAGCACGATGGCGGTGCTGGCCGACGGGGAGTACTTCGGCGACGCGGTCCTGACCGGTCCGGAGGGCTCCTGGGAGTTCACCGTCCGGGCCGTCACCCGGACCACGGTGCTCACCCTCCCCCGCCGCGTCGTCCAGGAGGCCGCCGACCGCTCCGCGTCGCTGCGCGACCATCTCCAGGGGCTCTCCGAGCGGACCGCGCCCGCTCAGAACCGGCGCGGTGAGGCCGATATCGCCGTCGCGTCCGGCCACTCGGGCGAGCCGGTGCTGCCGGGCACCTTCGTGGACTACGAACTGGCTCCGCGCGAATACGAGCTGAGCGTGGCCCAGACCGTACTGCGCGTCCACACCCGCGTCGCCGACCTCTACAACGAACCCATGAACCAGGTCGAACAGCAACTCCGCCTCACCATCGAAGCACTGCGCGAACGGCAAGAGCACGAGCTCATCAACAACCCCGAATTCGGCCTGCTGCACAACGCCGACCTCTCCCAGCGCATCCACACCCGCAGCGGACCCCCCACCCCCGACGACCTGGACGAGCTGCTGACACGGCGCCGCAAGACCCAGTACCTACTGGCGCATCCGCGCACCATCGCCGCGTTCGGGCGCGAGTGCAGCGACCGTGGTCTGTATCCGCAGGGCGTCGAGGTGGCCGGGGTCGCGGTGCGGGCGTGGCGCGGGGTTCCGCTGCTGCCCTGCAACAAGATCCCGGTCAGCGAGTCCGGCACCAGCTCCATCCTGGCGATGCGCACCGGGGAGGAGAGCCAGGGGGTCATCGGTCTGCATCAGACCGGTATCCCGGATGAGTACGAGCCCAGTCTGAACGTCCGGTTCATGGGCATCAACGAGCAGGCCGTGACGTCCTATCTGGTCTCCGCCTACTACTCGGCGGCGATTTTGGTGCCCGACGCGCTCGGTGTGCTGGAGGACGTCGAGATCGGCCGCTGAGACCGGCCAGGGCGCCACTGAGCCCGGCCGGGACAAGGACCGGTCACCGCGGGCGTGGTTCAGGGACGGACGCTGCTGACCACGTCCGCGGTGGCTGCGAGCCCCTCGGAGATGGTGGGCGCCACGCTGCTGCTCGCCAGGTAGAAGCCCAGCGTCACACAGACCAAGGCGTGCGAGATGCGCAGCCCGCCGCTGCGGAGAAAGACCACCGCGAGGATCAGAAGCAGCAGGACCACGGAGATGGAAATGGCCATGGGGAGCCTCCTCGGCCACTACGGAGCATCGGAATCCGGCCGTCAGTGTGGCCCAGAATCGCTCCTTGACCGTCACCACCTGGTGCTCCATACGGGTGCCGATCTGCTGTGCGGTTACTCCCCTGCGGTCGCCCCTCCGCGATGAGCGGGCGCGGCGAACCCTCTCCGACATCGCGTCGGCCCCCGTTCCGCGATCACGTCGCCGATGATCGCGGAGCGGGGGCGGTTCGGCGGGCTCGGCGGACCCGGCCCGTGAGTCGGTGAGGGCGACCCGTCAACCAGTGGGCGTGGCCGTCAGCCCGCAGGGGCGGCCAGGTCCACCAGCCCGGCGAGCGCCTGCCGGTGGCGGCCGGGGGTGCCCAGCGCGATCTCATCGGCCTTGGCCCGCTTGAGATACAGATGCGCCGGGTGCTCCCAGGTCATGCCGATGCCGCCGTGCAGCTGGACGCACTCCTCGGCCGCGCGCACCGCCACCTCGGCGCAGTGCGCCTGGGCCACGGCCACCGCGACCGGTGTGTCCGGGCTGTCCGTGGCCAGTGCGTCGGCCGCGTACCGGGCGGTGGCGCGGGCCGAGACCAAGTCCAGCCACAGCGCGGCCATACGGTGCTTGAGCGCCTGGAACGAGCCGATGGGGCGCCCGAACTGATGGCGCTCCTTGGTGTGGCGGACCGTCTCGGTCAGACACCATTCGGCCACGCCCAGTTGCTCGGAGGCGAGCAGCCCGGCGCCGGTCAGCAGGGCCCGGCCGATGGCCGCCGCGGCCCGGTCGGGCCCGGCCAGCCGGCGGGCGGGCGCACCGGTGAGGGTCACCGCGGCGAGTGGGCGGGTGAGGTCGAGCGAGGTGAGGGGTTCGACGGTGACGCTGGTCTCGGCGGTCTCCACGGCGTACAGCCCGTATCCGTCCGCGCCGGTGGCGGGGACGAGCAGCACATCGGCGCCCGCCGCGCCCGCCACACCGGTGACCTGGCCGCTGAGCGTTCCGTCGCCATCGGCCCGTACGGTCGCGGCGGGCGCGCCGGGGGCACCGGCCGCGGTGGACAGCGGCACCGCGAGGGCGCCCACCGAGCGGCCCTCGGCGAGCGCGCCGAGCAGCCGGGCCACGGCCTCCTGGTCGGTGTCGCAGCCGAGCAGCGCACCGGCGGCGAGGACCGCGCTGGTGAGGTAGGGCACCGGGGCGACGGCGCGGCCGAGCTCCTCCATCACGACCGCCGCCTCGCGCGCGGTGGCGCCCTGGCCGCCCAGCTTGTCCGGCACCAGCAGCCCCGCGGTGCCCATCTCGGTGCCCAGCGCACGCCACAGCGCGATGTCGTGGGCCCGGCCGCTCTCGGCCTCGGAGAGCACCGAGGCGGGCGGGCAGCGGTCGGTGAGCAGCGACCGTACGGCCGCGCGCAGATCGTCCTCCGCCTCGGAGTAGAGCAGGTCCGGGGTGCTCATCGGGGCAGGTCCTTCCACGGGACGTCCTTGTCGGTGCGGGGCTCGGGCGGCAGGCCCAGGACGCGTTCGGCGATGATGTTGAGCAGCACCTCAGAGGTGCCGCCCTCGATGGAGTTGCCCTTGGCGCGCAGATAGCGGTAGCCGGCCTCGCGCCCGGTGAAGTCCACCAGTTCGGGGCGGCGCAGCGTCCAGTCGTCGTAGAGCAGCCCCTCTTCGCCCAGCAGCTCGACCTCCAGCGCGCTGATGTGCTGGTTGAGGCGGGCGAAGGCGAGTTTCATGGCCGAGCCCTCGGGGCCTGGCTGGCCGACCGCGAGCTGCCGGCGCAGCCGCTCGCCCGCGAGCCGGGCCGCCTCGGACTCCGTCCACAGCCGCAGCAGCCGCTGGTGGAGGTCGTGGGTGCGCAGTTCGGGCCGCTCCCGCCAGACGCCGGCGACCAGGCCGATCATGCCGCCCTCGCGGGGGATCCGGCCGCCGCCGATGGCGACCCGCTCGTTCATCAGGGTGGTCTGGGCAACACGCCAGCCCTCACCGATCCCACCGAGCCGCCGGCTGTCGGGGATCCGCACACCGGTGAGGAAGACCTCGTTGAACTCCGCCTCGCCGGTGATCTGGCGCAGGGGCCGCACCTCGACGCCGGGGTCGGTCATATCGCAGATGAAGTAGCTGATGCCACGGTGTTTGGGCTGGTCGGGGTCGGTGCGGGCGATGAGGATGGCCCAGCGGGCGAGATGGGCGCTGGACGTCCAGACCTTCTGCCCGTCGACCACCCAGTCGTCGCCGTCGCGCACGGCCCGGGTGGCCAGGGCCGCGAGGTCGGATCCGGCGCCGGGCTCGCTGAACAGCTGGCACCACACCTCCTCGCCGGTCCACAGCGGGCGCAGCAGCCGCTGCCGCTGCTCGTCGGTGCCGAAGCCGAGGATGGTGGGGGCTGCCATGCCCAGGCCGATGCCGATGCGGCGCGGGTCGTTGTCGGGCGCGCCCGCGGCCTCCAGTTCGGCGTCGACGACGGCCTGGAGTGAGCGCGGGGCGTCCAGGCCGCCGAGTCCGGCCGGGTAGTGCACCCAGGCGAGCCCGGCGTCGAAGCGGGCGCGCAGGAAGTCCAGGCGGTCGGTGGTGGCGGGCGGGTGGGCGTCGAGGAGCTCACGGACGCGGCGGCGCAGCTCGTCGGCGTCCACAGTGGCGTGGTGACCGGTGGTGCTCATCGGGCCGCTCCGTCGGCCTGCCCGGGGACGACCACCACACGGCCGGTGGTCACGCCGTCGGCGACGCGCTGTACGGCCTCGGCCGCACCCGTCATCGGTACGCGCTCGCTGACCAGCGGTTTGACGGTGCCCTGCGCGGCCAGCTTGGTCAGCTCCTCGTGGCAGGCGCGGATCGCGGCCGGGTCGTGGGTGTTGTACAGGCCCCAGTGGAGGCCGAGGATGGCGTAGTTCTTGACCAGGGCGTGGTTGAGGGCGGCCTGAGGGATGACGCCGCTGGCGAAGCCGACGACCACGATGCGGCCCTCGAAGGCGACGCACCGGACGGACTTGACGAAGGCGTCGCCGCCAACCGGGTCGTAGACGACGTCCGCGCCGCGTCCGCCGGTGGCCTCCTTGACGGCCGCCACGATGTCGTCGGCGCGCCGGTCGAGCACGAGGTCACAGCCCAGCTCGCGGGCGACCCGGGCCTTGTCCTCGCCGCCGACGACGCCGATCACGGTCGCCCCGGCCGCCTTGCCGAGCTGGACGGCGGCGCTGCCGACCCCGCCCGCGGCGGCGTGCACCAGGAGCGTCTCGCCGGACTGGAGGCGGGCCCTGCGGTGCAGGGCGAACCAGGCGGTCTGGTAGCCGATGTGCAGCGCGGCGGCCTCGGCGTCGTCCAGGGTGTCGGGCGCGGGCAGCGCGGCGTCCGCCGCCACGGGCACCAGCTCGGCGAAACCGCCCGCCGGGAGCATGGGCGTGGCCAGGACCCGGGAGCCCAGCTCGCCCTCGGCGCCCTCGCCCACGGCGACGACCTCGCCGCACACCTCGACGCCGGGGGTGAACGGCAGGGGCGGCCGCACCTGGTACTGGCCGCGGCACAGCAGGGCGTCGGGGAAGTTGACGTTGACGGCCCGGACCCGCAGGAGAAGCTGTCCCGGTCCCGCCTCGGGGTCCGGCACCTCGTCGAGGCGCATGACCTCACCCGGCTCGCCATTGTCGTGCACTCGCCATGCCTGCATCCGGTGGCCTCCACAAACGGATCGTCGGGACGCGGTACCCGCGCCGGATCGAACATACTAACCAGTCGGTACGACAAGGGGAACCGTCGCCGCCGTCAGCCATCCTGACCTGCCCGTCCGGCGGTGGATGAACTCCTGTGCAACTCTGGACGCACCCTTGAGCCCGGCGCGTCGGCAGGTAAAGAGTGGACGGCGACATATCGACTCGTTTCCCAGCGAGTCGTTGCCGGAACGGGACGGGAGATGACGACTGTGCCCGACAACAAGGCGCTCAGCGAGGCCGAGATGGAGGCCAGGCTGCACGGCATCTGTTTCAAGACCGGGCCGCCTCGCCGCACCGGCGTCGAGCTCGAATGGTTCCTGTACGACCCGCACGACCCCGCACGACCCATCGAGGCGGCCCGGCTCGAAGCCGCGGTCACCGCCCTGCGCGGACTGCCACTGCGGTCCGCCATCACTTTCGAACCCGGCGGCCAGGTGGAGCTCAGCTCCCTTCCGGCCGACTCCCTCACCGCGTGTGTGGAGTCCGCCGCCGCCGATCTCGTTCTCGTACGTTCCCTCCTCACCGGGCTCGGTCTCGGCCTCGCCGGTCATGGACACAACCCCTGGCACCCACCGAGACGGTTCCTCACCACGCCCCGGTACGAGTGCATGGAGACCTACTTCGACCGCCGGGGACCGGCCGGGCGCTCCATGATGTGCAGCACCGCCTCGGTGCAGGTCTGCGTGGACGCGGGGCATGAGGAGCCCGGACCGCTCGGCATGGCACGGCGCTGGCGGCTGGCCCATCTGCTGGGCGCGGTGCTGACCGCCGCGTTCGCCAACTCACCGCTGCGCCAGGGCCGTCCCACGGGCTACCGCTCCACCCGGCAGGCGCTGTGGACGGCGATGGACCCCGGCCGCACCCATGCCCCGGCCGACGGCGGGGATCCCCGCACGGCCTGGGCCCACTACGTGCTGGACGCGCCCGTGATGGCCATCCGGGACGAGGAGGCGCCCTGGACGGTGCCGTTCGGGGTGACCTTCCGCCAATGGGCCCGGACGGGGCTGCCCCGG
Source organism: Streptomyces malaysiensis subsp. samsunensis (assembly GCF_024519315.1). GTDB lineage: Bacteria > Actinomycetota > Actinomycetes > Streptomycetales > Streptomycetaceae > Streptomyces > Streptomyces malaysiensis. Next base: position 115,385 of record NZ_JANIIC010000006.1, on the reverse strand, counting down.
CCACCCACCCACGACGACCTCGACTTCCACGTCTCCACGCTCTTTCCCCCCGTGCGCCCGCGCGGCCATCTGGAACTGCGCATGATCGACGCGCAGAGCGGTGACGACGGATGGATCGTGCCCCTCGCCGTGACGGTCGCGCTCTTCGACGACGCCCAGGCTGCCGAAACGGTATATCGCGTGGTGAAGCCGCTCGGCGAGACGGCGGGCGCGCGCCCCGCACCGGGCAATCCGCTGTGGCGCGCCGCGGCCCGCCACGGGCTGGCCGACCCCGAGCTGCGCACCGCCGCCGTCAGCTGCTTCACCACGGCGCTGGAGGCGCTGCCCCGTATCGGCGCCTCCCCCGCCATCACCGCCGCCGTCGCCGCCTTCACCGACCGCTATGTGGTCCGCGGCCGGTGTCCCGCCGACGATCTGCTCGCTCCTCTCACCGGTAAGGAGGGACGGTCATGACAGCCCCCGATTCCGAGCTCACCATCGATCCCGAGGCCCTGCGCCTGCGCGCCGAGAAGGCGCTGCGCACCGCGCGCGACCGCACCCACACGCTCACCTCGTGCGTGGACGAGCACGACCTCACCGCCCAGCACTCCCCGCTGATGTCCCCGCTGGTCTGGGATCTGGCGCATATCGGCAACCAGGAGGAGCAGTGGCTGCTGCGCGCGGTCGGCGGACGTGACGCCCTGCGCCCGGAGATCGACTCGATCTACGACGCCTTCGAGCATCCGCGCGCCGAGCGGCCCACCCTGCCGCTGCTGGCGCCCGCCGAGGCCCGCGGCTATGTGCACGAGGTGCGCGGCCGGGTGCTGGACATCCTGGAGCGGATCGAGCTGCGCGGCGCCCCGCTGGTCGACGCGGGCTTCGCCTTCGGCATGATCGCGCAGCATGAGCAGCAGCACGACGAGACGATGCTGATCACCCACCAGCTGCGCCGGGGACCCGCCGCGCTCACCGCCCCGCCGCCGCCCGGCCCGGCGGACGGCGAGACGCTGCCCGAGGAGGTGCTGATACCGGGCGGCCCGTTCACCATGGGCACCTCGACCGAGCCATGGGCCCTGGACAACGAGCGGCCCGCGCACCACCGGCTGGTCCCGGCCTTCCACATCGACACCACGCCGGTGACCAACGGCGCGTATCTGCGGTTCATCGAGGACGGCGGCTACACCGAGCGGCGCTGGTGGACGGCCGAGGGCTGGGCGTACATCCAGGAGCACGGCCTCGCCGCGCCGCTGTTCTGGCGGCGCGAAGGCGGACAGTGGCTGCGGCGGCGGTTCGGGGTGACGGAGCCGGTGCCGTCCGAGGAGCCGGTGGTGCATGTGAGCTGGTACGAGGCGGACGCCTACGCCCGCTGGGCGGGGCGGCGGCTGCCGACCGAGGAGGAGTGGGAGAAGGCCGCCCGCCACGACCCTGAGAGCGGCCGGTCCCGGCGCTATCCGTGGGGCGACGCCGATCCCACCCCCGACCGGGCCAACCTCGGCCAGCGCCATCTGCGGCCCGCACCGGCCGGAAGCTATCCGCTCGGCGCCTCCCCGCTGGGGGTGCGGCAGCTGATCGGCGATGTGTGGGAGTGGACCGCGAGCGACTTCCTGCCGTACCCGGGGTTCCGTGCCTTCCCGTACCGCGAGTACTCGGAAGTCTTCTTCGGCCCGTCGCACAAGGTGCTGCGCGGCGGCTCCTTCGCGGTGGCCGAGGTCGCCTGCCGGGGCACGTTCCGCAACTGGGACCTGCCGGTCCGGCGCCAGATCTTCTCCGGTTTCCGCACCGCCCGGGACGCGTCCTGATGTGCCGGCATCTGGCGTACCTCGGGCCGCCGGTCCCCATCGGCGACGTGGTCATGGCGCCCCCGCACAGCCTGTTCCGGCAGTCGTGGGCGCCCCGGCGGCAGGCGCACGGCACGGTCAACGCCGACGGGTTCGGCGTCGGCTGGTACGCACCGGGCGACCCGGTGCCCGCGCGCTACCGCCGCGCCGGGCCCATCTGGGGCGATCTGTCGTTCGCCGACCTCGCCCGCGTGGTGCGGACCGGGGCGCTGATGGCCGCCGTACGGGACGCCACCGAGGCGAGCGCGGACGGCGAGGCGGGGGCCTCGCCGTTCGCCTCCGGGACATGGCTGTTCAGCCACAACGGGGCGATCCGCGACTGGCCGCACTCGGTCGCGGACCTCGCCGCCGCACTGCCGCCGGCGGATCTGCTCGGCCTGGAGGCGCGGTGCGACTCGGCGTTCGTCTGGGCGCTGTTGCTGCACCGGCTGCGGCTTGGCCACGAGCCCGCGGAGGCGCTGGCCGGGACCGTCGAGCGGTTCGCCGGCGCCTCCCCCGGCTCCCGGCTCAACCTGCTGCTCATGGACGGGGAGACCATCGCCGCCACCGCCTGGGGCGACACGCTGTGGTACCTGGCCGAACCGGACCGGGGCGTGGTGGTCGCCTCCGAACCGTACGACCAGGACCCGGGCTGGACGGAGGTCCCCGACCGCACCCTGCTCACCGCCACCCGCACCGATGTACTGCTCACCGCACTCAAGGAGGCTTCCCGTTGAGCCCCTTCACCGTCACCCGCACCCTGCCCGCCGATGCCACCACGGCCGCGCTGCGCGCCGATGTGGCCGACGGGCTGACCAGCACCCCCAAACAGCTTCCGCCCAAGTGGTTCTACGACGCCCGGGGAAGCGCGCTGTTCGAGGAGATCACCCGGCTGCCCGAGTACTACCCGACCCGCGCCGAGCGGGAGATCCTCGTCGCCCGCGCGGCGGAGATCGCCCACGCCACCGGGGCCCGCACCCTCGTCGAACTGGGCTCCGGCTCCTCCGAGAAGACGCGCCACCTGATCCGGGCGCTGCCGGATCTGCGCGTCTACGTACCCGTCGACGTGAGCGAGAGCGCGCTGGAGCTGGCCGGGCAGGCCCTGCTGGCCGAACATCCACGGCTGACGGTGCACGCGCTGGTGGCCGACTTCATGAACGGGCTGGCACTGCCCGACGACACCCCGGGGCCGAGGCTGCTGGCCTTCCTCGGCGGCACGATCGGCAATCTGCTCCCGGCGGAGCGGGCGGCATTCTTCGCCTCGGTGAGCGAGCTGCTCGCGCCAGGCGACGCGCTGCTGCTCGGCACCGACCTGGTCAAGGACGAGGCCACCCTGGTCGCGGCCTACGACGACGTCCAGGGGGTCACCGCGGCGTTCAACAAGAACGTGCTGACGGTGCTCGACCGTGAGCTGGGCGCCGACCTCGACCCCTCCGATTTCGACCATGTGGCGGTGTGGAACGCCGAGGAGGAGTGGATCGAGATGCGGCTGAGGGCCCGTAAGGACCTCACCGCGAAGATCCCGGCCATGGATCTCGCGGTCCATTTCACCGCCGGGGAGGAGGTCCGTACGGAGGTGTCCGCCAAGTTCCGGGAGGAGAAGGTGCGGGCCGAACTGGCCGCCGCGGGAATGGAGTCGCGGCGCTGGTGGACCGATGCGGAGGGCCGCTTCGCGGTGTCGCTCGCCGTGCGCCGGTAATACTCGGCGGGACGCGCGGCACGCCGCCGCCCGGGGCGCAGGACCCGGGCGGCGGCTCCTTTACGGTCACCTGTCCGCCCGCCGGAGCCCTTACGGCGGGCACGGGCTGGACCACCGCGCCACCCTGCGGCCCGGCCGGCGGCTGCGCTGGGTGCGCACGGACACCGTCCGCGCCCGAGCGTACGCCGGGGCGGGCCGGTCACCCTGCGTCCCGCTCGAACCACCGACGGAAATGGTGTGATGCACATCACATCGGCGGAACAGGGTCGCAGCACAGCGGGCTGCGGCCCTCGTTCCAGGAGAACTCCCTCTTGTTGCGCCCAAATCGGCCCCCTTATCTTTGGCCCGCCCGGCAGCGCGCCGCACCCGGCAGCACGAGAAGGAGCCGTCCATGCCCTTACGGGGACGCCACCGCCGTTACAAGCCCAACCGCATCTCCCGTGCGTCGCTGAGCGTCACGGCGGGCGGCGCCGGAATCGCCCTTCCACTCATCGGCGCCGCGGGCGCGTCCGCGGCCTCGGGCGAGACCTGGGACAAGGTGGCCCAGTGCGAGTCCACCGACAACTGGGACATCAACACCGGCAACGGCTTCTACGGCGGGCTCCAGTTCACACAGAGCACATGGGAGGCGTACGGCGGCACGGCCCATGCGGTGCGGGCCGATCTGGCCACCAAGGACCAGCAGATCGCGATCGCGGAGAAGGTGCTCGACGGCCAGGGTCCCGGCGCATGGCCGGTGTGTTCGGCGAAGGCCGGTCTGACGCGGGACGACGCGGCCCCGCGGACCGCGCCGAAGGTCGTCAAGGAGTCCACCGCCCCGGCCAAGAAGGCACAGCGGCCCGAGAAGGCCCGGCCCGCGGCGGCGAACAAGCCCACGCCCACCAGCCTGCCGGGACAGTCCTCCACGAAGTCCGGCCGCTATGTGGTCGTCAGCGGCGACTCGCTGTCCGGTATCGCCGACAGCCACGACGTCTCCGGCGGCTGGAAGGCGCTCTACGAGAGCAACCGCAAGACGATCGGCGGCGATCCGGATCTGATCTACCCCGGTCAGAAGCTCTCCCTCAAGGGCGGTAAGGCCACCGCCAAGCCCAAGGCGGAACCCGAACACCACAAGGCCGAGCCGAAAGCCAAGCCGAAGCCCGCGCCGCGCCCGAAGGCCGAGAAGCCCCAGCCCAGCCGGGAGCGGAGCACCAAGCACGTCGTCTCCTCGGGCTTCACCGCCCCCGTCAGCGGCATAAGCCCGAGCACCGCCTACCGTGCGGCCGGCTCCAGCTGGTCCAGCGGCTATCACACGGGCGTGGACTTCCCCGTGGGCATCGGCACCTCGGTCAAGGCCGTGGGCTCGGGCCAGGTGGTCTCGGCGGGCTGGGGCGACGCGTACGGCTATCAGGTGGTCATCCGGCATCCGGACGGCAAGTACAGCCAGTACGCCCATCTCTCACAGCTGTCGGTGCGCTCCGGGCAGAGCGTCAACGGCGGCCAGCAGATCGGCCGTTCCGGCTCGACGGGAAACGCCACCGGACCGCATCTCCACTTCGAGATCCGCACCGGCCCCGGCTACGGCTCGGACATCAATCCCCTCGCCTATCTGCGGGCACACGGCGTCAGCCTCTGATCCGGCGCCCGGGTGCGAGCCGGGGCAGGCGGGCGAACCGTGCGCCTCTGGTGAGCGTGGTGGCGACCATGTGCCCGGAAACCCCGCCCAGCCCCGCCCCCGGATGAGTGGACGCACCGATGTGCCAGAGCCCGCGGATCCCGGTCGCATGCCGTCCGGAAGTGGGCAGGGGACGCCAGACAAAGCTCTGGTCGAGCTCGGCGGAACCGCCGTACGGGTCGCCGTCGACCGCGTTGGGGTTCCGCCGGGCGAGGTCCGGGGGCGCGATGACATCGACGGCGAGAACCTTGCCGGGCAGATCCGGGGCGTGCCCGGCGATCCGGCTCAGCACCCGGTCGGCGTAGCCCCGGGCCAGGGCCGGAGTCCAGCCCTGAGCGGTGTCCAGTTCACCGGCCGCGTCTGCGCGCGGGGCGAACGGCACCTCCTGCAACTGGAGCCATAGAGCGGCGGCCCCGGGCGGCACCCGGCCGGGATCCAGCACGTACTGCTGCCCGACGACCACCGTGGGCCGCCGGGGCAGCAGACCCGCCTCGGCCTCGGCGCAGGCGATACCGGTGCTGCCCGAACCGTCGGACAGATGCACGAGCGGGACGGTGTTCAGCCGCGCGTCGCGCCAGCCGGGCGGCCCGGACAGCGCCACATGGATCTGCATCGCGGCACGGCCGTAGCGGAATCGCCGCGCCTCGTCCCGCACTTCGGGGTCGACCGAACCCTCCGGGAGGAGGGTGCCGTACAGGGCGGTGGGAGTCACCGAGGCGAGGACCGCGCGACGGGCGCGGAAGAGCCGGCCGCCGGCCGCCACTCCTACGGCACGCCCCCGCTCGACGAGGACGCGGTCGACCCGGGTGCCGGTCTCCACCCGTACGCCCGTCGCTGTCAGCAGCGACCTGAAGGCGTCGAGGAACCGGCCCGCTCCCCCGGCCACCACCGGAACCCCGGCTCCATGCAGGGTGGCGGCGAGCAGCGGCAGCAGGAACCCGCCCGACGCATGGTCCGGCGCCAGGCCCGCGTGCAGCAGCCACGGGGCGAAGAGATGGTCCACCTCGTCCCCGCGGAACCCTGCGCGGGTGTATCCACGACCGCTGGTGGCCACCGAGCGCACCCACTCCTCGACGCCCTGCCGCCCGACGCCGCGCAGCAGGGCCACCGCGGGGCGGAAGAGGGCCGGCGAACGGAGCTCACCGCCCATCAGGCCGCCGATCGCCGCCATGTTGCCGCCCAGCCGGCCGAGCGCGGCCAGATACGCGCCCCTGTCCGCTTCGTGCGCGAAACCCGCGGCGGTGCGCTCCGGATCGCGGTGCGCCAGCGTGACCCGGCCGTCGTCGGCCACGCTGGCGGTGACCCACTCATCGGTGTTGCGGTACTCCAGCCCATGCCGGCGCAACAGCTCCCCCAGCCGGGCGAACGCCGGGCCCGAGACGAACAACGGATGCCATGAGGAGTAGGTGTCATGGAGATAGCCGGGCAGGGTGCGCTCCTCGGTCGCGATGAACCCGCCGATGTCCTGTTCGCGCTCCACCAGGACGACGGACCATCCGGCCAGACCCAGTTCCGCCGCGGCGACGAGGCCGTTGACACCGGACCCGACGACGACGGCATCCGCCTCGGCCATCCGGTACCCCTCCTTCCCTCGCAAGATGAGCGATTTCACCCATTTTCATCTGAGTGCAGATCATATGCGAAGGATGCCCTCCAGGGCAGTTGCTGACGGGATGGTCGGTGGACCGCCTGTATCCTGCTGATCATGCCGCCCGTCCCGTCCTCGCAGCCGGGCCGCGTGCCATCCGTCGGCCAGAGCGGTCTCCTCACCGAGCGCATCGCGCGTCAGCTGGAGCACGACATCCGCTCGGGTGCGCTCGCGGTCGGGACCAAGCTGCCGTCCGAGCGCGAGCTGGCCACTCAGTTCGGATCCAGCCGGAATGTGGTGCGGGAGGCGTTGCGGCGGCTGGAGGCACAGCGGCTGATCGAGGTCGCGCCCGGCCGCGGTTCGTTCGTACGCGAGCAGACGTCGGGGCAGGTCCGTGGGTACGACGCGCTGTACCGGGCGGGACGTCCCACCGTGCGGCAGCTCATCGAGGCGCGGGTGCCGCTGGAGGTGGAGACGGTCCGGCTGGCGACGACGCGGGCGACGGAGGACGACCTCGCGGCGATGCGGGCGGCACGTCGCGCTGGAGTCCTCCTCGGACGTCGTCGCCAAGGCACGGGCCGACCTGGCCTTCCACGGCGAGCGGCAACCCCGTGCTGCGCATCATGCTCTCGTCCATCAGCGGGATGATGTTCGAGATGATGCTGCGGTCGAACTCCGACCCCACCATCGGCGAACCCGGGGTGCCGCACCATCCGGAGATCCTGGAGGCCATCGAGGCGCGCGATGTCGAGCTGGCCCGCCGGCGGATGCGAAAACACCTGACGCTGGCCCTGCGCACCTACGGCAAGGACCTCGACGTACAGGTGGACGTCATGGCGCGGCACCACATCGAAGCCCTTCTCGCCGGTCCCGAGGACCGAGCGCAGGGCTGAGCACCCCACCGGAGGTGCCCTGGTCCCGAGGACCGAGCGCAGGGCTGAGCGCCCCGCCGGAAGTGCCCTGACCCGCCGTCGATCGTCCGCGGCGCCGTCGTGGCCGGTCGCGCCCGCGCGGCGGAGCCTCACATCGATCGCAGCCCCGCACCCCTTCGGGGCGCGACCTCAGCCGCGCACCGCCGCCAGGCACTCGTCGTACAGGTCCATGATGTCGCCCTTGCCGTCGTTGGCGACCCACGTCATCGACGCGGCGTCCAGGCATGCGAACGCCGTCGCGAGCACCGCGCGGCCCCTCGGATCCGCGCCGCCGCCAGCGGTGCCCATACGCGCCTCGACGAGCGGCAGCAGGTCCTCCTGGAACCGCAGCCGCTTCTCGAGCCAACCGGCGCGCAGCGATGCGGTGTTGTGCAGGAGACGGAACCGCTCCAGGGCCTGTTCGCGGCTGTCGTGCAGGACCTGTACGGCGGCGATCCCCGCGCGCAGGGCCTCCCAGACACCGACGTCGGCGGGCTGTTCGCCGACCGCGTCCGTCAGGACTTGCCCGAACCGGTCCTGATCGCCGCCGAGGAGGTCCTCCTTGGTGCCGAAGTAGCGGAAGAGGGTGCGCTGGGAGACACCGGCCTCCCGGGCGATCTGGGCGATGGTCGTCTCGTCATAGCCCTGCTCGGTGAACAAACGCAGAGCCGTCGCGAGGATCTCCTGGGAGGCCAGCTGACGCGTCCGGTCCCACAGCGTGGCCGGTGCGCCCGCCGCCGTCTTGGCTTCCTGCTTCATAGCACCAGGTTAGCCCAGCACTGCCAGACCGGCACTCACAGCATGGTTGGCAGTCGCTGCCAGACTGTCGTACGCTGCCAAAAGCGATCGGTGCGGGGCACAGCCCGCCGTCCCACGGCCCGGAACCGCTCACCGATCACCCCCACCTCCCAGATCCACGCCAAGGAGCGCATCATGTCCGCACCCACAGCCTTGATCACCGGTGGAACCAGCGGCATCGGCAAGGCGACCGCCGAACTGCTCCACTCCCGCGGCCACCGCGTCATGGTCACCGGCGTCAGCGGCCTCGCGGACACCGGACTCCCCGAGGACGTCACGGTCGTACGGGCCGACGCACGGTCCCTGCCGGACATCGACCGTGCGGTGGAGCAGGCACGCCGCCAATTCGGCTCCCTCGACCTGCTCTTCCTCAACGCGGGCATCTCCCGCCCCGGCCCGATCGAGTCAACCGACGAAGCCGCCTTCGACGCCCTGTTCGACATCAACGTCAAGGGCACCTTCTTCACCCTGCAAAAGGCGCTCCCGCTCCTCGGCGAGGGCGCCTCCGTCGTGTTCACCGTGGGTGCCGGCGAAGGGGTCGGAGCCGCCATGACGGCCGCCAAGGGCGCGCTGTTGCCCCTCATGCGGTCCCTCGCGCTCGAACTCGCCCCCCGCCGCATCCGTGTCAACGCCGTCAGCCCGGGAATGATCGACACCCCCGTCTACCGCAGGATGGGCGTCTCCCGGGACATGCTCGAATCCTGGGCTCGGGACGTCCCGCTCGGCCGCGTCGGCGCTCCCGCCGATATCGCCGAAGCCGTGGCCTTCCTCGCCTCGGACGCCGCCGGCTACATCACCGGCGACAACCTCGTCGTCTCCGGAGGCATCGGCGTCCACTCCCGCCCCTGACACGCGGTTCCGCGCTCGGCCCCGGCCGGGAGACATTCACCGGGTCCGGCCTGTGGGCTTCGTGAGGCGTCGCCGATACGCCCACACAGCGGTGGGGCCCCGCGCATTCGGCCGATCACGGCCGTGTCGGGGCCGGAGTTCCCGCGCTCGGGACGGGATGTGTGCGCAGATGGGCCCTGGTGTCCGGCGATGACCGAGGTGGGCTGTGGTGAGTGCGTCGACGCTTCCTTCGGCCGAGGGAGCCGTGATCGGCACGGACGGGTTGGCCGCTCTGGTCGACGTTCTGCGGGCCCGCGGTTACACGGTGGTCGGCCCCACTGTGCGGGACGGCGCCATCGTCCTGGCGGAGCTGGAATCCGCGGCTCAACTGCCGTACGGATGGGGTGTGGACCTCGATGCCGGGCAGTATCGGCTGCGGTCGCGTACGGATGGCGCGGCCTTCGCCAACGCGGCCGGTCCGCAATCGTGGAAGACGTTTCTGCACCCCGCCCGGGTCCGCCAGTGGACGGCCGAACGCGCGGGCGGAGAGCTGGTCATCGAGGCGGACGACACCACGCCTCCCCGCTTCGCGTTCCTCGGTGTCCGCTCCTGCGATCTGCGGGCCATCGCGGTCCAGGACCGCGTGCTCACTGCGGGGCCGCACCGCGACCCGGTCTACGGGGGCAGGAGGTCCGGGGCGTTTCTGGTGGCGGTCGAGTGCACCGAACCCGGTGGGACCTGTTTCTGCGTCTCGATGGGCACGGGACCGGCGGCCGGGCCCGGCTATGACCTGGTGCTGACCGAGCTGGTCGACGACGAGGGGCACCGGTTCTGGATCCGCGGTGGCAGCGCGGAGGGGGCCGAGATCCTGGCTGAGCTGTCCGGGGAACCGGCCTCCGAGGCCGTCTGCCGGGCCGCCACGGGCGCCGTCGCGGCCGCCGCCGAGCGGATGGGTCGCACGATGCCGGACACCGACCTGCGGCGGCTGATGGCCCGGACGCTGGAGGCGCCCCGCTGGGACGACGTCGCCTCCCGATGCCTGACCTGCGGCAACTGCACCATGGTGTGTCCCACCTGCTTCTGCACCACGACCGAGGATGTCACCGATCTGACCGGGGACCACGCCGAGCGCTGGCGGGTCTGGGACGTCTGCTTCGACCTGGACTTCTCCTATCTGCCGGGCGGCCCGGTCCGCGCCTCGCCGCGCAGCCGCTACCGGCAGTGGCTCACCCACAAACTGGGCACCTGGTACGACCAGTTCGGGTCGTCGGGGTGTGTGGGATGCGGCCGGTGCGTCGTCTGGTGTCCGGTCGCCATCGACATCACCGAGGAGGCCGCGGCCCTGTACGACTGGACCCGGCGTGCGGAGGAGGAGCCACGATGACCGGGTGGCCACTGCTGCTGGACACCCTTCCGCAGGTCCAGCGCGACCGGCTGTTCACGCTCGCCGACGAGCGGGACTTCCGCGCGGGCAGCACCCTGTTCGACGAGGGCGGCGTCGCCGACCGGTTCTGGCTGATCCGCTCCGGCGAGGTCGCCCTGGATGTGTACGTTCCCGGGCGCCGGGCCCAGGTGGTGGAGACCCTCGGGCCGCGGCAGCAGCTCGGCTGGTCGTGGATCTTCCCGCCGTACCGCTGGCATCTGGGCGCTCGGGCGTTGGGAGCGGTGCGGACCTGGGAGTTTCCCGCGGCCGAGGTGCGTGAGCTGTGCATGGCCGACACGGAGCTCGGCTACGAGCTGATGCTGCGGTGTGCGGCGCTGATCGCCGACCGGCTCCAGGCCACCCGATTGCGGTTGCTGGACCTGTACACGCCGCATGGAAGCGTCCCGTCGTGACCACCGTGCCCCTGCCCTACCGGGTGGCCGCCGTCTCGGCGGAGACCGCGGACTGTGTGTCGCTCGAGGTGGCGCCGGTGGGGCAGGCGCTGCCGGAGTTCTCCCCCGGGCGGTTCGCCATGGTGTACGCCTTCGGCGCCGGTGAGGTGCCGATCTCGGTCAGCGCGATCGGTGACGGCCACCGTCTGACGCACACCGTGCGCGCGGTCGGCGCGGTCACCGGCGCGCTGTGCCGGCTCAGGGCGGGGGACGCGGTCGGCCTGCGGGGCCCCTACGGGGTCGGCTGGGATCTCGGCGCGGCAGCAGGGTCCGACGTCCTGGTGGTCGCCGGCGGTATCGGGCTCGCCCCGCTGCGCCCGGTGGTGCGCCATGTGCTCGACCACCCAGGGCACTACGGCCGGCTCAACGTGCTGATCGGGGCCCGCACGCCCCAGGATCTGCTCTACGGGGAGGAGCTGGAGCGCTGGCGGCGCGCCTCGGCGCGGGTGGAGGTGACCGTCGACCGGCCCGGTCCCGGCTGGCGTGGCAGCGTGGGCGTGGTCACCACCCTGCTGGACCGGGTCGACTGGCGCCCGGATCGGACCGAGGCGCTGCTCTGCGGCCCCGAGGTGATGATCCGGCACACCGCCGGGGCGCTGCTCGACCGCGGTCTGCCCGCGCAGCGGGTCCAGGTGTCGCTGGAGCGGAACATGCGCTGCGGCACCGGCCACTGCGGTCACTGTCAGCTCGGGCCGCTGCTGCTGTGCCGGGACGGCCCGGTGGTCGGCTACGACCGCACCCGGCCCCTGCTCGCCGTGCGGGAGCTGTGAGATGGACTCCGACGACCGCCCCTCCCTGGCCGTGTGGAAGTTCGCCTCGTGCGACGGCTGCCAGCTGACCCTGCTCGACTGCGAGGACGAACTGCTGCCGCTCACCGGCCGGCTGCGCATCGCGCACTTCCTGGAGATGTCCACCGCGGAGGACGCGCGGGAGCCGGCCACGCTCGCGGGGACCGGACCGTACGACCTCTCCCTGGTGGAGGGGTCCGTCACCACGGCCGAGGATGTGCGGCGCGTCCACCACATCCGGCGGATCTCCCGCCGCCTGGTCACCATCGGGGCCTGTGCCACCGCGGGCGGCGTCCAGGGCCTGCGCAACTTCGCGGACGTCGAGGAGTTCCGCGCCGCGGTGTACGCCAGTCCGGAGTACATCGCCACGCTGGCCACCTCCACCCCCATCTCGGCGCATGTACCGGTCGACTTCGAGCTGCGCGGCTGCCCGATCGACCGCGGTCAGCTGCTGGAGGTGATCACCGCCTTTCTGGCCGGGCGGAAGCCGAACATCCCCGGCCACAGCGTCTGCTTCGAGTGCAAGCGGCGCGGCACGACCTGTATCACCGTCGCGCGGGGCGTCCCCTGTCTGGGGCCGGTCACCCACGCCGGATGCGGTGCCCTCTGTCCCGCCTACGGACGCGGCTGCTACGGCTGCTTCGGGCCGGTCGCCCACCCCAACCTGGAGTCCATGGTGCGCCAGCTGCGGCACGACGGCATGGCCGGGCGGGACATCGTGCGGGTCTTCCGCACCTTCAACGCGGCCTCGCCCGAATACGGCCCCGTTCCCGGGCTCGCGGCCCAGGAGTCCACCGAGCCCCCGGCGGAGGAAGAACGCCGATGAGCCACCGCGGATCCCGCGTCCTGCGGCTGGACGCACTCGCCCGGGTCGAGGGCGAGGCCGCCCTCCATCTGACCGTGCACGACCGGACGGTGGCCGAGGCGCAGTTGCGCATCTATGAGCCGCCGCGCTTCTTCGAGGCGTTCCTCGTCGGTCGCGGCCATGGCGAGCCACCCGACATCACCTCGCGGATCTGCGGAATCTGCCCGGTCGCGTACCAGATGACCGCATGCCAGGCCATCGAGCGGGCCTGCGGGGTGACGGTCGACGGACCGCTCGCCGAACTGCGGCGGCTGCTCTACTACGGCGAATGGATCGAGAGCCAGTCCCTGCACATCCATCTGCTGCACGCCCCCGACTTCTTCGGCCACTCCAGCGCCGTGGAACTCGCCCGCGAGCACCGTGGGGCCGTGGAACGCGGCCTGCGGATCAAACAGGCGGGCAACGCCATCATGGAGCGGCTCGGCGGCCGCGCCATCCACCCGATCAACGTCCGCCTCGGCGGCTTCTACCGCGTACCCGCCCCGGCCGAACTCGCCCCGCTGGCCGAGCGGCTGCGCCGGGCCCATGACGACGCGCTGGAGACCGTGCGCTGGGTGGCCGGCTTCGACTTCCCCGATGCCGACTACGACGGCCCGCTGCTGGCGATGCGCGACCCCGGCCGGTACGCCATCGACTCCGGAACCCCGGCCGTCATGGCTGCGGGGGCCGACTCGGACGGCGCCCCGGTGCGGGGGTTTCCGGTGGCGGAGTTCGAGCGGCATGTGGTGGAACGGCAGGTCCCCCACTCGACCGCCCTGGTGTCCGAGCTGGACGGCCACCACTATCTGACCGGCTCACTGGCCAGGTACGCGGTCAGCGGACGGTGGCTCCACCCCTCGGCCCTCGACGCCGCGCGGGCGGCGGGGCTCGGCGACCCGGCCACCGGAGCGGTGTGCCGCAACCCGTTCCGGAGCATCGTCGTCCGTGCCGTCGAGGTGGCCCACGCCGTGGCCGAGGCGCTGCGGATCATCGACGCCTACGAGCCGCCCTCCCGGCCGTACGCCGCGGTGCCACCGCGCCCTGCGACCGGATGCGCGGCCACCGAGGCGCCGCGCGGGCTGCTCTACCACCGCTACGCCATGGACGCCGAGGGCACCCTCACCCTCGCCCGTATCGTGCCACCCACCGCGCAGAACCAGGCCGCCATCGAGTACGACCTCCGCCGCCAGGTGCAGTCCCGTCTGGACGCACCCGGTGAGCCGGCCGGCGACGAGGAGCTGACCGCGCTGTGCGAGCGGGCCGTCCGCAACCACGACCCGTGCATCTCGTGTTCCGCGCACTTCCTGGATCTGACGGTGGAGCGCGGATGACGGGCCGGGTGGTGGTCATCGGCGTGGGCAATCCGTTCCGCCGGGACGACGGAGCCGGCCCGGCCGTCGTCGAGGCGCTGCGCGCCGACCCGCCGAAGGACACGCTGCTGGCCGACAGCGACGGTGAGCCCGGGCGGATGCTCGGCCTGTGGCGCCCTCAGGACGCCGTGGTCGTGGTCGAGGTGGTGCACGCGCATCCCGGCCGGCCGGGGCGGCTGCACACCCTGACGGCGGAGCGGGCCGCACGCTGCGCCGCACGCTCCGCCAGTACCCACGCCCTCGGGCCCGGTGAGACGTTCGCCCTGGCCGCGGCGCTCGACCGGATGCCCCGGGAGCTCACCGTGCAGGCCGTCGAAGGGGCCGATTTCCGCCTCGGGTGCGGGCTCAGCCCACCCGTGGCCGACGCGCTCCCCCACTTGCTCCGCCAGGTGACCGGGGCCATCGCCGACGCTCACGACCGCCTCCGGCACACGGGTGGCCGGCCGATCGCCCATCAGGACACCGCATAGCCGGACGGCCGCCACGGCGTCGCGCCCGGCTTGAGCCGTTCGGGGCGTTGGAGGCCGCCGCCCGCGCGTGGTCTCCCACGGTGGCCGACCCGGTTCCTAGCATGGCCGATGCCCCGGCCAGATGGCTTCCGCCGCACGGCCGGGCCCGGACTCTCCGCACAGGCTCATGACCACACCGGATGGAAGTGCCGCGTCCATGGATCAGCCGGTCCCCGCTCACCGCTCCGCCACGGCGGGGCCGGCGTGACCGCTGTCGGCCAACAGCGGCCGGTCCGCCGTCTGGTGTCGGTCAGTGGTGTGGTCCAGGGAGTCGGCTTCCGGCCCTTCGTCCACGCCCTGGCCACCGAACTGGGCCTGTCCGGTCAGGTGGCCAACGGACCGGCCGGGGCGCGGATCGAGATCGAGGGCGGCCCCGAGGCGGTGGCCGCCTTCTGCCACCGGCTGACGGCGGACGCGCCCCCACTGGCGGACATCGTCTCGGCGGCCACCTCCGAACTGCGCCCGACCGGCGGCGCCGGTTTCGCGATCGTGCCCTCCGTGACGGGGCACGGCCGCACCCTGGTCCCGCCCGACGCCGCCACCTGCGACACCTGCCTGACCGAACTGGCCGATCCGGCCGGCCGCCGCCATCGGCACCCGTTCATCACCTGCACCGACTGCGGTCCACGCTTCACCATCACCACCGCCCTGCCGTACGACCGGGCCACGACCACCATGGCGGCGTTCCCGATGTGCCCGGATTGCTCGGCGGAGTACACGGACCCGTCCGACCGGCGGTTCCACGCCCAACCCATCGCCTGCTGGGCCTGCGGGCCACGCCTGAGGCTCACCGGCGCCGTACGACGGGAGGGTGGGGCCGCGCTGGCCGAGGCCCGGCGGATGCTGGCGGCCGGGGCGATCCTGGCGGTCAAGGGCCTCGGCGGCTACCACCTGGTCTGCGACGCCACCGCGCCGAGGGCCGTGGGCGAACTGCGACGCCGCAAAGCCCGTGGCGACAAGCCGTTCGCCGTGATGACCCCCGACCCCGACTCCGCCGCCCGGCTCGGCCACCTCGGCCCGGCGGAGCGCCGTGTCCTGGTGGGTCGGTCGCGCCCCATCGTGCTGCTGCGCCGCCGATCCCCGACCCCGCTCGCGCCGCGGGTGTGTCCGGGGAGCCCGGACATCGGTGTGATGCTGCCCTACACCCCGCCGCACCGGCTTCTGTTCGGCCTTCCCGGCGACCCGCCCGGTCCGGACATCCTGGTGGTGACCAGCGGAAACCTCTCCGGCGAGCCGCTGGTGACCGACGACCGGGAGGCGATGGCCCGCCTGGACGGGCTCGCCGACGCCTGGCTCTGGCACGACCGGCCCATCGTGGTGGCCTGCGACGACTCGGTGGTGCGGGTCCGCGCGGACGGTTCGCCACTGCCGATCCGCCGCTCGCGCGGCTTCGCCCCGGCGCGCATCCACCTTCCGGTGGCCGTCCATCCGGTCCTCGCGGTCGGCGGGGACCTGAAGAACACCCTGTGCCTGGCGGCGGGCGACAGCGCCTGGCTGTCCGCCCACATCGGGGACATGGACAGCCCGTCCGCCCAGCGCGCCTTCGACCGTGCCGAGAGCCATCTGCGGACGCTCACCCGCGTCGAGCCGGTCCGCGTCGCCGCCGACCGCCACCCCGGCTACCGGTCCGCGCGATGGGCGCGGCGTACCGGCCGGCCGCTCACCCTGGTCCAGCACCACCACGCCCATATCGCTTCCGCCATGGCGGAGCACGGGCTGGACGAGCCGGTGCTCGGTGTCGCCTTCGACGGCACCGGCTACGGCGACGACGGCGCCGTATGGGGCGGCGAGGTGCTGCTGGTCGACTACGCGGGCTACCGCCGCCTGGCGCATCTGGCGTATGTCCCCCTGCCCGGCGGTGACGCGGCGGTGCGCCGTCCGTATCGGATGGCACTGGCCCATCTGCGTGCGGCGGGCCTCGTCCGGTCCCCCGACCTGCCGTGCGTCGCCGCCTGCCCGCCTGAGGAACTCCGCCTGTTGGAAGGCCAGTTGGCGCGGGGCATCGGGTGTGTGCCGACATCCAGTATGGGGCGGTTGTTCGACGCCGTGTCCTCGCTGGTGGGCATCTGCCACCGGGCGGGGTACGAGGCCCAGGCCGCCGTGGAACTGGAGGCCGCGGCCGTGACCGCCGACGGGGTGCGGGACGGTTACGCCTTCGCGCTCGAGGAGCCCGCACCGCTGCTGGCGGCGATCGTGGCCGATCTCCGCGCGGGTGTGGCCGTTCCGCTGATCGCCGCCCGCTTCCATCTGGCCATCGCCGGTGCGGTCCGCACGGCCTGCCGGAAGGCACGGCGGAGCACGGGAGTGCGGACGGTCGTCCTGACCGGCGGGGTGTTCGCCAACGCCCTCCTGGACGGGATGTGCGCCGCCGGGCTGGCCGAAGACGGCTTCACCGTCCTCGGACACACGGTGGTCCCGCCCGGCGACGGCGGTCTGGCCCTGGGACAGGCGGTCGTCGCCGCCCGTATGGCCGACACCTGAGGAACCGAGGAGGAGCGCATGTGCCTGGCGGTACCCGGCCGTGTGGTCGGCATCGAGGAGCGGGACGGTACGCCGATGGCGCGGGTCGATTTCGGCGGGGTGGTCAAGGACGTCTGCCTCGCCTATCTGCCGGAGATCGAGGTCGGTGAGTACGCGATCGTCCACGTCGGCTTCGCCATCCAGCGGCTCGACGAGGAGTCCGCCCTGGCCACGCTCCGGCTCTTCGAGCGGATCGGGGCGCTGGACGAGGAGTTCGGCGATGTGTGGGCGCGTGCGGCGGCCGAGGTGGAAAGGGCGCCCGAGGAGGAGAACCGGTGAAGTACATCGACGAATTCCAGGACCCCGGCCTCGCCCGACGGCTCCTGGACGACATCGCCCGGACGGTCACCCGGCCATGGGCCATGATGGAGGTCTGCGGCGGTCAGACCCACTCGATCATCCGGCACGGCATCGACCAACTGCTGCCCGGGAACATCGAGTTGATCCATGGGCCGGGGTGTCCGGTCTGTGTCACCCCGCTGGAGATGATCGACAAGGCGCTGGAGATCGCCTCCCGGCCGGGCGTGGTCTTCTGCTCGTTCGGCGACATGCTCCGGGTGCCGGGAAGCGACCGTGATCTGTTCCGGGTCAAGAGCGACGGCGGTGATGTCCGAGTCGTCTACTCACCGCTGGACGCGTTGCGGATCGCCCAGCAGACCCCGGACCGACAGGTGGTGTTCTTCGGTGTCGGCTTCGAGACCACGGCGCCCGCCATCGCCATGGCGGCTCACCAGGCCAAACGGCTCGGCGTCCGGAACTTCAGCCTGCTGGTGTCCCATGTCCGGGTGCCACCGGCCATCGAGGCGATCATGCGATCGCCGAACTGCCGCGTCCAGGCGTTCCTCGCCGCGGGGCATGTGTGCAGTGTGATGGGCACCCTGGAGTACCCCGCCCTCGCCGACGCCCATCACGTGCCCATCGTGGTCACCGGATTCGAGCCGCTGGACATCCTGGAAGGCATCCGGCGGGCGGTCCGCCAACTCGAGCGCGGGGAACACCGCGTCGAGAACGCCTACCCACGCGCCGTGCGCCCGCAGGGCAACCCGGTCGCTCTGAAGGTGCTGAGAGAGGTCTTCACCACCACCGACCGCGCCTGGCGCGGCATCGGCACCATTCCGGACAGCGGCTGGCGGCTCTCGGACGCCTACCGGGACCACGACGCCGAGCACCGGTTCGAGATCACCGGCCCGGCCACCGACGAGCCCGCGGTGTGCCGCGCCGGAGAGGTGCTCCAGGGGCTGATCAAACCCCATGAGTGCACGGCCTTCGGCACCGTCTGCACTCCGCGCACACCACTCGGCGCGACCATGGTCTCCAGTGAGGGCGCGTGCGCCGCCTACTACCTGTACCGGCGTCTTGCCACGCCCCGCGCGGAGGAGACGGCTTCCGTTGACTGACATCACCGCCGACACCGCCGGCTGGTCCTGCCCTGCGTCACTGCGCGACCACCCGGTGGTGGTGATGGGCCACGGTGGCGGAGGAGCGCTCTCCGCGGAGCTGACCCGGCACCTCTTCCTCCCGGCCTACGGTGGCGAGGCCCTGGAAGGACTCACCGACTCGGCCGCTGTCACGCTCGGCGGTGCCCGGCTGGCCTTCTCGACCGACTCCTACGTCGTCCGCCCGCTGTTCTTCCCCGGCGGGAGCATCGGGGATCTGGCGGTCAACGGCACCGTCAACGACCTGGCCATGAGCGGAGCCGTTCCCGCGTACCTGTCCTGCGCGTTCATCCTGGAGGAGGGCACGGAGCTGAGCACCGTCGGCCGGGTGGCCCAGGCGCTGGGCGCGGCCGCCCGCGCGGCGGACGTCACCGTGGTCACCGGCGACACCAAGGTGGTCGACTCCGGCCACGGCGACGGTGTGTATGTGAACACGGCGGGGATCGGGCTGATCCCCGAGGGGGTGGACATCCGTCCGCGGCGTGCCAGGCCCGGTGACGCGGTCATCGTGAGCGGGCCGATCGGACAGCACGGCATCGCCATCCTCAGCGTCCGCGAAGGGCTGACGTTCGGCACCGAGCTGGTCAGCGACACCGCGCCGCTGGCCGGACTGGTCCGGGCGATGCTCGCCGTCACGCCCGATATCCACGTTCTGCGCGACCCCACGAGGGGCGGCCTGGCCGCCGCTCTCAACGAGATCGCGACGGCCTCCGGCACCGGTGTCGCCCTGGACGAGGCGGCGGTGCCCGTCCCGGACGCGGTCGCCACCGCCTGTGCCCTGCTCGGCCTCGACCCGATGTACATGGCCAACGAGGGCCGCCTGGTGGCCTTCGTGGCCAGGACCCACGCCGAGATGGTCCTGGAGGCGATGCGCGCGCATCCGCTGGGACATGAGGCGACCGTGATCGGCGTGTGCGTGGCCGAACACCCCGGCATGGTCGTGGCCCGTACCGGACTCGGCGGAACCCGGATCGTGGATCCGCCGCTCGGCGAGCAACTGCCCCGGATCTGCTGACCGGCGCGGTCCCCGAGTGGCCGGGGGGCGCCGGCGGGCCGGACACTGGGAGGGGAGAAGCCGCCGGAACGCAGCGCGGAGGGAGGTACTCACATGTCCGAGACTCCGCACATCGTGGGTGATGTGATGACACGGACGGTGGTCGCCGTCGGGCGTGACGCGTCGTTCAAGGAAGTGGTGCAGACACTGGGCGAGTGGCGGGTGAGCGCCATGCCGGTGCTGGAGGGCGAGGGGCGTGTCATCGGCGTCGTCTCGGAGGCGGATCTGCTGCCCAAGGAGGAATTCCGGGACAGCGATCCGGACCGCCTCCAGCAGCTTCGGCGCCTCCCCGACCTCGCGAAGGCGGGGGCACTGACGGCGGAGGAGCTGATGAGCTCCCCGGCGGTCACCGTGCACCCGGACGCCACGCTGTCCGAGGCGGCCCGGATCATGGCCGTCAGAGGGGTAAAACGGCTTCCCGTGGTCGACACCGAGGGCAAGCTGCTGGGAATCGTCAGCCGGGGCGATCTGCTGAAGGTCTTCCTCCGCTCGGACCAGGACATCGAGGAAGAGGTCCGGCGCACGGTGGTGTCCTATCTCTTCCCCGGTGACGGCGGCATCCACGTCCGGGTCGACGAGGGGGTCGTCACCCTCAGCGGGCGGCTCCGCGACACCGCGCGCATCCCCGTGGCCGCGCGCCTCACCCGGGCCGTCGAGGGCGTCGTGGACGTGGAATGCCACTTCCGGGGCGTCGGCCCGGACGAGGCGGAGCGCACGGCCTGAGACCGATGGCGCGCCATACTCCACCAGCCGAAACCGGACCGGGACGACTGCCGTCCGCCCCGTACGAGAGGGAACTGCGCCGTCTTCAGATCGAACTCGTGAAGCTCCAGGAGTGGGTGCGGGCCGAGGGACGGCGCGTCGTGGTGGTCTTCGAGGGCAGGGACGCGGCCGGGAAGGGCGGCGCGATCAAACGGGTCACCGCGCACCTCAACCCGCGCGTCGTACGTACCGTCGCCCTGCCCGTGCCCACGGACCGCGAACGCGGCCAGTGGTACTTCCAGCGCTATGTCGAGCAGCTTCCGGCCGCGGGGGAGATCGTGCTCTTCGACCGCAGTTGGTACAACCGGGCCGGCGTCGAGCGCGTCATGGGTTTCTGCACCGAGGAGGAGCACCGGCGCTTCCTGCGCCAGTGCCCGGTCTTCGAGCGGATGCTGGTCGAGGACGGGATCCTGCTGCGCAAGTACTGGTTCTCGGTGAGCGACGCCGAGCAGGAGCGGCGCTTCCGCCACCGCCTGAGCGATCCCACCCGGCGCTGGAAGATCTCCGCCATGGACGTGGAGTCCGTCACCCGCTGGGAGGCGTACTCCCGCGCCAAGGACGAGATGTTCGCGTACACCGACACCCCCGAGGCCCCGTGGTACGTCGTCGAGAGCGACGACAAGCGCGCGGCCCGGATCAACATGATCGCCCATCTGCTGTCGACCGTTCCGTACGGCGACGTCCGGCTCCCGGAATTGCGGCTGCCGCCCCGCCCCGCGCCCACCGGCTACCAGAGGCCGCCCAAGCACCTCCAGACCTTCGTGCCCGACCACGCGGCCGCGCTCCGGTCAGCGGGCCGTACACCGGCACCCGACGCGGACACGGCCGATGGAGAGGGACACGGATGACGGCGGCGGGCCGTATCCGCACACCGGGACACCGCGCTGAGAAATCCGCGGTCCGGTGGCTCACCGGGGCCCGCCCGTGCCGCGCTCACACCTGCTGGGGCACGATCACGACCGGGCATGCGGAGCGGTGGAGTGCGGCGTGGCTGACCCGGCCGAGTTGCAACCCGGTGTAGTCACGGCGGCGGAGGGCGCCGACGACCAGCAGATCGGCCTGCTCCGACACATCCAGCAGGACCCGGTGCGCCGGCCCTTCGATGACTTCGCGGTGGACCGCGACGTCGTCCTGCTTGCGCTCGACCTGGTCCAGCACCTCACTGAGGACGCTCGCCGCCTGCTCCTCGTAGATCAGGCCGCTCGTCTCACGCTCCAGCGGCGACTGGCCCATACGGGGCCGCGCGGGGCGCCGCCAGGAGCGTACGGCGTGCAGTGCGGCGTCCCGCGCCCGTGCCTCGCGGAAGGCGAACCGGACGGCGGCCGACCCTTCGACCAGGTCGCCGACCGCGAGGACCACGCGCCGCAGGGCGCCTGCGCGGTTCTTCTCCCCGCCCCGGACCACGGCCACCGGGGAGACGGCACGCGCCGCCACCGCCAGGCTGACCGACCCCAGCACCGTCTCCGCGACCGCGCCTCTGCCACGGGACCCCGTGACCACGGCGAACGCCTCACGGCCCTGCTCCAACAGCGCCGTCACGGTGTCCTCGGCCACGACCTCGGCGGACACCTTCACCTCGGGGTCGCGCAGCGTCGCGCGTTCCGCGCAGGAGCCGACAATGTACTCGGCCGTCAGCTCCCCCGCGGGACGGTCGGTACCGAACGAGGGGAGACACTCCTCGTACCGTTCCCATCGGGAGGCGTGGACCAGGTGCAGGGGGAGCCCATGGCGTGCCGCCTCGTCCACGGCCCAGCCCACGGCCTGCAAGCTGGACTCCGATCCATCGACACCCACGACCAGCGGGAGCGCCATCGTCCCCACCGCCTTTCCTCCGGTCGGCTCGTCCGCTTCGGGTACCCCGTGGCCACGCGCACACCGCCCCGGCTCGGACCCGCCGCCGGTCCCGCACCGGATGCGAGCCGGGGAGATCGGCCACACGATGAAGGCATGCCGGCCCCCCGCCCCACCGGGCACTTCGGCTCCTCGCGGGTCCCGGCCGCCCGGCGAGGGCGGCCGGGGCGGCCCGTAGCGGAGGACGGCCCACGGTGACCGCGGGGCTGTCGCGGGAGGAGGCGGCGCGGCGGCTGGAGGAGTGCGGGGCCAATGTCGTCGCCCGGGAACGGCGTACTCCGGTGTGGCGCCGTGTGCTGCAACAGTTGCGCGATCCGCTGATCGTGGTGCTGCTCGTGGCCGCCGTGCTGACCCTGACCACCGGAGATCTCCCCGACGCCGCGGTGATCCTGCTCGTCATCGTGGTGAACACCGTGGCCGGTGTCGTCCAGGAGGTACGGGCGGAGCGGGCGGTGGCCGCCCTGACGGCCCTCAGCGCGCCCACGGCCCGGGTGATGCGCGACGGCGAGGAGCGTTCCGTACCGGCCGCCCATGTGGTGCCGGGAGACCTGGTCCTGCTGGGCGAGGGGGACATCGTGCCCGCCGACGGTGAGGTCACAGGCGCGGCCCTGCTCCTGATCGACGAGTCGGCGCTGACGGGCGAGTCCGTCCCGGTGGAGAAGGCCGCCGACGCGGACCGGCCGCTGTCCACGGTGTCGGCGGGCACGGTGGTCGTCCGCGGCCGCGGTCGGGTCCGGATCACCGGCACCGGCCCGGACAGTGCGCTCGGCCGGATCGCCGCCCTGATGGGAACCGCGCCCGGACTGACCCCGCTCCAGCGGCGGCTGGCCCGGTTCGGCAGGGTGCTGGCGGCCGTCACCGTCGCGCTGTGCGCGGTGGTGCTCGCCCTGGGTCTGGTGCGCGGGCAGCCGGTCGAGCTGATGGTCGTGGCCGCGATCAGCCTGGCCGTCGCGGCCGTACCGGAGTCGCTGCCCGCCGTGGTCACCCTCGCCCTGGCCCTGGGGGCACGGCGGATGGCGGAGCGGCACGCCATCGTCCGGCGGCTGCCCGCGGTGGAGACCCTGGGCTCGGTCACGGTGCTCGCCACCGACAAGACCGGCACCCTGACCGAGGGCAGGATGGCCGCGGAGAGGCTGTGGACACCACAGGGCGAGGCCACCGTCAGCGGTATCGGTTACGGCCCCGAAGGCCGCGTCGCACGCGACGGCCACCCGGTGGCCGTGAGCGACGCCCCGGACCTGGCCGCGCTGCTCCGGGCCTCGATGCTGTGCAACGACGCCGCGCTGGAGCCCCCTTCGGACGGCGATGGACGGTGGCGTGCGATGGGTGACCCCACCGAGGCGGCCCTGCTCGCGGCGGGCGCCAGACTCGGCCTGGACCGGGCCGCGCTGGAACGCGAACTGCCACGGGTCGACGAGATCCCCTTCGACAGCGCACGCAAGCGCATGACGACGGTGCACCGCGCACCCGGCGGCGAACTGCGGGTCGTGTGCAAGGGAGCCCCCGAGGTGATGCTCCGGCCGCCGGTCCTCACCGATCCCCCGGACACCCGGACCCGGGCCGCCGATCAGGCCGAGACCCTGGCCCGCGACGGATACCGGGTCCTGGCCGTGGCCTCGGCCGACCACGACGAGACACGGCTGAGGAACCCGGACACCTGGGAATCGGGGCTTTCGCTGCTCGGCCTCGTCGGCATCCTCGACCCGCCCCGCGACACCTCACGAACCACCATCACGGAGTGCCAACAGGCCGGTATCACCCCGGTCCTCATCACCGGCGACCACCCCCTCACCGCACGGGCGGTGGCCGCGCGTGCGGGCATTGTGGCCCGGGAGGACGAGGTCACCACGGGCGACCGGATCCGTAAGGGCACCGCGGGCCCGCTGACCGCCTTGCGCGTCTACGCCCGGACCACGCCCGATCAGAAGCTGGACATCGTCCAGGCGTGGCGCGCCTCGGGGCAGGTGGTGGCGATGACCGGCGACGGAGTCAACGACGGTCCCGCGCTGCGCCGCGCGGACATCGGCGTGGCCATGGGACAGCGCGGCACCGAGGTGGCCCGCCAAGCGGCCGACCTCGTGCTCGCCGACGACAACCTGGCCACCGTCGTCTCCGCCGTGGAGGAGGGCCGCCGTGTCTACGCCAACGTGCGCCGTTTCCTGCTCTACGCCCTCGCCGGGGGAACGGCGGAGATCCTGGTCATGCTCCTCGGCCCGTTCTTCGGCATGCCCCTGCCCCTGCTCCCCGCGCAGATCTTGTGGATCAACCTGCTCACCCATGGGCTGCCCGGGGTGGCGATGGGGGCCGAACCCGTGGAGCCGGGGGTGATGCGCCACTCACCGCGCCCGCCCGAGGAGAGCGTCCTGGGCGCCGGGCTCTGGCCCCGGCTCCTGGCCATGGGGGTCTTCGTCGCCGCCGTCACGCTGGTCGCCGGAGTCTGGGCGCGGGAGACCGGCCGCCCGTGGCAGTCCATGATGTTCCTGATCCTGGGCGCCACCCAGCTCGGCGTCGCGCTGGGCTCCCGGGCCCGCCCGGGCAGCCTCGCCAATCCGTTCCTGCTGCTCGCCGTGGGCACGGCGCTGGTCCTGCAAGCGGCAGGCGTCTATCTCCCGCCGCTGCGCGCGCTGTTGGGCACGGAGCCCTTGCCACCCGCCGACCTCGTGATCGCCGGTGTGCTCTCCGGCCTGGGGCATGTCGTGATGCACGTGCAGAGACGGCTCTTCCCGGCGCGTCCCCCGCCCACCCGCACGGCGCCCGGCCCGGCCCATGGCTGACCGGGTGGCGGCACGGGCTCAGGTCCCCGCCCAGGCTGCCGCGGGAAAGCCCGGGGTGCGCCAGATCTCACCCGCCGCCGTGATCCCCAGCGCCTCGTGGCCCTCCAGCGCCTCGACCCAGTCACGGGCCCCGTCCCCCATGGCGAACGCGGCCGTGGCGTAGGCGTCGGTCCGGGTGAGGTGGCGGCCGGTCATGGTGAGCGAGAGCAGGCCGGTGGCGGGGCGGCCGGTGTGCGGGTCCAGCACATGCGCGCCGCGCTCGCCCGTCCCCGAGGTGGCGACGGCCAGCTCACCTCCGGTGACCACGGCGGCGAGCTTCCCCGGGCGGGCGGGGTGGGCGACGCCGATCCGCCAGGGTGTGCCGGGGGCGGCCTCCCCGCGCGCCTGGATGTCTCCGCCGCCGTTGACGCAGGTGTTGTGGGCGCCCGCAGCGTGCAACGTCCGCGAGACCCGCTCGACCGCCCAGCCCTTGACCATCCCGGAGGGGTCGAGCCGGCCGCCGGGGGTGTGGGTGAACCAGCCGCCGGTGGCGTGCGCCACCTCCTCGCACAGCGCGAACACCTCGGCCACCTCCGGCCCGTACCCCTCCGGGACCGGCTCGCCACGGCCCAGGCGGCTGATCACGCTGCCGGAGCGGTAGGTCGAGAAGACCTCGTCCACCTGGTGCAGCCAGATCACGGCCTCCTCCAGAGCCCGGCGGACGGGCGGGGTGACCGGGTCGCGGAGGTCGAAGGAGAACACCGTGCCCATGGTGTGCTCGACATGGCGCAGTCCGCGCGCGGGGGCGGACGCGTCAGACACCGGCCCGGTCCAGTGCGCTCTGGAGCGACCGGGTGTACCCCTCGCTGGTGTAGGTGGCGCCGGAGACCGCGTCGATATGGGCACTCTGGGCGCTCAGCGCCTCCTGGGTCAGCCGCGGTACGGCGTCGGCGGCGATCTGCCGGGAGCGGGGCCGGTCGTACGGTGTCCGGAGCGCCTTGACGGCGGTGATCCGGCCGTGCGAGAGCGTGACGGCCACCTGGACCGGTCCGTACGCGGTGTCGCTCACGCCACCGGTGTAGCTGCCCGAGACGCCGCCCGAGCGCTGGTGCCCGGTCGGTGCGGGGGACGAGGCGCCCGACGGGCCGGTGCCGGGCGAGGCGGAGGACGACGCACCCGGCGGCCCGGAGGACGGCGGCGATGCCGCCATGGCCGGGGCCGGGTCCTGATGCGGTTTGAGCGAGAGCAGCAGGACGATGCCCGCCACGGTCGAGACGGTGGCGACGGCGGCCTTGCGCACGGTGGGTCTCCTTCGGGTGCGGGTGGAATGGATCGGGCACTCGGATGCGGCGCGCACCGGACTCAGAGCGCGAATGACTCGTGGTGGATACGGCGGCGCGGCACCCCCGCGGCGCGCAGGGCGCGCAGCGCGGCCTGCGCCATGCCCGGCGGGCCGCACAGGTAGACATCGCGTTCGGCGAGGTCGGGCACCAGATCGCGCAGTGCCCCGGCGGTCAGCGGGGAGGACCAGGCGGCCGGCTCGTCGACGACGTAGTGGACGGCCGCCCCGCGCGCGGCGGCCACGCCGTCCAGCTCCGCGCGGAGCGCCAGGTCCTCGGGGCGCCGGGCCCGGTAGACGAGGATCACCTCGCCGGGCAGGGTCTCGAAGAGGGTCCGCAGCGGGGTGATCCCGACGCCGCCGCCCAGCAGGAGCGTCTTGCGCGCACGGCGGTGGCGTGCGGTGAAGGCCCCGTACGGGCCCTCGGCGAGTACCCGGGTGCCGGGCCGGAGACGGGCGAGGGCCGCGCTGTGACCGCCGGACGCCTTGACGGTGATCCGCAGATACGCGGGGTGCGGTGCGGCCGACAGGGAGTAGGGATTGGCGGCCCACCACAGGCCGCGGGTCAGGAACCGCCACCGGAAGAACTGCCCGGGGTCGGCGCGCAGCTCCGCCAGCCTGCTGCCCGACAGATACACCGATACGACGCCCGGGGCCTCGGGCCGGACCTCGGTGACATACAGCCGGTGGCGCAGCGCCCGGTGTACCGGGACGGTGAACCGGTACCAGGCCAGCAGCGCCGCCACCGCGATGTAGAGGGTGTACCAGACCATCCGGGCGGGCCGGTTTCCGGTGAAGTCGGCCCCGTTGGAGAGCTGGTGTCCGAAGGCCAGGAAGACCGCGAGATAGGTCGCGAAGTGCAGCAGGTGCCAGGTCTCGTAGGGGACGCGACGGCGCACGGCGCGCGCGGACACGATCGCGGTGACGAGGAACAGCAGGAAGCCGATCGTCCCCTTGAGCAGGTCCGGGTAGTGCAGGACCAGAGTGGTGGTCTGGTTCACCGGGCCGGTGTGCGACTCCAGCGCGTACCCCCAGATGATCAGCAGCACGTGGGCGCAGACCAGCGAGATCGTGTAGCGGCCGCCCAGGGCGTGCCAGCGGGCCAGCCGGTCGGTGCCGACGGCGCGGTCCAGCAGCGGTACGCGCGCCATCAGCAGCAGGAGGACCGCGCATGCGTAACCGGCGAGCAGCCCGGTGATCCGCCCCGCTCCGGTCAGCCAGCCGGCGGCCCCGACGACCGAAGGGGTGTCGCGCCACCACAGGGCCAGGACGGCGGCGCCCCCGCCCCAGATGATCAGGCGCGCGAGCAGCGGGACGGGGCTGGGCCGGCGCGGTGCCGACCGGGACGGGCGGGTCATGGCCGGGGCCGGTGGCGTGGTGCTGGTCATGGCTGTCCTCTCGGCGGCGTGCCCGGTCAGCGTCATGGGCGAAGCTCTGAGGACCCTCTGAACCCGGGCGGACACCTTCGGATTCAGAGGAAACTCAGAGGAAAATCAAAGGAAGGGGGGACCGCGGCACCGCGCACCGCGAGGGATGCTGGATCCATCATGGATACGCACTCCACCGGCCGTTTTCTGCTGCGGCCCGACGGCGCCCGGGTCCGCGTGCTCGTCGTCGACGACGAGCCCGATCTGACCGAGGTGCTGTCGGGGGCGCTGCGCTACGAGGGCTGGGAGGTCCGTACCACCGCCGACGGCGCGTCCGCGCTGGACGCCGCGCGGGCGTTCCGCCCGGACGCGGTGGTGCTCGACTGGATGCTGCCGGACACCGACGGGCTCACGGTGCTGCGCGCGGTCCGAGCGGAGCTGCCGGATGTGTGCGTGCTCTTCCTGACCGCGCGTGACGCGGTGGAGGACCGGATCGCGGGCATCACGGCCGGCGGTGACGACTATGTGACCAAGCCGTTCAGCCTGGAGGAGGTGCTGGCCCGGCTGCGCGGGCTGCTGCGCCGGGCCGGGATGGCGCGGGAGCCGGGCGACGACCGGCTGGTGGTCGGGGATCTGGTGATGGACGAGCAGGCGCGGGAGGTGACCCGCGGAGGTGTGGCCGTGGAGCTGTCCCGCACCGAGTTCGAACTGCTGCGGTTCCTGATGCGCAACCCCCGGCGGGTGCTGTCCAAGGCGCAGATCCTGGACCGGGTGTGGAGCTATGACTTCGGCGGCCAGGCCCATGTGGTCGAGCTGTACATCAGCTATCTGCGGAAGAAGATCGACGCGGGGCGAGCGCCGCTGATCCACACGGTGCGCGGGGTCGGCTATGTGCTGAAGGCGGAGGCTTCGTGACGCGGCCGCGCACGAGGCTCACCAGGTGGCTGTCCGGGTGGCTGCCCCGTACGCTGCGCGCCCGGCTGACCGCCGGTCTCGTGGTGCTGCTGGCGGTGGCGAGTCTGGCAGTGGGGCTGACCACGGTGTTCGCGCTGGAGGGGTTTCTGGTGCGCCGGGTGGACCAGCAGCTCACGGCGGCCGGTGGCCGGTTCCCGGCCAGTCTGGAACACGGTGAGCGGCGCCCCGACGCCGACAACGCGCCCGACACCCGTGGCCAGTCGGACCGCACCTTCGGCGCCCGGCTGCTGCGCGGTACGACGACGGACGCCGCGGTGGTGCACGACCAGACGGACGCCGCCGTACCGCTGACCGGCGCCGACCGGCGGGTCCTGGCGGAGGTGCCGGTGAACGGCGGCGGCCACGACGTGCGGCTGTCCGCGCTCGGCGGCTACCGCGTGGTCGCCGTCCGCGGGGACGACGGCGATGTCCTGATCACCGGGCTGCCGCTGCGCCCGGTGGAGGAGACGGTGCACCGGCTGGAGATCGTGGAGGCCATGGTGTTCGGCAGCGCGCTGCTGGTCACCGGGGTGGCCGGGGCGCTGTGGGTACGGCTGTCGCTGCGGCCGCTGCGGCGGGTGACCACGACCGCCGCCGGGGTGGCCGAGCTGCCGCTGGCCAGCGGTGAGGTGGCCATGCCGCCGCCGGTGCCGGACACCGATCCGCGCACCGAGGTGGGTCAGGTGGGCACCGCGCTCAACCGGATGCTCGGCCACGTCGGGGACGCGCTGGCCCGCCGTCAGGCGAGCGAGGAGCGGCTGCGGCACTTCGCCGCCGACGCCAGCCATGAGCTGCGCACGCCGGTGGCCTCCGTCCGGGGCCACGCCGAATTGGCGCTGCGCCATCCGGGGCCGGTGCCGGAGGAGGTGCGGCACGCGCTGGATCGGATCCAGGCCGAATCGGAGCGGATGTCCACCCTGGTGGACGATCTGCTGCTGCTCGCCCGGCTCGACGCGGGACGGCCGCTGGCCCGCAGACCGGTCGATCTGACCCGGCTGGTGCTCGACGCGACCGGCGACGCGAGGGCGGCGGGGCCGGGCCATCGCTGGCGGCTGGAGCTGGCCGAGGAGCCGGTGACGGTGCTCGGCGACGAGCACCGCCTCCAGCAGGTGGTGGGCAATCTGCTGGCCAACGCCCGCACCCACACCCCGGCCGGAACGCGGATCACGGTCCGGCTGGCACCGGCCGGTGAGGACTGGGTGGAGTTCAGCGTGGCGGACGACGGGCCGGGGGTGCCCGAATCGCTCCAGGACGAGGTGTTCGAGCGGTTCGCCCGCGCCGACCCGGGGCGGGCGCGGACCGCGGGCGGCACCGGACTGGGCCTGGCGATCGTCCGCGCCGTCACCGCGGCACACGGCGGCACGGTCACACTGACCAGCAGACCGGGGGCCACCGTCTTCCGGGCCCGGCTCCCCCGTCGCACCACGGCGCCCGATCCGGGCTGACTGATCACCAGCGCAGTCGGGCGACCACGTGCCCTGCCGGACCCCGGCCGACTCCCGGAGGCGTGCCCTCGGTGATGGCCGCGAACAGCACGGCGACGGCGGTGAAGAGCCCGGCCGAGGAGTTCGGCACGAAGGGCGCCGCGGCGAGGGGGCCCAGCGCGATTCCGGCGTTGAGCGCGGAGCCGCTCACGGGCAGCGGCAGTGGGCGCCGTGTCCCCGGCCATGCTGCCCGAAAGCCATCGTTCGCCAAAACCATTTGTCATCAAGGGGAATATCGGCCCGACTCCGGGAACTTTTACCTCCTCGCCCACGACCCTTCAGGTATGTGGTTTCTCCTGCCTCATCAGGTGTGACTCGGCGCCATCCCGGGGGCCCGCTGAGGAAGTCGTCGTGGAATGCGGGGTGGTTCCGTCGCGAGGGGCGGGAATTCCGCATGCCGTGGTGGCTATACCGTGGTCCGTCCCGGGGGCGTTTCGTATATCGAAGTGATCTGGCATGTGCGAATTCCCCGGCGATTTCCATTCCGCCCACACTTGGAGCGACGATGACCTCCTCCACGGCCGGTCAGGTCCGGCCCGTACCTCTCCCCGCCGGCGAACGACCGCGGCCCGCATGGCCGGTCGCGGGCTTCGTCGTGCTGCTGGGCCTGCTGTTCACACTGGCGTACGCGGTGGGCGGGCTCGCGGGACCGGTGGCACCCGGGATGCGTCCCTCGGACGGCGGTGGACCGGGCCGGAGCGGGCCTGCCGATCCCGGTGGCATGGGCGGCATGCACGGTATGGGCGGCATAGGTGATCCTGTCGAGGGCGCCGAGCGGGGCGGGAGCCGGTGATGGCGGATCGGCCATCACCCACCGCTTCCCCCGTCCCCGCGGACGATCCGGTCTCCACCGTCCTGGTGGTGGGAGGCATGACGTGTGCCGCGTGCGTGGGCCGGGTCGAGAAGAAGCTCGGCCGCCTCGAAGGGGTGAGCGCCACGGTGAATCTCGCCACCGGCCGGGCCAAGGTCTCCCATCCGGCCTCGGTGTCCGTCGCCGGACTCGTGGCCGTGGTCGAGTCCGCCGGCTACACGGCACGGCCCGCCGAACCCCCCGCCGGGCCGCCGGACCCCATACGGCCGGGTGAGCACCGGCGGCCGCCCGACGGGCCACCCGGGAGCGGCGGCGCGGAAGAACGGCAGGAGCGTGACCGGCTCCTGGTCACCACACTGCTGGCCGCCCCGGTGCTGGTGCTGTCGATGGTGCCCGCATGGCAGTTCCGCAACTGGCAGTGGCTGTGCTTCGTACTGGCCGCGCCGGTCGCCGTCTGGGGAGCGTGGCCCTTTCACCACCGCGCGCTGCGCGGGTTGCGCCACGGCACGGCGACGATGGACACCCTGGTGTCCCTCGGTGTCGCGGCGTCCTTCGCCTGGTCCTCGTACGCGCTGTTTCTGGGCGGGGCGGGTGAGCCGGGGATGACCATGCCGCTGAGCCTGGTGCCCTCCGCGAGCGACGGCGTGGCCCATGTGTACCTGGAAGCGGCCGTCGGCGTACCGCTGTTCATCCTGGCGGGACGGTGGCTTGAGGGCAGGGCGCGCCGGGGTACCGGGTCGGCGCTGCGCTCCCTGGCGGAACTCGCGGCGAAGGACGTGGCGGTGCGGCGCGGCGGTGTGGAGCGCCGCATTCCGGCGGCTGATCTGGCGGTCGGCGATGTGTTCCTGGTCCGGCCCGGGGAACGGGTGGCCACCGACGGCACCGTCGTCGAGGGCAGCTCGGCCCTGGACCTCTCCCTGGTCACCGGGGAGAGCCACCCCATCGAGGCCGGGCCCGGTTCGCCGGTGATCGGCGGCGCGGTGAACTCCGGTGGTCTGCTGGAGGTACGGGCGGACGCCGTGGGCGCCGACACCCAACTCGCCCGGATCACCCGGCTGGTGGAGGACGCCCAGACCGGCAAGGCGGCCGTCCAGCGGCTCGCCGACTCCGTCGCGGCCGTCTTCGTGCCCGCCGTGATGTCCGTCTCCGTGACGGTGCTCGGCTTCTGGCTCGGTGCCGGAGCCGACCGGCAGGCCGCGATCACCGCGGCGGTCGCCGTCCTGGTCGTCGCCTGCCCGTGCGCGCTGGGCCTGGCCACCCCCACCGCGCTGCTGGCCGCGACGGGGCGCGGGGCGCGGCTGGGCATCCTGGTCAGCGGGGTTCAGGCGCTGGAGCGTCTGAAACACATCGACACCGTGGTCCTGGACAAGACCGGAACCCTCACCAGTGGCCGGACGAGCGTCATCGCCGTCACCGTGCCCGCCGATGCCGATGCCGATGCCGACGCGGGCGAGGTGCTGCGCCTGGCGGCCGCCGTCGAGCAGAGGTCCGATCATCCGCTGGCGCACGCCATCGTCGCCCATGCCCACCGTCAGGGGGACGGACGCCCACTGCCACGGCCGGTCGGTTTCGCCGCCGCGCCCGGCTCCGGGGTGAGCGCCGTGGTGGACGGCGAGGAAGTGGCCGTGGTGCGGCCCGGAGAACTGAGCGGGATCCCCGGTCGTCTGCGGGAGGCGGTCCACGCCGCCGAGACCGCCGGTCACACCGCGGTACTGGTCCGCGTCGGGGACGTCCCACGAGCGGTCATCTCCGTGGGCGACACCCTGCGCTCCGACGCCTACCGTGCGGTCGAGCATCTGCGCCGGCTGGGGCTGCGCCCCATTCTGGCCACCGGGGACCGGGAGGCCACCGCGCGGTCCATCGCCGGGCGGCTGGGCATCACCGAGGTCCACGCGGGGGCGCTGCCCGAGGACAAGGCCGCGCTCGTCGCCACGCTCCAGGGCCACGGCGGCCGGGTGGCGGTCGTCGGTGACGGTGTCAACGACGCGGCCGCGCTGGCCGCCGCCGACCTGGGCATCGCCATGGCCGGCGGGACCGACGCCGCGATCGGCGCCGCCGATGTCACCCTCGTCCGCGAGGACCTCCAGGCCCTTCCCGACGCCGTGCGGCTTGCCCGGCACACCCTGGCCACCATTCGCACCAATCTGGTGTGGGCCTTCGGCTACAACCTCGTCACCCTGCCGCTCGCCGCGGTCGGCCGGCTCGACCCGATGATCGCGGCCGCGGCCATGTCGGCCAGTTCGCTGTTGGTCGTGGGCAACAGCCTGCGCCTGCGCACCTGGAAACCCTCCCGGCCACGCGCTTTCGGCCACGGCTCCGGACGGCCCCGCACCGCGACCGGATGGGAGACGGCATCGTGATTCCCCGACCCGCTGGCGGGGTGCGGATCGCCGCGCTCGGTTCGGACCGTACGCACTGGTGGGCGCTGCGCGCGGCGGCGGTTCCGGTGCTGGCCTGCCTGCTGACCCTCGGCACTCTCCTCGCGTGGACCGCCGCGGGCGGGGCGGGCGCCCCCGCCGCCCTGAGCGTTCGCGACGGACGTGTCTTCGCGCCCACGAACCCCGAGGCGACGGCGGCCTTCTTCACCATCGTCAACCGCGGCGACAGCGACGATCAGCTGACCGGCGTCACGGCACCGGGCGGACAGCGCGCCATGCTGAGCCGGAGCGTCCCGACCGGCAAGGGCGCGCGCCACATGAAGATGATCTCCGCCGTCACCGTACCGGCGGGCGGGGCCCTCCGCATGACCGCGGACGCCGTGGACGTGATGCTCAAACCGCCGCCCCGGATAGCTCCGGGCGACCGGCTCACCCTCGTGCTGCACTTCCGGGACAGCCCATCGATCACCACCCGGGCCCTGGCGGTACGCCCCGGCCGGTGACCGGGCGTACCGCCGACAGCGCCGGGCGGCGGACCGCACGCCCGGCGTCAGGGCGCGGCGACCGTCAGCCCGCGACGTGGCCACACCGCCCCGCACCCGCGACTCCCCCTCCCTGGCGCCCGGTTCGGCGAGCGCCCGGCAGCGGCGACGGAAAATCCGGCACGACGCAGAGCCGAGGGCCCGGGTGCGGCGGCAGGCGATCGCATCGCCTGCCGCCGCACCCGGGGGTCCGCCGCCGGACGTCGGTCAGGCCATGGCTTCGGCCGTGACCGGTGGACGGGGGGAGCCGGTACGGCCCGCCACCGCCGGTTCCGTACCGGCTGGTTCCTCCTCCTCGGAGGTGATCTGCGCGATCAGGGTCTCCCGGGCCCTGGCCACGCGGGAGCGGATCGTGCCGACCGGGCATCGCGCCACGGTGGCGGCCTCCGGGTAGGTCAGCCCCAGCAACTGGGTGAGCACGAACGCCTCCCGCCGGGGCTCGGGCAGCGCCGCGAGCAGTTCGCCCAGTACGACGCTCTCCTCGAAGCCCGGTACACCGCGCGGCTGATTCCGTTCCGCGGCCCCCTGCCAGTCATCGGTCCCGGCCGGCCTGGGACGGGTGGACAGCCATCGGATCCGATCGGCCACCACCCGGCGCGCGATCGCGAGCAGCCAGGTACGCGCCGACGACCTGCCCTCGAATCGGGGGAGGCTGCGCAGAGCGCGCAGATAGGTGTCCTGCACCAGATCGTCCACCGCTTGCGGATCACCGCTCAGGTGCGCCACATAGCGGCGGACGTCCGGACGGGTGGCGCGGACGAACTCCTCGACGGCGGCCGGGTCACCGTCGCGGGCCGCGAGCGCCCAGGACGTCACGGCGGCGTCGTCACGCATGCCCGCCCTCCCCGTGCCGGTCACCGCTCTTATCGGGGAGGATGGCGGCATGCTCTGCTCGCGGATCCGAACGGCCGTCTCCGCCCGCCTCGACGGTGAGGAACTGCCCCCGGGCGTCACCGTGGAACAGCTGACAGCCCATCTCGAGGAGTGTGCCGCCTGCCGGCTGTGGGAGACCCGGGCGCGGCGGCTCGACGAGAACGTCGCGCGACTGCGGGACGCGGGGACCGCCCCCGGTGGGGAAGCGCCGGGGCCACCACGGCAGGCGTTCTGACACTCGGACATGCGTGGCCCGGACGGCACGGCGGACGAACGGGCCGACGGCCGTCCCACTACGGGGTCGGGGCGCCCCGGGGCATCGGCGCGGCCGCGGACACCTCTCGGGGAAGAGCGCGGTTTCGGGTACGGATGCTCTCGGCATCCGGACAGGAGTCATCATCGGGAGTCCTTCGCGTGATCCGGTCACCGTGTCGTACGGCACCGGCACAATGAGTGACCAGGGCGCGGCGGCTCTCGGCGACGCGATGGCGCGTCCGGACGCGCCCTGGCGGGAAGTGGACCGGCTGTCAGCGGACAGCCGGTCGCGGCGGAGGACCCCGCAGGGAGATGGCGTGGGCGAGCAGCGGTTCGCGGGCGGTGCGACGCGGCTTCTCCCGTACCGCGCCGACGGACGGCGGAGCCTCGGGAATCACCACGCCGAAGACGACCGTCAGCGGTGCGAACCACCGGGCGGCCGCCGTGCGCGCCAGCCGGAAGGCGGCCCGTTCGCCGCCCCACAGCCACCATGCGCTCAGGACGGCGATCAGAAGGTGCGCGGCCACCATGCCGGTCGTGTTTCCGTGCATGGCGTCGTGCCCCATGGCATGCGGCATCCGGCCCATATGGCCGGCCATCCGGCCGCCAAGGTGCCCATGCTCGGCCATGGCCGGGGCCGCGTCGCGGAGATGCCCGCTCAGCCCAGCGCTCCGGGCCACCCGCGCGGCCTCGCTCCCGGAGAGCGAGGCCCGTTCCGGCCCGCACAACAGGGCGGCGGCCCAGCGCTGGGCCGGTGACGGCCGGGACCCGCCGCCGTCCAGAGCCTGGCCGATCGAGAACGCGGTGTGCAGCGCCGCCTGTGTGCCCACGGTGAGCAGCCCCACCACGACCGGACCGCGCTCCCGGCCGGCGAAACACCATGCCACGGCGGCCGTCGCCGCCAAGGCGCCCAGCAAGGTCGGCAAGGGCACCGGAACACCGGACATCACCACGTGCCCCAACGCGGTGAGCAGCACGCAGACCACCGCGAACACCGCGGCACGCACCGTCTTGAGCATCTGCCCCGCACGCATGATGCCGCTCATCGTCTCAGCGGGGCAGGAGCGCGGGACACCCGGGGCCACGGAAGTCCGCGACCAGATCCACGGTGACCGGGCCTGCCCGCAGGGTCCGGGTGCCGCCCGCCGACCGGGGCGGCGCCGGTACGTCTCGGGCACGTCGGATCTGGGTCACCACCGGCGACCTGATCACCAGCCTCGACCTCACCGCCGGCGGCCAGGGCAAGGAGGCCGCCGTGGGAGAGACCATCACGGTGAGCCGCCGACAGCGCACCGACGTGGAGATCGAGATCAGGTTCCGGCCGCTGGACGGCGTGAACCACAATGGTGACCGCCCGGAGGTCCGGCGCGTCGACCTGATCGTCGGCGAGATCACCGGGCCGTCCGCCGACCTCGACGCGGACACCAACCCGACCACCAGGGTGGTTGGCCGTTTCGGCCCCCGGGACTGGCGCAAGCAGGGCGAGTACTACGTCATCAAGCACACGTTGCGCAATGTGGAGACCGATATGTACGCCCGCGTCCGAGGCACCAGCACCGACGAGGCCGAGCCGCTCGCCGACGGCAAGGAGTCCCCGTGGGAGGACCTGTGGTTCTACTCGAACCCGGTCTTCGTCCACGTCCGGTAGGGCCGTCCGGTAGGGCCTGGCGGCAACTCGGGCCCGGTCGCGACCGCTTGTGCGGTCCGATCCGCGCATGACGGAGCCGGATGACGCCACGCGGAGCGCGAAGCCTGGTGCCTCCGCTGATCGGATTCAGCGGAGGCACCACTTCAGCGGACGTGTCGGAGGCGGATGTCAGACTCACGGCCATGCAGACCCGCCCCGCCCGTGCCGCGTTCGACATCCGCCATGACGACCCCCGGCTGCGCTACCGGGGCGCGGTGTCCCTGGAGCGTGGCCCCGGGTGGACCGCGCCGTGGCGGCTGCCGCGTGCGGAGGCCGCGCTGTATCTGCCGGAGGGCGGGCTGGGCCGGGCCGCGATGCCGTCGGGAGTGCGCGTGGCGCTGCGTACCGACAGCGCCTCCCTCGTCTGCCGCTACCAGGCCGACCCCGCGCCCAGGCTGAACGGGCCCGGGGAGCGGGCGCGCCTCGATGTGCTGTGCGACGGGCGGCGGGCCACCACCGTGGAGCTGGAAACCCACGGCGGGGACGCGGAGTTCCGGTGCGAGGGGCTGCCGGGTCGGATGGCGACGGTCGAGCTGTGGCTGCCGTTCTACCATCAGTTCCGGTTGCGCGGACTGTCCGTGGCGGCGGGCGCGGCCCTGGAGGATGACGGCCCGGGGTGGCAGCCGCGCTGGATCCACTGCGGCAGCTCCATCTCACAGGGTCGGGGCGCCGCGTCCCCCAGCCGGACCTGGACCGCCTTGGTGGCCCGGCGGGCCGGATGGGATCTCACCTCGCTGGCCCTGGGCGCGTCCAGCTGTCTGGAGCCCATGACCGCGCGGCTGATGCGGGATCTGCCGGCCGATCTCCTCACCCTCTGCGTCGGGGCCAACGTCCAGGCGCTCGGCAGCCACAACCGCGACGCGCTGGTCTCGGCGCTCGTCGGTTTCGTCCGCACCGTGCGCGAGGGCCATCCCACGACCCCGTTCGTTCCCTGTCAAGTGCCGCGTGTTGAGGCAAGAGCGTCCGACTGGCGGCTGGCCCATCTGGCCGGACACCCGGCCGCTGCCGTCGGTGGCGGCCCCACCCGTCGAGTACGAGAAACAACCACTACCGGGAAACCACGAAACCCCAGGTCGCAACCAACATCTGAGATCTCTACCGAACTCGGAACGGTTCAGTTGTCCCCTTGCGTGAGGGGTTGCATTTGCTCACCGGGATGGCTGATTTAGCCGGAACGAACCGTGTTACCAATGAGTTCAGAAGCACTGTGGATCTCGATCATCGGGGAGAGTAGATCCAGCAACGCGAGAGTAGCTCTGTGATGCTCCTCGCTGACACCAGCGCATGCATCCGAGACAACCGTCACCGCGCGCCCCGCATCCACAGCGCCGAGAGCGGTGGAGAGTACGCAACAGTCCGTGGCAACCCCACATATCGTCAGCGGGGCGCCGGCGGTTATGCGGTCGAGTTGGTCACCCCACTTGCTGAATGTCGGAAGGGTTACCACCGGTGTGCCCGGGCGCACCGGGATGGTGACGTTCCACAGGGGCGAGTTCGCGGAGCAGCGCATGGAGTGCCACCGGTCGTAGTACGCCTCCCACTGCCCTGGTTCCTCAGGGTCTGGAACGAAACGGGTGATGACCGTGCGCCCGGCGAACCGCTCGCACAGCTCCGAGACGACCGGCTCGATCGTGCCGTAGTCGGGAATGCCCCAGACGCTGTCAGGTTCGGCGAACGCTGTTTGCATGTCGATGACGACAAGCCACGGCTGAGTGAGGGTGTCCGTGCTCATGTGCGCCCTTCTCGGATCTGAGCCTTTGTATGGTACGGCGCGATGAATATCGCTTCTGCGTGTCAATGGTTGCGAGGTCGAAGGTGAGTCTGCTGCACGTGGCGGAGGCATTGTCTGGCCAGCCCCCTGCTCAGCCCTGTGGAGCGGGCGAGTTCGGCGGCGTTCGCCGAAGTCGAGCCTCCTTTGCGTTGGGTATCCAGTGCGGCTGCGACTCGTTGCAGAGCCCATGGGGGAAGCGAGTGCGGCATGTTCTTTGCTCTCGAGCGAAGGAAGGACAAGAGGTGTGGGGGATGACTGAAACCGCCAGGTGGCGCCACGCCGTATGCGGCGATCGAAGGCCCGGCGGCGGGGCCCGTCTGGGCAGCCTTGTCATCGCGGACTTCTCCGCTCGCTTTCTGCCGGACCCTGCGCAGAACCGGCCCAGGGATCCACAGTCGGCCAACATCATGCCGTCGCCCAGATCGGGGGTAGCCACGCCATCCTCGACTCGATCAGGTTCGTGGAGTAGACGCCTTCCTTGACCAACGGGTCCATCAGCGGCGGGCGGCGCCCCGAATGTACGGCCGCCCCCCCAGTTGGCGTTTCGTCAGTGATTGCGCGAAGCCATCGTCCTGGAACGGTCCTGTTCGCCTGAGGGGCGGCGTGTCTCGCCGGCGCCCTTCACCCACAGCGGTTTGAGCCGGTAGGTCAGCAGGTACAAGGCCGCGCCTGCTCCGGTTGCGACGAACATGCTGAGGTCGCCGGCGCCCGGATGGGCCACCGAGAACGGTCCGGTGTAGAAGTCGGACTGCCAGAACGGTACGGATGCGGCGACCCCGCCCGCCCACGCTACGAAGCCCCAGTCCAGCACGCGGGAGCGGTCGTAGAGTTCGGGGATGCGGCTCGCGTCGGAGCGGCCGCCCAGGTAGTAGTCGAGCAACAGCACCGCGACGAAGGGGGCGATGAAGTACGCGGTGAGGTTCAGGAAGACCTTGAACTTGGCCTCGGTCCCGGACTCGCCCCACAGGCTGAGGGCGTACGCCAGCACGCAGATGCCGATGACTGCCTGGCTGCGGGTGACGGGCACCTTCAGGGTTTGGATGGAGATGGCGCCGCCGTAGACGTTGAGGAAGTTCTGCGCCAGTGCTGACAGTCCGACCGCGAGCAAGGCGGGAAGGGCGAATGGGCCGGCGAGTTGGTGCAGGGCGGTGATCGAGTCGGAGCTGGTTGCGCTGCCGCCGACGACCACGCCCAGGATGCCGAGCCAGCAGATGGTGACGAAGTTGCCGAGGCCGGTGTACCAGGCGGTGCGTGTGATGACCGCGGGGGTGTCCGGCAGGTAGCGGGAGTAGTCTGATGCGAAGGGAGCCCAGGCCACCAGGAAGGACAGGAACCAGCCGCCGAAGGTGACCAAGCCGCCGGTGGAGCCGATGTACCCCTGTGCGTCGGGGTTGGCGTGGAAGATGCTTCCGCCGCGTACGACGGCTACCACGGTGATCAGCGCGAACAGGGGCGTCAGGACGTAAGTCAGCGCCTTCTGCAGGAAGTTGATCATGTTGTAGCCGAAGACGGCGACGACCATCTCGATCAGTGTCAGCAGGCCGGCGCACAGCCAGAACGGCATATGGGTCAGCCCGGCGAACGCCTTGCCGCCGAGGATGACGGTGACTGCCGCCCAGCCGATGCCGGCAAAGACATTGATGTAGGCGACGGGAATGAAGTTGCCGAAGAAGCCCAGCGGTCCGCGGGCCTGAATCTGCTGTGGTACACCGAGCCGCACGCCCATCCGGGACATCACGGCCATGAGCAGGGAGCCCAGTGCCGCCCCGATGACGATGGCGGTGACAGCGGCCGGGAAGCTCAGTCCGAACCAGGCGGCACTGAATCCGAGCAGGATGATGGGGAAGTTCAGTCCGGCGGCGAACCAGACGAAGAACTGCGAACTGGGCTTTCCGTGCCGCTCGGTTTCGGGAATGTGGTCGACCCCGAAGGGTTCGACCTTTGTTACCGCGCTGCCGTACACCGGTGCCGAGGCATCGTGGGTCATGGCGTGCTCCTGGAGACGGAGGAAGGAGGCTGCTTCAGTGGGTGAGAGTGCGACTGCCGAGGGGGCTCACGACGGCGGGTCGTCGCTAGATGTCGGACGAATTCGGCTGTAGACCAGCCGGGCGGGGTTGCGGGTGACGGCGCCCCGGCCGGGCTGCGACCCGAGGAAGCCCGACAAGCTGCGGTTCGACAGCTGGCGAACGGAGAGTGGTCGCCTCGCAGTGCGCGGCGACCTTCCTGGGCCACGGAGGCGCCGGGCAGTCTGGTGTTACTGGAACGCGGGCATGACTTCCTTGATGAACAGCTCCAGCGACTTGCGCTTCTCCTCGTGCGGCAGGCTGGTGTCGATCCAGAAGCTGTACTCGTCGACGCCGAGCTCTTCGTAGGTGCGCAGTCGTTCGATGATTTCGGCAGGGGTGCCGAGCATCGCCGTCCTGTGCAGCGACTCCGGTTCGAACTCGGGCCGGCTCTCGAACTTCGACTCCGGGCTGGGGGCGAGGAATCCGTTCTGGGGGGTGGTCTTGTTGCCGAACCAGGCGTCGAAGGTCCGGTAGAACCGGCCGATCGCCTCCGCAGCCGGCCGCCATCCCTCGGGCTCGTCCGGGGAGTGGACGTGGGTGTGCCGTAGCACCATCAGCTCGGGACGCGACACCTCGGGGTGGTTGGTGACCGCGGTGTCGAACTTGCGCTTGAGGTCGACGACTTCCTCGTCCCCCTTCATCAGCGGGGTGACCATGACGTTGCAGCCTTGGGCGACGGCGAAGTCGTGGGAATCGGGGTCGCGGGCGGCGATCCACATGGGCGGGTTGGGCTGCTGCACCGGCTTGGGGACGCTGGTCGAGGTCGGGAACTGCCAGATCTCGCCGTCGTGGGCGTAGTCACCCTGCCAGAGTGCCCGGACAGCCGGGACCAGCTCGCGCAGGTGCTTCCCGCCGTCGCGGGCCGACAGGCCGCCGGCCAGCCGGTCGAACTCGAACTGGTAGGCGCCCCGGGCGAGGCCGACTTCCATCCGGCCGTTGCTGATGACGTCGAGCAGTGCGCACTCACCGGCGGCCCGGATCGGGTTCCAGAACGGGGCGATGATGGTCCCGGCGCCAAGGCGGATGGTTGAGGTCTTCGCCGCCAAGTGGGCGAGAAGCGGCATGGGGCTGGGGGAGATGGTGTATTACATCGCGTGGTGCTCGCCGATCCACACGGTGCCGAACCCGCCGGCCTCGGCCATCAGGGCGAGTTCGGTGAGATTCTCGAAGAGCTGGCGGTGGCTGACCTCCTCGTCCCAACGCTCCATGTGCACGAACAACGAATACCTCATGACTGCTCCTTGGCTTGCGGACCGGTCGGGTGTCGGCTCGTGTCCCGGCCGCTGCCGTCGGTGGTCGCGCCGGACGGTCCCGTGCCGGCGGTGTCCATCTCTGTGAGGGTGACGTCGCCGGTGGCCCAGTGGGAGCGGGGCACCTCGTGGACGACGACACGGATGTGTTCGGGGCGGGTGTTCGTGGTGCGCAGGACCGCGGCGTGGACTTCGTGCAGCAGGTCCCGGATCTGGGTCGGGGTGCGGCCTTCGGCGAGGGTGATGGCGACCTGTGGCATGTCAGCTCCGCATGGTGAACGGATCGGCCACGGGCTCCTCGCTCGTGTTGATCCAGACGCTCTTGAGGCGCGTGTACTCCTTGATGGTCTCGGTGCCGTGCTCGACGCCGACGCCGCTGGTCTTGAAGCCCTGCCGCGGGGACATAGGGGACATGGCCCGGTAGGTGTTGACCCAGACGGTCCCCGCGTCGAGGCGCGCCGCCATCCGGTGTGCCCGGGCAAGGTTCGTGGTCCAGACGCCGGCGGCGAGTCCGTAGTCCGTGTCGTTGGCCAGGCGGACGACCTCGTCCTCGGTGTCGAACGGCATGACGGCCAGGACAGGGCCGAAGATCTCCTCACGCACGACCCGCATGCTGTTGTCGACGTCCACGAGGATGGTGGGCTCGTAGAAGTAGCCGCCGAGCCCGCCGTCGGTGGTGTGTCCACCGGTCAGCACCCGGGCGCCCTCGCTGCGTCCGAGGTCGACGTATCCGGCCACCTTGGCGCGCTGGTCCGCGAAGGCCAGCGGGCCGAGTTCGGTCTGCTCGTCCAGGGGGTCGCCGATACGGATGGTCTTGGCGCGTTCGGC
Source organism: Streptomyces malaysiensis subsp. samsunensis (assembly GCF_024519315.1). Lineage (GTDB taxonomy): Bacteria > Actinomycetota > Actinomycetes > Streptomycetales > Streptomycetaceae > Streptomyces > Streptomyces malaysiensis. Next base: position 72,744 of record NZ_JANIIC010000006.1, on the reverse strand, counting down.
GACGCGCTCGAGCAGCTCGTCGTAGACCGACCGGTGGGCGAAGACGCGGCTGCCGGCGATGCAGGTCTGTCCGGCGGCGGCGAAGATGCCGGCGACGACACCCATCGCGGCGTTCGGTATGTTCGCGTCCTCGAACACGATGTTGGGTGACTTGCCGCCGAGTTCGAGCGTGGAGCCGATGAACCGGCTCGCGGTCGCCGCGGCGATGCGGGCCCCGGTGGCGGTGCTGCCGGTGAAGGAGATCTTCGCCAGGTCGCGGTGGTCGACCAGGGCCTGCCCGGCCTCGGCCCCGAATCCGGTGACGACGTTCACCGCGCCCGGCGGGAACCCGGCGGCGAGTGCCAGCTCGGCGAGCTTGAGGACGGTGGCCGACGTGTACTCGGAGGGCTTGATCACGACGGTGTTGCCGGCGCAGAGCGCCGGGGCCAGCTTGCTGCTGGTCAGCGTCAGCGGGGAGTTCCAGGGCGTGATCGCTCCGACGACGCCCAGCGGCTCCCGGGCCGTGTAGTTCAGCACCCGGCGGTCGGAGGTCGGGATGAAGTCGCCGTGGATCTTGTCGGCGAGCCCCGCGTAGTAGTGGTAGTACTCCGGCAGGGTGGCCAGCTGCCCCCGCATCTCACGCAGCAGCTTGCCGTTGTCCCGCGTCTCCATCCGGGCCAGCTCTTCGGCGTTCTCGGCGATCAGCTCACCGAGGCGGCGCAGCAGGTGGCCCCGGCGTGTCTGGCTGAGGTCGCGCCAGCGCGGGTCCTCGAAGGCGCTCCTCGCGGCGGCGACGGCCCGGTCGATGTCGCTCGCGTCGCCGCGCGCGGCCCGGTAGAGGACCTCGCGGGTAGCCGGGTTGGTGCTCTCGAAGTACTCGCCGGACGCGGGCTCCACGGACTCCCCGCCGATGAAGTGCCGCAACGTGGTGAGCTCAGACATGAGGACACTCTCCGAGGAAGGTGGTGAGGGAGTCGACGAGCGCCTGGGGACGCTCGACGGGCAGCATGTGACGCGCCTCGGGGACGACCACCGCACGGCAGTCCGGAAGCGCCGCGGCGAGCCGCCGGGTCATCTCGGGGGTGGAGCCCGGATCGTTCTCACCTGTCACAGCAAGTGCGGGTACGGAGATGCGGCCCAGGTACGACCCGAGTTCCGCGTCCGCCGAGGCGAACACGCGATAGCAGCCGAGGAAGGAGTCAATATCGTTGGCGAGCAGCGTGGCCTCGGTGCGAGCCACCCACTCGGCGTCGACGTCCGTGCCGTCGTACCACCGCTTCAGGCTTGCGGCCGCGCTGGCAGTGAAGTCGGCTTCCGCGGTGCGCAGTCGGCCGAGGACCGAGGTCCGCTCCTCGGCCGTGCGCCGGCACACCGAGCTGACCGAGGTCAGGGTGGCCACCAGCTCGGGGCGGTGTAGTGCCAGGTGCTGGGCGACCAGCGCCCCGAGGGAGAATCCGACCAGGTGTGAGCCGGCCGGGATCTCGCCGGCTACCCCGTCGGCAAGGTCGGCGAGGATCACACGATCGTTCACCGGCGGGCGGGTGCCGTGGCCCGGCAGGTCGGGGGTGATCACGGTGAAGCGGTCGGCCAGGAGTGCGGCGGTGGGCTCCCACATGGTGTGGTCGAGTCCGACGCCGTGCAGCAGGACCACGGTCGGCTTGCTCATGAGCACCTACTGTTCGGTCGTGAGCGGCGCCAGGCGCTGCTGGGGGCGTCCCTGAGCGGCGGCGGCGAGTGCGATGACGATCTCGTTCGGGTGCGGGGCGTCGCTGATGCGGACCTCGAAGCTCTGGTGGTGCGAGCGGATCGTGGCGTCGGTGATGTGCTTCAGCGGGATGTCGAAGACCACGCCGGCGGGGCCGCGCTTCTCGACCGCGGGCAGCAGGGTGGTCGCATTGGCCGCCTTGCGGAAGTGATCGCCGAACTTGAGGGTGTGGATCAGCCCCGAGCCGTGCTCGATCTCGCCGTCCAAGCCGACGATGGCGGCCTTCCCGTACGCCTCCGCGGGCTCACCGAGGGCGTCGAGGACCGCCGGAGCCAGCAGCGCGCCGAGGTCGGAGGCGGTCGAATCGATGCCGGGGCCGAGGTCCTCGACGAAGCCCTGACCGGCCCAGGGGTTCTCGATCACCGCTGCGACGACAGCGATGCGAGCGGGGCGGTTGACCTCTCGGCCACCCTCGGCGCGGATCTCTTCGACGATGGTCACGATCTTGCGGACGCTCATGAGGGGACAACCTCCAGGGTTTCGGTGGTGACGACGGGGTCGGTCATGCGGTCCCCGATACGGGGGTGCGGCCGGGGCCCCGTCGACGCGGCTGCGATGACGACGATCTCGTCCGCACGCGGCGCGTCGGGTACGCGGGCGCTGATGGTCTGGTAGTGGCTACGTGTCGCGGCATGGGTCTTGTGCCAGAGGGGGACGATGAGTGTCTCTCCGGCCTCGGCCCGCGTGTCGGCGAAACAGATGATGGACTCGCCCTGGAGGAACTCTCTCACCAGGTTCCCGAAGTACGGGGTGTGGATGAGTGCCCCGGCGTGCTCGATTTCGCCCGCCGTGCCGACGATGGCAGCCTTGCCGAACGCTTCGATCTTGTGCACACCGCCCATGGATGCCATGAGCCGGTCGGTCAGCAGCTTCGCGAGTACCGGAGCGAAGCGAGCCTGTTCCATGGACAGGTCGGTAGAAGGGCCGGAGCCCACCCATGGATTCCGTATGACCGCAGCGACGCTGGCGCGTTGCACGGGCCGTGCGGGTACCTCGCCTGCCTCGGTGAAGACGACATCGCGGTAGAGCACGAGCTTGCGGAGACCGATGCTCTCGTCAGTTTGTTCCAAGCTCTCTTGCATGGCACAGGACGATAGGTGCGCACTTTCGAGTCAGTCAAGGGCTTGAGCCGAAGGGCTTTCGCTGGGCCTTCACGTGACTGCGTCGGCAACCGCGAAATGCCCTCTGAACTGCAGGTTTATATGTTCGGTGAAGTTGGGGTGCGATCCGACGCCCGCGAACCCTTGACGCTCCACCTGTGGCATGTCTTACTGCTTCTTGTATGCCAGTGCGGGGCCGGGTGTCCGCCTCGTGGTCCCAAGAGGTTTCGTATCCATTCACCTTTGGGCGGGTGCGAAACTGTGCCCCGCAGCCATCGGGGCAAGGGGAGAAGCCACCATGAACGGGACAGCCGAGGGCGGCGGCGAAGAGGACGAGCGTGGTTCCGCTTCCGCTGTCCAGCCCGGTGCCTCCGGCAGCGTGCCGGCACTCCGGCTCCTGCCGGCGGACCAACTGCACTCCGCATTGCCGCCACCGTGAGAGGAGAAGAGATGGCGCACACCGACGCCCGCCGAGAACTCATCGAGAAGGTATGGGCCCAGGCATGGGGGCAGGGCGACGTCGACGCCCTCGACGCGTTGCTGAGCCCGGCCTACCTGCGCCACGGGACGGACCCGCACCCGCAGAACCGGGACGCCTTCAAGGCGGCGATCGTCACCACGCGGGCGGCGTTCCCGGACCTGACCACCGCCATCGACGACATCGTGGTCGAAGGCGACGGGGCCGCGATCCGCTGGCACAGCAGCGGAACCCATGTGAATTCGTTCCTCGGCGTCCCGCCCACCAAGCGGCGCGTCGAAGTCAGCGGCGCCACGTTCGCCCGCTTCGAGAGGGACCAGGTCGTCGAGGAGCACGTGACGTGGGACCCCAGGGCGCTCCTCTCGGCGCTGGGCATCATCAGCGTGGGACAGGACTGACGATCAAAATGACAAGGAGCACCCTCATGGCCGCGCTTGCCCCGACCCCCGACATCGACGTGATGAAGCAGGTCAACCGGCAGTTCGTCACCGGCGTCACGGTCGTGACCACGATGGATGGAGAGACCCCCAGAGGGCTGGCCGTCAACGCGTTCTCGAGCATCTCGCTCGACCCTCCCACGGTGATGGTGTGCGTCCAGCACACCTCGTCCACCCATGACTGTCTGTTCCGGGCGGACCACCTCGCGATCAACATCCTGTCCATCGACCAGCTCGACGTCGTCGGCACGTTCGCGAGCAAAGCCGCTGACAAGTTCAAGGACCTCGACTGGGAGAGCGGCCCGTTCGGCAGCCCGCTGATCGCTCGAAGCAGCGCGCAGATGGAAGTGCAGATCCGCGAGCGACTCCAGGCCAGTACGCACACGATCTTCATCTGCCGAGTCGTGCACGCCGCAGTCGCCGAGCGCCACCCCATGGTCTACAGCGCGGGCAAGTTCTTCGACGGCGGCGCACTCACACCTCTGGGATGATGCAGCGGGGAGTACGGGAGATGGAGGAGCACTCGGTGAATCGGGCGAAGAGTGAACCGAAGAACGGGTCGATGCAGGCCACCGTGATCGCCGAAATGCGCCGGCGCATCATCAAGGGCGACATCGAACCCGGAGCTCCGCTCTCAGAGCTCGCCCTCGCGGACGAGTTCGGCGTGAGCCGTACTCCAGTGCGCGAAGCCCTCAAGCAGCTGCAGACCGAGGGGCTGGTCGAGATCCGGCCCCGCGTCGGGACGTTCGTCACCATCCCCTCCCGCCGTGAGATCACGGAACTCTTCGAGATGAAGGAACTCATCGAGGGTGCCGCAGCCCGCCTGCTCGCCCAGCGCGGCCGTGTGCCGGAGATCGATCTGATCGAGCGAAACCTGCGCGAGGCCGATGAAGCGGTGGAGCGGGACGACCGGGAACGGTACGCAGAGCTGGTCCAGGAGTTCCATGACCTGCTCATAGCCGGCGCCGACAACAGCAAGTTGGAGGCCCACTACCGGATGCTGATGAATCAGCTGGCGTACTCCCGGCTGGTGAACACCTCGCTCAGCCAGCCAGGCCGCGCCACCCAGTCCGACCGCGAACATCACCTCGTTCTGGAGCTGATCCTGGCAAAAGACGGTGACAGTGCCGAGCAGGTGATGCGGGAGCATGTCAGGGCCAGCCGACGCGCTCTACTGGCAAGCCTGCCCATCAGCGGCGGGCAAGGGAAGTTCGGCACGGCAAGTTCCTGATCCCGGACCCGTCCATTGGAGTGCGCCTCCCGGCATGCCAACGGTCAAAAGTCCAGACAGTGTTGGTGTACTGCAGGCGGGCCCGATTCAGTACCTTCGGACCGGGTGCGGATGGGGCGGCAGCGCCCGGACCGGGGGGTTGGACTGGGATATAGCGAGGAGGAGCTGCCGGTTGTGCGCGGTCAGCTGGTTGACGGCGCGAACGAGATGCTCTACGTCGATTCGCAGCTGCGTCAGTTCGGTGGCGTCTTTAGCGCGAAGCTCCCTGAGTTTGACGATCTGCTGGCGCAGGCGGATCTCGGAGTCAGGCAACTGCCCGCGTTCCCTGACCTTCGCGTAAAAGTCGTTCTTGAGGTCGAGGTGGCGCTGGGTGAGCGCGTTGCGGGGAACGCCAGCTTCCTGGGCCAGGGCGACGATCGTCAGCGCGCCGGTGGAGTGGCTGCGCGGTTCCCTGCAGGATGCGGTCCATGGCCGCGCGAATACGGTCGCGTTCGTCGGGTGCGGGGCTCATACGGTGCCGTCCTGGAGGGTGATGCGGGTGCGGTGGTGGGCGTTGGCGCGGTCGCGCAGCTGGGTGGCGTTGTCGCGCAGTCGCTCGCCCAGCGGGCCGGGGACGTGGCCTGCCTGCTGGTCCAGCGCGGTGGCGCGGAGGCGGAGGCCGACGGCGTGCTGATCGGTGCGGGCGATGTTCGCGCAGGCGGGGACACACTGGTCGAGGCTGGGCGTGTCCTTGAGGTCGCGATGACACAGGGCCTTGTCGCGTTTGTAGACGCACATCAGCAGCGTGTGGGGATTGTCGTAGACGACCAGGTTGGGGTTGGCGAGGATCTGGCGGGCCTGCCGGGCTGTGATGACGGCGCCTGTACTGGGGCGCGGTGGCCGCGGCCTTGACGGCCCGGCGGGCGGCGGGTCCGGAGATGCCGAGGCCGTCCTCGAGCGCGGCATTCAGGTCGGCAACGGTGTCGATGGTGGCGCGGGCCGTCTCGATATCGAGGAGGTCGTGGATGCCGTCCCGGCTGCGCGCGGCATATCCGGCCGCTACGGAAGTCCGCAGGTGGCCGTACTGGATCGCGAGCGCGATCAGGCCGCCAGGGCGGCGGGCGATGTGCCAGGCCAGGCTCCGGCGGAACCGTTCGGTGCCGATCCTTCCGTGCGGATCCGGCGGGATGACCTCGTGGGCCAGCCCGCGGGCAGTTGCCTCCTGGTTGACCCAGGTGACGAAGTCCTCCACTCGGACGCCCAGGCTGTGGACGGTGAGGGAGCCAGTGTTGGGGCGGGTGCCGCGCAGGTCGTGGGCGTGGTGGTCGAACAGCAGCTGACCTTGGGGAACCATGCGTTCCAGAACCCGGATGGCGTTCACGACGGGGGCGATGGCCACCCAGGGAACATCGCGGATCTCGCCCTCGGAGCGGTGGTTGCCATCCTCATCGCGGGCGGTCTTGTACACGGTGCTCGTGATCAAGTGCCGCCCTGTGCGCCCCGCGCCGTCCGGCTCTGGGGCGGGGCAGCAGCCGCTGCGCAACCCGGCCACCTCGCCGGGACGCATCCCGGTCAGATAGGCGATGACGATGAAGCACGCCGTGCCCAACTGGCGCATCAGGAACCCTGCCTCGGTGTAATCGACGGCCTCTCTCCAGGGGACGCCGTCGAGCTTGCCGGTGACCGGGACATGCAGCGGGCAGGGGCCGGGCCGCTCCAGGGCAGCCTGCCGCCACCCGTGATCACGGGTGGCGCTGTAGACCTGCCCCAGGGAGGCACCCGTGAGAGCGGCAATATAAGCACCCGCGATCGTGGTTCGGCCCAGCCACCGGGTGATCGGAATTGGCAGCTGGCCGGCGTCGATGCGGTCCATGAAGGCCCGAAGAGCAGAGCGTGAGGCGGGCGTGGCGATGTTGGCGGCGGCCAGCTCACGCAGACGGTTGCGTTCCGCCCAGGCAGCCAGGATGTCGTCGCTGAACTCCTCGACTGTGCGGATCGCCCATACGAGCAAGGGGCCCATGGTCTGCTCGGCGATCGCCTCGGTGGCGTTCTCGCCGCCCGGCGTCGCCGACGGCAGGTAGTCGTCCACCCCCTCCATCTCCCACGGTGGGCAGCTGATCCCGCTGGGACGACCGCTGAGCTGGTCGAAGACCCACAGCCGGGTCAGCGACGACAGCACGCTATGCACCGTGGTGCGGGCCGCCCCGCTTTCGCGCACGTGACGCCCGTACTCACCCAGCACCTGCGAGGTGCAGGCGTTCAGCGTGCTGATGCCCCGGTCGGCGAGCCACACGGCCAGTCGGCACCATGTCCTGATCGTCTGGCAGAGGGCCTTGGGCGCCTGGCGCGAGCGCCAGGTGGGATGCCGCTCACGCAGGAACACCGCGGGCAGTTCGCCGTTGATCAAGGTCCAGGCGGCCAGCCGCATCTCCTCCCGGAACGTGTCGGGGAACGTAGGCCAGTGGATGGTGCTGTGCGTGACACCCGGGTTGGCGTTCATGGGGATCAGCGGCCAGGCCGGCGCCGCGTAGCGCGCGATGAGGCCGGGGTAGCCGTCGATGACCAGGTGGGCGGGGATGACGGGGGTGTCCGGGCCGGGAAGAACGAGGGGTGGAGCAGGGGCTGGGGTGGCCGTCACGAGTCGAGGTCTCCGTTGAGTAGCAGGGCGATGAGCTCGCGGTCGGCGATGGTCACGTCGGCCAGGGCGCGGGTCCACACAGCGGTGCCGAGCTGGCCCTTGAGGTGTTCCAGGCGGGCGTGCCCGTCCGCCCACTGGCTGTGCCACTGGCCAAGCTCGATGGCGGTGCGCAGGTTGCCTAGCGCGTGGTGCAGGTGAGCCAGGCGGCTGTGGTGGGCGGGGTGAATCCGGGCGTTGGGGCAGGCCAGGCACAGCAGGAAGGAGGCCGTGCAGCCTGCGCCGGGGCCGATATAGGGACTGTTGCCGTAGTCATGACAGTCGGCGGTGGCTGTCTGCTGGTCGCCCGGATCGGCTTCCTCGCGCAGGGCAGCGGCGAACACGGTGGCGTGGGCCTTGGACACGACGGCTTCGGCTGCCTCGGCGATGACCGGGATCGCGGCCTGGCGGACCTGGGGATCGGTCAGGGCGTAGACACGGTCGTGGGTGGCCTGGCTGTTCTGTCCGGGCGCGCGCCGGTGCAGCGTGTTCACTGTCCGCCGGCCCCGGTGGAACGGCGAGGAGGTAAAGCCCTGTTGGGTTGCCCAGCGATGGGCCGTACAGCCGGAAATGCCGAACCCGAACACCCCAATGCCCGACTTCTTGCCCGTCGCGTCTTGCGCTCGGTCGTTCAGCGGGGCCTTGGCGGAGCGCCAGATCAGGAAACGGTCCGTGCCGGGGCTGAGCGTGTGCACGGCCGCGCGGGCGAACACGGTGGCTTCCAGCGCCTGCGTGATGAGCCGACCGGGGGAGGCGGCCCCGTCGTCAGTGAGGTTGCGGGTCTCGAAGTGCCGTCCGGCGCCCCGCTTGTGCTTCTCCAGCTCGACCCGGTAGATCCGCGGCCCGTTGCCACCAGCGTCCGGGGCCGCTTGCGGCACCTTCAACCGGATGATCACCGACAGATTCCAGCCGTGCTCGGCCAGCAGCAGCACCCCCAGAGCGACCGTCTCCATCCGGGTCAAGAACAGCCGCTGCCACGTGTGCTCGGGCCTCTCCCCGCCCAGCACCCGCGCATAGCGGGCGAGCACCCGGCCACGCTGGCGAACCCGGGTGTCGTGGGGCGCCTCACCGGTCCGGGCCAGACAGTCCAGCGCCTCACCCAGCAGCCATGCCTCGCTGCCGCGGGCGAACGTCCCCGACCGCCACTGGGCGAGCTGGTCGGCGTTGTCTGTGATCCTCAGATGCGCTGCACGGAACATCCGCCGCGCCGTGGTGACGATCGCGTCGAACTCGGCATCCTGTAAGGACACTTCCTTCGCAGTGGGGGACAGGACGCGGCGGGCGAGCGCTTCCCGTGCCACTGCGGACAGTCGCGGGTCGTCCAGCAGCAGACCCCGCACGGTGGTGACCTGGCTGTAGCCGAGCCGGGTGTTCGGCCGGCTGAGCCTCCACTGCTTCCACATCCCCGCAGTCAGCTGGTCGACGTCTTGACCGGCGCAGAGCGTCCGCGACCGGCAAGGTACGGAAGTCGTAGACCGCGACGGCGCCCGTGCGGTCACGGTGCTCGACGACGAGACCGTCGTCCATCAGAACCGGCGGCCTGCGCACCGTCGTTGTCGGCAGCGGCGCCGTACGCCCGCGCCGGCTCATCCCGCCGCCTGCGGGGCGACCCGCAGCTTGGTGTCGATGTCCTGGATACCCTCGGCTTCCCGGGCCAGACGCCCGAACACCTCATCCATCTCCAGCGCCGGCCGTTCACCTTCGCGGAACAGGGGTGCGGTGGTAAGCAGCGACCGGAGCTGAAGGTCGGCGACTGGGGCCAGATACCGCTCGCGGGTCGTCTCAAGGAACGCATGACCTAGCAGGTCCTGCACCATCCGCCATGGATCCCCGTACAGCAGCCGGTAGTCCCGCCGCTCCTGCGGGCTCAGACCGAACCGCTGGTCCATCAAGTGGTGCAGGATCACCAGCATGTAGAGGGCGAAGCCGTGTCGGCAGGAATGCGGCGTCGCGTACGGCGCCCGGCTGTGGTGTGGGTCCAGGTGCCGCTCCGGCTCCGGATCCAGCACTGCCCGGCACCGCTGGTTCGCTGCCGTGAAGACGTTGTTCCAAGAGTGCGGCTGGAGCGGCAGCCCCATCTCGTTCAGCCACAGCCACAACGGCTCCAGTCCCGCCGGGCCTTCGGTGTACCACGTCATACGTTCGTCCGCGGTTGCCTCCGTCAGCGCGATGCGGCCGTTGACGCCCTGGCGGTCGCGCCAGTACACCGTCGGCTTCGGTCCCCGGCTCGCCCGGGTGACCAGCCGCAAGCTCGGCACTGCGTTGTACCGGCCCCGGGTCTGGGCCGCGCGAATGGCATCGGCGCGTGAGGACTCGACGTAGCTTTCGATATCGCCCACCACCTGGGCCTCGACGTAGTAGGTACGGGCCTTCTTGGAACGCGTGACTGCCGCCGCGAGGCGCCCCGTGTAGTAACGACTACCCTGCAGGCGCAGTGACGGCACCTCGAACGTCAACAGCGAGGCGCCCTCCAGTCGCCGCATCCCCGAAGAGGTCAATAAGCGCACAAAAGCAACGTTGCGGCCTTCCATTCGGCCCAACCAGCTCGGCGAGGGTAGGCCGTCAGCGACGTACCCGCGCAGGCCGACATTCACCCACAGACGGAACGTCCGCGGTGTCAGCCAGTGGACGTTGCTGCCCCGGGCGTCCTTCGCCTTCCCGTCCGGCACGTCGACGACCTGCCCGTGGCGGCCCACCACCCGATGCACCGGCACAGGGTTACGCGTCAGGAACTGATTGCCCGGCTTCGTCGCCCAGGTGTACAGGTTCATCAGCGCGGCCAGTTCGCGGTTCCACTTGTTCCCGCCCACCCTCACCGGGTTCTCTGGGGACCTCTGGCGCCAGAACTGGAAGTCGTCGACATCGGACTCCGCTGCCTGCGTCCAGACCTTTCCGCGCCGCCACAGGAAGTTGAAGAACAGGCACAGGTCCGTGATGTAGTTCCGCTTCGTCTCTTTCGTGTACCTGCGGAACGGGCTACTGCGCGTGTACAGGCTGAGGAGTTCGTCGATGCGGTAGTCCGGCGCCAGCAGAATCGGGTCACCCGGGCGGATCCCGGTTGACGCTTCGCGTTCCGCCAGGTCCGCCCATCCCGCCAGGACAGCTAGGCGCGGCGGGGCGATCGGTGCCGGTTTGGGGACCCAGAACACACGCCACTTGCTCATCGCGCCACCCTGTCAGATCGGCTTCAACGCGCCGATTCAATAGGGATGGTTTGCCGTGATGTCCACGATCACCGCGCCCGAGCGGGAGGAGGTGCCGGGCCCTTCGGGGCTGACGATGCGCGAGTGCCGGGCACATATCCGCCGCGCCGTGACGCTGCTGCGCGACCACGGCGACACACGACTGCACCACCTCCACGGCCCCGCTGTGTTCGGCCCCGCCTGTACGCGGCTGATGCTGGAGCCCGAGGGCTCCGACCGTCTGCATCCCGCGGCCGCCGGCCATCCGGTCCTCGCCTCTCGCTTCACCACCCTTCTGCGCCGGGCCGGCTGTGTGCCGATGCCGGTGGCGCTCTGTCCGCCATCGGACGGCGCTCAGTCGCCCAGGACCGCCGTCCGCGCCTTCAGCAGCCCCTTGCTCCGCGGTACGGGCGGCTCGCCCTCGAGCTCGGCCGTGAGGTCGTAGACGGTGGCGGCGAGGACGAGTTGACGCTCCCCGTCGGCGGTGGTGAGGGAGACGCTGGTGTAGCCGGGTCCGGCGCCGTCGGTCTCCCAGGCGGTCAGCGGGTCGGCCTTCCGCCGCGCGCCGGTGTCGCACGGCACCTCCATGCGCTGCACCCCGAGTCCGTACGCGGGGGCGTCGGGGAACTCCACCGGGGTGGTGAGCTCGCGCTGCTGGGCGGGGCGCAGCAGCGTGCCGCCGAAGAGCGCCCGCTCGAACCGGGCCAGATCGTCGACGGTCGAGATCATGGCTCCGGCGGTCCCGTCGTAGGAGGGGCTGAACCGCGTCATATCGCGGCCCTTCAGGTCGTAGCCGTGCAGATGGGGGCCGTGCACCTCGGGGTCGGTCACCGGGAAGGAGGTGTGCTTCAGCCCCAGCGGGGCGAGGATCCTGCGGTGGATCTCGGCGGGCGCCGAGCGGTGGGTCACCGCCTCGATCACCAGCCCGGCGAGCAGATAGTTGGTGTTGGAGTACGACCAGCCCTTCCCCGGGGCGAACTCGGGCTGGTGCCGGACCGAGCGGGCGATCACCTCGCGGGGGGTGATGATGTGGGCCCGGTCGCCGTCCTCCAGATAGGGGGCGAAGAAGGAGGCTTCGGTGGTGGGGTCGTGGATCCCCGAGGTGTGGTTGAGCAGCTGACGGATGGTGATGGCCTTACCGTCATTGCCGTTCCCCTGGACGACGCCGGGCAGCCACTTCTCCACGCTGTCGTCGAGGGAGAGCCGCCCCTCGCCCTCCAGCTGGAGCAGGACCGCCGCGACGAACGCCTTGCTGTTGCTGGCGACCCGGAACCGCTGCTCCGGCCGGGCCCGTTCGCCGGTCGCCTTGTCCGCGACCCCGGCCGCCGTCCGCCATTCGTCGTCGCCGCGCCGTGCGTAGGCCACCGCGCCCGGGAAGCCGTCCCGCACCGTCTGGCCGACGGCCTCCTCGAAGCCGGACGGCGCCGACGGCCCGGCCGGCTGCCCCTGGGCCGTGGCGACGGTCACGGTGGCCGTCACCGCCACCGCGCCGATCCCCGCCCACAGCGCCACGGCCCTCACCCGAATCCCCACGAACCTCGCTCCTCGCCTCGTTCCCCTGTGCCGTTCGTGGTTCATCGTGCCGCCGTGCGCGCCGGGCTCCCATCCCGCTGCCGCCCCTGCCTTACGGGGGTTGTCCCCACCCCGTGGGGGCCGCTCGGCCCATCAGGGAGCCCCATGGGCCGGTCGTGGCGGCTCGGCCCCGGCGAGGAGTTTCCGCGCCGCCTCGCCCGCTTCGGCCGGGGTCCAGCGGGCGCCCCGGTCGGCGGTCGGGCCCGGCCGCCAGCCCTCCATGACGGTGATCCGCCCGGCCTCCGTCTCGAAGACCCGGCCGGTGACACCGGCGCAGGCGGCCGAGCCGAGCCAGACGACGAGCGGTGAGACATTGCCGGGAGCCATCGCGTCGAAGGCGTCCGGGTCGTCCGGCGCGGCCATGGCACCGGCGAACGTGGCCTCCGTCATCCGGGTGCGGGCCGCCGGGGCGATCGCGTTGACCTGGACTCCGTAGCGGCCGAACTCGGCGGCGGCCACCGAGGTCAGGCCGAGGATCCCGGCCTTGGCCGCGGAGTAGTTGCCCTGTCCGACGCTGCCCAGCAGCCCGGCCCCGGAACTGGTGTTGACCACCCGGGCGGCCGGTGCGCGGCCCGCCTTCGCCTCGGCGCGCCAGTGGGCGGCGGCGTGCCGCAGCGGCAGGAAGTGACCCTTGAGATGGACTCGGATCACCGCGTCCCAGTCGTCCTCGCCGAGGTTGACGAGCATGCGGTCGCGCAGGAATCCGGCGTTGTTGACGAGGGTGTCGAGCCGGCCGTAGGCGTCGAGGGCGGTGGCGATGAGGGAGGCGGCGCCGCCGGTGGTGGCGATGTCCCCGCCGTGCGCCACCGCTTCCCCGCCCGCGGCCCGGATCTCCTCGACCACCTCCTGGGCCGGGCCCGCCGACGCCCCGGCGCCGTCCGGGGCCACGCCGAGGTCGTTGACGACGACCTTCGCGCCCTCGGCGGCGAAGGCGAGCGCATGCGCCCGCCCGAGGCCCCGGCCCGCTCCGGTGACGACGGTGACGCGCCCGTCGCACAGTCCGCTCATCTCAGTCCTCCCGTGGTTCTGCCCGGCCGGCGCCGGGGGTCGGCCGGTTGACGTTGGCGGCGTCGAGGAACGCGGGGCGCTCCCCGCCTCCGTGGATGGCGATGCTGGCGCCGCTGATGTACCCGGCCAGCCCGGAGGCGAGGAACACACAGGCGTCACCGGCCTCGACGGGCTCGGCCATCCGCCCGAGCGGCACGGTCCGGCCGACGGCGGCGATGCCCTCCTCGTCCCCGTAGTGCAGATGCGACAGTTCGGTGCGGACCATGCCGAGCACGAGGGTGTTGACCCGGATCGCGGGGGCCCATTCCACGGCCAGGGTGCGGGCGAGGTTCTCCAGCCCCGCCTTGGCGGCTCCGTAGGGTCCGGTGCCGGGGGACGGCCGGGTGCCGCTGACGCTCCCGATCATCACGATCGAGCCGCCGCCCTCCTGATGGCGCATCAGCTCGTAGGCGCTCAGGGAGACGGTCATGGGGGCGATCAGATTGAGTTCCACGATACGGGCGGCGCGGCGCTGCCCGGCCTCGGCGATCAGTCCGTAGGGGCTTCCTCCGGCGTTGTTGACCAGCAGGTCCAGCCGCCCGTGGGAGCGGCGCAGCCCGGCGAAGAACGCGGCGACCGCGTCCACGTCCCGGATGTCGAGCGATTCGAAACGCGCCGTGCGCCCGTCCACCTCGATGGGTTTGTCGGGTGGGCGGCGCGCACAGATCACCACCTCGGCCCCGGCGGTGAGCAGGGCCCGAGTGATCCCCGCTCCTACACCCCGCGTGCCGCCGGTGACGACGGCCACGCGCCCGGCGAGATCGATGGTGACGGCCACGAGACACCTCCCGCTGCGCGATGAGCGCTGCTACCTTCTACCTAACAAATGTTTGGTGGAAAGGTAGCGGATCTGCTCATGGGTGTCTCCACCTCCGCCCCGGCGACCGGCGTCCGTCTGGTCGCCATGGACTTCCCACCCGTCAACGCCCTCCCCGTACGGGGCTGGTACGAGCTGGCCGCGGCGCTGCGCACCGCGGGCGCCGACCCGTCGGTGTGCTGTGTGGTCCTGGCCGCCGAGGGCCGTGGATTCAACGCGGGCGTGGACATCAAGGAGATCCAGGCGGCCGAGGGCCATACGGCGCTCATCGGCGCCAACCACGGATGTTCCGAGGCGTTCGCCGCCGTCTACGACTGCCCGGTCCCGGTCGTCGCCGCCGTGCACGGCTTCTGCCTGGGCGGCGGCATCGGTCTCGCCGGGAACGCCGACGCGATCGTGGCCAGCGAGGACGCCACGTTCGGCCTGCCCGAGCTGGACCGCGGCGCGCTGGGCGCTGCCACCCATCTGGCCCGGCTGGTGCCGCAGCATCTGATGCGCGCGCTGTACTACACCTCGCGCACCGCGACCGCCGAGGAGCTGCGCCGCCATGGCTCGGTGTGGCGGGTCGTGCCGCGCGCGGAGCTGCGGGAGGCGGCGCTGGAGCTGGCCGGTGAGATCGCCGCCAAGGACGGCGCGCTGCTGCGCCTGGCCAAGGCGGCCATCAACGGCATCGACCCGGTCGATGTGCGCCGCAGCTACCGCTTCGAGCAGGGCTTCACCTTCGAGGCCAATCTGGCGGGCCTGTCGGACGGGCACCGCGACGCGTTCATCGCCGGAAGCAACGGGAAGGGGTGAGCGGCGTTGGCCGACAAGACGATGACGGCCGAGGAGGCCGTCGGCCGGATCCGCGGTGGTATGACGGTCGGCATCGGCGGCTGGGGCTCACGGCGCAAGCCCATGGCCCTGGTCCGCGCCCTGCTGCGGTCGGACGTCACCGATCTGACGGTGGTCTCCTTCGGCGGCCCCGACGTCGGGCTGCTGGCCGCCGCCGGGAAGATCCGCAAACTGGTGACGGCGTTCGCGACGCTCGACTCGATCCCGCTGGAGCCGCACTTCCGGGCCGCGCGCCAGCGGGGGGAGTTCGAACTGACCGAGCTGGACGAGGCGATGATGATGTGGGGGCTGACCGCCGCGGTGCACCGGCTGCCGTTCCTGCCCATCCGCGCCGGGCTCGGCTCGGACGTCATGACGGTCAACCCCGGGCTGCGGACGGTGACATCGCCGTACGAGGACGGCGAGGAGCTGGTGGCGGTGCCCGCGCTGCGGCTGGATGTGGCGCTGGTGCACCTCAACCGGGCGGACGCACAGGGCAATGGCCAGTACCTCGGGCCCGATCCGTACTTCGACGACCTGTTCTGCGAGGCGGCGGCCGAGGCGTATCTCTCCTGTGAACGCGTGGTCTCCACGGCCGAGTTCGCCGGTGCGGGCGGTCCGCAGACGCTGCTGGTCAAACGGCATGCGGTGACCGGTGTGATCGAGGCCCCGCGGGGCGCGCACTTCACCTCCTGCGCCCCCGACTACGGACGGGACGAGGCGTTCCAGAGCGCGTACGCCAAGGCGGCCGCCGACCCCGGGGCGTGGCGGGAGTTCACCGAGCGGTTTCTGTCCGGGGACGAGGAGCGGTACCGGGCCGCGGTGGCGGCGTTCGGAAGGGAGGGCGTATGACCGACGGGGTGACCCGGGCCGAGTACTGCGTGGTGGCCTGTGCCGAGGCATGGCGGGGCGACGGGGAGATTCTGGCCGCCCCGATGGGCGCGGTGCCCAGGGTCGGCGCCCGGCTGGCCAGGCTCACCTTCGCGCCCGAGCTGCTGCTGACGGACGGCGAGGCGCTGATCGTCGGTGACGATCCGGAGGTGGTGGAGGGGTGGCTGCCGTACCGGGCGCATCTGGCGCTGGTCACCGCCGGCCGGCGCCATGTGATGATGGGCGCGAGCCAGCTCGACCGCCACGGCAACCAGAACATCAGCTGTGTCGGTGACTGGAAGCGGCCCAGCCGGCAGCTGCTGGGGGTGCGGGGAGCGCCGGTCAACACCCTGAACAACCCCACGAGTTACTGGGTGCCCCGGCACTCGCGGCGGGTCTTCGTCGAACGTGTCGACATGGTGTGCGGGGTCGGCCACGACCGGGTGGCGGCCGCGGGGCCGGCCGCGGCCCGTTTCCATCAGCTGCGGTGTGTGGTGACCGATCTCGCGGTGATGGACTTCGCCACGCCCGACCGCACCCTGCGGGTGCGCTCCCTGCACCCGGGGGTGACCGCCGAGGCGGTGCGGGAGGCCACCGGCTTCCCCCTCGACATCGCCGACCACGTTCCGCGCACCCGGGAGCCTACCCCCGCCGAGCTGCGGCTGATCCGGGAGGTCATCGACCCGGAGGGGACCCGCGAACGGGAGGTGCCGTCCTGATGGACACCCCGCTGACCCGCCTCGTCGGGGTGCGCCATCCGATCGTCCAGACGGGCATGGGGTGGGTGGCCGGGCCCCGGCTGGTGTCCGCCGTCGCGAACGCCGGGGCGCTGGGCATCCTGGCCTCCGCCACCATGTCGCCCCAGCGGCTGCGCTCGGCCGTCCGCGAGGTCACCGCCCGTACCGACGCGCCCTTCGGCGTCAATCTGCGCGCCGACGCCGGGGACGCGGCGGAGCGGGTGCGGATCATCGTCGAGGAGGGGGTGCGGGTGGCCTCGTTCGCGCTGGCCCCCAGGCGCGAGCTGATCGACCGGCTGAAGGACGCGGGCGTGGTGGTCATCCCGTCCGTGGGCGCCCGGCGCCACGCCGAGAAGGTGGCGGGTTGGGGCGCGGACGCGGTGGTGGTGCAGGGCTCGGAGGGCGGCGGCCACACCGGTCAGGTGGCCACCACCGTGCTGCTCCCCCAGGTCGTGGACGCGGTGGACATCCCGGTCGTGGCCGCGGGCGGCTTCCACGACGGACGGGGACTGGCGGCCGCGCTCGCCTACGGGGCGGCGGGGATCGCCATGGGCACCCGCTTCCTGCTCACCTCCGACAGCACCGTCCCGGACGCCGTCAAGGCCCGCTATCTGGCGGCGGCGGTCACCGATGTCACCGTCACCACGGCGGTGGACGGGCTCCCCCACCGGATGCTCCGCAGCGAGCTGGTCGACTCGCTCGAACGCTCCGGCCGCGCCGCGGCGCTGCTGCGCGCCGTGCGCCACGCCGCCGCATTCCGGCGGCTGGCCGGGCTGAGCTGGCCGCGGATGGTGCGTGACGGACTGGCGATGCGGCACGGCAAGGACCTCGGCTGGAGCCAGGTGCTGCTGGCCGCCACCACCCCGATGCTGCTGAAGGCGTCGATGGTGGACGGCCGCACCGACACGGGCGTGATGGCCTCCGGTCAGGTGGCCGGTGTGATCGAGGATCTGCCCTCGTGCGCGGATCTGGTGGACCGGATCATGGCAGAGGCCACCGGGACCCTGGACCGGCTGACCAGCGGTCGTACAGTGGGGTGAAAGCGGCCAGACCATGACACGGGTAATGGGAGGTCGTCATGGCCGACCCCAAGGGTTTCCTCACCACACCCCGTCGTCTTCCGCCCCGCCGTCCGGTGGACGAGCGGGTGCGGGACTGGAACGAGGTCGCCGCGCCCGGCGGACTGCTGCCGATCATCAACGCCCAGGCGGGCCGCTGTATGGACTGCGGCATACCGTTCTGCCATGAGGGCTGCCCGCTGGGGAACCTCATCCCGGAGTGGAACGACCTGGTCTCCCGTGACGACTGGCTGCGCGCGAGCGAGCGGCTGCACGCCACCAACAACTTCCCCGAGTTCACCGGCCGGCTGTGCCCGGCCCCCTGCGAGAGCGCGTGTGTGCTGGCCATCAACCAGCCGGCGGTCACCATCAAGAACGTCGAGGTGGCCATCGCCGACCGGGCCTGGCAGAGCGGCTATGTGACCCCCAGGCCACCGGAGCGGCTGACCGGCCGGACCGTCGCCGTCATCGGCTCGGGGCCCGCGGGGCTGGCCGCGGCCCAGCAGCTCACCCGTGCGGGGCACACCGTGGCGGTGTACGAGCGCGACGACCGGGTGGGCGGGCTGCTCCGCTACGGCATCCCCGAGTTCAAGATGGAGAAGCGCCATCTGGACCGTCGGCTGGAGCAGATGCGCGCGGAGGGCACCAAATTCCGTACCGATGTGGACGTCGGCACCGATATGGACGCCGCCGAGCTCAGGGCGCGCCACGACGCGCTCGTGATAGCCGTGGGCGCGCGCGCCTGGCGCGAACTCCCCGTAGCGGGAAGGGAGTTGGCCGGTATCCACCAGGCGATGGAGTATCTGCCGATGGCCAACCGGGTGCGGGAGGGCGACTACGACCGGCCGCCGATCAGCGCCGAGGGCAAGCATGTGGTCATCGTCGGCGGCGGGGACACCGGCGCCGACTGCCTGGGCACCGTGCTGCGGCAGGGCGCCGCCTCCGTGACCCAGCTGGACATCCACCCCCGGCCAGGCGACGAGCGGGCCGATGGCGAGCCCTGGCCCGTCTACCCCAAGATCTACCGGATGTCCGCTGCCCATGAGGAGGCCCGGGAGCTGGCGGCCTCTCCGGAGGCGGATGTGGACGCGCGGGTCTTCTCCGCCACCACCGTCCGCTTCGAGGGGACCACACCGGACGCGGAGCGGCCGCAGGGCGGCATCCGGGCGCTGCGGCTGATCGGGTCCCGCGCCGACGGACGGTCCGGGCCGGACGTGGAACGGGTGCTCCGGGCGGATCTGGTGCTGCTGGCCCTCGGCTTCCGCGGCCCGGAGCCGGACGGCGGGCTGTTCGACCAGCTGGGGCTGGAGCTCGACCAGCGCGGCAACCTCGCGCGCGACGCGTCCTTCGCCACCGGCGCGGACGGGGTGTTCGTGGCGGGCGACGCGGGCCGTGGCCAGTCGCTGATCGTCTGGGCGATCGCCGAGGGGCGCTCCGCCGCGGCCGCCGTGGACCACTATCTGGCGGGCTCCACGACGCTCCCGGCGCCGGTCGTACCGGCCGACCGCCCGATGACGGCCTGACGGAACGGCGAACCCGCGGCCCGGTGACCGGCACATGGTGGCCACCATGGCCGATCTCGCCCAGGTGGCCTGGGAACGGCGCGAGAGCGCACCGTCGGCCGCGGTCTGATCGCCCCGGCGGCAGGTCCACGGCCCCGATGGGGCCCGGTCGTCACAGACCGGTCACCGGCAGGGGGCGCTCCTCGGGCGGAAGATCCTGCTCGGTCCAGATGATCTTGCCCTTGCTGGTGTAGCGGGTGCCCCACCGCTGGACCATCTGGGCGACGAGGAACAGCCCGCGGCCGCCCTCGTCGGTGATGGCCGCCCGGCGCAGATGCGGTGCGGTGGTGCTGCCGTCGGCGACCTCGCAGATCAGCCCCCGGTTGCGCAGCAGCCGCAGCCGCACCGGGCCGACGGCGTGCCGGATGGCGTTGCCGAGCAGTTCGCTGACCACCAGTTCGGTGGTGAAGGCGGCCTCCTCCAGGTTCCAGTCGGCCAGGGTGCGGGCGACGGCCGCCCGCATCCGGGACACCACCTCGGGGTCCGCCGGCAGCTCCCACGAGGCCACCCGGCGCGCGTCCAGCGCGGTGGTGCGGGCGATGAGCAGACAGACGTCGTCGGTGCGGCGCGGCGACAGCAGGGCGGCCATCACGGTGTCGCAGGCCCGCTCCGGGTCGGGGTCGGCGTCGGTGAGGGCGTCACGCAGCTGGTCGAGCCCGGTCTCGATATCGCGTTCCCGGTCCTGGACCAGCCCGTCGGTGTAGAGGACGAGGCGGCTGCCTTCGGGCAGTTCCATCTCGGTCGCCTCGTAGAGCCGTCCGCCGAGTCCCAGCGGCGGCCCGGCGGGGAGGTCGAGGAAGGTCACGGAGCCGTCGGGACGGACCAGGGCCGGGGGCGGTTGGCCGGCCCGTGCCAGGGTGCAGTGCCGGGTGACCGGGTCGTAGACCGCGTACAGACAGCCGGCTCCGGCGGCCCCGGGGCCCAGGGCGGTCTCCTCCCGGTCCAGCTGGTCGACCACGTCGTCGAGCCGGGCGAGCAGCTCATCGGGGGGAAGGTCCACCACGGAGAAGTTGCGCACGGCGGTGCGCAGCCGGCCCATGGTCGCGGCGGCGTGCAGTCCGTGGCCGACGACATCGCCGACGACGAGGGCGACCCGGGCCCCCGACAGCGGGATGACGTCGAACCAGTCCCCCCGCACCCCGGCGGGGGCGGGCAGATAGCGCTGGGCGGCGACGACGGCCTGCTGTTCGGCGCGGCCGCGCGGCAGCAGGCTCTCCTGGAGGGCCAGGGTGGTGGCGTGCTCACGGGCGTAGCGGCGGGCGTTGTCGATGGCGACGGACGCCTGACCGGCCAGTTCCTCGGCGAAGGACCGGTCCTCCTCGTCGAACGGCGGGGTGTCCCCCGAGCGCCAGAACGCCACCTGGCCCAGCCGGACGCCGCGCCCGCTGAGCGGCACGGTCAGCAGCGAGTGGATGCCGTACTGCATCACCCAGCCCAGCCGCTCCGGGTCCTGTGGCACCCAGTCGGGGTAGGACGGCAGCTCGCTCACGGCGAACACACGCGCCCTGCCGATGCCGCCGCCGGCCCGCTCGGTGAGGGGGTGGGCGGAGACGCGCTCGCCGACCCGGCGCAGCGGAGGGTCGTCCCGGACGCCGCTGAAGCCGGCCCGGCGCAGCGGCGAGTCCCGGTCGCCCGGCTCCTCGCCGCGCAGCACGGCCTCGTGCAGATCGACGGTGGCGAAGTCGGCGAAGCGCGGCACAGCGACCCGGGCCAGTTCCTGGGCGGTCCCCTCCATGTCGAGGCTGCTGCTCACGCGGACGCCGGCCTCGTACAGCAGCTGGAGCCGTGCGTACGCCCGGTCGGCCTTGTCCGTCAGCGCGCGCAGCTCGGTGGTGTCCCGCAGGGTGGCGACGCTGCCCCAGGGCTGTCCACCCCGCTCCGCCGGGCGCTGGTTGACCGCCAGCAGCCGGTTCCCGACCTCGTACACCTCGTCGGTGGCGGTACGTCCGGAGGCGAGCAGTCGGGCGATGTCCGGGGGCAGGCCGACGTCGGTGATCTGGCGTCCGTCCGCGCCGTGGGTGAGGCCCAGCAGGAGCAGCGCCTCGTCGTTGGCGAGCAGCAGCCGCTCCTCGTCGTCGAGGATCAGCACGCCCTCCCGGACCGAGCGCAGTACGGCGTCGTGGTGTTCGTACATCCTGGTGATCTCGGCGGGGCCGAGCCGGTGGGTCTGGCGCCGCAGCCGCCAGGCCACGAGCGCCGCGCCGCCCGCGCCGAGGAGCAGGGCGAGCGCCGTGGAGCCGTAGATCACCGGCAGTTGGCGGCCGACCGTGCGGGCCACGGAGGGGATGGACACCCCGGCGTTGACGACGCCGATCACCCGGCCCCGGGCGTCGGTGACCGGCACCGCGGCGCGGATCGAGGCGGCCGGGCGGGTGACACCGGGTGTGGTGTCGGTGAAGGCCCGGCCCGCCGTGGCCGGGTACAGGGTGCGGTCGACGCGCTTGCCGATCAGCTTCGGATTCGGATGGCTGCACCGAATGCCCTGGGCGGTGGTCACCACGATGTAGTCGACACCGGTCCGGTGCCGCACCTTCTCGGCGTAGGGCTGGAGGGTCCTGGGCGGGTCGCGGGACTCCAGCCCCTGCCGCACGCCGGGGGCGACGGCGACGGTCCGCGCCACGGTCAGGGCGCGGACCCGGGCCTGGCCGTCCCGGCTGCCGCGCGCCTCGAGGGACAGCGTGGCCCCCGCGGCGAGCACCAGGAACGTCACGATGATCAGCATCAGCGCGAACACCTGCCCGCCGACACTGCGCGAGCTCAGCGCCGAGCGCACTTTCACATGCTCTGTCTAACGCAGATCCCCGGGTCGCACACCTGGTGACGGCCGGGGTGGGAGCATCCGCGGTCACAGATTGATCATGTGTCCGGCGAGCCCGTGGACGGCCTCCTTCACCGCCTCGCCGAGGGTCGGATGGGCGTGGACGTTGCGGGCCACCTCGTGCACGGTGAGATCCCACTGCTGGGCGAGGGTGAGCTCGGGCAGCAGCTCGGTGACCTCGGGGCCGATGAGATGGCCGCCCAGCAGCTCACCGTGGCGGCCGTCGCTGATGAGCTTCACGAAGCCGACGGGGTCGCCGAGCCCCTGGGCCTTGCCGTTGGCGGTGAACGGGAACTTCGCCACCCGGACGTCGAAGCCGCGCTCCCGGGCCTGGGCCTCGGTCCAGCCGAAGCTGGCGATCTGTGGCTGGCAGAAGGTGGCCCGCGGGATCATCACATAGTCGAGCTCCATGGTCTCCGCCCCGGCGATGGTCTCCGCCGCGACGAGGCCCATGGACTCGGCGGCGTGTGCCAGCATCAGCTTGGCGGTGACATCGCCGATGGCGAAGATGTGCGGCACATTGGTGCGGCACCGGCCGTCGACGTCGATGGCGCCCCGTTCGGTCAGCCGGACGCCGGTGTGCTCCAGCCCGTATCCGTGCACCCTCGGCCGGAACCCGATGGCCTGGAGCACCCGGGCGGCCTGGAGGGTCTGCCGCTGGCCGCCCGTGGTCACCATGACCTTGACCGCGGGGCCGGCGTCGTTGATCGCCTCCACCCGGGTGGAGGTCAGGATGTTCATGCCGAGCCTGCGGAAGCGGCGGGTGAGCTCGGTGGAGACCTCCTCGTCCTCCAGGGGCACGATCCGGTCCAGGAACTCCACGAGCGTCACCTGCACCCCGTAGCTGTGCATGATGTACGCGAACTCCACGCCGATGGCGCCCGCGCCCGCGATCAGGACGCTGCCGGGCAGGGTGGGCGAGAGGATCTGCTCCTCGTAGGTCACCACCCGCTCGCTGAGGGAGGTGCCGGGCAGCAGATTGGTGATCGAGCCCGTGGCGATGACGCAGTGGTCGAAGGTGAGCGTCTCCGTGCCGCCGCCGGAGCGGGTGACCTGGAGTTCATGCGGTCCGGTGAAGCTGCCCCGCCCCTCGAACTGGGTGATCTTGTTCTTCTTCATCAGATAGTGGACGCCCTTGACCCGTCCGTCGGCCACCTTGCGGCTGCGCTCGAACGCGTCGCGGTAGTCCACGGTGACATCGCCGTTCACCCGGATGCCGAAGTTCTTGGCCTCATGGATGAACAGATGCGCCAGCTCGGCGTTGCGCAGCAGGGCCTTGGACGGGATGCAGCCCACGTTCAGGCAGACGCCGCCCCAGTAGCGTTCCTCGACGATGGCCGTGGTCAGGCCCAACTGGGCGGCGCGGATCGCGGCGACATAGCCACCCGGCCCGGCTCCCAGGACCACCACGTCGAAATGTGCGCTCATGCGTCGCACCTTAGACATTAGAGTCGGGGTATGGCTTCAGACGAGGGGTCCGTACGGGTGGACAGCTGGATCTGGTCCGTGCGGCTGACCAAGACGCGCTCCATGGCGTCCTCGGCCTGCCGCGCGGGGCACGTCCGGGTCAACGGAGAGCGCGTCAAACCCGCGCAGGCGGTGCGGCCCGGTGACGAGGTGCGGCTGCGCCATGCGGGGCGCGACCGGATCGTGGTGGTCTCGCGCGTCGTGCGCAAACGGGTCGGCGCGGCGGTGGCCGCGGAGTGCTTCGTCGACAACAGCCCGCCTCCGCCGCCGCGCGAGCACACCGTGCCGATCGGGCTGCGCGACCGCGGCACGGGCCGCCCCACCAAGCGCGACCGGCGCGAGATGGAGCGGCTGCGCGGTATGCCGGGCGACCTCGGCTGAGTGCCGGTCAGTCCACCGTGATGTGTACGGGGCCGCCGTGTGCGGCGGCCCCGGCGAGCCAACCGGCGGGCAGGTGGAACGGCCGGTTGGGCACCGCGGTGCGGGGCAGGCGGCCGCGGTGCAGTGTGTGGCCGTCCTGGACGACGGTGAGCACCGGCCGGGTCAGGAACCGCGTGGTGCGCAGGGTGAACCTGCCGCGCGGCGGAGGCGGCCCGCCCGGGGCGATACGGTTGGGCCACACCCACAGCAGCGGCGCCTCGACGCGCACGGGCAGCGCTCCCGGCGTCCATGGCACACCGGTGAGATGGCGCAGCACGGGAGCGGCGGCGAACCGGCCGTCGAGCGCCGCGATATCGGCGGTCTCGACGGGGTGCAGCAGATTGCCCACGGCGAAGACCCCGGGTGCCGCGGTGCGGAAGTCGGCGTCGGCCGCCGGGCCCCGGGTGCCGGGGTCGAGGGCGATCCCGGCGCTTCTGGCCAGCTCGTGGTCGGGGATCCAGTCGCCGGTGAACACCATGGTGTCGCAGGCGACGGCCGCGGTCCGCCCGTCCCGGTGCCGCAGCCGTACGCTCTCCAGCCGCCCCCGGCCGGTCAGTTCGGCCACGGTGGCGTCGGTGACCAGCGGAATGCCGTGGCGCAGCAGGGTGCCGAGGTGGCACGCCGGATGGGTCTGGTGGCGGGGCTGGTCGGTGACCATGGCCACGACCTCGGCCCCGGCCCGGCGCAGGGTGTCCACCGCGGAGTGGCTGACCCGCTCCGCGCCGACGATGACGGCGCGGCGGCCGACGCTCTGGTGGTGCAGATGGACGGCCTGCTGGAGCTGTCCGGTGGTGAGGACGCCCGCCGGCCGGGTGCCGGGCACCAGCCGGGCGCTGCGCGGGCGTTCCCGGGCGCCGGTGGCCAGCACGACGGCCGTGGCGGTGATCCGCTCCAGGCCCGTGGGACCGGTGATGTCCACGGTCCTCGGCGCCGCCCAGCCGGTGGCCGTGACCCCGGTGCGCAGCACCGCCCCGGCGCGGATGGCGGCGGCGATGTGGTGGCGGGCGTAGTCGGGCCCGGTCATCACCCGGCGCAGATCGCGCAGTCCGAATCCGGTGTGGTGGCAGTGGCGGGGAACGCCGCCCGCGTGCTGTTCGCGGTCGAGGACCTCGACCCGGTCCACCCCGGCGGCGGCCAGCCGCGCGGCGACCGCGAGCCCGGCCGGTCCGGCCCCGATGACCAGTACGTCGACGGTGCGGTGGGTACGGTCGGTGGTGGGGGTCATCGCCGGGCCTCCGTCCGGTCCTGGGCCGTCCGGTCCTGGGCCGCGGTGGCCGCCTCGAACTGGGCGCGTACCTCGGCGCCGCAGAAGAACCCCTGGCAGCGCCCGCCGAGGGCCCGGGTGCGGCGCCGGATGCCGTCGAGCGAGGCCGGTGGCACGGTGGCGGTCAGCGCGTCGCGGATCTCGCCCCGGGTGACGCGTTCGCAGTGGCAGACCACGGTGCCGTAGGCGGGGTCGGCGGCGATGAGATCGGCGCGCTGGTACGGGCGAGGGAACGCCTCGCCGATGGTGGGCATCCGTACCGGCTCGATCTCCCGCTCGGGCCCGGGGTCCAGTCCGCAGTCGGTGAGGAGCTCCACCACATGCGCGGCGATCGCCATCGAGGCGGTGAGTCCGGTGGAGCGGATGCCGCCCACGGCGACATACCGGCGGCCGGGGTCGGCGTGGATCTGGTAGTCGCCGTGTTCGGTGGCGGCGCGCAGCCCGGCGTAGACCGCGGTGACCTCCTCCGCCAGCAGCTCCGGCAGGATCCGCTCGCCCTTCTCCCGGAGCGAGGCCAGTCCGTCGGCCGACGATCCGGTGGCGGTCTTGTCGTCGAGGTCCTCGGCGGTGGGGCCGAGCATCACATTGCCGTACACGGTCGGCGCCACCAGCACACCCTTGCCGAGCGCGGTGGGCACCGGCAGCAGGATGCGGTCGACCAGGCCGCGGGCGAACTTGTCGAAGACGATGAGCTGGCCGCGGCGCGGGGTGACGGTGAACTCCTCGTGGCCCAGCCGCCGGTTGATCTCGTCCGAGTACAGCCCCGCGGCGTTGACCAGGTGACGGGTGCGCAGCACCCCGCGCGGGGTGGCGATCTCATGGTGGTCCCCGCCGGTGGTGATGGCCCCGGCCGGGCAGTTCAGATGCAGGTCGACGCCCGCGCGCACCGCCTGGGTGGCGTAGGCGAGGGTCGTGGTCCAGGGGCAGATGATGCTCTCCCCGGGGACTTCGAGCGCACCGAGTGCGCCGGGTCCCAGATGGGGTTCGCGGGCATAGACGGCGTCCGCGTCGAGGACGCTCGTCTCGTCGTAGCCGTTGCGGGCGGCCTTCTCGGCGAGTGCCGGCAGCGCGGCGAGCTGCTCCCCGTCCCAGGCGACGAGGAGCGCGCCGAGCGGTTCGAGCGGGATGCCGGTCTCGGCGGCGTAGGCGATCAGCCGCTGGTAGCCCTCGCGCACCAGACGGGCCTCCAGGGTGCCCGGGGTGGCGTCGAAACCGGTGTGCAGGATCGCGGTGTTGGCCTTGGAGGTGCCGTTGCCGACGTCGTCGGACGCCTCGACGAGGGCGATCCGCAGCCGGTACCGGGCCAGCTCTCGGGCGATGGCGGTGCCGACCACCCCGGCGCCGACGATGGCCACGTCGTGGACCTCGTCGGGGAGGTCACCCGTGGTCGTAACGGTCATTGCGGTCCCTTGCTCGGTGGTGGACACGGCTCCTGGTGCGCGGGTGACCCTCAGCCCTGGGCAGCGGCCGGCGCCTGGTCCAGCAGCGCGGCCACGGCCGAACGGAAGCCGGCCAGGCGCTCGGCGGCCCGCTCGGCGCTGATCCGCGGCTCGTAGACGGCGGCGGGCCGCCACGCGGGGACGGCTTCCTCGGCCGTCAGGCCCGGGTCGAGTCCCATGCGCGCGGCCGCGCCCACGCCCAGCGCGGTGACGTCCGGCAGCGCCGAAACCTCCACGGGCCGCTGGAGCAGATCGGCCTGGGTCTGCATCAGCAGCGCCGAGCGGGTCAGCCCCCCGTCGACCCGCAGGACGGTCAGCGGCGCGCCCAGATCGGAGGCGGCCGCCTCGGCGATCTCCACCACCTGGGCGGCGATGCCCTCGCACAGGGCACGCACCAGATGCCCCGCGGTGGTGTCGAGGCCGAGCCCGGTCAGCGAGCCCTTGAGGTCGCCGCGCCACCACGGCGCCGCGAGCCCGGCGAGCGCCGGTACGAAGGTGACTCCCCCGGTGTCGGGCACGGCGCGCCCGACCGGGTCGAGGTCCTGGGGCCCCTGGATCACCCCCAGGTCGCTGAGCCAGCGCACCGCGGAGGCGGCGGTGTACACCTGCCCGTCCAGGCAGTAGCTGGTGCGCCCGCCGAACCGCCAGGCCACGCAGGAGACCAGGCCATGGGAGCCGCGCCGGGGCCGGTCCCCGGTCTGGGCGAGGAGGAAGGCGCCGGTTCCGTAGGTGCACTTGGCGGTCCCCGGCTCGGTCACCCGCTGCGCCAGCAGCGCGGCCTGCTGGTCGACGAGGAGGCCGGTGAGCGGGACCTCGCCGCCGAAGGCCGTGGTGGTGCCGACCGGCCCGGCGGCGTCGACGACGCTGGGCAGCCGCTCGGCGGTCAGCCCGTAGAGGTCCAGCGCCTTCGGGGACCAGGCGACACGGTCCAGGTCGAGCAGGCCGGTGCGCCCCGCGGTGGCGGCGTCGGTGACGAAGGCGCCGGTGAGCCGGTGGACCAGCCAGGCGTCGCTGGTGGTGACCACGCCCTCGCCGGTCAGATGGCGCCGGATCCACGCCATCTTGGGCGCCGCGAAGTACGGGTCGAGCGGCAGTCCGGTGAGTTCGCGCAGCGTCTCGGCGTGCGGCGCGAGCTGCTCGCACACCGTCCGCGCCCGCCGGTCCTGCCAGACCAGCGCGTCGGTCAGCGGCTCTCCCGTGACGGGGTCCCAGGCCAGCACGGTCTCACCCTGGTTGGCCAGCCCGACCGCCACGACCGGCTCGCCCGCCGCCGCGAGGGCCTGGCGCCCGGCCTCGATGACCGAGGTGAGCAAGGCGGCCGGATCGACCTCGACCAGCCCGTCGGGCAGATAGCGGGGGCGCACGGCGACCTCGGCGGAGCCGATCACCCCGCGCTCGGGGCAGAGCACCAACGCCTTGGTGCCCGAGGTGCCTTGGTCGACGGCGAGGACCGGACCGGTCGCGGGGTCGGCCGGGGTGCGGTGGCGACGCTCAGCAGGCAGCATGTCCGGTTCTTCGCTCGGGACGGGTGTTCTTCGCCGGGACGGTGTACTCCGCCCGGGAAGGGTGGATCGTTTCGGGCTCGGGGCGGTGCGCGGGGATGGGGCGGTGCGCGGGGATCTTGCCGGAAAGCCTGATGCAGCCGCGGTACGGGCGTCAAGACGGCCCGTCCGGGCACGGCCCGCGGTCCCCCGTTCCCGAGTGGGCCCGGCGGGACTATAAGATCCCTGCAACCATCCCCCAGGCCCATCGTTCTCCCGCGTCCGGTACGTCAGCTCCGTACGAAAGTCATCCGATGCCCGAGGAAGAGTTCCGCCCCGTGTACCACCCCGCGGGCTATGACGGCGGACTGCGCATCGCGCTCCAGGATCTGCGCACCGGGCGCTGGATATCGATGCGCAATCTGCTCGCGGAGACTCCCACCTGGGCGCTGTGGACCCAGCGCACCCAGGTGCTGGCCACGGCCGCCGCCGGATCCAATGTGGTGGACGCGTGGCGGACCGAGGAACCGCAGAGCGTCGCGGCGCTGGTGATGCACACCCGGGTCGGGGTGGAACGCGCGGTGCGCGCGCACCGCGAGGGACACCGCCGCACCCGGGAGCTGTGGCGGGAGGCGTGGCAGTCCTGCCAGCTGGCCGCGCACCACTCCCCGGCGGATCCGGTGCCGTGGGTGTGTCTGCTGGCCCTGGCCCAGCTGGACAAGGAGCAGCGGCAGGAGGAGCATCGGGTGCCCCCGCCCGGTCCGCTGCTGTTCCCCGGGCCCTGGGGGCTGCTGGCGGAGGCCGACCGACGCGATCCGTACAACCGCGAGGCGTACCACCGGATGCTCCAGTTCGTGTACGCACGGCGGGCCGGGGGTTCGCTGGCCGAGGCGGTCAACTTCGTGCAGTGGGTGGTCTCGGGCGCGCCCGAGGGGTCCGCCGTACAGGTGCTGCCGCTGTACGTACATGTCGAGCGGTACCGCGAGGAACGGGGCTATGAGAAGGCGCTCGACCTTCACTGGGCCACCGAGGACGCCATCCGTGACGCCCGGAAGGCGCTGCACGGCTGGTTCGACCACGCGGATGTCGCGACGAGTTCACTGCTGGATCTCAACCATCTGGCGCACGCCCTGTGGGGCGCGCTGCTGTTCACCGACGCGGCCCGCGTCTTCGAGGTGCTGGGGCCGTACTTCACCCCGCTCCCCTGGGCCTATCGCACCCGCGACTCCGCCGACCGCGCACTGGCTGAAGAAATGTTTCTTCGCGCCCGGGTCCGCTCGCTGGCCGGCGCCCGTGGGCCAAGACCCGGGGCCACCGGCTGAGCCGGGGTCCTCCCCGGAGATCCCCACCACTCCCCCATCCGCCCTCCTACCCAACCGATTTCCCCACCTGTGCCACACCCTCGCCCGCCCCAGCATTCGGGAGGTACATTCATGTCCACGGCATGGTCGAGTTCGGGTCCCATTCCCCAGCGGGACGAAGAACAGCGGCTGCGCGAGCTCGGCTATCAACCCGTGCTCGCCCGCCGCATGGGCGGCTTCGGCAATTTCGCCATCAGCTTCTCGGTCATCTCCATTCTCTCCGGATGCATGACGCTGTACGGCTTCGGGCTGGACACCGGAGGCCCCGCGGTCATGATGTGGGGCTGGGCCGGAGTGGGGCTCTTCGTGCTGTGCGTCGGACTCTCCCTGGCCGAGGTGACCAGCGCGTACCCCACCTCGGGCGCGCTGTACTACATGGCCGACCGGCTGGGCGGGCGGACCTGGGGCTGGTACACCGGCTGGCTCAATCTGCTGGGGCTGCTCGGGGCCATCGCCGGAATCGACTACGGCGCCGCCCTGTTCACCGGCGCGCTCTTCAACCTCCAGTGGGGATTCGATCCCACACCGGAATCGACCATGGTCATCTTCGTCTGCATCCTGCTGGTGCACGCGGCGCTGAATCTGTTCGGGGTACGGCTGGTCAGCGTGCTCAACTCGGTCAGCGTGTGGTGGCACTTGGCGGGCGTCGCCATCATCGTCGGCGCCCTGGCGATCGTGCCCTCCCACCACCAGTCGCCCGAATTCGTCTTCACCGAATTCGTCAATGACACCGGCTGGTCGAATCCGCTGTATGTGACCGCGATCGGGCTGCTGCTCGCCCAGTACACCTTCTCCGGCTACGACGCCTCCGCGCATCTGTCGGAGGAGACCTCCAACGCCTCCGTCTACGCCGCGCGCGGGATCGTCCGCGCCATCTGGGTGTCCTGGGTGGCCGGGTTCGTGCTGCTGGCCGGGCTGACCTTCGCCATCCAGGACTACGCCGGTGCCCAGAAGAGCGCCACCGGGGTGCCGCCGGCGCAGATCCTGATCGACGCCCTGGGCACGGGCGGTGCCACCGCGATGCTGCTCATCGTCATCGTGGCGCAGCTGTTCTGCGGCAACGCCGAGGTGGCGGCGGCCAGCCGGATGGTGTTCGCCTTCAGCCGGGACGGCGCGCTGCCGGGCTCGCGGCTGTGGCAGCGGGTCAGCTCCCGCACCCAGACACCGGTGCTCGCGGTCTGGCTTTCGGTGGCGGTCGCGTGTCTGCTGGCCCTGCCGTCCCTGTACTCCGAGACGGCCTATGGCGCGGTGACCGCCATCAACGTCATCGGGATCACCCCCGCCTACGCCATCCCGGTCTTCCTGCGGCTGCGCGCCGGGGACCGGTTCCAGCCGGGCCCGTGGAACCTGGGCCGCTGGAGCAAGCCGGTGGGCTGGATAGCGGTGGTGTGGGTGGCCCTGGTGACGGTGCTGTTCTGCCTGCCGCAGTCCAGTCCGGTGACGGCCGACTCGATGAACTACGCCTCGATCGCGCTGGCCGTGGTGCTGCTGCTGGCCACGATCTGGTGGTTCGTGGCCCGCCGCTCGTACAACACGCCCTCCGCGTACGGCACCGCGCGCGAGCAGGCGGAGATCGCCGAGGGCATCGTCTGAGAGGTCCTCCGCCGGAGCCGGGTGGGAGCGACCCCTCCGCACCCGGCTCCACGCGTTCCGGACTCATCCGGAACGGCGCAGCGACTCGGCCGGGGGCCGTTCGCGGCCCGCCCCGTAGGCGAGGAAGTACGCGGGCGCCCGCTTCAGCCAGGGCGCCCTGGTGAGCAGCACGGCCAGCCGCAGCGGCTCCCCTCCGGCGGCCGGTGAACGCCCCTCCAGCAGCGGCGCGATGACCCGTGCGTGGGCGATGCGCTGGAGTCGCTGCGTCGCGGCCGCGGTCGGCCACCGGCGGCGCTGGACGGCGCGTACATCGGCGAGCCCCACGGTGCCCTCGCGCAGCGGCCGGACCAGATGGCGGGCGGCGGCGACCGCGTCCTGGACGGCGAGGTTGATGCCGATCCCGAACACGGGCGACATCGCGTGGGCCGCGTCCCCGATGCACAGCAGTCCGGGGCGGTGCCAGCGGCGGAGCCGGTCCATCCGTACGTCCAGCAGCTTCACCTCGTCCCAGGACCGCGGGCGCGGCCCACGGCCGCTCTCCTCCGGCCCCAGCCGCGTCCCCAGCCCCATCCATGGGGTGGCCTCCGTGAACGAGGCGAGGAACCGGTCGAGACCCCCGGCGCGGCAGGTGGCGTCCGACCCCTTGGGGATCAGGGCGGCGCACTGCCAGTAGTCACCCCGGTCGATCATGGCCGTGAGAAAGCGCTCGCCGGCATTGCCCACCAGCCCCTGGGGGTCGCTCTCCTGGCGGGGCAGCCGGAACCACCAGACGTCCATCGGACAGGGGAACTCCCGCAGCCCCAGCTCGGGCAGGGCGCGGGCGAGCGACCCCCGGCCGTCGCAGGCCACGGTGAGGGTGGCGCGCAGCTCGCCGGCGGAGCCGCTCGCGCGGTCGCGGTAGCGCACTCCGGTGACCCGTCCGCGCTCCATGAGGAAGGAGGTCACCTCGGTGTTCATCCGCAGCTGGAAGGTGGGCTCCCGCTGGGCCTCGTCGGCCAGCAGATCGAGCAGATCCCACTGCGGCACCATCGCCACGTAGTTGTACTTCCCCGGCAGTGAGCCGATCTCGCCGACCGTGAACAGCTCGCCGTCCCGCCCGATGGGCAGCTGGACGGAGTGCACATGCCGCTGCGGCAGGGCCGCGAACCGGTCGGCGAGGCCCAGGTCGTCCAGAAGCCGCAATGTGCTGGGGTGCACGGTGTCGCCGCGGAAGTCGCGCAGGAAGTCCCCGTGCTTCTCCAGGACGGTGACCGCCACCCCGGCCCGGGCCAGCAGCAGGCCGAGGACCATTCCGGCGGGCCCGCCGCCCACCACACAGCAGGTGGTCCGCTCCATCTCCCGGCTCCCTTCGACATCCCCGAGGCCATGGGCACCCTCTCAGGAGGAATTACCCGGCGGCGCCGCGCCACACCGGTGCCGCGGGGGTGCCCGGCCGCCGGTTCACGATCGGCTTGAATCTTCCCGGGCCCGCGTCCGTATCCCCGCGTGATGGTGTGGGGCGCATAAGGAGGTCTGTATGGCAGCCGAACCCGATCCGGACCGGCCGGCCGGGCGTCAGGTGATCGAGCCGACCGCCATCTTCCCCGCGACGCCGGAGTATGACGACACCTCGGAGCGGCCGGTCGAGGGGTGGATGGAGGAGCTCGACCTCTTCCGGCCGCCGGGCAGCGAGCTCCCGCCCGAGGCGCCGCCCACGGCCGATGAGGACACCCAGGAGATCACGGGCGGCCCGGCCGCGGCCGACGCCTGGAACCCGCGGGACGCCGAACCGCGCCGCCCGGACACCCCGCCCGCCCCGGCCCGACGGCAACTCCCCCGGTCCGCCCTGCTGGTGCTGGCCGGGCTCGGCGCGGGGGTCGCCCTCTCACTGGTGGTGATGGTGGGCCGGGACTCGGCGTCGGGTGCGGCCGAGGGCGGCGCGCCGACCGCACCGACCGCGCCCGTGACCTCCGCCCCGCCGGGGACGCCGAGCGCGCCCGCTTCGCAGGCCCCGGGCGACGAATTGCCGCCGCCGGGGGATCCGGGCGATGTGCTGACCCTCGGGGACACCGGCCCGGAGGTCACCGACCTCCAGCAGCGTCTGCTGCGGATCCCGAACGTGTATCAGGGCGGACAGGTCAACGGCCAGTACGACCAGGCGCTGGCCGAGGCCGTCTCCCGGTTCCAGGTGTGGTACGGGATCCGTGGCGACGCGAACGGGGTGTACGGAACCGCCACCCGGCGCGATCTGGAGTCGCGCACCTGACCGATCACGTCCCCACGTCCCCACGTCCGAAGGCGGACGGCGAGGCAGGGTCCGTCAGACGGCGCCGAAGACCTGGGTCCAGTACGTGCCCGCGCGGCTGCCGGTGGCGTGGCCGACGCCGATATGGGTGAAGTCGGGCTTGAGGATGTTGGCGCGGTGACCCGGGCTGTCCATCCAGCCGCGCACCACCTCCGCCGGAGAGCGCTGGCCGCAGGCGATGTTCTCGCCGATGCCGCGGTGCGTGGCCCCGGCGGCCCGGGTCCGGTCCCAGGGCTGATGCCCCTCAGGGCCGGTGTGGGAGTAGAAGTCGCGCGCCACCATGTCGTCGCTGTGTGCCTGCGCGGCCGCCGCCAGCCGCGGGTCCTGGGCGAGGGGCGCGAGCCGGGCGGCGGCGCGCTCGGCGTTGGTGAGGGCGATGACCTCGGAGGTCAGGCGCAGCAGCCCGTCCGGGGTGAACGGCCGGGCCCACACCGCAGTCCAGTAGACGTCCCCGGCGGTGGGGCCGTCGGCGCGGCCGATCCCCAGGTGGACGAGGGCCGGGTCGTGGAACGGGCCCCGGCGCTCGGCGCCTTCGAGGCAGTAGTCCACGAACTCCCGCGGGGTGCGCGGCCCGGAGACGATGTGCTCGGCGACGGTCAGCGGGGTGTATCCGTGCGCGGCGATCCGGTGGAAGAGCGATGTCCCGTCCGGGCTCTCCAGCGCCAGGGCGCCATGGGCGGCCATGGCCCGGGCGTGCGCCTCGGCGGCCGCGGTCAGCCGTCCGTCGAGGGCCACGGGGGCGGCCCCGGCCCGTGCCCGCGCCGCGTTCACCACGTCGAGGGCCTGCCGGGCCGCCCCGTCGGCGGGTGCCGGGGCGGGAGGCGGGGGCGCGGCGGAGGCTCCGTCGTCGGTGACGTCGACGCCGAAGTCCCGGGCCACACCGGCGAGTCCATCGGCGTAGCCCTGGCCGATCGCCCGCACCTTCCAGCCGCCGCCCCGGCGGTAGATCTCGGCGAGCAGCAGCACCGTCTCCTGGGACGGGCGCGGGGGCGCGAACCGGGCCAGCGGCGCTCCCCTGTCGTCCAGGACATTCAGCACGGGCGCCGGGAGCCGTCCGAGCGGGGTGCCCGGATCGGCGGGGCTGATGACGAGGGTGACCCGGGCGGCGCCGGGCCGCAGCCCCCGCGGCCGCAGGGTGACGGTGTCGCCGTCCAGCCGGGCGCCGGGCGCGGTGGGCTGGTTGAAGAAGACGAAGTCGCCGTCACCCGCGACCTTTCCGTCCTCGCCGGTGATCAGCGCGGACAGGTCGAACGGGCCGGGCACCCGGATGGTCAGCGCGCCGTCCGGCAGCGCCTGGTTCCCGCCGGGCACCAACTCGCCCATGTCCGCTCCTCACCGCCGCGTTCATGGAGACGAACGCGTCATGTGGGCAACGCCCGGGCTCCCCCGGCGGTTCCGCCGGTGCGCGGGCGCGGCCGTCAGACCGGCACCGCGACGTACTTGTACTCCAGGAACTCGTCGATGCCGACGCGGCCGCCCTCACGGCCGAGCCCGGACTGCTTGACGCCGCCGAAGGGGGCCGCGGGGTTGGAGACCAGACCGGTGTTGAGGCCGACCATTCCGACCTCGAGCCGCTCGCTCACCCGCAGCGAGCGGCCCAGGTCCTGGGTGAACACATAGCCCACCAGGCCCCATTCGGTGTGGTTGGCGGTGGCGACGACCTCGTCCTCGTCGTCGAAGGTGAGGACGGCCGCCACCGGTCCGAAGATCTCGGTCTCCATCAGCCGGCTGGCCGGGGAGACGCCGGTGAGCACCGTGGGCGGGTAGAAGCAGCCGGGGCCGTCCGGGGCGCTGCCGCCGACCAGGACCTCGGCGCCGCGCGCCACGGCGTCCGCGACCAGTTCCTCGACCTTGGTACGGCCGGCCCGGTCGATGAGCGGCCCCACGTCGACACCGGGCCGGCTGCCGGGGCCGACCTCCAGCGCGCCCATGCGGCGGGCGAGCCGGTCGGCGAACTCGGCCGCGACGGAGGAGTGGACGAAGAACCGGTTGGCCGCCGTGCACGCCTCGCCCATGTTGCGCATCTTGGCGGTCATGGCGCCCTCGACCGCGGTGTCGAGGTCGGCGTCCTCGAAGACGATGAAGGGGGCGTTGCCGCCCAGTTCCATGGAGGTGCGGACCACCGCGGGCGCGCACTGGGCCAGCAGGGTGCGGCCGACCTGGGTGGAGCCGGTGAAGGAGAGCTTGCGGACATGTCCGCCGGTCAGCAGCGGCTCGACGACCTCGCCCGCACGGGAGGTGGTGACCACGTTGAGCACCCCGGCCGGAAGCCCCGCCTCCGCCAGGATGCCGGCGAGCGCGAGGCTGGACAGCGGGGTCTGCGGGGCGGGCTTGAGCACCATGGTGCAGCCCGCGGCGATCGCCGGGCCGATCTTGCGGGTGCCCATGGCCAGCGGGAAGTTCCACGGCGTGATGAGCAGACAGGGGCCGACCGGGCGGCGCATCAGCAGCATGCGGTTCCGGCCGTCCGGCAGCGTGGCGAACCCGCCCTCGATGCGCACGGCCTCCTCGGAGAACCAGCGGAAGAACTCCGCGGCGTAGGCCGCCTCCCCCCTCGCCTCGGCCAGCGGCTTGCCCATCTCGGCCGTCATCAGCGCGGCGAGCGCGTCGGCCCGCTCCGTGATCAGCTCATAGGCGCGGCGCAGGATCTCGCTGCGTACGCGGGGCGCGGTGGCCGCCCACTTCTCCTGGGCGTCCTCGGCGGCGGCCAGGGCCCGCTGCCCGTCGGCCGGGGCGGCGTCGGCGACCTCGCACAGCACCTCACCGGTGGCCGGGTCGTCGACCGGCATGGTCCGGCCGCCGGCCGCGTCGGACCATGACCCGGCGATGTGGAGCTGCTTGGGCACCGCGGCGAGGACCTCGGCGGCCGAGGGGTACGAGGGGGTGGACATAGGGGCAATCTCCTTCGTGACCGCCGCCGGTCCGAGCGGTTTCGGACCGGCGGGCGGATCGGGCTCCCGTGTGGGCGGATATGCGGTGCGCGTCAGGAGTCCGCTGTTCCGGCGGTGACGGCGGCGGACCAGGCGCGCAGACCCTCGTCGATCGCCGCTTCGTCGACGACGAGGGCGGGGATCATCCGGACCACATGGTTCCAGGCCCCGCACAGGAGCAGCAACAGCCCTTCGTCCACGGCGGCGCGCTGCACCCGGGCCGCGGTCGCCGGGTCCGGCTCGCCCTCCTCGGTGACGAACTCACTGGCCAGCATGAGGCCGAGGCCGCGCACATCGCCGATGGCGGGGGTCTTGGCGGCCACCTCCTCCAGGCCGCCGCGCAGCCGCGCCCCCATGGCCTCGGCGTTGGCGACGAGGTTCTCCTCGCGGACCACGTCGAGGGTGGCGACGGCCGCCGCGCAGGCCACCGCGTTGGCGCCGTAGGTGCCGCCCTGGGAGCCGGGCCACGCCTTGCTCATCAGCTCCTCGGAGGCGGCGATGCCGGACAGCGGGAAGCCGCTGGCCAGCCCCTTGGCGGTGACCAGGATGTCGGGGTGGACGCCGAAGTGGTCATGGCCCCAGAACCGTCCGGTGCGGCCCACCCCGGTCTGCACCTCGTCCAGGATCAGCAGGAAGCCATGGCGGTCGGCCCGCTCCCGCAGGCCCTGGAGGAAGCCCTCGGTCGCGGGCACATAGCCGCCCTCGCCGAGCACCGGTTCGACGATGATCGCGGCGGTGTCGTCGGGCGGGGAGATGGTCTGGAGGACGTAATCCAGCTCCCGCAGGGCGAACCGGGTCGCGGTCTCCTCGTCCCAGCCGTACCGGTAGGCCGTGGGGAACGGGGTCACCACGACACCGCTCATCAGCGGCGAGAAGCCGGAGCGGAAACGCGTTCCGGAGGTGGTCATGGAGGCGGCGGCCACGGTGCGGCCGTGGAATCCGCCGTGGCAGACCAGGACGTTGGGCCGGCCGGTGGCCTGGCGGGCCAGGCGCAGGGCCGACTCCACGGCCTCGCTGCCGGAGTTGGTGAAGAACAGACTGTCGAGACCGGCGGGAAGCACCTCGCCCAGCTTCTCGACCAGCCGCCGCAGCGGCGGGTGCATGACGGTCGTGTACTGGCCGTGGATGAGGGTGCCCACCTGCTCCTGGGCGGCGGCGACGACCCGCGGATGGCAGTGCCCGGTGCTGGTGACGCCGATGCCCGCGGTGAAGTCGAGGTATCGCCGCCCGTCCTCGCCGTCGACATGGACGCCCTCTCCCCGGACGGCGACCACCGGAGTGGCCTGACGGAGCTGCGGCGACAGATTGGTCATGTTCTCTCCCACACCCACGGATCGGCGATGCGCTCGGACACTTCGAGGGTGATGGGGCGAACCCGGTCAGGACAATGATCACTGTGTCGCGGGGTGGTGATCGCTATGGACGATCTGTCAACGACCCCGGGCGCGGACCGTGTCAAGAGGGCGGCCGGGATCGTGGTTGCGCACCGGGCGTCGGCTTGCCAGAGTGAGGCGTATGAACGGCTCCGGCGGCAATGCGTACGACGCTGCCGGGCGGCCGCCGGCCCGGCCCGCCGGGCCCCCGACGGCCCCTTCCCGGCCCGCCGGCCTCCCGCGGGTCCCGGGGCGGCCACCGCTCAGCCTGGCCGAGGTGCTGCGGCTTCCGGTGCTGGCCGCAGGAGCGCCGGAGGTGGTGTCCGGCCATGGGCAGCTGTCCCGGCCGGTCCGCTGGGTCCACATCACCGAACTGCTCGACCCGGCGTCCTTCCTCAAGGGCGGGGAGCTGGTGCTGACCACCGGGATGCCGCTGCCCGAGGACCCGTCGCTGGTCCGCCGGTATGTGGACGAGCTCGCGGACATCGGCGCCGCCGGGCTGGTCATCGAGCTGGTGCGGCGCTACCACCGGCCGCCGTCCGAGCTGGTACGGGCGTGTCTGGCACGGGACTTCCCGCTCGTCCTGCTCTCCCGGACCGTGAACTTCGTGGAGGTCACCCAGGTGCTCCACTCCCTGATCGTCGGCAGTCAGGTGGAGAGCCTGCGCCGGGCCCAGGACGTCCATGACACCTTCACCGCGCTGACCCTGCGCGGCGCCGGGCCCGACGAGGTGGTGGGCATGGCGGCCGAGCTGAGCGGGCACCCCGTGGTGCTGGAGAACCTGGTGCACCAGGCCGTGATCTGCGGTTCGCCGGGAGGCGGCGTGGAGGGGGCGCTGACCGGCTGGGAGCGGCGGTCGCGTGCCACGCCCTCCCCCGACCGGACCGGGCTGAGCGGTCCGGAGGACTGGCTGGTGGCCGCGGTGGAGTACCGGGGCGAGCGGTGGGGGCGGCTGTTGATGCTCCCGGACGGGGCCGGGGACCCGGCGGTCGGCCCGGAGGACGCGATGGTCCTGGAGCGCACCGCCACGGCCCTGACCATCGCCCGGCTCACCCATCACACCCGCTGGGAGCGGCGGGCCCAGCGCACCCTGCTGCTGGACCTGGTGGAGCAGCGCTGCCGCTCCAGGGGCGAGGCCCGGGCCAGGGCCGAGGCGCTGGGCGTGCCGGTGGCGGGCCGCCGGCTGATGGTGGTGCTGGTCAGCCCGGGACCCGGCGCCGGGGAGACGACCGAGCTCGAGGACCGGCTGACGGACGAGCTGGGGGCGGCCGGGGCCGCCGTACTGGTCGGCGCGTTGCCCGGTGACCACATAGGGGTGCTGCTGGCCCTGCCCGCCGCCACGGCCTGGCGGCCGCTGGTGGAGCGGCTGAGCCGGTCGGTGCGGGAGTCCCGGCCGGACGCCGTGATCAGCGTCGGCTCCGAGGTGTCGGATCTCTCCCAGACCGCCCGGTCGTTCCAGCAGGCCGCGCGGGTCGCGGACGCCGCCGTTCCGGGGACGCCGGACAAGGCGTTCCATGAGCTGTCCGATATCGGGCTGCGGCAGCTGCTGTACGCGCTGCGCGGCGATGTGCGGCTTCAGGAGTTCGTGGAGCGGCAGTTGGGGCGGCTGGTGGACTACGACGAGCGGCATGGCACCGATCTGCTGCCGGTGCTGCGCACCTTCCTGGACGCGGCGGGCAACAAGACGGTCGCCGCCAAGCGCGCGAATCTGTCCCGGCAGGCGTTCTACCAGCGGCTGCACTCGATAGAGCGGGTGCTCGGCTGCGATCTGGAGTCCGGTGAGCAGCGCACCCAGCTCCATGTGGCGCTCACCGCCTTCCATCTGCTGCGGCTGTCCCGGGGCCCGGCCCCCTCCTGACACGGCGACGCGCCACGGTCGGCCCCGGTCCGGGCCGGCCGTGGCGCGTCTGTCGACATCCGCGGCGCGGGCGTCATTTGATGAAGTCGTCGACGACTTTCGGCGGCCAGCAGCCGACGTTGAGCACGCCGATGGAGTAGGCGCGGGAGACGAGGGCCGCGCGGTTGGGGACCCTCAGCTTCCGCAGCAGTCGTGTCACGTGGTACTCGACACCCTGCCGGCTCAGGTACAGCCGGGAGGCCAGGGGGATGGTGGAGAGCCCGGCGGCGATCCCCTCCAGGATGCGCGCCTCGGTCTCGGTGAGGAGCTTCTTGCGGTTGGTGACCATCTCCACCTCCTCGCCACCCGCCGTGGGACGCAGCACCACCAGGATCGAGGCGACACGGGCGGTGCCCTCGCGCACTGCGACGGCCGTGAGCGCGCTGGTGAAGGCGGTCCCCTCGGCCCCGACGGCCACCACATGGGTGGTGAACCGGTGGCGGGAGCCGTCGAGGAGCCGGGTGAACTGCCGTTTCAGCGCCTGCCGGACGCTGGGGTGGACAAGCTCACAGAAATCGCGGCCGCACACGTCCGCGGAGGCGTCGTCGAACTGCCGGAAGAACTCCCGGTTCGCCTGCTGGACGGTGAGCGACGGGTCGAGACAGACGACACATGCCCCTGGCTGGTCGAACTGGCGCAATAGATCCGTGTACTCGGTCTGCTCGTGTCCAAGCTCGTGGGGGGTTGGCCGAGCCGAATCCGCTAGCAAAGGCAATGCCAAGGGACTGCCATCCCTTCCTAATCCTCAGTATTCGGAATCGAATATCTATATTCAATTCCAAATGTTCATTTCAGAATTGAGACTAGGGATCTACGAGCACGGAAGTCAACGTCAACAGGGGTGTCACCACCCAATCCCGTGGTGGGGTCCGCCGAAGGTTCGGTCCGAACCCCACCGCTTCGGTGGGCCGGTACGGTGGGTTCACGAATCCTCGTCAAACACCGACCAATTATCGCCGTTAACTCTCCGTTCACGAATCCATGCGGGGCAGCAGCTCGATGAGCTCGCGCCGGCCCGAGACGCCCAGCTTGCGATAGGAACTGGTCAAGTGCTTCTCGATGGCGCGGGAGCTCACCCCCAGCTCAGCGGCGACCTCCTGGTTGGTGAGGCCGCGTCCGACGAGGGAGGCCACGGTGCGTTCGGTACGGGTGAGGGCCGCCTCGGGCGCGGCCGCGGACGCACCGCTGCCGTCCGCGGCGCGAATCCGCTCGACCAGCCGTGGCGCTCCGCACGCCGAGGCCAGGGCCGCGGCCTCCCGCAGGACCGACGCCGCCTCGCCGCCCGGTCTCAGCCGCTGGCCCAGCTGCACCAGGGCTCGGGCGAGTTCCAGTTCATTGGCCGAGGCCCGCAGCACATCGACCGATTCGCGCAGCAGCCGTACCGCCGGGTCGCCCTCCATCAGCCGGGCCTTCACCCGCAGCGCGCGGCCGAGCGCCACGGGGGCGCCCCACTCCTTCGCCCGCAGCAGCTCCTCCTCGGCCAGCGCCGCCGCCGCGCAGGGGTCGCCGACCCGCCGGTGGAGGTCGGTCGCCCAGGGCCGCCAGGAGAAGAGCACGGGGTTGCGCCAACCCGTCGCCTCCAGCTGCCGGCCGCAGGCCAGAAGGGTTTCCAGGGCGCTGGTCCAGCGGCCGTTCTCGGCGTCCTGCGCCGCCTTGACGAACTGGAGCGCCGAGGTCATGGCCAGGCTTGAGCTACGGCGTCGCCCGGGGCCGTCCAGAATCCGCTCGATCAGCACCGAGTCCTGAAGGTCGAGGGCGACGCGGGTGAGGGCGACGGTGGAGACGACCCCGGCCTCCTGCCAGTGCACCTCGGCCAGCCGCACGGCGCGCTCGGCGTACTCACGTGCCTGGGCGACGCGTCCGCGGGCGCTGAGCACCATCGCCTGCTGAACGTTGACGAGCGCGTCGACGGCCGTACCGCCCTGCCGCCGGGTCTGCTGCTCCATCGCCAGCCAGGAGCTGATCCCCCGTACCGAATCGGCGGCGACCAGCCCGATCACCACCAGCGGCAGCGGGGTGTGGACCTGTCCGGAGGTGGCCGGTTCACGCTCCAGGATGCGGTTGGCCAGCCGGGAGACGCCGTCCGCGGGCCAACGGGCGGTCAGCACCGCCGCGTTGAGCAGCACCGAGGTCAGCTCACGCTCGGCGGAGGTGATCAGCGCGGGCTCCTCCCCCAGCGCGGACAGCCGCTCCACCGCGGCGGCCAGCTCCGCCGGATCCTCATGTCCGGCGTGCCGCAGCCGCGCCTCGAGCCGCAGCGCCACATCGCGCGCCGCGCCCTCCAGCGAGTCCGCGGGCCCCAGGTCCTCGGCGACCTGGTGCAGCAGATCGCCGACGGACGGGGGCCCCAGGCCCACGATGGTCGGTGAGATCCGCAGGGCCGCGGCGGCCCGGAGCCTGGCCGTGGTCAGCAGGGGTATCGCCTGTGAGATATGGCGTTCGCAGGCGGCCGGGTCGAAGCCGCGCTCCGCGGTGGCCAGATCGATCAGCAGCCGGGCCCGGCCCTCCCCGCTCAGCGAGCCGTCCAGCAGTGCGCGGCGCAGATAGCGGGCGGCGGTACGCGGCGCTCCGCGGCGCAGCGCGGTGTCCGCCGCGGCCCGCAGCACCTCCACCGCCCAGGGGTGGTCCGAGCCGGTGACGGCCAGGAGCTGGGCGGCGACCAGTTCGGCGGGGCGTCCGATGTGGTACAGCAGGCCCGCCGCGGCGTCGTGCAGCCGCTCCCGCTCGGCCACGGTCATCGAGGACTCGATCGCGTCCTGCACCGCCCGGTGGAGGAAACGCAGCTCCTGCTCGGAGGCGAGCAGTCCCAACTGGTGGAGGTGGCGCAGCGCGGCCTGGAAACCGATCGGGTCCAGCCCGGCCAGCCGGCCCAGGAGGTCCGGTTCCGCCTGGTCGCCGAGGACCGCGATGGCCGCGGCCAGGTCCCGCACCGGCCGCGGCTGGGCGCGCAGGGAGCTGGCCAGCCGCTCGCGCAGCTGGGCGGGGCGCAGGGAGCGGGCCGCCTCGGCATGTTCGGCGATGGGGCGGTGGCCGCTCATGGCCAGGCCCGCCAGCACCGACTTCAGGAACAGCGGATTGCCCACCGAGGTCTCGTGGCAGGCGCGGGCGAACTCCTCGTCCCCCGGCACGCCGAACTGCTCGTGGATCACTTCCTTGGTGGCGCCCAGCGACAGCGGCGCGGGGCGCAGCTCCCGCCGTGCCGCGTCGACCATCTCGCGGAGCAGCGGGTCCCCGGGGCGCCGGTAGCCGTCCCGCAGGGTACAGACGACCACGGCGCGCAGCCCGTGCAGCCGCTTGACGAGGAAGGCGAGCCAGCGCAACGACGGGGTGTCGACCCACTGGAGATCGTCCACGAGGATGAGCAACGGGCTCTCGGCGCTGACGGGGGCCAGCATCGAGCGCAGGCCGTACAGCGCCTGCTCGGGGATCGTGGGGGTCCCGCTCTCGTCCAGAAGCGGGGCGTCGTCGCAGAAGACCGCCCGGCAGACGTCGTCGTCCGCCTCCAGCCGGCGTCCGCGGGCCTCTTCGGGGGCACCGGTCAGCAGGCTGTCGAAGAGCTGGCGGACCACGCCGAAGGCGAAGTCCTGCTCCATCGGCGCGGCGTTGGCGCGCAGGACGCGGATCTTCTCGCTCTCGGCGAGTGTCGGCAGCTGGTGCAGCAGCGCGGTCCGGCCGACGCCCAGGGGGCCGGTGAGCAACAGCACTGATGAGCTGCCCTCCGCCGCGGCCCGCAGGGCCTCCGCGACCTGCGCCAGCTCGGTCTCCCGTTCAAGCAGCACCCGTGCCGCCTCCCTTCGTCGCCCGCAGCAACCCGATCAGCTCCGCGCGACCGCTGATCCCCAGCTTCCGGTACGCGCCACTGAGCCGTAGCTCCACGGTCCGTCTGGTAACAGAGAGGGTCTCGGCTATCTCCCGGTTGCCATGGCCGAGTCCGACGAGGACGGCGGTGCGCTGCTCGGGTTCGGTCAGGGTCTCCCACTCCGGGTGCGGGACGCGTCCGCCGGCGGTGGACGGCCCCGTCCGCTCGGACAGCTCGCGCACCCGTGCCACCAGCTTGCTGGAGGACCGGTTGGCGATGACGAAGGAGAACAACTCGGCCACCAGGGGGTCCGCGGACCGCGGGTTCCCCGCGTCGAACTCGGCCGTGGCCAGCTCCATCAGCGCCCCCGCGTAAGCGAGCCGGGCCGGGGTGCCGCGCAGGGTGGCCACCGCCTCGCGGAGACGGTCGACCCGTCCCTCGCGAACCACCCGTCCGACCCCCAGCTGAGCCCAGCCGATCGTGTTGGGGGCGCCCCATGAACGGGCCAGCGCGAGTTCCTCCTCGGTGAGCCGCCGTGCCTCCCCGTGGTCGCCGAGGGTGTCGTGGACCCGGGCGGCCATCGAACGCCATGGCATCAGGGCGGGGTTGATCCGGCCACGGCCCAACTGCCATCTGCCGGTGGCCCGGAACAGCTCCAGCGCCTCGGGCATCCGGTCCTGTTTGAGGGCCACCAGCGCCCTGGCGAAGAGCAGATAGCCCCAGGAGGCGCCCTCCCGCGACTCGGCGGGGGCGGACACGGCCGCGAGCACACCGGCCTGGCCGAGATCACCGTTCTCCAGCGCGATGAGGATCCGGGCGGCCATCAGATACGGGACGGTGTAGCGGTGCCAGAGGGAGCGGGGCAGCGACCGCTCCGCGGCGGCCACGTCCCGTTCGGCCATGTCGAGCCGGCCGCGCCGCAGGTTCAGCTCGCTGCGGACGGCCAGGACCTGGGCGGCGGCCGCACGGGCGTGCCGCCTGCGCAGATCGGTGTGGAGCACGTCAAGCCGGACCTCGGCCTCGTCCAGGTCGTCGGTCAGCAGCAGGGTCCGGGCGGCGGTGAG
Source organism: Streptomyces malaysiensis subsp. samsunensis (assembly GCF_024519315.1). Lineage (GTDB taxonomy): Bacteria > Actinomycetota > Actinomycetes > Streptomycetales > Streptomycetaceae > Streptomyces > Streptomyces malaysiensis. The sequence goes on along the minus strand of NZ_JANIIC010000006.1, from coordinate 28,253 downwards.
CCGGGGCAGGATCAGGGCCCCCGCACTGCCGTCCACCGTGAAGACGCGCTGGGCCAGCGCACGGGCGGTGGGCAGGTCGTCGCCGCGCAGGGCCAGCCGCCAGGCGCGCGCCGCGGCCTGCGCCGGGCAGATGGGATCGTCGGGCAGCGGCGGGATCCCGTCCGGGATCAGATCGGTGTCGTCCTGCCCGTCGGACTCGGTGAGCCAGAACAGCCCGGCCAGGGCGACCCGTTCCTCCCCGTCGGTCGAGGGCAGCACATCGGCGATCGCGCGGCGCAGGGCCTTGTCGTCGCCGCGGGAGAGCCCCAGGTCGGCGGCGCGCGCCCGGATCCGGCCGGGGCCGCCGTCGCCGGTACGGATGATCTCCGCCAGCCGGCGGCCCGCGGCCTCGGGGGCGGCCAGCACTTCGATGGCGGCGAGTTCGAGGCCCAGCTGGGCGCGCGGCGCCGGGTCCAGCGGCTCCTCCAACGCCCGCGACAGACAGGCGATCGCCTGGGCCGTCCGGCCCGCGCGCAGCGCGGCGGCGCAGGCGCGGCGCAGCACGGGGATCACCCACGGCTCGTCGACCGGGCCGGCGGCGAGCAGCAGCCGGGCGATGTCCTCATCGGGTACGGCCGCGCGGTAGGCGAACTCGGCCGCGCGGGCGTGCAGTTCGGCCCGCTCCTCGCCGGGCATCTCGGCGAGGATCCAGCTGCGCGCCTCGGGCCGGCTCAGCCGGAGTCCGGTTCCGGAGGCGGTAGCGAGTCCGCTTTCCTGGAGCGTCTCGGGCAGTCCGGACTCGCTCGCGGCGCGGGGGCCGGCGAGCGCGTACAGCAGGGCAAGGTCCAGCAGATCGCCGCAGACGGCGAGGGCGCGGACGACGGCGACGGCCGTATCGGACAGACCTCCGAGCACCCGGAGGAGGTGTTCACCGCCCACGGCATCGGTGATCGTGCACAGTTCCGGCACCCGCCCGGCCACCGGTGCGTATCCGCGTTGGGTGAAGCGGCGCAGGGCCTCGGAGAGCACCTGCGGGTTGCCCGCGCTCGCCTCCAGGGCGGCCGAGGTGAAGGCGTTGTCGGCGGGGCGGCCGCAGATCAGGGCCACCGTGGCGGCCACATCGCGTATGGCGAGCGGGGCCAGTTCGAGTTCGAGGGTGATCACCTGCTGCGGTGCGGTGGAGAGGGGGCACGCGCCGGGGCGGAGCCGACCGGTGCCGCTCGCCAGCAGGACCATCCGAGCGTCGGGCAGCCGTCGTACCAGCGCCCCGAACCAGCGGTGCGAGGCCGGATCCAGCCATTCCACATCGTCGACGACCAGCAGGGTGGGGCGGTCACGGCCGGTCCGCAGCAACTCGGTCAGGCCCGGCAAGCGGCTCTCGGGCCCGTGTCCGGTCAGGGCCTTCAGCGAGCCTTCGGTGAGTCCTTCCATCGGGGCCAGCAACTGGCCCACCACGCCGTAGCGCACATCGCGCTCGCCCGGGGTCGCCTTGGCGCGCAGCACCCGGAAGCCCTGGTCCTCGGCCAGCCGGGCGGCGCGGTTCAGCAGACGGCTCTGCCCGTAACCGGGCCTGCCGATCAGCGTCACCACAGAGGAACGGCCCCGGCCGAGATCGGCGACGGTCTGGGCGAGCATGGCCTGCTCTCGTTCACGGCCGGGGAACGGGAGCCCGTGGAGCTGCATGGTGTGACTATATGCCTGGGGCGGGACACAAGCGCGTCACCAAGCCTCCCGCGTGCGCGTCAGCGTCGGCCGCGCGAGGCGGAGACCCACGCCGGGGCCTGGGGGTCGGGAAGGCGCGGGGTGCTGAGCACCGAGGCCAGCTCACCGCGCTGACCGACGCTCAGCTTGCGGTAGACGCTGGTGAGATGGGTCTCGACGGTGCGTACGGTGACGAACAGCGACTCGGCGATCTCGCGGTTTCCCGCTCCGCGCGAGGCCATTTGGGCCACCTTGCGCTCGGTGCCGGTGAGCAGGTCGACCGGTGAGGCGGTGATCTCACGCATCCGGCCGCCCGCGGCGACCAGCCGGTTGCGGGCGTCCTTGGCGAGGGCGAGCGCGCCGCAGCCCTGGGCGAGGTCCACGGCCGAGCGCAGCCGCTCCCGGGCGTCGCGCGGCCGTCCGATGTCCAGCAGCGCCCCGCCGAGCAGGAACTCGGCCCGCGCGTGCTCGGCGCGGGCGGGCGAACCGGAGAAGTGCTCGACCGCCTCGGTGAGTTGGGCGATGCCCGCCTCGCCGGGGGTGGTCACGCCGCGGGCGAGGGCGGCGAGCCCGAAGGCGCGCGGGGTGCTCCAGCGGCGGGCCAGCTCGGCGCCGTGCGCCACCAGGTCCCCCGCCTCGTCCGCCCGCTTCTCCGCCGCGAGCACACAGGCCGCCTCGGCCCACCAGGGCAGGAACGCCGGGTTGGCGAACCCGGACTCCTCCAGGGAGGCGCCGCAGTCGAACAGCAGCCGCAGCGCACCGGAGCTGTCGCCGAGCGCCCAGCGGGCCCGGGCGCGGGCCATGAGGTACCAGTGGTACTCCATGACGAACCTTTCCAGGTTCGGCCGGGTGACGGTGGCCAGCAGCTCCTCGGCCCGCCCCGGTTCGCCCCGGTCGATCAGGATCGTCGCCAGCGCCGTCTGGGGCATGGTCACATTGCCGCTCCAGCGCTCGTCGGCGATGATCTCGACGGCGGTCTGGGCGTCGGCGAGCGCGTCGGGGATCGCGCCGAAACCGTGCATCAGCAGGGCGCGGTAGGACAGGGTGATCACATACGACCACACCGCGGCGTTGTCCTGTCCCTGGCGCAGCGCGTGGTCCAGCGCGCCCATTGCCCCCTCGACCTCGTCGGCCAGACCCAGGGTGAACGCGGAGAAGAGCAGCGACCAGTTGTCGAGCCGGTCCGAGGAGCTCAGCGCGCGGCGGGCCTGCCCCACCGCCCGCCGCACCGAGCGGCCCTCCATCGCGGACAGGACCGTCATCATGGCCAGCATCTGCCGCTGGGCGGGGGTGTCCCCGGCGGGTTCGGAAATCCGCGCGAAGCGCTCCCGGACCGTGTGGATCGTGGCCTTCTCATCGGATCCGCTGATCAGCAGCGTCGACTGGACCAGGGTGCGCAGCTCGCGGTCGCGTGGATCGGGTTCCGGCCCCAGCGCGGCCTCGAGCTCGTCGAGCACCTCGCCGAGCACCCGTACGGCGGCCGGCGACTGCTGGACGGTGAGGCAGGTGAGGCCGAACTGCACGGCGATGGGCGCCTTGGTGCGGATGTCGGTGGCCAGGCTGAGCGCGCGCCTGAGCAGCCGGATGGCCTCGGCGGGATTGATCTCCGCGAGCGCCTTGGCGAGCGGGACATGGGCCGACAGGCTGTCCGGCTCCGCCTCCAGAACCCGGTAGAGATAGCGGGCGGCGGCCTCCGGGGCGCCGCGGTGCTCGGCCTGGGCGGCGGCCTCCCGCAGCACCCAGCCCATCCACGGCTGGGGGGTGCCGGGCACCAGCAGCACCTGGTTGGCAACCTCCTCGGCGGGCCGTCCGGCGTCGCTCAGCAGCAGGGCGGCCCTGGCGCGCAGCTCGGCCAGCGGCTCCTCCCCGGTGGCATCGAGCACCGCGGAGCGCACCACGTCATGGGCCAGGTCCGCCCGGTCCGGCGCCATCACCTCGGCCCCGCGCAGCAGGTCCACGGCCTCCGCGACGCGGGCGGCGGGCACCCCGGCCAGCGCGCCGATGTGCTCCGGGTCCTCCTCGCCGAGCAGCGCGATGGCGGTGGCCACGTCCCGGACCCAGCCGGGCCGGGCGTCGAAGAGGGCGCGCACGGACATGGCGACCACGTACTGCCCGACCTCGGCGATCTCGCGGATGCCGCTCTCGTCGGGCGATACGCCCTTGGCCCGCAGCTCGCGCAGCAACCGGGTGACGGTCAGCGGGTTGCCGCGGCAGACGGCGGCGGCGCGTTCGGCGAAGGAGAGCGCGACGGGGGCCGCGAAGACCCGGCGGGCCATCTCGGCCACTTCGGTGCGGGTCAGCGGGTCGAGGCGGATCGCCGAGGAGCGCGGCTGGGCGAGGATGTCCGCCAGGGCCGCGGGGGCGACCGGTTCGGCCTCGGTGCGCTGGGCGAGCACCACCAGCAGCGGCAGCTGGTCGGCCCGGCGCAGCAGGAAGTCGATCCAGCGCAGGGACCGCTCGTCGCACCAGTGGACATCGTCCAGGACGAGTACGAGCGGGCCCTGGGCCATCAGATTGGCCGCGAGCCAGTACAGGCCGTGCAGCACCGGGTAGACGGCGGTGGACGGCCCCTCCTCGCCCGGGTGGGGGCTCAGGGCGGGCAGCGCACGGCGGGCGCTGCCGCGCAGCAGCGGGGAGTCCTGGGCGTCCTCGGCGGAGAGGCCGAGTCCCCCGAAGAGGGCGCGCACCCCGCCGTATCCGGCGCCGGCCACTACCTCACCGCAGACACCGTGCAGAACGGTCATCTTCCGGCAGGCGTCACCGTCGAGAAAGGCGCGCAACAGGCTGGTCTTGCCGATTCCGGCTGGACCGGAGAGGACCACCACCCCGGATCGTCCGCGCTGGGCGGCCTCCGCGTGGGCGGTCAGTGCCTCGAGTTCGGCTACGCGCCCGACCAGCGCGCCGGGTAAACCGGAATCGGTTTTCCGGTCCACCACGCAGCCTCCTCAGAGCCACAAAATGCGAAAAATTTCGGAAAAGTGTGCTGCTGCTGCGATCATAAGGCTACACGACCGCGATGACGACGATCAATCTTCACAGTGAAGCCCGGAGACGGAAGGCGTGGTGAGGGCCTTCACCATTCCGTCCCCGGGCCGATCGGTATCACTGTGTGGGTACGAGGCGTGAAGTCGTCTATGGCGTCTCCCTTCGTCGGCTCACGATCACGGGGTCATTCGCGCTCCGTCCAGGGCGGCTTCCAGGGCGACGGCAGGCGGGTGGAGCTCGAACCAGACAACCTTGCCCGCCGCCGTACAGGTGGATCCCCAGCAGCGGGAGAGCATGTCCAGCAGATGGAGCCCGCGCCCGCCTTCGTCCTCGTCGCACGGCCGGCACACCCGGGGCTGCCCCGGGTCCTCGTCCGCCACCTCGCACCGGAAGGCGCGGTCGACGGAGCACCGGGAGAGCGTCAGACGGATCGGCCCGCCCGCGTGCCGCAGGGCATTGGTCACCAGCTCGCTGACGAGCAGTTCGGCGTCGTCGGCGAACTCGTGCAGCGTCCACGCCGTCACCTGGGCGAGCGTCAGCCGCCGGGCCCGGGGCACCGAGGAGGGCTCGGAGGGCAGCAGCCATGACGTCCCGCCGGTGGTGGCGGGAGGCCCGGCCGCGGCGGGCCGGCGCTCGGTGCTCACCGGAGAGGTGTGCGAGTGGGTGAGGATGGTGGCGTTCATGCTGACTGGTCGGGACTGGTCCGGGGGGCGGGGATGGCACGCCCGTCGGGAAGGATTTCGCCCGCGTCCGCGAAGATCACCACGCCATTGCAGAGCAGGCTCCATCCCTGCTCGGGGTGGGTGGCCACCAGGCGCGCCGAATCATGGTCCGATGCGTCGGCCGGCGGACATGGGGGTTGGTGGAGGCACATGGTCCGAACCTTCGATCTTCCGCAATAGGGCGGCGGAACTCGTCACCGAGGTCACCATCCTGGGTCGGCGCGGCGGTGCGCGGCGAGGGGAGATATCCCCGCATGGGTACCTGAACCCACCCCCGCCGCCACCGGGAGGTGGCGGCCGCTCACTCTCGGTGAATCCCCACCCCGGCGGGTCGGGCCGCCCGCCCGGCGTGTGTGCGGTGGTTCCCGGCCCGGGCATAGCCTGGAAACAGGGCTTCGGGTCCGCGCGGGCAACGGCCCGGTCCACCCGAGGCCGGTGCGAGGCATCAATGGGTGTGGTGGCGACAGGCACCCCGACCGGGCGGCAGACAGTGCGGCTGCCCGCCGAGGTGACCAGTTTCGTGGGACGTCGGCATGAGGCGGCCGAGGTCAAGCGGATGCTGTCCGCGTCCCGCCTGGTCACCCTCACCGGCGCCGGTGGGGTCGGCAAGACCCGGCTGGCGCTGCGGGTCGCGGACGAGGCGCGCCGGGCCTTCCCGGACGGCGTCTGGCTGGCCGAACTCGCCGAGCTGGACAACCCCTCGCTGCTCGCCCAGGGCGTCACCGAGGCGCTGGAGATACGGGATCACTCCTCCCGCCCGGCGATGGACGTCCTCGTCGACCATCTGCGGGACCGGCAGGCCCTGATCGTCCTCGACAACTGCGAACACCTCCTGGCGGAGTGCGCCCGGCTCGCCGACCGGCTGCTGCGCGCGGCCCCCCGGCTGCGGCTGTTGACCACCAGCCGTCAGGCGCTGGGCACCGCCGGTGAGCAGAGCCTGGCCGTCCCCACCCTGGGGCTGCCGGACCTCCGGGGGGCACGGCCCTCCCTCGCGACGCTCGCGCGGTACGACGCGATACGGCTGTTCGTCGAGCGGGCCGCGGCCATCGTGCCCGGATTCGAGCTCGACGAGGACAACCGGGACGCGGTCGAGCTGATCTGCCGCCGGCTGGACGGCATCCCGCTGGGCATCGAGCTCGCGGCCGTACGGCTGCGCGCCCTGTCCGTACAGCAGCTGCTGGAGCGGCTGGACGACCGGTTCCGGCTGCTCACCACCGGCTCCCGGACGGTCCTCCCCCGCCATCGGACGCTGCGGGCGCTGATCGACTGGAGCTATGAGCTGTGCACCGAGCGGGAGCGGCTGCTGTGGGCCCGGGTCTCGGTGTTCGCCGGAAGCCTGGACCTGGAGGCGGCCGAGGCGGTCTGTTCGGGCGAGGGCATCGAGCGCGAGGAGATCCTGGACCTGGTGGCCGAGCTGGTGGACAAGTCGGTGCTGCTCAGGGAGGAGCACCGGACGTCGGTGCGCTACCGGATGCTGGACACGCTGCGCGCGTACGGCCGTGAGCGGCTGGCCGCCTCCGAGGAGGAAGCCGTGCGGCTGCGGCGCCATCGCGACTACTACCGCGGGCTCGCCGCGGACGCGCGGGCGGCGCTCTTCGGACCGGCCCAGGTGCAGTGGTTCACCCGGCTCCATCTGGAGCACGCCAATCTGCGCACCGCCCTGGAGGGCGCTCTGGCCGACCCCGGGCAGGCCGTCCGCGGTCTGGACATGGCCGCCGACCTGCTCTACCACTGGATCACCAGCTACTACCTCGGCGAGGGCCGCCGCTGGCTGGACCAGGCCCTGGCGGTGTGCGCCGAACCCACCGCGGCACGGGCGCGGGCCCTGTGGACCGACAGCTGGCTGGCCGTCATCCAGTCCGACACCGACGCCGCCGCGGCCATGCTTGAGGAGAGCCGGTCCATCGGGACCCGGCTCGGCCTGGACCCCGTGCTCGCCTACACCGCGCTCTACTCCGGCATGGTCGCCATGTACCGGGGCGAGACCCGGTCGGCGATCGCGCTCTACGAGGAGGCCGTCTCCCGCCATCGCGCGATCGGCGACCCGGTGGGGCTGGCCCTGGCGCTCATCCGGCTCTCGCTCGCGCACTCCTTCATCGGCGACTCACCGGGCGCGATCGCGCTGGGCGAGGAGTCGCTGGCGGTGTGCGACGCGTACGGGGAGGGCTGGCACCGTGCCTACACGATGATGGCGCTCGGCGTGGACGTATGGCGCCAGGGCGACACCGCCAGGGCGGCCGCCCTGGAGAAGGAGAGCCTGTCGTTCAACCGCTCGCTGGACGATCCGCTGGGCATCGGGGTCAATCTGGAGGTACTGGCCTGGATCGCGGCCACCGAGCGGGACTACACGCGGGCGGCCAGGCTGCTGGGCGCCCTGGGGATCATCTGGCACGCCATCGGCGCCCCGCTGTCCGGCTACGGGCATCTCGTCCATTACCACGAGGAGTGCGAGGCCGCGGCGCGGCGGGCGCTGGGCAAGCCGGCCTTCAACGCGGCGTCCAAACAGGGCGCCCGGCTGTCCTTCACCGAGGCGCTGGGGTACGCGCTCGAGGACGAACTGCCCAGCGAGGAGACGGCGGCGGGTGGGCGGCCGTCGCCGCTGACACCCCGGGAGTCCGAAATCGCGCAACTGGTCGCGCGGGGGCTCAGCAACAAGGAGATCGCCTCGTCGCTGGTGATCGCCCAGCGCACCGCCGAGGGCCATATCGAGCACATTTTGAGCAAGCTGGGTTTCAACTCGCGTGCGCAGGTGGCGGTCTGGGTAGCGGAACAGCACCGCACCGCCGATGCCGAAGGTGAACACCCGCCGGAGGACACGGTCTGAAGGGGCCCGCATTCTCAAGGGGCAAGAGGCGGAATTCTATTCGACATCGGCGCATGTGTCCCCGAAATTCTCACAAGCCCCACGAAAATCCTCGCCCGGCCCGGCTTCGGGAGATCATGCGTCAGGCTCGAGGGACGAGCCGCAACGGCCGTGTCAGTGCGTCGACGTGGCCCACGCGACCGAGGAGGTCCCGCCGTGACTGTTGCCGCAGTCGGCAATTCCGGTGATGCCATGGAACTTTTCCGTGGCACCGCGCACAGCCCGTCGTTCTTCGCGCTCAACCGCGCCGGGATCACGGGTGGCGGTCAGGAGCTCGTGGACTTCTGCATCCCCTGCAATCCGTACTTCCCCACTCCCGCGATGTTCGCCGTGATGGCGGTCAGGCTGCGGGACATCCTCACCTACTACCCGAGCCCCGCGGAGACCATCACCGCCGAACTGGCCGATGTGCTGGGGCTTCAGCCGCAGACCATGGCGATGGGCAACGGCTCGACCGAGCTCATCACCTGGATCGACCATCTGCTGGTGAAGGAAAGCCTGGCGGTGCCGATTCCCACCTTCGGCCGCTGGACCGACCAGCCGATGGAGACCGGCAAACGGGTCGACATGTTCCAGCTTCCGGAAATGAGCGGATTCGCTCTCGACCCGAACGCCTTCGTCAACTTCGTACGCTCCCGGGGCTCCCGGGTCGCCGTGATCTGCAACCCCAACAACCCCGACGGGGGTCTGCTGCCCCGCCAGGCCCTCATCGGCATCATGGACGCCCTGGCCGACCTCGACCTGATCGTAATCGACGAGTCGTTCCTGGAGTTCGCGGACGCCGAGGCGTATCCGAGCGTCGTCGACGAGGCCGTCCTGCGCCCGAACGTGATCGTGCTGCGCAGCCTCGGCAAGAACTTCGGGCTGCACGGTGTGCGCTTCGGCTATCTGGTGGCCAATCCCTCGCTCGCCGTGAAGATCCGCTCCCGGCTGCCGAAGTGGAACCTCAACTCCTTCGCCGAGGTCATCGTCTTCATGCTGAAGCGATACCGGCAGGAGTACGTGGAGAGCCTGCGCATGCTCAGCCGCGACCGGCAGCAGATGACCACCCAGCTGGCCGGGCTGCCCGGAATGACGGTCTACCCCTCCCAGGGCAACTTCGTCTTCGTCAAACTGCCGGCCGGAACGGACGGCGGCTGGGTCCGGGACCAGCTGCTGTCCCAGCACGGGGTGCTGGTGCGCGAATGCGGCAACAAGCTGGGCAGCAGCAGTCAGTTCATGCGGCTGGTGGTGCGTTCCCAGCCGGATGTGCAGCGGCTGCTGACCGGGCTGAGCACCGTGTTGTACGGGACGTCCTTCTATGCTCCCCAGGTCAGCTGGGAGCAGCAGCCGTCGGTGCCCTCGGGGTACGCGGAGTCCTCCGGCTACCCGGGGTTCGCCTCCTCACCGGCGCCGTCGCTGGACTACTCCTTCCAGCAGCCGCCCCAGCTGACCGCGGCGCCGGTGGCGCAGGAGCCCCAGCCGATGTACGCCGCGGCCGCCCTTCCGGCCCCGCAGGGCGTCTCCGGCGACCTGTACGGGCAGGCGTCCCTCGCGACCTTCGCGGGCGCGGGCGCCGCGGGCGTCTCAACGGGGTACGTCCAGCAACAGCCGCTCGCGGAGCTGTCACCCGCGTATGTCGCCACGCCCCCGGTTCAGCCGCCTCTGTACCAGGCTCCGGCCGCGCTGCCGCAGCCCCAGATGGTCCAGGTGGCCCAGCCGCAGATCCCGCAGCAGAAACCGGCGCAGCAGTTCCAGGCCGGGCAGTTGCAGCCGGCCCAGGCGCCGTTAATGCGGATGGCGCCCCAGCCGCAGAGCGCGCAGTACCAGGGCGCCCAGGCGCAGACCTCCCAGATCCCGATCGTCCAGGCCCAGGGCGCCCAGGGGCAGGGGACGGCGGCCGCGTACCTCCGGTCCCGGCCCGAGGAGACCACGGTCGACCAGATCCCGGTCTACGGCCGGCGGGAGGCCGGTGTGCCCGAGCCGTCGCCGATGGAACGGACCCAGGCCATGACCTACGACCCCGCCGAGCTGAAGGCCGCGGCCGCGGCACCGGTGGTGCCCCTCAGCGAGACGGACGACGATCCGACCGGGCAGACTCCGGCGCTCCAGCGCTATCCGCGCCCCGCGGCCTACCTCCAGGACGACTCGATGGCATGACCGGCCCGAGGTACCGATGGCGTGCCCGGCCGGGGTCATGAGCGCGGCAGCCGCTCGTCGCACGGCCAGGCCGGGGAGACCCCGGCCGCCGCGCAGACCGCGATATGCAGCAACAGGGGGTGGGTGTACGGCTCTTCGTCGCCCGGCCAGTGCACCACACCGGGCTCCTCCGCCCCCGCGGGTCCGGTCCGCCGCCCGGGCGGGCCGGTCACCATGGCGCCGACCGCGTAGACGGCCGGTGCGGGCCAGCTGACCCCGACGTCCGACTGGGGCGGCACGATCCACCACCAGTGCCCGGCCCCGGCGAGGACACATCCCGCCCGGGGCAGCAGCGCCATCACCCCGGGACCGTGCCGCTCGGCGATCCCCACCGCGTCGTAGGCCCGCTCCGTCCGCAGTGCCGGTGGCAGTTGAAGGCGGTGGCGGCCAGGCGCCGGGCGGAATCCATGCCGGCCGAACCGGCCGCGGACGAGGCCGGTCAGCGCACCGGCGAAGGCGTACGTCATCTAGGGGCACTTCACAAGAGTCGGGCCGCTTGCGCCTGCGGTCGCCGCGGCAGAACGCGGTAACGGGATCATGACGCAACTATGCGCACCGCCACGCACACTTGGCAAGGGGCACTCTGAAAAGTGCAGAGTTGTAAGTGCAATGTGTCCGTTCCGCACTGGCCATGGCACACTGCGCTCAGCAGCGTTGGGGAGGTCAGGGAGGGATTCAGGTGAGCGAACCGCGGTCGGCCCCGACCGTGGGTCAGGTCGTCCTCGGCAAGAGGCTCCAGGATCTGCGGGAGAAGGCGGGGTTCAAGCGGGACGAGGCGGCGAGAGTGTTGCGGGTGGCGCCCGCCACGGTCCGCCGCATGGAGACCGCCGAGGTCGCGCTGAAGGTTCCGTATGTCCAGATGCTGCTGGACGCCTATGGGATCACCGGTGAGGAGCTGGACTCATTCATCACCCTGACCGAGGAGGCCAACAAGCCGGGCTGGTGGCAGCGGTTCCACGACATACTCCCGGACTGGTTCAGCGTCCACGTCAGCCTGGAGGGCGCGGCCGAGATGATCCGGGCGTACGAGCCGCATTTCGTGCCCGGACTGCTCCAGACCGAGGACTACGCCCGCGCGGTCATGCAGACCGGTGCGGTCGGCCAGTCCGGCACCCGGCAGGCGGAGCGCCATGTGGCGCTGCGCATGGAGCGGCAGACACTGCTCACCCGGCGGGACCCGCCCCGTCTGTGGGTGGTGATGGACGAGACGGTGCTGCGCCGGCAGGTGGGCTCGGCGGCGGTGATGCGCCGCCAGATCGACCAGCTGCTGGAGTCGGTCGAGATGCCGCACATCACCCTTCAGATCTCGGAGTTCTCCACCGGACACCATCCGGGCACCTATGGGCCCTTCGTCCTCTTCCGTTTCGCTGTTCCCGAACTGCCGGACATGGTCTACGTCGAGTACCTGACCGGCGCCGTCTACCTGGATGAGCGCATCGAGGTGGCCTCCCATCTGGAGGCCATGGACCGCATGGCGGCCCAGGCGGCAACCGCACGACGCACGAAGGAAATCCTCCGGGATTTCCGCAAGGAGCTCTGATCGGAATGGATCGCATTCACAACGGCATGCGCGCGAGCGACCTCGGCAGCGAGGGCTGGCAGAAGCCGTGGAGCGGTGGCAACGGCGGCAATTGCGTCGAAGCCATGAAGCTGGACGACGGACGGGTCGCGATCCGTCAGTCGACCGATCCGGACGGTCCGGCGCTGATCTACACCCGCACCGAGATCATGGCGTTCATCCAGGGCGCCAAGGCGGGCGAGGCCGACTTCCTCGTCTGCTGAGATGTGCCCGTACGACGCCGACGGCCGGCCGGCCGTCGGCGTCCCTGCCGATACCGGATCCCCCGCTAGGAAGCGTCCGCAGCCAGCGCCCGCAGCAGACCGACGGCCAGCGCGGTGACGGTCAGCCGCACCCGCCGGTCGGAGGGGGCCAGGGCGTGCGGCGCGGCGTCGATCCGCTTCATCTCCTCCGGTTCGGCGATCCGGATGCCGATCCCGCAGCTCGCCCGTGCGGCGATCACATTGCGCCCCGTGCCGCCGCTGATCAGCCCCACGTTCACCGTGGTCCCGCGCTCCGGGGCGTTGAGCGCGGTGATCTGCGGAACGGCCTCGGCCAGCGCGTGGACGGCGCTCGCGCCCGCGAACGGGTCCAGCCGATTCCGGCGGAGCGCAGGCGGCCCCTGGGCCATCCAGGAAGTGGCCCCACGCGCGGCCCGGCGTCCCTCGGCGCGCCATGGCTCGATCGTGGCGGGCACCTCCTCGGTGATCCACCACGGGGTGTTCCGGGACGAGGACGGCCTGGCCGATCCGCTCACCCTCGATCTGGCGAAGCCGCCCGGCACCACCGCCCGCGATGTGTCGGTGGTCCTCGATATGCCGCGCCGGCACTGGATCGGCCGCGCGGACGGAAGTCTGCTGAGCGCGAACCGATGAGTTTCGCGCGGCGCGCCGGTCTGATGGGTGACAACGGGTGGCAACACCTTCCCGCGCAGCGAGGAGCCACCATGAGCACCACCGAGATCACCATCACCCGGGACCTGGACGCGCCGCGCGAGACGGTGTGGCGGGTGTGGACCGAACCGGAGTACTTCGCCCGCTGGTTCGGCGCCGCGCCCGAATCCGTCGCCCTCGACGTCCGGCCGGGTGGCGCCTGGAAGGCGACCGTCGCCACGCCCGGGGGCGAGATGCCGATGCGCGGCGTCTACCGCGAGGTGGTCGGCCAGGAGCGGCTGGTGTGGACCCTGGACCTGCCACAGGGGGCCATGGAGATGACGGCCACCCTCGCCGAGCTGGGCGACGGCCGGACCCGGGTGGTGCTCCGGCAGCCGGCCCCGCCGCGGGAGCAGTGCGCCCAGGCCGAGGAGGGCGCCAACCGGCTCCTGGACAGCTTCGCCAAGGTGCTGGCGTCGGTCTGAGCGCGGTCACTCCCCCGGCGGCGGCCCGTCCCACTCGATGACGGACACCTCATCGCCCACGGCGAGTTTTCCGGTGCGGGTCACGGAGAACTGGCAGCCGAACAGGGTGGCGCCGCCGGGGCCGCGCCGGTAGCCGGCCAGGGTGCGCAGGGGCTCCGGGCCCGTCTTCACACCCCTGCTCTGGTCGACCGTCGGCACGGCACATCGGGCGGTGTGTTTCGCGAAGCCCAGCTCGACACCGCCGATGGCGATCCTGCGGACCCGGTCCTCCCGATGGGGTTCATGCCATCCGCCGAGCACGATGCCGGGGCGGAAGCGGCTCATCGGCAGCGCCACGCCACCGGCCTCGGCGATCCGCTGGTTCAGCCCGTCCAGGCTGGCCCTGGAGACGAGGTGCACCGCGCCACTGTCGGCGTAGCCACAGGTGCCGGGGATCCATCCTTCGGTCACCCGGTGGTGTTCCGGCGGCACCCGTACCAGCCTGCTCGGCGCGCCCAGTGTCCGCGAAAGCCACCTCGCGACGTCCTCGCCCTGGTCGATGCCGAGGTAGGGGTTGTCGAACACCTTGACCTCGCGCCGGGCGGATGTGGTGTCGACGTCGATGGCCACTTCGCCCTCACCGGGGGCAGAGAGGGTGAGCCGTTCGCCGTCGGTGTCGATGGCGGGGCGGATGACCGCGAGCCGGGGATCCCGCCGCTGAGTCCGGCACGCCCCGTCCTCGCCGATGACCATGAAGCTGCGGTCGTGCCGCAGACCGGCCTCCGTGAGCAGCGTCTCGGACACGGGAACACCCGCGCATCCCTTGACGGGATAGGAAGTCAGCTCGACAACGGTCGCCACCCACGCACCTTATCCCAGGGAGGACGGCGGCCCTGATCGGCCGGTGTGGGGCGCTCCCGCGCCGCCGCCCGGTGCCCGACCGGCGGTTCTTGGCACGCACCGGCCCCGCCATGCGCCCCCGGCCCGGCGTCCAGCGGCAAGGCGTAGCGCGGAGTACGCCGAATGACCCACCGCGCATGGCCGGTGACCACCGGCACATGCCGTAGGCGCGCTGCGCCTTCCGCCGACCGGAACCCAAAACGGACCGTTTCCACGGAGCGGCGGACGAGGTCGCGGGAAAAACGCGGCCCCCGCGTCGCCAGAGGTCCCGGTCAGGCGGGGTGAAGAGTGATTATTTCGGTGCCACCCCTTCGGGCGGAGCCGAAGGGAGGAAGTCGATGTGAGCCAATGATATGCGCGGTGGCGCGGTTCCCGCTATACACGGACGGCGTGATTCTCCGCCAGTTCCCCGCCGCCATCACGACCGGCCCTTTTCGGAGAACTGCCGCGGCGCACGGGCGGTCGGCGAGGCGATGCGCGACAAGAGATGCGGTGAACGCCGAGCCAAGTCCGTTCTGACGGCTATGAGTTGACCCGGGCGCCAAGCAGTTCGCCCTGTTCCGCGAGCCATACCGGATGCGAGAGAGCATAGGAGTCAAGTCGGGGTTCCGCACCCGGCGCCCTCGGTCACCCCTCCTTTCCCCTTCTCCCCGCCGCGTCGTCGCTCGGGGCCGCGCCCGCTCACGATCGGCCCCGCCCCCGGAACGCGGCGGTCGGCGGCAGGCCCCCGTGGATGCGATGCAGTCTCGCGCCGCGCCGGGAGAAGCCGGCGGGCCCGGCCGGCGCGTTCGCTCATGCGTCCCCCTCTTCCCCGCTCCACCGCAAGGCCGTCCTATTTCCCGCCCCTCCCACCGGCTCCCGCTCTCCCCTTCTCCCCTTCTCTCCTCCACCCCCCCGCATTCCGCGGCTGCCGGGGAGTGGGCCGGAGCTGCTGGTTCCAGCGCGCTACCGCGCGGATACGGCCATCCGCCCGAGCCCGGCCGCCAAGCGGTCGATCTTGACCGGGCGGCGGCGCAATAGCGCCGGGGATGATCCCGTGCCCGGTGCCGGGCCCGCACCAGGCGCCCTATTGAGCCGCCCGCCGCTCGTCCATCTCTCAACAACCCATGCGGCGGCGGCAATTCACGCGACCGGCCGCCCGAGATCGGTCACCGATCACCCGGATACCAATCCGGCGGAATAGCGTCCGTCCCGTCCGGCGCGCCGGAGAATCATTTCCCGCCGTACGAGGGCGTCCGCAGGGTACGATCACCGGCTTCCGCCGCCGACCCGCCGGTGCCGACCCGCCGACGGCCGTGCGCCCCCGGCCCCCCGTGCGCCTCCCACCGCTGAACTGACGGAGCGTCAGCCGATTCCGGGGTCGCACCAGGCGGCGCGCGGCGGTCCGTGAGGCCCCCTGCGCCTTGTGACCAGCGGGGCCGGGCTGCGGTACTCGTACAGCCCGCCGGGTCCTCCGGAGGGCACGTCGAGAGCCGTTGTGGAGAGGAACCAGCCTCATGGCCGTACGAGGAAGTCACCGACGCCCCGCATCGCCCAGCCGGGTCTCCCCGCTGTGCGCGGCCCTCACCGCCGGCGGTGTCGGCATCGTCCTGCCGTTCCTCGGCACCGGCGCCGCCCACGCGGCCTCGGTGGACACCTGGGACCGGGTCGCCAAGTGCGAGAGCGGCGGCAACTGGCACATCAACACCGGCAACGGCTACTACGGCGGGCTGCAATTCGCCCAGCACACCTGGGCGGCGTTCGGCGGCACCGCCTACGCCTCGCGGGCCGACCTGGCGTCCAAGGCCCAGCAGATCACCGTGGCGGAGGCGGTCCTGCGCAAACAGGGCCCCGGCGCATGGCCGGTCTGCTCCGTCCGGGGCCGGCTGACCCGCTCCGGCCCGCCCGCCGAGGTGGCGAGCCGCGACGCCGAACCCCACGTCAAGCAGCCGGCCAAGCCCGCCAAGAAGTCGCCCAAGTCCGCCGCGAAGTCCCGGGCCCGGCAGCACACCGCCCGGCGCGCCGCGGCATCCGGATCCTACTCGGTGGTGCGCGGCGACACACTGTCCCGCATAGCCACGCGTGCGTCCGTCCGCGGTGGCTGGAAGGCGCTGTACCACGCCAACCGGGGAACCGTCGGTCCCAACCCCCACCTCATCCACCCGGGGCAGCGGCTCGCACTGCCCGCGGGCTCCCACCACCCCCGCAAGGCGACGCCCCGGCACCGCGCCTCGACGATCTCGAGCCACACGGTGGTCCGCAAGACGGCCGCGCGCCCGCATACCGCCCCGGTCAGCGGGCCGGTCAGCGCGGCGTACGGCATCCGCGGCGCACGGTGGGCGAGCGGCCATCACACCGGCGTGGACTTCGCGGTCCCCGTCGACACCTCCGTACACGCGGCCGCCCCGGGCACCGTGGTGGCGGCGGGGTGGGGCGGCGCCTTCGGCTACCAGGTGATCGTCCGTCACGCCGACGGCCTCTACACCCACTACGGGCATCTGTCGGCGCTGACGGTCCGCACCGGGCAGTCGGTCGAGGCGGGCGTGCTGATCGCCCGGTCCGGCAGCACCGGCTACGCCACCGGACCGCATCTCCACTTCGAGGTCCGCACCGGCCCGCGCTTCGGATCCGATATCGACCCGCTCGCCTATCTGCGCTCACACGGCGTCGGGGTCTGACAGCTCACACCGGACGCCTGGCGTCCACACGGTCCATCTCCGAGGGGTGGGGGAAGGGGAGGCCGCCCGAGGCACGGCTCGGGCGGCCTCCCGCCATCCGTGCGGGGGCATCCGTCAGTACCAGATCGCGACGGGCAGCCCGGCCGCCTTCTGCGGCGGGTCGGGCAGGCTCCGGGCGGTCCCCAGCGCGATGCGCCGGGCGCTCCAGGCCGCCGCCGCGGCGTCCAGTACGTCGTCGGGCGGCACCCGCCCGGCCGGTCCGAGGTCGTCGGGCAGAACGATGCCCTGGCCCTCCAGCAACCGGCGGCGCACGGCCTGGCCGTTCCAGCTCTTCTTGCTCCAGGCCACGGGCCGCCCCTCGTCGATGGCGGCGAAGGAGACCTCGGGATGGACCTCGTACAGCCGGTGGTCGCCGCCATCGCGGCATGCGTTGGCCTCGCGCAGCTTGGCCGCCAGCCCCCAGGACTGACGGCTCAGCCCCTGACCGGTCAGCTCCCGGCAACGGATATTGGCCCCGGCGTAGTCGTCCGCCTCCCAGACCCCGCGCGGCGGCACGGAGAAGACCCGGGAGCGGTGCGGGGCCACCTTCGCGACGGCCAGGCCGTCCGCCTCACGCCATCCTTCCGCCAGCAGCCCCAGCGGCATATCGACCGCGACCACGGCGGCGTCCGGAATCCGGCCGAGCAGTTCGCCCAGCCCGCCGGCGGTGTCGGCCACGGCGAAGCGGCCCTCCTCGTCCAGGGCGACGGCCACCCAGCCGGTGCGGCAGGCGTCCACCCCCACGACGGGTGATTCGGCGCATCCGGATGCGGAGGGGGTGTGAAAAGCATCGCGACGGGAACCCATGCGCCGTATCCGACCACACGCAGGAGCCAGGGCGGGGCCGAACGGCATGGAAGGACGGGCGATGGGCGTACGCACATGGATCCAGGAATGGCCTGTCTACCGGCAGCTGACCGGCGGCGACCCGCTCGGCCGGGGCGCGGCCGCCACCTCGGCCACCACCCGTGAGCTGCGCCCCCGCACCGAAACGGCCGACAAGGTGGTCAAGTCGGTGTGCCCCTACTGCGCGGTGGGGTGTGCCCAGAACGTCTATGTGAAGGACGGCCGGGTGGTGCAGATCGAGGGCGACCCCGACTCACCGGTCAGCCGCGGCCGGCTGTGCCCCAAGGGGTCGGCGTCCCTCCAGCTGACCACCGGCGAGTCCCGGCGCCACGAGGTGCTCTACCGCCGCCCGTACGGCACCGACTGGGAGCGGCTGGACCTGGACACCGCGCTGGACATGGTCGTCGACCGGGTGATCCGCACCCGCCGTGAGAGCTGGCGGTGGGAACAGGACGGGGTGAGCGTCAACCGCACCCTGGGGATCGCCAGCCTCGGCGGCGCCACCCTGGACAACGAGGAGAACTACCTCATCAAGAAGTTGTGGACCGGGCTCGGGGTGATCCAGGTGGAGAACCAGGCCCGGGTCTGCCACTCCGCCACGGTCGCCGGGCTCGGCACCTCCTTCGGCCGCGGTGGCGCCACCACCTTTCTCCAGGACCTCCAGAACGCGGACTGCATCGTGATCGAGGGCTCCAACTTCGCCGAGGCCCATCCGGTGGGCTTCCAGTGGGTGATGGAGGCCAAGGCGCGCGGTGCGAAGGTCATCCATGTCGATCCGCGGTTCAGCCGCACCAGCGCGCTGGCCGATCTGTACGTGCCGATCCGGGCCGGCACCGACATCGCCTTCCTCGGCGGCATCATCAACCACGTCCTGACCGGCGGCCACGACTTCCGCGACTACGTCCTGGAGTACACCAACGCCTCGACCATCGTCGGCGAGGATTTCGAGGACACCGAGGACCTGGCGGGGGTCTTCTCCGGTCTGAACCCGGAGACCGGCCACTACGACGTCTCCACCTGGGGCTATGAGGGCGCACAGGTCCAGGCGCCACAGGGCGCGGCCGACGAGCTGTACGACGAGCGCACCCACCATGGCGCGTCCCTCTCGGCCGCCGCCGTCTCCGAATCCCATGGCTCCGGCGGCGCGCCCGTCCCCCCGAAGGTCTCCACCGACCGCACCCTGAAGCATCCGCGCTGCGTCTATCAGGTCCTCAAGCGCCACTTCGCCCGCTACACACCCGAGATGGTCGAGAGGACCTGCGGGATTCCCCAGGACACCTTCCTCGAGGTGTGCCGCGCGCTGGTGGAGAACTCCGGCCCGGACCGCACTTCGGAGTTCGTGTACGCCGTCGGCTGGACCCAGCACACGGTCGGCTCGCAGTACATCCGCACCGCGAGCATCCTCCAGCTGCTGCTCGGCAACATCGGCCGCCCCGGCGGCGGCATCCAGGCGCTGCGCGGCCACGCCAGCATCCAGGGCTCCAGCGACATCCCGACGCTGTTCAACGTGCTCCCCGGCTACATCCCGATGCCGCACGCCCACGCGCATCAGGGCCTGGACACCTTCATCGAGGCCATAAAGACCGAGAAGGGGTTCTGGGGCGAGATGCGCTCCTATGTCGTCAGCCTGCTCAAGGCGTACTTCGGCGACGCCGCGCGCGCGGACAACGACTACTGCTTCGGCCATCTGCCCCGGCTGACCGGCTCCCACAGCACGTACCACACCGTGAAGGAGATGCTGGACGGAGTCTGCAAGGGCTACTTCCTTATGGGTGAGAACCCCGCCGTGGGCTCGGCCAACACCAAGATGCAGCGGCTGGGCATGGCCAACCTGGACTGGCTGGTGGTCCGTGACTTCTCCCTCATCGAGTCCGCCACCTGGTGGCAGGACGGGCCGGAGATCGAGACCGGCGAGCTGCGCACCGAGGACATCGCCACCGAGGTGTTCTTCTTCCCCGCCGCCGCCCACACCGAGAAGTCCGGCTCCTTCACCAACACCAACCGCATGCTCCAGTGGCATTTCGCCGCCAAGGAGCCGGACGGCGACGCACGCAGCGATCTGTGGTTCATGTACCACCTGGGGCGGCGGATCAAGGAGCGGCTGAAGGACTCCACCGACCCCATGGACCGGGCCGTCCAGGATCTGGCCTGGTCCTACCCCACCGAGGGGCCGCACGCCGAGCCCAGCGCCGAGGCGGTCCTGGCCGAGATCAACGGCCGGGACGCGCGGGGCGAGCCGCTCAGCGCGTACACCCAGCTGAAGGACGACGGTTCCACCTCCTGCGGCTGCTGGATCTACTGCGGGGTGTACGCCGACGGCGTCAACCAGGCCGCCCGCCGCACACCGCACACCGAGCAGAACTGGATCGCCGCCGAATGGGCCTGGGCCTGGCCCGCCAACCGCCGTGTCCTCTACAACCGCGCCTCGGCCGACCCCTCCGGCCGGCCGTGGAGCGAGCGCAAGGCGCTGGTGTGGTGGGACGCGGACCAGGGGCGGTGGACCGGCCATGACATCCCGGACTTCATCCCCGACCGGGCGCCCTCCTACCGGCCGCCCGAGGACGCCCGGGGTCCGGACGCGCTCAGCGGAGTGGATCCGTTCATCATGCAGGCCGATGGCAAGGGCTGGCTGTACGCCCCGGCGGGGCTGGTGGACGGCCCGCTGCCGACGCACTACGAACCGCAGGACTCGCCGGTGCGCAATCCCCTCTACCCGGAGCAGCAGCGCAACCCGGTCCGGGTGGTGATCCCCGATGAGCACAACGCCTTCCACCCCAGCGGGGGCGAACCGGGCAGCGAGGTGTTCCCGTACATGGTCACCACCTACCGGCTCACCGAGCACTTCACGGCGGGCGGGATGAGCCGCTGGACGCCGTACCTGGCCGAGCTTCAGCCGGAGTTCTTCTGCGAGGTCTCCCCCGAACTGGCCGGTGAGCGGCGTCTGGAGCACACCGGCTGGGCCACGCTGATCAGCGCTCGCGGGGCGATCGAGGCCCGGGTGCTGGTCACCGAGCGGATGTCCCCGATCAGGGCCGATGGCCGCACGGTGCATCAGATCGGACTGCCGTACCACTGGGGACCCAATGGCTACACCCGCGGGGACGCCGCCAATGAACTGGCCGCCATCGCCCTCGATCCGAATGTCCACATCCAGGAGGTGAAGGCGCTGAGCGCCGACATCCGTCCCGGCCGCCGCCCCCGCGGCCCGGAGCTGACGGCCCTGCTCGAAGACTATCGGCGGCGCGCCGGAATCACGGCGCGGACCGGAACGGAGGTGCGGGGATGACCGGCGCCTCCGAGCGCCCGTCGCTGATCGGCCGCAACCTGCTGGCCGGAGCCGAACCGGATGTCGCCGGGGACGCCGGACACGAGGGGCATCCGCCCCGGGTCGGCTTCTTCACCGACACCTCGGTATGCATCGGCTGCAAGGCGTGCGAGGTGGCGTGCAAGGAGTGGAACGCCGTCCCGGAGGACGGGCTGGACTTCACCGGCATGTCCTTCGACAACTCCCAGGGCCTCGGCGCCTCCACCTGGCGCCATGTGGCCTTCATCGAGCAGAGCAAGCCGCTGGGCCGGGCCGAGGCGGCGGTCGACCACAGCGATGTCGATGTGCTGGCCCTCGCCTCGCGGGGCTCCGGGACCCCGGTCGAGGAGGCGGCGATCACCCCGACCTCCCCGGCGTCCCCCTCCCCCGACGGGCAGACCGGGCTGCGGTGGCTGATGGCCTCGGACGTGTGCAAGCACTGCACCCACGCGGCCTGCTTGGACGTCTGCCCGACCGGTGCGCTGTTCCGTACCGAGTTCGGCACCGTGGTGGTCCAGGACGACATCTGCAACGGCTGCGGCTACTGCGTACCCGCCTGTCCGTACGGGGTCATCGATGTACGGCCCGAGGATGGCGGCGCCCACAAGTGCACCCTGTGCTACGACCGGCTGGGCGCCGGTCAGGAACCCGCGTGCGCCAAGGCGTGCCCCACCGACTCCATCCAGTTCGGCCCCCTGGACGAGCTGCGCGAACGCGCCGCGGCCCGGGTCGAGGAGCTGCACCGGGTGGGGGTCGAGGACGCCCGGCTGTACGGGCACGACCCGGAGGACGGCGTCGGTGGCGACGGCGCCTTCTTCCTGCTGCTGGACGAGCCGGAGGTGTACGGGCTGCCGCCGGACCCGGTCGTCACCACCCGGGATCTGCCCTCGATGTGGCGGCACGCGGGTGCCGCGGCACTGACCCTGCTCGGTGGCGTGGCCGCCGTGTTCGCGGCCCAGGGCGTGAGCGGACGCCGTACCGGAAGGAGGCGCTGATGAGCGAGTCGGAGGTCACCCGTGACGGCATCCGCGGCGCCCGGCCGGGCCGCCATGCGCTGGTCGGCAAGGGGATGTGGAACGGCGAGCGGCCCGGCCGCAAGGCCCGTAAGGGCGGTAAGGGCCGCAAGGGCGATCAGCCGATGGTCCCCCGGGCGGAGTTCACCTCCTACTACGGCCGGCCGGTGCTCAACCCGCCCACCTGGCACCCCCGGGACATCGCGGGCTACTTCTTCCTCGGCGGGCTCGCGGGCGCCGGTTCGGTGCTCGCGGCGGGCGCCGAGCTGACCGGCCGTCCGGTCATGGCCCGCGCGCTGAAGGTGTCCTCGCTGGCCGCCCTGACCGGCTCCGCCGCGGCCCTGATCAACGACCTCGGGCGCCCCGGGCGGTTCGCCAATATGCTGCGGGTCTTCAAGCCCACCTCGCCGATGAGCGTCGGCTCATGGGTGCTGGCGGCCTACGGCCCGATGGCCGGGGCGGCCGTCGCCTCGGACCTGGCCGGGCGGCTGCCGCGCACCGGCCGGGCGGCCACGGTGGCGGCGGCGCTGCTGGGCCCGGCGGTGGCCTCGTACACGGCGGTGCTGGCCGCCGACACGGCCGTCCCGGCATGGCACGACGGCTACCGCGAACTGCCCTTCGTCTTCGTCGGCTCGGCCGCCGCGGCGGCGGGCGGTATGGCCCTGCTGGCCTCGCCGGTCGCCGAGAACGCCCCGGCTCGCGGGGTCGCGCTGCTGGGCACGGCCGTGGAGACCGCAGCCGCCAAGGCCATGGAGCGACGGCTCGGTGTGGTGGCCGAAACCTATCGCGAGGGCCGGGCGGGCCGGCTGATGCGCACGGCCGAGGCGCTTTCGGCGGCGGGCGCGCTCGGCGGCGCCCTCCTCGGCCGCCGCAGCCGCACCGCCGCGGCCGTCAGCGGCGCGGCCCTGCTGGCGGCCTCCGCCTGCACCCGGTTCGGGGTGTTCTACGCCGGGATGCGGTCGGCGGAGGATCCGAAGTACACGGTGCTGCCCCAGCGGGAACGGCTCGAAGCGCGGCGGGAGGGGTCGCGGGACGGCTGATCCGGCCGCGGCGTGAGGGGGGTGACCCGGTCGCGGCGTAGGGGGCTGGCCGTGACACGCCGTACGGCCGTCCCCACCGCGGCGTAGGACCGTCCCGCAACGGCGTACGGCTGTTTGGGCGCGCCCGAACAGGGCTGCCCGAAAGGGCAGTCCGCGCTGCCCCTCCCCGGCGGGCCCTGGCCTGGACGGGGCGGTGTCCGCCCCGCGACGCTGGCTGGAGGCGGACATCCGGTGTGGGGAGGCAGTCCCCGGGGAGCGGCAGATGAACGCATACGAGCATGACCACGGACATGAGCACGATGAGTCCCTCGCCTCGCCGAAGCGGCCGGGCCCCCACGAGGAGGCGGAACTTCCGCATCTGCTGAAGGCCGCCGCCACGGGCCGTACGGAGGTGCTCGGCCCGTCCGGGATGGGCACCCTCCAGCGCACGGTCGGCAACTCGGCCGTCCGGGCGGCGCTCCAGCGCGACGGCGAACAGGGCGAGGAGGGCGAGCGGCGGTCGAGCGTCCATGACGTCATCTCCTCCGGTGGCGGGGAGCCCCTGGACACCGGCACCCGGGGAGATATGGAGGCCCGGCTCGGCGCCGACTTCGGGGACGTACGGGTGCACACCGGCTCCTCGGCGCACGAGTCGGCGAAGGAGGTCGGCGCCCACGCCTACACGGTCGGGAACGACGTGGTCTTCCAGCGGGACGCCTATGACCCGTCCTCGCAGCAGGGCCGCACCACGATCGCCCATGAGCTGACCCATGTCATCCAGCAGCGCGGCGGCCCGGTCGACGGTACGGAGGCCCCGGGCGGGATCCGGGTGAGCGATCCGTCCGACCGCTTCGAGCGGGAGGCGTCGGCCAACGCCGAGCGGGTGATGGCCGGGCCGTCGCCCGCCCCGGAGCCCGCCGCCCCCGCCCCCGCGTCCGCCGCGCCGCCGGTGCAGCGCCAGGAAGCGGACGAGGACGAGGAGCCGGCGGACGTCCAGGGGTCGTTCGTCCAGCGGGCCGTCGAGGCCGGGGCCGAGGACGAGGAGGAGACCCCGCCCGAGGGGTAGCCCGGCTCGCCGGACAGCCCTCCCCCGAGGCGTGGGGCCCGCCCTGGGGCCAGCCGGTCGCCCTGGGGTCGGCCGGCCCCAGGGCGACCGGCCGGTCAGCCGTCGGCCTTCGTCGCCGAGACCTTGCCACCCAGGAACAGCGACTCCGAGCACTGGGACGGCGACGGGGCCTTCACCGGCCGGCCCACCTCACGGCAGCTGACCGAGATCGTGACCTTGCCCTTGGCCGGCACCTGGATGGGGGTCACGAAGTGGTAGTCGGAGTCGCGGAAGTTCTCCAGTGCCAGATTGAGCAGTTGTCCGTCGTCGCTGGAGATGACCAGCGTCCCGGCGTCGCCCTGCGGATTCTGCACCACGATGTCGGTGAGTTCGAAGATCTTCCCCTCGGGGACGGTGTACGCGGTGCGCTCGGCGGCACCGCCGCCCACCGTGTCGCGCACCTGCACCCGTGCGCTGGTCGGGGCCGCGGGCCCGCCCGGCTCACCGGGCCCGGCGCTCGAACCGTCGGACGGACCGCGGGACTTGTCGCCGCCGGGACCGGCCGGGCCTCCATCCTGGCCGCCGTCCTGCCCCCCGCCGCCCGACGCCCCCTGGCGGCCGCCCTGCTGCCCGTCCTGGCCGCCGCTGCTCTCCTTGTCCCCTTGTTTCACGGCGGATTCGACCGCCTGCGGGGTGATCGCCTCCCGGGCGGCCGAGCGAACGGTGGGGCGCAGCAGCGCGTACCAGAAGCCGACCAGGAGCGCGGCCACCAGGACGGCGGCGGCGAGGGCCCGGGGCAGCCAGCGCGGCAGGATGGCCTGCTGCTCATAGGAGCCGTCCAGGACCACCGGCTCGTACGGGTCCTGGCCGTCCCCCATCCGCGGTGTCACCACCGCCTGGAACGGATGGGTGACCGGGGTGCCGCGCCACAGCCGCTTGGCGGGGCGCACCTTGAGCGTGGCGAACTTGGCCTCGCCGGGCGGGATGGCCAGTTCGGCGGGCTCGAAGGCCGTTTTGGCCCGCTCGGTGGCCCCGCGTGCGCTGAGCGCCACCGTGAGGGGTGTGTTGCCGCGGTTGTCCACCGCGACCTTGTGACGGCCGCGCCAGGCGCTGTTGGAGCCACGGGGCACCAGTTCCGACGTGACCTCGGTGAAGGGCCGTACCGTCACCCCGCGTTCGAGGACGGTGGTCTCGCTGTGTTCGCTGGTGGGCACCACGCGCAGCCCGAGCGGTATCTCCCCGGGAGCCGTTTCTGGGCTGCGGGGCGGGCGCAGCCGCAGGACGGCGGTGCCCGTCGCGCCCGGGTAGAGCGACAGGGTCTCCGGTTCCACGGTGGTCCAGGCGGCACAGGGCCCGACCACCTCGAAGCGGCACTCCTCCACGGTTGTTCCCGAGTTGAGCACCTGTACGGGGAGTTCGGCCTCGCCGCCGGGCTCGACGACGACGGAGGACTCGTCCAGGCTCGCCGAAACACTCATGCCGCGCACCGTATTCTCCGCTCCTCGGCGTCGGCAGCGGCCGCACAGTCACACTTTCGGGCAATTGCGGTGCCCGGTGAGTCACGCTCATTTCCTTGGAGAACTAGGGGGATTACTGTGGTTGCCCGTTACGGGGAGGTGAGCGTGAATGAAATGTGGAGATGACATGGACGCGCCATCCACATTCTTCATCAAGGCCCTCCCTCAGTCGCCCGAGGGGAGAGAGCGACGTGCAACAGACGACGGGAGATCGCGTTACGGTGGCGCTGCGCGCCGGGGACCCGGTGTCGCAGGCCGGAGTCGCCAGCCAGCTGCGCACCCGGCCCGAGGTCAAGGTCATCGACTGGGACGAACCCGACTCACCACAGGTCGTGGTCGTCGTCCTGGACGTTCTCGATGACGGCGCGCTACGCGTGTTGCGCCAGATTCAGCGGACCAGCACCGCGCGGGGGGTTCTGGTCACCACCCACATCGACGAACAGCAATTGGTGAACGCCGCGGAGTGCGGCTTCGTCGGGGTCGTCCGCCGCGCCGAGGCGACCCCGGAACGATTAGTGCAGGTGATCGGCGCGGTGGCGAAGGGCGAGGGGCGGGTCCCGCCGGATCTGCTGGGCAGCCTGCTCGAGCAGGTGGGCCGGCTCCAGGGGCAAGTGCTGGCACCGAACGGGCTCAATTTCACCGGTCTGGCCGCCCGCGAGATCGAAGTGCTGCGGCTGGTCGCCGAGGGCTATGACACCGCGGATATCGCCATGAAACTCTCCTACTCCGAACGCACGATCAAAAACGTGCTGCACGCCGTCATGACGCGGCTGAATCTCCGTAACCGCAGCCACGCCGTGGCATACGCGCTCCGGCAGGGATTGATATGAGCGTTTGCCTCAAGGGGCAGCCGGCCCTTCCCTAAGGGCTGGCTCACGCCCCGGTGCGCCGCTCCCCGGTGAACCGCGATCGTGGAGCCCGGCGCGCCGATCTCGAGTGGGGTGTTCTGTGCGTTCTGTGCGGGGGTTCCAGCGCTTTCGACCGCTTGCCGGGATACGTGACGACGTGCGCGCTCGCGCCTTTCGCGTCGGCACGCTGACCGCCGTTCTGCTACTGGTGATCAGCGTGGTCCCGGGCGCGGCCGCGGGCAAGCGCGCGGCCGCGGCACGGCCGGCGGTCACCCCGGCCGTGGTGGACGAATCGCTGGACCCGGGTGACGCGCTGACCGTGGACAAGAAGGTGCGCACCCCCGTGGTGCCGCCCCGGCCGGATGTGGTGCTGCTGGTCGATGGCACGGGCAGCATGCAGCCCACCATCGACAACGTTCAGGCCAATCTGGAGCAGATCACCAGCGGAGTGCGCGAGCAGCAGCCCGACTCCCGCTTCGCCGTCGCCACCTACGGGGACCAACAGGTCGACGGCGAGCGGGTGTTCACGGTGCTCCAGACGCTGACGGACAACCTGGAGGACGTACAGAAGGGCGTCGACCAGCTCACCGATGACCGCGGCTCGTACAGCCCCGGTCCCGCCGAGGACTGGATCAACGGTCTGTGGCAGATCGCCAACGGGGCGGGTGGCGCCTTCCGGGAGGGCGCGAGCCCCGTCGTCGTCCTCGTCGGCGACGCTTCAAGCCACGACCCCAGCAAGGGGCATTCGCTCACCGATGGCATCAACGCGCTCAAGGACGCGGGCGTCCGCGTCCTCGCCGTGGATGTGGCGACCGAACTCGGCGACGGACTGAACGGCAACGGCGACAACGGCAACGGCCCGGGCCAGAATCAGGAGCCGACACACGATCCGGACCAGGCCACCAAGGTCGTCCAGGCCACGGGCGGAAGGCTCTTCCAGGACATCGACTCCGGCGAGGTGGCCGACACGGTGGCGGAGGGGCTGACCAATCTGCCCACCACCGTCAGCTATCAGACCTTCGGCTGCGACCCCGCACTCTCGGTCACGCTGGATCCGGCCACCCGGCAGGTGACCAGCGGTGAGGTGGCGACGTTCACCGAGACCATCACGGTGGCGGACGACGCGCCGCAGGGGGCCACGGTCCACTGCGGTGTGCAGTTCCTGCTCGACGGCAAGCCACCCAGCGGGCAGATGCCCGACGATGTGGTGCCCGCCCGGGAATTCCGTGGTGGTGGGCGGGGGAATGGGGACGACACCGGTGGGAGCGGCACCGACGACCCCGGTTCCGACCCCGGTTCCGACTCCAGCTCCGGGTCCGGTTCCGGTTCCGGGTCCGGTTCCGGTTCCGGGTCCGGTTCCGATGGCGGCGGGGGATCCATCGCGGGGGCCATCGGCGGCGCGGTGGGCGGCACCGACGGCGGCGGGAACGGCGGTCTCATCGGCGGCGCGGCCGGTGGTGTGTCGAGCGGATCCGACAGCTGCGGCGGCGGTTCGATCGCCGGTCTGGCGGTGGGCGGTGCCGGAGGCTGGGACGGCGGAGGCGACGGCGGCGTGATCGCCGGGGTGCTGGGCGGGCTCATCGGAGGCTCCGGCGGCGACTGCGGCGGAACGGCGAACGGCGGTTCCGGAGCCGGGGGCAGCGGCTCGGACGGCGGCTCCCTGGCCGGGGCCAACGGCGGGGGGGTTGGGGGGGGGGCCCGGGGGCGGGGGGCTGGGGGGGGCCCCTGGTATCGGGAGGGGGG